>NZ_NADJ01000001.1 GCF_002196705.1 Desulfosporosinus sp. FKB
CGAAGGCGCGGGCTTCTGTCCTTGACAGGGACAGATTTTCAGCGCCGAAATTCAGAGAATAAAAAATGGACTTGATGCGGATGTTATCCAAAGCGCCTCCTTCCATCCGGGTTTCAGCCTCGGATATAGCTTCGTCCAGAACAGCAAAGCAATTACTCATGTCGCTGATGTGCGAAGCGTACTCGGCAGGCATGGCCGCTGGAATACTGCCGCCGTTAAAGGACAGATCGATGGCAGCTTTGTTGTGATCAGAGCCTCCTGAGAGAATACTCATGATCATTACGACAATCAGAATGATGGGAGTCAGGATGGAAGCTATGACCACTCCGATTGCCTTCCATGTCCGTTTATCGGCTGCAGCAGCGATGGCTGCCCTAACCGTAAGGGTAATGGCTGCGGGATCTGCCATGGAGCATCACCACCATTTCGGGCTGAACAGCGTGTCCTGCTCCGGTTCCTGCTGCTCCTGTGCCAGACGGATGGATTTTTCCACAGCCTGTTCTAAAAGTTCAGTATTAAAGCCCGCCGATTGGTAGCCCTCCATGATGGTGTTGAGGTAATAATCCGAAGGCGAGCCGAAGGGATGACCATCGTTCATGATGTATACCATGGCCGAAACAGTCTTGCCTCTGAACTCGACATCGAATATCTCCTTGCGGTAGAAGGACGGATGTCCCTCATAGCAGTCGAGAGCCAGAAGGTCATTTTCCTTCAGCATCCACAGAAGAACAGGGACGCTGGAGCCCTTGAGCGGTTCCACAGTTGCGACGGAGCTTCTCCGTCCGCCTCGGAACAGCAGCTCGTAATCCTTGATCTCACTGGCACCGACCACCTTTGCGGTCGGGCAGCGGAATGCCATCTGCGGCAAATTGAGATTGCTGCCATAGGCGATATACAGGGTTTCAGATTTCATTTTGTTCGTTCCTCCTTGCTACATTGACATAGAAAGGCCGGGGTATATGCTCTGCTCCCCGGCCTGTTCCTGTTCGTTTTCAGTTGTCTGCTCCTGCTGCGGCGTTGCCGATTGTGCCGCTTCGGCCAGCTCCTTTTCTTTCTTCTGTCGTAACCGTTCTTTTTGCTGAAGAGCCTGCGCCGGGTCTTTCCAGGCGATACAGCCGTCCAGATGCTCCAGAAGATGAAGCCGGGCGGTTTTGAATTCATCCCCTATAAGCCCAAGCCGTAGAAGCCAAGTTCGGAAGGTATACTTCTCATTGGTGCTGCGGGTTTTCTGTCGGCTGGCGCACCGCTGGTTAAGAGCTTGTGTGGATATAGCGAGGCAGAGCTGAATGTATGCCTTGATCTTCCCGGCATGAGTGGTGGAATTAAAGAGCCGGAACTCTATGGTGCCCTTCTGGAACACACTGTGAAGGTTGAGGCAATGATACCGGCTATTGTGGTAATGCTCACGGCGGCCGTCGCTGCCGTGATACCAGATGCGGCTGACCTCGTCCAGCGTCCGGGGCTTTTTAAGGTTGAGCTCTTCCAGGAAGCTCTGCTCAACCTTCTTGCAGTACTGACGTTCCCTCGCCACCTCAACCTGCATAGCCTTGTAGACGAGATCCTCCTTGGAGGCCATAATGTTGGTGATGTTTCGCAGAGTGTTGGCGTTGTGCGGCGAGGCGTCCAGGTGAATGTGTATGCCGCAGCTTTTATTTGCAATCATTCCGGCCTGCCGAAGCTTGCGAACAAGCTCCTGTATGGTTTCGATATCCTCATAGCGGCAGATGGGACTGACCAGCTCCACGCTGTAGGTGTTATCTGCCGAAACGATCTGCCGTCCTTCCTTTCTTTCTGTAGTTATGCTGCCGTCGCTCATGACCTTCCAGCGGCGGCTCTGGCTGTCCAGCACTGAATATTCTCCGTAGTAGCCGCCGTCAAAGCTGGCAGGCCGTCCGAAATATTCCGACAGCACGCGTGCGGCGCGCTGACGGGACAGTCCTGTCATTTCGATCTCAATTCCGAAGCGCTGCTCTTTCATGTCCATGCTTCATCACCCACTTCCATCATCGTCCACCTGCCTTTCCAAAGAGCTTTGCCTTGTGTTCCGGAGCATGAACCATGAGGTTATATCGCTCGTTTCCGCATTTATACAGGCATACACCACGCTGGGGATACCGGATCAGGTTGTATTCCGATTCTTCCAGCTGGAGCGTATCCATATAGAACCGCTTATCGATGTTCCCTGCGTTGAACAGAAAAGCGTGGGCAGGGATGGAAAACAGCGGCTTGGTATACTCCCGGATGCCGTCGATATTGAAGTCCTCAAGGTTCTGACTGGAGAGAATCACTGCTGAATCCTTTTTGCGGACGCGCTTCATGAAGTTCCTGACGTATTCCACAGCAGTCAGGTTGGAAAGGAACAGATAGAACTCGTCAATGCTGGCAGCCGTATTGCCGGTAGTGAGAAGCTCGTTGCTCATGTAGGACAGCACGTTGAACAGCAGGGCGTTCCTCAGATTTTTGCTGGCTTGCAGAAGCCCCTTGACCCCGAAAGTTACAAACTCGCTGGTTTTGATATTGGTGTGCCCGTTAAAAAATTTGGACTCCGCACCCTTACACAGGGAATGGAGTCCAAGACAGATTTCCCGCAGCGTATCCGCTGTATAGAGTTGGCGTTTGCTCTCGTCAAATTCCTTGTATTCCAACTCGATCAGCTCGTACAGGTCAGACAGGATCGGGTAATCTGCGGACTTTAAGCGGTCAAAATTACTGTAATCTGTGATGCCCCATTTGTTGTAAAGCTTGCCCAGCATAATCTCAATAGTGTCGATCTGGCGGTCATCAAAATCCTTATAGGCGCGGAAAAAGTCTTTCAAGAAACTGATATGCTGGCTGAGTTTGGATGTCTGCCGGAATGCCTGGGGTGCTCCCGTATCTTTGGGATCGCCGGTTTCGTCCCAGGTCTTGGGTTCCAGAACATTGATGATGAATTCGCCGGTCATCAGGTCAATGAAGCAACCACCGAGGTTGTTTGTGAGATCCTCGAACTCCATTTCCGGATCGAGGCAGATCACCTTCATGCCGGATTCCCGCAGGTTGGTCAGAATGAGCTTTAGCAGATAGCTCTTGCCCTGACCGGAATTGCCGAGGATAAGGATGTTGGCGTTGGTCTTGTCATCGGCGCGCCGGTTAAAATCCACGAGGATGTTGCTGCCGAATTTATCCCTGCCCAGGCAGAAGCCATTGGGATCTGTTTTGCCGCTGTAGTTAAAGGGATAAAGATTAGCGGCCGAGCTGGCGGGCAGCACCCGTTCAAACTGATCGCCGAACACGTTCCAGCCGGAGGGCATTACCGACAGGAAGCCCTGCTGCTGGCGGAGCAGGAGATGGTCGACATTCAGTTTGCTTCGGATCAGCTCAGTCAGTACCTCGGTCTGCAGAAGCTTGAGCTGGTCAGGGTCATGGGCGGACAGCTCAATATATACGACTGCGTGGAGCAGCGGCTCCTTGTTTCTGTGCATGTTTGCCACTATACCCGCAACATCCTGAAGGTTGCTTTCGGCAGTGACGGTTTGCTGAAGGTCGTTGGTGTTGTTCCTGTTCAGACGGTTCTTATTGGCGGCGTTGCTGATAATCTTCCTCTCTTCCACCGCTGTGACGTGACGGGTATAGATGTGCAGGGTAATGCCGTCCTTTTCACCCAGGTGGCGCAAAATCGCCTGTTCTTCCGTGGCTGTCGGGTACTCGCGAAGCGCCCATACGCAGCGGTATGTGTTGCCGCAAATAAAATAGTCCGTGAAAAACCTAATCATGGACGGAGAAATCATATCTAGGAATTCCTGGATGCGCACATCATCCCGTGCAGTCTCTAGTGCACCGGATCTTCTTTGGACCATTGAATTCACTTCCTTCTGCTTGAATTTGGATATGAAAAAAGCCGCTTGCTCTATGGATACAATTAGCAAACGGCTCTTATATCGGTAAAATATAAAAAGGGAATATTCGCAAAATGAATACTCCCCCGCTTATTTATGAAACTTGCCTTTTTCTGAGTTGTGTATTCGAATTTATCCCATGAAAGTTTGCGTCATGTTGTTTCCCTGCAGCGGTTGGGTTATCGCAGTGAAAATCTCGTCCATTTTCGTATAATCGCACAGAAATGAAGCGGCGCTTGCTTCAATCATTTGCTTGTCGGTCACCTGGGAAAAGTCTACACCATAACCCGCGTTTTCGGCCAGATATTCAATAAAGAGTCTTTGCGCCCTGCCATTTCCTTCTCTGAAAGGGTGAAGGGCATTAATTTCACTGAGGTAATGCGACAAGCGGAGCGGGATTTTATCTTGGGAGGTATCTTTCAAATAATCCTCCCTTTTCAGCTTGTTGAAAAGCGAACCGGCATTGGATTCTATAAACTCAAAGCTGCAAAACATATTGCCTTTGGCAATGTTTACCCATCTTATTTCGCCTGCCCATTCGTAGATATCACCGAAGATATACTTGTGAACCCTTTTTAGATGTAGCAGGTCAAAATCGCCTTTTATAACGCTTATTTTGGCATTGGCAATCCGTAAAGAGGTTATTTCTCTTTCGGCAATGCGAAGCTTTTCCTCATCCTTAATGCCCAGCTTGTTGATAAGCACCTTGGAATGAGGGTAACAATATCTCTGATCCCACTCGTAGCTATAATCATAATTGCTGTTCATGGGTTTGATCCATGACAGCCGTGTGCTTTTTGATGAGTTCGGCTATCGTTTTTTCAACCAGTTCTTCATTCCCCGCGCAATGTCTGATTCTGTCTTTATCGGTCTGTGTTAGCGGCATGCCTTCCATTGACATTGAGCCGTTAACCTCATCAATTAGTTTTTCGAGATCTCTCATTTCAACACCCGCCTTGTATATATATTATACTATATTTTCACTCAAAATTCGAATAGCTGATAGTTTCAACTGAAAGGCCGGCTGAGAATCGTCTTGACTTTTCTTCCTTACAGAGGTGTAATACACGTCAACGGGATTTCTCTGACAACAAAATACATCATGGCAGGCTGAAATGCGGGAACATCTCAGCCCTGCGTAAGGTGATAAGAGCACCCTGCACAACCGTAAAACGGCACCATGACAAAAACATTTTACACTTTTTGTCATGGCTGTACAAGTATGAAACACCTATCGCGTGCAAGGGAATCCGGACGGGACCGTCCGCACCTTTGCATGCGTTTTTTGTCTTTCGGGAAATCCCCGGCCAAATATAGAAAGGTCGGGATAAAACGATGAATGTTTTTGAAAACAGCGGACAAATACTGGGGTTTGAGGCCCTTGGAACCACAAAATGCTCCCTCCAGCGAGTCTTTGAGCTGGCAAATGAAATCCGGGGGAGGCTGGGTCTCCGGAAGGACTTGTTGGACAGCTACCTGTCCCTTATTTTTGAAACAGCCAACTGTACCCTAGCCTATGATTCTACCAATGATGGATTCGAGGCCGGCTCATGGCTGCGAAGGCTTTGTTTTGATGTCTTAGAAGGCAAAAAAGCATGTAAGGATCATCTATTTTATGACGTGGCGGCAAAGGAATTCGAGGAACACTCTTATATTTATGACGATATGCATACCGTTGCCAGTTTACATTATATCTCCTTATCCGAACCCTATTTAAAGCAAGCTGTCCTTGATTACTGGCACCAGCAGGAACAGAATCTTTCCAAAATTAAGAGTCTTTCAAAGCTGAATGATCACTACAATAAAATTGTCCATCTAATTGGGGAAGGTCCAATGGAACAACTAAATCAAGCGATCATAGAACAGTTTTTTATTGTTCCAATCATCCCAGGGTACCTACAGGGCTTTACCAATGACTTGTTATTTTGTCTCAACCACAAGGATGAAAAAACCAACAAGCGGGTCTTTCAGCTGTGGATGGATCATCTTTCCAGCAGATAAATTTAATCGTTCAGGACAATCCACCGTTCCCCGTCAAAATCCTCGAATTGTTCGGTGGTAACATTTTGCTCGAAATAGACGGCAAGGATGCGCTTGATGTCCTCTTTATCCGCTCTTATTACTGAAAAGCCCTGCTCGCGCAGGGTCTTTTCAATGCGGTTCAAATATGGGAATACTTCGCTTTCCTTCTCGGTCCGAAGCCGGATGACAACAAGGAATTCCCGTGCCGTTGCCATCTGTACCTGTATCCGGTCAAGATGAGTCAGGTCATTTTCCAGCAGCCTGCGCACAGCGGGATTGTTCTCGTGTTCCAGCCGGTTTTTCAGGAACTGCTTGTTGTCCTCAAAGTTTTCACGGCTGTTCAGACATAGGAATTCCAGCTCCGCCATTCCCTTGAGGACGGTCATCAGAGCATAGATCCTCGCCGATACGCTGTCCTCAGACAGGACTGAAATGTTGGTAGGCTTGATCAGAAAATACACAAGCTCGTCGCCTCTATAGGTCAGAAGGCTGTATTCTGTGACGCCCTTTGTATTGATGAGCTGGCGGGTGAATTGCTTTTGCCTGCCAGCCTTTTTTTCTTTCCTGTTCATTGCTTTCCGTACCCCCATTCGTAGGTCTGCTGCTTTATAAAGAAGAAGGCACAGGCATATTTAATAAAGTCCAGGATGCTGGTATCCTCAAATCGGATGGTCAAGAAAGCATAGAGGGCCGTGATAACGATAGGCGGGAGAAGCTTAAGCTGCGCAAGCGCAAACACAGAGAGCAAAAGACCGACGCCGATGGCACCGATATCCCTGAGCTGCCACAGCCACAGCACCGCCTTGGATTTCAGGTTGTCGGGGTAGATATACATTCGGATTCCTCCTGTTCTTCATAGAATTTTCGCAAAAAAAATGCGATCCCCCGGAGCACATGCTCCACACAGGGGATCGCCACGCTGTTGCCAAGGGCTTTATATCTTGCACTGTCCGAGGCACCGGGGATGTCTGTCCAGTAGTCAGGGAAGCCCTGCAATCTTTCACATTCCAACGGAGTTAAGCGTCGGATGAGCTTCCCGATACGGACAGGATGCACATTATTCAGAGAGTATCCTCCGTCCGTCCTAGACTGGAGCGTTCCGCTCAGATCACCGTTTTCAGTACCGTTGCGGCAGTCCAGACCAGCGACGTCCGGTTGGCAAATAAGATCAGTCGAGTCCTTATATTGCCGAGCGCTCTGGGTGCTGACCACATCATTGTGAACATATTCGTCGCTTCGCTGCTGGGAGAATACACAATGCCTGTCAGCGGTATTTAATGTATAGCTTATATCCGGCTGGAAACCCATGCCGTTGCCGCCGTTATGATCCTGCCGGTCGATGATGTTTCCGGCAATGCAATAGGTTTCCGCATACGCCGGTTCGTCACTTTCATCGTCAGACATTATTGAGTTCTGTGTAATAAGCGGCACATTATTGCCGCCTGTTCCGTACCGAGCTGACATGGTCGGCGCTACGTCATGAGGACCTGTATAGCGTGAGTCAATGCCATGATTCTCGTACAGCTCCGGCACATTGCCCAAGACGAGAGGAGGGTGACCGTCCATCTGCGCGCGAAGCGTACCGGTAATATTGTGACTTACATTCATTATGCTGCCGCCCTGATCGTTTAGGCACAGCACGGAAGGTACCATGTTGGAGCCGCTATCCGACGAGTTCAGGGTCGGAGTGCATTCCTCCTGACAGCCTATTCCTCCGGCCTTTTCACCCTGACCGGCTGAGAAGCCTGCGGCGATGAAGGTCTGCTGCTTCATGCCCGGCTGAGCTTGAATTGCTCCGGACACATCGTGCAAATCCCGCACCTCATCCCGCTGGTTGCAGGCAAAGGCGATAGGACCGCCGTCTGCTTCTACACAGACTTTACTCCCGCCTGGATCTCCAGCGCCTGCTTCAGCACAGGGGGAAGCTCCTTTCCGCGCTTCATCGCCCGGCGCAGTATCCCCAAACAGGCTGTCTTGCTTAAATAGTATTTGGGGTGCGGTGTGTCCTCCAAAATCTGCGACAAGATAGATTCTTTTGCGCCTTTGTGGGACGGACCAGTATTGAGCGTCGTATACTCGCCAAGCAAGTGAGAATTGATCGCCCAATATGGCCCCAGCAGACTTCCATATCCTTCCCGGAGGTCGAGGTACAGATACGGTACTGTCAGCAATTCTGCAGGTTTCCTCAAGCACCGCCCGGAAGTCCTCTCCGTCTGCGGAGGAGAAAGCTCCGGGGACATTCTCCCAGACCATATATCTGGGTCTAAGTCGAACAGGGTCAGCTGTTCGTTTGGTTCTTGCGTCATGCTCTCTCAACTCCTTTATAACACGGATCTGCTCCATGAACAGGCCGGATCGCTCTCCCTGAAGCCCGGCGCGTTTACCCGCTACCGATAAATCCTGACATGGAGAACCCCCGCAGACCACGTCCACGGGAGTAAGCTCAGTGCCCTTCAACTTTGTAATGTCGCCTACATGAAGCATTTCAGAAAACCGTAATTTCGTAACCTCAATGGGAAACGGCTCGATCTCGCTGGCCCATGCAGGGGTGAAGCCCTGCCGGACGCCTGCCAGCGGGAAACCGCCGATCCCGTCAAACAGGCTTCCGAGGGTTAGCGATGAGGTCACAGCTGCAGCTTCAAGCCGTGGGAAGGCGCTTCTTCCGGCTTGATTTTTCTTTCTATAGGATAATCGGACAATACCTTCATACAGCGCCACTCTTGTATCTGTTCTGTTGACAGGCTTCTGACAGGGATGCCCAGTCGCTCGGCTTCTGCGATTTCACTGCTCATGCCTAGGCTTATGCGCTCTCCGCAGATCCAGAGCTCATCGCAGGAGGTCAGTACCCGCAGTCCCATCCGGATGCCGATCTCACGCTGGGCTGGTACAGCGTCGTCCAGAAGCTGCGGGTATAACAGGTGAACTGCGACAGGCGCACAACCATGCTCTGCGGCATAGAGGGAAGCAGCTCTGGCAAACCGAACATTGTTTTCGATATTCCCGGCATAGGGGGAGCAGATATATACCAGCTTCATTTCGCAGCCACCGCCTTTACCACGGTTCTCGTCATGTTGACGGCGGTCTGCGCAGTATAAGCGGCGCTCATCAGATTGCCTTTTGTGCTGGTATCTAGTCCAAACGCTCCGGAGATTCTCGGCACCTCACCGGCAGACAGCATCAAGCCCAGCCCCAGCAGGGCATGATCCTTGACCACCATGAGCCCCGCGATGAGGATGGTGGACTGCAGGAAGGCTGTCAGGCACAGGCCGACAATCTGCTTGCACCAGCTGACGAAGCCGTCAAGATACCCGCGCGGGACGGAAAACATATACAGGCTGCCTACAGCAATCTGGATGAGCAAAATGCCGCCGCGCTTTAAGTTTGCGAAAAAGACTTTGATCACCGCGTATCCCATGAGGATGAGAATGAAGATCAGCATAATGGGACTGGTGATCACTCCCATGCCGCCGAACACCCCTGCATTAGTAGCGTTTTCAAGATTTCCCGCGGCACTCAGCTGATTGATGATGTTGGCGGCGACAGTGTCGATACCCGTTCCCAGACCAGTGATTCCCGCCGTGAGACTGCTCTGCAGGGAGATGGAGAGTTTGTAAAGCTCTATCGGCACCGTGGAAAATAGTCCGACAGCCATAAAGCCCTTGATGGCGTTTATGGCGGCGTCCTTGATGCTTCCCCTCCCGCTTTGGTACTCAATGCCGCATTCGAAGGCCGAAACCACCAGTCCGGTTCCATAGAGGGCCCAAGCCAGATAAACAAAAAACAGGACGATAGACTTTACCCAGTTCATATCAAACAGGTCTGCGCCCATATTTCCCATGGCCGCGAAAAAGTTGCCGAGGAAGCCGATGATCTGGCCGTAGATCCAGTCAACGATCTGACCGAGAACCTTGTCGGCGACAAAATCCCATATAAACATGGGTTGTCACCTCCTTTCCGGATAAAAAATTAGGGAGCCTGTCATCCCACAGACTCCCGGAAAATTGCCATATTTACATACCTTGCATTGTCATTCCCTTTTCGTTATGGCCGGACTGCTCCATATCCAGCTTTGGTTCTCGGAATACGTCTAAGTAATCATTAAGAGCCCCGGAGATCTGATCGTAATCCGCTTTTGTCGGCTTGTAGACATACCATCCGATTTTGTCCCCATACTTCCATATATACGGGGCGATACCATCCCTGAAGTTTTGGTTGCTGACCATTTTCTTGCCGAGCAGGTCGGTGAATCGAAGCGTGAGGGCATCCACCGGGCCGTCGTTACGGTTTATTACGGTTGCTTTGATTGCCTCGTAATGGTCAGCCATGCCCAGCGTGACGAACTCAATCCTGACACGGAGATCGTCGGTGAGCTTGCCGAAGAAAGCCCTTCCGACGAACCTTTTATCAGTGATATTAGTGACATTTCCGAACAGCCTACGCAGCTCCTGTTCAAAGTAATTCATTTTCTTACCTCCTACATAGGTTTATCAGTCAATACTTGCATAATGGCAATCTGCTTAACTGGTAATAACATACAATTTTTTAAATTTAAGTTGCATTTCATTTTAAAGCATCGTACTGTGAAAAATGACGGTCACAATATAACGAAAGAGAGGAAAATGTAATGATTATAAACGTAGAGAACATATCCCCCAGCCGTATAGCTTACATTCGGCAAACTGGCTCTTATGGTTTGGGAAACATCCAGGCTATGGAACATTTGAAACACTGGGCGAAAACCAATGATCTGATGAACAATAAAACGGTGATTTTGGGCATCGCCCACGACGACCCACAGATCATGCCTCCCGAAAACTGTCGATATGATGTTTGCATACTCCTGCCTGAAGGTTACCTTATAGAAAACGCAGACGTGCAGCTAGGTGACATTGCCGGAGGGAAGTATGCGGTTTGTATTGTTAAGCATACAACTGAGGCTATAAAACAGGCTTGGGCAGAAATTTTTCAAAAGCTTTCTGCAGACAACTATCTGCCTGATCCTACACGGCCGATTTTGGAACGCTATGCGGCTCCACTAATAGAACAACACCTTTGCGAAATCTGCGTTCCAATTAATTAACTATACGCTTGGTGGTTTTTGGCTCTTCTTCTACATCCCTAGAATCTGCCAGATATATAACGGGGCGGTCAGGGTGAACACAAGACAAGCGAACAAGATTGCCGGAGCTGCCCATTCAAACTGTCCGTGCTTCCGGTAGTCGAAATAGGCCGTACCGAGCTTGGCAAAGAAAAACACCGCCAGTATCAGGTCGATTGCTGGAAATACCACCTTATTCACCACGGTCTTGATCTGCTGGGAGGCGTCGTTCCAGGTGTTTTGGATTGCTCCGGCCACGTCGCCTGTGGGCGTTGTGGCATAAGCAGTCGTACATAGAACGAAGCCCAGCAGCAGGACCACAAGGAAAACAGGCAGGATTCTTTTGAGTTTCATGAGGTTAACCACCTTTCTGATTTTAATTTTTTTGCATTAAAAAGACCGCAAAGCGTTTCATTTCCCTGCGGTCCTGTATCTTTTTTCTGTTGTTATGGCTTTACCGGTGCGATGTGCCAGTCATCCCAAAGGCTTCCCCGGATAGTCACCGAGTCGGTGAGGTTCATGGAAAGCATACCGGCCGGAGTCCAGCAGTCAGTGAGCCAGGTATAAGGCGTATAGCTAATGTCTGGGAACCATATGGGCGTGAAATGCGTCCGGCGCTTGTAGGTCGAGTATTTATTAGACTTAAACTCGAATTTTGAGCTGTATCCGGCCTGTGTTCGTTCCAGCAGCCGCCAGTAGGTTTCGTACCGGAATTCGGGGAAATATGTCACGGCTGTCTGCGCGTCGGTCACTGCCGAGGATTGATTAGTGCTGACATTTGCGGTAACGGTCTGATTGATGCCGTATCCGCTTTTCATAGTTTTCCCGGATGCTGTGGGGTCTTTGGCATCGGGAACGACATTCATGGCAGCCGATAGAGTTGCGGAATAAGAGAGCCAGTCGAACTCCCACCAGCCTTCGTCTACCCAATAACCGGTATCTTCACCCGTAGAAATCCATACCCAATTGGAATGCCACCACGGTCGCCACACACCCCAGAAAGCTGAGGTTTTCTGAGCTTTGTTAGTCACAGCGGATGCAGAGTAGGAGTCATTCCGGTCATCAGCTACCGGATTCGGTGGATCATTTCCGGAGAGATCCACAATCTTTGCAATGATAGTTCCCTGGCTTGCAGAGCCGCCGCCCGACACCGAAACATGAATGGTCATAAGCTGCGGAGTCGCAGGCGTCCGCCAACGAACCCACACTAGCTGGCTGTCTCCCTCCGGATAATATACTCCGTTAACGGTATAGGTCTGACCGCCGATTGTAAACCTCACTGTGACTGGATGATCCGGATCTGACTGACCGCCGCGAACAGTAACTGATGTGATGACTTCAGTATTGACCCGATACTCATAATCAGCTGCAGTAACCTCCGGTGGCTCCGGCTCCGCTTCATTAAAGCGCACGATGCCCAGGCCAAGGGAGGAAATGATGTCCTCATCCGACGCGGCGGTGGTTGCAGAGCCGCCCCACGCCGGGTAGCCAAGGTCCGGCGTTTCCAGGAACATCGCCAGCGGCAGGTTCTTATGACTGAGCGTTGCCATCTGGCTCCGCAGTCCGCCGTTCAGCTGACGGTCAAAAAGCGCTGCTTCGGTAGCTGTCATGGCGTAATTGATTCCTCCAAAGGTCATATATGCAATGGGTTCAAGGAGTAGACGGTATTGACCGTTTGTCAGAACATTAAAATCCATGCCTGTGAGGTTTGCGATGCTACGAATGACTTGCTCGTCGGTGAAATAGCTTTTGATTGCGGCAATATTAGCGTTGCCACCTGACGTACCTATGATTTTGGGCAGGGGTTGGGATGGATTAATATAATCGTATGCATTCGTGTCCGGTGAAAGAGCACGTCCTCCGATATATGAGATTTTACATACCTTTTTAAAGTTAACGGAAATCGTGGGATATTTGTTTGTAAGGTCAATCGGTGTAGTCACAACCGCATGGTCGCTTACCCGGATGACCGTCACTCTCACGCCTTCATCACCGGGATTCCAGTAATCTGTGTTTGTACCGTTGCCCATTCCTCCGCCGCCGTTATCTATGTTACCCTCGCCCTCGGCACGGGCTGCAACAGGTTGAAGCAGAGAAAGCAACAGCACAAGTAAAAGAAAAATGCTGAGTGTCCGTTTCATGAAAACCTCCTTGCAACGCAAAGAACACAGCATCTCTGCTGTGTTCTTCACCCTTACTTATTAAGTTTTTCAGTCCATTTTCCCGATCTTGTTGCCGTTTTCGTACATATCACCGGCAGTTGTTCCCGAACCTCCGCCGCCGTTATCGTCGATCCAGCCGAAACCGGGGACATAGATTTTACCGTTCTTCTTATCTCCGGATTTCGGCGTTGAAGACGACGCATTGCTCTCCGGCTTTTTACCTTTGTCTACCTTCTCTCCGTCCGGAGTTTTGGATGGGTCGGTCAATACCTCCTGCGGCAGTTTTGTGGGCTTTGTGACCTCCGCCTGTATGCTCTGCTCCGTACCCGTGGAGTTGCCGGTATCAGTGGACTGAACGGAAGCCGCTGCCGGGTCGATGGGCTGGGCGTTCACCTCCGGAGCCTTGCTGGGCTCCACGGGCGGAATGCTGGGGCTGACAGCGTCCGATACCGTGGAAGAGGGCTGGACGGTTACGTCTTTAGGCGCTTCTGTTCTAAACTGCGAGGCTATCGCTATGACAAGGACGACGCACACCACGCCGAGTCCGGCGACGGTGAGGCGCTTTTTCATTTTTTCTGTCAGTTTCATTTCAGGATACCTCCTTTGTGTTAAAGGTTGATATGTCTTTTCAATGACACACCATACTACAGAAATTTCCGGAAGTCTATGGCCAATCCTAAAACGTTAAAATATCGGTATATATTTTGCCTTTACCCTGAGATTGATCACCATGGGCGGCAGGCTTTTCCCGCCAAAGGATACCGGAACCTCCAGCTTTATGGCTGCATCGGCCTGCAAGCCCTTTGAATTATCGGGACTCGCGGGGGCCAGGGGCATGTTGTCAAGGTCTACGGAGAGGCCGGACAGCCGGAATTCCATGTCATCCCCAGCATCTTTCACATGATAGCCGTTTTCCTGACGGAGCCCCAGCAGGTGATCCAGTCTGCCGTATATATCGCCATAATCCAGGCTTTCTTGAAAGTTTGAGGCACTTGGCTGATAGGCTCCGCTATAGCCTTCCCGCTCGCCATGATACACGTTGTCATAATTGTCGTTGATTGTCGAGATAACTGCAGACTGCACAGCATCCCGGACACCCTGGGCTACAATCATCAGCCGGATGGACTCGGTAACGCCGCAGAAAACAATCACGAGTGCGAGGGTGACGGCAACGACAAGCGGAAAGGACGTGCCTCTTTTGCTTTTCAGTATATCATAAATTCTGCCAAATCTCATTTCCAGTACACCTCGCTCTTGCCGCTGGCCTCGGCCTTCAGGGTGACGGGAAAGCTCCCGAAGCCTCCGAACAGGCCAATATCCGCCTGCGTGGTGACAGTCACGGTGAATTCCTGGTTCAGCTGGAGCCTTCCGGTTTTCGACCATGAAATATTCGGGGCAAGTCCTGTCTGTTCAGTGAGAACCTGTGCCCGCAGGGTGGTTTCGCTGCCGACGCGCCCGGCAATCTCTGCCTCACGGCAGAGTTCCGAAGCGTAGGTATCCAGCTTGTTTTTTGTTACGAACACCGGAAGTACGCTCACTGCCAAGGCGATGACCAGCATCACGCACAGCACCAGCACCGCCACGTCGATATACCCCTCGCCGCGTTTACTTCTTAGCAGCTTCAGCACATCCCCACCCCCTGTCCAGGTGAGATATAGGCTTCATCCGGCTCGTAGTCCTGTTCGGCGTCCTGCTTATCGGCAATAGACCAAAGCGCATGAGTTATGTCATCATCATGCACCATTTCAGAGCCGTTTTCCTCAATCCATTTATCCCGCACCACCTCCAGCGGATTCTTGAAGCGAAGCAGGTATTCCAGATAATCCATACTGTACCCGCCATCCTTCAGTTCGCTGTACACCAGTTTAGTGGCGGCAATTTCCTCCGCTTGTTCAATAAGCTGAAGCGGCTTCAGCTTTAACCACTTCCGCATAAGGGAGATATAGTTTGCCTCAAGCTTTTCCCAAAGCTCCGCTTTAATATCTTTATGATCCATATCGCACCTCCTTAAAACATCCCGCCAAGGGAACTAAGTATCTCCATGGCGATAATGACGAGATAGGTCAAGAGAAAGCACATCAGCATGATAAACGAGAACACCCTGATCTTCGACGGGATCTTCTGCGCTTGTCCTTTCAGCCGTTGGAGTTCCAATGCCTTAAAATCATGTGCCAGCATCTGAAAATACACAGCGCTGTCATCGCCGCGCAGGACGCTGATGAGCCCCCTGACCACATCGGAGAGCATGGGTGAATTGAGCCTTGCCTCAAACCGGGTCAGCGCTGCCTCATAGCTGGATGAGCGCATGTCGGCCGTCAGAACATCCAGCTCATGGGCAAAGGCGGGACCGGCATTTTTCTTATAGTTCTCCATCATTGCCAGTACGTCACGGCTGGCCTTCAAGGTCTGCTCAATGGTAGAAACAAACCTCGGAAGCTCGCCTTCGATCTGCTCCCGCTTTTCCTTGAGCTGCTCGTCGGCCTTCCGAATTTCCTTGAAGTATGTGAGGACAGCAAGGATAATCAGCACCGGCGAGAGCAGAGGAAGAAGAAACAGGCAGGGAATCGCACCCAGCAGAATAGCTCCGGCTTTTGTGATGGCATAGGCCGAATAAACCTCCGGCGTCATGCTTAAGCCAGCCGCCTTCAGGACGTTTGCCATGCGGCTGTGCTTGTATTCGTCCATCCGGATATACCTTGAGAGCTTGACTGCCCCGGACATGAGCCAGGCTTCCACGCTTTTGGCGGTTTTTTTGTTCTTCCTACCCGCATTCAGCATGGCCTTGGCTGTGTCCATTGTAGGCAGCTTCAGGATGCTTGCCAGAATGAAATACAGCCCTGCGGCAAGGAGGACTCCTGTAAAAAACAGTTGTGTCATTCTTTCTATCACCTCCTGTACTCGATGGGCTTGGTCAGCCTGATTACAAACGCAGTGGAGACAAAAATCGCGGCGGCGCAGACTGCCAGAATGATCTGCCCCGCCGCCGTATGCATCAGGGTATGATACCAGTCCTTGTTGAGAAAATACATGATTGGCACGTTGCCGACCACCAGCAGGGCCATGATGATGAATTCCTTGCGCGGCTCAAACACCAGGTATTCCAGTTCGGCATTCACAATACGCATGTCTGAGAGCTTGCTGACAATAGGAGTCAGCGTGGTCTTAAGACTGCGGTCATGCTGGCATGCGGCTATGGCATCGCACCATTCTTGGAACACCTCATTATCTATTTTTGGCTTCATGATGTGGAGCGCCTTGTCCAGATCGGGGTCAATAAGCTTCACCTGCGTCAGAAATCCGGCAAATACGCTTTGTACAGGAGGATTGAGGTATTGAATGCTTTCCTCCGCCGCCGTCAGGATATCCTCGCTTCTCAGATAAGCCGTAGTGATGATAGACAGAGCAGTTTCCAGCTCTGCGGCGATGTTCTTTTTGTAATGCGTGGCTGTCAGCCTGATGTACCAAAAGGGAATAAACATCATGCCAACCGCCGTCACGGGCACAAGGAATATATTGCCTATCAGGATGGCAAGGCAGGCGCCTGCTCCAAAAAATATCAGCGAAGCAGCGCAGATCATGGAGAAGCGTGAGTCTCGTCCGGTAATGGCAAGAATCTCCTGCACCTCGGTGATCTCACGGCGGAGGAAGGATGGCTTTTTACGCCGGGCAGCTTCGTTGATCTCAGCCTTGATGCTTCTGTTTCTACGGGTCAGAAAGCCGAACAGCTCGTTGGTAAATTCCAGCGGGGAAATTCCGAGGAAAAGAAAAGCGCCTGTGATGAAACCGGCACAGGCAACTAAAAGGATTGTCATCATCAGGCAGCACCTCCCGCCGCGAGGAATTGTTTCAGGGTGTCCTGCGGCATCCCGTTTTCCAGAAAACGCTTCTGCAGGCTTGGCGAGATCGCCTGAACTGCGCTGTGGCAGCCGTTGATAATGAATTTTCCGTTCTCCACGCGGTTCTCTGTGATCTGAAACTGGAACAGGCTGCGAAAGCTTCGTGTTCCGTCCGGCAGGATCTCGCATTCCATAATCTCCATCAACCTCCGCTGCTTGTTCTCCAACTGCTTGGAAAACACTACGATGGGGAATGCTTCTGTCACCAGATCCATAAGCGTGTTGTCCGCCATGTCATATTTCCTTTTGCACAAAGTGACCATTCGGCGCCATGTAGCCTCGCAGCTGTTAGAGTGGATGGTAGTCAGCACCGTGTGACCGGTTCTGGCTGACTCTTGGGCGGCATAGGCCTCCGGTCCGCGCATCTCGCCTACGCAGATGATTTCAGGATTAAAGCGCAGAGCCATGTCCAGCAGGATGTCCTGATCGATGTTCTGCTTCTCGTTTTCACTCATGCGGGTCAGGGTATGGATGACGCTGTTACATACCCTTCCGTCCTTCCGGCGCACCAATGCCAGCTCACGGGAGCCGTTCTCAATGGTGAATATCCTTTTATTGTCCGGTATGGTTGTCAGAAGCCATCCCGCCAGCGTTGTCTTTCCGGAGCTGGTGGCTCCTGCCACACAGACGGAGATGCCGTATCTGAGGCATTCTGCCAGAAAGTCCAGCATCGGTCCGGCAGCGGTACCGCCCCGGATGAAATCCTCTTTTTTCATGGATTGGGGATTTACGATACGGATTGAAGCGGATACTCCCGCATCCTCGTCAACCAGAGGGGTTTTCAGCACAGCGATACGGATGTTTTTGGAGAGGTGACCCAAAATAGCTGGGCTGGCGTTGTCCAGCACCATGCCGGATACATGGAGCATACGCCGCACCACATTTATGGCGTGTTCGGGACTGTCAAAGTGTTCGTCCAGCTTTTTAGTAATCCCGCTGCTGTACTGTACCTCGATATCGTTCCAGGCATTGACGTCAATTTCCTCAATACCGGCGCCGAAAATATACTTTGTCAGGAACGAAAACTCCGCCATCTCGGTATACAGGGCGTCCACCAGCTGCTCCTGTGACATGCCCGCAACTGCAATGCGGTAATCCTGAACATATTTGGTAATATACCTCTTAATCTGGACCTTGACTTCCTCCGTGCCTCCATCGGTGATCAGCACGGCATATTTACTTGAGATGTACTCCTGCACCTCATGAAGCACCGGTCCGAATTCCCTGGCCGCCCCATCGGAAGAAAAAAACAGGCCTTGATTGCCTGTCATGGTGATGGTCTGCTGTTTTTCTCCTGTGAGCGGCGGGATATTTTCTGCCTGGTTATGGTTCTTTTTACTCATACGCCGAACACCTCCTTTGCAAGTCTGGCGATCTCCTTGCGAAAGCCTCTGCTGTCCTTGAGCGTCAGCTCTCCCAGCAGGTTCCCCGCAAGAGCCAGATTCTCCACCTCGTCCGAATGGGGAAGCTTAAAAGCGACGCTTCCCAAGACCTGCTCAATATGCTCTCCGGCTTGATTGGGCTTGATGTTGGAAGCCGCCTTATACTGCTTGTCAGTATCCCATTTCTGATCCTTCAGGAGCGGTAGCTGCGACGAAAGGTAGCTGACAGATTTCAGGTCGCAGTTGACCAGCCGGAGAACAGAATCAGCCTCCAGCAGCGAAACCGCCGACAGGATATCGTGGGCGATGGCGCTTCCGCAGTCGATAATGA
>NZ_NADJ01000010.1 GCF_002196705.1 Desulfosporosinus sp. FKB
CCCGTCCGCCACTATCTAACACTTAACACTCAGCGTTCCGTTTCCCAAGTATGTTGGCACTTTTAATGCGTGGAGCGCTCATGCTTCGCGCTCTCGCTGTCCCGACTTCACTGAACACTCAGTGTTAAGCATTAGACCGTTCGACTTGCATGTGTTAGGCACGCCGCCAGCGTTCGTCCTGAGCCAGGATCAAACTCTCCAAAAAAGTTATCTCAACTTCTTTAAAGAAGATGATATCTTGCTCATGATTTCATGATTCTTTTGAAACTCTTGCGAGTTTCTCTCATTGGCTGTCCTTGTTGTTTAGTTTTCAAAGACCACGGATGGTCTGGGTGTCGCGAAGGACATGGACGTCCGGGAGCGACCAAAGACCATGGATAGTCAGCCATCATGGCCGGAGTTACATAATAGCATTTTCAATTCTCATTGTCAATTGCTAATTTTCAACTCCTTGCGTCCCTTTACCAAATTTCACTCGCTTGGTATTGAACGGAACTTGATGTTAGCATTTTCGACTTATATTGTCAATTACTAATTTTTAAATTCTTACATCCAAGTTGCCGAATTCTCTCTCAGCTGTTTTGGCCGGAAACACATCTTAACATCTTTATCTTATGCTGTCAATTACCAATTTTGATCATTGCTCTTCTCTATGATAAGTCCTGATGCCAGATAAATTCGGCATTCGTTAAAAGCAGTATTAGGAAATTGCAATTAATTTATACAAAAAGTTATTTTATTAGATATTAAAGCTTAATCAAAATAATAATACGACATAACATTCCGACAACATTTTTTCAAAATTAGGAATATAATTTTAACCGTTGACATAATTTGCAGAAATGGGAAGTGGTTTATTTGTACTACGACTTCTTATCAAATGTACTCAATGTCTTGTTTCTCTGCGCTGCTGTCATATGGATCAACCTATCTTTGAACAAAAAATACTCTCCTTACTTCTTAGGCGTAATGTTTGGACTCATTACTATCCTTACAATGGATGGTAAAATCACAGTCGTTCCTGGTCGCTTCTATGATTTCCGACACATTACCATGACCATGGCTGGGTTTGTTGGCGGTCCCGTGACAGCAGCAATAGCCGCTATCATTAGTTCGCTTTATCGATACAATGTTGGAGGAAGCGGTTCAATGGGCGGTGTAACCAGTATCGCCGTTTTTGCCTGTTTTGGAACTTTCCTAAGAAAATACATTAAGAGTACCCAAACTGGAAAGAAACTCTTTTTTTGGTGTATCATAGGCATGTTTATGGCATGTATCTTTCTATTTATCATAGGATTCATTCCCCCCTGGAAAGGAGATGCTGCAAAAGTCCTTAGAATTGTTACGGCTCCATACTTAATCATTACTCCATTAGCCACGACGATTATTTTTAACTTCTATTTCTGGACTTACGATTTTTTGGGTAAAGCCTCCATCCTTAATACAATCTTAGCAAATAGTCCTCTAAACTTAATGGTCTTTAATAACCACGGGCCACTTTTGCTTAGTAAAAATATAACGGAAAAATGCTCGTTAAAGTCCTTCACTGAAACTCCGAATCTTCTGTTAAACCGTTATAAATCAGTGTTTGATACCACAAAACAGCTTCAACAGGAAATTTTAACAGAGAATAACCGGTATTTTATCGCCGACTTGGCAAGATTTCAAATGCCTAGTGGTGAAGAAGCATATGTTGCCATCATCAACGATATTACTGATCAGAAAAAGGAACAGAAAAAGCTTAGAGGAGCAACAGACCGATTTCGAAAAACGTTTCAGTTGAGTCCCAACATGATGGCTATTCTAAAAAAACCCGATTATCGGTATATAGATGTCAACAATCGTTTTCTAGAAGAAAGAGGCTTCTCTCGTGAGGAAGTTATTGGTAAAACCCCTATTGAAATGGGGGTTCCTGAGCAAGAATTTAAACTAATTACCAAAATTATTAACAGTCAAGGATCAGTGCATAACATAGAAAGTGCACTTATTACAAAATTTGGTACAATTGGAACATCCATCCTTTCCGCTGAAACAATTACTATGGATGATCAAGAATGTATTTTAATAGCGTGTAATGATGTGACCGAAATGAAACGAATGCAGCGAGAACGAGTGGATCAACTTACAAAATACCTTTCCTTAGAGGCCGAACTATCCCGAAGTAACCAGCTTATCGCAGATATTATCAATCATATGCCTGACGGATTTTACGTCCTTGACCATCAATGGCGTTTTACCTTCATCAATAATAAAGCTGAGGAATTATTGCGCAAATCACGAAATAAACTTTTAGGCAATGTTCTCTGGAAAGAAATTCCACAAGCACAAGGGACGTTTTTCCACTTGAATTATCAAAAAGCCATCGCCCATCATGAACCTATGACCTTTGAATATCAAAGCTTTTTAGAGAAAGGCATCTGGTATCAAGTAAAAGTATATCCCTCTGAAAATGGATTATCGGTTTATTATCAAGATATAACTGAGCAAAAAACAACATGTGAAAATTTAATCAAATCGCAGCAAGAGATAGTCTCAATCCTTGAAAGTATGACTGATTGTTTTCTCGCTGTAGATAGAAACACTCAATTGACGTATATCAATCGTGCAGGTGAAATCGCTTTCGGAAGATCTCGTGATGAATTGTTAGGTAAAAAAATGACGGAAGAATGGACCATTATGAACACTGCCCTACTACACTCTCAAGACGTTCTCAGCGAAAACAAATCTATAACCTTTGAAGTTTTCTCTGAGGTGTTAGGCAACAAATGGTTTGAAGTTAGCACTTACCCTACAGAGACTGGTCTAAGCTCTTATTTCCGAGACATTACAGACCGAAAGGTTGCTCAAGATGAAATGGCCAGACTAGATCGCCTGAACCTTGTAGGGCAAATGGCTGCTGGGATTGGGCACGAAATACGGAATCCAATGACGACCGTGCGCGGTTACCTGCAGCTTATGGGGGTGAAACCTGATTATGCTGCCCAAAAATCCACCTTCGAACTGATGATTTCAGAACTCGATCGAGCAAACGATATTATTACAGAATTTTTATCCCTCGCTCAAACAAAGCAAACCGAGCTGAAACTTCAAAGTCTCAACGACATTCTTACACATCTTTACCCGCTTTTAGAAGCTGACGCGTTTACTCAAAACAAGAGAATTCAGTATATCCCGGAGAAAATCCCAAATCTTGAATTGAATAGAAAGGAAATTACTCAACTAATTTTAAATATAGCTCGTAACGGGCTTGAAGCTATGGAAGAAGGCGGTAGTCTAACTCTTAAAACTTATTTGTATAATAACCAAGTAGTGCTTGCCATTAAGGATGAGGGTTGCGGTATCCCTCCTGAAAATATGAATAAACTTGGAATCCCATTCTATACGACGAAAGATTATGGAACGGGATTAGGGTTAGCAACCAGTTACAAGATTGTAGAATCGCATAACGCCAAAATTAGGGTTGATTCCAATTCTAGCGGAACAACTTTTTACATAGTCTTTTCGATTCCAAACTTAGGCGAAAAGCGGGAAGGTATGATTGCCTAAGGATACATTTAGCTGCTGTATTTTATTGTTATCTGGTCACGAATTATAAAAGCCGCTCACAGAGCGGCTTTTAATAGTCCTTTATCCATCCTTCACTTATCCATTATCAATAAAGAGAGGCAATCTATCAAAGTATCGGTGGTAATGATATCCACACAAAGAATTGTTAAACTTACAGAGAAATCAAGCTGCTGAGGCTTTGCTTTCTTCTTGCACTTTTGAACCCGGAAGCATCGTATAGTAGATAATCGCACCAACAAAAGCCAGGATTCCTGCCAGGATCAAAGCGCTATTGAAGGAATGGGTAGCCTGAACGAGTATCCCAGTAATAGTTGGGGCCAGGAAACCGCCGACATTACCGCCGAAGTTTTGGATAGAGGCAACGGAGGCAGCCTGTCCTGCGGGAGCAATTTCCGAAGCAGCGGCCCATGCGGCTCCGTTAGAAAACATAACTCCAAATTCAGATATAGTCAAAAGGATTAGAGCTGTGAAGGCAGAATTTGCGTAAACCGCAGGAATGATGGTCATCGCCAGAATGAGCCCCAGGCTCATGGCAATTTTTCTGCCGTTCGGCGTCTTGCGCACCCAGATATCTGAGGTCCTGCCGCCAAGGAAGGCACTAATCGTACCGGCAATAAACGGCATCATCCCATAAATTCCGGAATGCAGGAGGGTCATATGGCGAGCCTGCACAAGGTAGGTCGGTAGCCAGGTGACAAAGACAAACATGATATAGAGCTGACAAGCGTAGCCGAGCATCAGACCCCAGGTCGACACTTTCTTAAACAGCTGTATCCAGGGCACGCGGGGCTGTTCCTGCACCGTTGTGATGTCGGCGTCAATTAAAGCGTTTTCAGCCGCATTGACCCGCTTGTTGTCTTTTCGGTCACGGTAGAGAACAAGCCAGAAAAGGAGCCAGATGAAACCGAGGGAACCGGTAATGATGAAAGACATTTGCCAACCAAAAGAACTCACGATCCAAGCAACCAGAGGGAGGGCAATAGCGGAGCCCATGTTTACCCCGGCAGTGAAAAATCCGGTTGCAATTCCTCTCTGCCGCCGGGGAATCCAGTCAGCAGCTGTCTTTGTCGCTGCCGGAAAAGCAGGCGCTTCGCCAACACCCAAGAGTAAGCGGAAGATGTAGATCGAACCGAAAGAAGTACCCAAAGCTGTCGCCATCGAGGCGAGAGACCAGATAATGACAGACCAGATATATGTCATCCTGGTTCCGATTTTGTCAATGAAAACACCAATTGGCATTTGCAAAAGTGCATACGTTAAAAGAAAAGCTGAAGAAATAGCGCCCATGGCCGCAGGTGTCCAGTTTAACTGTTTGGCAATGACCGGGAGCGCAACTGATAGATTAGTTCGGTCGAGATAATTAATCGTCGTTGCGAAGAATAACAGGGTTATTACTTCCCAACGCACTTTTGTAGGTTTCATTAAAGATCCCCCCAATTCATTCTGTAGTTTAATGTGTAGTTTGAATTGAAACAACGGCTAATCTGTGTTACGAATATGCAGCAATTCATTCCGGAGTCTTTTGTTTCCAGAATCTGAAAATTAGAAAACCTCCTTTTTATATAGAAAATAAACGCAACTTCATATTAGCCGAAGAGGAGGACCATTGACAATATTCTGTAAATTAAGAGTTATTTTTGTAGATTAAGAACTTTAAATTCATTTTGCTCCTGCGAACTTTATCACCACAATTGTTCTTGACTTGTTCTTTTCTTCAGGTGCTTTCTTAATTTGAATGGATGAGTTCTGCAGCCTTCGGTAAGAAGGTATCACTGTGTGCGTTAAAAACGGGCAGTATCTCCTAGAAGTCCTTGAGTTTGAATTTATGCTGAGGCCGGCCGACTTTTCCATACTCGATCAAAAGTTCTAATTTTCCTTCCCGTTCCATGACGTCAAGATATTTGCGAACGGAAACCCGTGCCATCCCTAAAGATTCTGCTGCTTCATCTGCGGTGAAATACTCTTCACCGTTCTGGACAATGTGATTCCAAATTCGCTGAAATGTATATTTACTCAAGCCCTTTTCCAAAGGCTTATCTGTTTCATCCTCCGCTCTTCCGGGCAGAACGTAGCGATCCAAGGCATCCTGTTCTATAAAAATACTGTTTAGCAAGCTGTCGGCCCGCTCTTTATATTGCTGCATAGCATCTTTGAAACGTTCAAAGGTAAAAGGCTTGATCAGATAGTCGACAGCTCCAAAACGAAAGGCTTCCAGTACACTCTCGCTGCGTTTGTCGGCTGTAATCAAAATAACATCGATGTGAATTTCGTTGCTGCGCAGCCACTTGAGAAAGTCAATGCCGTTTTCTTTAGGGAGAAATAGATCGAGCAGAATCAAGTCAATCTTTTCCTTTTGTACATACTCGCGGGCTTCCGCCAAATTTGCGGCCGTTCCCGCCAAATTAAAACCTGGAACTTTCTTGAGAAATTTTGTGTTCACGTGGCTTACCATGGGATCATCTTCTACGATCAAAACATCAAACATTCATGTTCCTCCCCTTGATGGGCACTGAGATGTACCATGAGGTCCCCTTATCAACCTCAAAGCGAATTGTACCCCTAGCGTCATCGATAATTTTCTTCACAATATACATACCGTAACCTCGTTGTCCGGATTTGCTTGACATGCCTAGGTTGTAGATGTATGGCTGAACAGCTTCAGGAATACCTGAACCATTGTCCGAAACGGTAATATTGAGAAAGTCGTCTTCCTCATCAAGCTTCACATAAATTTCTCCGCTGCCATCACTCTTAACTGCATCAAATGAGTTCTCAATCAGATTTCCGAGTACGGAACACAGATCATCGGCAGTCATTGCTTGAGGAAGTTCAGACAGGTTGGAATTGGGGTCGATTTTCAGCTTTATCCTAGACTCTTCCGCTTTGTTGTATTTGGCAAAGAGCAGCGCTGACACGGAAACATTTTTTATCTTCCTGGTCAAAATGCCATTAATATTGTTTCTCGCTTTCGCCGTGCTCGAAATATAGTCGACGGCTTCATCGTACTCTTCCATCTGAATCAAGGCAGAGATCGTGTGCAATTTATTCATGAACTCATGATTCTGCGCCCTCAGCGACCAGGCCATTTTCTTAATGCCTGTAAGCTCTTCAGCCATCTTTTTCACCGCTGTCAGATCACGAAAATTGATTACGGCACCCATGACTCGGTTTTTTTCGTCCAGGAGAGGACTATATTTGCATACGATCGTAAGTCCTGGTTTTATTCTGATTTCCACATCCTCCAGCAACTGACCAAGGGACAAAGGACCCTGCTTTTCGTTCCTGAAGATGAATTCAAAGACGTTCTTTCCTTTGTCGCTTTCATTAAGGTCCAAGATGTTAGCTGCTTCTTTGTTATATAAAGTGATTTTTCCCTTGTCATCGACAGCGACAATTCCTTCTTTTACATTTTCCAAAACAACTTCCCTCTCCTTGAGTGCTAAAGCAATCTCTTCCGGTTCCATTCCGTAGATTGTGTTCTTAATACTCAACGACAGGAAAGCTGCACCCAATCCTCCGAGAAAAAGGCCAAGAACTATGAACGGCAAAAAACTCAGCAGGGCTTTGTACACATCTGAGTTAAGTTCTGTCAATAAGATACCGACAGACACGGCACCTATTTGCTGCCCGTTTTTATAAATTGGGGCAAAGGCACGTAACGATATGCCCAGCGTTCCATGAGCCTCAGAAACATATTCTTGTCCGGATATCAGGACTCTTTTTTCGTCTCCGCCTTGAAATTTTTCTCCAATTCTTGTTTCTACCGGGTGAGAATAGCGGATTCCTTTCATATTCATGACAACGATGAAGGCAACTCCGGTTTTCGACCGAATCGATTCAATCTGCTCATTAAATGCATTCTCTGTTAAAGTGCTCTTCCCACCTAGAAAGTCCTGAACTTCTGAAAAATTAGCCACAGAATTGGCAATATTTAAGAGACTCTTACTAACCTGGTTTTTTACAAGACTTTTCATTTGATAGACTGATAAAAACACGATGCTTCCAATAGAGACAGATAAGATGATGAGAAAATAAATGCTGATTTTACGTTGCAGACGCATTAAGTTTCCTCCGTATGAAATTTCTTTAGCCAAAGAAGTACGCCCCAGAGCAGCCGGTAGGAAGGAGTTTGTGTCAATTATACCACTTTCCTATCAAAAGTTGACGATTTGACGTAAACCATCTTCAAGCTGTTTGATGTAGTTTTTACGTCCCTACGCTATCCACATGGAAAGGGCTCTCAACGAGAGCCCTTCCACGGATACATTTCGCAAAATTGTTTATTGTTTACATACTTGTCTCCGTCTGTGGATTTGATTTGATTTGATTATCCGTACCATATTCTCCCTCTCCTTCTTTGGTTATTTAAAATAATTTCACCCGACCAGCAAAGGGATGCAGGCCAAGCAGACGGTTTTTCAATGTTCGAAGCACAC
This sequence comes from Desulfosporosinus sp. FKB, assembly GCF_002196705.1. Taxonomy (GTDB): domain Bacteria; phylum Bacillota; class Desulfitobacteriia; order Desulfitobacteriales; family Desulfitobacteriaceae; genus Desulfosporosinus. The sequence continues at coordinate 8,004 of NZ_NADJ01000010.1, forward strand.
GCACCCTTTGCAACATAGGAAAAATGCTTGCACAACTATAGCATGAACAAACAACTGGCGGGATATAGTATTACCCACCAGTTGTTTATGGGAATTCCTGATGCCGAAGTCATCAAGGTGATCTGTAAGGAATTAGTCAAAGGAACGACATGGAATGCTTTCTGTTTTATTTAGCGATAAGCACAGAACATTTTGCTCCGTGGAGAACGAATTGGCTGACACTGCCCAGCATAGAACCGGCAATTGCTCCATAACCATGGCTCCCCATAACAACAAAGTCAATCTTCTCATTATCAATTTCATCTAAAATTACTTTCCCCGGTTTGATCCCTACTTTTATCTTTTTGGTCAAATTGATATCACTTAAATCGATTCCTTCAAGTGTTGCTTGCAATACAAATTCGCCTTCTTTTTCAACGAGTTCCGGCGGAAATACATAACTTGAAACACGAGAATTATACACATATGGATCGTGCATGACAAATAAAAGTTCTACTTCCGCGTTAAATTTTCGAGCAAGCTCTAATGCTTGGATTAACGCACGCCGCGAATACTCAGAAGAATCTGTTGGTACCAATATTTTATTCAACACAATCACCCCTTAAAGAATATTAGCCCTTAATATTCTACACACTTCTTTTTATTTCCTTTTATATTTTAAAATTATTATAAACACTTCCTCTGCTCCAGCTGCATTTTCTTGAGCAACAGACACGATGGATTCAATACCCTCTCAAAGAACTCGATCGAGCAAACGAAATTATTGCAGAATTTTTATCCTTCGATCAAACAAAGCAAACCGAGCTGAAACTTCAAAGTCTCAACGACATTCTTACACATCTTTACCCGCTTTTAGAAGCTGACACGTTTACTCAAAACAAGAGAATTCAGTATATCCCGGAGAAAATCCCGAATGTTGAATTGAATAAAAAGGAAATTACTCAACTAATTTTAAATATAGCTTGGAATGGGCTTGAAGCTATGGAAGAAGGCGGTGGTCTAACTCTTAAAACTTATTTGCATAATAACCAAGTAGTGCTTGCTATCAAGGATGAGGGTTGATTCCAATTCTCGTGGAACAACTTTTTACATAGTATTTCTGATTCCAAACTTAGGGAAAAAGCGGGAAGGCATGATTGCCTAATATTCGTTATAATTAATATCCAAATCGAACTCCTTAGGGAAATTTATAATATGTTGTTATCACCTTCTTAGGACAAGTTTCATAGTATGTATTAGAAACAGCCCAATCCAACATCTCCTTTCTCATCTTATCTTGGCTCAATAGCCAAAAATCAAAAAACGAGAGGAGATAATATTTATGGCCGGTTTAGGATTCCCTCCTTTTGGCGTACCCCCTTTTGGTGCCCCCCCATTTAATGCTATTCTGTTTGACACTTTGCCGATAGGAGCCCGTATAGTAATTGGTACTGATTCGAGCACTTGGGTTGGAAATTACGGCGGCGTTATTGACGGTGTGGCATTTGTGACTAACGCTCGGTTATTCTCAAATATCGGAAACCAAATTGACGGAATTCAATCCGTAGTGAGAATCCCTGTCCGACAAATAACCTATGTAAGCTATTAAAATCAACAGCCCCGGTGAACCGGGGCCCATTTTACTTAAGATTTTAGTTTATGGGCTAGGCGCTTTCGGCGGAAGTGTCCACAGGACACTTCCGTCACCGAAGCCCCGATGTTCAGCTTTAGCTGAACGAGTTCACTCAAGACAATATTTATATTATAAAGAATTGTCTTGGCTTAAAGCTTAAAAATAGCCACAGCTTTATCCAAGTCTTCTCCCAACATAACTAAAGTTCTGGCTGCAGCGGCAATTTGCTCTGTTGCGGCACTCAATTCCTCTGTACTTGCGGACACTTCCTCAGCTCCAGCTGCATTTTCTTGAGCAACAGACACGATGGATTCAATACTCTCTGAAATGTCACTGACATGGCCGCCAATTTGTTCTGAAGAATGCTTAACGTTTTCCATTTGCTCACCCATGGACCTTACGATCTCGGAGATTCTTTCAAAGGAATGATTCGTATAATTTACAGCTTGCTCTTGCGCTTCAACTACCGTTTTTGCCTTACTCATCTGATCCGATGCTTCTTGAGCACGACTCTGAATGTTGCCAACAATTTTGGCAATTTCTTCAGTTGCTTGTCGAGATCCTTCTGCTAATTTTCTTACCTCATCGGCTACAACAGCAAATCCTCGTCCATGTTCCCCAGCACGTGCTGCTTCGATGGCCGCATTGAGAGCAAGCAAATTCGTCTGTTCGGCAATGTTGGAGATGGTACTTAAAATGACTCCAACTTCTTGAGATTGTTGGGCTAGATGCTCAATGGTCACAGCAACTTGATGGCTTACTTCTAAGTTTTCCTTCATTTTTATAGTTTGGTTTGAAACTGCTTGCATTCCCTCTTCTACGGATGCTTTCGCTAAATTTGCATCGTCAACCGTTTTATTGATCATAGCATTTACATGATCAACTGCGTGAACGATTTGATTAACCATTTCAACAATTTGTTGTGAGCTCTCAGCTTGATGACTTGCTCCTCCCGCCATTTCTTCTATCGCACGGGCAACCTGTTCAACGGAAGACGAAGACTCATCAGTGGAAGTACTTAATTCCTGAGCCGAAGCCACTAATTGGCTTGAACTTTGATGCACTTCTGAGACGGTATTTCGCAAATTTTCCGTCATAGTTTTTAACGACTGTCCAAGAATACCCAGTTCTCCCATAAAACCGTCACTGATCGTTACGTCTAATTGACCTGTCGCTAAAACGTCAGTTTGTTCTGCTAAAGTTACAATCGGTTTGGAAATCCGTTTGCTAATAAACCAAGCTAAGATTGCAATAAGTAACGCCACTCCGAAGCCTACTCCTAAACTCATGTACAAAAGCTTCGTGGCAAAGCTATAGAATTCACTAACAGGCGCTGTAAGAACCAGATGCCAACCTGTATTGGGAATCGTCGTATAAACCACTTCTTTGTCAATATTTTCAAAGATATATTCCCCGGTACCTTGTTGATTTTTTAACATATGGGAGCCAATCTGATTAAGGCTTTCAGAATTTGATTTTATAACATTGAGTTTTAGAATTTGTGTCTTTTCCGGATGAGCAATAACAAGTCCTGTATTATCAAACAAATATGAATACCCTGTCTGTCCATATTTTGCATTATCAACGATTGCTTGAATAGCATCACCTTTAAGACTCATAACAAGTACGGAAGATCCATTGTTACCCTGTAATGGTATAGCTATTGGAAGGATATCATTTTGGGTACTCTTGGATACAAGCATCGTGGAAATGACAGGCTTCCCTTTGAGAGCAGATTGAAAATAAGAGCGATCGCTAATCGTTAATGTTTTTCCTGAAGAATTAACGGCTTGTCCCTTCTCATCCGCCCAAAGAAGATCCTCCGCGTAAGGAACAGCTTCAGATTCACGTTTTAGATAATCCATAATCTGTGCTTTATCACCTGTGGCAAACACGGGATTTTTGCCGATGGTATTAAGAACATCCATTTTTTCTTTTAACCAATCGTTTAAAACGTCAGCAGCTAAGGTAACAGTTTGGTTCATATTATGAATGGCGTCCTGAGTCATATTATTTTTACTCGTATAATAATTAAAGGTGCTTAAGCCCAAAAGGGGTATCAGGGAAAGCACAAGAAACCATAGGATTAATGTTCCGGCAATTGATTTTAAGAAACTCGTCTTTATCATTTTTATCACCCTCTCAGCAATATGTATCCTATAATAGACTCCTAACTATAAGGTTTATTTAGTTCTTATTAAGAACCATTCCTTTGTTATTATCTATTTAATAGATACTTGATTTCGACAAATTTCCGAAAATTCCTCTATTAATCTGACTGTAAAATGGAGTTTATTTTCACTACCTAGATAAAATACCAAAGACACCTACCCGCTCATCCAAAAAGAGCTGCACGATATTAAGTACTCGATACTTCTCACTCAAATAAATTAATCTGTTTATGCTCAGAAACCCTGAATATCGCTTTTTCCAGCTTCTCATCGTTTTGAATATTACTATCATCCCGAATTATTTCTTCGAATTCCAAATACTCATTGCTGCCGATAGCACTGGCTCTAACTTTGAGGATGGAGTTCTGTTTCAGATCGGATAGACAAATCAGTTGAGTGCGATGTTTCTTAGCGATTTCAAAAAGCGGGTTGAGTACCGGAATACTGGAATTACCCAAATAGATATTCAATAACTCCCGGTTATACATTAGTTTGGCTATAGACTTTTTGATCTCTTCTTCACCTTTTTCCTCTAGCATTGACAATGACAAAGCTGTTGAACCAAAAAAAAACAAAGGACTTACCTACTCCTAGAATACAGAAAAGTCCTTTGTTTTTTTATCCAGTCAGAAAGGGATTTATGTTTATGAAAAACCCATTTCTCCTGAAGGAGAATGTATGTTGTGTTTTACCAGTTAATAATCCTCGACAAGAAGCCTCTTTCACTCATTAGTTTTTACTTCGTCTAGAAAATTCCCTCGGTGGATCGTTACAATATATAATATAGCAGCTTTCCGTGACGAACATGTATTCCTAATATGATTATAACCATTATTTTGCATATTAAACATTTCTTTTAATTTTTAAAGCAAATAGTCAGGATACTTGTCTGGTAAATAAATTCACCTTGTCAAATTATATATTCTATGCTAAAATTAAATTTTGTAAAAGGAGGTGTGCATTTGAGTAAGAAACAGATTACTATGATTCATGAAATTCTCGCTTCAGTTGGGCTTGAATCTTTAAAAGCTTCTGAGCCAAAGAGAGTCCTCAAAAAAATCTCCTAAAAAGGGGCGTGATGAAAATGATGCTAATTTCATATAGCCAAACCTTAAGTGAGTGAAAACGAGTTCCTGATTAAAAATTAGGAACTCGTTTTTTATTTATATCTCTCTTTTCTGCCTTCTTTTCCGCTTTGTTTAATCGCCTCTCTTCACCGCAATTCTGCTTCTCAACCGTAACTAACTTCGATATTTAAATGACAAACTGTTTATATTTCTTAGCCTTCTTGTCACCCCGAAACCAACAATAATGACCAAAGGGTACAAAATTGCCCAACCGACAAATGGAAATACGGCCGCTGTTGAAAGAAAGGAAAGCCAGCTTATGCGCACTCCCCAATAACTACCTTTTAGCAACCGGATTCCAGCTGCACAGCCGCCAAGATATGTAAGAATGAAGGTTGCATTTGGTATTTGTATAAGGGTTGTTAAGGATATTGTTCCATTCGCATATACATAAAGAACAACAACAAAGCATAGAACAAGAAAGGCAATTCCACCGATTGGCGTACCAAATCGTTTAGACATAACACTCATCCAGCGTGGAGCCTCCCCCTCTCGGGCCAAGGCGTACGCAAGACGAGAAGCTGCACCCGTATAGGCGATAATAGTCGCAGTACAGATGAACACACCTGTTAATCCAGCAGCCAAAGCCCCCCATCGCCCGAAAAGCTTACTTATAACCAATACAAGTGAAGCATCTGATCCTGCTGTGTTGTAATTATGGGTCCCAACAGTAGCAAATGCTGTAAGAAAATACAGTAAGCCAACAATGACAGCAGCAATAGTTACTCCTTTTACCGCCGCACGTTGAGGATCTAAGAATTCTTCGGATAAATGAGAGACCGCCTCCCACCCAATATAACACCAGAACAAAATAGAAGCAGCCTTGCCAACACTCCACCAACCATGGGGCATGAACGGCCTAAAATTTACATACTCAATATTAGGAACAGCTCCGACAATGACGACCATCAGCACAGCAACGATTGCCAGGACAACAGCAATTTGCACTTGACCCGCTACTTTCATGCCGACAACGTTGATAAATAGCCCAACCGCAAGCATAACTGCTGCCATAGCAACTCGCATACTATTACTCCAGCCCATAGCTGCTGACATATAGCCAGCACCTGTCAAGGCAGCCACTGGGGCGCCAATAGGTACAGACATGAGAAAAAACCAGCCAACAAGCGATCCAGCTTCCGGCCCAAATGCCTTTGTTACAAAATAGGAAACCCCTCCAGCATTCGGAAACTTAGATGAAAGCAACCCCATAGACAATGCCAGTGGTAAGATAAGCAAAGTCATAAGCCCCCACGCCAGCAGGGAAGCCGGGCCAGCGATCTCCGCTGCCAACCCAGGAACAATTAGAACTCCCGATCCTAGTACGGCTCCGATATAGAGAGCTATTGCCTGGGGCAATCCGATAGTACCCTTAAGTCTTCTTTCATTACTCAATATTCTATCTCCCACTTCACTTGAATTTTCTCTAATAGTACCAGATAATGATATCATCAGGAAAACGGAATATTTCGATGATATGCATCGAAATAACCGATGATAAAAGGGAGATCTGAAATTGGAAATACGTAATTTATTTACATTTCTCAGTGTAGTCGAAGCTGGTAGTTTTACCCGCACCGCTAATATGTTGGGATACGCCCAGTCCAGCGTAACAGCTCAAATTCAAGCACTTGAAGCAGAACTTGAAACGCCTTTATTTGATAGGTTAGGCAAAACCATTGTCCTTACCGATGCTGGACAACGACTAATACCTTTCGCCCAAGAAATTACTAAAATGCATGCCTTGGCCAAAGAAGCGGTCCGGTCGGACACTGCTCTTGCCGGTACACTGACAATTGGCGCTCCGGAATCGCTGGCAGCCTTTCGCTTGCCCGGTATTATCCGTGAATATAAAAGCAATTATCCAGAAGTTAAAATAACGTTAAAGCCCGGTGTATGTTGGGAATTACGTGACCTTATCCGTTCAGGAGAACTGGATCTTGCCTTCCTGCTTCAACCGGAGACTGAAGACCGGGAGCTCCACATTGAAACTCTCGTACACGAAAAAATGGCTCTCATTGCACCACCGGACCATCCCCTTGTCCGTTGTGAGCATGTCGAGCCTGCCAATTTAAAGGACGAAACGATACTGCAAACTGAGCAGGGATGTACCTACCGCACATTGTTCGAGCACCATCTTAACAAACACGGAATCTTTCCCAATCCTGACCTTGAGTTCTGGAGCATTGAAGCCATTAAAAACTGTGTTATGTCAGGATTAGGCCTATCACTTCTTCCGCTGATCACCGTGCAAAATGAAGTGCGTGAGGGTAAACTCGTTCAGCTTGCCTGGGATGACAGGGAAGAACGTCTAGCCACCCAGATTGCATATCACAAAAAGAAGTGGCTATCACCAGCATTACATGAATTCTTGCTTCTTGTTGGGCAGCACGCTGAAAAATGGCGACAGGACTGGGGGTGTAATGCCTTTTCATCTAGTACAAATTTAAACCTAGATAAATAGGCTCCACATATTTTGGGGGCATCACTTGATTGCTCCTATTCTTCTATTACTTTATTCATCACTGGGTCTTGCATAGCAATCTCCTCCAAGGTCTTAAAAAAAATCAAGGGTCTCTAGATGACGCTGATTTCTTGAACCATCTCACTTTGTTTTTCAGATACCTCTCTATAGATCTCTAACACAGCTTTATTCGTAACTGCTCCAAAGTAAGCCGTGATCATTGATCCGATAACTATACCATAGAAACCCATCCGTGTTAAAGAGTAAATACATATCCCTACAACAGAAAATAGAAAACCAAAAGAAAAACCCATCCTAAAGCTTAATCCAAAGTTATTAAATAAGAAACTTATTCCAAGTTTGAAATTATCTCTTAGGCTTACTCTATCAACAACGTTTGAGTAAAGCATCTAAGGCACCCCTGTCAGGACATTTACTTGAATATCTTGATCTCTTCTTCCGAAAGACCTGATATCAGAAATTGATTTAAACTCCATGCCCTTCTTAAGGAGTTTTTGAGTTACTTCCAGCAAACTCTCTACTCTACCTTCTTCTCTACCCTCTTTTCTGCTTAGTTTAATCGCCTCTCTTAACCGCAATTCTGCTTCTTGAACCGCAGCCTTTTCATCGAGTACAAACTTACGCCGAGCTAAATATTCTTCACGTATTTTGGGGTCATTTTACAAGAAGTTTAGGTAGTCCCATGAAATGGATCTCAAGAGCATCGCTAAGTTCAAATCCCTCATTCTCCTTGTTTGCTTGATTAGGCTGTTTATACCCTTTGCCCTAAATTGTTTTTTCAAGCGCAAGTAGGGGGTCAAAGTCAGTCAGTTTGCAAATCTCTTTGAAATAAACGAGTAAAATGAAGATTTCGCGGGGTTCTTCAAATTCATCGACATGCTCGATATTAATTTTCTTCTCTTTAAAGAAACTTATCAAGCTTAACTCTTGGCGTTCTTCCTCGTTAAGTAAATTATACTCCTCGACTAGCTTCAGAAGCTTCGCCTGATTTTCTTCGTTAACTTCTATATTCGGGAAACGACAGTTGCTTGAGTTTTCTCCGAAGTATACCATCTCTTTGAGGGATGATTCCGGGAATTTCGTAACATCCCCATGCTCCTCGGAATTCCAGATTACATATTTTTTTTGCATATTTTAAAAAATCTCCTTTAATGAATGTCAAAATTTATTCCCTATAACTTCATAGCTTTTTCATTTCTAATTGTTCTTTTTTTACTTTACCACCTTGATCCGAAATATTTCAATAGCAGTATGTCATAATTACATCCCATATGCTGTTTGATTTTTAGGAGTTTTAGCTGCATTATGGCCTCCCAAACAAAAATACCGACGCCCTATTTGGCCATCTTGTAACTTTATAATATAATCCACTTCTCAACGTAATTCCTGAGCTTTAATAACTGACCGAATCGCGTCTACAAATCGGTTCCTACATTCTGCATCTTTAACAATTCTGCTTCTCAAAGCATAACTAATTTCTAACTGTACGCCTTTTCCAGTACGTCCTCTATTACAAATATTAGTTGCCCGCTCCCCACGATATTTCTGTTCACAGTCTTTAACAATAAAACCTCGATTTTGTAATTCTATCCGTAACAAAGTTGTAAATTCCGAATCTAACCCGCCAATCATTAGGAATTCTTCGGTTGAGTTTTTAAGGCCATGAATTGTTAACACGATATACGCTTCATGAAGGGCTTGAAGCAAAGTTGGTTCATCAAAATTGTGGCTCGTAATATGGAGCTTCCTGACTTCTATATCTCTTATTCCCTCAAATAAATACCAGGCAAAATCTTCTTTTGCTATCCATTGTGCAATTTCAGAAGTATAGGGCTCAATATTTCCTCCATGTGGAGCAACGACTAAAACTTGATGCCAATTTTGGCTAACCTTTATCCGATAATCCCGATCCTCTTGTTCATGCAACTGTAACTCCCGGAAATTCGAATAAGTATCTGGCATTGTTTCCTCCCATGTTTCTCTAGTAATCAGATATGCAGGAGATAAGATTCCTAGATCATCGTAATTAATCTATTGAAAACTTCAAAAAATTCTTTTTCCACGCCAAGAAAATCTCTCAAAGAGAAATCTGGTTCCGTTGCTTTATCTGGTGGAACATCAAATATCGGAAAATCTATTTGCTTAAGTTCTTCCTCCGATAAGTCACCAAGCCAAACCTTACATAGTCAAATATGTTATCAATTATACCACTGTACTTAGACAAATTGTTGTTCACGTCTCCCGTTTTTGCCTACATAAGTAAAATCCAGAGCAACACGCCCTGGATTACATCCCCGCAAAGCCGTTTAGATTATTTGGTTTTTAACCCCGCTCTCGCAGGTTTGAAAGAAGTTCATTACAAAAAAGTTATAGCACAATATGCAAGACCTGCAGCCACTAGGGAGCTTACGAAATTGACCATATCATTACCGAAAAATTCAAAGCCTTTTACCTTCTTGTTTTTCACTCTACCGTCGGCTCTTTTTTCCGTGAGCTTCCCGGTACTGTCAACATAGGCGGGTTGGAAAAGCAACCCTAAGGCACTGTCTATAGCAGCCCCTGCAAATCCAAATATCGCAATAATTGTACAATTCCTTATCAGTTCAAGGAAAGGAAAATGTACAAACATAAATATTGTATATATTCCAGCAATAAACAAAGCACCGCAAGCACTTGCAAACAATCCAAGGAATGTCACCCCACCAGACATGCCTTTTTGTACAGGCTTTAAATTTATAATGGAAAATGGGGTTGCCTTACTCATAATACCGATTTCCGAAGCCCATGAGTCAGCATTACAGGCTGCTATTGCTACAAAATATGCTACGTAAAGCTGTTTATCAGGCATCAGGAAATGAGCTGCTGCAATGATAAATGCAGCCCCACCGTTGGCTAAGACCTGAACATGGTCTCTGTTTCCTCCCTTTTCATACAATGCCTTTTCGAGCTCTTCTTTCTCCTTTGCACGAAATTTTGTAAAAAAGCTGGAGGCTATAAAGAATCCTAACAAAGCAGCCAAGAAAGGAATACCACCAGAACTATAAATCCCAACAGTCAGGAAAAGGGCAAAAACAGCCCCCAAAAGTGTGAGTGCCTTCGCTTTGTATGCCAAAATACAAATTGCTATAATGCTGACAATTACTGAAATATCTATCCAAAGAGTATCAAAAAGCATTTTCTTCCAGAACCTTTTTAGTTTATTCTAGCATAAAGAAAGATATGGGCTGTACACCTCTTTGTCAACTGAAATGAAGTCAGGTCCCAATCCAGGGTTCTTCTCAGCCACACTTCGCCCAATCACCCGTAATACATTCGGTGCATTCTCCGATATGTAACAGTTTGTTCCGGCACACTGGGCATTGATCATGGCAATTAACCATTCTTCACAGGGTTCCGTACAATAGGATTTCCTACTACACTTAGCACAGACATCTCTCATTTTAATCGCCTCTTAGCACATATACTTGGTATATATAGAACTATTGTTCCTATTACATCCACTTTCCGTTCGAATATCAATCATTTCTTACGTAAGAGTATATATCAACCCTCACCGTCAAAAGATGATGAGGGTTGATTACTGTTTTTGAAATACATCACCTACTTAAAGGCACAAATTCCCTGCATTTAAATTTTCGTATAGGAAATTCTAAAATCATTGAAGTATTAGTTTAGAAAAAGAACGGCGTTTTCTTTACGAAAGAGGTTAATGATATACGAAAAATTGATAACTCTATGGTAGCTGGATTATTGGGTGGATTAATTGGTGTCATGTGTATGGACATTTCGAATTTCATATTATGGCGTAATAAGACAACAGAGGGTCTTTACGGTCATATTGCAGGATCAATGATTATGAAACCATCCAAACTTAATAAGACGAGTAATTTCCTACTTGGGCAGGTATTTCATATGACAGTTGGATCATGTTTAGGGGTTGGTATGTCTCAAATATTGAAGCGATTTGATAAAGATAATTACATAATTAAAGGGGGTCTTTTTTCAGTAGTTGTATGGGCGGTTTTCTTTATAATTTCGGACAAAAAATGAATTTCTTTCGAATGAATCCTCGCCTAACAAAAAGTGGTTATGCATCGATTTGGCACCATCTCATTTATGGACTTGCGACCTCAAAGGCTATAGTTACTCTATCTGCTCCAAATGTTTTTCCTGAAAAAGAACCTATTAATACTCAAGACAAAAGGCTAGTACACTGAGAGGGTTAAGGTAACATACTGTAGCCATACCTTACTTTCCAAAGATAATACTTTTCAAACATTAGTTTGCAAACATCATAAAAGGGATTTGGTATCACTATGGAAAACTTTCGAGGTTTAAGTAAACTATCTGTTATACTCAGCATTTCTTTGTCACCGGCATCCATTATGCAAATGTCCGGTATTTTACTCATCGGCTTCGCCTCTAACTTAGTTTTTCCATTTATTAATCTCACTATATTTTCCGTTGCAGTTTTGGCGGATTCATCTGCTGCATATCCCGTCTTCGGTACACCAATGGGTACTGGAGTTCTAAATTTAACGGGAAGATCTGCAGCAATGCCAACTCCAAAAATATTTGAGTATTGTGTATGTTGGTACGTATTGTGAACAGGTATAAAGGCATCTGTAGTACCTAATTCGATAGAATCTCTGACGACCTTAGCGCCTTTAAACATTGGCATAATCATCGAAAACTTGTAGGGGATGCTTTGCCCGCTTTTAAGAACTATGTTTTTGCTCGAAACCTCTTGGATTTCCGCGTTCGTGATATAGTTTATCCTAAACATAGGTAACAGTTTTTTAAGAATGAAGTTACTTCCAGTGATGCCGCCTATGCCCAAGTGCCCTAAGAAGGGCTCAGGGGTAATAAAGGTAATGTTGACTTTCTTTCGTATACCCAAATCACGACATCGCTTTTCAAGGTTAAACATGAATTCGTAAGCGGGACCAGTACATTGAGAGCCTTGAGTGACGCCAACCACTACGGGACCCGGGTCTTTAATAAATTCTAACCAGCGTTTTCTAGTTTCCAGCGCCGTTTCTGGAGTGACGATAAACGACAACATTGCTATTTAAACTTAAACCTGTTATTTGATCAAAGATCCATTCAGGGCCAGTTGCAATGATTAAATAATCATACTCAAAGTCTTTGTCGCCACATCGGATAAACCTATCTTTCGCTAATATTTCAGTGATTTCACTACATATGAATTGAACCCTTGCTTTCGCCGCTAAAGGTTTTAAAGGTACCGTAATATCCTTGAGTTGCCTCTTCCCAAAGGGGAGCCATATGAGCGAAGGAACAAACAAGAAATTGGGTGATTTAGAAAACATGATAATCTCATGTCCATGACCTAATTTTCGTCTGAGTTCTAATGCACTTGTGAGACCCGCGAAGTTACCACCTATCACGATAATCCTAGCCACAGTTTTTCCACCTTAGTTTCGAAGCGACTATGCCTTTCATTATTTTTGTTGGTATCCGGCATCTATACTTCGTCAATCAATGTTGAATCTGATAATAACATTGATTTTAGTATGTGAATTATAAAAGATAAAATTCAGTTCTGCTACAATTACCAATAAGATTATTGTTTTGAGAGAAACTTCCAAAAGGTAACCCTACCAGTTCAATTTCTCGTCAAAATTGATACGCATTGTACATGAAAATTCAGGTGTACTTGAAGGATCCAAAGGTTCCTCGCTCGGTCCGATACAAGATTGTGTTTAACACTAGGTGTGTATATCCGCTTTTGTCACCATTTTATGTATTTTATTGTAGTCCTCACCTATATACTGTGGTAAAAGCGAGACCAAAAGCACTTTTAGCTCCGTTAGATTATTGGCTCTACATTTTTCACGCTGTTGTAACTCGTTCAACTCGTCATCAATATCAACCAATTCGGTTCTATATTTTGCACGATTTTCATTTTTGTGGTTTAAATTTCTTACTAATTCTACCCATCGTATTAATAGAATTTCTGAACGAGTCATTTAGATCCTTCCTTTCTATTTAACTTAAGCAGCATAATCAAGAATTGTATTTAAAGAAGAGATTAAATTTTCGAATTCTAATCTTTCTGCCATTCAATTTACGACACGAAAAAATCCAAACATGTGATATTTGAATTACTTAGCTTTCATAATAAAGAAAAGTATCTTGGACATTGCGTTCGTAGATACTTTTCTTCTTTACGAATTACGGCAACAATGTTGTGACATGTCCCTCGCCGGCCCAAGGCTTAAAACCACTGTGTTCAAGCCCAAACTGCCTTAATATCTTGCCGGTTATATGATTTATCTGATCGTGGATAGTCTGGGGATAATTGTAGAACGTCAAGACCGGTGGAATAATTGTACATCCCAAATCAGCTGCTGCAAGGAGGTTTTTTAAATGAATTCTGTTAAAAGGAGCTTCTCTTGGGACGAGAACAATACGACGGTTCTCCTTAAGGCATACATCGGCCGCCCTGACAAGTAAATTATCTGCATACCCTTGGACAACAGCGGACAGGGTCTTCATGCTGCAAGGAATAATAATCATGCCGTCAGTCGTAAAGGAACCACTGGCAATTGATGCTGCCATGTTTTTAACGTCATAATAATAATCGGCCATTGCTATTAACTCTTCCATTTTCAAATCAGTTTCAAGGCTTAACGTCTTCTGAGCTCCGTCCGATATTACCAAATGAGTCTCACACTCGGGTTGAGACTGAAGTGCCCTTAATAATTCAACACCCAGTATAGCCCCGCTGGCTCCAGATAGCCCAACGATTATCTTCATTATAATTACCTCCCTTCTCGGTTGATCAGGTTCCATAAGAAATATATCTATTTTAACCATCTTGCTTAGTAGTGGGGATACTCTTCAACATTAACTAATAATGCTTCAAACAAACTATCAAGCTACTTCTTAAGGTTTGGGATGGGGGGTATTATTTCAAGTGACGGTATTTCCTCAGGTTTAATTTTAAATCTCTTATCATACTTAACAGGGTCTGTTATGTCCTCACTTTCGGTCGATCTCCAGGAGAAGTTACATGTATTGCAGAAATAAACTTCCCATACATTGCCAACCGGAGATTGGACCATTAAGTCGACCGTGTCCGAATCACATCTTGGACAAATCATGTCATTACCGCCCTCCCATATTTCTTACAGTGTTTTTCAGATAGTTGGTCCAATAGTCAGTTTTTACGGGCACATCCAAAAGTTCGGTTTCTCTTCCTACATCCGGGGCAACCGGGGTAGTGGCATCTATTATAAGCTTGGTGTGCATCCCGGCCGGTTCTGATGATGGATCCAGCGGCATGCCAGGTGCCCATGGTATGAGGATCACGTCTTTCGAAGGCCGAACTCTGGTAGTTAAGGCCCACATGACCTGCGGCAGGTTAAATGGGTCAACAAATTCATCCACAATGATGACTATTTTGGAATAGGGCATACCGTGAGGCGTTGACAAAAGCCTCATAGCCACTGCCTTGCCATATCCGCCTAACCGTGATTTGGTGGAGACAATTACCCCTATTCCATGAGTGTACATGGCATTAACAGCTACCACTTCGGGAAAATCCCTTTTGAGCTGTCTGAATAGAGGAATACTGGTGTTTAAGGCCATTAGATAATCAATCTCCGTCCAGGGCATGCCCAGATAGAGGTTTTCAAATATGGGGTTTGCTCTATGGGTAATGGTGTGAATTTTTATTTCTGGCTGGAGTCTGGCTCCGGAATAACTGCCCGGAAACTCACCAAAAGGTCCCTCAATATGTCGTTCTCTGGGTATGATGTACCCTTCCAGAATTATTTCGCTGCGGGCAGGAATATCAAGACCAGCCACTTCACTTTTGGTAAGCTCGATTGGTTCTCCTTTCAGTGCTCCAGCAAAGGCATATTCCGATTGAACGTATTCAATTGGAGTACTGGCCATAAAGCTGAGAACGGGATCATTGCCCAGGCAAATAGCAATAGGCAGCGGTTGATTCAGTTCTTCCGCCTTCCTTAAATGAATTGCGATGTCATGGAAAGGCAACGGTTGAATACTCAGCCGGTCTTTTCCTTGGACTTGAATTCTGTATATTCCTACATTTTCTTTATCAACGTTGTCAGGCTCATCCAGATCTTTGCTGACGACTAAGGCTTTGGATAGATAGAACCCGCCATCAAATTTGTTAATACGAAACAGGGGAAGCAATTCAAAAAGGTTGATCCCCTCCGTGATTTTGATTTCTTTGCATGGAGCATCCTTAACCCATACGGGTTTTACCGGATAGTCAGACCATAATTTATCGAGAGTAAAAAATTGATCCTGTATCGAGGTATCCTTAGGCAAGCCGAGCATGAGTGCATGGTTCTGCCACGAACCATGCACATTTAAAACCACACTGTTTTTATATCCAGTTACCTTTTCCACCAGCACAGCTGGGCCGTTATCCAAATTGGGAGCAGCCCTTCCTATGGCGCTTAAATCAGGTTCCGGCATAAGCTCTTCTTCTATTCTTACTAACTGGTTTTCTTGCTCCAAGAGGGCTAAAAATTCACGTAAATCTTTATAAGCCACAATATCACTTCTTTCAAGATCGATTATGAAATCAGTTTTCCCAAGAAACAAATCTTGAATATTAATTCATAAATGCCGGGCAACGGGTTTCTACCCATTGCCCCAAGCATAAGGGGGATTAAGGTTTTTGAGTTCGAACATTATACCGTGCGCATTAAAACAAACCTTTCTTATCACACATGTATTATTTACTCTGCGATCTGGGGAGGTACCCATTACCTTCCCGGTAACATCTTTAAGGGAACAAAGAAATTATGCTCTCGGGACTCCAGTATTCCCTCTTGGCGTATGACCACTCAGAATTGGACCTGGATTAGGTATCACTTCCCTTTCAAAAGCCCAGTTTATACAAATGACACCAGACCACCAGAGGCCTAAACAACCGGCTATAAGAGACAGCCAGGCGGCAATAGGGGCACAAATAGCTGGAGAAACCCAATCTAATTTCATTAGAGTAATGAAAATCGATGAGGTAATCATAGCCATCATAATCAGATTCAAGTATAAAGGAGTGCGTTTGAAAAACGCCGGCGACCATAGTATTTGAGCAAGGGTCAGGCCAATCCATCCCCAGCCTTCAATTGTACCGTCAAATTTTAAACCAGCATGCCCGCCGAAATATTCCATCAGCATGGCAAGACCCGTTGCCAACATAAAATAGCCACTAAACCAGGTAAACAGGTTCCCTCCCAAAATATTATTAATGCGCAATTCAATGATTCCTACCACTATCTGAATAACAAAACCACCCAACAGCCACATAGCAAATATTGGCAGGCAGGTTGGTGCCACTCTTCCAGAAAGAAGGGCAAAAAACATGATTAAAGTTGTTCCTAACGCGACTAAACCGGCTGGACTAGGGTTGGCAAATGCTGAATCTTGGTGTTCGCCTGACATAAAATCTCTCCTCCCAATAATAACGTTTGGCCTATAATTAACTAGTAGTCGTCTGAGGGCATCTCTTGACTCTTTTCCCTCTAAGCGCTGCTTATTTTTTAAGGCAGTACCACTCAATCCCCCAAGATATGCCAGTTGTTGCGAGCAATCCACCTTTATCCAGCCAAGTTTAGATAAGACATCGCTTCAATCCCCTATTAAACTACATACTTACCCGCTTCCGAAACAGCCGAAGCAATCTCTTGTCTCAGCGCTATAATATTCCGAGGAATATAGCGGTGTAACTTCGAAAGATTATCCAGATCGTTTGCTAGTTCTTGACCATCAGTCAATGCTGACAATACTTCTTTTGCAGACTTAACCAACATCTCTATGTTGGAATAAATATAGACTGTGGCCATAATCCGTTTTAGTCTGGCGCCGGCTTCACCATCCGCAGCTATAGCTTTTTGGGCTCGCAGCCAGGCGCTTTCCATGGCAAACGTATACATGGCGATATCAGCTAAGCGGCCAATAATTTCTTGGTGCTTCAGTATTCCTGCCTCATATTTTTCAATACCCGCTCCCAGGGTAAATAGCAGAATATCCTTGGCAGCCTGAATCATCTGCTCTTCGTCTTTCCGAATTAAAACTCCACTGGCAACAAGCTCCTTAACCTTTTCTATGGCAGGCTGTAAGAGAATATCGCCTTTCAGGCCCCGACGAACCAAGGTATTTATGGTCACAGTTCGGTTAACTTCATTGGTGCCCTCGAAAATGCGGTAAATACGACAGTCCCGGTAAAGCCTTTCAATCGGATATTCTGAAGTAAAACCGTATCCTCCGTGGATTTGGACCCCTTCATCCATCACAAAGCCTTGAATTTCAGTAGCTAGAACCTTATTTATAGAACATTCCATGGCATACTCTTCGATGCCTTTGGCCGCAACCTGCCCCCCGTTCGGACCAGAAAGATCCAAGCTATGAAGGATATTGCTCAACAGACCCCCGGTACGATAAACCATGCTTTCCACGACATAAGTTCTAATGTTCATTTCCGCCAATTTTTCTTTAATCATTCCCATTTCGGCAATAGGTTTGTTAAACTGCCGGCGATCATTGGCGTAAGTGGCGGAAAGTTCCAGGGCATATTTATTATTACCCACCACATTAGCAGCCGTTTTATAACGGCCCATGTTGAGGATATTAAACGCAATGACATGCCCTTTCCCGATTTCATAGAGTACATTTTCAACCGGAACCTTTACGTCCTCCAATATCAGGCTGCTGGTATTTGAACTCTTAATGCCCATCTTGTGTTCTTCAGGTCCCGTTGACAGGCCTTCCGAATCCCTTTCGACAATAAAACAAGTGAATTTTTCCCGGTCAATCTTGGCAAAAACCATGAATAAGTCGGCAATGGGTGCGTTGGTGATGAACTGTTTCGTGCCGTTCAGGATATAATGTTTGCCATCAGGACTTAATACAGCCCAAGTCTTGGCCGCCAGGGCATCTGATCCTGCGCCAGGCTCGGTCAAGGCATAGGCCGAGACCGTTTCACCGGCTGCAATGCCTGGCAGATACTTCATCTTTTGTTCCTGAGTGCCAAAGAAGACAATTGGCAGACTGCCAATGCCCGTTTGAGCTCCATGAGTCATGGCAAAACCGCCAGACCAACCCATACACTCGGCTACAACGCTGGTACTGATTTTATCCATCTCAAATCCGCCGTACTCTTCAGGAATATCGATTCCCAGCAACCCTAACCCACCCGCTTCCAAAAGCAGCTGCTTGTTTAAACCTTCCTTTTTTGCTTCCATATCTTCGATAGTTGTCAGAATTCTATCTTTAACGAATCCTAGGGCGGTTCGAAAAATCATTTTATGCTCTTCAGCAAAATCCTCAGGAGTGAAAATATCGTTAGGGTCTGTTGGGCCTAGGAGATAGCTTCCTCCTTTAGGCAGCTCCGACATAAATCTCCACCTCATTTTCCTTGAACTTTCTATTTGCCCGTATAGTTTGGCTTGCGTTTTTCCAAAAATGCTCCCAGGCCTTCTTTGGCATCTTCACTAGCAAATGCAGTGATGAAGCACTGATTTTCATAATTTAAGGCCGAGCTGCTATCCAGATTAACCCCTGCTTGGATGGATTCCTTGGCCATCTTCATAGCGACAGAAGGTCTTGCGGCCAATTTGGCGGCATAGTTCTGTGCCTCGTCCATTAAAGCATCCACAGCGACTACTTTAGTAACAATGCCGAGTTTTTCTGCAGTCGCCGCATCAATCATCTCGCCTCCATAAATCAGTTCCTTAGCCCTACTAACGCCGATTAGCCTCGGAAGACGTACGGTACCGCCGCCGCCCGGTATGATCCCCAAACCCGTCTCGGGAAAAGCGATCTTTACGTTTTCAGCCGCAAAACGGAAGTCGCAAGCCAGTGCCAGCTCACATCCACCGCCAAAGGTTACCCCTGCAATTGCAGCTATGACCGGTTTTCCCAGGTTCTCAATTTTATCAAAAGTCTTTCTGGAGCCCATATTAAAGTTATAGACTTCCACCGGACTCAGATAGGCCATTTCTGAAACATCAGCACCAGCCGCAAAGGCCTTGGAGCCCGATCCGGTGATAATAAGGACTTTTATAGAATCGTCTTCCGCAATTTCGTCCACAGCATGACCTAGTTCCTTGAAAAGTTGACTATTTAAAGGATTCATGGGCGGGCGGTTCAAAGTGATGGCAGCTACTCCATTTTCCTTAGCAAGCAGAATGGTCTCATAAGTCATGGATCTTTCCCCTTTCAAATGGTGAGTTTCTCCAGCCATTACGACCAGATTATTTCTTTACTCTATCCGTATACCAGCCAGCGCCGGTTTTGTCTCCCAGACGACCGGCTCTTATCATACTCTTCAAAGCATGGGGAGCTTTCCATAGTTCTCTCCCTGTTTCAGCGTAGAAATAGTCCGTAACAAAGGCTGCAATATCAATTCCCGTCAAATCCATGAGTTCGAAGGGACCCATGGGATAATTCAGACCCATTTTCACTGCGGTATCAATGTCTTGGGGTGTCGCAACGCCTTCATCCACTAAACGAATAGCCTCCAGGAACTGGGGCATCATACACCGATTTACGATAAAACCAGGTGTGTCTTTCTTGACTTCAACTGAGGTTTTGCCTAAAGCCGACGCGAGATCAGCTGCTGTTTGCATCGTTTCATCACTAGTCATGGCTCCCCGGATAAGTTCACAAAGGCGCATTACCTGAGCCGGATTAAAGAAATGTGTTCCCAGGAATTTGTCAGGACGGCTGGTGGAAGACGCCAGAGCAGTAATCGACATCGATGATGTATTTGATCCCATAATGACTTCTGGTCTCAGAACCTTGTCTACTTTGGCCAGGGCTGTTTTTTTGATATCTAGGTCTTCAATGATTGCTTCAATAAAGAAATCAACCTCAGCAAAGTCCTCCAGATTCGTAGTTTTAGTAATCCTGGCTAATATGGTCTCTTTATCTTCAGCTGTGATTTTTCCTTTCGTAATACTTTTGTCCATGAGTTTTGTCATTTTGGCAACCCCAGCTTCAACAAATTTCATGTCTACATCACACAAGACCACTTCAAATCCCTTTTGAGCGGCCAGATGGGCTATTCCCCCTCCCATTGCTCCTGCACCTAATACTCCAATTTTCTTTATAGTCATTTTTAATTACCTCCTTATTTAAGCCGTTGCTCCATTTTCAATGTTTAACGTTTTATAACGTTAAACCACGATGCCCTTTTCTTTTAAAACTGCAAGTTCACTATCGTTAAGACCGGCCAAAGATTTTAAGATGACGTCACTATCTTGTCCTATACTAGGGCCTCCCCTCCAGATCTTCTGCGGAGTACCGCCCATTTTAGGAGCAAACCCAAAGCCAGTTACTTCTTTACCCAAAGTTTCATCAACATAATTGACAAAATTGCCTCGAGCTTGGTAGTGTGCGCTATTTGCAAGATCCTGTACAGTCCTTGGAATAGCACAGGCCACATTGAACTTACGTAAATGCTGGAATCCTTCTTCGGCTGTTCGCGCACCTACCCAATCCTCGATATATTTTTTAAATTCCTGTCCCTTAGGAGACTCAACTGCTTCCCGGGTGGCAGCGCAGACATGGTAAGGAAATCTCTTGGTATCAGTATCAATCGCTTGAACAAATTTATTGTAGGCAGGTTCTCCATAGCTGCCGATATAGAGATAATTGTCTTTTGCCTTATACAAGTCTCCAGGCTGGAATATGCCGGTTGCATTGCCGCGCCGCCCTCTGATCATTCCCAATAAGAAGTAATTTACGAAGGTGTCATTCAGCCCTTTACTCATAGCTTCGATTTGAGCGACGTCAATAACCTGACCTTTGCCAGTTGCTTTTGCACTGATATAGGCCATTAAAATTCCATAAGTTGCCTGATAGGCGGTTATATAATCATTGATAAAGACAGAACCGTAGATCGGCGGTCCATCGGGGAATCCGTTTAAATTCATCCAACCGCCTTCCAACTGGCCAATGGGATCATAAGAACGCCGTGTGCTCCAGCCTTCGGCTTCACCAAATTCCTTACGTCCAAAGCCGCTTATATGGCAAATAACCAGCGATGGATTGACTTTAAGCAATTCTTCATCGTTTATTCCTAACTTTTCGGTCCAAACAATATTCTCCAAATAGACATCAACTTGCTTAATCAAAGCAAGGAATGCTTCTTTCGCCTCTGAAACTCTCAAGTCCCAATTAAACGTTAAGCTTAGCTTGTTTCTCCCCTCTTGAATCCAGCCTGTGCTTATTTTTTTATCTAAAGGTACTTCCGAGTCAGCAACTGCGATTTTATCCTCTTTCAGCGTAACCACCGGTGATTGGAGGCGGTAAGGATCTCCACCGGGACGTTCTACATGAATAACTTCTGCTCCATTCTCTGCCAATAACGTCGCAGCAAACGGTGCAGCGACTATTGTTCCAGTCATTAAAACACGCATCCCCGACAGTGCGCCAAACTTTGGAATAAAGGCCGGTGCTGGAATTCTCTCCATAGTCTCCCATTTGGCCATTTTTATAATCCTCCCCACAACGTATTTCGCATCAACTCGCCTGGAGCTGCCTAAGCTATATTTAGTTCACTTTCACTACCAGCGAAGCCCCTATATCACCTGCAGCACATCCGGTAAATGCGCCATAACCGCCCCCCTGAACAGCTAGAGCTTCAATAAGTTCTATAACCGCTCTGCCTGCGGTTGGTCCCTGAGGATGTCCATAAATCATGGAAGATCCATAGTTATTAACAATTTTCTGGTTTACCCCAAGTTTCTTAGATAGGTTAACATCATTGACCACAAATGGGTTATGAGTCTTAATCTGAGATAGGTCAGCTGCTTTGAGTCCAGCATCGTTTAAGGCTACTTCCAAAGCAGGGACCGGAGCAGCTGCCATACGACCTGCTCCTACCCTCGTTATTGCATAGGATAGGATCTGCACCGTTATATTCGGATCTTTACTTATTTCTTGGGCCCTTTCTTTAGTTGTTACAATCGTGCCGCAGTTTCCGTCGGCGGGATGAGTTTGACTGCCGAAAGTAAGTACCCCATTAGGCGTTACCGGTTTAAGCTTGGCCAGCCCCTCTTTGGTGCTGGGCGTTACTCCCTCGTCTTCAGCAATTATTTGAATTTTTTTCTTGTTAAGGTGAGCTTCCAGGGGAAACATATAACGTTTCTGAAAGGCTCGGTCATTGGCCAGTGCATCCAGGTATTGTTCATATCTTAAAACTGCTATTTCATCACATTCTTCTCTAGTTATGCCTGCTTCTTTAGCGACTGCTTCGGCTGTTTGGAACATTGCCAATCCAGCACCTGGTGATGGATCACGTTCAAAATTATCCAGAACAATGTTTTCTGTAGACACCGCACCGGTGAGAGGATCAGGGCAAACTAATAAGGGGGTGCTTGAAGTGCGGTCAACCGAAAGAGCAAAAACTTCTCCATGTGAGTCAGTCTCGATATCCTTGGCTGCCAACCCCAACGTCGTACATGAGGTCGCGCATACTTGATTTATTTGCAAAGCCGGTATGTCTTTGCCCTGACGATCAAGAATAACTGCAGCTGAATAGGCATGTCCATAAAAAGACAAAGGCTGAGCTGTCGTTATACCATAATAGAGAAAATCTAATCCATTGGGGTCAATCTGTTTTTCGACAAACCAGCGCCTGGCGGTCGAAGCCCCTAAAATAACGGAATTATCACCTTTTAACGAACCGTTCCAACGAACAAATGGTGAAGAAAAGTATCCTCCATAAGGAATGTAAGCTTTCGTAAATTTCAATTTGATAACCTCCTTTGTTTCATACTTTGTAAACACGATGTTGAATTTAGCCTCCTTCCATAGCAGACTAGTCCCAAGCTTCCACACTCAGCTGCTTACCGTAGTTCATGAAATCAATCGGAACCCAAATATAATTAGGTTAATTAAGTATTTATGCAACAAATATGCCAACTCTAAATATTGTAATTTTTAAATAATTTTCTCCCCATATCAGCTTGTCTCAATAAAAAATGAGGAAGAAATGACAAGAGCCATTCCTTCCTCATGGTGCCGAAAATCACCATTATAGTTTTCTTTCTTAATAAATTAACGACCAAATTACTTACAGACAGCCCATCTCACTCACGGTTCCATTTAGAACCAATTGGTGAAAACCATCACCAATTTTCTATCTTTTCAGATTATTTATTTAAATTCTGTTTTGATATTCCATACTTTGCAGCTTTTTTAACAATGGTAGAATGATCAACTTGAAGCAATTTTGCCATCTGCCTGGTTGTAAGATTTTCGCTATACGCTTTCTGTAGAAGCTGTTTCTCTAAACTTTCTATGGCAGCCTGCAACGGAACAATTCCTGAAACAAGGACACCTGATGGTTTTACTGAAGTTTGGTTAAAATAAGAAGGTAAATCTTTCCTATTAATTAAATATCCAGTACTAGTCACCATCAGTCTCTCAATCAGGTTCTCTAATTCTCGAACATTTCCCAGCCAGTCATAATCTATTAATCTATCTATTACTTCCGAGGACATTTTTTTATTTTGGTCGTACTTTTTATTAAATAAGTTGATGAAATGATTTATCAGAATCGGTATATCTTCCTTCCTTTCCCTTAAGGGAGGAACATGTATTGGCACTACATTTAGGCGATAATACAAATCTTCTCGAAATTCCTTTTTTCCCACTAAGTCCAAAAGGTTGCGATTGGTCCCTGCAATAAAGCGAACATCTATGGGAATAGATTTTTCACTGCCAACACGAGTAATTTCCTTATTCTGTATGACGCGCAGGAGTTTGACCTGCATATTAAAAGGCAAATCTCCTATTTCATCAAGGAAAATAGTCCCTCCATTAGCCAATTGAAACTGGCCTGCCTTTCCCTGTTTTTTAGCACCGGTAAACGCTCCGTAGTCATAACCAAATAATTCCGATTCCAACAGGTTCTCTGGTATAGCGCCACAATTCACTTTAATATAGGGCTCATTACAGCGGCTGCTGTTATTATGGATAGTCTCAGCAATTAGTTCTTTCCCCGTACCAGTCTCCCCTGTGATCAGAATAGTAGAATCGTAATGTGCAAGTTTTACCACCATACCAAGAAGACTCTTCATCTTTTCTGATTTAAAGATAATTTTATCAGAACCGCTATACTGCAAGCGTAATGCGCGCAACTCACTCTCATAGTGTTGACTTAGGCCCTTAATTTCTTCAATTCTCCGTCGCAAGTCATTTAATTCGGTTATATCCCGGACATTACATACTACTCGATAAACATTCCCATGATCGCCAAAGCATAAATTAGCTGTTGTTAGATGAAGTCTGCCACTTTTATTGGTTTGGTGGGATATGGTAACGGATTCTTTCCTCTCCAGCGCAAGCTTAACTGCAGATTCCGAGACCAACCCTTCTTTCTCAAAATCAATCATGCTTCGTCCGAGTATGTCCTCTCTCTTAACGCCAGTAACTTTCTCGAAGGCTTCATTTGTTCGAAGCACTATTCCATTGCCATCAGCAACTAGAATTCCATCAAAGGAAGAGTTTATAATCATATCCAGCTCATTATTTAGGCTTTTATAGTGTTCTAATTCTTCAGCTATGTTATCCAATTCTGTAATATCCTGCAGAACCGCAACCGCCCCTATTATCTTACCATCTTTTTTAATGGGGAAACGATTCGTTAAAAACCAACGATTGAAAACCATAATCTTTTGGGCAAGTTCCGCTTTGCCCGATTTAACTACCTCTTCTAAACCGCTTTCGGGAGCAATATTTTTAACATGAATTCTCTTTAACTCTTCAGCCGTCATACCCAGAAATCTTTGAAATGCGTCGTTTGTAACTTCAACAAAGCCGTTTCGATCCACGGCTATTATTAAATTGTGAATGGAATTAATAATTGCTTCAAGTTCACAGAAGATTTTCGTATAAGACCTAAAAAATTTGTTGCCAAGATCCTTATGAGTGATTATACCCATGATTTTCTTTTCATCCACAACCAATAAATATTCTAAAGAGGGATTTAGATAATCTTCAATCTTATCATCTGGATGCCCAATTACAACCCGATTGCTCATTATATCAGTTATCGAAGTAGATAAATTGCCTTTTTGGCTTACTAAATTTAAGATGTGCCTAGTTGTTAAAAGACCTTCAATATTGCCTTTTTCATCGATTACCGGTGCGCAGTCCACATTTTTTTGTAACAATATGGCTGCCGCTTCTTGTACTGTAAGGTTGGTTTGTAATATTGCAGGATCATGCATTTTTATTTCCCTAAGCTTCATAACACTACACACTACCTCACATTTAAATTCAGATATACTACTGCAAATTGGCTAAATCTTTTCTAATCTGATAAACTATATGTTTTTTGAATCTTATATGAATATTTTACACTAGTATCTTTGTATTAGGTATAGGAACTACTATATCAAGACCTCTTATTGCCTATTGGCGTATCCCTATGCCTCTCTTTCTTTTTAGATAAACGCTCTCACTTCCTTTAGGCGTCTAATTATAAATGCTTTGATTTGTTCGATTGTGGCCCTTTCTATGTCAACATCACCGAATAATGTCATCTGAGACGATTCTTTATCTATTTCTTGTTCCCACATTGTTGTCCCTAATACTTGATTAAGTTTAACTCTATGGGATTCTGGTATATTTCCATGTCTTGGCAATACTCTGTTCACAGCAGATAATGGAAAGAGATACCATACATCAAATGCTTTTGTTTTTGCTATTGAAGTCAAAGAATCCCAATTTAAATTCATAGCATATGGGTCAAGAAATATTACTCCGCGCTATCTTACTTAATTCAGGCTTGTTATAACAGGTTCGATGGGTACAACGATAATTTCCATGAACACGCTTCATAGTCCAGCCACAGTAGGGGCAAATGGCAAATTGATCATACGGATGAGGAACTTCTTCATACAACATCATGATAAGGTTAAATAACTCCTGGTCCTCAAATGAAGAGGCGAAATCATATACCTCTTCGGAGGGAAGTATTGCATTTTTGGGCATTGAAATAAATCCGCGTATGGTCCGATAGAACCCATCGTATTTTTTCTGTATCTCCTCTGTACCTGCGGACATTTTTTCACGACAATATATGAGGATTTGGCGCATAACTTTTTGCTCCGACTCTTCAACTGATCTATGATCTTCCAAAAAATCTTCCGCTTCCTCTGTTAATCCTGAGTATTTTGTTAACAGCGAGCAATCCGGATCGAAAATATCTAAATAGGAATTTATTCCCCATTCATTCAATGGCTTTTGAAGGAATACAAGAAGATCATAGATATTTCCGGGTGGGGCAACCCCGTTTTCTAACGCAAGCCGAATCAAGATAGAATATCCTGTGATTAAGTCTTTAGGAATAGTTTTGCAGTTTTTGTTCCATTCTTTTAACCCCTTAATGAGATAAATGAGCGAATTTTCTGGCTTGTGATATTGCTGCTTCTTCCAAATCATTCCTCCTCAACTAATTGCTTACATTAACAGCATATCATAGCAGGCAGACAAAAAAGTGAATAAAAAATGCGAGTACTTATTTAAGCATCGCATAAACGAACAACAATTTAATGCCATATGTAATTTCTACAAGTAGTCTTAATAGCTTAATATTCTGCACGTACTTTGGTCCGTCGTTCCATATCATGTTTATTTGCTAGCCAAATTTCGATACTTACTTGGACTCCTTCAGCGTCACTGCACGGGATATCCATAACAGATTTCTTATCTTCTTTATATTCCTTATTAATTTCAAGACTCAATAATGTAACCGGTGTAATCTGATTGTCCTGCGGGAGTTTATAAGGAAGCATTTAAAAGACTATAAGAATTGTCTCATTACCCGCGTCTTTTACTATAACCATATAGTATTCTGACAGCAATCAACAGCGAATCTTAGTGATTATTCTAATGTAGACACTGTAAAAACAACATCTAGTATTTGACATTTACGTATTAAAGGAAAAAAGCTTGCGCAGTATTTCCTCTGAAACATGTTACCACTTTAGATAACATTTTGCTCTTATGCCTTTTTAGAAACCACTTCGAAGGCAAAATCAAACGGCAAGTCGCAAATTTGAATGCACTTTCGAATTTGCGACTTGCCTGTCTGAAAAGACCTTAACGGAGATTCTATTATCTCAGAGCGACCATCTACAAAAGCTTCATCACTCAGCGGTAAGGTTTCTTTTCTTCTGTAAGCCCGACCAAATAATCAATGCTGGTTACATAAAACTGGGCGAGTTTAATCATGATGTTCAGTGGAACATCACGCTCCCCGCGCTCATATTTGGAATATAATGATTGATCGCAGAGAAGGTATTGTGCAACTTGCTGTTGAGTCAAGTCATGATCTTCTCTAACATCACGTATTCTTAATTGCATAATTATCACCTAGGCAATTATATCTTAGGACATTTAGTCCTATTGACATTTTGGACTATTTGTCCTAAAATTACTCAACAACGCTTGATGTTGGAGGAGATGTTTTGTTTACGATCGGCATTTGCGATGACAGAACCTTGTGTCGCCGCTTACTAGAGGCACTGATTAATCAGTATAAAGAAGAAAGGAACGTTTTATTTAATATTTACGAATTCAGCAGCGGCGAAGAACTTCTCGAAGGAATTCAAAAGCAGGGCTTGGTTTTTGACCTCCTATTTCTTGATAACAAGATGAAAAAGCTGACTGGTCTTGAAACCGCCAGACAAATACGGCAATCCAAATCCACATCAGCGTGCAACATAATATTTGTGACGTCAGCGGATGATCATGCTCAATTCATTCAGGTCAATCCTTTACAAGTTGTATGCAAGCCCTGTACTCAGGGGTATATTGAAACTATCCTAGACAAGGTTCTGATCAAGCCCACAGATAAATCTATGCATTATTTATAAAGGGCAAGCAGAAAGTACAAATTCATAAAGTATTTCAGATCAATCCTCAATTTTATTGCCATCATGTTATACTGCACAGGAATCAGCTTTTACCAAGTTTAAACCATCTATCAGACCAGACAACATATTTTCCATTCGTAATTCACGGTCATGATGTCCCCAAAAGTTGCCATCAAAGTAAACCTTCCATTCAGGTATCTTCGATTTGATAGGAGCCCACTCCTTCCGTATATTTGCTTCCGTATATTTGATGATCTGTAGTATAAAAAGATAAGGCTTATATAAAGCCCCCATGTTTCAGCCTTAATACGAAGCTGGATTGGAATATCTCAATGAAGAATCGAATCACATAACATTTTGTAATACTTGAACAAGTTGATCCAAAAAGATCGATATTTTATTTCTGTCAGATTGTGATCCGTATAAATTAACACTAAGTGTTGCCCGATCATCAAATGTTGAAAGAGCTAGTTGAAAATAGGGATTATATTTAATTGAACCTGTCATATAAGCTTCAGTAATTTCAACTTTTCCAAAATCAAGTTGCTTTTTATCAAGTATTCCGATATTTGTGAATGCAATCTGAGGATTGGAAAAGCTCTTTTCAACAATGCTTCTTGCCAATTTATAAGGAAGAAAATCAAAAACCTTTTCCAATATAACGAGACTTTTAACGCAGGCAATGTCTGATTTTTCCCTATCCATTGCTTGTTTTACTTTATTGAGGGTTTGCTCAAATGCCGCGCCAATCTCTAAACCTATATTACAGTTAAGATTGGTGACCAGATTGCAGATACCGTCTACCCTGCGTTTTGGAAGATATTTTCTCAGGTCCACCGCACAGGGTATGATGATAGTACGGCCAAATAGTTGATAAAGGACACGCATGTAAGCCGTAAGAATGACATCGTTCACAGTGGCATCATGTTCTTTAGCGTAGGTCTTAAGAAGACAAAAAACCTCCTGCGAAATCGTCCGCATCTCAATAAAAGGATTGTTAAGATCCCCTTCAAATTTGAACTTGGCCGGATCGTGCGTAGACATATCATTTTTACTAAACATTATTTTTATCTTGTCGCGAATTGAAAATGCCCTAAGTAATTGCCTGATCTTTCTATTACCCATTGCCGCCGATTGGCAATTTGGTTTTTCCAACATATTTAAATAAATATCACTCAACATATAAAGATAATTTTTAAATCCAGCAGCATCGCACAACATATGATTCATTGAAACACAGAGAGTATCATTTTTATCGTTTCGAATCACTTTCAGTCTCAGTTGTGGACCATTAAATGCATTCACTTCTTTATTGATAAATTGGGCAACACTTTCATCCATATTATGGGTTTCTGAAAATTCCAGCATATCTTCTGTTGTATAGCCTTTATCTTCCCAGTAAGGCTGACCTTCAGTTTCATTAAACCTGCTTCTTATCAGCGGAAAGGCATCTGCTGATAAGTTAACTGCCTGCCTAAAGCGGTCTAAATCCAGCTTTCCTGAAAACGTTGCAACAAAATGCAGAGTATGGTCATTAATATTTTTCACTTTAAATAGATGTTGAAGAATATCCCATGCTTCAACTTTATATCTAGTAAAACGATTATCCGGCATTTTGTTGCACCCTTCTCATCTGATTATAGACAGTTTGCTATAGTTTCCTTATCTTTCTTAAATTACCTTATATCACTATATTACTTTAGTTGGCTTAACTTTTCATTATTAGCTCTATGAAAATATGGATAATGTGCAGCTTATAATATCAAATCAACTGCCCAGTATGCTCATAATTTACGCTGAATAGTGTTACATAAAATTTTATAAAATTGTTCTTTGGCAAATTTTTCATTAAATGGTGAGTGCCCGCATTTGGGTAAAATATGAGTTTCAAAAGTAACTTTTTGTTCCCTCAAAGGCTTAACGACACCTTCTACAGGATGCGAATCAAATTCACCTTGAATAACAATGACAGGACATTTAAGCCCTTTTAGAGAGTTAAACAATTCACCACTGCTCCTCAATTCATCAGCTTGCGTCCATAGTGAAGCATACATTTCTCCGTCTGTATCAAAGCAGTCTTCTGTATCCTCTTGGTCGATTATATTATAATTATCTGCTTTTTTTGCTAATTGGCCTAAAACACTTAATGCTTTATCCTTTTCAATAAACGTTTTATCATTGAGTTGTTCTAGCGCTTTAATAAATAACTTGCCCTCTTTTTCGGACAGATTTTTTAATCGGCGTTCCATAATCCTTTTGACATATTCTTTTTTGAATGGGCCACTACCAACTAAAACAAGTTGTTTGACCATATCAGGATAATCTTTTGCAAATAATACAATAAGCCATGCGCCCCAAGAATGTCCGATTAATGTTATCGGATTTTTTGTATAAGCGTTAATCTGTTCGCAAAGCTCTGTTAATAATTCAGAGATAGTATATTTACTCTGTATTGGCTCAATAACTCCAAATGTTTTTGATAATTCCTTGGCAATACATGCTACAGAACCAAAAGCTCCCGGACCTCCATGTATGACCGCAGCTTCAAAGGGTTCGTTTCCGTATTTTCTTATCATGGA
This sequence comes from Desulfosporosinus sp. FKB, assembly GCF_002196705.1. Taxonomy (GTDB): domain Bacteria; phylum Bacillota; class Desulfitobacteriia; order Desulfitobacteriales; family Desulfitobacteriaceae; genus Desulfosporosinus. Next base: position 38,881 of record NZ_NADJ01000010.1, read on the forward strand.
CTACTTCCCCCTTCACCTAATATAAATAATCCACAGTCTAAGCTTCGTGACTAATTGGAATTTGCTTTAATAATTCTTCCTCAAATTACTTAAAGCATTTTGATAATTCATGCGACGTGATCAATATCTTCTGTGTGCTTGTATTCACTATCTGTTCTAACCTTTACTATCGGGTCAAAATATTTCCATAGATTCGAATATTTGCCCATCTATGCTGATTATTTCATCAATGGGGATCGCTGTGCCATCGGTCATAACGACAACCCGTTCATATTCGTCTATCTTTTTAGCCGTACTGATAGCAGTAACATAGGCGCCGCCATTCTTCTTTGCATCCGGTTGAAAGTAAGTAATTGCGATTTCAGGATACTCTTTAATCCGATCTGCTATGATTTGCAGCCTATTACTCAAAGCGTCCTTCATATATTCGTCCAATTTTACTCTCTCGTCAGTCAGTCTTGCGGTCTCTTTGATGGCGGCATCATAGCCGGTCAGTGCGGCGAAAGGGGAAAACTGAGCTGCCCGGTCAATAGCAGTCATATGAGGGCGTGTCGTAGAGACATGGTGAGGTAGATTAATGATATCGTCATATGCCTTCGTCATGCCTTATGCCCTCCAATCTGCTTGTTCCGGTCTATTGTGGTAGCGCCTTCCTCCAGATTCATACCCTTTAGAATGGCGTTCTTTCCGTGTTTCTTTTTTATCTCCAGCATTGCTTGCTGCATCTTTTTTTCTCGTGCAAGCTCAACTTCTTCATCTTCTTTTTTCGCCTGCGCAGCCGCGTAATCCATAAAGAGATCAAGCTGTTCAAAGTTGCCCGCATTTTGAGCAGTTGCCTCATCAACGACATGATTCGCTGTAATGTTGACTCTTCTGATCAGAAGATTTTTGTCAACGATGCGTTCAAACAGATCCGTGACGGCATCCATGATGAGCTTTGTAGAGGAGGTCTGTCTGCCAAGATTTACTGAACCATGCGCGGATTTCGGAACGGTGCGTCCGTAGCGGTCAGTGGTGATGGCCCCGCGATATGATCTCTTTATCTCTGGATTTGTTAGATTATCGATATCATATCCGACCGTCAAAACAAGCTGGTCGCTCATAAGTCTTTTATCTACCAGATCAAGTACCAGCAGATCAGTCATTTCCCGCACGATCAGCTTCGCTTTATCAAAAGTATAGGCATAGTGCAGCACCTGCCCCGATCCAATACTGTTTGTGCTTGGCTTATACGCTTTAATATCGGAAATTGTGCATGGCTCCCACCCCCACGCATGGTCGATCAGCAGCTCAGCGTTGATGCCGAACAGCTTATACAGTAAGTCTTCGTTGCAGTAATCGGTAGGTTTACCGAGAGAGCATCTTGCAATATCTCCCATTGTATAGAGACCTTTTTCCTCCAGCTTGTTAGCATATCCTTTTCCAACGCGCCAAAAGTCTGTTAGAGGCCGATGCGACCACAGGGAGCGACGGTAGCTCATTTCGTCCAGCTCGGCGATCCGCATACCGTTGTTATCAGCAGGGATGTGCTTCGCCTGAATATCCATAGCGATCTTGCTTAGATACAGGTTTGTGCCAATTCCCGCCGTTGCTGTAATGCCCGTTGTTTTGAGTACATCCAGAATCATTTTCGTGGCAAGCTCACGGGCTGAAAAATTGTAGGTGTTCAGATAATCGGTGACGTCAAGGAATACCTCGTCAATGGAATAGACATGAATATCTTCGGGCGCGATGTACTTCAAATAGATATTGTAAATCTGCGTGCTGTACTCTATATAATACGCCATCCTCGGTAGAGCAACAATGTAGTCCAACGAGAGACCCGGTGAGGATTTCAATTCAGTATCGTTGCAGGAAACGCCGGAAAAGGCTCGTCCTGGGGCTTTGAGCAGCCGTGCTGCATTTGCTTCCTTGACCTTCTGTACGACTTCAAACAGCCTCGCCCTACCGGGAATGCCGTATGCTTTGAGGGAGGGAGAGACGGCGAGACAGATGGTTTTTTCTGTGCGGCTTGCGTCTGCGACAACAAGGTTGGTGGTCAGCGGATCAAGCCCTCGTTCCACACATTCGACCGAAGCGTAGAAGGATTTTAAATCAATTGTGATATAGGTTCTGTTCTTCATGCTTATTCTCCGGTTGCCTACTTAAATACAAATTATCTGCTCGACAAATTTCTGTTTATCTGTGCGTTATATAATTAAAAGAAATTCACTTTAATCGTTCATATACCCATTATTAGCCTTATGATTCTCATATTATAAAAAGGGATTTTCCGCACCGGCCACTTCTTGCAAAATCACAATCGGATCTGATATGAGGCCAAATTGCACGTCATCCGGGTAAGTTACGGCTATTGTCGGTTTATTACCTGCATATGCAATCACACTAGCCATTGTATCCCATTTTGTACATAAAAAGAAATGTGCATATTCCCCTTGTTCAACTATCTTCAAATATGCCCCCATGTTTCCTTTTATTATCGTTGTATCTCTTATCCCTGTTTCATATTCATATTTTTCAAACGCATCCTTCATATGAATAGGTACAATACCATGCCATGTTCTTGATATCATCTTATTTTCATTACCTTCTTTGTGTTAATTAATGTGCTCATTATTAGGCTAATTATAACTTACGCAAGTTCCTTCTAATTTCTGGTGCATGTAGAAACACACGCTTTGGGGTTACCTATCTATGAATTAACTGCACTAGTTTTAAAATACGGAAAAGATTACTTTCCAAAACCAGTCAGCGAAAAGATAATCTATTATTCTGACCGCCTATTGTACTGGCAAGAAAATACAGATAAACTTGGATTTGATTGGGCTGACTTCTTATTGGATGACACCAAACCTAATAAGGAAAGATTATTAAGCGAAAAAAAAGTTAAAACAATGAGCTTAATCTTCATTTCGCATTTTTCTTATATTGTTTCGTAGTGTAGAAAGATGTGTCTTATAAGCAATATAGTGTAGTTAATATTATAGTATATTGATGGTGGTGTAATTCTTACTTACGGTAAAGCGATTTTTCATCGTCCAATTTGGATGTCTTTGCTCGCCTGACGGAAACGCAGCTGCGCAACCGGTTGGAGCCGGAGATGGGCATCTTTATTGCGGAGAGTACCAAGGTAATTGGACTTGCCCTCGACGCTGGATGCGAGCCTATTTCACTTTTGATGGAGCGCAAATACATTGCAGGGCAAGCGCACGGTATAATCACCCGCTGCGGAGATGTCCCCGTCTATACTGCCGATAGCAACCTGCTAGCAGGGCTGACTGGCTTTCAGCTGACCCGCGGTGTGCTGTGTGCCATGCGGCGTCCTCATCTACCCAGCGTTGAGGAGGCGTGTGCCGGTGCAAGTCGAGTGGCTGTGCTTGAAGGTATCGCGGACTCTACCAACGTCGGTGCCATTTTTCGCTCGGCTGCGGCGCTAGGCATCGATACCGTGTTGCTTACCCCCTCATGCTGTGACCCACTGTGCCGGCGTGCATTGATGTTACTTTATTGATACTTTGTATAATGATCCATATGCCTTGAGTAGACAAAAATAATGTCAGCAGGACCTGGTTATTCCTTGGCGGCAAGGCTTCTTCCTGAAAACACTCCCCAGAGTTCTTATACTTAAAGAATTTCGCTCAAGTAATTGAACAAACATATCCGCAATTATATTCTTATTGTATTGAATTCATTAACGCATAAAAGTATTCAGATTCGTGAGTCTCATAGAGCTTATACCAGGCATCTATTGTCTTTGGCGAAAACACATCCAAAGCTTTCAAGACATGTACAGCAAATTCCAATGGAGCTACCCCCGAAGCAGTGATTAATTTTCCATCTGTAACAGCAGGCTCATTCTTGTAATACTTTTCACCTTTATAATCGGAACACACCATTTTGAGGTATCCCAAATCATTGCTTGTATGCCATCTTGAATCCAGCAAGCCATTCTGAGCAAGCCCTATTGTAGCGCCACATATCGCCGCTACAACAATGTTCTCCTTTATACACTGCTCTGCTTTATTTATTATAGGTTCATGGATTATTTCCATCCATGTATTTCCACCCGGTAAAATCAAAGCGTCTGTGTTTTTAATGCCGCACTCCTCTAGTTTAATATCAGGTAATATTTTCAAACCTCCCATTGTAGTAACAGGAGTCTTTTCAACTCCCAAGGTAACTATTTTTGATGGGGATAGCCCCTTCTTATAATATCTTCCTGAGTTTAGTTCAGCAGTTAAATAACCTATCTCCCAATCTGCCATCGTATCAAATACATAAAGATATACAGTGCTGTTCATTCTAAATTCCTCCTTTTACATCTAAAAATCGCTAAACAAAATTCGTTGATGATTAATGTCTATCACCATAATAGTACAGCTTCACTGACATCTACTGTCAGTGAAGCTGTTATATTTGATAATATTCCATTAACTCCGATGCTACAGAAACAAGTTTTTGCTTACAGCTCTGCGGTTCGATTACTTGAATAGCTTTTCCGTAAGAAAGAAGAAAATTAGGTACATATGCATGAATTGCTTTTTCATCAACTAAAAAGACTGCTTGGTTTGAAGTCCTCTCTTTTAAATGATGACCTAAAAACCAATGAATGCATAAGTCATCCAAAGCCTCTGCCCTGCCCTTGATGATTAATGGAATCATGCCATTCCCATTGTCCGGATTAGGCAAAAGATTTTGTAAAAAATATTCCTTGGCAGAGAAGGCTTCAGGTCGTTCAAACATCATTTTCGTTTGCTTTATCTGTACAATCCGTTCAACCCGAAAGCTGCGAATTTCATCCCGCAAATGGCAAAATCCAATAGTATACCATTTATTGTTCCAATATATTATTCCATATGGGTCAATCACTCTTGGACGGGACTGTTCTTCATTTTTTGAGCGGTATTCAATTTCTACAGAGTATTCGTTTGCTACAGATTGCTCTAATTCCTCCAACACCACCTTCACAGCAGGGGCAATATCTCGGTTTATCACTTCAAAACCGACTAAATGGCGATTGAGAATACTTTCCTGTTCTTGATTTGAATACAATTTCAGTTTTTCAGTTGCTCTGCTTAAAGCCTCGCTAAAGGGATATCCTGCCTCTTTTGCAAATACAGCAGCATGAAGAAGTGCTTTTTGTTCTTCTATATCAAAAAACAAAGGTGCTTGGATAAAATTGTTCATCAAACAATATCCACCGTTTTGACCTGAGTCCGATATAATCGGTACTCCACTGGCGCACAAAGAATCAATATAACGATAAACGGTCCGTATATTTATCTCTAATTTTTCCGCTATTTGCTTCGCAGTTATTTTTGCTCCTAAATTAAGCATCCATAAAATCGCCAGCATATTATCGTTTTTTGCCATTAGTATGCCCTCAGCTCCTACCTTTCTTACTTCCTGTATCATCTTCAAAATGCTCCCAAAAATCAGAGAAATACAAATACCTTTACAGCATGTTTAATAGTACAGTTCTTCATGTGATATTATCAGTTTATCATTGCTCCCAGACATTTTTTTGATTTTAGTTCAGTAGTGCCATATCTTTCCTTCACCTTAATCCAATGATAGCACCAGATTATACCTAATTCCACAACTTTCAGGGATTTTCTAGATCTACTCATAATTAAAAAGCACCCGCTTTCATTCAGCAGGTGCTCCAATGATTTCAAACTGTCTTTATAATTTCTTGAACTCTTCCAATTTGCCCATCCTCAAGTCTTACTTTAATTCCCCTCGGATGTTTCTGGGAGTTTGTTAAGATATCTTTGACAATACCACGCGTTCTTTTTCCTGTCCTTTGGTTTTCTTTTAAAACAATATCTACTGTGATTCCAGCATGAATATTACTTCTTACTTGACCATCCAATCTTCTTAGTCCTCCTTCTATGATTTAAGCGACTTTAATTTATTCCTTATCTATATTCCCCCCCATGCACTCAGTCACTATAAGAGGACAACCACACCCTCAAACAGGCTTATACCAAGGCTTTCACTTACTTCCGATATAGCACTACCACGGTCTCAACGTGCGGTGAGGGTGAGCATGGGTACCATCTTCCAAGTGCCATGGGCCCGTATTGGCAGCGAGCCCTCGCAGTGGCCGCAGCAGGGCATGAAGAGTCTGCGCAAGCTGGGCTTTAAGACCGTTGCCATGGCTTTAAATGATAACGCTGTCAGCATAGATGATCCGCAGCTCATGGCAGAGGAAAAGCTTNTGATCCGCAGCTCATGGCAGAGGAAAAGCTTGCTATCGTATTGGGTTCAGAAGGTAATGGACTGGCGCCCTGCACGATTGCTGACTGCGATTACACCGCGTGCATCCCCATGTCCCATAACGTAGACTCTCTGAACGTTGCTGCAGCCAGCGCCGTGGCCTTTTGGCAACTCAGGGTCCGGTAAGCTTTTATATTCACATAATACGTCGTAAAATAAGAAAACCGTGAAAATAAAAATAGAGAACAATCCCCATAGGTCAGTTTCCTGTGAGGATCTCTTTCGAGATATGTTATTTCAAGGAAGTATATCTGCTCCAAAACAAGTAATTTATGGGTATTACTATATATCTCCACCAAATATTCGTGGTTTGATCGTCTAATGACTCACAGAATCAAGCGTCCTTAATTTTTACATCTCCCGAAAAAGTGATAAACATTATTTTTGATGATCAAAGCAATATATACGGCCCCTAAACCGTTGAGGATGTGCCAAACAGTATTCTATAACCTTACTAGAAACTGTTTTGCCGCATATGTAGCACACTGAATTATCCTCTAATTCAGTAGTAACTACCAGTTGAGCTGTGGTTTTTTAGATTAGTGTTGCTGGCCTTGTTCACTGATAACAACGCTTTAACAAGATCATCTCGACTCCATAACGTGACTTTATTGGCCTTGGCTAATTCCTTAGCTTGTTTTGTGTAATAACTATTAGTCACTGCCATCGCATGAGGGCAATCATAATAGCCTTTGGCTGCCACGGCCTCTTGAATGGCCTTTACTCCAACTTTGTTTTTAAAGCGTTTAGCCTGTATAACAGTTCTCAAACCGTTTTGTAAGACGACCAAATCAGCACCATAATCTCCTATATACCTTGTGCGCTCAACTTTATAACCAAGTTTTTGGAACAATACCTCTAAATATTTCTCAAAAGTCCTTCCATCCATTCGATCAATTTCATAAATCCCAGACTTTGATAAGCGCTGCTTTTCAAACAAGTGGAAAACCAGTCTTCCAAGAGTAATTAAGCCGAGAAAAAACCACATTTGCCAGGTTATCTTAAATATCTCAAAAGTATAAACAAAGATATCTCTCCACATTTGCCATGGTGAAATCCCAAGATTCATTTCCCACCTCCAAATCCATATTATCCCTATCAATTCGCGAATTTTATGCTAATTCCTTTAATACTCCACCAATTGTTCAAAAAAACCCCTAGTTTGGCAAGTGCTCGTTAATCCTCTAGTATTTCGATAGTTTTAATTTAGGGTTCCGCAATTGATATAATGTGATCTCCTTAATCAAGCCCTATTGAGTTGTAATATAAATCTTCATCTAGACCAACACCGAAACTTATGGCATAACCTTCAAACGTTTGCCCATCTTCCATATTATAATTTTTTCGCTTAAGACGTAAGGGCATTCGTAGATAATCTCCTCTTTTACTAGTGTAATTTGTAGAACTCAAATAAAGATCTTTAGCAACAGACCTTGCTAAAGACCCAATTAACGAAGTCAAGAGGACGCCGGTGGCGTCCCCTTGACTTCGTTAATACCGCATTTTTGGAGAAAACACACCTGAGTTTATGGATTTGCGAAGTTCAATTAATGGTCCTTTGGCCGCGTTCGAATTCCATTACAAAATAATAGCGATCCATCTATGTATTGGCAGAATAGTAAAAACCGAAATTGGAAGACTAGCATTGTAGAAAATCGTACTTTTCCAGAGTACGGACCAACTCTGATCTGACAGCTTCTCTAAGTTCTTCCGGTTGAAGCACGATCGCTTCCGCCCCAAACGAGAAAAAATATTCAGCGAAGAATGGTATTTCTGAAGCAAGAATACCTACCTCAAGCATACCTATTCCGTCATCAGAAATACTAACTTTCCCCCATGGAAACAACCAACTCTTGTCGCGAAATATCTCTATTCCTTTTGCCGATAATTTCACTTTGACATCGACGCTTTCTAATTCGCTTTGAAAATGAAGGCCAAAGTTCGATAAATTCACCTCGCGAACATCGACTGGGGTCGCTATCGTTTCGACATCCGCTAAAGCGGCTGACCATATCCGATCCACTCGGAACAATCGGTATGCCCTTCGCAAATAACAGTAAGCTGGGCAAAACCAATATCCTTCATGCGCGTATATTCCAATAGGTTGAATGGTTCTGAGTGTGGTTTCATCCATCCGAACGCCATAATTGATGGTCACGGGTAGCCTTTCAATAGATGCTTGGAGCAAGACCTCAAGATATTCAGCTCGTTGTGGGCGCTTATGCGTAAAGAAGTCAACTCGATGTCGTATCTCTTCAATTCGATTTTTCATGTCATCCGGTAAATACGCGAAAAATTTTCGGAGAGCGGAGTCAGCAGATGCCTTGAAGGGCAGAGAACTATAGTGTCTAAGTGCGTGGCAAGCAAAGAATATTGAGAACGCCTCGTTCTCTGTAAACGAAATAGGTGGAAGGTTCCGCTCAGAGAGTACCCGGTATCCACCTCCTGCGCCAACCTGGGAGTATAGAGGCACCCCCATTCCGCTCAATTCCTGCAAATCGCGCAGCATGGTTCTGGTAGACACGCCAAATTCTTCAGCAAGCTCTTTGACCGTAAATTGTCGTTTCCGATTAACCGCCATCATCAATTCAATCAGGTGCCTCGACTTGCTCATTTAGTTCACCTCATAACAATAGTGACATGTTTTGTCATAATTATATTCTATACTAAAAATACAACGATTAGAAGAGGAGACTATCATTATGAGTAGAGAACAGCGTAAAGTAGTGAATGAAATGCTACGGCGCCCCCGAACTTCCAATTCGAAAACTGTCGAGGAAATGCGCACAGGTTTCGCAGCCATGATGGCGACGATGAAAGTACCTGCGGGCGTGCGGATCACGCAGACTACCCTCGGTAATCGACCCGGTTTGCTCGTCGAACCCGCACAGGATGCCCATTTAGGAACAATCCTCTATTTTCATGGAGGTGGATATGTGTTCGGTTCTCCCGACACTGCCATGTCCCTCACTGCGAACCTCGTCAGCAAGACCAGTATTCGGTCTGTCTCGCTCGATTATCGTCTTGCTCCGGAACACCCGTTCCCAGCGGCACTGGACGATGCGCTCTCGGCCTATCGCTCACTCTTGGAAAGTGGTGTTGAGGCAACATCTATCGCGTTCGCTGGTGACTCTGCCGGCGGCGGTATCGCTGTCTCGACGTGCCTCATGGCACGGGATGCTGGTCTGCCGATGCCAGCAGTAGTTGTAGCGTTCTCGCCAAGTTTAGATAAGACATTTTCCGGAGCGAGCATAGATAGTAAAGCAGGAATCGACCCGTTCTTTACTCGTGAGAGCCTTGCCTATACAGCAGCGATGTACCTCGCCGGACAGGACCCGAATCAGGAACTTCTGAGCCCGGCCAGACTCGCCAATCTCACGGGATTCCCACCGCTTCTGCTTCAGGTCGGAACCAATGAGGTTCTCCTTGACGACTCCACGCAGATGGCAGACCGCGCACGGGCAAGCAGCGTAGACGTAATCCTCGACGTTACCGCCGACGTCCCGCACGTTTTCCAAGCGTTCGCTGGTATCCTCGATGAAGCTGATCAAGCCCTAGACCGTGCCGCGTTCTTCATTACGCAGCATCTCAGTTGATGTTGTGCCGAACAGGCGAATTTCACTTAACGGGTGTGACAAAAGCCCTTTTTACTGACAAGTTTACAAGTCAACGGAACGCGGTGTTTTTATAAACCGCGTTTTTTCATCTTTAATAACTAGTGTAAAAAAATCCGACATTGCAACCCAACAGAATTTCTTAGCGAGCGATTTTCACATTTTATTTTTCTCCATTTCCAATGGCTCTCAACACATGGAATATTATTTGCTTCGCTAAACTCATTAGAGATTTATGATGTTCGTAGACAGAGAAAAAAGCCAGTGATGAAAATCAGTGGCTTGAATAATATTATTTGGGTTAAAAGCGAATAGAACATCATAAATCTCTAGTTGTACTGAACCGCTGCCGACGGCAGTTGGGGTATATGGGAATTCATTCTTTCTCATTTAGGGTTAAAACTCAATTAGCAAAGATATAATAACAGCATTGTTGCTTAAGCTGCTTTTGATATATGTCGAAAATTCGAAAATGGACAAACTTCCCCCCTCCCCAAATGGGTAACTTTAAAAAATTCAATTCCTAGATGATCATGGACCTGCACTCGAGTGTTTAGGGAAAAATATAATAATATTTTGACTTCCACAAGAGCGACAACTCTTGGTTTGTTTTGGAGTAATAGGGTCAAAAGAAGGTTTCTTTCCAGCAAGCATCATACATTTCGAAAGCTTAGTACTAATATTACGGCTACACAGAATTCCATAATGTCTGATCCTTACAAAACGAGAAGGGAGTACATGCAGAAGAAACCTTCTAGCAAATTCTTTAGCATCAAGAATCATTACTTTAGACCTATTACCATCCCTATAATCCTTCCACGAAAAACTCACCGATTTGCCATCAAATGCCTGAATCCTAGAGTTACTGATTGCGACTCTGTGAGTATAACGACCAAGATATCTAACAACATGAGCTGGAGATTTAAATGGTTTTTTACAGAAAACAACCCAGCCTTTAAGATACAAACTATCGATTAAGGAAAGAAAATTGCTTCTGGACGAAAGCCTGACAGCATCGTTAAAGAAGCTTATCTTCCCCTCATTAAAAGCCTGTTTCAAAAGACAAAGGAACTTACCTTTGAATTTTTTCGAAATTACTTTAACCGGAATAAAAAATTTCTTTCTCGAACGAACGAAACGAAGACCATCATTGGAAAGCCCTCCACCGGGAACGATACAGTGTACATGAGGATGAAAAGATAAATTCTGACCCCAGGTATGGAGAACGGAGGTTACTCCTGTTGTTGCCCCAAGGTATTTAGGGTCTTTAGCAAGTTCGATAAGTGTATGCCCAGCCGATCGAATAAGAAGGGAATAAAGAAGCTCCTGATTCTGTAAAACAAGGGTATTCAGTTCCTGAGGAATCGTAAAAACAATATGAAAGTATCCGATAGGCAAAAGCTTAGACATTTGAGCCTCAACCCAATGCTCTTGAACAGAGTGTTGGCATTTAGGGCAATGCCTGTTTCGGCAGAAATTATAAGAAACCTCAACGGTACCACATTCAGTACAAACCTCAGAATGGGAACCAAGAGAAGGAGTTCGGCAATGACGGATCATATTAAAAGCTTTTGCTTGATCAGGTGACATAGAATTCAGATGAACGTGATTAAAAATCTCCTGAAGTTCAGGCATTCGGATCACGACCATCAAGAGGGCTTCTAACTGAGGCAATCTGAGGCAATATGGGCAGTAGAGAGGTGAATATATTTAGAAGTCGTGGAAATATTACTATGCCCCATCAGCATCTGAATGGTTCTGAGATCAGCACGATTCTCAAGCAAATGAGTTGCGAAACTATGCCGAAGTGTATGGACTGTAGCGTGTTTTGAAATACCTGCCTTTTGTTTAGCAGTTGAAAAAACATATTGAATATTGCGCGCGGAAAGAGGTTTGCCCTCAATAGGGCCTGGAAAAAGTAGATCAGTTGGTCGATAAAGTTTCCAATAACGCCTTAATAGTTTAAGGTTTTTGATAGAAAGAACGGTTAGACGATCTTTACCACCTTTGCCATCATTGATTCTAATCAGCATGTTCTCAGAATCAATGTCGGAGACCCGGAGACTCAGAGTTTCACTAATTCTCAAGCCAGAAGAATACGTGGTTAGGAGAATGGCTTTGTGTTTAAGATTACTTAGTTGATCTGTAATTGAAAGAATCTCGTTTTGAGAAAGCACATAGGGAAGTTTTTTTTGGCGTTTTGGACGAATAATTACATCGTCAGACCAGTTGTAGTTTAAAACTTTGTTAAAAAAGAGCTTAAATGCACTGCAGGCAATATTAATACTGCTGTGACTAATACCGGATTTGATACGATAATAAAGAAAATGTTTAAGTTCATCAGGTGAAATTTCAAAGGCAGGCTTATTAAAATATTTCTCCAAGAGTTTTAAATGGATAAAGTATTGTTGCAGGGTTTGAGGGGATAAACCGCGAAGTTCCATTTCTATCTTCATTTTTTGAAGATGAGGTGAAAGAGTACGAGAAGTTTGAGGCATGAATATCATCCTTTCCAAAGTAAATTGGGTTAGCAAAAGAATGATATCATGCCTCAATTATTATTTGGGCCTAAAAAAACCACCGCGCAGCGGTTTAGTACAAACTCCCTTTTAACAACTCCTAGGAAACTCTATTCCTAGGGGTTATCTGTAAACTTCCAATTATTAGCCTTTGGCGAAGTTCGGATACACTCTAATCAATAACCTGACCTTAATTTACCACGTAGCATGTGCCAAATGTACATGTTCACTTGCTGCATAGCCTTCATTACATTCCTTGAAATATTTCTGCTGTATCTCTTCAGGACCTAAATTATTAAGCAGCCGTAACCCCAGAAGAGCAAGTTCCATGCTAAGTTTTGATGGATCAAATCCTGTGATGATGGTCTCTCCAATAGCCTTTGTATTTTTCATAATATATTTAATACGATTCGAGCCTTTGTCAGGATCAAAAGCTGATTTATCGTAATAATCGAATACAATCTCGCTGCCGCTACTTGATAACCTTATTATAGCCTTGAGTGTCGACAATACAGACTCATTTGGCAGGTAATGGGTCACTCCCATCCAGCTAAAAAAACTCATTTGCCCTGAATCATATTTTGATTCTGAAAGGGCCGAGGCTAGATTGTCTTTAGTAAAATCTACCGGGATGTAGTGCAGGAAATCCGGTTTTTCAAGGTTTAAACGGCTCAATAATTGACATTTTATTTCTTGCGTATAAGGTAAATCAAGCTCGAATACTTGGAGGCGATCTGTCAGATCAAGACGACGATAAGCAAAGGTATCAAGTCCTGCACCCAGAATTATATATTGTCTTATACCTTTCCGGATGGCTTCTTCAAGCCGTTCTTCAACAAATCGTGCTCTGGCTAAGACGGGACCAGCCATGATTCTCACAGCCAGGCGTAATGAGGTTGCGGCATCAGTACATTCTTTTGCTAGCTCCGGGGCCATTTCTGCAACGGATTTAATCAAATGCTGTTTAAATGCTTCTCGAACTTCCTCGGGTATTAAATCATAAGCAAGCGGATCATTAAATATTTTCGCATTATCATAAACTGCATGAAATCCTCGTAGAAATGCCATCATAAATGCTGTGCCACTAGGATTTCTATTGACCATTATAATATCCCTCCCCAGAAATAAACCTTTGGTTAGAAATCACATTACGCCCGAAAACTTTTTCTTCCCTATTAACTATGTACCCCATCGATTCATACAATGTAAGTGCGTTTCTGTTCTTGCTCATTACCTCTAGCCTTGCTTCTCTTAGACCATGTTGAGCTAAGTAATTTAAGCCCTCCATAATTAAATATTTTGCTATCCCACGTCCTCTCCAATTAGGTATAACAAATATTTCCTCTGTAAATCCGCACTTTTCATTTCCCCTATTGTTCTGCGTTTCATCCCAATAGACCATAATACTACCCACAATCTCTCCACTAATGTCAAAGGCACTTATTGCCGTACCAGTTGCCCATTGCGGAGACTGTAACAAATATTCTAATGCTTCAATAGTTGTGGGCGAATCAAGAAATGAAAGATTGTCTGCTTTTATGTACTTTTGTCGTTCTTCTTTTGTTTCAATCTTCCACTTTCTGATCTCAACATCTTTCGTTATTGATTGATTTGGAATCCGGATCGTCAAATCCCTAGTCATCTGAAACAAACTTTCAGTATGAATGAACCCTCTGGAAAGGAAATATTTAATTGCTTCTATCTCACTTAAAAGAAGGCCTGTACATAATCGAACACTTCTCTCGGGTAACGACTTGCTAATGGTAGCTACTCTTTCAAGTACTTTCTTAATCATGTTATCTTTTATTTCGTATTGCTTTTCCTGTACCGGATCGACCTTGACTTCAATCCATAAACTATGAGGCAAATTACTTGGGACATCGTCATCGACTGGCCTTGGGAAAATCGAAGCATAAGCTATCATCTTATCTTTACTGTCAAATCCGCAGAAAATGTTCTTTCCCTCTTCATAAACTGGATGAGCTGGATGCCTTAAATTATCATCTGTACATATAGGTACCTCGGTATATATTTTACTGTACTTATTCTGTAATTCCATTACTTGGGCAATGTCACTAGGGACATAATTTCGTATATATAAATCCCCCATTAAAATCAGCCTCTTTCAAATTAGAGTCAGCCATTATGCTTCAAAAAGCGTTTAACGTAAGATTAGAATATTTCATTAGGTTCGCAATATAGACGAAACGGCTATAAAGTCATTGACTAATTTTCTTAGCGTAAAAAGCTGTTTCTTCCATCCGGACAACCTTTATCATTACATAACTTCTTTGCAAAGTAAGGGGAATCTTGTCAAAAATGTTCTGAGTGAAATAATAGCTTACTACAAAGCAGAGATGCCTTTAATGTTAGTTAGATCCTTGCTCGGCCAGTTTGAGATACCCAATTCAAAGTGTACAATAGCCGGCTATTTCTCTTGAGTTGTTCGCTTCCATTCTTTAAGAGCCTGATCCAGCTCCCCAGTGGTCATTTTTTCAACATCATGCTGCAGGATAAAGTTCTTCCTCTCATCTTTGGGAATCCTCAGTAGGAGAAGGGCCTGATAGTAGGTCAAATTCGTCACCAGTGACGAATTTGGATAGCCGTCACTGTCGGAGTTGGCAAGCAGTTTCGACCCGTACTCTTCGCAAAGCTATATTAACCGATCGGACGTTCGCTAAGAGTTTTCCCATCCAGACCTCGGGAGAAGCCGGGATTTTTTCCAGTTTGACGAAATGTCTGTGCACAATCAGGTGATAGCCTAATTTGTCCAGAAAATAATCTTTCAGAGCGTTCTCCCGATCACGAATGATTTGATAAAAACATTGTTATTCCCGATTGTTTCCATAAAAGGGATGTGTTAATCAAACAAAACTGTTCCATCTCTCGGTTAGTTGGCTGCAGAAAAGCAGTTATTATAAATAGCTATTACCCAGCTAATTCTTCATCTGGGTAAGACCTTTTAAAGCTAATCATACCATGGTATAATTTTACAAAGAGGGACTAATTTGGAGGATAAACCATTGGAATTAGAGTATGAGCGATGGGAACGTATTGATAGTGTAATTTATGATATGACACCTCCGCCCTCATCTCAACACCAAGCCATTGTAGGAAATTTGTATGGAGAATTTTATACTTATCTAAAGGGTAAACGGTGCAAAGCCTTTCCAGCACCTTTTGGAGTATGGTTAGATGATGAAAATGGCAACTATGTTGAACCTGATATAACTGTGATATGTGATCAAGCAAAGATACACCAGAAAGGCTGTGTCGGTGTGCCTGATCTTATCGTTGAGGTCTTAAGTCCGTCAACAGCGTTAAAAGACAAACGAATAAAATTGCGTCGCTACCGCTTGTCAGGAGTCCGGGAATACTGGATCGTTGATCCCTTGAATGAAATTGCAGATGTCTATAAATTCTCAGAGAATGTATTTGTTGAACCAGAAGTATATGGGAAAGCCGAAATAATTAGAAGCCGGCTATTTGATAACTTAGCAATTGACTTGCGTAACATATTTGCTTAAGTTGGCATTTGTTCAAGACTTATAAGAGCTTCCAGCAAACATCTGAGTATTTGCTGGAAGCTCTTTGCTATGGAAGGCTCTCAAAATTCATTAGCTAATGATGTGACGGAATACACTTTATCTAACTTACGGGAATATTGATGGTCTCATTATACGTTTTGACATAAGTTATACACTGGATATCGAGTATAAGGTTTTGCCCTGTTCCCAGGAAATGCAGGGTTCGCGTATAGCCCATGGCAGTGTTTCGATTGTGTAAAGATTAGAGCTTCAACAAGGATCGCTCAGAACGTTCATTTAACCAATCCTCTTTTTAGGAAAACCAAATCAAGAAAAGATACCCCAAAGGCAAGACTTACAGACGTATAAAGGATTTTAACAAGATTTAATTTCGAAGTTTTAAAAAAATAATCGGACGCAAATATTAAACCATATAATAAAACACAATTTACAAAAGTTAATCTGAGAAACTTCAATAATCTCTTCCTTAATTCAACCCATTTCAACCCTCTCAGGCGAAAAATAGTAATACCAAGAAAATAAAAGCTTAACAAAAATAGATATATTACATAACCTATTAAAAATCTAATCTCAAATGCACTTTCAGCATTTTTGTAAACAATAAACATTGCTATTATTAATCCTATGACACCCATTGCATAAAGAATCCTATTTAATTTTGACAAATCCACACACCTGCTTTTGAAGTTGGTTCTAGTACTAATATAACTTCACCTTTAGAAATTCTACATTCATACTTTACCTCGGTTATTGCAAATTCCAATTATCTGCCTAATCATCTCATAACATTCTTGCAAAGTAAGGGGAATCCTGTCATAAATGGAAACGCCACAATTCCATTTTTAGGTTGTGATCTTAACTAGTCCCTTCGAACCGTCAACATTTTTGAAGGTAAGTTTTATATTCAAACCAATACAAGTCTTATCTTTTCTCAATTGGCACAATTCTATTGTGATTTCACCCATTACGTCTGGCTAAAATCTTAGAGCAAAACATATGGAAATCGCTCGTGATGACCAGGTTCAGGCCGCCTCATAACACGAGGCAGCCTGATTTTTTTCATAATAATCTGCAAATCACGAGCGATTTTACTCAATTTGCTTGCTGTTTTGCCTTATTTCCATAGTATAGGCCGACACAAATCGTGACCGCCATTATTACGAACATCATTGGCAAAAATTCAATTCCAAATAAAGGTTTAAAGTAAATTGCTCCTATATGCATGGTGTTATTTTGATTTAGGAGTTTTATTTCTTCACCAATTACCTTACTTTCAGCTACTTTTATAGTATTCCAGGTTAAATAAACAAATAGCCAAACAGTTTCGACTTTGATACAATTAATCGTCATTCTTCTAATATGGTACTGTTTTTCAGCATTTATTGAAGTTATTACCCAAAGACGATTAACCATATTCGGAAATATACATATGTACGTTAAAAATACATATAACGCAATACCAACCCCAGTAAGTAACCAAAGATAGCCTTTTCCTTCCCAATCAACCTTTCCACTCATACCAACATTTGTTGGTAGAAGATCAGGGGTTTTCCCCCACCAAACAAATGGCATGATTAATATCAACACAACCCCAATTCCAGCAACTATCTCAACCTTAATTTCGCGTTTAGTGTAGGGAATTTGTTGTAGGTGCCAATGACCTGAAATCTGTGAATTGTCCAACCAGATCTCTCCTTTCAAGCCATCCTTTATTTCAAATAATTTGGTATTTGAACTTTATTAATAAGAAGCATGTATCATATCAGCCTTTTGTATGGGATAAAGATATCAAAGATATGTATTGATTCTTATCTAAAATACGTTAGGATATGAACGCAAGCATCCTCTTCCCAACCGGCAGAGGATGCTTGCGTTCATGGTCCTAAAAATTGAGAAATTAAGGTCTTCAAGATCCATACTAAACCCTTTCAAAACATCTGAATGGGCTACCCCTGTTTCCTTCAATACCTCTACCTGCTGATATTGCCCTTCTTCATTCAAACCATAGATCTGTACAGTATTCAAAAGAGGATTGACAATCCAATATTCTTTAACCCTATATTGCATATATAAATTAAGTTTCTTAACGAGATCATGAGCTTGATTTGAAGGAGATAAAATCTCAATAATCAGTTCTGGTGAACCGACATATTTATTTTCGTCAAGTTTCGTTTTATCACAAATAACCGATAAATCCGGAATGACCACCTTGGCCTTTTCAGTCTGGTCTCCTTGGTCATCATCAGCTGTCCTAAGCTCAATGTCAAAGGGTGCTGGGAAGACTTCACATTCTTTTCCTTCAAGGAAATTGAATAACTTTGCATGTAATCTACTGGAAATTCTTTGATGCTTCGTCGAAGGAGATGGTACCACATACACTATGCCATCGATATATTCTAAATAACTCTCGGTATTCTCTCTGAGTTTATTATATTCAGCGATTGTAATTACTTGAGGTTCAGTTAAACTCACTACGAACCCCCCTCATTTGCCAAGACTTATGCATTTACCATATTATAACACAAGCAACCTGTCCATTCATTAATATCCTCTGATTCTCATTAACCGCTCGATACCGGGCGCTACTCCAGCGGGCTTTATATACTAAAGGTGTTTCCCCTCCGTTTTGGGCCCTTATGTATTTATAAGTTCTTTCCAAACCTTATTCTCTGATTTTATGTTAGCCTTTATATCTCCATATTTTATTTCAAGCTCTGCATAATCACCAAGAGCATGAGGAATATAAGAAGTCATTCCAAAATAGTCTTTTGTAAAATAAAAACTATAGTCATCTGCATTGAACTGGTCAATTAAATCTTTATTTTGCGTCATACTCAATCCGCTGGCGAGTGCTCCCCTAAGCTCTTTATTTATTTCATCCGTTGTTTCAATACCTGGTAAGGGCTTGGATATCCACAATCCACTTTTAACATTTTTAATTTTTTCAACAAAATTATTATTTATATTAATGAGGTCTTTAAATTTCAATATAGTTCCGCTCTCAATAGCGATGTTTACAGAATGAACAGAAGTATTAGGATGTGCTGAACCTGGAATATTTCCATTCTTTACATATAGAATACTAAGAAGTTTGGTACTGTTTAACTTTATATAATAGTTCACATCTTCAGTTAAAGCATCTTCTGCTTCAGCATTGTTCTTATAATAATATTTCACCAAGTTAGCAATGTCCTTTTGATAGTCATTTAATATATCATTTTTAATCAAATTATTAATTTGATTTTGCTTATTAGAATCGCTAAAGCCTGTAATTTGTGGATAGTTTATCTTGATATTTTTATTTGTATATGTCGAAGCTGTTAGATTAAATGCTAAGTTGTTTCCTGTATCTGACTCCGGCTTATTGTTCGACTTATGGACTTTAGTATTTTGATTTGTTAATTTGTCAGTGCTCTGCTGCACCTTACTCAAATTATTATTCGTTGTTTTGGGGCTGCATCCTGCCAAGACAATTGATATGATTAGGCTTCCTACAAAAATTAGGTTACCTTTCTTCATTTAAATCTCTCCTCAAATTATGACTATTAAATTGTTACTGCAAGTCTCATCGAAAACTTACAGTAACAAATGCCTAGATATTAATTGTACAATGCTACAATCAAAGAATGGTTACAAAATGATTGCAAAATGGTAGAAAATTAGGCTGAGTCGATATGCCTATTCATCTGTAGGATCCGCCTTTGATCATTCTGATACAACAGACCTTTTCAATCAATATGCCTAAGAAATAGATAGCATAAAGGTATAAAAGGTGACGGAGGTGAAGAAAATGCGTATTTTACGTATCGGATTAACGGGAGATGATGTTGTTGAACTACAGTCCTAGCACAAAATACATCCCTGATTGAGCTCCTTTCTTTAAATCCGGGACTAGATTCTAATAAGCTTATAATCGGGCAAGCGATTCAACTCACTCCTACGAATATGACGGATCCTTCTTTTCGTATCAAATCCCCTGAAGATGGATCCATTCTGCCTTACGGTAACGTTAATATAACCTGGACCGCTGCCCCTGGCGCAGTTGATTATAAGGTTATTGTTACAGATTTGGAAAATTATTCAAATCACACGAACGGTTATGAAATAGATTTGCCCGGTGGGGCGAGCAGGCTTTTGTTGACTGCCAACCAATTAATTAGTGGACATCAATATAATGTGATAATTTATGAAGATACCACGGATAGCATAACTCTTAAAACTAATCCGATACGATTTAAACGAGCCGATTAGCCTCGTTATGTTTTCAATACCGTGGGATCAATCGGCCATCACAAGTCCCTGTCACAGGTATACAGGTCGACAGGGGCATTGCTTTCAACCCTTTATACAGACATTCCCCAGCTGACAATCCGATAATACACTTTGGCCGTCAGACCGTAGACAAGGGCATAGAACAGGGCAAAAACCAAGATGGTACCTGCTGTGCACCAGACGAACAAACCCACATTGGTGAGATACAGTACAGCCAGCAATTTACTGATGATGGGAAAAGCGAAGGCAGTATGGATCCCAGCGGTAACCAGGGGCAGAAAAAATACGGTCAGGATCTGACTGCGGATGGAGCCCTTTACCTCTTCACGGCTCATCCCCACCTTCTGCATGATTTCAAAGCGGGCTTTATCGTCATACCCTTCGGAAACCTGCTTATAATAGATGATCAGTACCGTGGCCATAATGAACAGCGCCCCCAGGAAAATGCCCAGGAAGAATAAACCTCCATAAACGGCGAAAAAGGATTCTTTGGCTGCCACCGGGGATTCAATGCTGCTGCCGGGATAATCACTGCCCACAGCAGTGCGGATGTCTTGGTAAACAGCTGAGATGTCAGCCTCCCCGGCGTCCAGATTAAAGCCCAGATAATAGTTATAATCTGAAGGCTTATCCCCATTTTCTTCAGCAAGAGTTGCCTTCATGGCTTTGATCACATTCATATCTTTGACCACGATATAATAGCTTCCCGAGATGGATGACCCCTCCAGGGTATTTTCAAAAAACGAATCCAGCCTTTCCTTGACAGTAAATGTCCGATTTAACACCGTCAGGGTATCGTTTTCATACTTGCTGGGGCCGGAATAAATCAAAATCTCCCGATCCCCCAAGCTGACCGTTTTATGGGTCAGCCGGTTATAATCCTCCAGGGGAATCAGATAGTATTCCCGGAGCGAAGATGTGGCGTTGGATATTTTGCTCTCAGCCGTGATCACCCTGCCGCCCTCTTGATTGCCGGGAAAGAACAGATACCTGTAATCCAGCCTATCCTTCACCACCAGCCGGTGCTTTGCCAATACTTTGTGAACCGACCTCTGCAGACTCTCGACGGATTGTTGAGCGGACACGGGGGCGGAGATCATGATAGTTTGGGGGTACCGGGTGCGCAGCACGTCCTCCATCCCAATGTACAAAGACACGGTGGTGGACACCATCACCAGCACAGCCGTGGCCATAATACAAATACTGGCCAGCCCCACGGCGTTTTGTTTCATTCGGTACATCATCCCCGCTACGGCGGTGAAATGCCGGGTCTGATAATAGTACCCCTTGTTCCGGCGCAGCAGTTTAAGCACAGCGATGCTGCCGGCGGTAAACAAACAATAGGTGCCCACCATCACCAGGAGGACGGCATAGAAAAACTGGCTCAGAGCGGCCAAAGGAGACTGGGTGGTGAGGGAGATATAATACCCTCCGCCCAGGCTTAAGGTCCCGATCACCACCAGAGGCCATTTTGTTTTCGGCTCCTTCTCCCCGGTCTGACCGCCCTGCAGGAGTTCAACAGGCTTAGCCAGATGAATTTGGCGCAAGGTATTGAGCAGCGTCAACAGAAAAATTCCCGCGAACAATGCAAACGCATCCGCCAGAGCGGGGCCGGAGACGTTAAAGCCCAAGGGCACCTCAAAGTTGAGGATTTTGAGCAGGACCATGAAGATCAACTTAGAGAGAAGTATCCCGCCCAGCAGTCCTGCTCCCAGGCTGATGACCCCCACATACAGGGTTTCGAACCCCAATACCTTGGCGATATGCTTCTTCTCCATGCCCAGGATATTAAAGAGACCGAATTCCTTTTTACGCCGTTTAATCAGAAAACTGTGGGTATAGAAGAGAAAAATAACTGCGAAAATAGCAATCACATAGGAGCCCAGTTTGAGGATGGTTTGCACCTGAAAGCCGCCGGACATTTTTCCCAAGCCCTCGTTCTCAGCCAGAAAAACCATAATGTAATACATCATCACCGTGCCCATGCAGGTCAGGATGTAGGGCAGATAGGTTTGGGCATTCTTTTTCAGATTGGTGGCGGCCAGTTTAGCATAAAAGAATCTACTCATGGCGCACACCGCCTGTGGCCATGGTGGTCAGGGTATCGGAGATCTTCTGGTACATAGCTTCATCCGACATGCCGGCTTTATAAAGCTGATGGAAGACCTCCCCATCCTTAATAAACAGTACCCGTTGGGCATGACTGGCCGCTTTCACGCTGTGAGTCACCATTAACAGGGTCTGCCCCTCCTGATTAATTTCTTTAAACAGGCGGAGCAAACCCTCGGCGGCCTGGGAGTCCAGGGAACCGGTGGGTTCGTCCGCCAGAATCAGCTGGGGTTGGGTAATCAGGGCGCGGGCTACGGCACAGCGCTGCTTCTGCCCTCCCGACACTTCATAAGGATATTTGGCCAGGATATCGCCGATCCCCAGCTTGTGGGCAATGGGCTCCAAACGCCGGCTCATCTCCTCATAGGACTTGCCGGAGAGCACCAAGGGCAGGAAAATATTATCCTGCAAGGAGAAGGTGTCCAGCAGATTAAAATCCTGAAATACAAAGCCGAGATTTTCCCGGCGGAAAGCGGAAATCTCCCTTTCTTTGATGGTACTGAGCCTTTTTCCCTTGAGCAGAACCTCACCGCTGGTAGGTTTGTCCAAAGAGGCCAGAATATTGAGCAGGGTCGTTTTGCCTGACCCCGATTCACCCATAATCGCTGCATATTCACCCTGCTCCACGGAGAAAGACACATTGGCTAAGGCCTGAACATGACTGCCGCCAAAGCGGGTAGTATAGACTTTTTTAAGATTATTCACCTCTAAAATGGTCATGAATAAGAACCTCCTTTGCTGAGTAGGTTCAGTATAACAAAACTGGAAAATGCCCTGCCATAACTTTGGCTTACATTTTCCAGTTTAAGCTTACCCTTTGGTAAGGTGGATCATAATTTCACTCCATCACTGTATCCACCCTAAATAATTAACAATCTATTATCTGCTCATATAATAAACGTAGTTGCATCTTTTCTGATTAAAATGAATGAGACGTGTCGTTTACCTGACTAGCAATAGCTTTAACCATGCATTTCCATGTTCCCTTAGGCATATCATGTCCCATTCCTTCGATCAAAAGTAATTTAGCCTTAGGTATTGTGCGTGCTGTATCTTTTCCTGCTTCAACATGAAACAATGTATCTTCGGTTCCATGGATTACCAGAGTTGGAATTGTTAATAATGAAAGGTGTTGTCTCCTATCCCCATTAGCAACCAACGCTGCATTTTGGCGTATAGCTCCTTGTGGATAATAAGAACGATCATAGCTTTCTTCACAATACTTCCTTGCACGTTCTTCTTCAAAAGGAAATCCCTTACTCCAAAGACTTTTCCACATACGTAAAGTAAAATCAATATATGCATCCCGTCCAGTTGGAGGTGTTGCTGTAACAATCGCCAATGTTTCTGGTGATATTTGCGGATTATTCGGATTACCTGTAGATGACATAATAGAAATTAGACTACATATACGCGAAGGCTGCCTATAGGCAAAAACCTGAGCAACCATGCCTCCCATAGAAGCACCACAGATGTGAGCCTTCTTTATTTCCAACGCATCGAGCAAACCAGCTACATCATCAGCCATATCCTCCAATGTATATGCTGTCTTAATTGGTTTTCCCTCTTGTGCTGCCTGGTATATTATTTTCATATCAGGAATACCAGCCGCATCGAATTTTGTAGACAGTCCCGCATCGCGGTTATCAAAGCGTATAACTTGTAAATTTTCTTTTGCAAGCATTTCACAAAAATCTGGTTCCCAAAAATTTAGCTGAGCACCATTTCCTGCAATAAGTACTATTGTAGGATTTGTTTTCTTTCCAAAAATTTCATATTCAATTTGTATGCCATTTGCCTTTACGTGTGCCATACCATATACCCCCCGTTCTCCCATGGGCTAAGTCAAGACCCCCATGCCGACCGTCATCTCAACAGCTTGGATGTCATTGGAGTCATGGGCCATTTTTATTCCATCACTGTATCCACCCTGTCCAGGCCGATTTTCACTTTCGTGCCCTTGCCCGGCTCCCCTTCGATCACAATGGTATGAGAAAGCTTGGTCAGGATCCGCTTGCACAGGTAGAGGCCGATTCCTGTGGACTTTTTATCCCTTCGGCCGTTATAACCGGTAAAGCCTTTTTCAAAGACGCGGGGCAGGTCTTCCCTGGCAATACCTATCCCTGTATCGGCGATTACCAGAGTTTTATCATCGTCATTTTCCATACAAATGAAAATCTTCCCCTCCTTGGTGTACTTCAAAGCATTGGACAAGATCTGCTCAATGACAAACACCAGCCATTTTTCATCCGTCAGCACGTCACAGTTCAGTTCGGAGAAATCCAGGCTGATCTTCTTGCGAATAAACATCTTGGCATATTTGCGCACCGCCTGCCGGACGATATCGTCCAGAGCATAGCGTTTCAGCACAAAATCGGAAGAAGGGCTCTCCAACCGCAGGTATTGGAGCACCATTTCCACATACTGTTCAATTTTGAACAGCTCCATGGTCAGCTCCCTGTTCTGTTCCATACTCTGAGCAGTACTCCCGTCATCCCCTGAAGGGAGGGACTGGAGAAGGAGGCCCATGGCGGCGATAGGGGTTTTGATCTGATGGGCCCACAGGGTGTAATAATCCACCAAATCGCTTCGCTCATTATCGGCCTGGGAAACCAGTCTGATCTTATCCCGGTAGAGGACGGCGATCAGTTCCTGATACTCCTCTTCCAACAATCCTTTAGCCTCAGGGAGCCCTTCCAAGCTGAACATGATCTGTTGCTGCAAATCCCGAAGCACTCTCTTGCGCTGATAATAGTTATAAAAATCTGCCATCAGGACCAGGAAAGCCAGAACGGCACAGAGCAAAGCAGCATAGAGCACCGCTTCCAGCGGCAGATGATACAGATAAAATACCAAGGCAAAGACACCTATAAAGATGCAGTACAAAAAGATTCCCCGGCTGTGCCCCCGTAGGTACTGCTTCCCCGCTGACCATAGACTGATCTCCTTCATATCACGTCACCATATACCCTATCCCTTTTTTGGTCACAATAAATCCGGCCAGCCCTGCCGCTTCCAATTTTTTACGCAGCCGGGTCATGTTCACCGTCAGGGTGTTTTCATCGATATAACTATCCGTTTCCCACAGACGGGCCATGATTGCTTCACGGCCCACGGCCTTCCCTTTATTCTCCATCAGCATTTTCAGAATCTTATAATCGTTCTTGCTCAGCTCAACTTTGATGTCATTATAGGTCAAGGAAGCATCACTGGTATTGAGGATGGCTCCCCGGTGCACCAACAAATCCGTCTGTCCGGCGAAATCATAGGTCCGGCGCAGCATGGCCTGCACCTTGGCTGTCAGGACACTCAGGTCGAAAGGCTTGGCAATAAAATCATCACCGCCCATATTGATGGCCATGACGATGTTCATATTATCGGAAGCGGAGGAGATAAAGATGATGGGTACCTTGGACACCTTGCGGATCTCACTGCACCAGTGGTAGCCATTGTAAAATGGCAGCGCGATGTCCAGGAGCACAAGATGGGGATTGTAGGAGACAAACAGAGACATCACCTGCTCGAAGTCCGTCACACATTCCCCTTCACACCCCCAGGTCCGGATATGGTTTTTAATCGCTTTAGCAATGACGGCATCGTCTTCGACAATCAGGATCTTATGCATGAAACAGCCCCTCCCTATTCACGATACTATTCTATCACAATCCTTTCAGTCGCGATAAGGAACATACCGAGGATTACATGAAAACCGCCCAACCATTGCTGACAGCCGGCCCTTTCCCCCAACACTGCAGTCGCCAGCAGCATGGAAGTAAAGGGCATCATGCCCGAAAAAGCCGTCCATTCCATCATGCCGATTCCTGAAAGTTCCTGCAAGGGATGCTCAAACAGTGCAAGGATCAGACAGAAAATCAGAGCAACTACTGATACAATTGCGGTCTAAGCAATAGGACTTGATGGTTCTTTCAAGTCCGTGCCGCTCTGACGGCTGAAATACGTGACAGAGTTTTAAAGGCGGACTCACAAGCCGCCGCACAAAGTACGAGCATATTGCCGCCAATGTGTTCTAAGGATAAACCGGTTCCTTTAAGGCCATCATAGCGAGAAGCGCTGTGATGGCTGGCGTCGCGCCGGCGAGTATGCCTGCTTCTCCAGCGCTAGTATAATCAAGACCCCTTAGTAAAAACATACGGAATAGAAAAATACCGCATAATGGAACCAAAAACACGAGGGCAAACGATGATGGCAGATTCATTACCCATAGTATTCTTGAGCATCTAACAATTCTCCAACTTGATATTTAATATTTAAGTTAGAATTTCCTCTCTTGTCCTAAAAAATTTCCTTACTTTTTTTCCCTTAATTCCTTCTGGTATGCTTTCCAGCCTGGGCACCATCGAGTATGCCAGCGCCAGAATTTCGCTAAAAATGAATTGGGCTTCTCTTCTGCTTTAATACGCATCTTGCAATTTTCGCAGTTTGAACTCATCTCCGCTCCTCCTCTAGTACACATCTTGCCTTACACCATAAAGAATTTAACACTCTCTCAACTTTTTGAAAATCAATAAACCGGCTTTCTCTAAGAACTTCTCTGCCCTTATCCATGACTAGAATCGTCGGAACTGTAAAAAACCAGTAATTGTCCTGCAATTTGCACTTGCTCAGTGATATCTATTTTTAAAACCTTAATTAACTGATCTTTAAGTAAATTCATTAGCTTCGGGAAAACAGCATGGCAAACATACTTAAGTTACGCTTATTTTGATCGGGATACAATAATGCATTCCGGAAATTCATGGTTGTTTTTACCGAATACTTTTTCTAAGTCTAAACAGGTTAATTGTTCAATATTTATATGATGTTTTTTTATCCTTGGCATTCCATCATCGAACCATTGGCCTAACCATATACGCCAGAGCTCAATTTCATCAGCATTCAACAAATGGGCTTGTAGATAGCGAATGAGGTTTTCAGCTCTGCTTTCAGTATAATCCCACTCCAAATAGGCCAAAAACCTTTTTTGGGTATAAAGATCGTCACAAATGTCGGCTCTTTGGAATTCTCTGATTGATATTTCCCCAAAGTTTTTTTCATCATCTACCCATAGTATGACATTAGGTTTGTCTTTATCAAAGGATGGTTCCAGCAAAAAGTCAGGAACTTTTATTCCCAGCTCTAAAGCCTGATTTACAGATAGTTGTTTGACATGGGCATTTTTCACTTCTTCCAGGGGATAATCGCTTGCAAGATAGGTAAGCACACTCAATTTACACATCACCTTCTCAATTAATAAATCGTCGCCCCAAAAGGTATCAAACCAAGTTTTGCAAATTTAAAATGTTGGAGTCCAAAGGGTATCCCAATAATCGTAATACACAGGATCAGACCGGCAATATCCCAGGCAACACCTACTATTTCCACCACTATCCTCCATTTCCTGCTTACGGCAATAAAATAAAAATCCAGAGCCTACTATCGCTCTGGATTACTTTTCATCGTTCTTAATTTCCCGCAAAGCCGTTTTAACCCTTTCCCCCTCCGATGATGATGACCCGCAATTTTTAGGGCATTTTTGCACTCTTACCCTCAGGAAGTATCTTACCAAGGAGCCGCCGCAGTATTAGTCCTCGTCAAATTTCTCTGCAACCTCAAATCCCTCCTCGTTAATGGCATCACATAATTCGTCCTCCGTTAATACGCCTCGGCCATACTCTACAATGATGGATTCTTCCTCTAAATTTAACCTTACCTTATCAACACCGCTCAGGCCCTCTAAAATCCGGGATACAGCACGGCCCATCGGCATATTGTCCATGCCCTCAACAACAATAACCTTTTTCATTTTCTCCTCCTATTCTGCAATCAGTGCCTCCACATATTTGACCACATCATTCACTGTCTGGAATGTATGAACATCTTCATCGTGAATTGTCACTTCAAAACGCTTTTCAATTTCAATCATCAGTTTTGCCATATCAATCGGCTCAATATCGTATTCCGATGTCAAAGGTGTTTTTCCACTTAAGTGATTTTCAGAAACACTTATGACCTGGCAGAGCAAAGAAATAATAATATCCAATGTCATATTCCGATACCTCCTTAAATGAATGAGCTTTTTTCACCGGCATAAAACAGATTGAGCCGGTGCAGAGCACGGGTGCTGGCAATATACAGCAGCTTTTTATCATCAACTGAATTATAATGGCGTTTATCGACACCGTAAATTAGCACAGAATCAAACTCCAATCCTTTTGACATAGTGATAGGGATAATAAATACTCCTACTGTGTTTAGGTTTTCACCCGAATGCACTAAATGGAGGGGAATTTTAGCTTTTAAACGGCTA
Organism: Desulfosporosinus sp. FKB; assembly: GCF_002196705.1. Lineage (GTDB taxonomy): Bacteria > Bacillota > Desulfitobacteriia > Desulfitobacteriales > Desulfitobacteriaceae > Desulfosporosinus. Next base: position 67,532 of record NZ_NADJ01000010.1, read on the forward strand.
TAAAGAGATTCCGCTTCCTGTGCATCTTTACAGATAATCCCGATAGACCCATAGCCTTGGCTTTTACTATAAACAGCTTCTGCGATTATTTTTTCATCAAGCAGATCCAGGCTACCGGCTTCGATAACCTGCGGTATGTCGCCGTTGCGGTTAAAACTTTCAAAGAGGGTACCATTGTCCAAAAACTGCATACTGAATGAGAGTATTTCTTTGGTACATCGAAAGCTTTTATTCATGACCATTAAGCAGGAGCTGTTCGGCTGTATAATCTCCGTAATTCCCTCATACAAGCTCATAGTTTCCTGTTTTTCAATCGTTTGATTGATATCACCTAAAATAGTATAGCGTGCATTGGGAAACAATCGCTTTAATATCTCAAAATGAAGACTGTAGTAGTCTTGCGCTTCGTCTATAACAACCTGTTTGATCTGTCGATAGCTATCCTTGGCACCATCATTTGTACCAATCAATAGCTGCAAATAGGCTGCTGCCAAAGCATCTTCATTTTGAAGCGTAGAGTCTGCGAGCTGTTTTTGTGAGTAAGACAGTATTTCTTCAATGTTGTCCGGCAATTCAATTTCTGCTGAAAGAGAACGTAATAAACCAGCTGTGTTTATCAATTTTTTATACAGCGAAACACTATCCAATTTAATAAATGCATCAACTTTTTGAGCGAGAAGTGTGCTTTCTTCGATAGACAGCTCTCTGGCATACTCTTCCCAATCAAAAGGATGCTCAGGGTCTTCCCTTGCTTGCCGCAACAATTTAGGCATCCGATCTTTACGCATCTCATGTATTTCGTCAAAAATATGCTTGCGCAGGTGGCTCAGTTTTACCGTTAAGCTCATATTACCGTTCATTTTCAGCAGGCGGTCTTTTAGATACTGCCCCGTAAAAACTGTTTTTCCATCATACTCTATATCGGGAAAGACGATATGAGATGTTGGCAGGCTGTCGGCATATCTATTTAGTATTCTGCCAAAAGCTCTGGACATTTTAAAGGCCATGGACTGCTTTTGCAGAGCTTTCCCAGCGGGTGATGCATAGGAGATCAGCATTTCGGTTTGGCTGTAGCGGGACTGGAATGCTATTTTATCCGGCAAACTACCGGTTACCAAATCATCAAAGACAACAGATCTCACTTCATCCTCACCAAGCTCCGGCAGTACATCAGAAATATATTGTTCGAATAGTGTATTAGGCGATAGAATAATAATATCCGATGATTTTAGCCGGCTTGAAAGCCCCTGATATTTGAGGTAAGCCACACGATGCAAAGCAATAGAGGTTTTGCCGCTTCCGGCAATCCCCTGCACCATAAGCAAGTCGTGAGTTACATCACGGATGGCGATATCCTGATCTTTTTGGATGGTTTCTACGATGGTTTTCATTTTGCTGGAGGTATTTCCGGATAGCATTTTACGTAAAAACTCATCCGCGATCTGAACATCGGCATCAAAAAAATACTCCAAGACTCCTTTTTTTATTTCATATTGCCGTTTCAGCCCAATATCTCCGGCGATGCGGCCACTCGGTGCATCATAATAAGCATTTCCGGTTTCAAAACGGTAAAACAGGCTGGCGATAGGAGAACGCCAATCGTAGATGGCGATTTTTTTCTCCTGATCATTAAATAATGTTCCTCTGCCAATGTATACTTTTTCGTATTGTTCTTTAGCCTCCGAACAAAAATCAATCCGGGCAAAATAGGCTGACCGCAATAATCGTTCCAGCAACTGTATTTTTTTTGCACTGGATTCTATTGCCAAAGTGTTATTGGCAAGCGGTTGATAAAATTGACTTAACTGAACAGCTCCATCAAAATCATCTGCGGAATGGGAGGCATTCTCCCACATATCCCGGTTTGTTTCTCTTAAAGCTTCTCTGCTTTGGGAGTTGTCTTTTTCAGTATCCTCCAATTGCTGGTGAATAACCCTAAGAATCTCATTGTAATGAGCAAGTTCAATATTTAATTCCTGTTCATAGTTTTCCATATAAGCACCTCATTTCCAAGAGCGAAGTCTAAATTCAGCGGCCTGACAATCATTTACATTGCCCGCTGCTTACGCCTAATCACTGCTTGCAAGACATAATCGAAACATACGGACGGCTTCACGGGTAATATAGGTCTTCAGCTCAGCTTCATTTGCAATTAAACCTCTGCCTAAAAGATAATTTGAAATTTCACCCACAATGTAGCAATGGGTATTATGAAGCACTCGTTTGGTCGTATCTGCATTTGGGTATTCGCCGTAAAGTTCTTGCCATATGTCGGATATATGCTGATTCAGCATTTTGTTTGTTGCTTCTGTCGCTTCAATATCTCCCTGTGGACGGTCGCCATCAATATATTCATGCCACGCCAGTCGGAACCATCCTTTGTTATCCAGATACATTTCGACAAAGGCTTCAAAGAAATAGGTAAGTCGCAGTTCCGCAGTATTAGCTATATCCAGCTTTTTTCTGAGCATCTTCATAAATATCTCCTGTACGGCAGCGTGTGTTTCCCATAATAAATCATTATATGAGGGGAAATAATTATATAAATTTGTATGGGCGCACCCTAATGTCCGGGCTATTCCACGAAGATTAAGCCCCCGCAAGTCACTCTTATTCCGCATAAGCTCAAGAGCCGTATCCACAATTTGCTCTTTTGTTATATTCTTTTTCACTTTGCACCTCCAGCTTACATTACCACCGGTAATTACCGTCGGTAATGTAAGCATACGCCTCTGCTCCCTTTTTGTCAAAAAAATATGCAAAAACAGGGTGTAGGAACCGACTGCCGGCTGCTACACCCTGTTTGGTATATTGATTATTCTACAATTATGATTATCGTAACCAGCAATGCCGATACCGATTGCTTCACAAATACTCTCCGGGCTTGTACTAAGAATCTTACGCACGTAAGATTCTTAGTACAAGCCCTTATCTTTTAGGTTACAAGCCTCTCTTGACTATACCGTCTGGACGGTATATGATCTTGAAACTGACTAACCGGAGTTAATCTATGATGGCTTTATATCATGGGGCTGCAGCTAATTGGCGTTGTTAATATCAATTTGCCGGGTTTACAGGCTATGCCCGAGAAAAAGGGCGGACGGCGTCCTTCTCATCCTATTAGGATTATATTTTTTCACACGAACTAGCTAGAAATAAACGAGGGTCCGATGCTCTACGAACTCTGTTCTTAGAGCATCGGACCCAAATCATCTGGAGATTTTTAATGATCCTTTTGTTTCTGATCCGCTATGGCGGATTCACTTATTGCCGATAGAGACTTTAGCAATCAATTGAACGAGATTAAACTACTTTCCCCCCTCAGCCTCCATCATCTTAATGTCACCCACTTTTAGGTTGACAAATACAGTATTCATTCCGCTGACACTTATTGCCTATAAGCGCAAGGCGTGATCCTTGCGAAGTATGGTGAAATTATTTACGTTGGAAGCAGATGTAATCTTATTATATCCCTCAAAATTTAGAAATCGAAACAATATCCAGTCACTACAAATCTTGAGGATACAAAAATAATGCCTGAAAAGCTGGTATCTCCTTGGCGTAAACAGGACTAAGTACACAACTTTTTTGGCATGCTCATTTTCGATATTTAGTGCCTTTGCCATAATTTCAAACTTTGCATCTCCTTAAAGTAAAAATCATACCAGATGGAGAGACAAAAAACGCACTTTCCGACCCAATAGGATAGATAGTGCGTTGGCTAACGTGAACAGTTATACCGCTTACATTACAGAAACGTTTGCTTATAAAATTTTATACAATATTTATTTAGGGATTGTTATCTCAATAATTTGAGTGGTTTCAACTTTAGTAATAATAGGTGTGTACAAATCAACTTCAACCTCAGGTGTTTCGATCGAAAGGACAAGAGCATATCTTACTTTCTCGTTGTATTTACCGAGATGGCTTCTTTCTCGCCACCAACCGATAACCGGATAAACTGCAACATAATTTGCATCACACAAATTAACAGCTAAGTCTTCACAAAAATCAGAATGTATTGAGCCCACGTCGCGATTTCCAACACCCAAATACCAATCCCGACTACTTCCATCTCCACTATCTTTTCTGTCATCACCACGCATTTTAATATTAACGCGTTTTTTGAAATCTTCTAATGTTTCATTAGAGTTGATAACATCAAACCTAAGACCGCAGGAAGGATATCTATACTTGTCTTTCCACCCCACTTCTCCCGGACCTGGCTCTATAAAATAGGAAAGAGTAGCCCTTATTATTGCTTTTGTCTCTCCTAAAGACTGTAATACTTCTTTTGGCCAGGGTATATCGTGCAAGTGCATTTCATTCATTTGCTTTTTAGTAAATGGCTGTAATTCGCCTTGTATAATCAAATTCACCGAATTATCAACGCACTGAATTGCTTTTGACAAATCTGGAACACCATAACCACAAGTACGCAGCAACAATTTCCTGCCCTTTGTTTTGGTATCTTCTTTGCAAAACTGTCTATGCATACTTTCGGTCCATCTTGCAGAATGCACTAATAAAGCTCGTACTGTTTCGGGCCATATACCCGGATATTCTGCATAAATCTGTGCCGCCATCCATGATGCTTGCGCAGTCGCTGAACTCGTTCCCCAAGTAGTTGAGAACGGGCGTACTAAATGTTTGTGATATGTAGTCAAAAGCGATAAATCTTCGCACTCAGTATAGTCTGTATCATTTGTAGCCATATTACCGCCATCTAGAAGTATTTCAGGTTTGATTGGCCATTTATTACTCCATGTTACAGAAGTAGAACTATAAGGTGACAATTGCCCTACATCAGCAACCGGGTGGAAATGCTTATAATTAGAGTCTGAAATCCGGATATCATTTGCTATGGCCCCGACAGTGACTGCATTCCAAGATTGCCCCGGATTTTCAACCCCATGAAGAATACTCGAATCAGGATAGTCATTATTAGCTAGTTCTGCTGGAAATACATTACCGGCGCTAATAAAAAACAAACGTTTTTCGCCGTTTTCGTTTGCGCCTGAAGTGATACTATCCACTGCAGCAGACCAGGAAGTAGGGCTGCCATCTTCTGTATTATAATATGGTGAAGTTACAGCCATGCATAAGGTTCTATCCGCTGACGGATTAGATATCTCCGCCAACGCAACAGCTTGTTCAGTAATTGCCCCATATAACTCTATAGGATTTTCTCCTTTTGGTGGTAGAATTTTAACGGACTCAATTTCATGGTTAATGACTAACCTATTGTGGTCTAACAATTTATCCTTCAAATTGTGATATAAAGCTATCCCCGCCATTTCAGTCCCATGCCCCATATGGTCAGTTGTTCCCCAAGAATCGTTAACAGTTTGTACAGTATTTGTACCTTTTATTGCCCGAGAAATTAAAGGATGTGAATTGTTTAGCCCTGTGTCCAATTAGCAGACAGAAGAATTACTGTCCATAAATTCCGTTCGATTCAATAATTCTTCAGCCCATTCCTGTTGTTCTTCACCATATAGTGTATCAAAGAAACTCGTAGGTTCAGATGCTCTGCGAAATTCAGTGATATATTCGCAGCAACTGATCAGGTTAGATAATTGAGGTTTATTGGCCTTGATCAGATGAACTATACGTTCCGGAAAAATCAATTTGTTGTGATCAATATCTATTTCCAATGTTCGGCAACACTCTGAGATGTCAGTTAAAGCATTTTCAAGAAATAAATTATCGTATCTAATCCATACTTCACACCATTGAGCGACTTCGTTGGGAATATCCTCTGGTTTTCCTATCCAAAATGAATCTAACATCGCAACTCTTATGTCATCAATGCTGCGCACTAAATCATTATGTTTGGGGATTCCTTTTTCAGTAACTTCGGATGAATATGCTTCAATTTTTTTAATGAAGTAGGATTCCTTTCCCGCAGGGATATACACCGTTGCCCTAATTGTTCCCGTTTCTTCATCGGTTTTTACATTCAAAAGGCGTATACCCTGAGTTCTGTTTTCCAAGCTTTTAATTGCCAAATCATGTTTGACTGCGCTGGAAAACTCTAGGTACACGCCTTCTTTATATCTTATTGCAGCAACTTGCTTTTGAGTTGCTGAACGCTCGTAGCATTCGTTCAATTTTCTCTCAATAAACATAGCATGTGCCTTGCTATTTTCTCGTTGGGGGTATTTTTTCTCAACTGGAGTTGAACGAGAAACGTACGAAATGGATGTGTTTGTGTCATGCAAAAAGATATTCTTCTTCTCAACCGACAACCGTTACGCCTCCTTTCCAGAATATAGCGTTAACCTTTCTTTAACCAGGTTCAGCATCTTGGCCTGGGTTATTTTATTATCAGCCAAGATGGAATCCTTAATAGCATCTTCACATACTCTGATTATTTCGGCATGACTTAATACAAGCGATTCTTCAATTAATTGAGTAGAGGGCACAAAGTCACTTTGATAAGCTGCAAGCTTATATTGATACAGCCGTTTTACTTCGCTTTCAGTGGGCATTGAATAATGCAAAACATCGTCAAAACGCCTAAACAATGCTTGATCCAGCAATTTTTGGTTGTTAGTAGCCGCAACAATAATGCTCTCTGATTTATCCTGTTCAATAAACTGCAGAAAGGAGTTCAGTATTCTTCGCATTTCTCCAACTTCATTATCCAAGTTTCTATCTGCCCCAATAGCATCAAATTCATCAAAAAAATATACGCCGATTGAATTCTCAACTGAATCAAAAATCTGTCTCAATTTCGAGCTGGTTTCACCCATAAATTTTGTAACCAACTTATCCATCTGGACTGTATAAAGGGGTAACCCAGTTTCAGAAGCTATTACTGAAGCCGTAAATGTCTTTCCAGTTCCCGGCTTCCCTTCAATAAGAATTTTACGACGATTACTCATCCCATAACTTCTCAGTTTGTTTCTATTTTTAAATTCATTTAAGATTCTTTTGATTCTATCATGAATCTCGTCAGATACAATTAAATCCTTCAATCTTTCAGTTGGAATGGACATTGTAAGCATAGGATTATTTTGCATCTGATTAAAATGAAGTATATTCGCTCTGGCATTTCCAGTTTTTTCAGCCAGCTTCTTCAATTCCCGTGCAAGGGTTTCGTGGTTAAGTTTGGCCTCATAAGCAGCAATTTGCAGTACTACAGTTTTGAATTTCTCATTGTCATTATCATTATGAGCTTTGATTAAGCTTTTAATTTGATCTGCAGTAGCCATCCCACCAATACCTCCTTGCCCATAAACATAGATATTATATTATATCCTTTATCCTGGTCAAATTCAATCAATAATACATTTTTTACCAATCTGCGGTGAACTGGGGCCCAACGACACACAGGGGCTGACCCCAGAACCCGAACCCGCTGTCGTGAAGGAGATTGAGAAGAATAAAGGAGTTCGGGGGCTGCAGTACTGAAGTTGGATCTGACTCAAATATCGACCTTCGAGGGAGGTCTACTTGACATGAGCCTTCGATTTGAACTATCCGGAATTTCCGGATAGTAACTTCATTGATAATTGGTTTCCTTTGGCCCGGGCTTGTACCAGGAATCTTACGCGCGTAAGATTCTTGGTACAAGCAGTGATCCTTTTTCCCTATTCAGAATCACGGTCGTCATCTTTAATGGCAACGACTTTGAACCCGGGAAACGGCTCTGCATCCATGAAATCCGCCTCGCCCTCCTGCAGTGCTTTTAAAAGGATATCCATGGCATCAGCTACTTTAGCCGCCAGCTGAAAATACATTTTTCTGTAATCCAACATCTTATTCTATACCCCCTATTTCAAGCAGCGGCAAGGCTCCGGGCCAGGACCCTGTCCTGCCGTCTGCTTTTATAGGGGAAATTAAAAAGCGCATGCGAGGTTGTTCTTTTTACCCTACACATGCGCCGTGCTTCGTTATTTGCTGAATCCTAAACACCTGAACCCATTAATGTTCCTTTCCGCTGCCTGGGTCAGGAATAGGCTGATCTCCTGCTGCGTGAAGCCGCACAGTCTGCGCCCTGGCGACGTTTAATTATACTTGGTTCACCCGTAGCACAGGAACCTTGCTTGTGCATAAATGGGCAACATTGTATAATAAAAATGTCGTCGTGGACAGTCTGTTACGTGTAGGTGCTTGCGTCACCTGCTCGTGCCTGGAAGTGCGCCAACACTTTCAGGTCACGGCGACTTTTTAATTTCCACCTATTCCTAATTATAGCTTTTTTGACGGGGATTGCAAGGTATGAGAGAGGGGTAGCGGGAAAAAAGCATCTTGTCCGCTTTTAGGTCAAAGTATTTAAGAACGGGAAGTTTGACCTAAAATTTTTGGTGGTACTTGCCCTCTTCTTCCCAATGACTTTTGATACCAAGTTGGGGCACCCGGTTTCCTACCCAGTTGTTAAAATATATTTCCCTCTTTTAATTAATAATATGGATTTTGCGAAGTTCATTTGCGAGAAGAAGATTGCGAAATTAAACATCATGGGAATGTAGCACATGAGGTTGAATAACGAACCGTGTATATACCAATAAACATCACCTTTCCTGTTTTGCGGTTTTTACATTGTTATATACCCACGTTCTTTCACCTTGATAGTATGTTCTTAAAATTTTCGAACACATTGGCAATTAAATTGGGATTACCATAGAATTGCGAAATCGAATTATAAGATTGAAGCAAAGATTCAGGCGTGTATTTTTTCCCAGCTACCTTTGTGTAGGGGCCATCACTTTCAATCAACACTTTTTCTTTAGGAATCAGTATATATTTCTTACTGTTTCTACCGACTACCATATTGCTGTTAATTGAGAAATAACACCCCATATCCATTAGCTCAGCCATATGTTTCTCACTGCCAGTAAACCAATGAATAATTACCTTTTTAGGTACATACTTCCTGAGTATAGTAATTGCTTCGGTTTCTGCATTTCGAATATGTAGTGTCATTAACTTGTTATCCCCAGTGCACCTTTCTACTATTGTTTCAAAGCAGCGCACCTGTTGAGATTTTGACATATAACTAGATTTTGAAAAATCAAGACCAATTTCTCCTATATAATCTGTTCTGTCAATCAGCCTCATAAAATCATATAGATCTTGATTTGATAAATCTCGATCTTGCGGGTGATATCCTATAGCAAACTTCAAGTACTGTGTTTCTGGAATCATTCTTTGGCAAGACAAAAAGACCCCTGGTGAATTGGTCACACAGATAGTGTACTGTTTCAATTCTGTAATTTTCGCTGCAACTTCCAAATAATTACGATAGTGATCCAAATGGAAGTGTGTATCAATCAAATTCTTCATTACATGTACTTTAGCATTCCGGGATCGGATGATAGAAGTTCAATCAAATCATTCATTCCAGATATGTATACTCGTTCATATTTACTAATTTCGTCTGATGTAAGCTTACCGGTACACCATATTAATCTACGGATGTCTTTACTCGAAGAATTCTTAAATCTATATATACTGTTAAGAATTGCGTATAAATCGTCGCTTCTTTCACTTTCTAATACGGTTTCCAAAAAAGTTGAAGGCATGAGTTTACTTGAATATTTACCATCTGACTCCACATCCTGTAGTGAGCTTTTCCGTATTAAACACGGATAACAATACCCGCAATTTATTGGGTATTCTCTGCTTCCGTTTTTGTTATACCGTGCAAGACAAGGATGAGCGCATGAAATGGTCTCAGCATATCCGCGCTTAAATACTTCCGTATTTGTTACCATTTGAACAATTTCACGTTTTGTATTGAACGCAAAAAAGTTATAGATTTGATTCCTTATTCCTATCAGTTGAAGGATTTCACTAAATTCTTTTAGAAAAGCAGGATGAGTTGTCCGTGTACTACATGATCCCTTTCTGCTATTGGTAAGAGCGACGTTGAGCCCAATAAACCCGTTCTCCGGAATATAAATAGGTGTTTCTTCTCCAAGAATACCGGCAATAGAAACAGCAGCACACAAGAACAGAAGAGAACGTCCTCTTGATGTGTTTTCTGTTTGTGTTAATGCACTGCCATTTTGAGTAACAGGTGCACGAGCGCCTGCAGTAAATCCTATAAAAACTGATGATTGCTCTGAATAGCATTCTTGAAAATCATGGCAGAACTTTTCCTGTATATATCGCAATTTGGGATATTCATTGTGTCCGATTAATACAGGAGATTTTCCCTTTGCAAGTAATTTTATTGCACCACAATAAGAGTCCAAGCCTCCTGAAAACAGGCTGACGCAATCACATTTTGACACATCAATTCTCTTTCGATTCTTTTTCTTGTGTTTACTGCAGACAGCATCTGTTTGACGAAATTTAATATTCCATACATCTCCCGTCAAAAAAGATAGCAAGGCATTCAATTTTTCTACCGTAGGCAGCCACTTTTGAATTTCTAAAACAGGAATGGAAACTTCAATTTCACGTGTCCAGCAATCAGAAAATTCCCGTCTGCTTACTCTTTTATCAAGAGCAAAAATACTCATTCCAATTATAAAGAGGTCTTCATATACAGGGCTTATCACTTGCTGATCAAGGTGATACCAAATACTTGGCAGACTTGAAAACATTGTACTCCCTGAATCACGATTTATTGTCAAAATATATGAAGTTTCCCAGCTTTTTATTGGTTCGCGATCATTTTCCTTTTTTATCCAGAATCTCATTTCATAGCCTCCCCATAAAAGTTGGTGCATATATTAAGCGCCTCTTTTAAAACTCTTTGAACAATATTGGAAGTAATCATATTTGCAAAATCCATTTTTTTAATTTCTTGCTTGGACAACAAATCATGTATAGTGTCGGCTATATAACTGTGCACTTCCTTGAGAATTGAAGCTTTCTCAGCTGGTGTTCTACCATGCCCAATTTTCTCATCAAATCTCAAGTCAAAATTGATATTGATAAATTCAGTAACCATTTCTCTTAAAAGCGCATCCAAGTCAGTAGTTCCCAAATCATCAATGGAAACAATATCTAAATTATCGAATGCTTGAGAAAGCGCATCTGCGGCCATTGAATCTTCAATAGTGGCCGCATTGTTGGTAAACTGATTAAGAAGTTCACTTAGCACATATCCAGGCTCTTTCCCAATCAAATCATCTCTACCAAAAGTCGATAAAGTATTGTCCAACCCATTTTGGCCGATACTTCTTACAAATCCCAATACGTTGCCCGCTGCTGAAGCGAATGACGAATTAATTGCTCCACCGCTTACATTCATAGCCTCGGCGTATTTTTGGACTGCCACAGCCTTTGATTCCGAATCTCTGTTTCTAAGATACGATGAAACAGCTCGTTTAGCATTACTCCATTCCGGCTTTGTTGGCGCTATATAACCTTTTGATGTTCCCATGATTATTTCGCTCCTTTACCTTGAATAGAATTAATAGTCTTTTTATCAATTACGCCAGTCTTTTCCCAAACGGACATCAACGAATCAATTTTTGAATTATCTACTTCACGCATTTTCTTAATGGCTGCTATGTTACCCAGCGTTACCTTTACTGGATACTTTTCCAATGCTGAAATAAGTTTATCTCGATACGCTTCAAATTCCACGAAAAGGTTACGTACTATGTAGAACTCTATCTCTCCTTTTTCAATCTTCAGCAATAACACGCTAAACACACTATTTTGGTCAAGTGCTGATAAGCCTTTAAAATCTCGAGTGATAGGATCAATGAGCCCCCTTGTTGCATTGCCAAAACGCTGAAGAATATCCTTTGCCGCTGCCGAAAGTGTGGATTCGTCTATATCTGATTTTTTCAAACTTTCCCTCGTCAGGTAGAAATATCTATCCAATCGTTCTTTTTCCAGTTTTACTGGTTGAGAATTAATCCACCTGACAATGCTCGGAATTCTCCAAGCGTTATATTTTTTATCACTATTTGTATCTTGTGTAATACTTAGACGCATTGCTTTGAAATCTTCGTTTTCTGTGGTAAATCTTTTGTTCCACTCATTGAGCTGAATAAATAAATCTTTGTCAAGTTTTTGTAGAACCAGCAGTTTTGCAAGAATTCTTATATTAATTGTTCCCTTACCATAATACAATTCAGCAAGCTTACGTTTGGTTGTAAATGTATTCAAAAATCGTTTTGTTTGCCTCGGATTTCCCATCAGGTTTCCAGCGACAATACTTTTGATACCGGCGATAATATCTGCTGTTTCATTAAAATCAACTTTCTGATTTTCTAATATATAATTATCTGCTAATTCCTGCAGTTTCTTTAAATCTAAAGCATCATCTGAAATCATTATTTCAGATTTTTTTACATCATTGAGGAACTTTTTAAATACATCTACACTGCAATACTGTTGAGCCACTAACAGCATGAGATAATTTTCAATATCCTTAGAGGAAAGCTCCGGAATATTAATAGGCAACTGAATGATTTTTTCTATATATTCTTTATCCAAATTTACTGCATAGTCTCCCAGCGCCGGATATTTCTTTCTAATCGAATACTGAATCACATTCTCATCTGCCGCGATTATGAATGTCATTTTTTTCACGGAAAGGAACAACTTAATAGCTTCAAGCGATTCAATAATTCGTTCCGGTTGACATCTATCCAGATCATCTATAAGCACAATAACATTTTCAATTTCTTCGTGCTCTAATGACTTTGCGAATTCTTCCTTGAATTTGCGCACATTATTAACAATGCTATTATCACTGTAGCTATTACTACTTCCAGAAGAATCATCATCTTTCAAATAATTATCCTGGATATTCTGAAGTGCATTAGCTACATTCTTAACTCCGTCTCCAATACTTTCAGCACTTCCACTAAGTCCCAAAACGATTGGAAGCGGGTTTCCCATAGCAATACTCGTTGCAATCGGAGCGCCTATGGACACCGCTTTCGTAGCCAACTTAAAATAGTTTACTTTTTTCAGTAATTTTATAATGCTATTTTTTGCTTTTTCTGGAACACTTTCTTTCAACTCATCAAGTAGCGATTCCATCAAAGCTACCTTAGCATCCTCATAGCCTTCAAAAGTCCATGCATTTATGCTAATGCATATCGTTTTCTTTTCCTTTTTCACTTTTTGCTGAATCAAATTCAGTAGAGTAGATTTACCCGCTCCCCAAATGCCAAAAACGCCTACAGTGAGAGGTTTATAGCCCTTATTTTGAGCAATCTCAGCGACAACATCTGCATAAGGTTCATAAAACAAAATATCAACTTCTGAGGCATTATCTAACCACATATACAATCGCCTTCCTACAACACCAAATTTTAATAATAGCTACTGTTTTTCTTTCACTTCATCAATATTATTCTTCTAAAGAAAACACGAATGCTTCTTTTGTGTATGATTCATCCCGTATGATAGTCTGTAGCACATGCAAGATTTGAGTATCAACACTATCGAAAGGTGATCCCGTTGTGCTTTAATATTCTGAACTTCTGATTATTTGCTATAATTCGGACTCAACCGAGATGCGCATTATTAGCCTTACGTGAAGATGGAAAGCTAGGTCTAGCTTGTCGGTAATAACCATAATGGAAAACCCGAAGGTTTCATATTCATATAAGCCTATAGGTACAGCTTTTCTCGTGGATTGCTTTGACACTGTCCACCAGAGCACTGATTTCCTGTCTCGTTATAACAGGATCATAGTTGTTGCGCTTAAACTCAAGCCACTGCGTTTCATTTGACAGCTTGCGCAGTTTGTTTACTAATCTATCAATATTTTCCGTTTACTCATATTCCTTTGCGTTCTTAGAATTGTTTCATCATGCCGACTGATCGAGCGAATGCGTGTTTGTAACACTGGCTAATCTGTTTTTTGTTTATTGAGGAAATGAAACCGACTTCTTTGCAAGCATCAAGATTAACGAGATGGCAGTCCTGATCCGAAAGCACTCCAAAGTAGGCTAACGGATGGATAGCACATAAGAGCAGTTTTGGCGAGATCGGATAATAAATCATTGTGGTCGGCTTTATGAGTCCATTGGCAAATGGACGGGCGTTATTCGTAATACTATCGATGAACATGACCGGGTTATCACTGGTTATGAATTCCATATTCCCTTGTATTCGATAGATGAGAAAATCTCGGCTGCAAAGGATTCCAGCGTATTGTGCAATTCTATCCGAATCCAGCGTAACGTCCATAGCCGTCTGCTTGAAGTAATAGTCATCGCTTGCGAATGCTTCCAGCAGCTTATTCTGCTCATTGCTAAGCGGCCCAAACAAGTTTTTAGCTTTATCTATTGCTTCCGGCAGATAATCCGCATAAAGCTTTTGTTCATACTCGCGGCTTTGCTTTCCGCGGAGTAGCTGTACGACCATAATAACCGCAAGTTGCTCCTTTTCAGAGGGACTTATAACTGTTGCTCCGTTTTGCACCAAAATGTTCGTTTGAGAAATTAACTTTGATAAAAGTTTCCCCATAAGTGGCTCTATACTGGAAGCATAAGTATGTTCCCAGCAATATGGATCTTCAAGCTTTTCCAATGTATAGAAATCATTTTCTGCACCTACGGCACGAACTCCAGTCGAGAATATCCGGCGTTCACGCTTGTCCATCACTGCAATACAACCGTGTAAATCACAGAAGTTTTTTAAATATACCTGAGGCACATGATGCTGTCTGGTAGGCTTGTTTTCCTTACCGATCTTTCTCACCTCGATTCTGCTTAAAACAAAAATCCATCACTCCATCGCTTTTACCTGCCTTTGGCTGTAAACTGAATAGCAATAGATTCTACGTGTTGCTCTTAATAACTTATTGTTCCGTTTCGTATATAAGCTTTTTATCCAGTAGATACTTTATTAGCGAAATGGAGAGTACCTTTTCCGATTTCAAGCAATGCGCTTTCAATTGGTCTATAGTGATATAGGATCATCGGGGCTCCTCTCCTTTTTGTTCACTGCTTGTCTATATAGGCAGTGCATGGGGGACAGAATCCGTGCTCAAGCGCATCCGCATCTACCAATTCGCCGCAACGTTCACATTTCACCAGTTCATTTTCATATCCACAATAACAGCACCGACCTATAGGCAGGAAAGTTTCATCGATGGATACGCCAAACTTTCCGCATTGCTCACAGGGGAAGTCGGCGACAAACTGCACCGCACCCTTATTCTCGTAGGCAAGTGCGTCAAGCTTTGCCGGATAAGGATTCAAAGACTCAATGGTATCAAACAGTTCATCTCGAAAATCATCCAGTTTAGAAGTATCATACTCGGAATCATCGGTGGCTACCATGATACCCTCTTCACCCTCATAGCCATTCCCATTGTGGAAATGTACTTCTGCCTTGCAGATTTCATCTCCGGCTCCGTCTTTTGCAACTATATAGCAAGTGCTGTCTTCGCCGAGGTCATCATCGACAGAATACTGCGCTATAGTATCAATCCTTGCACTGCCATCCTCCACTGCCGGGCATGATATCGAGAAAACGATCTCCCCCTCAGTGGGTGTGGCAAAATCGGAAATTTCATAACAAACATCTAAATGATACCGTTG
This sequence comes from Desulfosporosinus sp. FKB, assembly GCF_002196705.1. GTDB lineage: Bacteria > Bacillota > Desulfitobacteriia > Desulfitobacteriales > Desulfitobacteriaceae > Desulfosporosinus. Next base: position 83,014 of record NZ_NADJ01000010.1, read on the forward strand.
ATAGACGGCACCGAAAAGATCGTGCAGAACTTCATCAAACCAGTCTTTGATTCCACTTTCATCCAGTATGTCCATCCCAGTCTCACTCGCCAGTCGATCACGATAATACTCGCGCTCGTATTCGGTATCTTCATGTTCTGCTTCCCATGTTTGAAGTACTTCATCTGCTGTCTCTTCATGCTCAAACTTGGCATCGGCTGATAAGATGAGTGAGCCCATAGTATTAAAATCCTTTAGAATTACCTGATAGGCACTCCACGACAGCATTTTGCTGTGGGCAACATGATTCCGATCTTCGATGAAGGCGTGGGCAGCAGTTTTGAAGGCATCCGGATTATCAATGTACGGGACGAAAAGATCATCCCATATTTTTTTATCTACAGTTCGCCGGGCTTTGATATAATCAGCTACGCTGCCACCTGTGACCTTTTGTTTGGCTCCCATCTCCTGAACCTTTGCATAATCTTGTCGGCTCAGGATAACATTATCTTTGAAGATAACACCTTCAAATATTACCCCTGCCAAAGTTTCAAGCGTCATGGAGAGAAAATCCGCATTGATGTTGTCAAACTCAGGAACACGCTGAATAAACTTTTCTTTCAGGCTCTTTACCGATTCAGCATATTTCTCCAGCCCAGCTTTTTTGATCCAGTTCACACCAAGAAAGTGAATCAGCACTTTGCTGGCGAAGGCCCTCAGGTTGTTTTCAACTGTGAACGCCTTCTCATAGGCTTCTTTACATAGCGCGGCCGCTTGCTCATCTACAAGCCATGTTCATTCCTGCCAGTCAGGGAAGAGCCGGTTCTTCAACGCAATTTTCAGATCTTCGAGTTTCTGGTCGTAACTCTTCGTTCCTGGCGCCGTGATGGCAATTTCCAGACGAGCCGCTTCACCGTTATAGGTGTTGATGGCGAAAGATATGTTGTACTCGGAACCAACTGTTGAAGAGATTGTAAACGTCTCATTTGCAATGCGCTCACATGCACCGAGGTATATTTGATTATCCCAGTCTGAAGGTGCGAGGGCTTTGAATACATCCGTTACAATATTCTTGCAGTAGTCATCACCATGGTAACGTTCTACACGGATGTCTTCAAATTCTTCAGAATGCTCCATCGTCCAGGTATACAACTGATTCATATTCTTAATGCCATCCATTGACAATAATATATGCATTTTACTGTTTGCCTCTCGTTCCTTGCTTTCTTTCCCACATATTATTTGTTTATTGTCCTAAAAACATTTTACTTTATCAGATGTTTAATTTCACCTAATAGTACAAATGACCTGTAAATCTATTAAACATAATAGGAAATTTCTAACTCTTGTAAATAATCCTGCTGATATGGATAAGGAGAAGCTGATATTTTAATAATATGGATCAATGAATCCTAACGCAAATATGATACAAATTAACCGTTCTGCCCGATCGGTTGTGAACAGTTTTCATTATCTTTAACTCCGAATACCCATACTCATTATCTATACTCGTGTCAGATGAAAGCAACGGAACGTCATAACTGTAATTCGCAACATGAGCGGAGTAATTGCTCCAAAATGAAACAAAATCCGCAACTTTTACATATGACAAACAGATGTTAAATCTATTACCAGATGTGTCATATAAAAACACCTTGTCGATATGTTTATTAATATAGCTCACATTAACAGAATCAAGGTTCATCGCTTCAATGACGGTAAAAGGAAATCCGTCCTTTGACACAAAGATGTCTACCTCACCTGCATCCTTTCCGGTCGATGAACTGCCGCGCCGGGTTTGGTCTTTTACGCCATAACCAATAGCTCCAAGAATATCTCCAATATAATCATTGCGCTCATCTTCACTTGAATTGGAATATAGTTTTCTTGCTTGTAAATTTAGGCAAGCTCTGACTACATTCTTAACGAAAGCACCTTGTGAGTCGAGGTCTTTTGTGAATCCCAAAGAAAGGGCTTCTTCACTGTTTTTCAGCATAATTATGAAAATATTTTTACCATTAATGGAAACATTCCCATACTCCGCCTCAATTTCATGCGATATAAGGCTTAGAGCGGTTGATATAGGTTCTTTTGCGCGCTCGTGAATCGTGGAGCTTACTCCTTCAATTGCATAACTGTCTATGGTTTTCGTGACCCCCATCACGACATAACCATATTCCTCGGAATGATTAAGCGCTTGAAGCATATATAAAGCTAATTCATAAGGTTTTAGCTCCATACCTATTCCGACTAAATTTCTAGCAGATGTAGTGCCTAACAATTTGCCGATGGTATCTCTTTCAATCAACATTTTTTAGGCTCCTTAACGGTATTTTGTTTATCCCCGTCAACTTCAATATTCTCCCAAGTGTAATCTTCTTCGGAACTGGGTCAACCCCATTCTCTACCCACAATTCGCAGTCCTTATCGAACTCTAACAAATCTATTTCTGTGTCGTAATACAGAATTACATGCTCGAAATCCGAAGGTCTGGCTATGATATAAATTTCATGCCCTAGCTTACGCACTCTGAAAATTGTATTCGCAATAAACTGGATGTTATCTTTATCAAACTCATAATCGTCATGTACATATAGATAGTTGATGATGTTGGTTTTTGCACGATTGAGAATGGATTTGACATAATCAAAGAGTTCGGCACTACTTGTGGAGCGATGAATCTGAGCAGAACCAAAGACATTTTTTTCAAGAGCCTTACGGAGTTCTTCTTCTGATGTTATGCCCCATTGAGCAAGCAATTCTTTTGAGATACTGATAGTTTCACTCCCTGTCGCACTTGCGACAGAATGAGAATCGAGAATAGTCGCCAATTCTTTTATGTCCGTTATGTTGTATTTTTTCAAAATTTCGTCATACTGTTCTGATTTTGCCATGCTCTCGGCAATTTCCTCGTCGTCATAGAACCAATGGAAATTGTCTATAAGCTCTTTGAAGCATTTGCTTACTCTCGCATCATTACGATGGTTTCTAATCCAGATGGAAGTGTTTCTAAATGTCTCCCAAATTTCGTATCCCAGTTTACTGATGGATTTATTGTTGCTCCGCACAAAAGATGTAATAGCCTGAGCCACACTTTCTAACGATACTACCCTGTTTAGAGGCAAATCAAGTGAAATACCCTCAAACAGCATTTTTGCTCTTACATCGTCGCCTGTATACGTGGATGCATCTTTCAAGATGTCATCAACGCTACCATCATCAAGGAAGATTTCGCTTTTGCGCATAAAAATACCGTGTTGGTTAGGCAATACAGCGTATTTATCAAGCAAGTTATCGTTTTCGCAATTTTTTAGATGATTCGCCAATGCTGAAATCCATTCAACGACCTCTTTTTCGCACCCAAAGCCATACTGTGCGATTGCACCATCAATTTTGGTACATTCACAAAAATCAGCACAAACCTTTTCTCTCCAAAATTTTAGAGCTTCAGTAAGCAATCTATCGCTCAGATAAGACACCTTAATCGGTTTACTGAAAGCATCAGGGTATAAGCACCTTGCTATCTCAACAAACGCAATCTGCTTATCATTTTTATTCACACGAAGATTGATAATACTCTTGTAAAGTTCGGCACTTGCATCATCATCAAGTTGAACCTGACGAATTTCAGAAAATACATGGTTTAGGTTTATTTCTTGCAAGCCTTTCAAATATGTCCTTGTTACGCGGTTATCAAGCAACCTCTCCCTAAAATCAATGCCTGCTATTAAAGCTATATTTTTGTACATGTCCCCGATACCGTTTTCAAGGTATATCTTGTCCAAAGATAAGAAAACACCATGTTGGTTCGGTAAAATGGACGGATTACGTCCTAATTCCGCAATGAATGTTCCAGAGTTATAATAGAAAAGTGTTATTAGCTCATTCAACCATGATATTGCGTTGCCTTTAAGCTGGCTTTCAAGCGTTCCAATATCGCCGTATTCTTCAACTTTCAATATTAAGTCCATAATACCGAAGGTTCGACAATCTCCCCATAACGAGCCATACCAATGCTCGATTTCGTCTTTTTTTGTCATCATCGCAGGCATCAGTCTATTTGATAACTCCCAGATCTTGTTTCTAAACTCAGGTGTTCCGTCTTTCATAATAAAAATGTTCGGGATTCCCCAACCATCACAAAGCGAACAGACTTTCCCCAAACTATTTTGAATGAAAGCGGTTGTTTTAATATGCTCTTTAATGGGTTGAATAAGTTCCTGCTCAACCCATTCTGCGTCGAGCCAGTATTTTTCTGGTTGCTCCGCAATCCGAACGATATTATATAAGTCTTTGTAGCCTTTCGTCGCAAAATAATCGAGCATAGCGTTATAGAGGGGTATTGCTTTTGTAATTCTGCTTTTGTTTTCGTTTGAATCGCCACCCTCACGCTCAGAATGAACCAAAGGGATGCCATCACGAGGCTCGGTTGGGTTAAACATTGGGCTATTGACTACTACCGGGAAAGCAAAATCATTGGTTCCTAATAGCGGGAAATCGCAAAAAATACGCGGCAGTTTATTATGGAGTTTTAATAAATGCTTCTCGCTATCTTTTATTTCAATTTCTGCTGCTATCGAAATTGAATCGTTTGAAAGCATAAATACATATCTATCTGCGATTGTCTCTTCACCGTTTTTAGTCGTAGACATGCAAACATGAGTAACAGTTGCCGATCCAAGCTCTACGGATACTTTTCTTTCTCTCTTTATTATTCTTCGGAAATTGTCTGTAATAACGGTTATCGTATTTAATTCTTGGACAAATGCAAACACATACGGAATTGAAACAAGAAGATTCTGCAAGCCGGAAATTGCTGTCTTAACCCCCATTTCATCAAGCTCGTATATGAACTTGGTGTTCATTTGAGTCTCGTCAACCCTACATTCTGCTCCATTATCAAGCATATCACAGCTATCGCTTATAGCTTTCATTATGGATGCTTTGTCTTGACCGGTTCTATCCAATAGCGTCTTGAAAGAACGAGGATTTTCGCCTTCATCTTGTAAATAGCCGTGTATTTGTACTTTTTCAGAAAGTAAATGAGTAGTTAAAAAGCCGGTACCGAACTTTCCGGTTGACTTCTTTTTGATTTTATCAGTCAGCGAACGCTCTTTTGATGAAACCTGCTCAATCAAAAACACAATGTTTTCGGTTGTAAACAACCGACCATTATGACAGAATTCAATAATCTTATTAGTTTCACTAAACGTAATTTGAATATCAACCGAACCGCTTGCATTTACGACATCTTTGGCGTTTTGAATCAATTCCCATATCCATCTGTACGACGTGTCCGGGCTGTTGTTATCTTTAAGTGCTTTGAGTTTATCAATAATTTTAGACGCAGACTGCGCTTCACTTGCCCCCTTGCGTAGGCTTGCGATTTTTTCCCTGAATGTCATAGACTCTCTCCTCCTATAGCAAGGGTTCGTATTATTTCAAAAACGAATATCAAGTATAACTGTTCCAATTCACAATAAAAATTGCCTTATTTCTTATTCCCAACTTGGCCACAATGTCAAGTCTCTGACTAGACCTTACATGTAAGCGTAAGGGGGCAAGGGCTTGTCCCTATTAAACAAAATGCCTACTTCTCGCTGTATAGCTACCTAATCAAAATTTTACAATTATGCTCTCGCTTTACGCCCCAAAACCATACAATTTTTATCATCTAATGACCTGAATGGATAAATTATTTGCATCAAGCTGTCCTAAATACATTATAACTCTGCCATCATTGTATTCTATATAAAATTAAATATTTTCCAAAAAATGAATATCTCATTACCTAAGTTCATCCTAAAGAAATTTAGATAAGTTGCTGAAAAAGCTGCCTACGAGGCCTAAACCTTGGTGACAGCTATCATCTTATTGCCAGCCAACTTCCTAAGCTGACATTCAATGCCCTTCCCGACTACGTATTCCCAGCCGAAAATAGCGACTGTACCAAACTCTCCGGCTTCAAGAAAGCTATGAAATCTAATGGCAACCTTTGTAAACTGGTGAACCTCCAAGAGTTATGCGCTGTCTCAGATCCCCTTGTTTAAAAATTTTCATTTTCATCGCTCGTCCAATAATCAGAGAAACGCGCATATGCTAGGGATGGACCTAAACGGTGTATATTATCATAGAAATCAATTACACAACATTCATTTGTTCCACCGAAATTGGGTCCTCTTACACCACGGCCAATAATCTGCTCATACAAAATCGCACTGGTCATAGGCCTACAAATGACAATGCATTCAGTCTTTGGAGCATCAAAGCCTGTTGTTAATACACCATAATTGCATAAAAAATCTATATTTCCATTTTTAAAATCCTGGATTAATCCTCTACGTATTGTTAACGGAGTATCGGAAGAAATGGCTCCAGCTGGGCGTCCTTCCGAAGTCAATATCACTGACAAAAAATGAGCTTGCTCCACCGTACATGCATAGACAAGCGTAGGCTTCCCTTTGGGTATGCTCAAAAGCTTATTAATTATTAATAAGTTTCGATCATTATCTTTAGCAAGCCTCTTCAAAAACAATGGTCCAAGGTGTTCATCAAAATCTACAGATATTTGACTGATTTCTTGGTCAGTCAGTGTATACTCCTTACCAGAACGATATGTAATATGTTTTGCATAAGCTAAAAATCCGTTTTCTCTAAAATAGCGCAAAGGATCATTTTTGTATTCCTCTCCCAAATCTGGTTCAATAAGATATGCTTGAAATCTATTAACTAGCTTAGTTATTTCATCCTGTTTGTTAATCCCTGTTCTCCCCGGAGTAGCAGATAGCCCACAAATAGGAAATAGCTCTTCACCCTTAAGCCTTATTGCTTCATTCAGCAAATTATCATACATTGCGGAGACAGCCCTATGAGCTTCGTCAATAATCATGGCTCCAGTATTTATTAATATTTTATCTAATGCCTTATCGTCGGACTTAATACGGCTATGAAGTTGCTGTATACTGGAAACCACCACACCTCCATGCAATTCCTCATTAGGAACATCACGTCCACCATAAAATCTATAAATCCTTAAGGAGCTAACAAATTCTCTACTACCCCACATTTGCTGGACACAACTTATTACTTGTTCACAAAGTTCTTCACTCTGAGCAATCCAAACCAAATATTTGCCTTCTGAAAATCTAGGTTGCATCCAATCAATAAAAGATTCAACTGCAACTCGAGTTTTCCCCCCACCGGTAGGCAATGTTACAATACAACGTGTTCTATTTCCTTCATTGTTTAAAACTTGTAACATTTTTTCTTTAAGATTTTGCTGGAATTCTACAAGTTTTGGAACAGGAGACAAAGGCTCAATATCTGTGATTGTTGGTAGATTCTTCGTTTGTTTTACACCTGCAAGTATGTCAGGAAATCCAAGCAATTTAACAAAGTCTGTTGACCATTTACCATTTGGATGCCACTTTTTGTTTACAAGTGGAGTAATCATAAATGAGGGGCTATTAATTGAATTATCAGTACTGGCATGTTTTTCAAAAAGAATTCTTAAGTCTTTTGTATCTAGTTGAGATAGCAAATGTTTTCTAAGCTTTTTCACTTCTTCAGAACTTCCACTAAAAAGAGCAGACCCTTTTCTAAAAATCAATAATTTCGCTAGTTCCATCCTGGTTAAAGTAGAGTGGCCAAGATTCTTCAATATGCCGTTTGCTTGATCCCTAGATTCCACCCCAAAAAGTTGCCCAAGTAACTGACTAGAAACACTATAGCGGTTCACTAGCAAATCGGCAGCTTCTTCGATTTCAACTTTGTTTGGACTTATTTTCATTATCTCCCTATATTAATTTAATTTTTCGTTGTTTTCCTCTTGTTTTCATAGAATTGCTAACTTACCAAAAGAACTTATCACGGATAGAACTTGCATAAAATACTCAATTCAGAGAAATTAAGTATG
>NZ_NADJ01000011.1 GCF_002196705.1 Desulfosporosinus sp. FKB
AATGCTTGATAAAGCTTGTTAAACAGTAAAATTCCAATGGAATTGTCTGAGTTAAGATGCAAGAACTCAAACTGGTGACCAAGTTTCCGCCGGGAAATAACTCCTATCAGGGTGCGAAACTTAAATAACTACTATCACCATAATAAACCTTAGAACCATCGTTGCAATCATTTGTTTCTGAATTTTTTAAATTAAACATGTTTTTATTAATAATATCAAATATCTTATATGTTAAAAGCACCCTACATTTAGATGGACAACAACCTTTATCATATGTGTAATACGTATATGACCCACTTTGATCTGGTATAACTACAGCTAAAACTGCGTTTGTCTTACTCGTTACTGACTGACCACTACTATTTACTCTTGACACTTCTTTTAATGAATATGAAATTTCTCTTGGAATCCATTGGTCTTTATCAGCTTTCAAAGCATCTCTCATATTTTTAGAAATCATTATGATTGTTAAAGTACTATCATATATCCTATTTTTCAACTTTTCCCAAATGGTTTCGTCACTTAACAGTGAAAGATCTTCTCCATCAGACTCCCCCTTATAAACGTGGTCAGAACTATCGATTGTATCTTCAATTTTGTCAACATAATCTCTAACTGTACAACCATTAGAACTATCTGTAATATTGTACACATCATCGTCTGCATATTTATAAGATATAAATATCTTACGTCCCATCCAATAATCCCCCTTATAACTTGTTAATTATATTAATAATGGCTTTAATAATTTCCAAGTCTGGAATATTGGAATCTCCTAGAAGTTTGTACAATGATTTTAGCTCCGGCCTCAGAATATATGATTCAAAATTATCTAATACTTTTTGCCATAATTGTTGAGCGGCGAAACCCGTAACTCCAACCGGGATAGGTATCGTACCATTTTTCACAGAAATCTCAAATTCTTCAAACATACCATTCGCTAGGATCACATTACCATTGTCATCAAACTTGTTACCAAATATAAAAATGGCTACTCCTACGTTAGTTAACATGCTTTCCCGATGCTTAGTCCATAACTCAGTCAAAGGGGTCGTTCCAACGGTTATCTGTGGAAATGGCCTCGCCTTCAATCGCTTTTCAGGCTTTCCTAAACCTTTTGAATATATTTCCTCTAAAGCACCCGAAATAACACAACTACCAACCCCTAATCCAAATCCAGTAACTAAATCGTTACCATTGTTAATAATTGCTTTGCTTAAGTTAGATGCAAATAAAAATACTCTCTGCTGTCCCCATGTCCCAAAATCTGAAGCACTAGCAGATATAAAGATATTTTTGCGTTTAAGCATTAATTGCACTTGAAATAAAATTTCAGTTACTTCAGAGTACTCGTTAACTAAAAGAGGTTTTATACAATAACGTTTTAAATCCCTAACTCTGAGATCCTGTTTAGTCTGTGCATATATGTACTCGCTATCAGTTTCAAATTCCTCGCGTAATACTCTTTTCATAAAGCAATAATGTGGTCTTTGGTTCTCACCCAATAATATCCGGATACGGCTAAGGATGTATCCCAAATTTGGATCATCAAAACTAAATCCAATAAACAGGAATGTTTTTGATACCAAATCACCTTGTAAGGCGGTAGTAAATAGCTGCCTTTTTAGGTTGTATCCCTCATAATCATCTTTGGTTAAAACTGCGTCGTTAGGGAAGATAACATCACCATGCATTTTATATACTACTGCATCGCTATTAGGCATTGTTACGGCTAGATTCTCTACTGTTCTTTTGACATCAGGTCTTTTTCCTAAAACTTTAAGGGACTCCTCTATCAAGCTATCATAATTCGTTGTCCAGTAAGTCTTAATATGTAGTCTGGATAAAATCTCGTGGTTCTTAGTAATAGCACAATCCTTTGTAAACTCGTCTAAGAGGACTTGATTTATCTTACCTCGACCACCATTCTCGTTAACGTGATATTGTGCAATCGCAATCAAATCGCTCTCTTTTTCTACATCTAGATTAAGGTCTAAAGCAACATCTCTTAATAGCTCTTTCCAGTTCACATAGCCAGCTGGTTTAGAAAGTCCTGCACCAGCAAAAATTGCTGCATTCGATTCCTCTATTGCACGAGAATAAGTCCTTATAAATTCTTGAATAGATTGGTCCACTTATTCCAACTCCAAACTTTCTCTATTATTCACTATACATTCCTCATTTTTCCTTCACTTCCTTCTCGATAGCAAAATTAATTTTAAAAAACCAAAAATGCTAGATTATCAAATAATCTAGCATTGCCTATACATGTTTTTCATCACAAATATTTTTAAAAGTACAATGTGAATAACTTTTATTATCATCTAATATTAAAAGTCATATTTCTCTATCAATTCGACCTTATTCATTTTTTCGATTAGGCTCTTTAATAAATTCTTTACAAATATGAAGTCCTCATGGCAAATCTTATAGGAGCTATTACTATCTGTAAATACCATTAAACACCTTAAAAAATCATCAGCTTTTGAACAATTATAATTATTATTGTTTATGTAACTTTCAAATTTATTAGTGTATAAATAATCACGTATGGCCCCCGCTACTACGTGAGGCTGTTCTTTAAGGTTTAATCCGTCCATGCTTAGTTTTGACGTAATATAATTAAAATCTTTACTTGGAAATTCTTTTTCCAAGCAATAAGCTAATGCATCTCGTAAGTTCTTAAGTTCTTCAAATGTAACACTAGCTTTAGATCTCATATAAAAGTATTGCATTTTCGAAATAATATCTTCTTCATTTCTACTAATAGAATCTAAAACTGTTGTTATATCAATATGGTTTTTTTTACAAACGAAAGGTATAAAATCATAAATCATCCAATCCCGAGCTGTTCGAATTCCCCACGTATCTCTTCTATTTATTTTGCAAGGATTTCCAAAATTTGAGTTCAAAATATCACTTATTTTTATGAAAATAACAACATCATCCGAATTAATATTATCACTCTTTACGGCATAAAAACTAGCATGTTCCCCAGGGTTATAATTATTATTATTGGAAACTACCGGTGAAAAAACGTGAACATATCCACCGTTCTTTTGGAAGATATGCCACTCTGTTTTCCCATTATCCCAGTCATAATAATTAGAGGTTTCAAGCATTTTATACCAAAATGATCTTTTTACGGTTACAATACTGAATGAATAATCATTTCTAAATGTATCAAAGGAATGTGTTTCAAATCTTGCTTCAAACTCAATTACCCTTTTACAGTATTTTTCCATATTTTCTCTTAACTCATTAATTAATTTTTTATAATATTTTGTATTTAACTCAAGCGAGAAATATTTGCAATTGAACATAATTTTATCTTCTTGCAATATATCATCAGCTTTTACTTCTCCTCTTGCTAAGGTCTTAAAAATATGCATTACCTGTTGATGTTCCAATGTAATTTTTGTGCCTTTATAAGTTAAACAAAGACTTACTCGAACAGGAATTTCTTCAAAGCTAAATAAGATACCAAAATCCATATTACTTTTCCCATCAAAATCACTTCTTTGGCTATATGTTTCAATAGAATTTTGAGCAGTATTATCTTGGCATAATATTTTACTCTTCATAGCATTGAGAGCACTATTATAAATTTTATCGGAAGACATATCTATATAATCTAAATTTTTTAAATACCCTGGTATGTTTTTGCCATCTTTTTCTTTTACGCGCAAAATTGGAATTATACATTTATATCCTTCGTGCTTTCTCATCATTATGTACTCTGTTTCAATTTCAACGCCACTTCTAACGGTAATTCCAGTTCCATCGTCTTTCTTATTTGCCTTGTAGACATAAGACGGAGTCAAAATAACGATAATAAAATCTGAGTTAAGTATGTTGTCAACAATAAACCTATCTTTATTCTGTGTCCCATCCCCAAATTCACGTTGGTCTAAAATCACATTAAAACGCTCTTCACTTAACAAATCATTTTTTAACTTGTTAACCCATTCCTTATTACCAGCTTCCTCCCAACTATAGCTAATAAATATATTTATTCTTTTATCCATTTAAATCTCCTCCGAAATGTAAGCAAAATTCCAGGCTATACAGTTCATCTAACTGAAATCTTTTGCTTTCTCAAGCCCCCTAAAGATAACTCACCCTAAATATTCAGCATTTTTGTAGAAATTCCTTCTAAGATATTGGGTTAAAATCCCTCTTTTCTCAGTCGAATAAATATCAAACGCCAGACCCTCCATCAAAATATGGAACAATCTGGCGATTCTTAGCCCTAACTGTTTTCTATATTCATAACAGTCTCAAGGGTAGTCCTATTCAATTGTTACACAATTTATACCCTATTTCTGAAAGCCGCTCTACAAGCGGCTTTCAGACTGTGAGTTTTCTTAAACAAACAACGGTCTCCACGTGGTGTGTTCATGGGTACATGTTCCCAAAATAACGTTTTCTTGCCCCGAGCACAATAATCGAAGACCACTTTATCTCAATTATCTGTCCTCCATTATCCTCGTAAGTATTCCTTGATATCTATCTAAGGCGGTATGTAATTCGTGGCATGCTGCTACTGTTTCAGGATCAGTAAAGGAATTATTCTTTTGTACTTCGATGGTGCTTGAACGCAATTCTTTGATTTGGTTTGTAATTCTATCCAATTCAGACACGTATATATCCCTCCCCATTAATCATTAATTAGTATTTCCATAGATGATACAAAAATCAGGACTACCAAATAGCCCTTTTGTGGGGCCGTTTTTCCTGCCCCCTCACGTGTGTTGTGTGGGAAAAGGGACGGATCGAATCTAAAATGAACATCTATACACTAAAATGCAACTAAAACTATTGGCCAGTTGCATTTTCCTTATCGATTGTTAATCCTTTGATTATACACGTCGACCGGTATTCTAACTGTTATCTTAGTGTTACACCTTAAATTCCATCATAAGCTTTTTGCAAAGCTTATGATGGAATTTCTTCATTTTCAGGAACGCCTCTGTCACTCGCTGTAATTGTTCTCTGTCACCAAATTTCATCATCTCATCCATTATCGCAGGTACAATTTACCACGATACTCCAAACTTGTCCTTAACCCAACCGCAATGCTCAGCCTCAGGTACAGCAGAGAGCTTGTCCCAGAAGTAATCAATCTCCTTCTGGTCCTTACAGTTTATCATGAGTGAAAATGCCTCATTAAAGCCAAAATCTACATCAAAGCCGTTGTCCATCGCAGAAAAAGCAATACCGTTCAGTTTAAAGGCAGTATAGTTTATTTTTGCCTTTGGTGACTCTGCCTCTCCTTCTTTGTATCTGCTGATTGTCCCTATTTCTGATTTTTCAAAAACCCAGTGTAGTACCTTACAGCTTCTTCAGCTTTCCCGCATGATTCATCTGAGAAAAGCAAGTTGGGTATAAATCTTTTGAACGCTTTGTCCATGATCGGTAAGCATTAACTGCCAGGATTAACCGTACCGGTCCTGTACCCAACTATACCGCTTACTAAAGGGGTATTCACATCTTCTATTGAGTAGCAAGCGACCATCAAGGAAATAGATGGGTTGAATTTGAAGAAAGGGCCAGCACTAATCGCCTTAAATTGCTGTCCGGCTAACTCAAAACTTACACTTTCCGCGTCACCTGATGGGGTGTTTTCCATAACTGTTACATCCAATATTTTCGATTGGTCAAATAAACTGGTATAATACAGGGCCGCTTCTTTGGCCTCCGTGTCGTACCATAAATGCGGAACAATTTTTTGCATAACAAGCTCCTCCTTAACACTACTTAATTGGATCTTATGGAGTTCATTGCACTGGGGACTACTGGTAACAAATGAGGTAAGTGGAACTCAACTTGTTACGTTTATCAGAAGAATGCGTCTTGTCATGATTTCTAAATGTTTTATTTTAAATTATTCCATTCTTCTTAAGACAATACCAAATGTTAATTACTAATGCGACACTAGTTACTATAGTTATTTCTAAAATTAAAGGAATAGTTATTGGAGTAGAACGCTTTTTAACCACGTAAAGTATAATACTATCATTTAACGCAATAACGAGGACCCCTCTGATTATTAGCTCTGTAAATATACTCATTAACATCAAACCTCCTTTTTGATAAATGAATACATTTGAAGAAAAGGAGACATTATGCGGAGTTTAAACGCGCGCTTTATAGGAGCAACTCTTCTAGGTTACATCCTTAGCGAGCCACGAAAACCCCTGCCAGCATAGTAGCATTCTGCTCCATTGTGGCACACAAACACGGTGTCATAACAACGATCACAAAAGATGGCTCCGCCGAGTTTTCTAATATTAGCAGGGGTCTTTACCCAGCTCGATGATTTCGTATCAAATTTCCCAAGTTTCTGTAGATCCTGGTATTGTTCTTCTGTTAAAAGTTCAATGCCCATGGCAGCAGCCATATCAAGAGCGTTATTTTCTGGTTTATGTTCTTTCCTTAACTCCAGCGCTTCACGGTCATAACAAATACTTCTGCGGCCTTTAGGACTTTCCGCTGAACAATCATAAAAAATGTATTCGTCCGTCGTTTCATCAAAACCAACAACATCCGGTTCACCACCGGTTCTTTCCATTTCATTCAGTGCCCACAGTTTTTCTGGATTAGCTTCCAACTTTGCTTGAATTTTAGTCCATTCAAGACCTTTATGGCGGTTCATGTTTTTCTCAAAACGGGCTTGCAATGCTCCAAATAATTCTATGGTTTCCATAGTTAGTTCTCCCTTATAGGTTCTCTATGTGCTTTGATAAAACCATTGTTCTTCTAATCTATTATCCAAATAATTTCTAAATTCAATTCGCATTTTCCGACATACTCCTAAGGTTCAAAGTAACGGAGTTTCATAATTCTGATGCAAAAACCGTAAAAAAATGTTTCCCCACACTACTCTTGCAGTACAGAGAAACACATGATTTTTTGACCAAGACCACTATATATAGTGGCTACACCACTTGGTTTTTCCATATTTAGTGTTGTGTTTTCTTTCGAGGCGAACGATGCTCTCAACGTGCTGCGTCCACGGCAAAATATCAGCCCCATAAAGTATAACGAAATAATCTCCACCATCTTTCACTACTCCACATCTCTCGGTTGCCGGTTGCCGATAGTTTTTAAACTTTTGAATATATGTGATTCTACACTCTATAATGCCCTTCCTATTACCTATATCAATCTTAAAAACTTTTAGTAATTTTATCGGCAACTTTTCGAGTTAATTTAGTTAGAGCTAGGGTTGTATAAAGAGACCTTTGTTAAACCTTTTAATTTCCACAAGATGGGTCTCTACACGAAAAGGGGGGTGCATTTTTAAATAATTTATATGCAGAAATAGAAATAGCACCGCACAAAACGATGCTTAAACAACCTATAAACGCCGAAAAGCCCAGCAATGCTGGACTTCGTATGTTCAAAAATTGTATCAATTATTGAGTACTCATTTGGTGGAAGCGAGGCATACCCACCCAAACCCACGCTTCTTAATTTGGAAAACTACTCGATTTCGAGTCCTGCTGACGCTACCAACACGCTAAAGCCGCTTATATCAAGCACTTGACGTTTACTTATAGATCCTAGTCCATTCGATTACCTAAATTGAGTATAACGCCAAATACTTTTCATCGTCAATTTTAGCTTGAGCCAAAAAAAACACTTAACAAAAAACAAATATGAAACTGTAATTCCCATATATCATGATGAGGCAATCATTTGAACTAATACACCCCAAAACTAAATACTTTCTGCCCAAAAAGTCCCTTGGCGTTACCAAGGGACTTTAGCTCACCTATTTATTCTGTGGATTATATTAGTTAGAGATTAATTAATTAATTAATCAATCTATCAATAGTCAATTGTCACCAACCTCGAGTGTAGTGACTAGGGTAAACGCTATACCAGAGGCATTCCTAAGTGGAATGACATTACCAGCTGGAAAACTGTTCCTGTTATTCCTTAAGGAACTATTTGACTAATTTCTGCCGGTACCAAGCGATGAGCTGCGACCAAATCCCCAGCAGCATCTATTCCCCAGACGGAGATCTCTACACCAGGGGCGATGGCGAGCAGGCCGAAGTCGATGGTGAACTGAAATTCAAGTTCATCTAAGTCCGCAAAATCGATTTCTTTAAATACATCCGGGCTAACCCCAGTTGGATTCAAAATAAACTGTTTGAGGACATACAGTGTAGTCACATGCGGGTTCTGTGGCGTTCCCGAAGGCACTGGCGCTCCAGTAATGAAAAACCCATTAATTGTAATTATAACAGGTAATATACTATCATTTTTGACTGCTATTATAATCTGTTTAGTTGGTCTAATTCCACTTGAGTTCATTGGATTTTCAATCACTCCGGTAGTTAATTGTAGAATAGCCATTAAACACATCTCCTTCCATAAGTAGTTTTTTAGGATTGTCTATTAATTGGTTAACCGCTTCAACTTCAACTCGATGAGCCGTATTAAGGTTCCCAATTGCATCTTTTCCCCAAGTCGAAACTTTGTACATGACTTTATGATTCCGCTACGGAAAAATCCTTTAATTTGAATTGTTCCGTTAATGATATTATCGTTAGATATCTTTACCGTAAACGTTGAACTTGGTCTTTCGTCTACACCTGCAGCGTTTTCTAACAAATTCGTTAACCTCCGAGTGTTACTTTATACTATGTAACTTGTACACTTTGTGTTACTTTCCACTATTTTCTTATTAACACATAATAAAGAAATACCATGCTCATTTTCTAGAAATGTTTTTATCGGCGTAGTTAATAATTGTTACGCATATTGCAACGAAAAATAAATCCCAGGCAGTTAAAGACTAGGACTGTATTCGAACGAGATTTACCGCCAGAAACGTTTTTGATTCGTAAGCGTCAAACCAGTTGACGTATTAACAAATATCGACTCGTATCAAGCGATTACAGAAACTCCTCGTCACTGATGTCAACGACATCCAGAAACTGTGATTACTTTGGTGATTCGCGGGAATATACGCGCTACTTTTATCTTTCCTCCCCTCACTTTCGCTAAATATTTACAAGAATATTCCTTTTTTGCGTCGAAGTTGATAATTGTTTAGACAAGCCAATCCATACAGTAAGGAGATGAAATCAATGATTTTGATAGGCAGCAATCTGTCCGATCCAATTGAGCAAGATGAAAAAGGAAAACATGTTTATAAACAGTATTGTCATAATATCAATATCTGTAAATCCTATGGGGAAATCAGTTTTGCATGTTTAGCAGGAGCTAACGCGAATACTAGGTGCTCATTAGGGGAAAAGATGCGGATAAGAGTATTGAATGACTCTACCCAAACGCTACTTACAAGCCAAAGAAACCGAAACCTGAGAAACCAGATTAAGTCGTAAATTTAGACTGCATGATAATTAGTTCAGCACTTTTTAATATCGAGATTGCTTCGTTGACGGTAAGTTGTTCTTGGCAGAGAACGCTTACAAAATTTGAAGCAATCTCTTCTTTTTTCTTGTTTATATCCTGCAGGATCCTCATACGGTTTTCAGGTACATCCTTCGCAGTGAATTTTTCCTCCATATCTCGAATTGTTTCATGCCCTTTTTTCCAATCTCTTTCACCTTCTTTCAATACCAACGTTTTCACAAACTAGGAGAATTTCGAAAATACCTTTTCCAACTCTGCTCCCAATAGCAGTCCCCATTTTGCCGACATTTTTTCAAGTTCTCCATCAGTTTTGATAATATTAATCCTGACTTCTCCATCCAGAATGTCGCAAATATCGGCTGATGCACTGATATGGTAGGTAGCCTCTTTGGACTGTTTCCCTTTAGACCAAGCAACAATTGTGCTAACGCCATTTTTAGCGTTGTCCATTTCCTGTTTGGTTGGGTAGAGATGTAACGTTAATCCGGTTAACATTTTATCCCTCCTTTTTAACTTTCACTTAACCAACTTCGCTGCAAAACTATTGAGCTGCCCTTACACCACTTAAAGAAAAAATTGCCACTCTTGATTCTAAGATAAACAACTGGATCGATGCTATTTGGGATGGTATTCTTGATCGAAATATCTTGGCGGCAAAAATAAAAGAAGCCAATGAAAAGAAGGACTTCCTTACTTCTCAATTGGCTCAAATTGAAGTTATCCAGCGAACTCCAGAAATTGATGATGAGGCGATTATAAAAGTCCTGGAAAATAGAAAAACCAGCCTTTTATCTGACAATCCAAAAGATCAAAAGACCGTCATTCAAGAATATGTTGATACTATTAAGGTCTTCTTTTTCTCTGAAGATAAAAAGCTTAATATTAACATTAAAGTCAAGTTCGATATGTTAGGTGTGCCATTGGTCAGATTGTCGAAAAGTCACAATAATTAACCATATAATGTATAAATATGATATAATATCCAAATAAGCTCGATTTCATCTGAAAAAGGGTAGTTCTATGGGATTTATTCGCGGAGAAAGTCGGAACCAGATGCATCTCTATCCAATAACTCTAGAAGAACTTGTAGACGAAAATAACCCTGTTCGAGTCATTGATGCCTTCGTCAACCAACTTACCATGGACGAATTAAAATTTCTTAGGACCACACCAGCGAACACCGGTAGACCTCCCTACGATCCCAAGGACCTACTCAAACTTTACATATACGGCTATTTTAACCGCATCCGTTCCAGCCGCAGACTGATGATCGAATGCCGACGCAATATTGAGCTTTTCTATCTGCTCAACCGCTTAACCCCTGATTTCCGAACCATTGCCGACTTCCGCAAAAACAATGCCAAGGCTATTAAACATGTCTTTAAGGCCTTCGTCAAAGTATGTATTGACCTGAAACTCTACGAGCGCGAACTCGTTGCCGTAGATGGTTCGAAATTCCGGGCAGTTAATGGGCGCAAGAAAATGTATAACGAAGAAATTTTAACTATGAAACTCCTGCGAATTGAGGAGAACATTACCAACTACCTGAACGAACTTGATCATGCTGATCAGCATGATCAGAAACCATCCGGTTATACATCCGAAGAAATTAAACAGAAGTTAGCCGAACTGAAACAGCGTAAAGAAACGTATCAAGGCTATTTGACGGAATTGAAGGAAACTGGTGAAACGCAGCTTCTGACCACAGACCCCCAGTCAAGAATGATGAGAACCAAAGACGGTTTTGCTTGTTGCTATAACGTCCAGACCGCAGTTGATCAAACCAGTCATCTAATTGCTGAGTATGAAGTCACGAACTCCTGCAACGATTACAACAGCCTCACTACGATGGCCCAACAAAGTAAGGATATTCTGCAGGTTGAAACCATTCATGTCGCAGCTGATAAGGGCTACGATTACAGAGCAAGAGCGCAGGTCCAAGAAGCCTCAGGATATTGGGCGCTGCCTTAAGGCAGGAGTTTTGCCCACATTTTACGAACATACGATTCTTGATATTGAAGTTCAGGAGCAGAACCAGGTCAGTTGCTTTGCCCGTAATTCCGATGATACGGTTACTTGTCCGATGGGTAATACGTTAACCAAAGTACGCAGCCATAAAGGAGGTAGTGCTAGTTACCAGAACCGTTTGGCCTGCCGAAAATGTCCCAATCGCTGCACGTCGAGGAGAGATTACATGGTCGTTAGATATGGACCCACCACGAAGTATGCACCGGTTCTGATGTATGGCACAGCGACGGGCAGTTGCAGGTGTACCCGGCTTCAGAAACGCCCTACAATACCTTCTCGGCTCTAAAACGACGGAGCAAAAAGAAAGTGGTTTTACATATACGCGACGACATACCGACTCAAAAGCTGCGATTATGCTCTCAGAGCATCCCTTTGGGACGGTTAAATGGTACCACGGAGCCCACTATCTTCTATGTAAGGACATAGAAAAAGCCACAGGCAAGCTGGGGCTAAATTTTCTTGCGTATAATTTAAAAAGAGCCATTAACATGGTAGGAACTGAGAAATTAGTAGCTGCAATGAAGGCCTAAGGGCCTTCTTTTTATGTTTTTTGGTTAAAAAATCAGGCTCAAAAAGCCTCTATAAAAACAGTTAAACCCGCATGAATAGCGGGTTTTTAGACAAATTATGGTGGAAGCGAGGGGAATTGCACCCCTGTATCGAAGAGCGGCCACAAAAGCGTCTACGCGTGTATCCTTTATTTTAAATTTCGCCACTCATGACTCCTAAAGGCAAGGATTCATTTCAGGCTAGCTCGATGATCTTAGCTAATGTCTCCGAGCATTGACATTAGAGCGTCCTACTAATTTGACACCCTGACCCTTCACCGTAGGTCAGAAGGAAGGATGCTAGCGGCACTTAGGCAGCTAGAGCGAAATTATCTTCGTTAACTATTTGTGTCCACCGTTTAACGAGACCAGGTGGAATCTCGACGCGCAACCTTTGCTATCGCTTCCCCGAGCGAGTCTAAAACGCCCCCGTTTGAATATTACTTGCACAGTATAACACATTATAACTTAATTCCAAGCTGAAGATTTATGGTTTTAAAACGTTTTTATACCAATTAAACCATTTCATTTGAAATTCTACTTTTAACATTAACTTTAAACTCTATAAATTTTGATATTAAATAAACAAGCATTAAAGATTAAGGATTAATCCCAATTACATGAAGAATCCTGTAAATAAAACATGTTTCCAGTTTCCCAACCATTATTGAATTGAGAACGAACCTTAGGTAGATTACTTTAACTATAGATAGAAACCTTTAAGAGCTTCAATCAATTTCTGCATGGCTGAGATATCCTTAATGGCAACTCTCATAAAATCCCCCTTCAAACCGGTAAAATTGCGGCAATCACGTACAAGAATTCCTCTCTTCCCAAGATAAGGGATTAATTTGGAAATGGAAGAGTCTAGAACCTCAATCAAAGCAAAATTCGCTGTAGTGGGATAAATCCTTAGATAAGGAAAACAAGCCGCTTCAAATTCGTGATAAAAATAGGATCGGCTTTCTTCGATCTTATTTCGTACATCTTGAGAATATGTAAGATCCTCAAGCGCTGAAATCCCGGCTTTTTGAGCAAGGGCATTAACCGACCACGGATCGCGAAATCCTTCAAATTGGGCTAACAGTGATCGATCAGCAAAAGCAGCCCCTAAACGCAATCCGGGGATACTGTAGAACTTCGTTAAGGAATATAAAACAATGAGATGTTGATATTTGGTTAAATAAGTGCGAGCTGACGTATACTGTCCAGATGGTAAAAAATCAAAAAAGGACTCATCGAAGAGAATTTTACAATCCATCACTGCGCACAGCTTAAGAATTTGTTCAAAGGAATCCTGTTGTAAGACAGTACCGGTAGGATTATGAGGAGAACATAGAAATAAAAGATCACAGTCCTTTAACGTTTCGGACCATTGTTCTTTAGTTAAATGGCAGCCGTTCCAGCCCTCTGCTCCCAAAGTGATATAACACACCTCAGCTCCCACCGATCGAGCTGCTCGTTCGTATTCACTAAAGGTTGGCAGCGGGATAACTACTTTGCGGGGTTTTAGGGCATTCACGATGGTAAAGATTAATTCCCCGGCACCGTTACCGACCATTATTTCCTCAAGAGGCAGACGTGTATGACTTGCAAGAGCTGTTCTCAAGGCCAGACATTCGGGATCAGGATAGCTTACAATTTCCTTTAGACCTTCTTCTAGTGACTCCCATACTCTTTGTGGAGGTCCGAAAGGATTAATATTTGCCGACAAATCTATAAAGTCATGTAAGCCATAGTTTTCCTGAGCTTTTCTAAGATTACCGCCGTGCACGATGATGTCACCCCGCATTTTCTGTATACTTTAGATTCTTGGTTATAATTCCTCCAGGATGGCTGTTAAAGACATCGAGATAAACAGGATTGAATCGTTGCTGAACTTCACGCTGCAGATGGCTGCGAAGTACCCGTTCAACGGATTCCGAGGCTGGGAAAATTCCGGCCAGCAACGTTCCGCTGTGAGCTGTTACCACGCCTAAGCCACCGTTTTGCAGAACCCAATCAAGAAACGGTTTAAATTGAGGTTTAGGATTTATCTCAAGATTGCATTGAGCACTTATTGTCCCAGATGCAGCTAATTTTTCGATATCCCCCTGCTCAATTCCTTCCAAAGCTAATTTGTAGGCTCTTTGAATCGTACCTTCAAAACGACGGTAATGTTCTCCGAGTCCCGGGCGGGCATTAAAGGCTTTAGTATCGATTGAACCGCCCCAATCCAGAGCTAAAAACAAAGCGGGTATGGAAGATCCCAGAAAGCGATAGTTATGTCTTTGAACATGTTCAAGGGCAGTAATTCCGGGAAACATCACACTGTCACTTGGCTCTATGCGTAGAGCTAATTTCATCACTTGCTCAGGAGCAGGATTTTGATCTAAAGCCAATAAAAGTGCTGCGGCAGCAGCTGAAATATCGGCCGTTGAACTGGCCATTCCTTTCCCTTCCGGAAGCTGCTGAAGAAATTCGACTTGCCCACCTAACGTTTTCAAGCCCAAATCTTCCTTGAGCAATTCCAATACCTGAAGAACTTTCGTTTTTTGTATAGGGAGATCCCATTGGCCGCTAAGCGGGTTAAGGGTCACTTTGATCTCCGCAAAGCGATCGATGGGACAATCGACAAGAAATGGGACTCCACCGTGAGCCCCTTGTACCCATTCCCCGCATGTTCCCGGACACCGGGCTAAACCGACCGAGAAATTCATTAATATTCAATCCCCCTACGACTGTGTACCCCTTGAGCGAAAGGATGTTTAATTGAGTTTAAGTCCCACCAGGAATCTACCCAAGGTTCTATTGCTTCGGGCATTCCCCTGCCGGTTAGAATCCAGCGCATATGAGTGTTAGCTGAAAGAAGTTCCTGCAGTCGATTTAAGCTTAGAAAACCTTTATTCAGAGCATGACTGACTTCATCTAAAATAATGAGGTCATAGCAATTACTTTTAGCTTCTTTAATGACATAATCGCAGGCCATATTGACAAGTTCATTGGCGATCTCCGGGTCGCGATTTTGGCGAAAGCATTCACCACATCCCGTACAATGCTTCAATCCGGTGCGAATCATTCCCGACCAACGACATCCTACACCGAACTGAACAAGGGGAATCCCCAACCGATTCAGAGCCATAAGCTCGCCGCTATACGTACTCCCCTTTAGAAATTGCACCATGAGAACCTTTTTACCTTCGGAATTGGCTAATAATGCGTCCCCGATCGCTGATGTAGTTTTTCCTTTGCCCTGACCCGTGTAGACTGTAATCATTTTAATCATCCCCTCCGTTGAGAGGTAAACCAATGCTGCATTAATTCAGGTTGTCCGGCAAAGTTGAGATGAAGGTAAGAAGCCACAAGATTGTCCCGCACATATCCCTCTAGGCGATCTGGTTGTTCTCCTTTAAACAGTTCGTAAACCGTCGGAACTTCTGATTCGTAGGTAACTCGTGAGTAATGGAATTCATGACCCTGCACCACGGTTCCCCTGGGTCCAAGAAAATTATCTTCTCTGAAAACGCCTCTGCGATAACCTATACCTTGCAAGCGTTTCGTCATTTCTGCTTTCATGGGAATGAGACCGGCCATAGGGAGTTCTGTTCCTTCAAAACTTGTGATCGATTTCCCCAGGTACATATAGCCGCCGCATTCCGCATAAATGGGTTTCCCGCTTGCCGCAAAGCCGCGCAGGGAGTCAAGAAAGGGAATATTATCACTCAACTCTTGGAGATGCAGCTCGGGAAAACCACCTCCGAGAAAGATTCCATCCAGGTCGTCCGGCAGAGCCTGATCATGCAATGGGCTAAAGGGCATAAGAGAACAGTTCAGGCCTTCGGCAAGGTCCAAAGCATCCTGGTAATAAAATAAGAAAGCCTCATCCCAAGCTAACCCTAAACGAAATTTATGGTCGGATACCTTCAGGTCCAAGTGACCCTTACGATTTGCGTATCCAGATTCACCCTGATCCGGATTACTATTCTTAATCGTGCCGATATGGTTTAAGGCATCGATACCGCGATTAAAGCCAAAGGATAAATTATCATTGTAATTGTTAATGTCAGCTTGAGTGGTATCTGGAAAATCAGGAGCCTGCAGCATGATTTTTTCGATCTGCTCAAGATCAAGGTACTTTTGCATAAATTCGGAGAGGGACTCAATGAATCCTTCCAGCAAGCCACCTTCTCCAACGGGAATTAATCCCAAATGCCGCTCAGGCAGGTGAAGTGACGTTTCTTTCGGCAGGACTCCGAGTACAGGGATTTCAAGTTCTAAAAGGGCCTCTCGGATTATTTTTTCCTGGGCTGGTGACTTAACGCGATTTAGAATGACACCTTGAAGACTCACCTCAGGATCATAGGTTTTGAATCCATGCACCAAAGCTGCTGCGCTTCGGGACATGGAAGAAGCATCAATAATCAGTATTATCGGAGCTTTGAGGAGCTTTGCCACATCGGCGGTACTGCCAAAACCGGCAGTTCCGCTCATACCGTCGAACATTCCCATGACACCTTCGATCACTGCCCAGCGTTCCTGAGAACTTTGCAGGAAAATCGAAGGCAGACGGTCTCCCAGCAGCCAGCGGTCAAGATTGCGTGATGGTCTCCCGGTCGCAGCCGCATGATAACTGGGATCAATATAATCGGGGCCGACCTTATACCCTTGAATCGGACGCTGGCGTTTATTTAACGCTGCCATTAATCCTGTAGCCAGAGTAGTTTTGCCCACTCCGCTGTGTGTACCTGCCAGGACTATGCGAGGAATCTTCACGATGTCGCCCCCTTCTAAATTAACGTAACCAATAAACTAAACCCAGTGCCGGAAGCAAGGACAGCCAAGTCGCAGATCTGATAAGCTTTTGACAAAGGATAATGTCTTTGAAGTTCGAATCATGCAAGACATCTCCCATTTCTGCCCGGTGGTGCGGGCGGCCGTGATAGATATTGATACCGCCAAGCTGTACTCCCAATAATCCGGCTACAATGCTTTCCGGATTTCCGCCATTAGGGCTCGGATGGCCTGAGGCATCTCGCTGCCAAATTTTATAGGCCCGTCTGACGGGAAGTCTCTGGAACCATCCCGCTAAGAGCAGGAAGAATACAGATAAACGTGCCGGGATATAATTGGCCCAATCATCCGTACGGGCAGAAAACCAGCCGAAATCTTCATGCTGTTCATTGCGATAACCAACCATAGAATCCAAGGTACTGACCGCTTTAAAAGCCATTGCCAGAGGAGCCCCTCCCAGTGCCGCGTAAAAAAGCGGCGAGAGAATCCCATCCACGAAGTTTTCAGCCAATGTTTCCAGCGTACCCCGGACTATGTCTTTTTCGCTGAGATTGGATGTATCACGGCTGACAAACCAAGAAAGTTTGACTCGTGCCTCTTCTATCTTGCCTTGTTCTAAAGGGCTTAGAACACTTTGTCCCGCATCTGGGAGAGATTTGCCGGCCAGTGTTGTAAAAATAAAATAGGCACTGATAACGAAACCCAGCAGAGGATGGATTACCTTTGCTCCATAAATAATGACCCATGTCACCAGGTAGCTCCCGCTTACAACTAAAACTGTGAGCAAAACGCCTTTTTTCCGCCTAGAGTTTCCTGGCCCATGATTAAGCCTTCCTTCTAAAAAGGCTATAATTTTGCCGATCAACACCACCGGATGAGGCCAGTTTGGCGGGTCACCAATCATTTGATCACAAACAAATCCGAGAAAAACCGTCAGCGTTAGATAAGGAATTTCTGTCATCATCCTTCTCCTAGCTATTTCCTTTAGGGGATGATTGCTCAACTGGTGTCAATCCCATAATCCTGCGAATACGTTCAAGATCAACGCTTTGACGTACCAGATCCGCTAATTCATTAAAGGCCGATTCCCTCAGGGCCGCCTGAGACTGAGTTGCTGCGCAGGGGCGCGTGCGGTCTTTGCGCTGCCAAAGCCAATTCAGAAGAGACGTTCTTAAATGATCATTGTCAAAGATCCCGTGTAAATATGTTCCGTACCCATTCCCTGACTGTAATCCGTCATCATATGATACCCCGTTAGATGTTAACTCAAAAAGCGCTTCCTGACCTTCATCGGATATGGAACGTCCCATATGAATCTCATAACCTGCCACGGACTCTCCGGTACAGCCTTGAAAAAAGCTCCTTGTTGATTGGATGTTCCCTTTACTTTGGACCGTATGTTTTTGAGGATAAAATTCGGTGACCATAGGAAGAATTCCCAGTCCGGGCACCTCTTCCAAATCAGATTCCGTATGGAGAGGGTCCTTCACCAAACGCCCCATCATTTGGTAGCCTCCACAGATCCCGATGATGGGAAGATCCTCTTGCCAATCCTTATAGATCTGATTTCCCAGGCCGCTTTCGTGTAAAAAGCGCAAATCTGCGAGGGTGTTTTTACTGCCGGGAATAATAATTAAATCCGGGTGGCCTAAATTGCTAAGTTCCGTAACATAGCGGACGGAAACATCAGGCTCGTCCTGCAAAGCATCAAAATCAGTAAAGTTAGAAATATAAGGCAAGCGGATAACTGCCATATCCAGCTGATCAGCAGTGGACATGGCAGGCATTTCAGCCGCCTCACTGATGGCTACGGAATCTTCATCTGGAATGCGTATTTTAAAATAAGGAACAACACCTACTACAGGTATCCCTGTTCGTTCTTCAATAAAATCTAAGGCCGGCTGAAGAAGAGCCAGTTCCCCCCGAAATTTATTGAAGATAATTCCCTTAATCAAAGCCCGTTCTTCTGGTTCTATTAATTCTAAGGTCCCCACCACAGAGGCCAAAGCTCCGCCGCGGTCTATATCAGCTACCAGCAGGACAGGGGCTTTCGCCTCCATGGCTACGCGCATGTTCACGATATCATTGGATTTAAGGTTTACTTCCGCCGGGCTTCCTGCCCCTTCGATGACAACGATTTCATAGTCATTGAGCAATTCATGCAGAGCTTTTTGGGCATGCGGCCAAGTCAAACGCTGGTATTCCCCGTGATAGCGCAGAGCTGTCACATTCCCTTGGGATACTCCCATAATGACAACTTGAGAACCTTTGGGTCCGCTGGGTTTCAATAAAATCGGATTCATGCGCACATCGGGATCGACTCCAGCCGCTTGGGCCTGAACCACCTGCGCCCGGCCCATTTCCCCCCCAGCTGCGGTGACAAAGGAATTAAGCGCCATATTTTGGGCTTTAAAGGGACTCACCCGATAACCTTCTTGATAAAAGATCCGGCAGAAAGCAGCCGCCAACACGCTTTTTCCCACACTGGAGGAGGTTCCTTGGACCATGAGCCTGGCCGCTGTTTGTTTCTCTGAAGACATATCCTCACCCTCTTTCTAAGGTGGTGTTTATCTAATCGTAAGACTCCCGCTTCTACAAGTGGGAGTGGTTCCCATACCTTACTTCGGTGGGGCTGGAGTCCCCCACCGAAGCCCCGATGTTCAGCTTTAGCTGAACGAGTTCACTTCACGTTATCTCATTTACCTACCGCAAAGCTGTATAAATTAAGGCATTAACCACGGTTGCCGCCAGGGGGCTTCCCCCGCGGGTTCCGAGAACAGTGATTGAAGGGATTTCCTGGTGCTGCCAAAGCAAATCTTTAGATTCCTTAGCACCGACAAAGCCGACTGGAATGCCAATGATTAAAGCTGGACGCGTTTCGGGATCCTCGGCTAGACGAAGGACCTCCAACAGGGCTGTAGGGGCATTGCCGATAGCAACTATAGCCCCCTGCAATCGTTCGGGATGCATCCGAAAGGCGGTCATAGAACGAGTGATTCCCCATTCTTTGGCTTGTTGGGGAATTTCCGGTGCATTTAGATAACACTCTACGCTTCCGCCTAAAGATTTGAGTTTCTCTTTAGCTATGCCGGCGCGTACCATTTCCACATCCGTGATAACCCTCGCTCCGTTTTTCAGAGCTTGCAGCCCGCAATCAATGGCTTGGGGATGGATGGCAATAACCTGTTCCAACGATGGATCTCCACTGGTATGAATTAATCGTTCGACGACGGGATACTCTTTTTCCGGCCAAGTGCGGGTAAGACCGGAGCGAATGATACTCATGCTTTTTGCTTCAATTTGTTGGGGATCCAAAATAAACTCTGTCATCCCATAGCCTCCTTGATGCGTTCAGAGGCCAAGCCGGCAATACCGTCATCTGCTCCTAATTCTCTGGTATAGACGATCTCTACATCAGGATGTTGTTCGCGAAGTTCGCGAAGTTCTTCGTGAATATCGACGGTGACATGAATCCCGCGAAAGAGAAACAGCGGCATGATAATAATTCGGGAGGCACCTTCCTTGATTTTTTCCGCCACGGCTTCAGGAAGACTGGGCTTATCGTGAGCCATATATGCTGGCGTAACGTGTTGGCCAAGTAATGAGCTTACTTTTTCAGCAACTACTAAAAGACCTTGATTCGCCTCAGCACGTCGGCTTCCATGTCCTAAAAGAATGATCTCAGTTTTCATAAGAGTTCCTCCATTTGTTTAAGAAATTGCGGTATTGAATGAGCCACTATTATTTGCATATCTGGATTATTTAAGTTCGCCGGCGGCCGCTTTAATAAGACTAAAGGAATATTCAGCCTGCGGCAGGCATGTACTTTTTCCAAGGTTCCTCCAACTTTGCCGCTTTCCTTAGTAACCACAACGTCGATCTTCAACTGTTGGAACATGGCTTCGTCCCAGGCTTGAGAAAACGGCCCTTGAGCAGCAATGATCTGATTGGGCTTGAATCCTAAGTTTTCACAGCGTGTTAAAACTTGAGACGTCGGCAAGACACGAATAAAAAGGTTTTTGTCGTTAAGGCAGGACTGCGCCCTCCACTCCGGCAAGGAATTGCTCCCGGTGGTAAGTAAGATGCGTTCCCCCAGGTCAGCGGCCTTTTGAGCCGCATCTGGGACATCCTCGGCCCAATGAATCAAAGGATGGTCCTCAAGTTCCAGGGGTAAACGCTCCCAGCGCAGATAGGGTATTTTTAGTTCAGAACAAACGAATTGGGCCGTTTCCTTGACTTGTATGGCATAAGGATGGGTAGCATCAACGAGGGCTGAATAAGATCCCCTTCGCAGAAGGTCTTTAAGCTGGTTGGCATTTATTGCTCCAGAACGGGCGTCCAGCCCGGATTCTGCTGCTAAATCTGCGCCGTAAGCAGTTAGTGTCGATACTAAAACCTCATGTCCCCGAGTCTTTAAGGTTTCAGCCAGGTTACGTCCATCCTCCGTTCCTGCCAGGAGAAAAAGCTTCACAGTTTATAACCTCGAGGAGTAACCATGTAAGGTCCCACAATACGGGTTTGAGAGTTTCCAACGATAACCGTCGTCAGCATATCGATGGGATGACTGGTAAATTCACCAAGATTCGTAATCAGGACACTGGATTCGTCACCTCGTAAGGCTTCTCGAACAAGGCCGACCGGAGTATCCGGTCGGCGATATTGCAGAAGGATTTCCCGGACTGTTTCAATGTGTTGAGTACGGCCTTGACTTTTCGGATTATAAATTGCAAAAATGAAATCCCCTTCAGCGGCTAAACGAACTCGTTTTTCAATAACTTCCCATGGAGTAAGCAAATCACTTAAACTGATTACGGCAAAATCATGCATTAACGGTGCACCAAGCATGGAGGCTGCAGCCGAGGCCGCCGTAACTCCTGGGATAATCTCCAGAGGCAGGTCCAAAAGCCCAGCCTGTTCCATACATTCAATGATAATTCCGGCCATCCCGTAGACTCCGGCATCACCGCTGCTTACAACGGCAACGCGATGTCCTTCTCCCGCTAAGCGAATCGCTTCCCGGCAGCGATCGATTTCCTGCCGCATACCTGTGGCGACGACTTGCTGATGGGTTAAGAAAGGACGAATTAACTCAATGTAAGTTTTATAACCTACAATGTATTCAACCTCGTTTAGTACGGATTGAACCCGTGCTGTCATGTGCTCGGGGTCTCCGGGGCCAAGTCCCACGACATAGAGCTTGCTGTGCTGATTGCCACCGTGACTCCCTGTCCCTTGGTCTTGGGTAGAATCAGGTGCCCCATGTGTGCTCCCAGGATACTCGCTGCTTCGCATACTCCGTCCACTCCTATCTTTTCTTTTACAAAGTTTGAGCGCGTTAAATTTTCTTGGCTATTTACTGCTTGAAGTTCATCAGCTGAAAAGGTCCGAAAGGGAACCCCGAGAGATTTCGCCGCTTCCTGCAAACCTGCTTCATCAGCTTTTAAATCGATGCTATAAAGACCGGATATGGCCTTTAATGAGGCCCCAATTTGTTCCAGAGCTGAGGTAATCCCATCCAAAACCACGTTACTGGAAATTCCCCGACGACACCCGACCCCCACACTTAAGACCGGAGGGATTAGATAAATGCAATCTTTTTTAGTATTGCCGGAGGGAAAGGCATCAATAATTACATTTGGGTTAGTTTGCAATTCATGAAGATTTATTTCTTGAGATACATTGGTGCTCTTAGTGCTCTTAGTACTCTTAATATCTTTAGGGTTACCCGATCCGATTATGGATTTGGCAAATCTTCTTGTACAATCCATAAAACGATAGTGAGGATCATCCAACCAACGTTGATCAATAGAAAAATCATCTGGTTTAAGTACGTTAAGATACCCTTGTTCCAAAAGTAACCGATTAACGGCGGGCAAATGGTCAACAGGTTCAACCTTCCAGCCAAACCTTCGGGCATATTCATCAGGTGCCGTAATTCCCCGGCCGTCTGTGGCCGTGGTAATAACCGCTTGGGCTTGGAGATGCTTAGCGATTTCCCTCGCCCAGGCGTTCGCTCCCCCTAAATGACCGGAAAGCAAAGGAATTACGAAATTTCCTGCCTCGTCCAAAACCAGTACAGCGGGGTCCCGGTCCTTCCGATCAATGAGTGAGGCGATCTGCCGGACCACAATGCCCGAGGCCATGATGAAGATAAGTACTGAACACTCCTGCCATAAGGTTGGGACAAGATCACCTAAACGCTGAAAGGGTTGTAAAGGGATAGCCTTTGGGATTTTTCCGGCGCCGGCTGAGAGAGCTTTTGCATGAAGACAGAAGGTCGGTATAGCTGAACCGGGAAGATTCTCCCCAATGCGCAAGGCCGTTGCCAAACCTCGATCTGTTAAAGCCAGTATCCCTATCTTCACGTCTCTTTTCCCTGTCTGAATTCATGAGTAAACGTTGGGTCATAAAGCTTAGAACGGGCATATCCTCCTGCCGGATCCAGGAAATCTCCCACAAGGATTTGAGCCTGTTTGCGGATTCCGGCAGCCTTCACTTTATCGGCAATGGTTTCCAAAGTTCCAACGACAATTTCTTCATCCGGCCAGGTGGCTTTAGCAACTACAGCAATAGGAGTGGAGGCAGGGTATCCTCCCTCAAGTAAGGCTTCAACAACAGACCCCATATCTTGTACACTTAGAAAAATCGCCATGCTGGATTGGTGCTGCGCTAAAAGGGTTAAGGCTTCCCGCTCCGGTACGGGTGTCCGTCCGGCCAAACGAGTAAGAATCAAGGTTTGACTGATATCCGGCAAGGTGAACTCCCGTTTGACCGCCGCAGCAGCGGCAAAAACTGAGCTGACTCCCGGAACCACAGAATAAGAAATTTCCTCTTGGTCTAAGCGATCGAATTGTTCCTTGATTGCGCCGTACATGCTGGGGTCTCCCGTATGGAGACGGACAATAGTTTCTCCTTTTTTTGTTCCTTCGATCATTAAAGCGATCACCTCTTCCAGAGTCAAAGAGGCGCTGTCGTGACAAGGAGTTCCCGGCCGGCAGAGCTTAAGCAAATCCGGGTTGACTAAAGATCCGGCGTAAATGACCCGATCTGCTCTCTCCAAGGCTCGGGACCCTTTGATGGTGATCAGTTCCGGATCTCCCGGACCTGCACCTACAAAGATAACTACTCCCTTTGGTTTATTTTCGCTCACCGTTTTCCCTCCCTAATAAATCCTTTTTGACCAAGAGCAGGCTAAGGTAATCGATTTTATTGGCTTGAAAATCTTCCGGCTTTGGTTCCCAGCAGATTTGCTCTCCGGTCTGACCTAAACGTGTAAGCAAAACGGCTTTTCGGTCTCGCTCTCGCAGAAGGTTGAGAATTTCCGGAAGCCTGCGCGAAACTTTCATCAAAACCAAATTGGGAAAATCAAGATATTGGTCAACGTCTTCCGTACTCGGCAGGACCACTAAGGGCTCATCTCCCGTAGCAAGCGGCAAATTGATTTTCGCGGCCGCAGCTGCCATAGCTGTAATACCAGGAACAGTAGTAATTAATTCAGAAGGTAATTGCTCTTGAAGAAGGTTCAGCAGGTAACTGTAAGTACTATATAAGGAAGAATCACCTAACGTAATGAAGGCAATAGATTTGCCTTGCTTCAGCTCCTGTAAGAGCATTTCTGCTCCGTCTCGCCAGGCCTTGGCTAAAACCTGCTGATCGGACGTCATGGGCATTTCCAGTTCCAGCAAACACACATTAGCCGGGCAGTGGACTTTGGCAATGTCCCAGGCAACGCTTTCTCTTTCCATTTTTGATTTTGGAATAGCCACCAAATCTACCGTTTGCAGGACATCGACAGCTTGCAGAGTTAGAAGGCGAGGATCTCCCGGTCCGACTCCGACTCCATAAAATTTGCCCCATGTTGTTGTCATGATCTTACCCCTTTTCGTGCAGATAGTATAAAGACAGGATTTAAGGCTTGGGCCATATGCAGATTATGAACGGGCTGCCAGCGGACAGCTTGAAGAGAAACAATATCAATATCCTGATAGTCCAGTTCTGAAAGTAATTTTACCCCCTGAGACATAGTTTCAAGGGTGACGGCTGTAATGACGATCCTGCCACCTTCAAGAAGCGGCACGTTTACTAAAATATCCTCCAGCCGCCCTTTACTTCCCCCAATGATACAGACATTAACCGGTGGAAGTTCCGGAAAAACATCGGGTGCGCTTCCGGGAATCAATTGCAGATTTGAAACGCCAAACTTCTGCTGATTAGCAAGAATCAAGGCTTGAGCTTCGGGATTATGCTCAATAGCATAGACAACTCCCTCCGGGACTAAGCCAGCAGCTTCAATACTAATACTTCCAGTACCCGCCCCGATATCAACAATACTGTCGGATCTGGAGATTTGAGCTTTGGCGATAACTTGAACTCGGATCTCTGACTTGGTCATAGGAACGTTGCCCCGCAAAAATTCCTGATCCGGTATTCCTATTCGTCCTTCGAAGACAGAAGCAGCTGATTTCTTAGAATCATCGCCTGTTGCCTGCACAATCTCCGGATGCAAAATAAGAATTGCATTCTTCAAGGAGGCAGCTTCTTGAGCCAAATGATTGGCATCCATAGTTTGCCATAGCTCTTCGGGGTAAGCCAACGCATTCCCCACTGAAATATTCGGATTTTGTCCAAGATCAATATAAAATTGGGCGATTCTTTGCGGAGTGTTCATTCCTCCGGTTAATACTCCCGTCAGACGTCTTATTTGGGTAGGAAGTACTGATAAATCTCGTCCGTGGACACTGACAAAATCAGCCTCTTGCCAAGGGAGTCCTGCTCGGGCAAAGGCAAATTGAAGAGAACTGATTCCGGGATAGACATCGATTTGCTCTCCGGGAAATTCTTTTTTTAGTCTGGGCAAAAGGCTGAAAAAACCTGGATCACCCGAGACAAGAACTCCTATATCTTTCTTATCTAATAAGGCCGTTCTAATGACCTCAAGGCTGGCCTTAAGGTCTCCCGTTAAACAGTGTTGACCACCCAAGAAATCAGGAAAAAGCTTGAGAGCTCTGGATCCTCCAATTAAATCATCACAGTTCATAGCCAGATCTATAACGGCTGGAGGCAGCCATTCTGTTCTTCCGGGCCCGATTCCGATTACCTTCAACATTAATTTCCCTTCTTCCGTGGTTGACTAACGTTTTGCCAAAACCTTACTTGGAACTTTGTGACAATTAAAAAAGAGCCTGAGCGGCTCGTATGGTTTATCCTTTAATAAACACACACATCTCCTATCGCTCGTAGGTCTGTGAATTACTTAAGGAAGGTTTTCTGGCTTCAAATCATCATTCTCTTCCTATGTTTACAACAGATAAAGCAATGGAAGAAAACTCCTTGTTCACAGTGGCGGGACCGCGCCGGATTATCACCGGCTTCCCCTTATAGATCCTCGTTGACTGAGGAGCCTTAAGTATTTTTATAAAATTATAAGCCTAAATGACGTTTCATTATATCATCTGAATATCTGAGTATTCTATAAGTATTAACAAAATTCCTCTTTTCAAAAAAATTTAAATTAAATCTTCACTTTTATTGATTAATACTATTTTATAGCTTATTTCTTAATTAGGCAATGTTAAGCAATTTGTTTTAAGCAATTCATGATATTTGGTAAATATTCTATAAAGATTATATAATCATTTTAACCATTTATGTTATATTATACCACAAGGCATTTGACACTTCGCTGTCTATTAAAGAATAAGATATTTTGCATAGAGTGCAAAGAAAGGAGTTTTTGATAAGATGCCCGAAGGTAAAAAAACTGCGAGTATCGCCTCCGTCGCCATTGCGGCGCTAGTTGGCGGAGTGGCCGGCGCCGTTGTTGGTTTAATGGTCTCTCCGAAGAGCGGGGAAGCATTACGTAAAGATATTCAAACAAAAGCAGAAAATCTTGCCGAGCAAGTTCAAGACTGCACAGTTCACCAAGCAGAGGCTTTAAAAGAAACGGGCTCAAACCTGCTCGATAAGGGAAAGAAAATTAAAGAAGATCTTCAAGTCCTCTGGCAGGATTTAAAACCCAAAAAATTAAATTCCATTGACATCGCTAGTTCTTCTGCGGTTGATATCCAGGCGGACTCAGAATCCGAGCCTGAAGTTGTTACGTACTCATCTGAATCTCCAACTGTTGAAACCCCAATTCAAGATGATATTGATACACTGCCCTAGAATACACGAATCCTTTACCTAGATTCCATAATAATCAAGAAGCCCTAAAATCGAGCATTCGATTTTAGGGCTTCTCTTAGTGAACTCGTTCAGCTAAAGCTGAACATCAGGACTAAGGTATAGAAACCACTCCCACTTGCAGAAGTGGGAGTCTTATTAAAACAAACGTATTTACTATCAGGCCTTTAAGCCTTACCGACGCTCCATTTCCAATGTTGTTTTTCAACGATCTCTTGAGCATTCATATCCCAACCCACGGGCTGACCATTTAATAAGGTCATGATGGCTCCCACTCGAAGACGGCCAAACGTAAAAGCTTGTGCCCGTTCGCTGGCCAAATAAGCTAAATGATGCAGCAATGCTTGGTGACCTAGGTTTAAAAGTTCTATAGCAGCTCCCTCAGTTGTAGGGAACTCTGCCAGTGCTCTTAAGGTTTCGGTCTTAATTCCGGAGAGCGCGGCATGAGCCAGTAAAATTTCAGTCCGCGCATCAGCCACACGATTATGAGTGTGGAAGATACCTCCCGAAACTTTAATCAATTTGCCGATATGGCCCACTAAAACGACGTCTTCAATACCCCGGTAAACAGCTTCTTCCAAAAGAAAACCGACGAAATTGCTCATTTGAATAACAGCTTCTGTGGGAACATCAAAACCTTCTGTCGCCACACGAAATCCATAATGTCCCGGAGTTAAAACAATTGCTTTATGTCCGTAGGCCACTGCTTGGTCCAATTCCGGTAAAATCGAGGTTTTGAAGGCTTCTTCAGACATGGGACGAACAATCCCACTGGTTCCCAGAATTGAAATCCCGCCCACAATACCCAGACGGGGGTTTAAGGTATGTTTAGCAGTCTCTTCGCCTCTCGGAACTTCAATGGTGATTTCAAGTTCTTCCTGGGGAAAAGCCTCCCGTACTGCTTCACGTATCATTCGTCTGGGGACCGAGTTGATAGCCTTTTCACCTACAGGTTGATCCAAGCCTTTTTTAGTGACAGTGCCCACGCCTTGTCCACCCCGAATATGAACCTCGCCTTGAGTCGAAAGCTTGCGCACGAGGACACGAATCTCTAAGCCGTCCGTAATATCGGCATCATCTCCGCCATCCTTGATAATACTTGCAGCTGCCCTTGAATTCTCAAGGTTTCCGGAATGGATCGGCATCCCTAAACGAGCTTGATTGGGCAATGGTATTTCGATTCGTTCCGGCAAGCAATCTCCGCGCAGGAGAAGACAAGCTGCTTTGGCAGCACCTGCAGCACAGCTGCCTGTTGTATATCCCTCGCGCCAAGTATGTCGATCTTTATTTCGCGCCATAGTTATCTCCTGTTAGCAATTATTAGAATCTCATTCAGAGAGTTATCATCACTCTGCACTTTTTTACGTCACGTTCTGAGAAATTATTGTTCTAGTCCGAAAAAATAATTATAAAATTTGTCGTCATAGAAGTATTCTAATAATCGTTATTTTAATTTAGCAAATACTTATCCTAAAGTATAAATGATAATATTTGTCAGTTCAATACTGCTATTCAAGCGGACAAACATTTCCTATATTCAGCACTAGGTTATAGCTAAACGTTCTGTAAGGATTTTTATTTGCCTATAATCAAAAAAACCTTAAATTATTATAAGAGTCCAAGCCGCAATTTGAAACGCAAAAATAAACATAAAAAAGATAAGAAAATAATAACAGTGAGTGCCCAAAAATCTCTTGCTGCAATGGCTTTGTCAAGCTTCACCGTCCAAACCCGAGATAAACCGTACCCTCTGTTCAGCATAGCCATAGATAGGGAATTAGCCATTATTATTGAGTTGATAAACAAAGGGATCATAATGGGAATATAGGAACGAATTGAACCTATAATTCCTTTTCCGTGCAGATTCATTCCCCGTGCCATTTGAGCCTCTAGAATAAGGGATCTTTTTTTATCTAAGGTCGGAATAAAGCGCAGCGCTGTCGTCAATATCATAGATACTTCGGCAGGAACCTTTATCCACTGAAAAAATTGGGTAAAATCCTCAAGGGACGTTGTGAAGGTTAAGATTGAAGAAGCAATTAATAAACTCCATATTCGAAGCAGAAAGGTCGTCCCCATTAAAAATCCTCCGACAGTAGCCCCTAAGTGTTTCCCCGGAAATAGATAAAAGAGAATTTTCCGATTGGAAAGATGGTCAAAGTGCTGAGGTGAATAAGAAAAACCTGTGATCAGGATGATGGAAATAACAATTGGCAGCAGAGGGATGATAAGGCCAGTAATCTTTCGCAGCGGGATATTTATCGCCAAGGCTAAAAAGGCTGTAGCAGAGATAATTGCCAGCTGATAAATTGGATTTTGGAACAGGAAAGACAGAATGATGATTACTAAAAAACCCAGCATCTTGCTTCGTACATCTAACCGATGAATTAAGGTATTTTCCGAGGAAGAGGCTACCAACATTTTGTTATATCCCCTCTTTCGAACAGTGCCGTGAATTCTTCCGGATGGAGTAATGTCTCTGAAAATCCGACGTCACTCAAGCAGGCGGAAAGGCGGCAGAGCTGCGGAGGAATAATGGAGGCATCTGCTAATATCTTTTCTTGAGCAAAGACTTCGCGAGGATGTCCATCAAGGAGAACACTGCCTTCTTTCAAGACGATAACCCGTTGGGCATACTGAGCTACAAGATCCATGTCATGACTTACCATAATTATCGTCGTACCCCCTTGATGAAGTTGGTTTATCAACCTCATCATGGCCTGAACACCAGAATAATCTGCACCGGTTGTCGGTTCGTCAACAATTAGGATTCGAGGTTTCAGCACTAAGATTGAGGCTACGGCAATCATCTGCCTTTCCCCTTTTCCCAGGGTAAAGGGATGAACATGACGATAATCCTCTAAGCCGGTTTCCTTGAGGACCTGATTGAGCTGTTCTTTGATTTCCGCCGTCGTTAAACCGGTATTTTTTAAACCGTATTCTATTTCTTTCTCAACGGTGGTGGAAAAAATTTGATGGTCCGGATTTTGGAAAACATAACCGATGGTTCTTGCCAAATGAGCGGTATCATACTTTTGCGTACTCATTCCGTGGACACATACTTCTCCGCTTGTCGGTTTTAACAAGCCATTTAAATGTTTCGCTAAGGTCGTTTTACCGGCCCCGTTTTGGCCAATCAGGGCGACAAAATCGCCGCTGTCTATTGTTAAATTGATTCCTTGGAGAATAGGGTTTCCCGATTGATATTGATAAAACAAGTCCTTGATTTCGATGGCTTTTTCCTCAGGAAATTGATGGTCTTTCCGATCGTGCTGTTTCGGCTGAAGAGGAAAATGCATTACGGCATTAGCAGACTGTGTAGGACTAGATAACAGCTTTTTCAAAAGACGTGCCGCTGACGGGAGATCTAAGGGAATTTCGTCAATGGCTATCCATCCTTTTTCATATAAGTTCCACCCTACAAGACTAACAGGCAAGGGTTTTATGCCATACTGCTGCAATAAAGGAATGTCGCGAAAGAGCTGAGTTGGTTCACCACGCCAAACCAGTTGTCCCTGATTTAATACGATTATCTCATCCGCCCTGTTGATCACTTCTTCACTGGAATGTTCCGCCAATAAGATGGTTAAAGCCCTTTTTCGGCGCAAGTCGTCGAGGGTTGCGTAGATCTCCAAGCGCCCTGCAGGATCAAGTTCTGATGTCGGTTCATCAAGTACCAAGATTTCGGGTTCCATGGCCAGGACTCCCGCAATGGCTAAACGTTGTTTCTCACCCCCGGATAATTCCTCGGTCAAACGCTGGTTGTATCCTTTGAGCCGAACTTTTTCTAAGGAACGATCAACTCGGTCTTGGATTTCTTCTAAGGGAACAGAAATATTGCGGGGGCCAAAGGCCGTATCTTCTTCCACAGTACGGCCGAGAATTTGTGTTTCCGGATCTTGGAGGACAAGGCCCAATATTGTGGACATAAGTTGGACAGGTGTTTTTCTCACGTTTCTGCCTGCCACTTTAACCTCGCCGGTTAATTCTCCCTCGAAAAGCTGAGGTATCAGTCCGTTGAGACAGAGACTCAAGGTTGTTTTCCCAGCTCCGGCAGCTCCCATCAGGACAATGAACTGTCCTTTGTTTAGGCTAAGGTTAAGACCGCGCAAACTTGGTTCGAGAGAATTTGGATATTGATAGGAAACATTATTGAGTTCAATGGCTTTGTCATTTTCGTCGTTAATACGATCTCTTGCTGTTGTTTTGATTACCATTGTTTCTTCAGTTTCCTCCTTACGAGCCTAAATGAGCCGCGTCCCTTTGATTGCTTTATAGGCTACTGCCGAAATAATGACATTAAGAGCTGAACCGATGACGAGAAAGGGCAGAACCCCAAGAACCCCTCCCATTCCCATAATCGGCAGCATCGCAAAGGAGGATACAACTCCATTGAGGATTATACCTGCTATGGCTGCCGGAATAAGGCCGAATGTTTTATTCACCCAACGATAAACTACGGCCCATAAAGCCATTTGCACAGCAATATAAATATGAACAGGGATTGTCAACGGGAACCCAACAACAGCCGATGTTAATAAATGGCCAAAAGCAATGACCACTGCTCCCTCAATCCCACCAAAGGCAATAGCACAGAAAAAACCAGGCGCCGAATCCATACCGATAGTTCCCACTGGACTGGGAATCTTAATCAGTGCCCCCACATAACTCAAGGCCAGAAAAATAGCCATAATAGAAAGCCGTTTGACATTCCAGGCGGACAGCTTGACGTCCTTAGTTTCTGCGTTAATTTGACTCATCGAGTTTTTCCTCCCTATACTTCTTTATACTTTATACTTTTACTCTTTTACTTTTTTACGAAAAACAATTTTCATCCTACTCTGTGAACTGAAACAGTTCATGAGTGAACTCGTTCATCTAAAGCTGAACATCGGGGCCATTGATATGCTCTAATACCTCATGTCCCTTTGGACATAGCATTCATATTTCTTTTACACTTATATCATCTTACCAATTTTAACCATCATTAATTGATTTTGGTTTGAAGAAATAAAATCTTTTGTCATAGCTGAAGATGCCGAGAATACGAGACATGTCGACGGCCCGGCGGATTTACTCAAGTCTAAACCGCAGGATTGATCAATCTGCAATTGCCGCTTAGCGTTTGAGGCAAGCTGCTGGGCTTCTGTTAAAATCCCTTTTGAGCCCACAGGAATAATGTCATGGATTCCTGGAGATGCCAAGAGTTTTCTTATCTCCTTGATCTGTACTATTTCCGGGTCCTCTGGATTGCTAAGTTCAGAGCCAACTTTCGGCAAACCTAAGCAATATACTTCATCTCCGGCTTGTGAAGTTCCAATACGCAGCTGATCTTTGGCAACGGTACCAATAACACTGATACCAAGCCCAGTCTGCTGGGTTGGTATATTTTTCTCGGTGCTTACTGCCATGGAGAGGGAAAGACCGGCACATGCTAATTCCTCTTTCACCCCCTTTAATATTTCATCACCTGCTGGATCGGGTTCGTTAGAAATGGCAACAGTCATAATTTGAGGTTCTGCCCCCACAGCTAAGACTTCCAATAAGGCAACCCTCGTTGTCATTCTACCTGTAACCTGCCAAGATACTTTAACGACATCGAAATCTTTCAGTCCAATTGCTCCACAGGAATCACAAGATGCAATAAGATATTGTTCCGGATTAATTAAAACAGCTTCAATATCCCGCCCCTGATACCCCAACTCTTTATTCAACTCCTTTCCCTTAACAAACAAAAAGTTCACAGTCATAAATCCGCCTTAAAAGACAGAAATTTGACCATGAACTTTGCCTTGATTCATGTTCTACATTATAGGCAGGTCTCCTGACTTAGAATCAACGACTTATACGCCTTCCCGGCTTCCCAGTGGCTTAAGTATAAATCTCCTCGTTTACAGTGGTGGGTCCGTCTGGGATTCTCACCCAGTTCCCTATTCTCCCTTATTAAGGGCACCTATTATGTCTTTAATTAATCGTATTTTAATCCATAGAGGTTCAGATTACAAGAGTTTTTTGAATCTTCGACCTAACAAAAAACCCCAATATCTCAGCAGTGAAATATCAGGGCTTTCTATCTTTGAAAATTCAATTGTAATATCTCTAGCAACAGAATGCGTTTCACCATTAGCTAATTACCGCCAAAGTAGACCAATACTCCTTCGATTGCGTAATGTCTCCATTTGCTGATTTCTTAACATCAAGTACAACGGTTTTTTTACCTATTTCATTTTTGGCCATCATTTTCACGTCCTTTCTGGATTAATTTTGAAAACTGTAAGCCTATTGCGTTTTTCCATGGCCATTTTATTTCGCAGAGTTATTGGTTAATGTTTTATTAGATTCTTTAACTTCAGCGTATACAGGACAACCCATAACGTACATTAATAATTGTTTTTTCATTAGATGACACCTCCTTTTTAAGGGCATGTTGGCAGGTAAAACATTTCAAACTTCCCTTTAATTTGCAATCCTTTCATCTCCTGGTTTCTGTAATTATTTTACGTCAATTTAACTTATAAGTAAAATATATAATCGGAATATCTATCATGACTTTATGAGATATTAAACCCCATGTGCACTCATATACATGTCAACAATTCCTTCTATAAACACCTAAATATCAGCCTTTGAAAAATACTTTTTGACAGCGAATCAATAGTAGTGTAAATAGCCTTATGATCAGCAGGAAGCGATCGTTTTCCTTATAGGAAAATAATCGCTTCCTGCTGAGCGTTAGCTCCTATATTGATTTCTAATCAGAGCTAATTCTTTACGCCTCTTGACAAATTCTTGCACTTGGTCTTTCAGCCAGACTTGAAAATGTTCCTTCAAAAAATCTTTTGTAAAGCGGCTGCCGGAAGGACCAAACTCCCAATGCAAGGAATTCCCCTGATCCGAGGGCAAGATCGTCGCTTCTTGGCCACAAAAAGGACATAGAGCGTGATTGGAAGCAGGGAATTTCCAGAGATCAGACCAACAGGTAGGACATCGTCCGGTTTCCGGCTGATGAGGATTGCCGAACAAGGATTGTCCGAGAGCCTTAATTCGTTCTTTGCCCTCAGGATCAACTAAGGCTTCGCCAGGAAGAGCACCGATAAACATATGGGCATCTTTAACGTTCAACCCCAAAAAGCGTGCATAAGTGATAAGGGCAGAAAGGGTATACCCTTCCCAACCTTTTATTCCAGCTGTCCCGATAATTACGCATGGCTTTCCCCAAATCTGATCAATCTGTTGAGCTAGAGCGATAATCCGGTCTCCAAAAAGTTTTGTGATTCCTGCGGGACCCAAAGCGTAGCAGGGCGATGAAAAAATAATTCCATCGGCTTCTTTGATCCGTTCAAATAAGGAATATAAATCATCGTCCAAGGGGCAGCGCTTATCCTGGCCTAAGCAGGCATAACAAGCTTTACACGGCAGCAGCTTTAACTCTGTCAACTTTACAAGATCCAGCTGCACTTCCTCTCCCATGGAAGCAGCGGCTTCTTTAATAAGTATTTCCCCATTGGCTAATTTTCTCTGGGAAGCAACAATTCCTAATACTTTTCTCAATCTGATCTTCTCCTTTTTATCGTCATATTTTTTAATTATCTATCAAATCAAGCTATGTACTAAATTATACCATCAATATATTCTTATTACTGTCTTACAAGTAAATGGATTCATTAAAACTTGGATTCTGGAGAATCTAATAGGGAATTAAATTTAAGGAGGAATAGCCCATATGAATGTTAAAAAAATGCCTCAACCTAATAACGGAATTAAATGTGTTGTTAACACCTGTCATTATTATGGTACAGGAGATCATTGCCATGCCGAGAAAATCGAAGTTCAATCCCCCGATGCCACAACTACCGAAATGACAGACTGCGCTACCTTCCTTCCCGAATAAAACTCAGTAAATTTTTTACCATGATTTTATCATAAATAAAAAAGTCTAAGGCTAGTTTTATGAAAACAAGCCTTAGACTTTTTTATTTTTCTTAAGGGGATCCCGCAGCAAAAGCAGATATCCCATATTTTAGACTTTTACCGTCTTTGTCACATCTTTACATCCTGATGAATATTAAAGTGAGAGATTAGATTTTTTATGTCAAAGAGACTCCATAAAGGAAAAGGAGGAAATCTTATGTCGAGACGCTTGTATAGATCGAGTCAAGATCGGCAGCTTGGCGGCGTATGCGGCGGAATAGCTGAATACTTAGATTTG
This sequence comes from Desulfosporosinus sp. FKB, assembly GCF_002196705.1. Lineage (GTDB taxonomy): Bacteria > Bacillota > Desulfitobacteriia > Desulfitobacteriales > Desulfitobacteriaceae > Desulfosporosinus. The sequence continues at coordinate 35,134 of NZ_NADJ01000011.1, forward strand.
GATCCCAGTCTTGTTAGGATAGGTGCTTTACTTCTTCTCTTAGTGGGTGGAACAGGTTTTTTGGCCTATCTTGTGGCCTGGTTCATAATACCAAGTGACAAAAATATCTAAATAGTACTCCGCTTTTGAATTAATAACATATCTGTTCAAGTGAATAAAAATTGCCAGGAAATTTTCCCAGCTATTTTTATCCATTTTTAAGACCTCCACTTCTATAAGTGGGGGGGCCTTCGTTAACTTCAGGTGGGGTAGAGTCCTCCTTCGCCGCTAAGTATCCCTATTGGGAAAGGCGGCTCGGCAATAATGTCCACTGGACATTATTGTATCTGAAGCCCCGATGTTCAGCTTTAGCTGAACGAGTTCACTATTCTTCTTTTTCTTTATTCCCATGCTGCAGAATAAACATCTTGTAATATAAACCTTCTTGAGCCAAGAGTTCAGCATGAGTCCCCCTCTCTACAATTTTACCATGGTGGAGGACTAAGATAAGATCGGCATCCTGAATCGTTGAAAGCCGATGGGCAATAGCGATGGTTGTTCGTCCCTGGCGCATCTTTCCTAAAGCGTTTTGGATGGCCTCTTCTGTTTCTGTATCCACGTTTGCTGTAGCTTCATCTAAAACGAGGATCTTGGGATTACCGGCAATGGTCCGAGCAAAACAGATAAGTTGACGCTGTCCGCTGGATAAGGTTGCCCCCCGTTCACCCATCGGCTCTTGAAGTCCCTGGGGCAGCCTTCCAATAAAGCTGTCGGCTTGAACGAAAGAAACAGCGTCTCGAACTTCTGTTTCTTTAATTTCCGATCTGGAAAGAGCAATATTACTGGAAATAGTACCAACGAATAAAAAGGGATCTTGAGCTACAAGTCCTACTTTTGACCTTAGCTCCTGATCAGAGAGCTGAGATAAAGAAATTCCGTCGATGAGAATTTCTCCGTGAGTAACCGGATAGAACCGCATGAGCAGATTGGCGACGGTACTCTTGCCGCTGCCCGTATGCCCGACTAAAGCGACTGTTTGCCCCGGGTAGGCAGTAAAACTGATTGATTTTAAGGCCATTGCTCCCTTGGCGTCCTGATCATAAGAGAAACTGACATTTTTAAATTCTATCTTTCCTTGACTTATGGCAGGTGAATCCAGCGCGGTGACCTTCGAGGTGATTCGTTGATCATCCAATAATTCAAAAACCCGCTCAGCAGCAACTAAAGATTGTTGAAATTGAGACAAGCGCTGCATCATCATATTGACAGGTTCAAAGAAACGGTCCAGGTAGTTGATAAAAGCGTACAGTACCCCTATTTCAATTGGTCCCGTCAACGATTGGAACCCAAAATAATTTAAAACAATGATTAGGGCCAAGGTATAGATCAGGTCAACAGCCGGACGAACAAACAGGCTTTCTAAACGGATGTTAGCCATTGCTTCCCGATAGTAATTGTTGTTGATGGTCTGAAACTCCTGACGAAAGCGTTTCTCCTGACGCATTGCCTGGATAATAGACATTCCCTGTATGGATTCATTCAGTTTGGCATTGAGATGACTAAGTTCTTTGCGTAATCTTCGGTAAACCTTGGTACTAACTTTGCGGTAAGAAATCATGAGGATGATAATAATAGGAAGCAGGATCAGACAAAAAGAGGCCAGACGAACATCTAAGTAAAACATAGCCACAAAAACGCCAAGCATAAACACCACATTCTGGACAAAAGCAGCCAAAACCCCCACAAACAGCTCTTTAATGGCTTCCGTATCATTGGTTATGCGGGAAATTAAGGCACCGGCCGGAGTTTTGTCAAAAACCCTAAATTCCAGATGTTGTACATGACTGAAAACATCAATTCGCAGCTGCTGAACTATTTTGAGAGCAATTTCATTAAAACTGACTAATTGACGATAGTGTAATAGTGCCGACAGTATGTTCAAGCCGAGATAACTTGAGGCTAAGATGATTAGTGCACCTCGATTGAAGGAACGCGGCACTAAGTACTGATCGAGAAAAATCTTAACCAAAACAGGACCGATGACATCCGAAAAGGTAGCAAGAATCAGAAGGGAAGAAGCAAACGTTAAAGCCTTTTTATGGGGGACAAGATAGTTAAGCAAGCGTCGAATCACCATCTTAATGTTCCGCCCCCTCTTCAAGCAAGGATTCCAGCTGCTGTCTTCGATAGGTGGCAGCATACCAGCCATTGAGTGACATCAGTTCCGAATGACAACCTTGTTCGCTGATTTGTCCGTCTTTAAGCACGATGATTAGGTCTGCTTCTTCGACAGCGCTAAGACGATGAGACGATATAAACGTGGTTTTTTGAGCCCGCTTTTTGCGCAGACTCTCTAAAATTGACTTTTCTGTTTTCGCATCAACAGCTGATAAAGAGTCATCCAAAATAAGAATTTCCGGTTCCAACAGAAGTGCTCTGGCAATAGAGATCCTCTGCTTTTGCCCGCCGGAAAGGGTAACCCCTCTGTCCCCAACCAAAGTATTATAACCCTCCGGAAAACTCAGAATATCTTCGTGGATGTCGGCAATTCCCGCCGCATTATAGATTTCCTCTAAAGAGGCCTCCTGTTTTCCCAGGGCAATATTTTCAACAATGGTACTCGAGAAAAGGAAATGGTCTTGAGGTACATAGCCGATCTTACTGCGTAACGATTGGAGAGTTACATCATAAACTGAAGTCCCTCCAAGTTGAAGATCTCCATCATTAAGGTCAAATTCGCGCAGAAGAAGCCGCAGGAACGTTGTTTTCCCGCTCCCGGTTTTACCGACAATTCCCAGAGTTTGGCCCTGACGTACCTGAACACTAATGTTTTGCAAAATGGGTGTTTTTCCTCCGGGATAGGTAAATGAAGCTTTGTCAAAAGTGACGTCACCATTGTCGAATCGGTCAAGAGCTCCATCCTTTTCATTTATCTTCTGGTTAATCTTTAATAAGGTATCGACTCGATCATAGGACGCTCTGCCCCGTTCAAGGATATTAAACAACCAGCCAAAAGCGAGCATAGGCCAGATAAATTGACCTAAATAGATCGTAAACTGAGTAAGCTGTCCGAAGGTTAATCTTCCATTAATTACGTCAATTGAGCCAAAAATAAGAGCCAGAAAAAAGGAAATCCCGATAATCAGCTGGATTGTCGGATCAAAAAGTGCATCCACTTTGGCAACAGCAATGTTCTTCTCTACCACATCCTCAGATAAGCTGCGAAAGGCATCTAATTCTGCCTCTTCTTCTCCGAAGGCTTTGACAACTCTCATGCCGTTAATGTTTTCCAGCACTTTATCATTAAGATCGGAAAAGGCGGCTTGGGCTCGATGAAATCTCTCATGGAGCATTGTCCCATAACGACTCGTAGACCAAGCCATTAACGGCATGGGCAAAAGCGTAATCAGCGTGAGTTTCCAACTGATAAATAGCGCCATTGATAAAATCACTAATCCGCCGGTCGTTAAAGAATCCACCAGAGTCAATACCCCCATGCCGGCAGTCATTTCAACGGCTTGGATGTCATTGGTCGCATGAGCCATTAAATCACCGGTTCGCTGCTTTTGATAAAACTGCGGGGACATAAGGGTAAAGTGATCAAAAAGTTGCTTTCTCAGCAGCCTGCTTAAACGGCTTGCTGCCCCGAAAATCATTAAACGCCAGGAAAAGCGCAAAGCATAGACTGCCAGACCAGTCCCTATAAGCAACAACGTCCAATGAAGCAGCGATATTGTCGTTAGGACTCCGCGGCTGATTTCATCAATAATAACTCGAACTACATAAGGAGGAAATAAATTAAGAAAGGCGACGAGGACTAGGACAACTATCCCTGATATGTAGCTTTTTTTCTCTAGCTTAAAAAACCACATGAGATCTTTAAAAAGAAGCATATAATCTCCTCTCATAATTTTAAACTGATAACTGACTGACCGCAAAGAGATGACAGTTTAAGGGGAAAGCTTAAGATAAACTAATGTCAGATCTCTAAAATTATAGCATATTAAGGATCGTCTGTTCTTATTTTAAGAGCTAGAAATAGATCTCAAATAATAAGAGCCTCTCATTCAAAGAATGAGAGGTTTAGTTTTATCCTGGTTACTAAACTGATGATGCCTTACATGGCAGATTTGTGTGAATACGCTCGGCCCATCGTCACAAATTCTAAGTTAGTTACGATTATTGACATGCTGCCAACGGCATAAAAAAGTCTCCAGCAAATCAACAATGATAAATAAGCCAACCCCGAGGAAAGCCATCATAATGATCCCGGCAAACATTTCATCTGGTGCCGCCCGGCTCCAGGCATCCATAATAAAATACCCCAGCCCCTTTGTCGTAGCAAAGGATTCGGCAAAAAACAGTACGGCGATCGCTGTTCCCATACTGAGACGCATTGAGGTCAGAACATCCGGTAAACTTGCAGGCAAGAGCACATAACGATAGATTTGCCCCCGGTTACCTCCCAGCGAACGCAGGGAGGAAATTGTTTCGGATGGTATTTTGCGGACGGCATCCCGTGTCGTTACAAGAATCTGAAAAAAGACGATCAGAGTAATGAGAAAAATCTTTGATTGGTCTCCCAAGCCTAGAAGTAAAAGAATTAGAGGAAGAAAGACAATTTTAGGGATTGGATATAGAAGGTAAATTAAAGGCGCCAAAAAACGGTCAATCTTCTTCTCAAATCCCATCATCAAACCGAGGGGCAGTCCCAAACACAGGGAAATTAAGGTCGAAGCCAGAACTCGGTAAGTACTAATCCAAAGGTGTGCCCCGAGGTCTCCGTGCAATAGGCGCAGCGTTGCTCTAATGGCTGCGCCTGGTGTTGGTAAAAGTGGTGTCTTAAGAACCCAGGCACCATACTGCCAAAGTGCCAGCAGAAATAACCCGGCTCCGAAATAACCCAAAAGTTGTTTTTGAACTATATCCTGGCCTTGCTTCATTCTGCCGTTCCTCCTTCTAAGAGAGAACGGATGTAGGTTGCCTTTTGAAAAAACTCGGAGGTTTGCCGGTAACCCTTTTGTCCAACTAAAGGATTAGGAATTTCTCCTACTATTTCTGTTGGACGGCCATTTTTAAGCACTAAGATACGACTCCCTAGATAAACAGCCTCCTCAATACTATGAGTGACCAAAACTGTTGTCAGCCTTTCTTCCTGCCAGATTTCCAGTAAAAGTTCCTGCAGGCGCTCACGAGTAAGGGCGTCAAGGGCAGATAATGGTTCGTCCATCAAGAGCAGATCGGGTTTAAGAGTTAAGGCCCTTGCTAAAGCCACTCTCTGTTTTTGTCCGCCGCTTAATTGACTGGGAAAATGATGGCGGACATCTGCCAGCCCCATTTTGTGAATTATTTCATCGACCAGGCTCTGATAGACTCTTTGAGGTTGATGTCGTACCTTCAAACCAAGTCGAACGTTTTGTTCAACATTGAGCCAGGGAAAAAGGCCATACTCTTGAAGAATAATGGCGGTCTGCTGGCGTGTCTTTTTTAAGGGTTCTCCGCCAATTGTAATCTCTCCCCCCGTCGGTCGTAATAATCCCGAGAGAAGATAGAGCAGAGTACTTTTTCCGCAGCCAGAAGGGCCGATAAGGACAAGACTTTCACCAGTCTCAATGGTTAAGTTAAAATCACTATAAATCTTTACCGATGTTGTTCCTTGAACATAGGCAAGATTACAATTCGTCACTTCAATCACGGGCTGTGTTTCTCCTTATTCTTTAGGCACGAGGGTATTATCAACTAAATCGTTATAACTGTACGCTTGAGGGATCAGCTTCTTGTCTTCCATCCATTTCATGACACTATCTATTTCTTCTTGAGTAGGCAACTGCAGCTTAGAAAAAGTTGGTGTTTTGTAGCTCTGTTGAATAGCGGCAGGAACCTGAGCTTTTTCTAAAAACAGACTTCGGTATTGCTCAGGATGACTGCTTAAAGCTTGTCCGGCTGAGCCATAGACACGAACGGCAGCCTTTATACCCTCAGGATTATCCTGAATGCTTTTCGTGCGGAACAAAAGCACCGTTTGAGATATATTGCGATAGGTATCATCTGCAATTAAGTGCGCTCCCTTGGCCTGAGCCAAAGAAGCCAAGGGATCAGGCAGGCAAGCGGCATTAATTTGATCGGAAAGCAGCATATCCAGACGTACAGGCATTTTAGGAATGGACATCTTCTTGACATCACTTAGTTGTACACTTTTGTCCTTGAGCATCTGATCACTGACATAATCAATAATAGAGTTTTCTGAGATTCCCAAGGTAGCTCCTTTTAAGCCTTGAAGGTCACGAATATTGGATTTGGGTGACGACAAAATGGCAAAGCGCCCTTCTTGCGGGGTGGCACCAAGACCGATCGTCGCTATTTTTACATCAGTTCCGATTTTTTTGAGCAAGGCAACTGCGACCAGATCTGCGACTTCACCATCAATCTGGCCTGCCTGCAAGGCTGTATCGCGTTCAACGGCGCTGGAGAAGCTAACCAATTGGACTTGAACCCCTTCTTTTGCAAAAAGTCCATCTTTTTCAGCCACATAGAAAGGAAGATTATCTTCAATCGGCAGCACACCGATTTTTACAGGAGTACTTGTCTTCGCTGATGGTTGTTTTGTTGTCGGCGATGCAGTTCCACACCCGGAGGCAATTAAGGCTAACCCTAGAAGAAATGGAATGACTTTAAACCATAAACTGCTTTTTTTCATACGTTCTCTACACTCCTCAAGTTAAGGCTCTATTTATAATTCTTTATATAGATTTCTAGTGAACAATTTCTATTTATCTGCTATTAAGTCCAAAGAATTAGCTCCTTTTCCTAATATCTTTAGCCTTTCACTTTTAAATCTTTAGTTCTAAAACTAGTGGCTTTAATAATCTCCAGAACAAAACACGTAGTTCTTACCAGGTCTTCTTCCCTGATGTACTCATCTGTTGTATGAAGTTTTTCCATACCAGTAGATAATACAAGACAGGGAACACCGTAGTTATTATAATTGTTTGCGTCGCTGCCTCCTCCGGTGGCAATAAATTCCGGAGTAAGTCCGGCTGCTTCCGCTGCTTTGGCCGCTAAAACAGCGATTGCTGATTCTTTAGCCAGCTTAAACGGCGTATATAATCGTTGAACCTTGATTTCTGACTCAGCCCCCATCTCCTTCGCTGAATTTTGAAAGATTGCGCAGATTTCTGCAGTCAGACGCTCAAGTTTATTTAAGTCACGACTCCTTGATTCACAAACGACCTCGGCATTTTCAGCTACAATGTTTGTCGCTATACCGCCTTGAATAGTACCAACATTCGAAGTTGTCTCCCCGTCAAGACGTCCCCAGGAAATTTTGGCTATGGCCTTAGACGCAGCTAAAATAGCGTTAATTCCTTCTTCAGGAACAATTCCGGCATGGGACGCTCTGCCTTTAATAGAGACATTAATTCTGTCCTGACCAGGAGCTTCAAGAATGATTTTCCCGGGTGTTCCCCCGGAATCCAAGACAAAGCCTAAATCTGCTTTCAGATTTGAGGCGTCAAGGTTCTTGGAACCATTAAGGCCGCCTTCCTCGGCAATATTAAAGATTACTTGGATATCACCGTGAGGAAGGTTTTCCTCCTTAATGACTCTTAGAGCCTCTAAAATTGGTACAAGGCCGGATTTATCATCTGCCCCTAAAATTGTTGCTCCGGCGGAGCCTATTATTCCTTCCTTCTGAAGAGGTTCAATGTTTTGACAGGGTTGTACCGTATCCATATGAGCAGATAGTAATAGAGTTGGGGCTTCCGGAAGATTACCTTTTAAATAGCCTAAGATATTTCCGCAGTTGCCGCCAATTGCCTCCCCTGCCTGGTCTTCGCTCACTTCCAAGCCTAAACCACTTAGGCGCTCTTTAAGGATGTCAGCTATTTTTCTTTCCTGACGCGTTGGCGACTCAATTTTTACTAATTCCAGAAATTCAGCTATCAATCGTTGACGATTGGGCATTTAACATTTCCCTCTCTTTAATAGATTTGTTGATAGGATCTTTGTCGAATTATTGCTTGCTCTAGTTTCGCAAACATATTTATCTATTATTCAACAATTCTAGTTCAATTCCTTCTAAATCCTTGGGCTAATCAAGAGAGCTAAATCTATTCGGCAATTTAACACTACAAAAGCTGATCCCGCAAAGAAAACTAGGCAGCCGTCAAACCTCTGGAGCAGACGGCTGCCTAGTCACTTATACTTAGAAAGGATACAACGCAAGTTTTTACTCAGCATATGGATGATAAATTCGATTACCCTGAGGTTTGGCGGAGCTCCCGCGCAAGCGAGTGAACAAGCCTTGAAATGCTGAGTGAACGATGTGGGAGAAGCTGCCCGACTCGAGCGCCCCCTTTAATAGTTATACCGCATCAGTCACATAGGGCCTGATTAATTGCGCCAAGTCAGAGCTCTGAACAGATCAGCGGCAGCTTCAGCACGGCTTACACCTTCGCTGGGAACAAAATTCTGACCCTTAACGTTAACAATTCCGGTACTCGTGGCCACAGCAACATAGCCTAAAGCATCAGAGGATATGTCCGACGCATCCTGGTAATTTACCTGATAAATATTTTTTAATTCCGCGAATTTATTAAGCTGGAGATAGCGCAGAAGAAGTTTGCATAATAGTTCGCGGCTGACATGATCCCCCGACTGCAGGTTTTCATTTAACCAGCCTTGTTCTTTGGCTTGGGTCAGAATATCAGTGTCAGACAAGGAGGTATTGCCCCATACCCCATTACGGCTTAAATACATAGCCCTTAAGAGTGAACCGAGAGTCATCTTGTCATTGGGTTTAAAACTATTTCCATAATCATTGAATAAGCCTGCTTCTCCGAGGGCCGCAATTTCTTGCTCACCTTCAACTCCTGATATGTCGTTAAAGATGTAAGGCTTTGGTCCTTTATCAATGGGTCGGCCTTGAAAATCGAGCAGTTCTCCGCTCTTGGCATCAAGAACATTCGACGTCTGAGTACTCTGATCCTCTGCCTTAGGAAGATATACTAAGCGCACATCTCCAGGAATCCCATTAGAATAAATTCGCACATAGGTCAACATCATGGGGCGCAGAGTCAAAAAATCTTGAACTGCTTGATCTTTACTTAATGATCCTGTCGTATCCGGGAAATCAAGTTCTGACCAGTTCAAATCGTAATTAACAATGGTCCCGTCAGTAGGTTCTACAGTAACAGTCATGACATTATTGGGGAAATCAACTCCGTTGACGATACGATGGTAGGTGAAATTGTTCGCATTATCAATTAGAACGACTTTTGTAAGCTGATCACTATTGTTGTCCGTATCAAAAGTTACTTGACTAAAACGGCTTGGCTGAACTTTTTTAAGAAAATCCTCAGCTGTTTTTTGCATGGCTGCAGGGTCAAGTTTGGATTCGCTTTTTTCTGTGGGTTGATAACCACGATTAAAACTTAATAATTCTCCCGTTGCAGCATCGATTCTGGCGCTCATATATTGAGCTTTGCCCTCAGAGTTTTCCGGGTTGGGGTTGAACCAATCAAAACTCCAAACACTATTGTTTCCGTTTCGCCAGTCGGTGCTTAAGTTAGCACTTCGCAGAGTTAAATTATCCGGAATACTAAGCCAACGTTTTACATCTGCAATAGCTTCATCCTGCTTAATGAGTTTCGCGGTCTTATCTACCTCTTGCTGTTCCTGAGGTGTCAAACTCTGTGAACTATCAGAAGCAGAACCAGCACTACTAGCTTTGTCTCCCATGCCGCCGTTCATTGAGTTCTGAGCAATCCACTCACCGGAATTCAGCTTAAGAGGTTCACCTGTCAGGGCATCAATCGCTCCACCGCTTGGGCTGATTAATTGATAAACAAGTTTTGCATCTTGCTTTTGTCCAATTGTCGGAATTCGCCAGGGTGCGGGCAGCCAATATTGAAGTTTAAAATAAGGCGATGAGGCGAAAGCTTCGTTCGCTTGAGTTTCACTAATCACATTTTTATTCTCCGGGAAGTTAACATCACTCCAATTGAGGTTGTAGGAAATGATGTGTCCGTCACTGCCGGAAACTTGAATGTCTACACCATTGCCCGCAAAAGGAACATCCTTAACTAATCGCTGATAATGAAACATATAGGTGACCGGTCCGTAATTATTAAGAGGTATAACCTCCTGGTCATTGGTCATTTCTTTAGTCTCTTCGGCCCGTTCTCCCAAGAGCCGGCTCAAAAGCGAATCGCAGATTTTTTGGGCCTCTGCTTTGGAAACTTTCGGAAGGCCAGAACTTGACGCCGAGTCATCATTTTTCCAATAATTAACACTTAAAATATCCCCATTAACAGCATTTACCTCGGCTGAAAAATCTCCTCCTTTATCCGCATTATTCCAATGAAGGGACCAAGATTGTCGATCGTCATTGGTGCTGTAATTAGATGTAAAGCTTGATAAATCACTTGGTATGTCAAAATTCGCTTTTACAATCTGAAGAGCTTTTTCCAGGGTGATTTTAGGCGATGTCACTTCAGTGGAAACGGTTGTAGTCAAAGATTCGGAAGTCTTTTCAGCTGCAAAAACCGGAAACGAATACATTTGGAATATAAAAGCAATCGTCACAACCCCTGCCAATGCTTTTTTATAGTTTTTTACCATCCTTATTCCTACCTTTCTTCAGTTCTCTTAAAATTAAATTGATTGCCCCCTTTGCAAATAATTTTTCATAACTAGCAATTGTTTTTAGATCAAACCAGTACCTGCTCGGATAAAAGCATGTTTCATATCCTTTATTATAAAATATAGAAAGTTGCAACATCCGTTTTTCTGACAGAAAATTTTCCGACACTAATTTACAATAATCGCATTGCATATTTATTCCTAAACTAAATTTTTTCTTTATAATTCATCTAAAATAATTAAATCCTTTTTGAACTTTACCTCTGATAGAAATGCTTCTTAAAAACAGGTGCATCAATTGCCGATTTTCAAGTTGGCAATTGATTACCTGATTCTGCTAAAAATTATTAAATAATTTTTATAAAAATAGGCAGCAACAATCTAAGTTTGATCATTACTGCCTATGATATGAATTATTCTTTAATTCAGCTTTATAGTATTTTCTTGAAGACATACCTTAACTCAATATTGCTACTCCTCCTTCGTCCAAGTCATACTTCGAACCGATAATTTGAAGCTGTTTTTTCTCGAGCGCTTCTTTTAAGATTGGACTCTTTTTAAGATCTTGAACAGAGCTCTGAATATTCAAGTTCACACATTGTTCGATCAATGGGTTTCCCGCTAGGTTCTCTGACTTTGCTTGAATAACAGAGGGGATAATTTTAGCAATCACAGCAGAAATGCTTCCCTTCGTTTCTCCTCCTTCTACGGCAGCTGTGACCGCCCCGCAGCTTTCATGACCAAGCACGACGACTAAAGGTACCTTTAGATGTTCAACGGCATATTCAACGCTCCCCAGTTCAACCGGTGTTATGACATTTCCTGCCACGCGAATGACGAATAAATCACCCAGAGCTTGATCAAATAACATTTCTGGAGGGACTCTTGAATCAGAGCAGCTGACAATCACAGCAAAGGGGTGCTGCCCATTCCGCAATAAGTCAGTGCGTCTGGTTATACTAATATCTTTATTTAACACCGTTCCTGATTTAAAGCGCTGGTTTCCTTCCAGAAGAAGCTCCATTGCTGCTTCTGGAGTGGTAACCTTTTCCTTTCGCTGATAAACTGGAATTCCAGAGGTTGCTTGAACGGAAGCACTGTTCGTGTCGGCTGAAGGAATCGCAGGCGTTGGAAATGATGACCGATGACATCCGCTTAGAAGAATCAGCAGACCTAACAGGGTTACGCAGATATAGGAAGATGACCGGTTCATGAGAATCTCTCCTTAATCTTAGATAATTTTCTATCTCCAGTGTAACCCAAATAAGCCTGGTACTAATCAGTATTAAGTAACTATTAAAGGGGTAATACTGAAAGAAAATCTCGAATTATATATATGGATTGCAAACAAAAATATACCCTATAGATTGGCCTACACAGCGTCTTTTCTGTGTCCAACTACAGGGTATAGCTTAATATTTCTGTTCCTTATTTATTCTACCCTTTTAAACTGGTCAGGCAGTTAAAATGAGAACACTTTTGATTCCGCCGCCAGATCGATTAGTTTGCCGGCGGTTGACAAGGATTGGGAGATCAAATAATCTTATGCATCCTCCGCCTCTTTGGTCGGGCAAGTCTTGCTGAGATCTATTTCTGCAGTTATTTCTTTCCAATCAGCTTCTTTAATGTTGATGGATTCCAGTAAAAGTATTAGATCTGATCTGCCAAAATAAGCTGGATTTCCTTGAGGGTCGAGTGTCATAAGGACAACCGGCATACCAGGAAATACGGGAAGCATAGCTTTAATAATCATAATCGCATTATCTGAGTCACGGAAGATGGGGCGTTGAACCGAAATCACCGCTATAGTTTTACCTTGTTCTGTCACGACAGCTGCTTCAAATTTACTTTCCAAGTCATTCATCTCCTAATTCTTATGTTGAAGATCAGTGTAAATTTCAATATCTGTAACAGTGAACTCGTTCAGCTAAAGCTGAACATCGGGGCTTCAGATACAATAATGTCCAGTGGACATTATTGCCGAGCCGCCTTTCCCAATAGGGATACTTAGCGGCGTAGGAGGACTCTACCCCACCTGAAGTTTACGAAGGACCCACCCCCACTTATAGAAGTGAGGGTCTTAAAAACCGGATAAATTATACCCTAAGAAATCGACTAAGCATATGTCTTCGACATACAATTCTGAAACCCTGCAAAAGAAACGCTTTCTCAAAATATTACTGTATATCGTCCTGCCTTACCTTACCCATTTCAGTGGATTTGCCTGTGGAAATACTTGAGATTTATCCTCTAAAATAATTCACACCACCGGCAAAAATCGGCTGATATTTGTCTCCCGGAATATTAAGTGCCACTCCATGACCCGTTCTTTCAGAATGAGCCATCTTACCTAAGATTCTTCCATCGGGACTGGTAATTCCTTCGATAGCCTCGTAAGAACCATTTGGATTATACTCAATGCGGTTACTCGGGTCACCATTGAAATCCACGTACTGGGTCGCAATTTGTCCATTGGCTTCCAACGTCTCAATGACCTTTGGACTGGCAACGAAACGCCCTTCTCCATGGGATACAGGGATTGTATGAATATCACCAAGGGAAACCCCGCTAAACCACGGCGATAAAACGGAAACAATTTTGGTTTGAACCATACAGGAAACATGCCGGCCAATCTTATTGTAAGTCAGAGTCGGCGCTTCCGGGGTTAAATCTATAATTTCTCCGTAAGGTACTAAGCCTAGCTTGATCAACGCTTGGAAGCCATTACAAATTCCCAGCATAAGTCCGTCGCGCTTGTTTAAAAGCTCCGAAACCGCCTCTTTAATCCGAGGGTTTCTGAACATTGTGGCAATAAATTTACCGGAACCGTCGGGTTCATCCCCAGCGCTGAAACCACCTGCCAGCATGACGATCTGGGCTTGACCAATCTTTCTCGTCAATTCCGAGATGGACTGTTCTACGTCGGAAGGCGTTAAATTGCGGATAATTAGGGTTTCTACAGCTGCTCCAGCTTTCTCAAAGGCTCTTGCTGAGTCATATTCACAGTTGGTACCGGGAAAAACAGGGATCAAGACTTTCGGTCTGGCAATTTTTAAGGATGGTTTTTGCGTATTGCGTGAATTAAAATGTATTGATCTTGGTTCAGGCATGATTCCAGTCCGAGTAGGAAAGATTTTCTCCAAAGGTTGTTCCCAGGCCTGTTGGGCTTCTTCTATCGCAAGAGAAACCCCATTAACTGTAAGCATCGGATTATCTTGGGTTGTCCCGAGGAATTCATAGTCAACATCCCCAAAGATCTGATCCAATTCAATGGAGTCTTGAATTTCTAGAATGAGTGATCCGTAATCAGCGCTAAAGAGTCTCTGGAAGTCCATTGGTTCAGTAATCGTTAACCCTATGCGATTCCCGAAGGACATTTTACTGACAGCAGCAGCAAGCCCGCCCATGCCGACGGTGTGTGAAGCTAAGACGTGTCCCGCTTGGATTAGTTCTGAGACTTTACGATAGTTTTCAGCAAGCTGTTCAAAGTTAGGAATTTCTTGGTCATCGCGCAGGCAAGAAATTAAGACTACTTTGCTGCCAGCTTTTTTGAACTCTTGGGATACCACCTTGTCCACATCAAGAACATTAACGGCAAAAGCTACTAAGGTGGGCGGTACATTTAAATCCATGAAAGTCCCTGACATACTGTCTTTCCCGCCGATAGCCGGTATTTGAAGTTTTTTCTGAGCATAAAACCCACCCAACAAAGCACTAAAGGGTTTTCCCCATTTTTCCGGATCAGAACCAAGTTTTTCAAAATACTCTTGAAGGGTTAAACGAACGTTACGATAGTCTCCTCCTAAGGTGACGATTTTAGAAACAGCATGAACAACTGCATAGAGAGCTCCGTGGAATGGACTCCATTTGGCCAGCTGTGGATTATAGCCATAGGTCATTACTGTGGCAGCCTTTGTATCACCGCTCTGCATCGGAAGTTTGGCAACCATTCCCTCAGCAGGTGTCGCCTGGTATTTTCCGCCTAAAGGCATTAGCACCGTCGACATACCAATGCTGCTGTCAAACCTCTCCACGAGACCTTTCTGGCTGCATACATTCAGATCCTGTAAGTTCGTAAGCCATGCCCTGACAAGCAGATTGGCATCCTTCGTCTCAGTGTTTAAGGAACTAAGTGCAGCGGGCAACGTTTTAAAGTAATTGCTGGATGACTCCGGCAGATTCACTCGCACTTTAGTCGTTTGTTTAATACCATTGGTATTCAAAAACTCTCTGCTCAAATCAACGATGGTCTCACCTCTCCAAGACATTTTAAGTCTTGGGTTAGAACTCACATGTGCTACTAAGGTCGCTTCTAAGTTCTCCTCCCGAGCCAAGGCAATAAAGGGTTCTAAATTTTCCGAACTGATGACGACAGCCATACGTTCTTGAGATTCAGAAATCGCCAGTTCTGTACCATCCAGTCCTTCATATTTTTTCGGAACAGCGTCGAGATTAATCTCTAAACCCTCAGTTAATTCTCCAATAGCGACAGAAACTCCGCCTGCTCCGAAATCGTTGCAGCGTTTGATCATCGTACTAACCTCCGGCTTACGGAACAAGCGCTGAATCTTACGTTCCGTAGGAGGATTTCCTTTTTGAACCTCTGCCCCGCAGGTTAACAAAGACTCCGAGGTATGCTCTTTAGACGAACCCGTCGCCCCGCCGCATCCGTCACGGCCGGTTCTTCCGCCGACCAGAACGACAACATCCCCCGGTTGTGGAACCTCTCGAACCACATTTTTGCGGGGAGCCGCAGCAATAACTGCTCCGACTTCCATCCGTTTCGCCATAAAACCTTCATCATAGACTTCGGCAACTTGTCCTGTTGCCAGCCCTATTTGATTGCCGTAAGAGCTATAACCGGCGGCCGCGCCCTGCGTAATTTTTCGCTGAGGCAATTTCCCCTCTAAGGTATCTTCCAGTTTGCCTCTGGGATTGCCGCTTCCTGTGACGCGCATTGCCTGGTAGACATAGGTCCTGCCTGACAGTGGATCGCGAATAGCTCCTCCCAAGCAAGTTGCCGCGCCCCCGAACGGTTCTATTTCTGTAGGATGATTATGAGTTTCATTTTTAAACATGACCAGCCACTCTTCAGACTGGCCATCATGGTCTAAGTTAACAACTATACTGCAGGCATTGATCTCCTCCGATTCATCGAGATCAGTAAGCAGCCCCTTCTTTTTCAATTCTTTCATTCCTATAACCGCCAGGTCCATAAGGCAGATATCCCGATGGTCTGTGTTTTCAGCATAGACGAAATCCCGAGATGCAAGATAGTCTTGATAGGAATTAAGAAGAGGGTCGGAAAAGTCACCTGAAGGGATGATAACTTCTTCTATTTTGGTATTAAAGGTAGTATGGCGGCAATGGTCTGACCAGTATGTGTCAATGACTCGAATTTCCGTAAGCGTTGGATTCCGCTTCTCGGTGTCACGGAAATAGGACTGACAAAACATCAGATCCTCAAAACTCATAGCTAAACCCGCTTCATGAAAAAATTTCCTCAGGTCCTCCGGTGATTTTCGCATAAAATCAGAAATCACCTCTACGTTAGGCGGTAGGACGGATTCAAATTCCAGAGAATTGGGCTTAGCTAAAGAGGCTTCCCGGGATTCCACCGGATTGATGCAATAATGTTTAATGGCTTGGAAATCTTCTTCTGTTATCGAGCCTGTTAAAATAATAACTTTTGCGGAAGCAATCGCCGGCCGTTCTTTCTGCGTAAGAATTTGAAGACATTGAGCAGCTGAATCCGCCCGCTGATCATATTGACCAGGGAGGTATTCCATGGCAAAAACTCTGTCTTGAGCCGAAATATCCAGACGTTCATTGTAAATTGAATCAAGAGGCGGCTCAGCAAAAATAATTGAGTGGGATTTTTGATATTCTTCATCGGTAATTCCGGAAATATCGTAGCGATTGATAATCCGTACACCTGACAAAGAATTGATGCCTAAGTTTTCGCGCAGTTCGCTTAATAATCCTTGAGCCTCGATATCATAGCCGGGTTTTTTTTCAACGTAAATCCTCTTGACAGTTTGTGATTCCATACTTACCTCCAACCTGCATTTGCCTTGAAATAGACTTAATTGCTAAAAAATATTTTTAAGGCCATAGCGCTTTGTCTATGACCTCGTTGCCAAGTATTTCTCACTTAATCGTGTCAAAAATTGTTATAGCTTTGCTTGCATAATACCATGATTCGAAGAGAAATAAAAGTCACTCCTTGAAGTGGCAACTTTGAGAAAAGTGTGACTCATTCCTTTCGGCACCCTCATTGAGTCCCAAATTTTGCTTGCCTAGTCATTAAGTGAATAAAGGCGTTCTCACTTACTATACTAGTGAAGCAAGAACGCCTTCGGTCATTTGCACACGCTTTGGATTTTTAGAGTTAAGTTTTACTCAACCCCCGACTATTTGGTTTAGGCTTTTGCCTCAGGGAAAGCTGTTATTTCTTCTCTAATGTCAGCTTTTTTTCTAAAATGAACTCCATCAGAAGTTTGGCAGTTCCTCCCGTTAGTTTTAAACAATGCCTTAAATGCTCCGGGGAATCAAAATCGTGGGGATTTAAAACTCGACAACAGGTTCCTCCAAATTGGTCGGAAAAACGGTCATGGAATTCATGAGCGAGATTATAGAGCGGTTCCCGATCTTGTTGAGGATTGATGCGTCCTTGGTAAAGCCCCAAAACCATAACCGAACTTGTCAAGGCACCACACATGCAGCCGGCATGCCCCAGGCCACCTCCAAACCCAGTTGCCATTTGCAAACTCTCGGAGTTCAGGGGGTTATTAAGCAGCTCGTTGAAGGTATGAAGAATTGACTCTGAACAATTAAGTCCTTCTTTGAATTTGTTTCCAGCTCGCGAACGAGCCTCTAAAGCCATATCATCGTTCATAGGTAACCTCCTTAGCGTAACTTAATCTAATTAGAGCTTACCTAATAGTTCTAGATATATCTTAATATTCCTACTATTCGGTTTAAAAAAATTCTCTGGGTACGTATGGAAAATAGAAACATTCAGTTTTTTTCACGATCCTAAGGTACTCCCTTGCGATGAAGGGCTGATAGTAAAAAAACGACAGTAACGAGGGTAAATCGTTACGGTCGTTTTATCTTACGCTTTAAGCTAATTATCCTCCAAGTCCTCCGGGGACTTTACTATAAAGTGGGCACCCTCAAGAATCTGGGCTAGTACATGATAGGGAGTTGTTGCAACTTCACGGTACATCCTATGGGTATATAAGTGGCGCACATTGGGAAAGTCCTGTTTAAATAAACGCCTGACTTTGTCCCCTGAATAATCTGCGTCCAACAGAACAAAGACCTCATCCTCACCATACTCAGAGAATAATTCTTCCAATTTATCCTCACCTATGGTGCCATAGGTACATGCTATTTCTACAGGTTCATCCAGAATTTGTTGTAACCGCTGCTTGTCTGTTTTTCCTTCAACAATAATCACTTTGCCCATGAATCCACCTTAACTTTCCTATCTTGATTTTTGACTTTTGATCTAGCGTCTGCGCTTTGTTCAGGAAATATTCCGCAGAACTCAGTCGACCAGCGAGGAGGAGAGAAATTGAAGGGGAATCTTTATAGTTACCTGAGTACCTTGCTTCAATTCGCTCTGGATTTCAATCTCGCCCTCCAGCAATTCGATTATGGCTTTAGCTATTGCTAAACCAAGTCCTGTCCCTTTACTGTTTCGTGATTGATCTCCTTTGTAAAAGCGTTCCCAGATGTGCGGCATTTGATTTGCAGCAATGCCATACCCTTCATCTTTTATCCGGAGTATCAAAGCATCCTTGCCCTCCAGATTGGCCGCAATGTAAACACAGCTATTATTGGGGGAATGAGTGATAGCATTGTCTAGGAAAATAATGATGAGCTGGCGTAATCGATTGTAGTCTCCTAGAAAAGGAGGGACTTCTTCTGCCATTGAATAGCTTAATTCAATAGATTTTTTAGCGGCAAGAGTTTGCAGGTTTTTAATGGTATCTTCAAGCAGGCTTGGAAAATGAATTACTTCTTGGCTTATCGATATTTTCCCTGATTGAAGCTGAGAAAGTTCCAGAAGATCTTTAACCAATCGTTCTAAGCCATGAGTTTCCTGGAGCATTTTGTGGTAAGTATGCTGAAAATCCTCTCGCGAATCCAGGGTTCCATCGACCATTGCTTCCAGGTACCCTCGAATGACTGTCAAAGGAGTACGAAATTCATGGGATACATTAGCAACGAAATCTCGGCGCAATTGTTCAAGACGCTCATTTTCGCTGATATCCTGAACTGAGGCAACACACCCTGTAATGGTATCATGCTTATCAATTATGGGAGAAATCGTAAATCGCAGTACCTTATCCGACCAATTGCGGAGAATCTGCAAAGTTTCCTTGGTTTTCATCACTTGATCCATCTTAGGTTTAATCTCTAACTCCTGCAGATCTCTGTCAACATCATCTAAGGAATATGGGGCGTTCCTATTCATGATGGCTGCGAGAGCAAAATTAATACTTACAGGCTCGAGATTACAATTAAATGCGATAATTCCTTCAGAAATGCTGGCTATAATATCTTTGAGTTTTCCCTTTTCCTGAAATAGTTGGTTAATCGTTGAACCAAGTTCTTTCGCCAAAAGATCGAGAGAATTCCCAAGCTGACCTATTTCATCGTCTCGTTTGATGCCTGTCTTTGCCTGATAATTCCCCTTAGTAATTTCAAGAGCCGTCCGGTTCATTGCTTTGAGAGGACGAGTAAAAAGAATAGAGTACATGACTCCCAAAGCAGCTGCTAATAGAAGCGCTGCTAATAGACTGACAGCTAGAATACTGACTGCCTTGTCTAAAACACTGGTGACCCCTGTTACAGGAGTATGTAAAAGAACTGCCCCTATGACTTTATGCTCATGATTAAAAATTGGAACGCCAATGGTAATCGTAGCTTCGTGATACAGTCCGCTAAAACTTTCACTGGTAGATTCCTGGCCTCGAAGTACATCCTGAATTACTCTCTCGGCTTCTGCAGGCAGCGGACCTGGATTCGTCAAAATGCCTTGTCCGGCTCCGCTTCCCATAGGTCCCCCCTGTCTTGCTCCATAGCCAAATCCCCGGCCTTGTCCCATACCTTGACCTTGCAGGCTGCCGGAAATTACGGTAGGGTTCCCTTTGTTATCCGTAATCCAAACCTTGGACTCAGTGATGGTGTCCAGAGAACGAAGATAACCACCAAAACCTCTCAGAGGATTGTTCGGACCCGCTGTCTTACCATCAGAATCGTCCATTACCTCATCTGCTGTAGCTGCGATACTCCTCGCACTCGTAAGCATTGTTTCTTCTCGACTCTCAAAGGCATATTGCTTAAAAAGCTGCATAAATAGGGCACCAATGGTAATCATACAAATAGTGATTATTACGATAACACTTAAGGCCAATTTTACGGCCAGTTTGTTTTTAATTAAATTAATGATTTTGTCAGTGATTCTGAGACTCGAACTTATAACCAACACCCCATATCGTCTTAATATCCCAAGGAAGTTTGGCAGGAATGTTCATTTTCGATCTTAGTCTTTTAATATGAGTATCTACGGTACGTGCATCGCCAAAATATTCATAGCCCCAAACACTGTTGAGAAGGTTGTCTCTCGAAAAAACTTTTCCCGGGTTCGAGGCTAAAACCCACAAAAGTTCAAGTTCCTTTTTCGTTAAGGAAACAGACCGTCCTTCAAGTAGTACTTCGTAATCCGAAAGATTAATAACAAGCCCAGAGTACCGAATCACGTCGCTGCTTTGTTCCTCCGAAATATCAAGCCTTCTAAGAACGGCCCGGACTCGGGCCATAACTTCACCGGGGCTGAAAGGCTTGACAATATAGTCATCTGCACCGATATCTAAGCCCATGATTCGATCCCCATCTTCCCCTTTTGCTGTAATCATAATAATAGGCACCGTTGAATTTTGACGGATTTCCTGACAGACTGTAAAACCATTCTTCTTAGGCATCAGAACATCCAGGAGAATCAGCACGGGTTGATACTCGGCAAATTTCAGGAGCGTTTCTTCCCCATCACGGGCAACGATCGGGTTATAGCCTTCTTTACTCACATAGGTTTTTAAGATATCGAGGATACCCTCATTATCATCGGCAATTAAAAGAAACTTCTTCATAATATCCCCCCTACTCCATATTTATTTTACCATTAATTCGTTTCATGATTGTGACAGATTTGTGGCACACTTAATGTCAAAACGGGTTCAAAGTTTTGCCATAATTTTGCCACAATTTATTTGTAAGCTAAAGCTGTAATAAATCATTGAAAGGATGTGGATTGATGAAAATCTACAAAAAGCTTGCAGTTTCCCTAACTGTGTTGGGAATGTTGGGGATTGCCGGGACAGCTTATGCCGCTGTAAATCAGACACCTGCGGACATAACGGCAAGTGTCACGGGACAATCAATCACTGCTGTCAATCAAGAAAGAGCTTCAGGTAAAACTTATGGGACTATTGCTAAAGAAGCCGGAAAGTTGAAAGAATTTCAAGCTCAAATGTTAGAACAAAAAAAGGCCATACTTGATCAAAGAGTTAATGATGGCCAATTAACCCAACAACAGGCGGATCAAATTTATACAGCAATAAAAAGCAATCAAGCCTTATGTGATGGAACCGGCAATTGTTCCGGACTCATGGGCGGACAAAGTATGGGACGTGGCACAGGAAATCGAATGGGTAGCGGTAAGGGAATGGGTTGCAGGCTTGGTTTATATCCTTAAACGGTTTACACGTTAATATTGACGCTGTCTGAAGACCAATCAGGCAGCGTTTATTATTTGGAAAATATACAATTGACGAACCTGTGTGTTCATAACTTCATTCTTTTCTCAAAACTTCTTTAGGTGGCTCAATTTCATTGGCAATTGTATGTTCAGTAAGTTCAGATAATATTTTTACCTTTTTATTTATTAATGGTCTCATACAATTTGGTACATGTTCCTGATGTGCTCTGTGAATTGCTACACATTCTTTACAGTTTCCATGATAACGACATGCCTTTTTACATGGACAATGGTCCTTATCTTTAAATTCTTCACGAAATTCCGAAGCAAACTCTTCCTGCAATCGCAATCCTTCTTTTCTGTCACCACGATGAAATGCCTTCATTGCTTCTATTTCTTTTGGATTATTGTCAATAATCATAATTAAAATATTCTCCCTTCAAATAACTATTTATTGAGTTGTTCACATCATCCATATGTCATATATGCAGTCCCTTCCGTATACATCAAATTCCTTGTCTCGGCACATTTCTAAAAATATTGCTTTTCCATGGTGAAAGGGCACCTTTGGTTAGGTTAGGTTAGGTAAGGTCATCCCGCAGCTTTGGCTGTTGAGGGTTCCTATTTGTCCAACTCTCTTCGCGGTTAACACGCAATCTCACCAACACTCCCCACTTCGCCAGGTAGGCCGGAGGAATTTCACCTCTAGCCTCCTACAGAACCGTGCGAAGGAGAAACCGTTATTATATGCCTTTGGCTTTCTACTTTTTTGCTTTGGCTTGATACTATATTTTTTCTTTCATAATCCTTTAACAAGAAAGCCACAACAGTATGAGCCAGCAAGAGTTATTGATAGTTACAAAAATATACCTGTTTATTATAATGGGCAAGACTACACCGCAAGTCACGGTGAGAATTTTAGCCCTGATGGTTATTATTACGGTCTTAAATGGCAATGTGTTGAATTTGTGAAGCGATTTTACTATGACGTAAAACACGTTAAAATGCCAGATGGTTTTGGTAACGCTAAAGATTTTTATGCCTCTTCTGTGTCTCAAGGTTTCCTAAATGAACNGCCTCTTCTGTGTCTCAAGGTTTCCTAAATGAACAAAGAGGCTTACTTCAATATAGAAACGGTGGAAATATGGGGCCAAAGCCGGACGACATATTAGTTTTTCTAACGGTCTTTACGGGCATGTAGCGATTGTAACAAAAGTAACCGAAAACTCCATAGAGATTATTCAACAAAATGAAAAGATTACCCGCCAAGTACTTAAACTTGTGATAAGAAATCATCACTTCTTTGTCGGTTCTAGCGTCAAACCCACTGTATGGCTAAGGAAAGCAGAATGATCCAAAAAATACAAAATTAAACACAATCTTCACAATCTAGCATTTTCAATATACCCAACTACCCCTCAAAAAAAGTCTTTTTTGGAGACCCGGACTTGACCCCAGCTAACCTTTACACAAGGCGGCTTCTTGGACTTGGCAAGGGGGGGCAAGTGGCTGGGGATTTGCATGGCGTTTATATTTTAATCACAAATTCTTTAGATATTGTTCAATTTCGCACTTTAAATGGTTATATTGTTCTAAATTTGTGTCAGAGAATGCTTCTTCTCTATTAGAGAGTATATCCAAATAGATTGGTTCATGCTGGAACTGTGATTTTGTAAAGTCATACCTTTTATGATCTATGCTATTATAATAGTGCCACCCATCAGGTGTTTCTGTTTTTAAGATGTCACCACCAAAGAAATCGTTAACAACTAATGACGTTACTCCACATTGGCCATTTGCCGGGTTCTCTAAAGTCCACTTTGAACTTGAATTTATTGACCAACACTTATTCAAAACGCTCAGGAATTTTTGTATGTTCAGTTCTGCATAATTGATCATTCTCATTTATTCCTTTTTAAGAATATCATTTGCATTATTCTGCAAATTTACAATAAATACCTGCCAATACAAAGTACTACATAGTTCTCCGACTAGCAGACCCACCTCCGGTTTTCTGCCCCGAAACACTCCACCTTACTCATCCCTCCAGCTTCCCGGTTCAGTGAGCGCCTTTGGATAGGTAAGGGCATCCTGTTAGGTTTCTCACACTATTTAGCCTTAAATGCCCGCCAGATGTAGAAAATCAGTGTAACTAACGGTAGCAATATAGATATTAAGATGAAACCTATTCCAAGGCCTAGCTCCTTACCCATTGCACCCTCAATAGTTCTCCATTGAATATAAGCGAAAATCCAAATTACTTCCATCTTTAAAGCTTGGACCATTAATCTGGCCAATTTATATTGTATTTCCGCGTTTTGCTCAGTAATATCAAATGGATAATTGAACCTATGTGGATAACGATTTAATATCGTTAGGAATATGTACATTAGAACGACCACTAGAACTAATAGGAATATTTCTCCTTTCGACCCCCATCGGTCAACTTGGCCCTGAATATTGTAATGAACCGGAATTTTACTCGGTAATGAGGACCATATAATTACAGGATAAATTAATGAAGTTGCTACTCCAATAATAGCGCCAATATCAAATATGTTTTCCAGTAAGGAACGATGCATTTGTATTCGCGGAAGTTTTTCCTTCGAAGAACTCTCAATCATAACTTGCTCCTTTATTAAAGCAAACTATTAGGCTATAGCCAGACTTCTGAATAATATCAATTCCAAATATGCCGCAATCCCTCCAGCTTTCCGGTTTGGTGAGCGCTTTTGGATAGGTAAGGATAGCCTGTTAGGGTTCTTTTTTCTTCGGCTCACACATGAAGACCAGCTTGCCTTTACACATGGCAGACTATTTCTTCTTGAGGTTCGCCGGAGCGGAGGGATTGATATTAATAATGTACCTACATTTTTCTCCACCCTAACTCTCGCTAATTCTTTGCTGAAGTCGACTAGAATTGAAATACCCTCCCAAAGCCAATAAAGGTATTCTGAAGGGTATTTCAAAAATCATAAAACCTAGTGATTATTTTCTAAAAACTCAAGAGCTAGCTTGTCAAATTCTCTGCTATTACTGAACATGGCCGGATGTGAACCAGTTGGATAGAAAACTAATTTCGAATTTTTCAACCTATTGGAAAACGTTTTCATGCGAAATTCCATATCCTTAATTAATTCATCTTGAAGACTTCCGGTTATTAATACCGGCACAGTTATTTCAGATAAATCTCCACAATAGAATCCCTTTCTGGATAAACTCGACAGTTCAATCATTTTAGTATCAGCATCTACAACTTTCTTCCACCTCAGACCATGCATCAGAAACCAAAATAATATTGAACGAATATTTCTCTTCGCTTCTTCACGCTGGTCTCTCAGAGTAGCAACATCTTCACTATTTAGAGAATCGCCTCCAAAGCTATCTGCAATGATTTTGCCGACTAGCAATGGTTCTAATAAAGCCATGTTTAAGGCGACAATGGCTCCCCCACTCGTACCGATTAGGTTTACTTTATTAAGCTTTAATGTTTGACATAACTTAATGGCAACCCTAGCATTGTAGCACCAATAATCTACTGGAAACTCCTGCAATATTTCAGATTTACCATGCCCAGGATAATCTATTACAACAACCCGGAATCGTTCGGCATAGAATTTAACTTTTGGTGTAAACATCTTTGAAGAAGCAGTATTACGCAGTTCAAATTTTAATATTATACATGTTTTTGATAATTCCTCTTTTTAATACTTAAATGTAACGCATCCCTCTACCTTTCCGGTTCTGTGAGCCCCTTTGGATAGGTGAGGACATGCCTGCAGTATTGCCTATTAAGGTTCCTTTTCCTCCGGCTCGAAGGCCACCATCCGGTAACATCACACGCAAGTCACGCACATGACTGCTGGCTAAGCTTTATTACGGCGGCTATTTCTTCTTGAGCTTAGCGGGGCGCAAGTGGCGTGGAATTTGCTGTCATGTATGTCCAGCCCTCATCTAAACCTCAACCTGAGGTTTAATCATCGTGGCAACTTCAGGTATCTTCTACTCCCCGAGCTTCTTGAATGGCCTCCAGGCCTTCCTTCACTACAAAGTAGGTCAACCCAAATGAAATAATTGAATCAATCCACCACCAACCAAAAAATGCAGTTAAAGCAGCTCCGACTAAAACAATTATCGCCATATACGCACAAACAATACTGCAAGAGCCATCTGCTTTAAGCGCGTTACTACTGATTTCCCCACCAATCCGCTTCTTGGATCTCGACAAATATATCATTAAAATGGTTGAAACAATCGCTAATCCAATTCCCATCGTGCTGGATTCAGCACCTTGTTTAGTCCATAATTCATGAATTGCAGCAACAACGATATAAATGGCTAATAATATTAAAGCTATACCTACGACCCATGATGCGGTTCTTTCTGCCTGTTTCACTCGTTCCAGACTTGCCCCCTTGGCTTCAATTAACAATCTCCATAACAAAACAACTCCAGCAACTAGTTCAATAATGCTATCGGCTCCAAAAGCAACTAATGTAAGAGAGTGTGCAATTAAACCAGCACCTATTGCAACCCCTGCTTCAATAATCATCCAGATTATTGAAACTAATTCTATGTAGACCCCCTTTTTAACTGTCTCCAACAGGAAATCACCTCTTTTAATAATACGATACTATATTTTATCGTATTTGTTTCCCTTATATAAGTAAAATTGATCCTGCCTCCCACCGCTCCCTGCGGTCATATTTGCCATTGATGAGTGTCCCGGTATACCGCCGATTTGGGTGTCCGGAGTGACCAGAATTTATACAACCAAGCGCCAACTACAGACGGCACCTGCGCGAAATAAGAACATTGCAAACCAATCCAGAGTTAATTTATCACCAGGCTGCTTTGTTACATATCCATAATTATTTGGAGAAAAAGCGTGGTTCTGTTAAATATTTAACTTTTTCATGTTATCAGTGATGTTAGTATTTATATATACTAGCTAGTTTGTTTGATCCAAGGTCTTGGTATCATGTTGAAAAGTAGGTGGTGTTCAAATGAAGGTGCACATAGTTGCCTGTGGTATCTTTCAATTGGAGCTTGAACGAGTACTAGAGGAAATCAAAGCAGAATGGGGACCAACCGATGAGTTCAATGTTACATTTACATCTTCGGCTTTGCATGTAGACAGTGATAAGCTTAAAGCTGGCATTACAGAAGCTCTTGATTTTGTGACTGAGGAAAAGAAAGTCCTCTTCTTTGGCTCTATGTGCCATCCTGATCTTAGCGAATTTACAGAAAGATATCACGTTAGCAAACAGAAACCTAGGAATTGTATTGATTTGATTTTGGGTATGGATAGACTGAAGGAGTCTGAATCATCTCTAAATGTATTTTACCTTACACCAGGCTGGTTGCATAATTGGCAGAGCATTTTTAAGCAGGGTCAGGGCTGGGACGAAATAGACGCTAGACAAAATTTTGGTTTCTATGATAAGGTCGTACTTTTAGACACCGGTGTTTCCGATCTCAAGGAAGAGGATATTTTAGAGTTTTTTGAATATACCCAAGTGCCAATCGAAATTGAGAGAGTCGAACTAGGTGCTTTTAAAGAGTATGTGGTTGAAACTTTAAAACAAGCATTAGTGTAATAAGTCATAACAAACTTAATTAATAGTAAATAAAAAATTAAGGAGTGTCTTATTATGGTTATAGTTGATGATATTAAAGAGATTATATCAAAGGCTCCATTCATTCCCATTACTACTGTTTCCACCTATGGTGAACCACACATGATCGTGGTCGGAAAAGTAGCGGAAGTCAGAGATGGGGACATCCTCGCGTTTGGTATCTATAAGATGACGATAACCCAACAAAACATTAAGGATAACGCAAAAATGCAGGTTATAATTTCAACAACAGAGGGCGGCCCTAAAGGTTTTAGGCTTGAAGGCAAAGCTTTTATCGAAGATAAGTTGGTATTGTTTAAAGCCGAGAAAGCAGAAAAACTGTTATAAGAATATCAAAATGCACAATGATCTCGCACATTACAGCAGGTTATTGTGCATTTGCCTTTGATACAAATAATACCATCATAAAGTGAGTTTTCGTTCTTTATTGTTAAACTGAACCTTTCTTGATAAACTTTCTTTATAAATATATAAGGATAAGGGAGGGAACGGTATGAAGCGTTGCCTCATCTGTTTACAAGAATTAGACCTATTTCAGGGACTAGATCGGGAGCAATTCACAAATTTATGTCAATGTACAACTAGAAAGAGGCTGTCCAAAGGAAACTATCTTTTTCATCAAGGAGACATTACGGATACTATCCACCTGGTAAAATCAGGTAAGCTAAAACTTGTTCAGACTGCTGAAGATGGGCATGAAACGATATTGGATATCTGCGGTCCCGGTGAAGTACTTGGTGAATTGTCTTTTTACAAAGAACAAAAAGAACATTCTAGTGCGATAGCCATGGAAGAGGCGTGCATTTGCTGTTTTAGTAAAATACAATTCGAGTCGTTAATCAAGCAAGATCCCTCTTTTGCCTTAAGAATTATTAACTACTTAGGACAAAAGCGTTATGATAATTTAAATTCAGAAAAGGAAACCAGACGAACTGTTAAAGAGAAATTATTAGGCCTTTTCTATAATCTTGCTAAACAATATGGGAAAAAACTTCAAAACTCAACAATGATCGATCTTATAATTACTCAGCAAGAATTGGCCGATATGATTGGTTCTTCCAGGGTTATGGTCATTCAAACACTTAATGAGTTGAAGGACGCAAACATTATCGACCGAAAGAATAGATATTACATCTTGAAAGAGGACCCTTGTCTTAGCACTCACATATTTGAATAGATAAAATTCGATTTGTATAACATTTGTTTTACATTGTAATATTTTTCTCGATTGAATTAAGACAGTTAGCTGATTGAAAAAATCACCATGACTATTACCATAAATTACTTTCACAGTCTCAAGGCCCCCTTGACACTGTGATACATTTATCAGACGTTTTTACCCCAAAAACGTCCATTTTACCTCGAACATGTACCCATGAACGTAGCCAGAAAACATTGCGCCTGTTTTTAATTTAATTCCGAATATTCCAGAACCTACAACCCGCACCACAGGCGGGTTTAGAGTGTCTGTTTTCTTAATCGAACCACGGTCTCGACGTGCTGCGTTCATGGAAATATATTTTCTATAAAAACTTACAATGAACTAACATCAACGTGTGTGCGATGGTACACCTTTCTATAAATCTAGAAATCTTAATGATCGATCGTAAAATTCAGGTTGACAATTTTGCTATATTAACCTGATATTTAAACAAACGTGTTACAAATGGCATATATTGGTTATTGAAGGAGGTGCCAAAAATGTTTCTTGGTAGAAATCGGGCGTTAAATCAAGGTGGAGGACTCGGAGGCCAGGACGCGGGAGGAAATACTGAGTTCTTAAATCAATCTAATCGAGCGATGCCTTACGGTATGCAACGCTTCTTAGCTAAAAAGGGGATTAATTCCTATGAGGACCTTGGGAGCAGATTTCAATCAGCTCCGCGAATGCCTTTTAGAAGGGCACGTTAATGTTACTGAGACGATTCAAAAACAGCCCCCTCATTGCGAGGAGGCTGTTTGCTATGGCTATCGCCTTAACTTTAAATGAACATCATCCGCTGAGGACTTCGGTGTAATATCAATGATTTCACCTGAGGCAAAATGATTGTGATTGTTATTCTTGTTAAAACTTCGGTAATGTTTTCTTTTCCAATAAAGACGTAAAATCCCTATTGTTCCGACAAGAAGAACACCCATTAATAGAATTCCCATGGTGAAAGCGGCCATTGTAATGACAAAGGCCAAGATTGCCAAATACCAAAGAGCTTTATAAAATTTTGCCATATATCCTCCTTTTAGGGACAATGTAGTGAACTCATATAGCTAAAGATATACTATTCAACATGTACGGCAGTACCAGAAGCACTAACCATCAGCATACTGCCATTTTGACCAATCACTTCATAATCCAAATCAATTCCGACGACCGCATTGGCCCCTATTCGTGCTGCCCGCTCTTCTAACTCTCTTAAAGCTACACTTCGCGCATCCTGCAGTTTCTCTTCATAAGCACCTGAGCGTCCGCCAATAATATCCGTAATACTGGCAAATATATCACGCATAATGTTGGCACCCATAATAGCTTCTCCGGTTACAATACCTAAATATGAGGTAATACGATGTCCTTCAATAGACGGGGTTGTCGATAAAATCATAGATTTTCCCTCCCATATAGTAATCCTTTATCTCATGGCTGAAGTTTTAAATCTTAGCTTTCTTTAAGATTTTAAATGCCGTAAGGCAATCTTTTGAAACATCACCAAAAGGCCAACACACAACCTATAAATTGAATCCAGCTGGAGATTAACTTCTGCAGTCTCATCGAAAAATACATTTAATTTTGATTCAATGTCCTCTGTTGGTTTAGTGTAACAAAGGAGTAAAGGAACTTTAGGCAAGGGATATAAGGCAAGAGAAATATCTGCTTCAAAACTTGTTGGAACAGGTTTGCCGCTGAAAATATGAATCATATCTTCAATCAGGTCTGGATGGTCATCGGTAAGTTGTTTTAAAGGTTTTTCAAAACGTTGCTCAAAGAATGTATTCCATACAGTCTCTTTACTTAGTTCTCTGAAATGAACCCAATTCCCGGTAGGAACTTTCCCGGCACTATAAATAGTATAGTTGAGCAAAGGCACTATTACCCAGACATTAATATGACAGTCAGAGATAACAGTTCCCTCAGAATCAACGCCAAAATCCTTTCCCAAACATTTAATGATCAGCTTATCTCCGGAAAGAGCAGCCCCCAACCGTTCTACTGATGCGGGAAAGTTTATCTTACTGATTTCATTTTTCAAAGGTACAAGAACTTGCTTCAATTGCTCTTCCGGGGTCGATTGGCGGACGATCTTTCCTTCTAATTCCTGAATAAGCGCCCTCTCTAAATGAGGACATCCAGTGAACTGTTTTTCTCCCTTAATCACTGCTGCAGCAAAGGCAAGACAGGTTGCCAAGCCGCATTGTCTGCAATTTGATCTAGGGAGCAATTTGTAAACTTCCAAAGGATTATCCAGTGACATGTGATTTGCCACCCCCTATTTTGAAACGCTGCATAAGTTCTTCTGAGACTATTTTGCATCTCTAAGTTTTTTTTGAGGACCTTAAGATTGTAAAGTCAGGCCCTATATAGACTCTATACATAAAATCTAATATAAATTCTATTAAATGATTAATCTTCTAACTCTAATGCAGTTTCTAAAGCTATTTCAATCATATTTCGGAAGGTCTTTTGACGCTCTTCGGAGGTTGTAATTTCATGCGTTATAAAACTATCGCTGACAGTCATTATCCCAAGGGCCCTGACGTTAAATTTTGCAGCTAAAGTATAGAGTGCTGCTGCTTCCATTTCCACTGCCAAAACTCCAAACTTAGCCCAGTGCTTCCAATCGTCAGGTTCATCTCCATAAAAAGTATCTGTGCTTAATATGTTGCCTACTCGAACAGGGACTCCTAATTTTAGAGCATTACTATAGGCCTTCATGAGCAAGGAAAAATTAGCCGTTGGAGCATAATCCATATTGTTGAATCTAAGTTTGTTCATGTTGGAATCAGTCGAGGTACTCATTGCCAGAATGACATCTTTAAGATGAATATCCGCCTGCATAGCACCGCAAGTACCAATGCGAATTAAATTCTTAACTTTAAACTCGGTAATAAGTTCATTGACATAGATTGAGATTGAGGGCATTCCCATTCCAGTTCCTTGAACAGAAACCCGTTTTCCTTGATAAGTACCTGTAAATCCGAACATGCCTCTTACTTCATTATAACAAACAACATCTTGAAGAAAGGTCTCTGCTATGAACTTTGCTCTCAAAGGATCGCCGGGTAAAAGAACTGTCCTTGCAATCTCGCCCTCTTTAGCGCCAATATGTATACTCATAAACGTCACCTTCCTAAATTAAACAATTCTGATCAATCTTATTTTAACCGATTCTATGACGATCTGTCCACTTTAATGGAATAAGCCCACCAAAAGGCGGGCTTATTCCTAAAAACTAATCCAAAAATTTTCTTCATTTATCCTCTAAGAAACTATAAGCAGTACGTTCCCAATCGCACTAGGAAAGAAGAAAAAGGTTCCCTCCGATTATGCTGTCCCGGAGGGACAAAGAGGATATACATGAAAAAGACTTAAGGACAAATGTCCTTACGCCTTATTATACAATATTCCCAGGGGTTTGTATTGCGTTGCTTCGTGGTAAGTTTTAGGTAAGGATGAAGATTTGTCAGTCCATAAATACCGGACAGTTTAATATTGGCTTTAGCACCGAACAGGTAAACGGCAGTGAAAGAATTTTAACCCTCTGTGTTGCACAGCTGCGAGGAGTGCAAACAAAAAAGGCCACCAATTAGTGACCTTTCTTTTAACCAATGGATCCCGCAAAGTTCCCCCAGAATTAATGGATAAACGGCTCTGGATTAATTTTCAACATACTCACTAAGAAAATACGAACCAAATCATGTTAGGTTAGCAAACTAATCTCGACAAATCCTCCACTACTTCTGATAAAATGTGTTTCGGGAACAATCCTCTGAAATCTCGACCTAATTTCCTAGCAGAATCAATGACTTACTGATTACCAAAGAAATTTTATGGGACTAACGACAACAGAGTTACGGGGAGGAACTTTGCGGGAAAGCTTTCTTAAAATAAAAGAACTACCTTCTTACTAGGTAGTTATCAATTCAACGAATTCAGCACCCATTAAAACCGCAATGCTGAAAACCTCCGAAGAATCGAAACTTCACCTAGCAATGCCCTAACAAGAACTTAACTGAATCTTTTATTTATTGTTTATGATTTAATTATAATCCTATTCTATTTTTTGTCAAGTGCCTTTTTATCCCAATCAGGTCCCCCGCCGAAGCACGATGTTCGGCTTTAGCTGAACGAGTTCACTCCACAGTGAACCTCATACAAATACTTTTCTTAAGGATCTGACCACTCCGAGACGGTAATCCTTGTTTGATTAAGAGACAATAGGAACCCGGCAAATACCCATTTGAAGGCGGTTTAACAACTAGAAAATCAGAACCAATCTTTGTAGTTTGAACAGAGAGGTTCAACGACAAGCCGGAATTCGTATAAACCTGTATGTAACCGGCAGCTGACTGAGCTAAGGTATCTGTGAATTTTACTGTCCACGTTTTATCCTCAGGCACATTTCTTCGACTATCCCAGGGAATTGCATTCGTTAGGTCATATAGGCTGCAAAGAGTTTGGAATATGAAAAGATGGCCTTCTGGAGTTGGGTGAGGATCTGTATTTCCTTGCAACAAATTATAATTCAATGGTTTTTGCTCATATCCCTTGAGAAAACAAGTATAGATGTCCGCATAGGAATACCCTTCACCTACTTCAATTACGGAGTTGATTTTCTCAACATAAGGATCTATGAGGGAGAAAAAGGGATCATTTTGAGCAAAGGGATTGTAAATATTCAAGGCGTATACCTGACTGTCAGGTGCAAGAGATTTCAGGGATTGAATGATTCCAGGCCAATCCTTTTTAAAACTTGCGACACCATCGGCTAATTGTCTTTCAATCGTTCCAGATGAAGCAAGCTGCAAAAGTGTACCCTCAAGATTTTTATCAGAACGCAAAGCCTGAGCTAGCTTAGAGTTTAATTGAGGATCTAACAGCTTAAGGTCATAAACCCCAGCCAGAGAACTAATCACTGGACCGAGGAGATTATTTCCGCCTATACTTATCGTTACTATACGTGACTTGTTTAAACGCTCTTTTACTTTGGAATTGTTTTTAAGCTTTTCTAAAAGGTCGCTGCTGGTATCTCCGGGATGAGACAGATTATAAAATTGAGAGCCTGCAAGCTCAGGCTTACTCTGCAAGTAGGCGTTAAAAAGATCAGAGTAGCCCTGGCCTGAAGGAGCGCTATACCCGTAAGCTATCGAATCACCTAAAGAGACATAATCGGTTGGAGTTATTGTGGTGGCGTCAGCGGTCTGAGGAGAGAATAACGTTACTGGAAAACAAATCAGGCATAGTATCAGAACAAAGATTATCAACTTCCGCAACATTATAGTTTCTCACCTTCATACCAATTCCTACTTTAGGATTTATCTCTTTAGGATTTAGATGAAATTCCCGCCGTCAACAACAATCGTTTGCCCGGTTACAAAGCCGGCATGTGCAATAAGTGCGTAAACAACTTCGGCGATATCATCCGGGGTGGCCACGCGTCCGAGGGGAGTACCGGCTGCAAGATGGGCGATATGCTCATCCTTACCTTCCACCCAACGAGTCTGTACGATTCCCGGGGCTACAGCATTGACCCTAACCTCAGGAGCTAAAACGCGAGCTAAAGATTTATTAATGCTGACAACGGCAGCCTTTGAGGCTGAATAAGCAATAGAGCTGCCTAATCCCGTCAGGCCGGCAATGGATGCCATATTGACAATACATCCACGAGTTTTCTTAAGTTCTGGGGCGGCAGCACGGGAGCAGAAGAACGTTCCTTTAACATTTACTCCCATAATGTCATCCCAATATTCTTCTTTTAAGCCTTCTAAATCAGCATGATCTACAAAGTGAGTCATACCGGCATTATTAACAAGAATGTCTAATTTTCCAAAGTCGTTAACAACCTTCCTGATCATTAATCTGACGTCTTCATCCTTTGCTATATCGGCCCGATAAGTTAGACAACGAACACCCAAACTTTCGACCTCAGCCTTTGTCTTTAAGGCGTCATCTTCTGAACGTGAATAATTAACGGCAATCTGGACACCGGCTTTAGCAAGAATCAGGGCAATTGCTCTCCCAATTCCCGTACCTCCGCCAGTAATTAAAGCTATTTTTCCTTGCAGCATTTAAACTCCTCCTCTACGTCTTAATTCTGTATTATATAAATTTAAAATATTGAATTCTAGTATAACGCACCCTCTAAAACTGTACAAGTTTAATCCAGAGGGTCCTTCCAGACTTTAGGATGCCAAAAATCTTAAAACTAATCCAAGAAAGCTAAAGCTGAACATCGGGGCTTCAGATACAATAATGTCCAGTGGACATTATTGCCGAGCCGCCTTTCCCAAAAGGAATATACTTAGCGGCGAAGGAGGACTCTACCCCACCTAAAGTTAACGAAGGGCCCACCCCCACTTATAGAAGTGGGGGGCTTAAAACTGGATAAAGCCTCTTTGTTTTTTCTGGAGATGGCTCTAGTTCCTGTAATCTGCCCCTATTCTTTTGTCAAAAGGGGTTTTACTGGATTTACTTAGAGAGATACTTTCCTGGTTTGGCGTCTAAATCTTGAACAAATGCTTAACCTCAGTTCGTCATTCCTGCTTTCTTATACAGCTCATAAAAGTGATGAGTCGGTCCAACCCCTTTGCCAATGTCTAAAGAGTGTTCAATCGCAGCAGTAATGTATTCTTTAGCCCGGGAAACGGCTTCATCAAGAGAATAGCCTAAAGCAAGGTTAGAAGTTATAGCTGAAGACAGAGTACATCCGGTTCCATGGGTATTCTTTGTCGCAATTCGTTTTGAAGCATAATACTTAAAGCCTTGACCATTATAGAGAATATCCGTTGAATCATCCTCCAGGTGTCCGCCTTTAAGAAGAACATTCTTAGCTCCCATTTGGCGAATTATTTTTGCAGCCTCTTCCATCTGGGGAAGATTACGAATCGACATTTTTGCCATCACTTCTGCTTCCGGAATATTAGGTGTTACGATGGTAGCTAAGGGCAAAAGCTTACGAATAAGTGTTGCCTCGGCTTCAGGATTTAACAAATGGTAGCCGCTTTTTGATACCATGACCGGGTCCAGCACAATGTTCTGCGGGGAATAGTCTTTTAGAGATTCGGCAATGACCTCAATAGTGGAAATTTGAGAAACCATACCAATTTTGAGACCATCGACTTCAATATCTTCAAAAATCGCCTTAATTTGAGCTGCTATCACCTCTCTGGAAATATCCTGAACGGCAAAAACTCCTTGTGTGTTTTGAGCCGTGACGGCGGTAATGACGCTCATGCCGAAAATGCCATGTGCGGAAAAGGTTTTTAGATCGGCTTGAATTCCTGCTCCTCCACTACTGTCCGAACCAGCGATTGTAAGTGCTTTTTTCATTGTTCTACCCCCATAATTTTTCATTCTTTCATATAAAAAGAGCCTATCTCCAGAATAGGAGTTAAGCTCTTAATTATTTAAACAAAAAGAGTAACTGCTTACCTACGCTGGCATTATCCAGATCAGGTTTATAGGGTCTTAGACTTTCCAGGGTCTAAATCTCAGCCGGCCTTTCCAGCTCCCCCGCTCTGTTCTTATGTTTTTCTAAAATCTAACACGCTCGAAATCGAAAGTCAACTCTTTAAACTTAGGGGCAAACCATGATTTTCGATTTATTTTAGGGAAGCGGTCTCTTCTCGCCGTCCATGGCTTCAGAGACACTTGGTCGTCCGGGGGGGCATAAACGAAATTATTAAAATACGAGAATAACCGCGAAATGTCTTACAAGTGTGTTATTGTTATTGTAATTATAGATTTAAACTTAGGAGGCATTTCAATGGGAGATCCTTTACTTATGACCATAATAGTTCTAGCAAGTATTTCGTTACTCTTACTTATTCTCTTAGTATTTCGCTCTTCTCAAAATTCAGCGAACCATTTCCAAGGAAAATTCGAGGTATTGGAGAAGGGCCTTGAACGCAGCGAGCGCTTAGTTCATGGCGAAATCTCTAAAAATCGCGAAGAATCAATGCTCAACTCACGTCAGGTGCGGGAAGAACTAAGCCAAACCCTTCATTCCTTCAACGATTCAGTTTTGACTCGCATGGCGGAGATTGCTTCCCTCCAGCGCAATCAGTTGGATATTTTTTCAGATCAGTTAGGCTCGCTAACTAAAACCACTGATTTGAAATTGGAACGACTGCGTCATACTGTCGAAGAACGGCTTACACAGATTCAACAGGATAACGCCCATAAATTAGACCAAATGCGCGCCACCGTCGATGAGAAACTCAGCGCTACCCTGGAGCAGCGATTGGGAGAATCCTTTAAATTAGTCAGTGAGCGGCTTGAAGCCGTGTATAAAGGGCTCGGGGAAATGCAGACATTAGCCTCCGGTGTTGGGGATTTAAAGAAAGTCTTAGCGAATGTAAAAACCAGAGGCATTATGGGTGAGATTCAACTGGGGAATTTGCTTGAGCAAGTCCTTACCCCCGAACAATATGCAACCAATGTCCCGACAAAACTCGGAAGCAATGACCGCGTTGAATTTGCCCTTAAATTACCGTCACGGGATGATCAGGATAGTGTCCTTTGGTTACCCATTGATGCAAAATTTCCCTTGGAGGACTATGAACGATTGCTGGAAGCACAAGAACAGGTAAATGTCCCGGGGGTTGAAGAGTTTGGCAAATCCCTGGAGACTCGGATTAAGTCAGAAGGCAAAAGTATTCATGATAAATATATCGATCCGCCCCACACAACGGATTTCGGCATCTTGTTTCTGCCTGTTGAAGGCTTATATGCCGAAGTTTTGCGGCGCCCGGGTTTATGTGAATTCCTGCAGCGGGAATATAAAGTGATCATCACCGGTCCAACGACCCTCGCTGCACTCCTTAACAGTCTACAGATGGGCTTCAGAACCTTAGCCATTGAAAAACGATCGAGTGAGGTTTGGAATCTCTTGGGTGCTGTCAAAACGGAATTCGGAAAATTTGTGGAGATCCTTGAAAAAACCCAGAAGAAACTTCAAGAAGCAAGTAATACTATTGATTCGGCAACGAAAAAATCGCGCACCATTGTTCGGAAACTAAAAACCGTTCAATCGCTGCCAGTAAATGAAACAAATCTACTCTTAGAACAGAATGAAAGTAATATTGAAGACTAATAGGGTTCACTGCTGTCAGTTTCTTTTATTAAAAATTGGCAGCTCTTTTAATCTTTAAGAGATAATTTTTCAGCGAATTCGCTAATCGTGAGACTCCCACTTCAAGTGGGAGTGGTTCCCATACCTTGCTTCGGTCGGGGTAAAGTCCATCCATCAGCGCGATAGCATTTGTTATGGGCTAGGCGCTTTCGGCGTAAGTGTCCACAGGGCACTTACGCCACCGAAGCCACGATGTTTTGCTTTAGCTGAACGAGTTCACTAGCAAATTCATTAAGAGGGTTAAAATTACCCGTAAAAAGTAAATGAGCCATCGTAAAATAGCTCATTTCATTTGATAGTGTCATTGACACTTTAATCCTAACTAACAAATCTTGCTCGTTTCCATAATTCATTATAAACTCCCCCAAATTGAAGAAGCTCTGTATGCGTCCCCTGTTCGATTACTCTTCCGTTGCCAAGCAGCAAAATCTCGTCCATGTTCTCTAAACCTAAGAGGTTGTGAGTTATCAAAATTATTGTTCGCCCCTCCAGAAGATGAAAGACTTCCCTTTGTACCTCGCCTTCAGTAATCGAATCAAGGCCTGCAAATGCTTCGTCTAGAATTATGATAGGCGCGTTCTTTAATAAGACACGAGCAATAGCTAAACGCTGTCTCTGTCCGCCGGATAGCTTTAAACCAACTTCACCGACGTAACTATCATAACCTTGGGGTAAGGACAGGATGAATTCATGGAGCTGGGCCTGTTGAGCAGCCTCAATCAGTTCCTGATCCGTGGCCGACGGTTTGGCCAAAAGAAAATTCTCTTTAATCGTTGCATTAAAAAGATAAGTCTGTTGAGAAACGACAGCGAATAAATCCCTCAGCCCTTCTAAATCGTATTCCGGCAACGAGTGTTCAGCCAGGAATATCTTGCCCTTATCAGGTTCCCAAAATCTTAAGACAAGGTTGATGATGCTGGTTTTGCCCACTCCGCTCGGTCCGACAATTGCTGTTTTGCTTCCCTTTGGAATGGCAAAAGCCAGATCTTTCAGAACCCAGGGTTCATCTTGATCATATCGAAAGCTCACATCTTGGAAACGCAAATCTAAATTATCTCCTTGGGGAAGAAGATTGCCGTTGTCATTTAGCCCCTGTTTGTTCTCCATTAGCTCTAACAAACGATCGGCCGCCGCAAGGTTTTGTTCACAATAATGAGGGAGCAAGGCTAGTGGGAAAATTGCTTCGAAGCTGCTTAAGGTTCCAAGAGCCAACATTCCTAAATCGACTCCCTTTAACCTCCCTGCTTCCACAAGCAGAATTCCCAAGACGAGGACAGACAGCATGCCAAGATTGGCAATCAGTCCAATCAGCGATGAAGAAAGTGCTGAAAGCTTCATGAGTTTACGCTCATGCTTGATTATCCTGTCACTTGTCTGTTCAATTTTGTGCAAGTGTTTTCTGACCTGATTATAAGATAATAGTTCAGTCATTCCCAAGAGACCGTCAGCAACTTGGGTATTTAACTCTGCTTTTAGGGAGATAACCCGAGTTGCGATACCCTGTCCCAGTATCTTAATGAGCCAAGGCAGCAATAGACCCGCCATTAAGAAGCCGGCAGCAAGAATATAGGAAAAACGAACATCGAACCTCGTTAAAAAGACTCCATATCCCAACAAAACTAAGAAGGCTACAAGAGGCGGGGCAAAAACTCGAAGATAAAAGTTCTGCTGTGTCTCTACATCCCCAACAATTCGGCTTAGAAGATCAGCACTGCGGAAGTGGCTTAAACGAGCCGGGGCGAGTGGCTCTATTTGTTCATAAAATGTTACCCGGATTCTGCTTAAAACACGAAACGTCACATCATGGGACAAATAACGCTCCAGGTAGCGGAAGACAGCGCGCGATAGCCCAAAAAAGCGTACTCCTACGATGGTTACCATCAAATCCAGAATGGGAGGATGCAGAGCAGCTCGCGCCAAAAGATAAGCAGACGC
This sequence comes from Desulfosporosinus sp. FKB, assembly GCF_002196705.1. Taxonomy (GTDB): domain Bacteria; phylum Bacillota; class Desulfitobacteriia; order Desulfitobacteriales; family Desulfitobacteriaceae; genus Desulfosporosinus. The sequence goes on from NZ_NADJ01000011.1 coordinate 74,442, forward strand.
AGCCATTAAACCAATATGACTGGTAACAGTAAAAACACTTAAGAATAAGGCTAACAGTATTCTTGGCCAATAAGGAATCAGCAAACGAATTAACCAGATTATTCTTTTCATAATGAGAGCCCTCTTGCTTTCTGAACAAGCTGATAATACAGCCCCCGTTTTATCATTAAATCATCATGGTTGCCCGCTTCGACGATGCGGCTTTGATCCAAGACAAGAATACGATTTGCCTGACGAATGGTATTAAGCCGATGAGCGATGATAATAGTGGTCTTCCCCTGTGCTAAGTTCCAGAGAGCTTCCTGAACAGCCTTTTCACTCTCAAGGTCTAAAGAAGACGTCGGTTCATCGAAGATAAGCAGCGGTGGATTTTTCAAAAAAATTCTGGCCATAGCAATTCTTTGGGCTTGACCTCCGCTTAAACGATACCCTCCTTCACCCAGGATTGTGTGATACCCTTGGGGAAATGTCATGATAAACTCATGAGCATTAGCGGCCTCCGCCGCCTTGATGACTTCGCTCGTGGTCGCCTCGGGTTTTCCAAGGGTAATATTTTCTAAAATGCTGCCAGCAAAGAGATAGGGATTTTGAGGAACATAGCCGATCTGTTCCCGCCAAATATTGGGTGAGATGGCCTGAAGCACTTCTCCATTTACAAAAATTTGACCTTCTGAGGGTTGAATAAAGCCCATTAAAAGTTGAACCAAAGAGGTCTTCCCTGCCCCGCTGGGACCAACAAGGGCTATGGTTTCCTGGCAATTCAAAGATACATTGATATCTTGTAATGCCGGTGTATCCTCCTGCTCATAGGTTAAGGAAATATGGTCAAACTTAATCTGATAATCGTCTGCAAGAATCCTTGAATGACGAATATTGGAATTAGGCTCGATGATAAGATTTGGCTGAGGCACGTTTAAAATCTCAAAAATCCTTGCAGCAGCATTTACTCCGGATAGTCCAGCATGAAAATTTAGGCCAAGTGTTCTTAGAGGAGTATAAAATTCAGGTGCTAGCAATAAAAGAAACAACCCGGAAGAGAAAGAAAGAGTACCGTAAACAAGTCTTAAGCCAATAGCAACGGCAACAAGTGCGGTACTCATTGTCGCCAAAAATTCAAGGACAAGAGCCGATAAAAAAGCGATTCGCAATACACTCAACGTCGATTCCCGAAAAGATTCACTGACCCTGGCGATGACTCTAATCTGATCTTTAGCCCGTCCAAATAGTTTTAAAGTAGTGATTCCGCGCAAAATGTCCAGAAAATGTCCGCTCATCCAACTCAAACGCTGCCACTGCTGCAACGACTTCTTCTCGGCTAATTTGCCGATCAGCACCATAAAGATGGGAATCAATGGCCCTGTCAAAAGAAGAATGCTCCCTGATTTCCAATCTAAGGGAAAAACAAAGACTAAGATGATTAAAGGTATACCGACCGCTATGAGAAGCTGAGGCAAATATTTGGCAAAATAATCTTCAAGAGCATCTGTTCCGCCAACAATGGTTGAGATTACTTCACCACTTTTTTCTCCCCGAACATAGAAAGGACCTAAAGCGAATATCTTCTGCAGCAATTGCTGCCTCAAACCGCTTTTAACACGTAAGGCTGCTTCATGGGCACATACTTCGCTTGACCATTGAAAAACAGCTTTAGTGATGACAATAGCCAGAATTAAGCCCAAAGCATGTTCAACAGCTTTAAAGGGCGCCTTGCCAAGAAAAACGTTAGCGACAATCTGAGAAAAATACCAAGCTTGGGCAACGGCCAGGAGTGAAATTCCGACACTCAGACCAACGGTAAGTATAAGGTACCCCTTCACTTGCCTCCCTTCATTTATTAGTCGCTTATCAAACATGCCGTTCATCTCCTAAACCTTAGCTTGACCAAATGAAAAATGAGGGCTTAGTTTTCTATGGCATTCACAGTCAAAATAAAGGAATGCATGGAGAACAGGCCCTCAGGCGTATTTTTAATAATGCAGGTCTTTTTCAGTGACCCGTTTGCGGAATACCCAGTAAGTCCAGCCTTGATAAAGCAAGACGATAGGAACCATGGTAAAAGCTACAATAGTCATGATTTTCAAAGTATAAGGACTGGAAGAGGCATTATAGATTGTCAAACTCCAATTCGGATTTAAACTTGAAATCATAACGTGAGGGAAAAGTCCCCAGAACATTGCAACAGTAAATAAGAGAATTGTCAAGCCATTCAGGACAAAAGAAACTTTCACCTTTTGCGAACGCAATAAGACATTGGCAAGTATAAGCGTAATACCCGAGCATAACAAGGTGATCCCAGCGCCCAGAGTGGAAAATAGTCCTGTTTGGAAGTACGTGCAGACTGCCATGATTAGGACAATGAGAATAGCTAATAAGCCAACACTTCGGGCTGTTTTCGCAGCCTTTTCAGCCATTTGCCCAGTAGTTTTAAGACTAAGAAACAGAGCACCATGAAAGACGAAAACAAAAAGTGTCGTTAAACCGCCTATAATTGTATAGGGAGAAAGGAGATCAAAGAACGTTCCTACGTATTGCATCTTCGCATCAATAGGAACTCCCTTAATGAGATTGGCTACAGCAACCCCCCAGAGAATAGCCGATAAAATACTCCCGGTGAAAATTGCCCAATCCCAAGAAGTACGCCAGCCGGGGCTTGAATGACTGCTGCGAAACTCAAAAGCCACTCCCCTTATGATCAAGGCCACCAAGACTAAAAACAAGGCGAGAAAGAAACCGCTGAATAAGGTGGCATACCAATTGGGAAACGCTGCAAATATGGCTCCCCCTGCCGTAATCATCCAGACTTCATTGCCATCCCAATGGGGACCGATGGTATTAATAATTTGGCGGCGATCTACATCATTCTTTCCCAGAATAGGCAATAGGATGCCTACTCCGAAATCAAATCCTTCGAGGAAAAAGAAACCGACAAACAAAACAGCGATTAGGATAAACCACAGACTATTTAAGTCCATAATGACGCCCCCTTCATTTCATGATTCAGTGTCTCCGGGCTTGCCTCTTCAGGACCTTGTTTAATAAATTTAACGAGGAGATAAACATCGGCAACAGCTAGGATTGAATAGATCAGGGCAAAACCGATCAGAGCTATGAGCATTGACGTCGCAGGTACGGAAGTCGAAACAGCTGCTTCCACTTTCTGCAGGCCATAGACAATCCAGGGCTGACGGCCGACTTCTGCCATATACCAACCGGAAGTATTGGCAATATAGGGAACAGGAATTGTAAAAAGCAAAAGCTTTAAAAACCAAGTCTTTTGTTCTAAGCGTTTAGACTTATAGAAATACAGACCTAAAAGAGACATTAAGACCAGCCACATACCGGCAGTAAGCATAATTCTAAAGCTCCAGAACAGAGAAGTTACAGGCGGAATGTAGTTTCCTGGTCCATATTGCTGCACGTCGGCAGCCTGAAGTTCATTAATTCCTTTAACTTCCCCGGTAAAACTGTCATAAGAAAGAAAACTCAGCATGCCGGGAATTTCAAGTTGGGACGTATTTTTATGCCCTTGATCATCAATAGAGGCAAAAAGCAACAAGCCGGCGGGATTTTCAGTTTCCCAATGTGCTTCTGCTGCAGCCATCTTCATAGGCTGAACCTTCACAAGATACATGCCTTGTAAATGCCCGATACCGGCGACTCCGAAAGTACTAATTATTCCAAAAACTACGGCCATATGAAAAGAACGGCGAAATACGTCCTGATGGTTCTTTTTGATTAGATGATAAGCACTAATTCCCATTACGAAAAAGGCTGCTGTAACAAAACCGCTTAAGACGGTATGAGGAAATTGATAGAAAACATGGGGGTTGGTTACTAAGGCCAGGAAACTTGTCATTTCTGCCCGGCCATGACGCAAAGCATAGCCAACAGGCTCCTGCATAAAAGAGTTAGCAATTAAAATCCAAAGTGCTGATAAATTCGAGGATATAGCTACCAACCAGATACTAAGCAAATGTACCTTTTTGGGCAATCTATCCCAACCAAAAACCCATACTCCTAAAAAGGTTGATTCCAGGAAAAAGGCTAGCAAGGCTTCAACGGCTAAAGGCGCCCCGAAAATATCACCGACAAAGCGGGAATACTCAGACCAGTTCATACCGAATTGAAACTCTTGAACCAACCCCGTAACAACGCCCATGGCGAAATTGATCAGGAATAATTTACCCCAAAACTTAGTCATTTTTTTATAAGTTTCATTGCCTGTTCTTACATACCAGGTCTCCATCAGAGCAACTAAAACTCCAAGCCCCAAAGTCAGGGGTACGAATAAGAAATGATAGGATGTTGTCACTGCAAACTGTAATCTAGATAATATTAGTTGAGTCATCGCTGCACCTCCGCTTTCATTTTAAACTCAAACTACGCTTATTCAGACATAAGGATCTTTATACAATTTACCACCTCATTCCCTATTCCTTCGTTGATGATTGAAGTTTGGTAAGATAAGTTCATTGATAGAAATTTGGCTTGGTTGTTGGATGAATTGGATCTGATTAAATTTGTTTTGTTTTTGAATATGTACTATTTATTTTATTGTTATTATACTAATTATAAATAAATTCGTCAACAGAGATAATGTCGAAAAGACTAATGCCTAAGCCAGCCCGGGATTCTCAACTGACTTAGGCATATTATTCTTTAAATGTTTCTCGAATTATTTATAACCTTGTCCTTTAAAATAGTTTTTTTCAACAACAAGATCTGCCAAATCAATACCTGCTATTGCTTGATTTTCCTCAGTCTCGGAGGAAGCTTGTCCTACGTATTCTTTATTAGCCAAAACAGCAAAATTCTTATGCGTATTTAAGAGATTTCGTCCAAAGGCAGTGTTTTGATACGTCTTTTCACTAATACCCATTAAAGAAGCTATTGTCGGCATAGTATCAATCTGTCCCCCGGTGATCTTAAGCTCTTGCCCATTCATTCCTTTATGAAAAATGATCAGAGGAATTCGTTTGCTGTCATCAAGCCACCAGCTTTCTTGGGGCTGTACTTGCTTAACTTCATCATCATAATATTTATGAACACCAGTATGGTCGCCATAAATAACCACAACGGAATTATCCAAAACTCCTCGTTGGTCCAAAGTATTCAGGAAATTTCCGAGTTGCTCGTCGGTATAATGGACACTTTGGAAATATCCCCCTAGCTTGGATTTGTTTAAGTCATCACTTAACTTGAGAGTTCGATATTGAGCCGGCAGATCAAAAGGATTGTGACTCGTTAAGGTGACCATAAAATTGTAGAAAGGCCGTTTTTCATTTTCAATAATTGGTGCGATTTGCTTTAAATAGCTTCCATCGCTGATCCCTAAGCCGATTTTCTCAGTTTCCTTAAAGTGAGTTGCATCCAACGTTTTTTCAAAACCTATAGACTTCAGAGCGGGCATCCAATTCCAATAGGACCCCTTGTCGGGATGAATGGCCACCGTTGCATACCCTTTGTTGGCCAACATTTTGGGTAAAGAATTATAGGTATCATTTGGAAAACGGAAAAAGGCAGCCCCTGTTCGGATGGGATATACAGAAGTGTTGGTCATAAGGTCAGCATCGGAACTCGTCCCATTATTCACTTGTTCATAAAAATTAGAGAAATATAAACTGTTTGCTAATAATTTATTAAGGTTAGGTGTTATTTCCTGTCCATTAATTTTTTGCTTAATGACAAAATTCTCAAGTGACTCCACTTGAATCACGATAAGGTTTTGATTGGTAAACATACCGAAGTATTGATTTGGCGGCAGATTTTCTTGCTTATCCTTAAACCAATTCTTGATTTCAGCGGTTTGCTGGGGAGTAGCCGGCTGGATATTCTTATTTTTATAAAAATTATATAAATCAAACGCATGATAACCTAAAGGCGACAAATTAGACATCGTTTGGTTGGGAGACCAAGAAACTCTAAACAGCATTGTCTTGTTGTTTCCGTGAAGATCAAGCTGATAATGCTGATAATAGATATATGCAGTGGGCAGCAGCAATGTCAGTAAAAAGGCTATTCCGCTTCGAGTCCTATGGAGATAAAATGTTTTTTTACCAAGGCCAAGGGCAAGATATATTACAAGATCTATGATCATAACCATATCAATGGGACGAAGCATAGAAATTATGCTATTTGATAAATTGTCCAGATTCGTAGTCTGACTAAAGATATAGGGAGAAATAAAACTATTAAATCCTCGATAGTACATCAAATCAGAGATTAATAATAGGGTTATTAAGCCATTACAAAACTGCAGGAACCAAAAGCGTGCCCGCCCCTGGAATAAGAAACTAAAGCTTAGAGGAATCAGGATCATGGAAATATAGACAAGGATCGGCGGAGTTGAACTAAAACTAAAGAATGCCTTCATAAAGCTGAATTTTGAAGAATCATCATTATTAACTAAGCCAAGAAACAAAATAAACTTTATTAAAAGTGTCAAGACCATGGTGAAAAGTAATATGTTGTTTTTCAGGAACTGCACGAGTCCAAATCTCTGCCGTTTTTCTAGAAATCCCCGAGTTTGAGATGGCGGCAAATTTAACGGGTTGTAGATTAATGGTTCCTCATGTTGTGACAGAATATATCAATCCTTTACTATATATTTAGGCACAATAGAAACATTCAAGAAATATCCGAAAATTCCTCTTTTTTCTCGAAGGAGTTTGTGTATAACACGCCCTCCTTCCCAGTACAAAAATATTTCGCCTTTTTAGTTACATTAAAGTATTCGGACGATCCTCAAAGACAGTTTTGAAATTCTCATTTTTAATAATTTGGGCTATTAACTCTGTTTTTTCATCAGCAGAATACTCATAAAAAATCGGATTGAGATCCCATTCGTGATTTGCAGGATAGTAGCGTAAATTTGCTCTAACAGTTTTTTCTGAACCGTTATTTTGGAAGACGAGAGTTAAAGCATAATTGTTAAAGTTATATTCAGGATCAAATCCCGAGCCATTAACTGTAACATCGTAAATTTCCATCGTAAATCCTCCCGTTTCACCTCTTGTTTACCCTTTAGTATGTTGCAGCGTCATTTGCATTATGCAATATCCTCTTCTCAAAACAGCCTAACGCTTAAATTATTCTGTAAAACTGGTATCCATTGTATTCCGTATTTAGTCCGAGATTCAGTTTTTAAATTGTTCATATCCAGTTTTGTAATCTCACCGTTGACTTGAAGAATTTCTAAAACATCATCCGCTTTAGCTTGAGTGATGCCGACAAGAAAACCCGTCTTAGCCGGGTTTATTTTAGCAATTCCAATACCCTTGCCGGTTCTTCCCTGAGGTTTAAACTCATTAAAAGATGTCCGTTTGACAAATCCTCGCTCGGTAAGGGTTACAAGATCGCCCGAAGAATCATCCGGTGAGGAAACCAGTAATAATGCATCGACAACTCGATCCCCTTCGTTCAAGGTAATACCCTTAATACCACGCGCTTTACGACCCATTGGGTTGATATCCGTCAAGGGATAACGAATCCCTTGACCTTTATACGTGGCAAGGAATAACTCTCCTTGAACAAAACCCATAAATACTTTAATTAAACGATCTCCTTCTTTAAGTCCCATACCATCGGAGCTGCGAGCATGAACAAAGTCCTTAACCGGACTCCTCATCACTTGTCCTTCTTGCGTTATAAAAACAAAGTAACTCTGACTGCTCTGATCTGCCCCTTCTTTTAAAGCTATAATTGAGACAATGGTCTCCTGCGCTTGCAGCTGAAGCAGATTATTCAGTAGACATCCTTTCTCCTTAGGCCCAGCTTCCGGTACCGTCTTGGCTTTGATACTATAAAAATTACCAAGTTGGGTGAAGAAATACAGTGTTTCTTGATCTGTGGCCGGGACTTTTATAGAGACACTATCCCCATCTTTAAACGATAATAACGGTGTCGATTTAAGGTTCTTGGTCGGTAAAGGAATTCGTTTAATATAACCCTGCTGGGTCAGAATTACTTCAAAGGGATGTTCTGTTTCCTCGAAGGAACTGAGGTCAAACTGGTTTCTCATTTCTTCAGGCAAAATAAGTGTACGACGTTCATCACCATATTTATCCGCGATTTCTTTAAGTTCCCGCTTAATAATCTGATAGACCTTAAACACATCAGCCAGGATTCCTTCTAATTCTGATATCAGTTGCAAGGTATTTTCATAATCAGTTCGTATTCCTTCCAGTTCATAGTTTGTGAGGCTCTGGAGCTTCATGTCGAGAATTGCTTGTGATTGTATTTCCGAGAGCTCGAATCTTGTTATAAGCGCTGCTTTGGCAAGTGCCGGTGTTTTGCTGGAACGGATAATCTCAATTACCTCGTCAAGATGATTAATCGCAATCATCAGGCCTTCAAGAAGGTGAATCTGCTTTTTGGCTTTTTCTAAATCAAACTCTGTTCGTTTCGTAACCACAATTTTGCGATGTTCAATAAAGGCCTCATTAATCTCGTGCAACCCTAAAACTTTGGGTGTTCCATCCGCAGTAATAACAAGATTGATGATCCCAAATGTCTCCTCCATCTGGGTATATTTGTAAAGATTGCGTAAAATTTCGAGGGGGTCCGCCTCTTTACGGCATTCCACAACCAAACGAATTCCTTCACGATCCGATTCATCTCGAACCTCACTAATCCCATTGATTTTTCCGGAATCTGCATGTGCCTCGATTTTAGATGCTAAGGTTGATTTATTGACTTGAAAAGGAATTTCAGTTATGACAATTAAACGTTTGCCGTTTTTACCTTGCTCTATCACAGCTTTACCGCGCATGGTCACTTTTCCGCGGCCGGTCTTATAAGCGCTGATAATTCCTTCAGTTCCTATGATCAACCCACCTGTAGGAAAGTCAGGACCTTTCACTTTTTCCAAAAGCTCCTCGACGGTAATGTCCGGTCGGTCAATTTGCATGATCAACCCGGCAACAACTTCCCTTAAATTATGGGGAGGAATATTCGACATCATACCTACGGCAATCCCTGACCCTCCGTTAATTAACAGATTGGGAAAAGGGCTGGGAAGAACAACGGGCTCTTTGAGTCGTTGATCATAATTTGCTTTAAAAAGTACGGTGTTTTTATCAAGATCTTGGGTCATTAGTTGAGCTAAAGGAGTCATTCTCATTTCCGTATAACGCATGGCGGCTGCATTATCCCCATCGATTGACCCAAAATTCCCTTGACCGTCAACCAAAGGATAACGAATAGCCCAGGGCTGGGCCATACGAACAGCCGATTCATAGATCGAAGAATCGCCGTGGGGGTGATATTTTCCCATACAATCACCAACAAGGCGGGCCGACTTGCTATAGGGTTTATCAGGAGACATGCCGATTTCGTCCATAGAATAGAGTATTCGGCGGTGTACAGGCTTTAATCCATCCCGGACATCCGGAACGGCTCTCTGCAAAATTACATGTTTGGAATAGCCTAAAAACGATTCAGGCAGGACTTCTTCCAATGGCCGTTGACTAATCGTTTCTTCAGTTACACTCATTGGGATACTCCCCCTTTCACGTTACATATCATCATCCGTAAAAACAATATTTTCCATCAAAAAATCCCGCCGCGGTTCGACCTGTTCACTCATGAGAATTCTCAGTTTACGTTCTGCCTCCAATGAATCATCTATTGTTACTTGAATCATGCGCCGGTTGGCAGGATTCAGGGTTGTTTCCCAAAGTTGTTCGGGGTTCATTTCACCAAGCCCTTTGTAACGTGAAATCTTGGCCGTTTTTCCTAATTCTTTGAGCTCTTTCTTTAATTCCTCTTCATCATAGGCATAGCGGGTAATCTTGCCCCGTTCTTTTTCTACTTTAAAAAGAGGAGATTGGGCAATAAAGACTCGACCGTTTAAAATGAGAGGCTTCATGTAACGGTAAAAAAAGGTTAACAAAAGGCATCGAATATGAGCTCCGTCAATATCAGCATCTGTCATGATACAAACACGAGCATAATTGCCTTTTTCCAAATCGAATTCTTTGCCAATTCCCGAACCTACTGCCGTAATAATACTTCGTATCTCTTCGTTTTCCAGGATCTTATCTAATTTCGCCCGATACGTGTTAATAACTTTGCCTCGCAAGGGAAGTATAGCTTGAAAACGCCGGTCCCTCCCCATTTTAGCTGAGCCGCCGGCGCTGTCTCCTTCTACTAAGAATAGTTCATTGCGAGTTTTATCCTTACCGCTGCAGGCGGCAAGTTTACCGCTTAAAGCTTTAACCTCCGCATCTCGGGCCTTCTTTTTTAATTCTTTCGCTTTTTTAGCAGCCAAGCGAGCTAAACATGTTGTTAAGGTGCGGTTAATCACTTGTTTAGCTATGGATGGGTTTTGTTCGAGAAACTGACTTATGCCCTCGTTCGTTAAGGATTGAACAATCCCTTCAACCTCCAGATTGGAAAGTTTTGTTTTGGTTTGTCCTTCAAACTGAGGTTCTTTGATTTTAAGAGATAAGATACAGGTTAGACCATCCCGCAGGTCATCCCCGATAAGACTCTCATCTTTTTTGAAGAGGTTGTTTTTTCGCCCGTAATTGTTGAATGCTTTCGTTAAGGCAGTACGGAAACCCGATTCGTGGGTTCCCCCCTCATCCGTAGGTATGTTATTAACGTAGGAGTGCAGGGATTCATCCTCGCCATCGTTATACTGCAAAGCACATTCAACAATGACCTCGTCCTTCTCCCCGGTAAAATAGATCGTTTTTTTATGGACAGGTGATACTCCGGCCTCTTTCATTAAATGTTCAACAAAACCAACGATCCCTTGCTGTTGTAAAAAGGTCTCGGTCTTTACCTCTCCCCTGTTATCCGTAAGTATAATCGTCAATCCCTTATTCAGAAAGGATAACTCCATTAAGCGGCTGCGCAAGGTAGTGTATTTAAAAACAGTAGTCTCCTTAAAAATCAAAGGATCGGGTTTAAAGGTTACCGTTGTTCCAGTACCTTTTAACTTCTTACCAATAATTTTCAAATCAGACTTTAATTCCCCGCCCTGAACATATTCAACTTGATATTGCTTGCCATCCCGTTTAATTTGTACCGTTAAAAACTCCGATAAAGCATTGACAACACTTGCCCCAACTCCGTGTAACCCGCCCGATGTTTTATAAGTATCTCCGCCAAATTTACCGCCAGCGTGCAGGGTTTCAAAAGCTAAGCGCACTGCGGAGATTTTTTTTTCAGGATGAATATCAACGGGAATTCCCCGCCCATTGTCTTCAATCGTAATTGATCCATCTCGATTAAGGGTAACCGAGATTCGATCGCAAAAACCTGCTCCCGCTTCATCAATAGCATTGTCAATAACCTCATAAGCAAGATGATGAAGTCCTTTGCTTCCCGTGGAACCTATATACATGCCCGGACGGCGGCGTACAGCCTCCAGGCCCTCTAATACTTGTATGGATTCTGCATTATACTGCGCTGCTGACAAACAGTTCACCTCCGTAGTGATTTTACTCTACTATTGACATTATGTACAATAACACCTATTTCTCCTCCTTGTCCAGTTACTTTAATAAAAAAACTCTGAGCATCACTGTACTGATAACTACAGTTTTTACTCAGAGACAGTATTAGTATCCGAACAACCTAATCTATAAAGAACTGCTTTTCCCCATCTAAGACCCCCACTTCTTGTAAGTGGAGATTGAGACAAAGGCAAAATTATTCTCCTGACCACAGGCCTCGAGCTTCCTGATAAGCATGATGAATAGCATCCAATGCTTTACGAGGGTTTAGCGCATCTCCAATCAAAGTCAATTTTTCAACCTTTCCCAGCAAAGCGTGGTAAAGTTCATTCTGAGAGATAGAACCCACAGAAAGAATCACAGTATCGCAGGGGATTTGACGTTGTTCCCCTTCGCGTTCAACCAGCAAGCCATCGGTTGTTATCTCTAAAACTTTCGTTTGATCCATACATTTAACGCCATAGCGTTTCAAATCGGCGAGCATTGACCAGCGCGTACTTGGACCGATGTCTCTGCCAATTCCCTTAGCCATTTCTAACAAAGTAATTTGCTTATTACTTTGGGTTAATAAGCGGTATAGTTCTTTGTCAGATTCAGCTTGATGCAAGATAAGGAAGCGAAGGCTCTCATCATCGAGAACAGATGGTTCTGCCAAAAAGAGAGCCGTTTCCACCCCAACTGCACCGCCGCCAACAATTATGATGTTCTGACCAGTTGTTTTACGGCCAGCCAATACATCCCATGCTTGAAGAACGTTCTTATGGCCCTGATTGGGAAGCGGCGGGTTGATAGGAACAGACCCGGCAGCGATGATAACTTGATCAAACATGTCCTTTTTTACCGCTTCAAGAATCATTTCCGGCGTAGCCGCAACACAAAATTCAATATGTACTCCTTGTTGCTGACAGGCTGACAGCAAATAGCTGCTGAGATAAAGGAAATCTTTTCGTCCCGGAGGAGCAGCGGCTAGTGTCAATTGTCCCCCAGGTTTTTCAGTTTTTTCCCATACTGTAACCTTATGCCCAAGAAGACTTGAAACTCGAGCATATTCCAGTCCGGCAGCCCCAGCCCCAATCACTAGAATTTTTTGGGGGTTCGATGTTGGGTGCATTGATCCTAACTCAGCTTCATGTCCAGCTTCAGCATTGACTAAGCAAGCAACCGGTTTTAAACGGAAGATACTATCAAGACATCCTTGATTGCAAGCGATGCAAGGACGAATGGCTTCTAGATTTCCTTGAATGACTTTATTCGGGAAATCAGGATCGGCCAGGAGCTGCCGGGCCATGCCAATGAAGTCCGCTTTACCTTCTTGGAGAATCTTCTCGGCAAGCTCTGGAGTGTTGATCCGATTGCAGGCAATGACGGGAATCGAGACCGCTTGTTTAATCCCTGCAGCTAAGTAGGTAAACGCTCCGGACGGAACATTCATGGTAAGTTGAGGTACGGGTGTTTCATGCCATCCCCCTGTCACATTAAGTGCGTTGACCCCCGCTTTTTCAAGAGCCTGACAAAAAGCTCTTGATTCGAGATTTGTATGACTTCCAGGCATAAAATCATTGCCCGCAACCCGAACGATGATTGGATAATCCGCTCCAACAGCTCGGCGAACAGCTTCAACAACTTCTAAACCAAACGTCATTCGAGCCTGAAGATCTCCCCCGTAACGATCTTTACGTAGATTAGTTAAGGGAGAAAGAAACTGAGAGATTAAGTAACCGGCACTGGCCAATATTTCAACCCCGTCAAAACCCGCTGTCTGGACACGTTTAGCTGCGCTTTCATAAGACGCAATAATTTCCAATAGTTTCGCTTGTGTCAATTCCTGAGGAGTTTGGCCTGTAAGCCGGGATGGGATCGCTGAAGGAGCTACGGGAGGTTGACCGGTATGGGCAGAGTAAGCGTAACGACCAGCTTGGTAGAGCTGTGGTACAATTTTTGCTCCTTCGGAGTGTACTGCCTCAATTAAACGAATCAGTCCCGGTATATAGCGATCCTCGTCCAGCTGCGGCATGCCAAAGGCGTTGCCGATTTTATCTATGCCACAACCACCCACTATAATCAAACCTACGCCTCCGCGGGCACGGGATCGATAGAATTCAATCAGTCGATCCGTAACTTCACCTTCCGGGCAGTACCCCAAATGCAGCGGAGTCATGATCAGACGATTACGCACTTTAAGGGTTCCTATCTGGGCGGGAGAAAACAATCGAGACATCCGATAATCCTCCTTTTTCTATTTAAAATAGATGTCAGGTATTGTCATTAGGTATATAGTGCATCTCTTTCTTGAGCAAATAGACTTGTCCTCAATCTTGGAAAAGCCTCTCCAAAACCTTTTCAAAAATAGCGTATTCTTCTCTGGAAAAACGCTCTTTGATCTCTTGATCCATTTTTTCTGCAAGGTTAGTAATTTCCAAGATATTTGCACGTGCCTTTTCTTTTAGACAAACTAATAGTGACCGTCTGTCTTCGGGATCGTCCCTCCTCTCCACTAAGTCTTGCCTCTCCATGCGATCCAAGATAGAAGTCAGTGTTGACCCATCCATCTCCAAACGTTTAGCAAGTTCTTTAAACTTGAGTCCGTCATTCTCCCAAACTACGGTCAAGACGTAAAACTGAGATGGAGTAATACTATAGGGAGAAAGATTACTCTCGTAATAACGATATATTTTTCTCATAACACGACTCAGCTTATAACAAATATATTTTGAGGGACCGCATGAATTATCGCTGATCATTTTTACCTTCAGGCCTCCTTTTTATTGGTATTACAATTAATTGTATACAAATGATTGTAATACCATTATAGTTTTGAGTTAAAAAAGTATCAAGATATTTAATTAAATTTTCAAATTATTACATACGAATTGATCCGATTGTATTTCAGATTTACTCAATTTAGAAATTAAACCATAGAACTACCAACATAATTCATCCAACCGAAAGGCTTCCAATCCCACAAGTTAGAATGGTTCCCATACCTTGCTTCGGCGGGGGTAGAGTCCATCCTTCAGCGCGATAGCATTTGTTATGGGCTAGGCGCTTACGGCAAAAGTGTCCACAGGACACTTTCGTCACCGAAGCCTCGATGTTCAGCTTTAGCTGAACGAGTTCACATCAACAGCTTATTGGAAAGTATTATACTAAAGACAATTCAACCTGATTTACAAAAGATTCGACCAATGAAGTATTAGGAACATTTTACTTTTTTATAAAATTAACGGGCACGATTTATTGAATCGGCCCGTTAATTTCTTTCATCATCGGTGCATTGCCTTATGGCTGTCTGCTATTTTGAAATACCGTTTATGATCAGCGAATAATTCCACGATTTATAAAGTCTTGTTTCAAAACCTCTAAACGTTTTGTGCCATCAATACGTTTTTGCCTCATTTCATCTTGGATAGCCTTGGTCTCTTCTATCCCTTTAACGATTGTTTGCCAAGATTTTTCCAGAGTCTCAATACTTACTGAACTTCCCGACGCTAACCTAGCAACCATTTTAGACTGCAGGGCTGTGTTTTCTGCGTTGCGGAGCAGAAGTTCATTCGTCTTTTCATCCAAAGCGCTCATCGCCTTAGCCTGGACTGATTGCCGTTTTAACATAATTGCCTGAACTAAACATTGCTTGAAAATAGGCATTGTTATAACAAAAGCTGAGTTAATCTTGCGGATTAAATTATAATTACCATATTCAATAGATTTGATGGTTGGCATACTTTGAACAGCAACATTTTCAGCAAGTTGTAAATCATAGATTCTCTGTTCCATAATCTCTTGTATTTGCAAGAGGTTATTAACCTTAATTTGATCAAGCTGATTGCCCGTCTGATTAGCCGCAGCTTGGGCTGTAGGAATGATATTGTTTTTAAGCTCAGCCAGAACGACTTGACCGGCATAGATATATTGACCCAGCTGCTCATAATATTCTGTGTTTCTCATAAACATATCTTCTAAATGTTTGTTTGCAGTATTGATCTCTGCTTCGTACTGTTTTAGAGTGACAAAGACTTTATCTACTTCATCACCCATAGAGTTATATTTATGAAACAAAGCTTCTACAGAGTTTTTAGCTTTAGAGAACATTTTTGCTAAAAATCCCGGCGATTTTTCTTCAAAGTCCTTAATATCAAATTTGTCCATAATTTTATTCAGTTGCAGTAAAAGTTCACCTGAATCTTCAACTTTCGTTGTCTGCATGGAATGTAAAATAGCATCTGCAAATCTTGAAACCTCTTCTGAAGTATTTTTCCCAAAGCTCATAATTGAACTAACATCTTCAATATTGATTTGGCGAACAATACTGCGTACTTCCGGGCTTTCCTTAACCTTAGCCATAATTTCGTTTTTAGTTTGTTCAACATTAAACTCTGGAACGGGTGCCGGAACTAAGCTTTTGTCCTCAGTCAATGTCGTTGTAAAGCCTTGGATTTCCATGTTCTTTATACCTCATTTCCTCTTAATTAAGAGCATCTCACGATCGATTTTTTTTGCAACTTCAAATTAACTTCTTTAAAAATAGCAATCTCTTGTCTCGTCTATTTACAGCCTCGACCATCAGTACTAAAACTTATTACTATTAAAAAATTTCGAGAAAAACCCTTGCTTATGAGTTGAAGGCGAAGGAATATTGTATAGTTCTGAAAGATCAAGGTCATATTTCAACAAAGGCAGCTGAAATACGTCAAAAAGGTTTGGCCTGATTAATTGTTCAAGGGTATTATACTTAGTAGGAGTAAAAACAAGAATATCCAAGCCAACTAAATTCAGAAAAGCAATTAATATCGCGTCAAATTCTGAAAAACTTTCTTTATTAGAATCATAAACAATAAGTTTGGGAATTTCTTGGGGAAAATCGAAAGTTTCTATGAGCTTGATCAAAGAATCATCCATGGTCAAGACTGTCATTAAAATCTTCAATTTCATCCGTTCATCAATTTGGAAAAGAAACATATTGGAAAACAGAAGTTCGTTGATTTTAGCAAGCAAAAACCGCTGCAAAGGTGTTCTCAGATACGTAAATTTATAATGTTGACTTTTCATAACTTTATCTTCATCGAGATAGCCTTGAGGATTAAATAAATAATCAGCTTGATAAAGTTCTTGTCTGGAATAGGTCACTCTACAGAAAGGTACAGCTTTGATTAAATGCGTATTTGCAGCCTGGGAAAAAGTTTTCAGGTCTTGCCAATAGGCTGTTAAATCCTCATGAATTCCATTAATCTTGGCAAAGAGATTGGGAATATAGACTTTATGATTTTGAACTTTGAATTCAGGTCTTATTTTAGCTGCTTCCTGCCAAAGTATCTTCAGTTCATCATACGTTGTTTTCAGAGTAATTGGTTGAGTCAAGTAATGTTCGAATTGCCAAGGTTTATATAAACCAACATCCTCACTGTAAATAACATCTTCAATTTCTCTTGAGGCATTATACGCCACAGTACTTTTGCGGATTAATTGTTCTTTTTGAGGAAATGGCACTAATTGTAGACTATTTAAGTTTCTGATCACTTGAGTCATTGTACCATTATTGTCGAAATTTTTAAACGCCGAATCACCATCTAACTCGGAATGAATAAAGAGTACATCGCTTCCGATCCCATGAAAAAAGTTCAACAAATAAACTTCATGAAGTTTGATAGGACCATAAAAGAGAATTTTAAAGCATTGTTCCTGAAGAATTCCTCCCTCCCCATCTTGCGGCAAGGGATCTCTTCCTTCCAGCAGTTTTGGCAGATAGCGATTAATCCATACCACGAGCTTCAAACAAAAATTCAAGAAAATAGAAGACGTGAAATGTGCTTGGCTATCACAAAATAGATTTACTGTATCGATAAACGATTGTTTAAGCGTATTATCAAAGATTGGGGGTTTTATCTGAGGCAAAATATTAGCTTGAAGAATCTTTTCTAAGATATCCTCTCGAGTCTCAGAGGAACCATGAGCAAATTGCTCCGGAATTAAGGAACTTTCCACAGGAGTAGGAGCAGGAACGCCCTCAAGAAACTTCAGATAATGACCCGAACGCTGTAAGGTTCGGTCTAAATTATAGAGGTCGTTATAGTATTCTGCTTTCCAATCATCCGAAGAAACAGGCACACCGATATAACGTGTAAATAATGTCGGTAAAATGGGAAACTGTCCAGAAATATACCCACTGCGTTTAGATAACGGAAGAAGGATATCTTGCAAAGGATTATCTGAATGCTTCAATTTTACCACGATTGCAGGATCAGTTTTTATTTTAGAGATTAAATTGGAGGGCCTTTGCACTGCCTTTGTTGGGGATTGAATCGTCGAGATGTTTTTTGGACTGGTTTCCAGTACCGACCGTCTTTGGGGAAAGGAAGGAAGGGGTATTTCTTGGGATAATTTTATAGGCAGACAAAAATGATTTTGCTTATCGATGTTGTCAAAGCGATCATTAAAGGTTGTATTAATTATGATGACATCGCAGCCAAGCAGAAACACTAATATCAGGAAGTATACTTCATGAGTCTTAGGACTTCCCCAATAGAGAATTTTAGGCTTAATCCGAGCTCTTTGGCAAAACTGACCAAAATCAGTGCACCAAAGCAGAATTTTTGTCACAAAATTCATGGCGATGCTAATATTTTTTGGTTGATCATTAACCATATATAAATTAATTACAATAGCAAAAGCCTCGCGAATGGTTTGAGGGCTCAAATAATCTATCGTTAGGGAAAAATAACCTTTACCCTCAAGAACATTAAGAAGAGCCCCGTTATTATAATCTTTAAGGGAAATCGGCTCTAAAACCCCCTTAATTCTTTCAATAATTTTTTGATCACTCGGCAAGGGAATTACCGTGTCCCAAATTTTAAAATTGTCCGTGAATTGAAGTTTTCCCGCAAAACTAGCGACTCGACTTAATAATTCTTTCTGATTATCGCAGCCGACAATTCGATAGAAGTAAGCAGCTGAACCCCCTTCTCTTTCCTGCAAAGGAGACAGTAGATCCTTAAAGAGTTTTTCAATTTCCAACAGCATCATTTGATCATTTCGGCTTGTCTCCACCCTATTTCACCTCTTTAGAAAAGCCATGATTTGTGCTAGACCCAAGAGTCCCATACCTCCGGCTTATATCCTACTGTTGCCAATTTTCCATTACGTACAATCGGTGTTTGATAAAGGCTTGAATGCTTCAATAACATCTCTTCCTTACCCTGAGGTGTAATAATTCGCTCCATCATTAATAGCTTATAATCTTTGGCCTCAGAATTTATTAAATTATTTAAACCAACTGCAGACTTAACACTTTGCAGTTCGCCTTTACTCAAACCAAATTGTGCTAAATCAATAAATTGATAGGAAATTCTTCTCTCTTTAAAATAGCGTTCTGCCTTTTTGGTATCAAAACATTTCTTGACGCCAAAGATTTGTATAGTCATTCCTTTGCTCCCCTTACCGTAATTCTCCTTAAAATGCATCTGCTTAAATTATGGCATTAATCCAATGAACTGATACTTACACCAAGCAAGCAATTCATAATGAGACAGATTCATCTTTCCTTCTTATTCCAGAATTGAAACTATGAAGCGTCATGCCAAGAATCACAAGTCCAATACCGATGATTGATATGATGCTGGGGTAATTTCCCTTTAAAATGAATATCTCTCCCAGGAGCGAAAAAATAATTTCACCGGACTGAGTAGCTTCAACTGCGGCAAGTTTATGAAGATCACCTCGGCTAAGATCAGTTGCTGTGAAAAAGAGGACAGTAGCAATTACACCGGACGATAGAGCAACAATCAATGATTGAATAACTTGTTGATGACTGGGAAGTCCAGCACTCATATAGCCATAGATAGAAAGAATCAACCAGAACGGAAGGCTTGCTAATGTCATTCCCAGAACTCTTTGATAGGTATCCAATCGTTCTCCGCAAGCTGCCATCATTTTGCGATTACCTAAGGGATACGCGAAAGCCGCTGCAATGACCGGAAGTACTCCGAGCAGGATCTCCCGCAGGGTCAGGTGCTGTATTTGCTGACATTGGATAACAGCAACCCCTGTCAGAACGATTAAGGAAATCCACAGGCCTTTCACGGGAATCCTCGAACGTACTTTTTGTAACCCGCTGTCTGAAGATACAACTTCAAAAAACAATGGGGCCAGTAAAGAACCCGCAACAATCGTAATTTGCCACGTACTGGCCACTAACCAGGCCGGCCCGTAGTCAGCGGCAAAACATAAAGGAGCATAAAATAAGCCAAAGCCAACAGTACTCCAACCCAGCCATAACCAAGGCCTTCTTATCAAATCCAACACAAGTATTTTTAAATTCCCCCGGAGTAGGACAATTAAAAACAGCGGCACCACCATAAACTCATAGCGAAGAACTGCGCTCCATACCCAACTGCCTCCGGCAAGATTCATTGCCCGATTAAGCACAAAGGTAAAGGCAAAAAAAAATGATGCTAAAATACCCAGAATAATGGCTTTCAAAGTGTTCCTCCTCAAGAAAAATCCCTTTCGGGTTTATACCATTACCATAATATTATTGTATAATATAACGTTATGGAGAACAAGAATCCTCGTTAAAAGGCACTTTAAGTTCTATCCCTTTCTGCCTGAGATTTAATAAACATTCTTCTAAGTATGCCCTATCATGTTCAGGGTAGATAGGAGTAGATGCCGGAATATCTAATTTTTCCAGCACAAGACCGGCCCAGGGTCCTATATTTTTCCCCCTGTATTCAGGGCCATACCACTGCTGATTTGGTTTGTATCCTCGATGTTCCATTTCTCTAAGAACAAGATGATGAAAGCTTACGAGCTTTTCTACATTGTAAGCAAATACATAATCGACTGTTGAATGCTTTTTTCCCCACCCTTTGCCTCGCAGAGCGCAGCATTCGCGGTGTTGTCCAAGAAGTTGGGCGCGAGGCAAGAAAGGTAATAGATCTTGATGCCAGAGCCTCATTGAACACCCTTCCTTAGTTGCTATAAGAATGAACTTTGAAACATGATAGTTTAATAAATGAATTCTCCGGGATCTAAGTGAACTTCCCGACATATTTCGCTAACGACATTCTTTTCGACCGATGAGAATTCTCCATCTGCAAAACCGATAGCACAGCATAGTCGAGCAACTAAACGGGCTGCTTCGGGTTTATTTGCGACTTTGCCAACAGCTCTCAATGCTTCTGCTTTACCTAACATGGGGTCATTTTTAATTCTTTGAACATATTCGGTAAATCGACTGTCAACATCGCGAATATTTATACCACGCATTTCTTGACTGGTCCTGAAATACTCTATGAGTTTCTCTCGTTCTGAAGGATCAATTACTCCGTCTGCCATAGCGACCAAGGCACTCCCAGCGACCAGAGCATCAGTAAGGTCTTTACCCATATATTTATTAACGACATTTCTGGCATTTTCCGTTTGTTGTTGAAGCCACTGGGCAGTATTGGTATTACTTGCCGCATTCCAACGTTCTCGACAGCTCAAGCAAACAAATTCCATGTTTCTACTGCCAATAAAACCGGCCAGCAAGCCAACGGGTCCTAGTAAAATGCCCCCTACGAAAGCTTTGCCAATTCCAAATCCTTTCTTTCCTGCTGTTATTTGAGTCGAATGACAACGCGGACAAGTCAGACCACCATGATCCTGTGGACACCCTGAATTTCGGGATGGTTCATAGGAGGTATAGTTTGTCTGTCCATGCGATGTGCTTGCATAAGAACTTCCATAAGTCGCATGATCGATGCTTGTCTCTTGTCTATAATTACCTGCAGAGAAATTTCTTTCATTATTAATATTAAGGTTTCTGCTTGTTGACGTTTGATCTTCTTCAACATCTAACCCAAAATTTCTGCAGAGGGCTGCCAAACCACCTTGGAACCCACTTGCTATGGCATGGAATTTCCACTCCCCGCCGTGGCGATATAGTTCAGCAGCTACAATAGCTGTTTCAACTGAAAAATCCTGACCCAAGTCATAATTTAGCAGTAATTCATTGGTGGTCGCATTAATAATTCGAACGTAAGAGCTTTTTATATCGCCAAAACTTTGCCTCTTTAGTTGAGCATCATTAATGGTAATCGTAAAGGCAATTCTTTCAATATATGATGGCACAGCTTGAAGGTTAATTCGGATCTGCTCATCATCTCCGCTTCCGGATCCTTTCTTATTGTCGCCGCTATGTTTAACAGAACCCTGGCCACCAGATGGGTTATTATAAAAAACCAAATCCTTTTCATCATTGACAAGTCCGTTGGAACTTAACAGAAAAGCTGAAGCATCTAAATCATAATCATAACTATTCTTAGAGACATTTGGAGCCCACCCCAAGCCAACAATAATTTCTTGCAAATTCGGATGACTTTTAGTCAAATCGACCTTTTGCCCTTTACTAAGTCTAACAGCCATTTACTTTCCCTGCCTTTCTATTTAAAAAACGTCAAAATCCTAATTAAATTAAATGAAGTTTACCATATAAAACCAAGGCCATGCAAACATTATGCTAAAACTATCTAGCTTGTTAAGCTGCATTGAAAAGTAAATTAAAACATAAAAAGCTCCTTCTTGAAGTAAAATAAACAGTTTCTATTTAAACTGTCCACTACCACAAGAGGAGCGTTTCATCCACTTTCTTTTGAACGTTTTGCCAGATATTCTCTAGATATTCTTATGTTTTAGCAAAATAACAAGCATCCGTCCTTTAAAGTAAGTATCCATCGGAAATCTAGTCAAAAATGACTAGAGCTAAAAACTCCAAATTCTGGTTCCCCGTATTTTCAATAGCATGTTTTTCGCCGCTGCGAGTAATAATCACATCTCCGGGTTTGACAGATTTTTGCTCTCCATTGTCATTTAAAAGGCCTTCCCCGCTGAGAATGACATAAGTTTCAAAATCTCCGACATGCTCATGAAGGCCAAGAGACGCCCCAGGAAGGAGTACATTTTTGGCAAATAATCTTCCCTTGCCATTAAATTCATCAACATTAAGAAAATGAGTTATTTGGAGTTCTCCTTTTCCCCCAAAGCGTTCAAAGACTGTTTCTTTTTTTAGGGAATCTCCATGTTTTAACATTCAATGTCACTCTCCTTTGATTTGATTACCAAATAATTATATCATATCCTCTTTTAGATTAAGGAATATTTTTCCCAATTTTAATTTTACAGACTATTTTCTCTACATAAAGTTTAGTTTCCATCTTGAAGATGTTTATATGATCTATAGAGAATTCTTCAGAAAATATATGTTATAATTTAACAAGTCTTTGTGAGCTAGTGAATAAATACCTCAATCTCAAAAGATCTTTCGATTATGTGTACCTTGATTTTAGCATATATTAAATGCTGATGAAGAAATAATTCATGAAGCTAATTTCGGTAGAAAGGAATGTTATCATGGCTGATAGTTTAGAAAAATACGCGTTACTTATTGTAAAAACCGGCTTAAATCTCCAGCCGAATCAGACTCTCGTTGTTATGTCTCCTATTGAATGTGCATCATTTGCCCGCTTAATTGCCCAGACAGCTTTCCAAGAAGGGGCAAGAGATGTCATAATTCAATGGAGAGACGAACTCTTTTCAAAAATTCGTTTTCTCAACGCCCCTGAAGAAATATTCGATGAATTCCCTGAATGGCAGAAAAGTTTTTATCTCTCTTATGTTCATCAGGGATCTGCTTTCTTAACTATTTCTGCTTCTGACCCCGAACTTATGCAAGATGTCAGCCCTGAACGCATGATGAAAGCCCAAAAATCAAGCAGTATGGCTTTAAAAGAATACCGCGAGCATCTTATGAGCAATCAAAATGTTTGGAGTATCGTTTCTATTCCCACCGCGGCCTGGGCTAAAAAAGTTTTTCCAGATCTACAACCTGAAGAAGCACTAAACAAACTATGGGAAACTATTTTCATGACAGTACGAGTTGATACGGAAAATCCGATTATGGCATGGAATAACCATAAAACCAACCTCAAAAAGAGACTGGATTTTCTCAATAACTATGCGTTTAAATCACTCCACTACAGGAATTCTTTGGGCACAGATTTAACCATTTCGCTCTCCCAAAAACACCAATGGCTTGGCGGTTCAGACTTCACACCTGAAGGCATTGAATTTATTGCCAACATGCCTACAGAAGAAGTGTTTACATTGCCTGATCGAAATGGAGTTAATGGCACCGTCATTAGTTCAAAGCCCTTAAATTACAATGGAAATTTGATCGAACATTTTTCCTTTACATTTAAGGATGGGAGAATCGTTGGCTTCTCTGCGAAGAAAGGGTACGACACGCTGAAAAATCTCATTGCAACAGATGAGGGTTCTCATTATTTAGGCGAAGTTGCTTTAGTTCCTTTTGATTCTCCTATCTCAAATTCAAATATCCTGTTTTACAATACGCTTTTTGATGAAAACGCATCTTGTCATTTAGCTATAGGTAAAGCCTATCCTGTATGTATTAAGAATAGTGAATCAATGGATGCAAAAGAATTACAAGGGTTAGGAGTTAATGATTCGTTAATACACGTTGACTTCATGATTGGTACAAATGATTTAGAGATAATCGGAGAAACATGGGATGGAAGAGAAATCTCAGTCTTTCAAAAAGGAAATTTCGCCTTCAAATCCTCATCTTATAAGAGCGGCTTGTTGGGCTGCCCATAATATTTCACTTATTTGTTATTCTTTTTTCGATACAAAATAGAACGATGAATTCCTAACTTCTGGGCAGCTTCACCAACACGTCCGCCGCATTCTGCTAAAACTTGGTTTATATATTCTTCTTCTACTGCCTTGATAACATCTTTTAAGGTTCCTTGATATATTCGATTCTTGGCCGGCATATCATTATCCATGAATGATTCAGATCGTGTTAAGCTGTTGATGAAAAAATCTTTCTCGAAATTCAAGATATCGCCGGCCGATGTTATGAACAATCGCTCAATAACATTGCGTAATTCTCGTACATTTCCTGGCCAATTATAACTATATAGTGCCTGTGTCGCATTTTTGGACAGTATTTTATGCAAAGTATATTTTTTATTTAAATCAGCCAAAAATTTATTGGCTAAAGCCAAAATATCCTCTGGCCTTTCTTTAAGAGGCGGCAAATTTATAGGTATTACATTTAAGCGATAATATAGATCACTTCTAAATAGCCTTTGATTGATCATAGTTTTTAAATCTCGATTAGTAGCAGCAATAAATCGAACATTGGCTTGATATGTACTTGTATCACCTAATCTTTTGGCCTCTCCTGATTCTAAAACTCTCAGCATTTTTGATTGCATCGAGAGAGGTAATTCAGCAATTTCATCTAAAAACAAAGTACCGCTATTCGCTATTTCGAACAATCCCGGCTTTCCCTGAGGGTTTGCTCCTGAAAATGCCCCGCGAACATAGCCAAAAAACTCCGATTCCAGCAATTCATGGGGAATAGCTGCACAGTTCACGGGAATAAATGTTTCTTTAGAGCGGAGACTATTCCTATGGATGTGTCTTGCCATAACCTCCTTGCCTGTCCCCGTCTCACCAATAAGCATTACAGTACTATCTGTTTTAGCGATAAAATTGCTGCTCTTCAAAATCTGCAGCATCTGCTTGCTTTCAGCCACAATTTCTTTATTCTCCATATCGGAATCACTAAGGTATTTAGCAGCAGTTTTATAGAGATGAGCTGTAGTTCTTTCTCTTTCTAAGGCTTCTATATATTGATTAACGACATCAATGTCTCGAGCATTTGTTATAACCATGACAATTTCATCGGATTCATTCATCAATGGTTTGCTCGTCACCATTTGTTGTTCACCTTGATGGTTTCTAACAATTCCCGACACAATCGAACGAGTTTTAATAGCCTGCATGGTTGGAGACCAATCGTAGACTCCACTTTTAACAAAATTTCTAACATTCTTTCCTATTAATTGATCCGTAGTTAATCCCATAAATTTACCGGTCCCTTTATTCACTAAAAGTACATTACCAAATCTATCGGTAACAAAGATTGAGTCATAAGAGTTATCGAGTATCTGTTGCAAAAAATGCTGGCCAACAGACTTTTTTAAGTCTTTAATAGATTCCTGTTGATTTGTTTTATGATTTTCTGAGACCATATTATCACCTTCTCTTAATTGATATCTAAGATGAAAGAGAATTTGGTCGAAAAAAGAAAAGAGAGATACTATTCTTAACTACAAGTACATTAAGTACAAAAATTATAGTACTAATCTATTAAATGTATATTAAATATTCTGAATTTTATATCATTTACCGTTACCATTAGTTCGCCATGCTTCCTTTAATAACCTTCTATTCTTTATATGTGAAAAACTTCTATCCTCTATCTGAATAAGCTCATCATAGAACTTAAAAATAAAATAGAACCAATCATAAATTAATTCTTACGTTGGTTCTACTTTAAATCCTATACCTCAACATACTTGCAATAGTTAAACGGTTCCTTGGTATTCATCAGCATTAAAAGACTTTAATGACAAGGGCTGCGCCAGTATCGCCTGCTGCACATCCTGCAAATAGACCATACCCGCCTCCGATAATAGTCAATTCTTCAACCATCTCCATGATCGCTCGACCGGCGGTAGGTCCTTGAGGATGCCCGTAAATCAGTGAACATCCATAATTATTGATGTTCATAACATCTATTCCCATTTCATTGGCCATATAAAGATCATTTGCTGTAAAGGGACTGTGAGTTTTGATGGCTTTAACATCCTTAATGGATATTCCGGCCTTATCTAAGGCCATTTTGGCGGCCGGAACAGGAGCCATAGCCATATGAGCTTTTTCAGCACGAGCAAAACCATATGACAGTACCTGAATTTGAATAGCGTTGTCAGTACTCAGATTTAGAGCTTTTTCCTGGCTTGTTACTATAACTCCACAGTTTCCATCTGCGGGGTAGGTCTGAGCTCCATAAGATAGGACTCCTCCGGGAATGACAGGTTTCAATTTCGTTAACCCCTCTAGTGTTGTGGGAGTTACACCTTCATCGCCTTCCAGAACTCCGGTTTTCTTTTTCGTGATCTTGAATTCAACGGGAACCATGTATCGTTTTTGGAACTCGCGATTATTAGCTAAAGCATCCTGGTACTGTTCATATCGTCGCATCGTAACTCTATCAATGTCTTCTTTGCTGATTCTGCCGGCTTTTTTAACAACGTTTTCTGCAGTCTGGATCATGGCCACACCGCCCCAAGGATCTTGCGCAAAATTATCCATCATCCAACTTTCTGATATGACCTCACCACCAGGCCCCTGGGGATTGGGCCAGATTGTGAAAGGTCCATTGGAACAACGATCCGTGAGTAAACAAAAGGCCGTATCATATAGGCCGGTCTCAATCGATGCAGCGGCATGATTAATGGACGTCGTAGATGTTGAACAAGCCTGGGGAATGTGTACACCAGGAATATCCGGTGCGCCCATGAGTGCTGCTGCCCATGGAGCTGCATAGAAAGAGTGCAATTGTCCGATTGTTTTACCAAAAACAAGATATTCGAAAATTTTTGGATCAATTTTTCGTGTTTCAAACCATTTCTTAGCTGTCGAGGCAGCTAACTCAATGGAATTTTCATTCTGAAGACTACCTTGCCAACGGGCAAAGGGAGTACTATAGTAACCGCCATATGGGATAAAGACTTTGGTATACATTCAATAAACCTCCCTATATAAATCAAATAATTAGCCATAAATTATTTTGTGGAATCATTCTTTCGGCCAAATCTTGACTTTAGGTTAAGCATTTCAACAATTCTTAAAGACTGCCGGCCGTTTGTTAATAAAAGCTTTTATGCCCTCATGGAGATCTTTGGTATGGAAGACTTTTTCCACATATTGCATTTCCATTTCCATTGCATCCGGCAGAGAAAGCTCGATTCCCTTATTAACCAGATGCTTGGCATAGGATATTGCCACACCTGCTCCTTTGGCTAATTGTTTGGCAAGCTTTAAAGCCTCTTCTAAAGCCTTGCCCTGAGGTACGATTTGATTGATTAAACCAATCTGCAATGCTTCTTCTGCTGAAAGAACTTTACCCGTAAACAACAATTCTTTTGCTTTGGCTTGCCCAACTAACCTTGCTAATCTTTGAGTCCCGCCGAGCCCGGGAATTAGACCCAGAGTCACTTCCGGCAAACCAATTTTTGCTTTTTCATCAGCAATTCTCAAATCACAGGCTAAAGCTAATTCACATCCCCCGCCTAATGCCAGACCATTTAAGGCCGCAATAACTGGCAATGGCGATTCTTCAAGAAAAGCAAACATTTCTTTATAGATCGTTGCATTTCCTCTCGGACCACTTTCCATTTGTTGAGGAAAATCTTTAATATCCGCCCCGGCGACAAAACACTTTGGTCCTGAACCCGTGATTACAATAGCCCTTAATTCCTGATTTCCTTCAACGGCTTTTAGAATCTTCTTTAGCTGTGACCTGACCGCCAACGTAAGAGCGTTAACTGGGGGATTGTTAATAGCAATAACACCCACATCATCTGTGATTGTAAGTTCAACAACATTGTTCTCAGCCATAAATACTTCCTCCTGATTTAGTAGGTTATTTATCATAGTCAAACCAGCCGCCGCCGGTTTTCTTACCCAGCCGTCCGGCGCGAACCAAAGATTTTATAGTCTGAGGAGGATTCCACTTCATATCTTTAGATTCGTTAAATAAGTAATCTCCCACATGTACGGAAATTTCAACACCGGTAAAGTCCATAAGTTCGAAGGGACCCATTGGATAGTTCAAGCCCAATTTTACGGCTGTATCAATATCTGCCGGAGAAGCAATTCCTTCTTCAACGATTCGAATGGCCTCAAGGAACTGTGGCATCATGATACGATTGACAATAAAGCCCGGGGTATCCTTCTTTACGACAACCGGAGTTTTACCCATAGCCAAAGCCGCATCGGAAGCTAATTTTACCGTCTCATCGCTGGTATAATAGCCTCGAATAACTTCTACCAAGCGCATGATCAAAGGAGGATTGAAGAAGTGCATGCCAACGACTTTTTCAGGTCGGGAGGTTGCCGAAGCCAAGGTGGTTATTGACATGGAGGACGTATTGGAGCCAAAGATGGTTTGCGGTGGGCAAATCTTATCGAGTTTGGCAAAAGCGCTCTTTTTAACCTCTAAATCCTCAAATATAGCTTCAATGACAAGATCAACGGTGGCTAGATCTTCCATATTGGTAGTCAAAGTTATGCGCTGCAGTACTTCCTCTTTTTCTTGCACGGTCATTTTCTGTTTGGCTATGCTTTTATCAAGAAAACCGGATATTCGCTTAACGGCACCTTCAACAAATCTCTGTTCAACATCACAGAGTACAATTTTAAAACCTTGAACAGCGGCTAAATGAGCAATTCCGCCCCCCATTGATCCGGAACCTAAAACCCCAATTGTTTTTATTGACATCACACTTACCTCCTTATTCTGATAAAGCTTTAATAACTTTTTAATGTTTACAGGTGTTTGTTTTAAACTTGGTTCGACGCCTCCTTTCGAAATTAAGTAATTTGTACTTTCTCATTCGCCTTAGCCTAAATGCCTTCTTTCATCTTGTAAGAACACATTGTCGTTACGCTGAAATGTATATAATGCAATTCCCATGCCAAAATACCTTAGGAGCATTATCCCAGTTTTGCTGCAAAACAGAGACAGTGAAGCCGTTCAGCTAAAGCTTTACATCGGGTCTTCCCACTTGTAGAAGTGGGAGTCTTACGATTGGATAAAGCCTTGTTAAATAAGTACCTTGTAAAAAATCTTTCCTATCCTTGTAAAAAAAATTTCCACTGAATTATGAAAGACAACTCGGCTAGTCCTCGAAGACACTGTTTTCGCACTGTTAGCCTCCGGGAAAACGGCGGTGGTTCCGTATGTCTGCATGCAGGTCTGATAGCAAAAATAAGCCTTCCGAAGGATTCTCTTTATCCTCGGAAGGCTATTGAAACTTTATAAATTAGTGAAACAAATACGAGGTAATGTTATAGCAAAATTCATTGAGAATTTATACCCAAAGATGTAATCGGATTCAAACGGTATATTTGCTGTTCTCTGAAATAGCGCCGGCAATTTCTTGTCTTAAGGAGATCGTATTTTGAATTCTATAATTTGTTAACCGCTGCAAATTTGCCAACTGGTTCTCTAAGTCCTTTCCACAAACTAGGGCTGTTAAAATTTCTCTGGCAGCTTGTTCGATACATCCGATACTGGAGTTAATATAAGCTATAGCCATCTTAAACTTCAGCTTTGCCTGCTCTTCGCCTTCATTAAGCAATGATTTTTGTGCCCGAAGCCATGCACTTTCAAGAGCGAAAATCCGGATTGCAATATCCGCCAATCTTCCTAATAGTTCTTGCTGTTTCTGAAGATCTTTTCCATACTTCTCAAGTGCATTGCCAAAGGTCAACAAAAAGATATCCTTTGCTGACTGTACTTTTCCCGCTTCCCCTTCTCTGACTATACATCCCGCTTCAATTTTTTTTCTGAGCTCATCAACCTCTTCTTGAAGAGGTAAATCTCCCTTCACAGCACGACGAAATAGAGTTGTAGGTATTAAAACTCTATTTATTTCATTAGTTCCTTCAAAAATCCGATAAATCCGTGCATCTCGGTAAAGTCTTTCAATGGGATATTCAGAACTAAATCCATATCCTCCGTGAATTTGTACTCCTTCATCAACAACAAAGGCCAAAGCTTCCGTAGCAAAAACCTTATTCATAGAACATTCTAAAGCATATTCTTCAATACCCTTCGCAGCAATCTGTCCTCCGTTTTCACCTGAAGTGTCTAAACTATTCATCATGTTTTCCAGAAGACCGCCTGTTCGATAAACCATGCTTTCTGTCACGTAAATTCTAATGGCCATCTCAGCCAATTTCTCTTTAATAAGGCCAAAATTAGCGATTGCGGTTCCGAATTGCTTACGTTCATTAGCATATGAGGCCGCTAATTCAAGGGCATACTTGGCATTACCCACAGAATTTGCTGCAAGTTTGTAGCGGCCTAAGTTTAAAATATTAAATGCTACCACATGCCCCCGGCCTATTTCGAATAGTAAATTCTCTGCTGGCACATGAACATCTTCAAAGATTACAGATCTAGTCGAAGATCCTTTTATGCCCATTTTCTTTTCTTCAGGTCCCGTGGATAAGCCATGGGAATCTGCGTCTACAATAAATGCTGAAAACTTATCTCCATCAATTTTAGCGTAAACAACAAATATATCAGCCATCGCTGAATTTGTTATAAACTGCTTCGTTCCATTAAGAATGTAATACTTGCCGTCGGAACTTAAATCTGCCCTCGTTTTAGCCGACATTGCATCCGATCCTGCTTCGGGCTCTGTCAAAGCATACGCTCCTATGATATCGCCGGCAGCGATACCCGGTAAATACTTTTTCTTTTGTTCATGAGTACCAAACATTACAATAGGCATACTTCCGATCCCCGTCTGACCGCCTTGGGTCATAGCGAATGAACCAGATCGGCCCATACACTCGGCGATAATGGTAGTACTTATTTTGTCCATCTCGAAACCACCATAGTCTTCCGAAATATCGGCACCATTTAATCCTAACTCTCCGGCTGCCTTGAGCAGTTCTCTATTGAGTCCCTCTT
Source organism: Desulfosporosinus sp. FKB (assembly GCF_002196705.1). Classification (GTDB taxonomy): domain Bacteria; phylum Bacillota; class Desulfitobacteriia; order Desulfitobacteriales; family Desulfitobacteriaceae; genus Desulfosporosinus. Next base: position 105,528 of record NZ_NADJ01000011.1, read on the forward strand.
TTTCAGCTTCCAATTCATCCATTCTGGCTAAAACGCTGTCTGTAACGAAGCCGGCCGCCGTTCTGTAAATCATTTTGTGTTCTAATGTAAAATCTTCAGGGGTAAAGATAGCTTGGGGATTGGTTTGCTCGAAAAGAAAACTTCCTCCTTTAGGCAATTGGTTCATTAAACTCACTCTCCCTATTTCTTTCGATTATTAATCCATTAACTTGTATTCAGTTTTGGTATTGAAGCAAACTTTAGAGATTTATCAAGTGTATCTTTTTATCTTCAAGGATTAAGCCTTTATACCGGCTATATTTTCGATACTTTTTCCTCTTGTCTCTGCAATAAAAAATAGAGCTATGAAAGCGGCAATGACTGCAGGAACAGCAAAAAAGATAAAAATCCCCCTGAAACCAACTCCTAATTGCTGCACATATCCTGCAGCGATGGGACCGAAAAAACCGCCGACTCGGCCAAACGCTTGGGCCCATGATACACCGGTTGTTCTAAATTCAGTTGGATATCCTTCCGCAAGGAGTGGTTGAGTGCCACTGAGCCCCCAATTCATTGCCAAGCCTACCAGCATTCCGCAAATTACAACTTGCCATTGATTTAAAGCAATACCGAGCAAGAGAATTGCGGCAGCTGTAAAAACCCAGCCGAAAATCACGTTGATTCTTCGACCAATCTTATCAGCTGCGTACCCTGTACAAATACCGCCAATCATCCCAAAAACATTTTGTAAAACAGCGAAGGAATAACCTTTCACCAAGCCATACCCTTTACCAACAAGAAGTGTGGGCAGCCAACCATTAATTCCATAAATAACGACAGAGCCCATAAAATATATAATCCAGAGAGCTATCGTTGTCTTGCGATAATCCGCTGAAAAAACAGCACTTACACCGACTGTGGACGGAGGAGATGGGATCACTAAACTTCCCGGAACATATTTCCCCGCCTGGCCTCTAGCTGTAATTTCCATGTGCATTATTTCTTGTAAGGCATCAATTTCTCTCCCTTTTCCTAGAAGCCAATGTGATGATTCAGGAAGTACAAAGAGCAATATAAAGGCGTAAATAATTGGAATACCTCCGACCAAATAACAAACACGCCACCCATAGGCTGGAACAATATATATGGCTGCTATACCAGCCACAACCCAGCCCAAAACATAGAAAGACATAATCGATGAAGTAAAATATCCTCTATTCTTAGTCGGTGAACTCTCAGACAACATGGTCACGGCAACGGGTATAATCGCCCCAAAACCAATACCACTTAAAATTCTGAGTAGAGCAAAGGCCTCAAAACTATGGACAAAATAAATAGGAAACGTTAAGAGGGAGAATAGCAGGCAAAAGAATGCAAGTGTCTTTTTTCTGCCTATCCGGTCGGAAATAACTCCAGCAATAATTCCTCCAATCATCAAGCCTATAAGACTCCACGAAGCAAGGCTTCCGGTTTGCACCTTTGATAAGCTCCATTCTTTCGTCATTTGAGGCATTGTATAAGAAACGACCATATAATCAAATCCACAAAAAAGCAGGGCAAAACCTATTAAAAAATAAATTTTAAATGTATATTTTGACAAACCTATGCCATCAATGATTTGGGATATGGATATTTTATCCATTATCTTACCTCCCCGATATTAATTGAAGTAATGGCATCTACTAGATAATGCCTTTTTCTTTAAAAACAGCGATTTCACTCTCACTATAACCGAGAAGGGTGTGGAGAATCTTATCTGTATCCTGTCCTATCTTCGGTGCCCCACGCCAAACCTGAGCGGGAGTTTCGCTCATTTTGGGACAAAAGCCAAAGGCTTTCACATTTTCTTCCAAGGTCTCATCGAAGTACTGAATGAAATTGCCTCTCTTCTGATAATGTTCGCTAGCAGCAAGTTCAGCCGAGGTTCTCACGATTCCACAGGGCACCTTTAAACTGAGCAAATATTCCTTAGCCTTTTCAGCATCTCTTGCCGCCACCCATTCTGTTGCAATCTGATTTAACTCCAGGCCTAACTCTGAATTAATCGCCTCAACAGACCCCCCTGCTGCTTCATGAGAATATTTATTCAAGTCGAGTCCCAGAGCCTTAACAAATCGCCCATAAACTGCTGGTCCATAGGCACCAATGTATAAATACTTATTATCTTTAGTTTTGAAGAGGTTGCCCGGTTGAAAAATAGCTACCTTATTTCCTTTCCGTTCTCTAATTCGACCTAAAAGAAAATATTGCACAAAGGTATCATTGAGGACTTTGCTCATCGCTTCGATCTGAGCAACGTCAACAGCTTGCCCCTGACCCGTTTTTTGAGCGTGAATATAAGCCATGAGAATTCCATTAGCCGCAAACATAGCTGTTAAATAGTCATTAATAAACGTTGCCGCATGTGATGGGGGCGATGGTTCTGGAAAACCATTAACAAACATATAGCCCCCTTCCGCTTGACCAATCGGATCATAGGAAGGTCGATCACACTCCGAAAGAATGCCCCCAAACTGGGGCCTGCCAAAGCCGCTTATATGAGCAATGACTAACTTTGGGTTAACTTCCAAGAGTATCTTTTCTGTTATTCCCAGCTTCTCTGTCCAGACCATATTTTCTACCCAGACATCACAGTTCTTAATTAAAGAGAGAAAAATCTCCCGGCTTTCTGGTATTTTGAGGTTAATCTCAAGTGTCAAACTTAGTTTATTTCTGGCTTCCTGGATCCACCCAGCACTGACCCGCTTATCACCACGCTTAATAACAGGAGCCTGTTCCCGATAGGGATCACCTGCCTTTGGCCTCTCGATATGAATAACCTCAGCCCCGTATTCCCCAAGCAATGATGCGCAAAAAGGTGCCGCCACAATACTTCCTGTCATTAACACTCTCATACCTGTTAGTGGTCCATAGGTTGGCACAAGAGCCGGCGCAGGAATTCGCTCAATTTCTTTCCATCGTTCCATGGTCTTTTCCCCTTTCCATTAATTAATTTCAACATGAGTAAGAATAAGGATCATAAAACACGTTTGATATGCTAGGAGATATCTATTTTGAAATATTCTGACTATTTTAAATTTGCAATTCTCATGCCATCTTTAAAACAAATCTCTCTCCTCCCTGAAGAAGCTTATTTGAAGATATTTTCAAAGAATAGAATTTTAAAGTCCATTACCTGTTGGCAAAATATTTTTCTGGAAATGTAAAAATTTTTTCCGTATCCAATATAAAAGGTTTAGCCAGCGCTCGAAGACATTTAAACCGCACCTTTACCCCCTGACAAAAGCGGCAGATTAGTCGCACTAATGCAAGAGGAAAAAATTTACGGCCAAATGGGATTACTTTTCTATAGTAAAAAAAAAATTAGCATCTAAAATCATGCTAATCGCAGTTGACCTAATGTAGTAAGATTATTAGGCTAGGGTTAATAGGTACTAAGTTAAGAGACAATTAGATTATAATAAGTTCCTACGCTTAATTATAATTTAACATCTTCGAAAGAGTTGGGCGGCTAATTCCGAGTTTCAGTGCTAATTCACTATTGCTTAATTTTGCTGTAGCTCTCATTCTGCGAACAATTTCTGTATTCATTTCCGCTAAGGTACTAATACAAACACTTATTTTATCCTTATTTCCATCCTTCGAATCAGCGGAAAAATTATTTTCAATAAATTCTTCGTCAATAAGTTCAAGCATAATAGTTGATGCATCCTTTTCATTATTTGCTAATACCACACATCTTTCTACTAAATTTTGAAGCTGTCTGCTGTTCCCAGGCCAATCCAAATTGGATAGTCTTTTGAGGACGTATGCTGGCAAAGAATAGACTGTTTTGGAGTACTTTTTAGAAAATTTCCTCACAAACAAAATTACTTGATCCGGAATATCCTCCCTTCTCTCACGCAGAGGCGGTAAAACAACTTTCAAGACACTTAAACGAAAATACAAATCTTCCCTAAATGTTCCTTTCCTGACTGATTCTGTTAAATCTTCATTAGATGCTGCAATGATTCGAACATCCACTGAAACCACTCGGTCGCTGCCTATGCGCCGAACTTCTTTTTCCTGAAGTACTCTCAATAAGTTACCTTGCTGTTCAAATTTCATTTTCCCAATCTCATCGAGGAATAGAGTTCCGCCATTCGCCAGTTCAAACAAACCAGGTTTGCCCCCTTTTATTGCACCAGTAAAAGAACCTTCCGCATAACCAAAAAGTTCACTTTTAAATAAATTATCATCGAATGATGCGCAATTTACTGCAACAAATGGTTCTTTACGCCTCACATAATGTTCATTATGAATACTCTGAGCCAACAATTCTTTACCAGTACCACTCTCTCCCCGGATTAGTATTGTGCAGTCTGTATTTGAATATTTCTTCGTTTTCTCAATAATAGCAGCCATTTTACGGTTCACATAGATAATATCGTTGAACGTATATTTTGCTCTGAATCCTTTTGCCAATAACTCTCTTTTATGCTTAGGTTCCTGAACTTTACTGTATAATCTAGCTTCCAGAAAATCTCTAGCTTGAGTTAAAGCGTTTTTAATGGTTTTTTTTCCGGCAGATACGGAGACGTAAATTAACCCAAATCGTTTCACTAAGTTTTTGATTCTCTCTCCAACGCCCAATATTACTTGAATCCCATCTTTACGTGCTTCTGCCATTTGATTTTCTAGTTCCATCCAGCTTTTGTAGACGTAAATTTTAACGTTAAGGCCAAGAACATAACTAAGTTGTCTTACGACGGTGGGGTCCTCAGTTCCGGCAATAAATAAACCTATTTTCTCTCCCGTTGCTTTTGCCTTATCAAGAGCCAGAACTATCTCATACTCCGTGGGATGAATACTAATCATTTGCATGAAAGGTAATTCTTGTCGTAATAATTCCAATGTCGCCCCTCCGCTTAATATTACTTTGATGCGATCAGGATCATTTGATATAATATCTTTGATTAAACTTACAGCAGATTCGAAAGAAGTCTCTATAATTGAAACAAACATATTCAGTTCACTTTGAACTTGTTCAATAATTTTCGTCGCTTCTTTATCCGGTGAAGTTACAACAATCTCTGTAAGCATGATATCCCCCCAGCGCTAATCCAAGTGAATAAAACTCTAAAAAGGGTAAATAATTCAGAACTAACCATGTTCCATAACACTATCCTCCTTTACAGTTAAATCATTTTACTTTTAATACAAGCAAAATTTATACCAAGACAGACACCAATAAATTACTATTTTGAATTGTCTGAATTTACCCATTATTAGGCAATTACGGTTATATCCACTTCCTTTTATACCTCTAACTCACGAATGTTGCTCAGATTTTTATCAAAATAGTTGCGCTAGCAATACAATTTGGTGCTATTTAAGCGACATTGTTTCAATTGTGCAACTAAAATTCAAGACTTTTTAACCCTTATCAATTATTGATGGTCAATTCTCTGCTCTATGTCAACCCAATTATCTATCTGTTTATCAAAAAACCATGCCCCGTCTAACTCCTGCAAAAAGAGGCGTTTAAAGACTTAACTCTAAAAATCCAAAGTGGGTGCAAATAGTCAAAGGCGTTCTCAGTATAATGAGAACGCCTTTATTTAATGATTTGGCAAGGGACAATCCCCGTGGCGATTAGCAAACACTCTTTTATTTTATCCAGATATCAAGATTATCCTTATATTCGATAATTTTCTCTGCTATTTTTACCCCAACATACTGAAAATAGCTCTCGCCGAAGTAATTTTGATTCTCAACAAACTTTACACCCGCATTGACTCTGTGGAGCAAAGGTATGCGGTTGGTTTTATTTATATCAAAATTCTTAATTCCTTTGCCAAATTCTTCGCCTAAAATAGCATTTCCCCAATAGACTGGTCCCTTCTCCGGCTTAATTTTAAAGACCCGTCGCAGAAATTCATAGGGAAAGGCACCAAAGGTAATAATAATTTTCGGTTTATAGTCTAAGACGATTTCCCTGAACATCTCAATTTCTTCGCCGACTTCAACGCCCCACCAGTTTAAAGTATTGGGAACGATACCACTATCAGTTACTGCGTTCCTAATATATAGGTTTGTTGTATCAATTCTCGTTTGGATTTCCCGATAAACTTTATCTTGCATTTCGGCAAGAACCGGTGTCCATATTTGATGGCGAACTGCAGGATATTTGGGATTTACCAATAACCAAATTGGATAATTTTTATCTCCTGTATCTCTCTTAGCCTTTTCAGTTTGAGATATATAGTTATGGCGTATGAGATTTGACATTTTGACCCCGCCTCTCAATCAATTTACCGATCGTCGATCACTCATCGTTTTGGGTTTACAATCATCTTTAATTAGTGCTGGTATTTTCAAAATAAGCTGGCTTTTTATTGGAGCTGTTCCCTCCATTAAAATTCGAAACAGATTGTAAGAGATGATAGGCAAAATTATCAGTTTCCGTGTTAGTATTTTCACAAGAAAATGCAACCCTTGTCTTCTCAATATCAAGAGCAATCGATTTTAACAGATCGTCTTCAGACAAGGTAAACTCGTAATCCACTCCTAATTCAGTATCTAGATTCGCCTTTAAAAGTAGTAAATTAATCTCTGGCCTTACTCCGCAGATCATGGCTTTTCCACCAAACCTATTTACAGATTTAATAAAAACCTTCAGGGCATTTAGTGCTGTTACGTCAAGGGAAATAACATTTTTCATTTCCAAAACATAAAGATTAGCTTTATCAACCAAACTATCAAGTTTTTGTTCTAAATCGTAGGCAGAGCCAAAGTACAAATGACCTTCTATTTGGATGATAAGCAAATCGGTTTTCTCATCTACGACCATTAATTCCTGCCGGTTAATTTTCAAATCCCTTCCCTGTGAAGGAATGAACAATTTGATTGGTGATTTATTTGTGTCCTTGAGATAGAGTATTATGGATAACACTATCCCCGTATAAATCGCATAATCTAAATCTGGCAGCAAGATTGTTGCCAAACAAGTTACCGCCATAGCTAAAGAATCTGAATTAAATTTCCCTAATTTGATAATACTTTTAATTTCTTCTTGATCAATTAAACTATATGCCGTTACCAGGATAACTCCTGCCAGGCAAGGATTCGGAATATAACGGGCATAGGGTGCAAAGAACAAGAGGACAAGGCCTATCACCACACCTGACAGAATTCCTGACAATCTGCTAACTGCTCCATTATGGTAGTTGATAGCGGAACGGGTGAAGGAACCAGAGGCTGGGAAACACTGAAAGAATGAGGATATTATATTCGCAAGCCCCTGTCCAATGAATTCTTGATTGGCGTCAATTTTTTGTCTAGAGGTACTTGAAATAGATTTAGAAATTGAAATCGCTTCAACCAAGCCGATCACAGAAATTGCAACTGCCCCACTAAAAACTTTACTTGCTGAATCAAAGTTGAATTGAACCATTTTGAAAGGAGGCAATGACGAAGGAATGAATCCTGTAAGTTTAACACCCTTTTGATCCAATCCAAACATGATAATGATTAAGATCGGGATAACAATCCCTATAAGTGCACCAGGCAAGTTTTTATTGATTCTTTTACATGTCAAAATAATTACGATTGTCAATAATCCCAGTCCTAATGCATAGAGATTGGTTTGATTAATGTGAGTTAATACATAGTAAAGTTTCTCCATAGTTGGTAATTGAGCTGAATTTTTAATTGAGATGCTCAGTATCGTATTCAATTGTCCAAGGGCAATTAAAACACCTGCACCCGCGGTAAAACCCACAATAACGCTATGTGATACAAAATTAATGACTTTTCCTAGTTTAATTATTCCATACAACATTTGTAAAGTCCCTACTAGGAAGGTCATAAGAAAGAGCATTTGATAAGCATTATCAAGTCCCATATAGTTTCGCATACTTCCTGCAACGAGCAGGCAAATGGCATTTGTAGGACCAGTAACCAAATGTTTTGAACTTCCAAAAGCTGAACCGAAAATAGAAGACACGATAGCCGTGTATAGACCGTATACTGGATTCACTCCTGCGATCAGAGCATACGCCATCGACTGAGGAATCGCTACTACAGCAACAGTCAAAGCAGCAATTAAGTCTCTGGTGAAATATTCCTTTTTGTAGTTTTTTATTGTAGACATCACAGGAATATATCGAAATCCTGTTAGGTTCAAATTAATTCCACCTTTCCTCTGAATAACAACCCTCTAAGTTATCTGTGTTGTTAATAATACATTAGGGTTGTTATTCCGAACGTTTAAGGCATAAATCCTGTCTCAAAATTTAGCAATAAAAAGCCAAGCCTATTGGTGTCAACATATACCTATAGACGTTCAAATCGCCCTAAAAACGGCGGCCTAGAATTCCTCTTAACACAGATGGCTTTGATTGAGACTTAGCTGCAGCCTCATCTTAGGCTGCAACTAAGTCTTCTTTTCTTTTAAGCATGAGATTTTGCAGCAGCTATCTTGGTCAGGGTAGATAACCATAAGGAATTCTGGTATAATTTAATTAGTCACATTTTTTAGCGGCCTTCGAGGCTGCTTTTTTTATTTTCTTAACTCTAACCCAATCGTCGGAATTTTTGTTCCTGTTTCTAAAACTGTCCATTTACGCATGCTCTCTTCCTCCGCTTCTTTGTTCCAATTGATCTGCTAAGATAACCCCGAAGGATGCTACCATAACCATAATCGCTAATATACCTGTTAACATTGCTCTCACCTCCAAATTAAATATTTCACTAATTTAATAAAAGGTTAACATTATGTTTTTATTCTGTCTATGGGAAATCAATATGCTCACCATCAATTAACGTAATGGCAAAAATGAAAAATAATGTAATTGCCGGTTTAGTTCCACAATACTTCAGTTATCCTTATGATTACTTTGTGGATTTTTTTCCTTACTCAGATTCATTACTTGCAATATAATCTGCAAAATACCGCCAAATATATCTTATATTACCTACAATTTGACATTCTCATTCTCTAAAACGCTCATCAATGGTTTAGGTATCCAGTTGAAAGCAGTAACTAACCAATAATTATTACCGATGCTGAAGGAATGACCCTAAAAAAAAAATTCCCAAAAACAAATAGAAGCCTCTTTTCAGAACAAAATTTCATCCACATCCTTATAACGCTGGTGCTTGTGCCCCACATCCGAATCGTATTTCAAGTCTTGACCACCTGTTGAGCGTATAAAGCAAAAGCTTAGCGGCATGAATGCCGTATAGTACCGTTTAATTAACGCAGCAAAAAAAGAGGTAACCGCTTATTCAGTCACCTCAACAAAATCAAAACCTATTTTTGTCTAACTTTTTCATCAGGGCTTCGGGGGAACTTTACCCCCACCGAAGCAAGATATGGGAACCACTCCCACTTGTTTAAGTGGGAGTCTTACAATTGGATAAATGTTTAATAATAATTCCTATCAATTTCCCAAATAATTATCTATAAATTCTTGTGGAAGCTTTTTAATCAGCATAACTGGTATCGTTGACTTATTAAGTAAATTATGAGCTAAACTGCCGAAGATTAACCCCTTAAAACTTGATAAACCACGCGTTCCAATAATAATTTGATCAAAAGAATTAGTATTTGCATAATCAAGGATTATATCTTCAATATGAGATGTATCATTAGGAGCATCGCTTGAGCCCTTAGTGTATATTTCTTTATGGGCAACATTGTATCCCTGGTTGAAGAAGATTTGATTTGTTTTACGAAGAATCTTATAATATTCCTTCTCAGTCTCATTATCCGACTCAGAAAGAACATGCTTCATCCATTCAGAAGTAGGAGTAGCCGGCCAAGTATCTCTCCAATCATACGCTTTAAATAAAGGAGATTCGTTTTCCTCAATAACTCTTAATACCGTTAATTGCATATCTGGCATATTTTGTAGTAGTGTAGCTGTGTAAACCGCTGCAGAAAATGCCTGGTGCGAGCCATCAGAGTAAAGAAGTACTTTAAACTGAGAATCATTCATAATTTCAATCTCTCCTAAAATAATATAGAACTATTCTATCACAATTACGAGTTCTCAGTCTCTAGTGTTTTAAAATTTTTTTCGGAGTATTTTGACTCCCCTTTTAAGCTCATCTATAGTTAAAGCCCAGATATGATCACAATCAATTATCATCTCTGAAATTGGTTTCGAGCTGGTTAAGCAGTTTATCATTAACTAACTTATCCAGCCACATGAAAAACGCCTGAAGCTGCCGAGAGTATAATAATAATTTCCAACCCCACCATAATTGCATAGGGGATATCTCTTTTTATAGAATAATTGACAAACAAGGTAATATAACCAATAACAGAAACTAGTCCTAAAAATGCTAATCCAACTAAATTCATATAATCAGCATGACTGACCATTGTTAACCAACTCCAACCCGAAGGAGCATTAGTAAGTTTTGCATATTCATGAACTGAAAGCCCCCAATACTGAGGCATTTGCGAAGGCGCAACCATTGGATTAAATAAACCCGCCATATACAGGATAAACGTAACAGCCATAATGCCTATGCCGGCCCAGGAACATACTAATAAAATATTTGCATATCGATTCTGTTCAGGACTAACCATTGAACTTAGAGCAGCATCCGAAGGATTGACTACACTTTGAGCATGGCCATTGGAAATAGAAGCTTGACTATTCATAATTTTTACCCCCATCCTAATCCATCTAATAAAGATTTTAACCCAGCAAATAATAACATAAGGATTACAATATAGCGGATTGATTTAGGTTTTGTAATATTGAGAAGCCGAACACCTACACGTGATCCAAGCATAATGCCAAGAACTGACGGAATAGTAATTATTGCAAGTACTGCACCTTGATTTAAATAAATCCAGGCTGCTGAGGTATCAGTGATTGCCAGTAGTGACATACTCGTACCAACTGCTATTTTGAGAGGAGCACCTAGCAGGAGATTCAATACAGGAACGTTAGCCCAACCTGCGCCAATTCCAAACATTCCAGCGATAACCCCAATAAGGCAGAAGAGCAACAAACCTTGAGGCAGTCTCCAAACCGTCCAGCTTATATCTTGGCCGCTGGAAGACTCATAATATGCGCCCCCGATATTCAGATAGCGAGCTAAGGAATCCGGACGGCCAATCTTGGGGATTTCACTATTTTTCGAAAACACAAATACTAAGGCTATACCTGTAATTAAAACGCCTAATAATATTTTCAATATATTCTGTGGAAGAGCAAGTCCTAAATAAGCTCCAGCGATACTTGAAGAGGAAGCAAGCAATGCCAGGGGAATCACTAATCGCAAACTGGCCATATTTGCTTTGAGGAGCTTTGGCCCGGCAGACAATGAACATGCAAGTGCAACAAATAAACCCGTGCCGCGAATGAAATCAAAGTTAAAAGGAAAAAAGCTGCTAATGATTGGTACAAATAGTGTGCTTCCCCCAATCCCTGCTAAGGCCGAAACAATACCTATAAAGAAGGTTGTTACCATCAAGGCAAGCGGCCACACCCACCAGGGCACACCTGGTGTACTAGCTGCATTCGCCACAGCAAGACTAGTTGATGCAAATATTGAACTGGTGTGGGCGAAAAATTGTCCGATCATATTCTGGGCCTCCTATATACGTTAAATTTTCTAGGCATTAAGGCATTAAGTCTTTAACTTATATATTTTTGTAAATCTCACACCCCCTACTCTTAATATGTGAGTCTTCTCACAAATAGAGTAACATTTGTCTTTGCCTCGTGTCTATAGGATAACAATATGTTCATAATCGATTTTATCTATGGTTCGAGCCCTATAAAGTGTCCCTAAAAAAAACAAAGGCCCGTAGGAACATACTCACTACAGACCTCTATCAATTTCGCCTAAAACTTTTGTCAATTCCAACTCATTTTCACAAGAGAATAATTTTATTGAAAGAAACTTTACTCAATTCAGTAAAGCGAACATGTTTAAAATTGTTCCTTTAACTTTGCCTCGTAATAGTGAACTCGTTCAGCTAAAGCTGAACATCGGGGTTTCGGTGGGTGACTCTACCTCCACCGAAGCAGGGTATGGGAACGACTCCCACCTTTGAAGCGGGAGTCGATTAGATAAATAGATTTACTAGTTCAAAATTGCACTAATGATTTGACTAAGTCCATAATGCTAGATTAAAATCAGCCAAATGAATATATTGGGGTTCAATCATTCTATGATTGTAAAAATGCTAGATCCAAATATCGAGGTTATCCTTATTCTCAATAATTTTATCCGCTATTTTTGTCCCGACATAATGAAAGTATGTCTCGCCGTCATGAGGGCCCGAATAATTTGGATCTACTGTGAATTTCGCGGTTTCAATCACTCGCCGAAGCAATGGAATTCTATTGGTCTTCATAATATCAAAATTATTAATTGCTTTACCAAATTCATGACCAAGATTAGCTGTGCTCCAAAACTTTGGCCCTTTTTCAGGTTTAATCTGATAAACTCTTCTCAAGAATTCAAAAGGGAATGCACCAAAGGAAATAATAATTTTAGGCTTAGATTCAACAGCAATTTCCTTAAAGATCTCAATTTCTTCAGCTACTTCAACGCCCCACCAGTTTAGAGTATTTGGTACCAGTTCGCTTACTCTAACCGCGTTTCGAATATAAATATTTGAAGTATCTATCCTTGAATGCAAAACTCGGAACACCTTATCCTGTACTTCAGCAAGAACGGGAGTCCATATATTGTGTCGAACAGCAGGATGTTTGGGATTGACAAGCAACCATATAGGGTACCCTCTATCCCCTGTCTCCTGTTTTATTTTTTCTATCGCAGGAATGTATCTGTTAAGCGTTAAGTTAGACATATGAAAATCCCTCCTCACAAGATTTAAACATCTAAATATGATCAGTTCTTTAACTTGGGTTAGGAATCTGCTTTTTAAGCAAATGTCTTTAATTTATAAATAATGCTTTATCAAATATTTAATCAAATTTCTTAGCAACCCTTAGGTATGCTTTCTTAACTGTATCGCTCCTCTATTTGAAAGATTATGGCAGTGTTGTCTCCCTCCTTGCCTTAAGTATGTACTTATCCTCACAATTAAAGATTATCATTGTGTTAAGGTATTGTCTATAACTAGGCAATATTATCGTAATTAGATTATCCTATGGATAGAGCGTATTTAAATGTCTATTTATTCCATTTTAGTTAATCTGACCATACCATTGCATCAACTTCAGCTATATTCTTATGGTAATAAGGATAACAGCCTGTGACCTATCTTAGTTATAAAGAAGTAAAATCAAGAAAAAACGCTTGAAAATCAAAGGTGCTTAGAAATATTTAAACCTTGGAATTGTCTTAAAACTTCTGAGTTCGCTAAATTGTGTATTTCCGCCGAAATATTCTTAAAATCTTATTCAAAAATTATTATAATATTTCTTAATTACCTAGGATATTTTTCTTTGAAATTAATCTTAATATGGGTTATTTCTATCGATTATGATTGTTTTACTTCCTGTCACTGTCACTGATAACTTGTCTGGTGAACATGCTCCCACCACTTACGTTCTGCGAACGTTGAAGTGGGGGCTTCTTGGTCAATACTACTAACGTAGCAAGTTGTCCCAAGCTCAAAGGGTGTGACCCACCCCACAGAATACCCTATTTATAAGGCAAGGTTGAGAAGATTTTTACTGGCGTTGACATCCCTGTCGTGGTGATTGCCACACGAGGGGCAATCCCACTCTCGAAGCTGGAGATTCTTTACATCAGCGTTTTTATAGCCACAAACTGAGCAGAGTTGACTACTGGCGTAGTTCGCGGGAGCGATAATCACCTCGCGTCCGTACCAATGAGCTTTGTACTCTATCATGGTGCGAAATTCACTCCAGGACGCTACGGAGATAGCTTTGGCAAGCTTATGGTTCTTGACCATAGTTTTAACGCGAAGGTCTTCTCAAGATTAAGCTGAGCGTTGGCTAACGCCAAACTATCGACCTCTTTAAGCCAAGGAAACGTAGTTTTGTATTGTGCAGGGGTATTTTTCAACATCGTTTGAGTGGTTTGGTAATGTTCTATTTTGTCATGAAGCATTGTATTATAGATAAATCGAACACAACCAAAGGTTTTTGCGAAGTAGATTTGTTGCTCTTGGTTCGGGTAGAGTCGATATTTATAGGCTTTAAGCAATGGCTTGTTCACCTCCCTTGCAATTTATTATACAGCAATGAAGAGACAATAATTTGTTGAGATAACGCAATTCATCCCCTCCCTAATCGTTGCGACGATTTGAGGGAGGGGACTTCTTGCTAACGTGGTTAAAAACAAACCCTGAAGTTTGAAGTCTTCAGGGTAGTTGCTGTCACTTAACATTTTATTTAATTCTTATTAAACCCTATTTAATCCATATATCTAGGCTATCTTTATTCTCTATTATCTTTTCAGCTATTTTTTTCCCTACATATTGAAAATAGTTTTCTCCATAATAATTATGATCTTCGATAAATCTCCCACTTTTTACGACTCTGCGCAATAAAGGTATGCGATTAGTTTTCGTGATATCAAAGTTTTCCAGAGCTTTACCAAATTCATCACCTAAATTTGAGGTACCCCAAAACTTAGGCCCCTTTTCCGGATATATTTCATAGACTCTTCGTACAAATTCAAAAGGAAATGAGCCAAATGTTATTAAAATCTTAGGTTGATAATCCACAACCATTCCCCTGAAAAGCTCAATTTCTTTAGCTAATTCCATGCCCCACCAATTTAAAGTATTGGGAATTATTCGGCTGTCGCCAACAACTTTTCTCGTGTATAGTTTCGTTGTGTCAATTCTCGTACGCAGGTCCCTATAAACCTTATCTTGTATCTCTGCAAGAACTGGTGCCCAAATATTATGGCGTACAGCCGGATGTTTAGGATTTACTAATAGCCAAATAGGATATGATTTATCTCCGGTCTCCCGTTCAACTAATTCAGCCGGACTTGAAGTTGTTGTATTAGTTTCATTTAACGATGACAAATTAACCCCTTCTTTCAGTATTCAGTCATGCATATAAAAGCCCCAAAGAGAAATTCTCTTTTAGGGCAAGTTATCCTGTTCCTGCTTCATAAGTTAAAAAAATATATTACCGGTACGGCCACTGATCATATGTGCAATTTGGGAGTTCTCTTCTCTTGTGTCCGATAAGAAATTACTAATAAATTCTTGAGGCAGCTTTTTAATTAATAATACAGGGATTGATGACTTATTTTGTACTTTATGAGCTAAGCCCCCGAAAATTAACCCTTTAAACATTGAGAAACCATGTGTTCCCATAATAATCAGGTTAAATGAGTTTCTTTTAGAATAGTTTAAAATTAAATCTGCAGTATCAGAGGTATCTGATTTATCAATATTGGAAAATAATAGTTGATGGTTTATTTGGGACGAATTTTCCACGAATATGCGATTTGTTTTCGATACTAAACGAGCATATTGATCTCTATGATCTTCTTCTGAATTAAGCATCTGTTTAAACCAATCATCTTCAGGAATTTTAAGATAAGTCTGTGACCAACTAAGCTCCGATTCAGACTCCCAGTAAATCCTCTTATACTTTCGTCTTAATTCACTCCAACTAAACTCACTCCCCATAAAACGTTCATGACTTTCACGTATTTGAAGAATTGTCAATTTCATATTCGGAATATTATTTATGAGTGATGCGGCACACACAGCGGCAGAGATTGATTGTGCCGACCCATCGGAATAGAGCAAGACATTAAAATATGAACTCTCCATATAAATAGCCCCTTCCCTGAATAACTTGAGCTAGTAATATTTCGCACTTATTGGCCATATAAATAAATTCTATAAAATTTCCGTTTTTATTTCGAAAATAATTATTCAGCATTGTTTCGAGTTTATGGTATAATTAACATGTCAAATTTCTTAGCAGCCTTTCTAAGGCTGTTTTTTTTCTATCAGATTGATTCATACCGCATCATGATACCACACTAATAAAAGCATATCCTTTTGGAAGCACTTAGTTTTAGCAAAACTAAAACAGTAAGAAGATTTTATAATAGGTTAAAAAAGATATCAATTTTTTTCTCAGATTTTACCTTAATCCGATACTTAGATTTGTATTTTTTGCATTCACCCCTCCTTTTTCCTTGTGACTTTACTAACAAGTACAGATTAGCATTGTATTTAAATGGTGTCTATATCAAATCAATATGTTCATAATCAATATAATTAATAACTACAATCTTTCCTCGGTACTTAATTAGAACTTTGGTTGTCAATTCTAAGACTATAAAAATAATAATACTTATACAAAAAGGCTTTGGAAAGAATTTCTTCTTCCAAAGCCTTTTAAGCTCAATTGAATATCTTTTTAATACATTCCGTTGTTATTTTGAGAATAAAATATTTTAATAAATAATTAATATTTATTTTCAGTTTTCTTTAGATGTTGTTAAAGTTCTTCAGAAGTCAGATAGTTATCAATAAAATCCTGCGGAAGTTTTTTTATTAATAAAACAGGAAGCTTAGATTTATCAAGTACTGTATGGGCTAAACTACCATAAATTAAACCTTTAATTGTTGAAAGACCTCGAGTACCCATAATTATTAATTCGAAAGGATTACTATTAGCATAATCAGTAATCATTTTTACTGTCTCAGAAATGCTAACAGATTCATTCGGACTTGTTTTTTTGTAAAGGATTTGTTCATTAACATGTGCTGACCGTTTCTGATAAATCTCATTGGTCTTTTTTAATATTCTTGCATATTGTTTTTGGCTTTTTAAGCTTGACTCAGATTCATTAAGTACACCACTCATCCATTCCGGACTTGGGTTCTCTGGCCATGAATCAAACCATTTATATTCATTTTCAGATAAACATCCCCAATGATAACGCTTATATTTTGGTCGCAGCTCTAACCAGCTGTAACTCATTTCTTGTGATTCATCTTCGCTTTCTTGTACTTGAAGGATAGTTAATTGCATATTAGGAATCTTTTTTAAAAGCGTTGCTGTGTATACCGCCGCTGAAAAAGCTTGATGTGAGCCATCAGAATAAAGTAAAACTTTAAACTTAGAACCGTTCATACAAACACCTCTTTCTCCATGATGGATATTGTGATAATATAATTCATTAGACTGATGTACTAGTTGAAATACTCAAATAAGCTTATGCTAATTAATTCCTTATTTATAATTTCTACGATATAAAAAATTATAGCATATTAATATGCTCATAAACAAGTAGAGACAAATCATAAATAAAGTTATTATTTAGTAAGATTTATCTCTAAAAAAATACCTCAAAGATTATTTCTTCGAGGTAATCAAATGATGCATATTAAAATTTGATCGGGAATGTCTTAAAATATGAAAACGCCGATTATTCCTGATGCTAAGATAAGATATGCCGGATGTATTTTTGTCTTAATTAATAAGATAAAAGCTGCCACTAATAAGATGCTGCTCTTAATGTCAATAAATTGACTACCTCCGATAATACCATTACTTACGGCAAATTTAATAGCAGCATAAGCGATTACTCCAACGATTGTCGGCCTCAGTCCATAGAAAGCAGCTTTTACATAGGGATGATTCTGGAATGTAAAAAACAGTTTTCCGACAACAAGAATAAGTAGTAATGATGGTAAAGTTACTCCAATACAAGCAACTACGGCCCCTACTAAACCGGCCAATTTATACCCCACTACTGTTGCTGTGTTACTGGCAATTGGACCGGGAGCCATTGCTGATATTGCAATTAAGTTCGTAAATTGACTGATATCTAACCAATGATGACTTTGCATTTCTGTCTGGATAAGAGGGATCATGGCATAGCCGCCGCCAAAACTGACTAACCCAAGTTTAAAAAAAGTAACGATCATTTCCAAATACAAACTCATAATGTTTCACCACTAGCTTTCTTATGAGATAGTCTTTTATCTTGTTGATCCTTAACTTTAACAATCACAATGCCAATAAAAGCTCCCAAGAAGATTACCAGGATTAAGTTAAGGCTCTTAATTAGTAAGAGCGACATAATACATACCGCGCAAATTGCGGCACTTATTTTATCGACTACTGAAACGTGTCCCATCTTAAAAGCCGCAGAGGCGATTAAAGCAACTACAATAGGTCTAATTCCTTTCAGAGCAGCCTGAACATAAATGTTCTGCTGAAATGAACTAAGTAAAGCGCCTAAAATGATAATAATCACAAATGTAGGAATGACAATTCCAAGTAATGCAGACAATGCACCAGGAATGCCACCGATCTGGTAACCAACAAATGTAGCAGAGTTAACAGCAATCGCCCCTGGTAAAGACTGTGAAACTGCGAAGATATCAACGAGGTTTTCACGATCTATCCATTGTTTTTTATGGACGATTTCTTCTTCCATGATAGGAATCATGGCAAATCCACCGCCAAAAGTAATGGGGGAAATTTTAAAAAATACCATAAATATTTCGTATAAAAATTTAAATGTAATTTTTCTTTTTTCAATTTCCTTTTCCACTTTGACTCCTCCTATGCATAAGCAAGTTACGCAACATTAAGATTATTAAGTTAACAGATTTTACTCCCCCTCCTTCCTACCTCTTAAGCCTTCTATCTATAGTTGGGAGTTAATTTCGTAGTTGAATTCGAAGATATTTAGGGGGGCATAACACTACACGATTTAATAACGTTTCACTTGTTTTGTGTCCTCGAAGCTTGTAATAGAGATTATTTTCACTTGGAGATCTATAAAAGTTAATCCTGCTAGCTAAGGATTAGTGAAAGAGAAATAGATTATTCATGTCTGTTGGTAAAGAAAAATAGCATTTCGAATCTTGATTACGAGCTTACCGCCTCAGCTAAAAATCTTGATAGATTTTAACCGTTTGTCAGGTATCATACATTTATTACCCTTAATCTTTGTTATAATAAGCTCGCTGCACTGATATTGAATTTATGAGATAAGATTAACACTGTGAGTATTCCGAGTCAATATGGTCGTAATCAGGATATGTTATGGTAAGAATTTTTTTTTAGAATATTCTGTATATTATTTATGCCTTATTCTGCTGATTTAATTAACAACTTTATGTTTTTACAAAGGCCTTTTCTTTTGTATCCAATTTACCTCATTTTATTTAGAAGATAATACACTGTTTATTTAATTATCCTCCTCATGTCTAGACTTTAATAGCAATTTATAAAGGATTGATTTCATGAAATATGTAATTTAATCAAAATTTTATAATTAACATTTATTATTGTCAGACGTTTTTCTTTATGATTCTCCATGCAGCAGGCTAATCTGCGAATTTATAGGCTAGAGGACAACCGAAGGTTATTCTTCTGACAATATAATGAATAGTATTAGATTAAGAAAAACACAAAAACCTTTTAATGAAAATGCATATTAAAAAAAGAAGACGAGTATAAACCTTTCGATAATCTCGAAAAGTCATACTCGTCCCTCTGGGAGTTAACCTATTAATATAGTAGCAATTTAAAGCTTAAAGGTATTGAATCCCTTAAAATTTAACGTCAAACATATCGATAACAGGACGTTTGAAGACTGACCATTCTTTGGTTTGTGGATCCCATTTCATGTTAACGAAACAATGCCAGTTTTCTTCGTCAATTACCGGTTTGTCTGT
>NZ_NADJ01000012.1 GCF_002196705.1 Desulfosporosinus sp. FKB
TTTTGGTAGATTTGTACGCAATCAAATTATACCAAAACCCTGTGTTCATGCGGAATTTTTATATCTGTTTGACCCAATTAAGCCGGAATTAGAGCTGATTTATTAGGTGCGAAACTTCAGTAATTAATTATGGATACAAATCACTTTCATATTATATTATTACAATCACTATAACTCAATCACTTCTTAACAAAAAAAACCCTGTTTTCACTTTTATCGTGATACAGAGGTTTTAATTGACAAGACTAAAGGTTTTAAATTTTCACCATGAAAAGGTCCTTCATTTAATGATGGGAGAAATTGAATTTTGTTCATGAAGGGTGTTAGCAACTAGTGGTGTGGTGAATTAGAATAAAGCATATAATCGTGGGAATAATCAACTGCTTAAAGTAAGGTTATATAATTTTTACCCCTAAAATTTGTACTATATCAACTGCTTGCAAGGCGTTTATCTTTGCCCCCTTGAGTTCACTGAACGTATCGGATAACGTAATACCCTCGATTATACAATCTGAAAGGTCAATTCCTTTTAGTGAAGTTTTAAAGAAATCTGCTCTCTGAAAATTAACCGCTTTGAGGTTAATCTTTTTGAACTTCACCTCCGAAAGAAATGCTTCTTGAAAGTTACAATCACTAATCGTACAGCTTTCCCATACTGATAATGTGCAATTTGCGTAACGGAATGAAGAATTAGATAACACTGCCTCTTTAAAAAGACTTTGGTTAAAATTGCTTCCACTGCCTTTACATTCTGATATTTTCGCTTTCTTCCAATAGCTATCTTCAAAAATGCAATTTGAAAAATCGGAATTCATAAAGGCTGCATCATAAAAGCTAGTACGTGAAAAATTGCAATTAATAAATTGACACTTAACAAACTGTACCGACTCAAATTCAATCCTTGAGATATCAACATTTGTAAGAACATCATTTACAAAACTTACATTCTTTATATAATTATCATCTAACCTTGCATCTGAAATCGATTTTTCTAACATAAAAATTGCCTCTTATATCTTAATATCCTTAATGATAAATACTAATTCCACCGATATCCTGTATTTCCTGCATAAATCATCAAAAACCTCCCCAATCATACGCCAAAACGCTCCGCCGTTAATATTCCAATCTGCCTACCTGCCCATTTCGAAAAGAACCTTCTTTTAGAAGTGGCGACTTATAAACTCAGTACTTATATATGCTAGTTCTTGGTTGCTAAAAGTTCATAACGATAAGTAGTTATATAGTCATTTCCAAAAGGATAGTTGATTTTGCATTCACTAGATAAATTATTAAGCACCTTAAAGATCTCCTCTCTATTGCTTTGGTTTGTTTCCATCCTGTCAAACCAGACTGGTAACTTGTACTGTGATTGAAGCGGCGATGCATGAACTATTGTCAGCGGCAAATCCTGCAATAACTGGTTCCATAATCGCGGTGAATAAGAATACTGATGAGAACTGTCTCTTAATAACTCAATACGATTAATTTCTTTCTCAGATTCATCGCCGTCAACAACTGAGCAATCAAGAATATATAACTTACCGCCATGCTTCAATACTCTGCACATTTCCTGAAGGGCACTTCGTACATCGGAAAAATGATGTACTGCAAATCTCGAGGCAACAATATCAAATTGGCAGTCGGAAATATTTAGGTTGTGTACATTTTCTGTCCTAAAAGTTATATTATTTATACCATTTTGAATTGAAGCTATTTTAGCTTCAGCTAACATCTCCGGGGTAATATCAATTGCAACCACTTTTTTTACAAATTTGGCCAAAGCGATCGCAGTATGACCTCCTCCTGTAGCAACATCCAATACATCGTCATCAAAATTAGGATCAATAAGTCTAATCATTCTATCCAAATCTTCCGGATTACCGTGGGTAGAACTCAATCGATATTCACATGCTCTTTGCCCAAAGTTTTTCTTAACCTCATTCGTATTATCCATATAACCTCCATTCCGCCGCTGACAATGACGGCATAAATAATGAAAAATATTTGTTAACTTACTCTCACTTGTGAGCAACCAAATAAATGCGATTAAACACAATTGGCACCATGCCATCTTCCCTAGCCTGCTCACTGAGAGATTCTCTAAAAAGCTCCCTGAACATCTCTACGTAATCCGACGATAACAGCACCTGATAATAATCCTGGTTTAAGTACCCATTTTCTGCTCCTGATTGATAAATCTGAAATGCTTTGTCTACACTGTAAAGAGTTTTTTCCTGCACAATCTGACAATGACTAACTCTAAAACCATTACGTTCAAACAGTCGTGCATAGTCCTCAGCGTTTTCCAAGAAAAGCCAAGGACTTCTATAGTCTGAAAACACTCCACTTGTTACTGGGTTGCTCAGAATCTTCCCCTCCGCTGCCACAAAGTTGGAACAAAAATTTCTGGTTGCAGGTGCCTGTATACCCATGCGACCACCTAACTTCAAGGCGTTAAAACATCGTTTTATAACAACATCAGGATCTCTAAACCATTGAAAAGCGGAATTAGAAAAAATTACGTCAAATTCAGAAATAAATTCAAAATCAGCAGCATCTCGCACAGCAAAAGTTACATTGCCAGATGCTGTTCCTCTTCGGCAGGCTCTCTCAATCATGCCCGGTGCTACATCGATTCCAAGCACTCGTCCCTTTGTCATCTTGGCTATCTTCATCGAAACATTGCCAGGCCCACAACCCACATCAAGAACATCCTCACCATTTTTAATAGATAATAAATCCAGTAGAACTTCGGAAGCTGACTTTTGTACGAGAGCTGTTTTTTCATAAACACTTGCTACTTTACTAAAATTAATTTTAGACATTTTATCCCCCCTAAGTAATATCAAATTATGAAACTTTGTTTACTGTAAGGAAACAAAGCAGACGAAAATAATGTATAAATTCTCTTTCCAAACAGTATCCCATACTCCTGCTTATCAGATTATCAGAGACTGAGAATCGAAATATAAGTTACCTTCTCCCCCTGCATCGGGAGTGCGCCATGTGGCACATCAGCATAAAAGTATAGCGAATCTCCTGCTTCAACGAAATATTCTTCATTTCCATATACATACTTCATTTTACCAGTTAGAACATAAATGAATTCTTGCCCCGGATGGTCATAGAGCTTAATCTCATGACTAGCTTGGTTATCTATGCTAACTAGTATTGGTTCAAATTTTTGCTGTGGAAAACCCTGCACGAGACTTTCCATCATTTGCCCGTCAACTGTACTGCTTGGCCTTTGCGCTTTCTGATTCCCCCGCACAATTTCAATGCGACGCGCTTCAGCAGCTCTAAAAAGCTCACTTAAGGAAACATCAAGGGCACGGGTTATTCTCATCAAAGTACTGAGTGGCGGCGACACCTTATTATTCTCGATTTTTGACAATAGACTTTTAGTAAAACCAGTGCGCTTTGCTAATTCGTCCAATGTCAACTGTTTTTCCAGCCGAACTTGTTTTAGTTGCTTGCTAATAATCAAATCTTCCATAACCGTCACTATCCTTAAAATGTCTCTAAATCAAGATTTGTATAACTATATCATTTGTTTACCTTGTGGAAACATTATATCCCCTCAGTCAACTCATTGTCAATAAATTATCACAAATAGGATAATTGACTAAGACTGTAATCACCACAAAATATTATAAACAACAGCAATTTAGGGAAGGTTTTAAACTTATCTATATACCGGTGTAAGCATTAGGCATGCTATGGTTAATCTCGATTGCTAATATTGTTATTCTATGCAGCTTCTTTGTAACTCAAAGATAAATTTTTAGGTTCGAAGTAAATTTTACTTTACTCTTTTCAAGTATTAATGGGGTTTATAGTTCTGCCTTTCTAGTTCTTGGAGAAAACGACACAGCTCAGCACCGATTTTATCACCGGCTTCACTCTGAAAAACGACATGTCCCCCTGTAGGATAAGTTTTTAAGACCTTCAGTCCGGCAATTCTAGAATTTAGATAATTAGCGCTCTTTGGCTTAACTGTGTCATCGTCAAGGGTTTGAATGATCATTGAAGTACATTTAATGTTTGCTAAGAGTGATTTAGTTTTATGAAGTAAAATTACAAATTGGATTAAAGCTGGAAGAGGGGGTACATTGGCACTTGAACTTAGATATTTTCTAACATAAAATCTAAAATCACATCTTAAATTGAGAATTACTCGTTTCATATTCCCATAAAATATCGGCGTATTGATTAGCACCAAAGCTTGGATCTTATGTACTTGGCAAAGTTGAATCCCAAGCAAGCCACCCATTGAAAATCCGATAACTACTACATTATTGCAACGCTTTTCTAAATCAGCATAGGAAGCCAAGACAGATTGAATCCAATCAGTGTATTTAGTTCTGGCTAGATCCCTGCGAGTTGATTCATGTCCTGCAAGCAGAGGTACCGCAGTTGGTAGCCCACATTCATCGAGTTTAGTAACAAGAGAATCAATCTCACGGCGGCTTCCTGCAAAACCGTGAATTAGCAAGCATCCTATATTATGTTTCATCATTACGAGCAAGCTCCTCAAAGCGTTTTTTTATATGGTCAAATTCAAAGGAAGCACAAATTCGCCTTTCCTGGCTGTCGAGGATTCGATAATGCTGGGAGATTAGGTTTTTTTGTATCTTATAGCCAAAAGAAGTTTCAATCTCTTCCCACCATACTTTACCGCCAAGAGTTTTAGGATAGTCCCGTTCGGTGCTGTCAAAGGCAAGCGCCATAATTACTTCATTGGGCTGGCCGCCAAACAATATAGATAGAATTTCACTCTTTGCAAAAATCGCGCAGAGTGTTACTGCACCCATCCAACCGAGTGTCGACCTGCCTTTTTCAATCTGTACGAGCGTTTTTTTAGACATACCAAGTACTTCTGCCATTTTATCCTGTGAATAATCAAACTCTGTACGAACTAATTTTAGTTTTTGGTCCAGTTTTATTACAAATTCATCTTTTGTCATCTAAACAACTCCCATATGATGTAATATTACACTATATGGGAGTTGTGGTCAATGATTAATGTATCCCCTTGATTCCCTTACCCCCTACCATCGCAGTCTTTTGAACTGAAGCAACTGTTTGAAGCCTGATCCTACAAACCGACTTCGAAGGACCTACCCTTCATTTCGGATACAGCACCGTGCTCTTCGAGCACGTTCTTGGGGCATCTCCAACTCCACACCACGCATGAAAGTTTCACGTCACAACCCCGCCCAGGCAAAAATAAACGCCCTCCCTATGTCAATCAACATAAAGAGAGCTGATTTATATTATTAGGCCACAAATTACCACATTAATTTCCGCAAATCGCATATCACCTAATTTCACAGTCACAGCCCCCGTTACACTATGACCTCATTTTATAACGCTTTTAAGCCTTTATTTGGTTCAATGCTGAATATTTACAAACCATAAAACCAGCGCCACAGGCTGGTTTAGAGTGTCTGTTTTCTTAAACAAACCACGGTCTCCACGTGCGTTGATGTTACTTTATTGTATGTATACTTGTTATAGGTTTCTAGAAGTAATTTTTAAAGGAAAAATGCTACTAAATGTATTAATATTGATCTTGGAAAGGTAAAAACTCCTTACCTCCAAGAAAAGTAGTGGAAATACTTGATTTTCCGAATAGCCGGTATAATACTTTTCAAACACGCTCTAGTAAATCTTCAACTCCCTGTGCAAATCATGCATCATCTTCCCAAGCGGCTTAGTTCTCATACGCTTTTTTGAAATTTCAGGACCAAAAATAATCTTTTTGATTTCTAAATCAGTCAGTTTAACTAGTGCAAGCACCTTTTTTAACTCTTCTTTCTTTGTGCTATTGTACATCTGTTCCTTTTCAATTAATTCTAAAACCTCAATGCCATGAATTTGATAGGCTTTATCAATTTTCATTCCATTTATATTATTTTCCAAGTCCCCTTTTCTTTTTATAATTACCTCAATATCTTCTAAAGCTATTCTTCTATAAGAAAATGAAATGTCTTTCTCCCAGTTATTTGGTTTTTAACCCCGCTCTAACAGGTGGGGGATTTTTAATCTACTTTTTAGTCTTCACATTGCATAGTTTAAGTTGAGGTAATTTTGTCGGACTAATTCTACTTTCATTCTGTACTTCCTGTGTTGCCTTAAGTTACCCTGTTTATCGTAAAATTCCGGGAAGGACCCAGATCCCTAGCGAGTGAGCAGCGAACACAGTATTAAACCTCTTCTCGGATAAAGGCTTCCTGTTCCAATTTGACTTTGTTTAAAGCAATATATTTGATTGTATCATAGCATTCTTTGAGCTCAGGCTGTTTGAGTAATAGCAAAATTTTGTTAGCATATTTCTCATCAATATCGATAAGAAAATTTCTATTATTTTTAAGATCTACTATCCCCATGTTATAAGGAATTAGATCGGCTATAATATTCTTTTTTAGACGGGCAAATATTTTAAATCCTCCCAAATCCATATCTCCCCAATGATAAAATCTGACCGAACTCTTATTACATACAGAAAATAACTTTTCAAAAAACAAACCCTTCACCGGACTATAAAATCCTCCATGTAGAATTACCAAATCATCTGATCCCTTATGGTTTAAGATATAATCCAAATAGTTTGCCTTGTTTTCAATAAAAAGCACCCTAGTAATATTCTCTCCAATAATTAAGTTACAGTTTCTGATGTCAAACGAATTAATTGTTGCTCCGAATTTAAGCGGGGAGTAATCTACCTTTCCCGTATTAAAGCAAACAGTTAAATTACCGCAAAACTCCACCACCTCAGGGGCTTTGATAATACCAACTTTCCTAAGAACTTCTTCATCGCTAAGTTCATTATCAGGATCGTCAATATAATTCTTCCGTATAATCGTGACAACACGCTTTTTAATGTATTTCTCAAATCGTTTAGAATCGCCGAAACAACGCACTGAGAAAACCCGTTCTAAAACTTCGTTTTCATCTATTGAATCAATCTGCTTAATTGCGTAAAGAACATCTCGGGCTAATTCATTATTATCAGGCAACGCAACAGTGATCGATCGTTTCTTTTCAATAATGGCGCATATATTATTAAATAATTCTTCAATCCATTTATGTTTCACGTCGCTTGAATTTTCTCTAATATAATTAACTATTGCTTCGACTTTATCTAACTTTGGTTGGCGGCCAGCAATCATATAAGCATTATTAACTTTTTCTGGCAATAACCAAACCTGGGAAATTATATTACCGATTTCGTATTTCAGCCATTCAAAGTCAACTATATCATCTTTTTTAAGCTCTTCTATTGCTTTATTAAATGACTCCTTCTCTTCACTGTTTTCGATGTTATATGAACGCAGGTCTGAGCGGCCATTATCATAAAGCTTGATCATAATACGGCGTGCCCCCTCTTTATATGCCTTACTTCTTTCGTATTTGTCAATTAGAGCATCTAAAATTTGCTTCTTGCTACTCATCATCAACAATACCTTCCAATTGCTTCGGATCAAAGGCCTTTACAAATGAACGTTTATCTTTCCTTAGTACACATAAATTCCGGTCAACCAGTGTCGCAATATCACCAATTTTTTCTGGGGGTGCGGACAAAATAACTTGAAAATTAAATTTACGCAATAAACGAATACTCTCACTAATACGTTCTCCGTCCATTTTAAAAATGCTTCGTCGAAGATTATTAATCTAATTGTCCCAGAATCGTTACCCTTAGTAAACGATGCTCAATCTGCCCTAAACAGCCGAAAAGCCCAGCATTGCTGGACTTTTTATGTTCATTGATTGTATCAATTATTGAGTACCTAGTTGTCTAATAACTCAATCTTTGATACAAATTAACGATGCACCCACTCTTTTTTCAAAAGGGGTGCATTTTGAAGAAGGTGCAAATATGGGAATTATCAGTAAATGTTCAAGCTATTTTTAATATTTTCCTTCCTATTCATATTAAGCAATAAGAAACATCTAGTATTTCAATCTTTTAACTCTAAATATACTGCTGCCATGTCCAATTTTGCTTTTCCATTCATTCTAGCAGTATAGAAAGTATCATTTGCAGTTTCTGCAAGTGGTAGTTTTGTACTCATCTGATCTGCTGCTGTTTTTACAAGTCCCAAATCCTTAGACATAAGTTCTAGCATAAATGCCGATGGGAACTCCTCTGTTGCATAGGACTCTTTTTTAGCTTGGAAGAGACCACTATTTAATGCAGATTTTGAAATAAGTTCTATAATCTGAGCTTTACCTAAGCCTAACTTCTCTCCAAAAACAATAGCTTCTCCAAATCCTTGCATCATTATACCCAGCAGCATATTAATTGTTAATTTGGCTGATGTTCCCATACCAGTAGAGCCAAAATAAATGGTCTCTTTACCTAACACATTAAAGAAAGGCTGACAAAGATTTACTGTTTCTTTTGGGCCTCCGGCTAAAATTAACAATTGACTCATGATTGCAGCACCTACGGAACCTGAAACTGGAGCATCAATATACTCACCGCCTTTTTCCATTACTAATTTCGCAAATGCGGATGATTCTTGTGGCGAAATTGTACTCATATCAACTACTACTTTTCCTTGTGTAATTGCCCCAAGTACACCATTTTCCTGTGTTAATACAGATTGTATTGCATTCGCATCTGATAACATTATGAAATTAATATCTGATTGCTCTACTACTTCTTTTGGTGAATTTGCTTTCTTTGCTCCTAATTCTACTAAAGTAATTGTTCTATCCTCCGAACGATTATAGACAATTACTTTGTAACCCGCTTTTAAAAGATTAGTCGCCATAGGTGTTCCCATGTGTCCTAATCCAATCCAACCTAATGTTTGCATTTATAGGCCACCTTTCAAACATTTTATAACCGCTAATTTTCCCTCTATCCTGTTAAATATTTTTGGTTAATAAATGAAAGCCCACCACCTCTTGTTAAGTGATGGGCTTTTTCTACATTTTCTTAAAATGAATTATTTCGTTGCAGCTTTCGCCAATCCTTCGATCCACTCTTGATGAGCATTAATCATTGGGTTTGGTTTTTGCACTGCCATATCTTTAGCTGGTTTTCCAATTTGCGATTCTTGTGTAAGGATTCGCACTCTTCCTCCAGAAAGGTTTTCGAATAACCATGCATGATGAACATTTAACTTTTTATCTTCTGAACCTTCACACCATCCATGCCATGCTACACGAGCCGGTTCTCCATTTGCTGGAGGCACATATTCTGTCACTTCTGCTTCTACAATTAAACCAAAGGTAGTAAAACGAAAACGAGCTCCTTCAAATAATTCAGGCCCTGGTCCATTGTAGAAATGTAGGTCAGATGCATTGCTGTAGTATTTGGGCCATTCTGAAGTGTTACTAATATATGGCCATATTTGCTCTGCAGTTAGACCTGCTATAATAATTTCATTTGATGCATAGTGATCTGTTGTTCCTGGTAAATAACCCTCTGGCCAGTAAATATAATTCACTAATTTTTCCTCCCTGATTTTGTTTACATGTTAGTTTTTGACTACACCGATATAATAATTTATATCAGATAATTATACAAGTACTTACTTTTTTATCATGTACTATCATTTTTTATAGTGTCGAACTCATTAGCATCTGCAATTCTCCAATCCACATCTTCCTGACTGGTAAATATTTTTCCCTTTGCATTTTTTTCAACCTACTGATATATTGATATCAACACTACAATTAGATGTGTACTCTCCTTTTTATAGTATACAGTTATTTTCAATAGTTTAAGTATTAACTGGAGGTTAATATGGCAAATGTACAAAGCAACTATGGTTGTGCACTTGAACTAACCGTAGATTTAATCGGTGGAAAGTGGAAATTAATCATACTTTGGCATCTTCTTAATGGTTCTAAACGCTTTAATGAATTAGATAAATTAATGCCGACAATTACTCAAAAAATGCTAACAATACAACTAAGAGAGTTAGAAGAAAAAGGATTGGTTCATCGAAAAGTTTATCCTGTTGTTCCGCCAAAAGTAGAATATTCGCTTACAGAATATGGACGTAGTCTAGATAATATATTAAACAATCTGTATACTTGGTCTAATACTTATGCAAATAACCATAACATACATATATCTTGCGAAGATAAATAGTAAAATTTACTAACTCTCAATTCATCAGATCAGACTCAGTCAATAGGCCCTCCTTTTGGGAAAGCGGGAGGATTGGTATTTAATGACCACTGCGGATAAGGTACATGAGGGCTTGTGGTACGTTAGTTAAACATTCAAGGATAAAAGCGTAACCTTGGCAGAGGAAAGTTCAGGGATTATTACCGCCAATATTATCGGCCTTTGAGGTGGAATTGATAATAGGCTAATCCTGACGTTCCACCACTTCAACCCGGCACGGCACATATCTGTGCAGCGGCGTAGCCACAAATTTATCACGGTGGGTGTTCTTAGTCAAGCGGTTAACATTAACTCCGTATATTTCCCCATTGTATTCCAAACCAAAGCCATGCGGTATTATAACCTGTCCCGGCCTGGCATCATCGGTGATTTCAACCTCAATCTCAGCACTTCCTGCTTCAGTCGTAATCAGCGCCATTGAGCCATCGCTCAATCCAAGTTTTTCCCCATCCAGTGGATTCAATGCCAAGGTACAGGCTCTCTTCCCTTCATTCCAAGCTGGATTTCGCATTATTGTATTAGCGTTTGTAGATGTGTGCCTTCCTGCCATTAAAATCATGGGGTATCGATCATCAGCTTGCAGAGCGACAGCTTCCTTTTCAGGAGTTACCTCCAGCATCCATTCAGCCATTTCCGGAATCCATAGGTTAATCTTGCCGTCCTCTGTCTTTAAAAACTTGAAATTTTCTTCAGGGTTGATTTGTCCAAGCCAAATTCCTTCTGGGTGATCTAGTAGGGCTTGGAAGATCTCTTCACCCATAAACGGACCTTTTTTAAAACCTGCTCGGACAGCGTTTTCACGGCTTTCTTTGGGCATTCTCTGTAACAATCCCCACAAAGTGGCTAGATTAGTGGAACCCAAGGCTGGACCTAACGTTTTACCTAAAATGAAGGGTATCAAGTCTGTTGACTGCGGGTTGGCCTGCAGGTATTGCATGAGCTCTAACCCATATTCCAGCCTGTTTCCAGCTTTCTCGTAGAGAGCAACGGGCAATTCGGGTATGATCCCCAGAGCATCGGCTATCCGCAGATGAATTTCGGATGCCTCCAGGGCCTCTCCTTCTTGCCTAATGAGCGGACGTCTCATCTGGAAAAATACACCGGGCAGCGTCCATGTAAAGAAAGAGCTGTCCCATGATTCAAAAACAGACCGTGATGGCAAAACATAGTGAGAAATAGCCGCCGTTTCGGTCATGGCCAATTCACAGGTCACTAACAAATCAAGCCGCTGGAATGCTTCTTCGTATGCACTAGTATCAGCATACGAACGAAGAGGATTGGATTGGAAGCATAGCACAGCACGAATGCGCTCTGGGTGATCTGATATGATTTCCTCGGGCAGTACATTAGGTGGGAAATACCCCAAAATACTGGGGAATCCGGTTGTAACTGTTTTCCAATTACTATCTTTGCGTTCATCGCTATGGGCTCCCATTGGCATAAAATGGCCTGGTATTAGGTTTGTGCCGGGTAACCCAATCTGTCCGCAAATCCCCTGCAAAACCATAACCAGGCAGGAGACCAAGGTGCTATGTCGGTTCATCAACACCCCCAAGTCAGTGTGTACTCCAGTTTTTCGAGTAGCCATCAAGTAGGCAAAATCTTTTACCTGCTGGTAATCCAGTTCGCATATTTTTAGGGCCGCCTCTATGTCAAAACTGATAAAAATCGGCTTAATTTGCTCAAAACCACTAACATGCTCGTCAAGATAAGCCTGGTTTTGCCAACCTTCTTGAATAATCATTGCAATGATAGCTTGGAGGAGCAGTGCGTCGGTTCCCGGGCGTACTGCAAGATGGATATCGGCAATCCTTGCTGTTTCTGATTTGCGCGGGTCAATAACTGCCAAAATCTTGTTGGGATTTTTGGAAAACTCCCGTAACACCTGAGGCGCTCTGGGCATCTGATGGCTAACCATTCCGTTCCAGCCAATCGATACCAGCATTTCGGCATGCTCCTCATCTGGCACCGTGCCCAGATACTGACGACCCAAGCAACGACCCTGAGCCCAGTGATATCCTGTCAGTTCCTGGGCAAGGGCACCATAATGATAACGTGAACCCAGCGCCCGTAGCAAACGAACACCGAAAGCAGCTTCAAAATGGGAGGATTGCCCACCACCTCCCATATAGGCTATGGAACGCGGGCTATGTTCAGTTTGGATCTCACTTAGTTTGGCTGCAATTTCTGAAATTGCTTGATCCCATGATATTCGTACAAATTCACCATTTAATTTTTTTAAAGGATATTTCAGGCGTTGGTCATGGTGCTGGTAATAAGCCAAATTCATGCCTTTACGGCAAATATAACCCTGGCTTTTGGGGTTGCTTTTATCACCTCGCACCTGAATAATATGGTTGTTTTCAATTAATAATTCCACACCACAATTCTGAGCACATAGCGCACATCCTGACTTAAACCATTCTTTCATACTCAAATCCCCCTCTTTTTTAATAAAACAACTCCTCAATACATCCGAAAGCTAGACGCAATACGGTGTTATTCAGGAAAATCTAAGGCCCAGTGCTTGGAGGAGCAGTACATCAAACTTAATCCGAAGCAATTAAATTGAAGTTTATAAAAGATTCTGGTTGTTTGTTAAGGGGCCGTCCTCAGTATTCCAGACATTTATATCAAAATTCCCTACGAGACCTTGATCCAAAAGGAAAACTCATACTAGGCAACGTTTTTTACTCATTGAGGCCATTGCAGCCACTTATGAGAAACAGGCTGTTGAGGATAGCGTGATCCTTCCTGAGGAAAAATACCCGTTAACCTTCAAGAATGTGTATTGAGAACGTTCGTTCTAGTTTCAATAAAAAAAATTCATTTGTTTTCTCTACTAAGTCATTCATAGATATCTTTTTATAGCCTTATTTTCAAATAATTCCATGGCTTTCTATAGAACAACACTTTCTTCAAATTCCTTGCTACGTCCCAATATTTTCCTCCTGTTATTAGCAATAGTAACATTTCAAGAACGATCGGTCAAGAATTATTTTTTCATAGTTCCTAGTTGGATATTACCAGAACCCATCAAGAACACTGAAATCTTTTAGTATTAATAAACCCATAGGCAGTTTTTTCGTCTCTTAATTAAAGAGGGCCTACCTAGCATGACAAGCAGGTGGTTTTCGGGTAGAAAAATACTCGCAAGGTCGGCAAAGTTCAGCCAGCCTTGCGATTTCATGGTTATCTATAGGATATTAACTCTTGATTTCAGTACCATCCCTAAAGGTAAACAGTACGTCCGCTATTCCAGCCTGGCCCTAATTCCTATAAGATGCATTTTGTTTATTAAGAAAGCATCAATTAGATTGTATTTTAGCATTAAAAATACAGACTGTTCCAGCACCGGTGAAGCATTTACTACAAGAGATGCACTTTGCTGGAACGGCAGCATCTTCCGACCAGCGCTTGACTAAATCACTTTCACGAATAAATGGTCTGCAAAGAGCAATATACTCAATTGCAGTACTATTTAAAACTTCTGTTAGACCTTTTACATCCCGATTACCGCCTACTAATATGACCGGTATCTTGGTTTCTTGCGCGATTTCATCGGCATATTTTTTAAAGTAGGATTCTTGTTCAGTTGAAACTCGGCGGGAGAAGCCCTCGTTCGGACGCGATGCAGGATTGCCACCGCTGATTTCAATCCCGTTTATTCCTAATTCTGCCAACCTGTGGCATACATACTTGCAATCCGAAAAAGTCATTCCCTGCTCAAAAAAATCCTCGCTGTTGATTTTTATAAACACTGGATAATCCGGACCAACCCTGTCCCTTATTGCTTCATAAATTTCCAGCACCATTCTTGACCGATTTTCTTGATTACCACCATATTCGTCTGTCCGGCGGTTATAATAAGGTGTCAAAAATCTATTTAATAAATAGCCATGTGCCACGTGCATCTGGATACCATCAAACCCGGATTTCTTAGCTCTATCTGCCGCATCAGCGAACGCTCTTTGTACAAATGCAATATCTTCCTTTGTCATTTCCTGCGGCGTAATTTTATAAGCAAGGTCTTCCACAGCACTTGGCCCCCACACTACCTTACCACTATTTGCGGCAACCGAGGCTTGTGAACCGTTGCTTACAAGTTGCATAATGATTTTGGCATCATATCGGTGAACCATCTCGGTCAGCTTTTGATACTCATTGATAAATGTATCATCATAGATCCCTTCCTGTCCTGGATAAACACTCTCTAAATCACTTACAAAAGTAAGCCCCGTGATAATTGTGCCTACTCCCCCTTTTGCTAAATCTTCATAGATTTCATACACCTTTTCTGTCATATGACCATTTTCATCAGCAAATCCGTCATAGGTTGCTGAGCGGATAAATCTGTTTTTCAGCCTCATACCTGCCAGTTCCGTTTTGTCAAACAAAGATTTCATTGAATTTTACTCCTTTTAAAATATTTTTATATATGAAGTTCACACAAAACATCCCCTGCAAAACCCTTGATACAATGTACATCATAATTTTCCATAGAGAGCATTATGAGAACGTTCATTCTAGTTTTAACAAAAAAAAAATTTATTTATTCAGCAGTGCTAAAGAAAAATCTGCAATACGATGTAATTTATCTTTACTCGCTGTGGTTCTTGCAAGTAGCCGAATCCCCAGCAAAGTATTGTGCAAACTTTCCGCCAAAACTTCTGCATCATAATCACACGAAAATTCACCTGTTTGCTGTCCTTTGCGAATAAGATCCTCAAGAAGATGCTCTGTTCGAATAAATGCTTTTTCTGTCTTTTCGTTTACCTCCATATCTCGGAGAGCCAGCTCAGCTGCAGAATTCACAAATAGGCAGCCCCAGTGGCTATCTCCAGCTCCTTCGATCATGAGATCAAAGATAAACTGTATAGATTGTTTTGCTGTTTCTGCATGTGAAGTTTCAGACTTTAGTTTGGCATTCATAAATTCTGCAAAGTAATCTAGCGCTTTCAAAAATAATGTATGCTTATCACCAAAGGTATCATATAAACTTCTACGATGGATTCCCATATGCTCTACCAGGTCACTCATAGATGTCTTTTCGTAGCCTTGTTCCCAAAATAATTCCATGGCTTTCTGGAGAACTACACTTTCCTCAAATTCCTTGCTGCGTCCCATTACTTTCCCTCCTGTTGTTGTAATAGTAGCATTTTGAGAACGATCGGTCAAGAATTATTTTTATAGAAAAATCGCTGATCGAATATCACCTCAACCCCGATCGGCATTACATTTATTAAAGTACCTCCCTTACCTCAACACCCACTTTAAACACAACGTCACCTCCGCCATCGATTGGATCATTACCTTTTCCACAAACCTCCGAAATATCACATCGTCAAACTTGTCAATCCCACTCTCCTGCGCCATCAAATAATTCCGTAATTCCTCCAGCGTTTCTCCCGCATCGCCCGAACAAAAGCCTTTTCTTTAACGGCTTTTTGGTCACAAGCCGAATCGCCGTTCATCTGATGGCTGATGCAAATCCAAACGTGCTTCTTATTTTTACCGGAGCCCCAGGCTGATCTTCTATGCGTCCGATAACGAAGCTTACGTCAAGTGAATATCACACCGAAACCTCAAAAAACACCAAATTCAGGCTTGAGGGGCCGATTTTGGTGTTTCAAACCAAAGCGTTTTAGTGTTTTTTGATTAAACCTAAGATCTTCCAAATACTCGTGATTCCTTCAATTCTCTATGCTGTTCTATAGTTCAATATTAGCAGTTTAAGAGCCTTGTCCATTACAGACGGACTTCAATATGTGTTGTTTCTTTTGCCTTTAGCACAATTATACTGATATAATCTTGCTATATTATAAAAATATTTAAAAGGCAGGGTCACAGCATGAGTAAAATTGTTGCATTTATCGGTAGTCCAAGAAAAAACGGATATACCTCTAAACTAATTCAGGAAGTAATCAAAGGAGCTCAATCAAAAGGCGCTGAAGTAAAAGTCTACGACCTTAATGATGAAGGTATCAAGGGCTGTCAAGGCTGTTTCTATTGTAGGAGTCATGAGGGCTGCGCTACTAAAGATTATTTACAACCAATGTATGAGGATATAAAAAATGCTGACGGTGTTATTTTTGGCTCACCCATCTATTTCATGCAAATCTCAGGACAATCCAAGCAGTGGCTTGATAGAATGTACCCTATGCTTGAAGGTACTGGATTCCCATTCCAAGCCCGTTATCCTGGAAAAAAAGCAGTTACAATTTTCTCACAAGGAAACGCGAATAAAGATGCGTTTCAAGCTACTATCCAGTTCGTCAATGGCGCCTTCTCCGCGTTCGGTTGGGAGCTAACAGATAGCTTGCTTTGTTCACATACAGGTTCGCCCAATTTCAAGCTAACGGATGAATTATTAGAACAGGCATATACTGCAGGAGAGTTACTTACTAAATAAGGGATACATTCCTAGTAAATTTTCATTTCTACTTAAAACCAATTCCATCACCGAAATTAGATTCAGATCTTAATCTAATTTCGGTGGTTTTTTTGAATGTCCCTAACCGGCGGTATGCTAAGATGTAGAATGAAAGCTCTGGTGTTTACAAGGTTTCAACATTCATTCAAATCTTATACAAGAACCACTTACAACTACTCAATTCGTACTTCAGCTGAAATTGCTTCATCAGCCCGTGAACCTCGCTCTGACACTCATAGACCTTCATACGATTTCCTGCAAGCTTTTCTTCAGAGATTCTAATAATCATCTCAACTTTAACGACTTTGCCTTCATGCCGGAAGCGAATCGGACGTGGTGTACCGGGGATATCAAACCATGCTATCATTTCGATGGGAGCCATAACGACTTTCATCTCAGCCACACTTCGCCCAATCACCTGTGATACACTCGGTGCATCCTCCGATATGTAACAGTTTGTTCCGGCACACTGGGCATTGATCGTGGGAAATTAACCATTCTTCGCAGTGTTCCATGCAATACGATTTTCGCCCGCAGTCTTTACAAACGTCTCTCATAGCTATCGCCCCTCAGTACATGTATTTGGTGTTTATCGAACTTATGTTCTATTATATCCATATACTGAAGGAATATCAATGGAAAAATCTTTATACTATAATTTTATCAACTCTCGAAGACAAAACGTTGCAGGCTGAACTGACACTTTTGTACCGTTGGTATCATTATTGACATGGTGACTCATTTAAGCATAAAAATTAAACGCTCGCAAGGTAGCAACCAACCCTGCGAGCGCTTTGTAGGTAGATTTTATGACTTCACTACCGTACCATCCCTAAAGGTAAATTGAATATTATCGGAAGCATAGATTGTAACCTTATCTAGGACCGCATACCATAGGGTTTCATCAAACTCCGTCAAAATAGAATCCTGCTGTAACACCGTATCAAGAAAGGTATCCAATTGTTCTCGTTTTACTCGACGGGCTTGGCGTTGATCCTCGATCTTTTTAATTTCATCCTTGGCCTTCTCGTATCGCATTACTAGTCCCATATAGCGTTGTTGGTATTCCAATTGGTCTAAGCCTATGCGCGAGTTCTCCTCAACACATTGCCGAATCAGCTCAGTAACCAGGGTAAGCTCGTGCTGCAAATCTTCAGTTTGAACATTCAAAGAAGTGGTATCCGTCAGCACATGCTTTATCATTTTACAGTTCTCTATAATCTCATCTTTATTGCTAATCAATTGGTTCATGGAATTCAAAAATAATTGCTTTAGGGTGTCTTCATAAACATGTGGGGTACCACAATTATTGGGGCCTTTAAATTTATGGTTACATTGCCAAATCGTTCGCCGGTAGTTGCTGGTGGAGTGCCAAACCTTTGAGCCGAAGAAACTTCCGCACTCCCCGCAAACAATTTTACTAGAGAAACAGTTTGCCCCACTGTGATGTCCACCGTTTTCTTTTCGCCGTTTCATCTCAAATTGAACCATATCGTATACATCCGGCTCGACAATCGCCGGATGACTGTTTTCTACATAATACTTGGGGATCTCTCCCTCGTTCACTTTTTTCTGTTTTGTGAGAAAGTCTACTGTAAAGGTCTTTTGAAGGAGCGCATCTCCTCTGTATTTCTCGTTGGTAAGAATACTTTCGACCGTACTGACCTGCCATTTCTGTTTACCTGATGGTGTTGGAATTTCATTTTTAGTGAGGTGATTTGCAATGCCCGACGGAGTCTTCCCTTCAAGAAAAAGCCGATAAATTAGCCTTACAGTAGCAGCTTCTGATTCCACAATCTTTGGCAGACCATCGTTACCCTTTTCGTAACCAAGGAACTGCTTATAGGGAAGACTGACCTTCCCGTCGGCAAAACGCTTTCTTTGACCCCACGTTACGTTTTCAGAAATACTTCGGCTTTCCTCTTGGCAGAGACGAGGGGACCTGCACCCCCGGATAGAGGAGCTACCGCAAAAGCATACCGCTTAGGTCTATGTTAGTTTATGTGATACAATACGGGTTATAATATCTTTTATAATATTTTTGAAAAATATTTTTTTCATTTGATTTGATAGTAGCTCGAAATGAGGCAAGGTTAGAATATTTCACGCAAATTCTTTAAGTTGCAAATATAGAAAATAGTCTTCGGAGATGTAAGTAATATGGGTAGTACTGGAATCCCTAAATCCTCAAATTCGACGATGCAACCACGACCCGAAAAGAAACCTTTTGCGGTCTACCATTATAAACATAAAAAAAGGTTATTCCCCCGCCTCATGGCATGGTCTTTTAGTATATTCCTTTTGCTCTTTTTGGGGTTTCTTTATTGCCCTCTTCAACCTTTTGAAACGCTGCGTAATTTCTGGGTGGAAAGTGCAATGACGTCAATGAGTCATCAGTATTTAGCAGAATGGCTTTTTAGTGATGCCGAGATTCAAAAAATACTGGACAGCGACCAAGCTAAAGATTTGGGAAACTCCGATCCGACCTTAATTAATACGCGCGGTACGAATAAGAATAATAGCACCGAGCTTATTGACATTAATCAAAATGGGTTTACTGGATACTTACTTAAGGTTAGTAATCCTGGACGCGTGAGAGTGGCAGCAACGCGTTATCTAGGGAAAATGGGCGAAAGAGCTGAGGACATAGCCGCGGTTACTGGGGCTGTAGCAGTCATTAATGGTGGAGCTTTTAATGATCCACAGGGCAACGGAAGCGGTGGGCACCCACAGGGTATCCTTATTTCGCGCGGTAGACTTTTATACAAGGATTCTGGAGTTTCAACCTACGATATCATTGGAATGAACCAAAGAAATGTTCTTGTACTAGGTCGTTATACCTTAGCTAACATCAAACGGATGGGGATACGTGATGCAGTTACATTTGGTCCTTTTCTTGTTGTCAATGGTAAACCTGCCATAACCCATGGAGATGGAGCATGGGGGATTGCTCCAAGAACAGCCATAGGGCAAACAAAGGACGGCACAATTTTAATGCTGGTCATCGACGGACGCCAGATTGGGTCACTAGGAGCTACTCTAAAAGACGTTCAGGATATCATGCTTAAATATGGCGCCTACAACGTAGCCAATCTTGACGGCGGGGCATCAACTGTCCTCTATTATCACGGCCAGATTGTAAATCACCCATCCAGTCCATACGGTGAACGCCATGCGCCATCCTTTTTTATAGTGAAATAGATAGACAAAAATATGTAAGAAGTCCATGAGCGGTTTATTACACCACCGCATAATTTTTGGATGATCAGCTTACGTCTGTTTGAAGCTTCTCCTACAAACCGGCTTTGAAGGGACTCCCTTCATCTCAGGTACAACATCGTGCTCTTCGAGCATGTTCTTGGCACAACCCAACGCCCCCGGCTGGGCCAATACCACCGATTTGGTGTGTCCGAATGCGCCCACCCAACGCTCCTGGCGTGAAGATTATACTGGTTCAATGCTAACAAAACTACTTGAAATGGTCTGGGATTTAAAGAGACATTAACCTTAAATATTGTAAGTTACCGTTTATTCTCAATATTTTTTCAAAAATGCCGCTCGGCTCAAAATTATCTTTGGCTGCTCAATAACTTCATATCCCAATTTTTCTAATAACCCCATAGTCTCCTGAAATGATTGTTTAGAAACATGGAATTTTGGTTCAACGATTAATAATTTTCCGCCAGATTTTAATATTGACTTTATTTCTTTGAAAAGATTCTCTTGATTTGGAACTTCATGAACCATATAAAAAGCTAAAATCACATCAACTTTTTCAGAAACACCTATCTTACTCTCTTCACACTTATGAAGCTTGATTCTTTTCTCTAGCTCAATATTTGTGATCTTTTCTTTTAATCTTGATAGCATCCCTTCTTGTAAATCAACTGCTATAACTTTACCCTTTGTCCCAATTATTTCAGCTGCTGGAATAGTAAAAAAACCTGGCCCACACCCAAGATCAAGCATTGTTATTCCTGGTTGAAGATAAGGTTTTAATATTTTTATTGGGTTTTGAAATATTCTCCGAATACGGTTATCTAAACCTCCAGCATGTTCGACAGGGCATACTCGTCGATTATCCGTCATTTATTGACCTCCTCTACTGAAAATTGGATAAAAAATGATGCAGCTAAGCTAAATATCCTTTAATAAAATGTTACTTGTAGCATAACGAGCATCAATTCCATAGTTTTTTGCCCTTTGTTTCATTTAGTAAAACCCTCCCCTAAAAAGCATTAACAGGGACATTATAGAAGAAGTTTTTAAACTGGTTATAAACATTTCCTAAAGATTATATCAATTTATACTTTGGCTATTTGCGCCAGCCCATAACGCTCTTCGAATAGAAAGGCCACCTCCGGTGACCGCACACTCAAGACAAAGCACTTGACTGCTGGATAGGCTTTATGAAGACGTGTTATTTCAAACCGCATGTTCTTCTTGAACTTGGCAAGGCGAAACCGGTGGGTGAGTTAGTATCGCATTTGCAGCTTCAAATGGCTTACTGTCACTTTTGGCTGAATATCCTATGGCGGCATATCCTTTAAGCCTCTTTTGGTACATCCGCTCAAGTACACCAACCTGGATATCCACGTAATCATAAATCTGCACTTCATTCTTGTTTTGATACACCCTATGAAGACGTCCGGCATATTGCTGAACTGTCCCTTTCCAGGCAACAGGCATTGCTAGAAATAGTGTAACTAACCTCGGTTCGTCAAATCCCTCACCAACAAATCTACCCGTGGCAACAATAACAATATTACTATCATGAGGAATACTTGATAGCATTTCCAGCTTGGCTTTTCTTTCTTTAGTCGTCATTCTGCCAGTTAACTCAATAACATTGGGAATAGATTTCGCTAATTCCTCTGCAATCAGTTCAACATGCGCTTTCCTCTCAGTCAATATAATAGGGTTCCGTCCTTCTTTTACACATCTAATTACATCATCAATAATTAATTGATTGCGAATTTGGCTAGTACTGATTTCAGAATATATTTCCCCAATAGACCATTCCTTTTCGTCTTGGCTAACCGGTTTTCTAAATGACGTAAAGCGTGGAATGATATACTGCTCAAAAGGTCTTTTTTCAGCTTGCTTTCTGGCATCCACCTTATATCGAACCGGACCGCAGTGCATGAATATTATGGGATGATGCCCATCCTGCCTCACAGGAGTCGCTGTAAGCTCGTAAATATATTTTGCCGAGACGTTTTTAAGTATCTGTTCAAAGCTGAACGCAGGTACGTGGTGGCATTCATCAACAATAACCATGCCATAATCCCGGACAACATCTTTTACTTCGTCACCTTTTACCAATGACTGCATAACCGCAATATCGATAATCCCACTTAAATTCTTCCTGCCTCCGCCAAACTGTCCAATAATACTACGAACCTTTTTCCTGCCTCTTCTTGTAACAGGATCTGCGGGCAACTCTTCATCTATTATCAAGAATTGGGTCAACCGCTCTTTCCATTGCTCCAATAGCTGCTGCGTATGAACAAGTACAAGCGTGTTGACTTTTCTTTCAGCTATTAGTTTTGCCCCTATTACAGTCTTTCCCAAAGCAGTTGTTGCAGAT
Organism: Desulfosporosinus sp. FKB; assembly: GCF_002196705.1. Taxonomy (GTDB): domain Bacteria; phylum Bacillota; class Desulfitobacteriia; order Desulfitobacteriales; family Desulfitobacteriaceae; genus Desulfosporosinus. The sequence goes on from NZ_NADJ01000012.1 coordinate 22,183, forward strand.
AAAACCCCATTATTGTGTTGCAACATATGACTTACGGCATCTACCTGTTCGTCGCGAAGCTGACCATTAAATTTAACCTTTATGGTTTTGCCCAAAAAGGTTTCGTCTTCCCATTTGATATCGGCTCTCAATGGTTCAAATAAATTTGTTAAATTAATCTCACAACCTCTTCAATGCCAAACCAAGCCGAATTTTGAAATTTTCATTTTCAACCTTCAGTCTTTTATTCTCTTCCAGCAGCTTTTGATATTTTCCATAAAGTTCTTCGTAATTCATTGTTTTACGTATCCCTATAGAAATTTGGGAAAATTTGTAGATATAACTTTATTAGTTGGGTCCAAAAAATACTAAGATATATCAAAAGCAGATTTCAGCCTGCCCTCCACTTTTATAGCAAGCTTCACAGCCTTTTTTCCCCCAACGTTTAACTGCCAAATCACAGTAGACAGTAGCGAGATCAATATCAAAACAACATCCTTCTGAAGGGTTTAATTTCCGTGTCTTTAGTTACTGATTAATCCTTTTCATCTGTTTATTGATGTCCCTTCTTTCATACATAATACGGATAACGATAACTATTTCATCATCAGCATTTGGAATATAAAATACAATGAAATTATCTACTTGCATCTGTCGTAGTCCTCTACTGTACCATGGTTCTTTTTCAAAGACTCGAAATCGCTCAGGCATTTCATTCAAGCTCAGTATTCCTTTTTCAATTCTTTCCAATTGTCTAACTGCTGTCTCAGGCTCAAGCAAAGTAAACGCAATATATTCATAGATGGCTCTCAAATCAGTATCGGCTTGTTTTGTTAATATAATCTTGTATGTCATATGCCGTAATCTCTATGGATATCCGAAAAAACCTTCTCTGCAGATTTTGTATTTCCTTGAGTGAAATCAGTATATCCTTTTTCCAATTCTTCATTAATCTCTTTCTCAGTTAAGTCTGAAAGTGCTGCATGTTGTATAGGAGGAAGCTTAACATCAAAAGGAATTCCTCTCTGCATAACAACCTGTTTTAAAAATATATTTACTGCATTAGATACCGGAATACCCAATTGCCCTAAAACTGATTCTGCCTGTTCCTTAAGCCCTGGTTCAAGCCTTACATAGAGATTTGTTGTTTTGGCCATGGCGAATCACTCCTTTCATATATATATATATTATGCTATTGTATATACAGAAGCAATACACTTACCAGAATTAATGGTTGGTTCAAAATATTTTTTCTTAGCTTTATACTCTTACACAAAGACTCCTTGTTCCCCCACCTAGTACCCGCTATTTTTACGTATTTATGGACCCCTGAGTCGTAAATCCATAAAACTATCCACTGAAACCTATTTACCCTAAAAACTTTCAATGAAGTAACGTCAACGTGCGTCGGGTGCTTGATTTGTCGGTTTAGATAACACACCGACCAAACAATTCAATAATTTAACGGCCAAGAGGTTAATACCTTACTCGTCATCTTCTGACTTACCTTACTCTTATGTTTTCACCAGGAAAGATCAGATGAGGTCGATACTTTAAATGTGGGTTTCTATGAAGTAAACGGTGAACTGTGGTGCCGTCACGTCACCACCCGATCGTTTTGAACATCTCATCACTATATATACCAAACCTCCCATAGTCTCGTAAAGGTAGATCCCAAAAACCTAGGGGGGCGTTATCTTACAAGAGATCATTAGATTCAAGAACATTTTTGATAGCCGGATGCAAATCCTCTAACTTTTTTTGTATTCGTTTAGTCCTGAGTATAAGTACGGCCCTATAAGAAAAATTTCCCCCAAACTATCAGTTTGAGGGAACATATTTTATCCTTACTAATCACTACATTTTAAGCATTCTTTTCAATATTTTACCTGAGCTGTTTTTAGGAAGCTCAGATACAAATTCGATTTTTCGAGGTATTTTATAACCGGCAAGATGTTCTTTCAAATATCCAAATACTTCCTTAGAAGTGCATTCTTCATTATCTTTAAGAACAATAAAAGCTTTCACAGACTCGCCTCGCAATTTGTCCGTAATTCCGACAACCGCTGCCTCTTTCACCTTCGAATAGTGATATATAACTTCCTCAACGTCCCTAGGATATACATTCAAGCCACCAGCAATGATCAAGTCTTTTTTCCTGTCTACGATATAAATATATCCTTCTTCATCTTTCTTCGCAAGGTCCCCGGTATGCAGCCAACCATTCTTCATTGCCTCTTCTGTTTCTTTCTCCTTATTGAAGTATCCTAACATTACATTGTCACCGATGGTTATCAGTTCACCGACATCACCAGCCGGTAGTTCCATATCGCTATCATCAACAATCTTGCATTCAACACCACTAAGAGGCAGACCTATAGAGCCTGCCTTCTGTATTCCATCCAAAGGATTGAAGCATACTACAGGAGACGCTTCTGTCAAACCGTATCCCTCAACAACTGGGAGCTTCAGGATATCTTTGGCCTGTCTTAGTACTTCTACAGGCAGTGCTGCTCCCCCGGAAATTGCTAAGCGAAGTTTAGGGAAAGTAACGGTATTCTTGCAGGCCTCTAACAATAATACATACATAGTTGGAACTCCCGCAAAAACAGTAACTTCATCATTTAATAAAGATTCTATAACTTCTTTTGGATGAAACTTTTCTAATATCGTAACTGTTGCACCGCTCCATAAAGGGTTAAGAACACAGACTGTAAATCCAAAAACATGGAACATCGGAAGCACGCACAAATAGTTATCATTTACAGTCCCACCAAACGCAATCCGTGACTGTTCAGCATTTGTAACTAGATTTTTATGGGTAAGCATTGCGGCCTTTGGGTTTCCTGTAGTACCGGAGGTATATAAAAACGTGGATACGGCATTCTCATCTGTAAAATCCTCAACTACTTCAACCGAGATTTCAGAAATAGTTCTCTGAAACTCCTCATTCAGAACAATAATCTTAATGTCCAAAAGCTCTTGGAGCGATTCTTTGCTTCGCTTTATTGTTTGAAGAATTGCAGGGTGCATAATCATAAAACTAGCTCCGGAATCGTTAACCAAATATGTAATTTCATCCAGGGTAAGCTGCATATTCATTGGAACAATAATTGCTCCATTTTTTACCACACTTAAATAGGAATAGATATATTCAGGTGAGTTCGGGCAACTCAGTAGTACTCTTTCTTCTGCCTTAACTCCCAGTTTCAATAGTAGACTTGAATACTGACTAACTGTTTTATCAAGCTGTTCATAGGTGATACTATTTCCCTTAAATTTTATCGCGATAGAATTGGGATTATATTCTTTCTTATAAATTTTTCCTACCATAATGACCCCCATAAAATACTAGAACTTGATAGATTTAATAAAAAAACAACACAAATATAGCAATCGTATTATACTATACATCGCTTCGTATTAATACGAAATTGTAATTTCTTTGTTAAATCAAAATTCTGCGCCCCCCCATACAAAATAATGCCCTCTTCTTTGAGTAGGGCTTTTCGCAAAAATATATGTACAAACAAAAATATAAATCAATATCGAGATTGGAACTGATAACAAATAATCATCTCCTTTGCCATCATACACCCTCTTTACATTTGCTTATCCACAAATCGACTTCCCATCCAATCCATCCCCATCACCTTCCCGTATCCACTAGCTAAGCACATCCCATCCTGCGGGATTGAAGGAGTTCGGTGGTTTGACGGGTGGCTAGGTTTTATACGAGGTGGCTATTTCTTCTTGAGGTTAGCTGGGGCGCGGGAGAGAATACCGTCAGTTATAGATCAAAAAATATACTTTAGAAAGAAACTCCTTGACCCTAACACTGATGTCATACTTTATAATTAGGTATACAAAAAAGTAGGAGGATTACTTTGAATATAAGCACTTTATCAAAGAAGACCGGTGTAAGTGTTCGTTCCCTACGTTACTATGAAAGCAAAAATCTTCTCCAGTCACGACGATTAGAGAACGGTTATCGGGATTACGATGAAATAGCTGTGCAACGAGTTAAAATTATCCAACTTTATTTGGGGCTTGGGTTAAATACAGACGAAATTGAACGTGTTATTGAATGCCCAATCAATTGGCCTAATGAACAACCACTCTGTGAGAAAGCGTACAAGCTTTATCATGCTAAACTGACGGAAGTAAATAAGCAAATAGAGTTATTAGAAATGTTGAAATCACGCCTGCAACAAGGAATATCAATCTTTGAAAATACAATTGCAAGAAAGGACAGTAATAATGATAATTGATAGTCACCAACACGTTTTACTACCCAATGAAAAACAACTGGAAATAATGACCGAGGCTGGACTTGATCTAGTAATACTATTTTGTACAACAATTCACCCTGAAACCGCTATTGACATGGAATCATTCACAAGAGAAATATATACTCTTTCTGAAATTCTTAATGGTAATCGCAATGCCCAAGAGGCTAGAATCCAATCACTTAAAGAACAATTAAGTGTCATTAAAGAATACCCCAATAAATTTATTGGTTTTGGAATGGTTCCGTTGGGTTTATCTGAAGAGTCAACTGCCGAAATGATCAAGGAAAATGTAATTAAAAATGATTTTCGTGGTCTTGGTGAATTCACTCTAGCCCCTGGACAAATGCGCCAGTTAGACCCGATTTTTTCAGCAGCAACAGCATTTAATAACCTGCCATTATGGATTCACACATTTGCGCCTTTAACTTTAGACGATATTAAAGATATTAATAAGCTATCAAAAAAGTACCCACGCATTCCTGTTATTTTGGGTCATCTTGGTGGCACAAACTGGCTAGACACCATAAAACTAGCTAAAGAAAATCCAAGCCTTTATCTAGACTTATCAGCAACATTTGCAACAATTGCCGTTTCATTTGCGATTAAGGAATTACCTGATCGTACACTTTTCAGTTCGGATGCACCTTATGGCGATCCAGTATTAGCTAGAAATACTATCGAAAGGGTTGCCGCCGATAATTACATTCGTGATCGAGTATTGGGTGAAAATATATCAGAGTTACTCAATCTATAAGTATTTCTAGGTCAACCTTTATACCTACCGAGTCGCCGAAGGAATTTCACCTTGTGCGGAACCTGTTGAGGCGAATTCCCAGCACCTAGCTCATTCACCCCATCACGATGTGACGCATCACTCATCCCTTCAGTTTGGTGAGCGTCTTTGGGATAGGTAATGGCATCCCGCAGCAATGGCAGTTAGGGATAACTGGGTTTTGTGGAGTTAGAGGAGTTGGTATTAACTGTGCAACCGAAGATCATGTCAAGCCAAATAATCTGATTCATATGGATATTTAGACGCAACTCTCCATCCAACCCATCCCCCATCCTCCACCTTCATTGTCCATAGTAAATGTTGATTCGTAGACTTCAACTTTCTCGAATCCTCTTTCATCTTCCCAAACATCAACTGCTACTGACTTATTTGTCTTGGCTAACCGTAAACTCTTATTATTATTGTTTTTTGCTCTGACAATTGTATCAATACCGAGATTTCTACAGTGGTTAACCAAATTGAATTACAGGCAAGAGCATCATAAACTACAACATCAATTAAGTTCTTATGACTCTTAACTACGTTTGAGATAAGTCTCTTCCCTTCGTTTAGTTCTCCTTTATCCTTTGTAGCAGCATCTTGTCCGGGCTTGTGCATCTCAAAGCCAATAACAAGTTTTGGTCCATTCCCTACTGTTGACATTACAGCGCCACTGTGAAAGGAATGAATCTTTTTCCCCTTGGTGTTTTTCAAGCATTTCGGACAACTTTTCTTATTGCTCCCGAAAAACTTTGTTCCATCAATTGCAGCCACAGTATATCCGTCGATTGTTCCATCATTAAAACCTTATTCTCAACTGACTTTTTTACAATGTGATAATTAATTTGGTTTAATCTGTTTATATCAATTACCTTGAGTGTGTCCCTGATCGCATCAATCTGCGGCAACTTTGTTCCTCGGTGAAACAGTTTACTAAACTCGTTGTTCTTTATCATGAAATTAAGCTCATTAAAGCTTTTTATCCTAAGCAAAAAACCAAATAGCACAGGCAGAATTACTTGGCCTGTGCTATAAGTGGGGTTAACTCTCCCGTCAGTCAGCTTATTCATGCCGTGATCAATTTGATAAACATTCTTCATGTAGTTTACCAATTTTACAAAGTAGTTCTTTCTCATTACAACCTCTTTTCTCCACTGATTTTATCAGATAGAGAAGTCTGACAGAAGGTAAAAAAACTCGGAATTTGATACACTTTTGAAAAAGGTCATGATGCGTAATATCAATGGATAGACATAGTTGAGGCTAAAGTGCTGAACTAAATGAGTTAGGTGGACAGATCACTATCCACCTATTATTTTCTTAAAGCCTTTACGGTGTTCTGATTTTAATAGCACAACGGTTTGTTGTAGTATAAAACAACGAATCATTGTTTGAAAAAGTGGTGGGAATAACATAGTCTTGTCATAAGAAATAACATTCATCTATCCGAGTGAGTCGATAGTATCAATGTTTAAGCAAAGTGAAGAGTATGCGGAAGGATTTACAAGGTGTTATGATTATTTCTTGGACAGCGTTTATACTGAAGTAAACCACAGACCGTAGGAGTGATTCCAAATGAAAACGAAATATCTTCCGAAGTTCATAGAGATTATGCCTATACTTGCGGAAATAACTCGAGAGAATATGACTATCGTTGTACATGATCTCGTTAAAGAAACAATTCTTGCCTGTGAAACGGCGAAAACTCTGCCATCAACAGCCTTTAAGATTGGGGATTCTTTTAAACTTGAGGATCGTCCGGCATTCCGCAAAGTTAAAAAAGAGAATAAACAAATTGCGGCGATGGTTCCAAATAATTTTTTTGGGGTTCCCATCAAGCTGATACTTACCCCTGTTGAGGATGAGACGGGAGCAGTTGTTGCAGCGATTGCCATTTATAAAGGTATAGAAAAGGAAGAAAAAATTAATGGCATTTCTTCTATACTCCATACTTCTATCGAACAATTAAGTGCCGGAATAGAGGAAATTGCATCCAATTCGCAGGAGCTTGCATCCTTTATCAAAGAAATCGTTGATTTCAGTTCCCAAACTCAAAATAATATTGGTGGAATCAGCAATATCGTCAGGGGTATTAAAAACATTTCTTCTCAATCGAATCTTCTGACACTAAATGCCTCAATTGAGGCAGCGAGGGCCGGAGATGCTGGAAGAGGATTTAGTGTAGTGGCTAAAGAAATGGGTAAACTTTCTAATCTGAGCAAAGATTCTTCGGATAAGGTAGAGAAATCTCTCCTAAATGTAAAAGAAGCTATTGAAACGATTGCGCGACAAATTGTCAAAACAAGCCTTGCTTCCGATAATCAAGCCGCTACTACAGAACAAATTGCGGCAACAATCGATGACATTTTAGGCGTTACCAAACAGCTTTCTGATATGGCAAGGATTGACACTATGGGAGAGGCTTTAGGAGAAGGATAAGGCCCATTAACCCATTTCTAGCAGTATGCCAGGATAAAATAAAATAGGCCGGGCATTATGCCCTGGCACTGCAGCAATTTAGCTTTTGTTATTATTCTCGCAGGTCATTATTGATTTAATTTCAATTGTAATGTATTTTTTCTCCATCAGTTACTTAATATGGTCATAAAACGAGACACCTTCCCCTACCCCGATATTAGCCTCTTTATTTGAATGTCAAATCTCTATGCACTGCTCAAAATTAATTCGTCTTTATACTTCAGCAGATATAGACCTTTTAATAAAGCCTCACTAATTCCCGCTGGGTTTTAACGTGCTTTTTCAGTCGTCTTAATAAAAATAATTGTATGATGTTTGATGCGATAAATATCAAATATAGGACTGCTTCTACGGCCTTCCCGCCATGCACAAAGCAATGCTCTAAGCCACACTCACTTTTCAAGTTCTTGAAGATTGAGTTCTCAATATCCCATCGCGCTCTAATTATTCTAAACAATGTTTTAAGCGACATATCCATACAGGTAGTTACAATCATAATTTGTGAGTGCTTCTTATCCTTAGGTATCATTGCGAATTTAATAAAACGCAATGCCTGCTTTATGTTGTCCATAGTAAATGTTGAGTCATAAACTTCAACTTTCTCAAACCCTTTTTCATCTTCCCAGACATCAACAGCCTTCGATTTATTTGTTCTCTTTTTGGCCAACCGCAAACTCTTATTATTATTGTTTTTTTATTATTGTTTTTTGCTCTGACAATTGTATCAATACCAAGATTTATACAGTGGTTAATCCAAACGGAATTACAGGCCAGAGCATCATAAACAACAACATCAATTAAGTTTTTATGACTCTTAATTACGTTTGAGATAAGTCTCTTCCCTACGTTCAGTTCTCCTTCATCCTTTGAAGCAGCATCCCGTCCGGGATTGTACATCTCAAAGCCAATAACTAGTTTAGGTCCATTCCCTACTGTTGACATTACAGCGCCACTATGAAAGGAATGGGTCTTATCGCCTTTAGTGTTTTTCAAGCATTCTGGACAGCTTTTCGGCAGCTCATTGAAAGAGGCATTTTCTTGTGCTATAATGCACTTGCAGTTTATGTCAAAAGCGATAAAAAATACATCATATGGTTTTGAAAGGGTTCGGCTTAATGGAAAGTAAACATATTGACGGTGATCGGGACTTCAACCTATTTTTACTGGCAGGGTTGTTCGCTGGGATCGGTGCAGGCATTAATACATCGATATTCAACAACTATTTAAACGACATATTCCGGCTGTCCGAGAATCTCAGAGGTTTCCTTGAAGTACCGCGGGAAGCGCCGGGTTTCTTTATCATGCTAATTTTGGCGGTTTTAAGTTTTTGCGGTGATGTACGAATTGCTATGCTCGGTATGGCAGCGGCAGGATTGGGGATGCTTGGCCTCGGCCTGTTGTCGCCGACCTTCGCGGTTATGATTATCTGGATGATGATGTACAGCCTCGGGACACACATGGTCATGCCCGTCACGCCATCCATCGGCATGTCCCTGTCCAAGCAGAATTCTTTCGGCGCCAGGCTTGGAACGGTTAGCGCTTTCGGTCTGTTCGGCAGTATTGCTGCCTATGTTTTTGTCTTCCTGAGCTTTCACTTCCTGCATATGACCTATCAGATTGCCTTTATCGTAGGTGCTGTTTTCTATGTGTTCGCAGCTTTAGCGGTGGGGCTGATGAAGAAAGGTGAACCGAAAGCCAGGAAAGTCAGATTTGTTTTTCGCAAACGCTATACGCTCTACTATGTACTGGCCGGCGTTAGCGGTGCACGGGCACAGATTTTTCTGACGTTTGCGCCATGGGTGCTGATTAAAGTGTTCGGTGTGCAGCCCCAAATGTTTGCCATCCTGGGAATGATTGTCGCCTTGGTGAGTATCGGCACACGTAAGATGATTGGCAGACTGATAGACGTCCGGGGCGAGCGATTCGTTCTGACTTTGGAGGCCGCTTTATTGTTCGCCATCTGTCTTGGATATACGTTCTCTGCCGCTATTTTTCCCGTTGGCATCGCTGCGGTGATTATCGCCGGCTGCTATGTCATCGACAATTCCATGGCTGCAGTCGAAATGGCACGGTCAACTTATTTACGGAAGATTGCCGTCGATCTTGCTGACGTGACCCCAACACTATCGACAGGTGTGAGCCTGCAGCACGTCGCTTCAATGATGATTCCCGTTTTTGGCGGGCTTTTGTGGTCGGCTTTTGGATATCAAGCTGTATTTATGGGTGCAGCCGTTATCGCTTTACTCAACTTTATACTTTCACGCAGAATTAAGATTGAGGTTGATCCCGCCATTAAAGCGAAGTGAATAAAACATATTCGGCCGGAAAGTACATACATATATAATTAATATGCCTTGAATTACGTATGATTATCGTATCTCAAGGTCTTAATTTTTGAGCGATTTCTTGACAATAGTATCAACTAATTCATTTCTACCGTAATTTTTACTAACCGCTTGATATAATTCTTCATATACAAAATCTTAACAAACTCCTATAAAGACCCTATCGTTTTCCAATACTGTTGTATACGGCTAAGGCATCGGTAATATTATACTGTTCCGTTTGGTGATCTCCTTTCGCGCCAGCTGAAATCAGAATATATTCCTGGTTACCTACTTTGGCGAGACTCGCAAGACATAGACCGGCTTCATCGGTATATCCAGTTTTTCCTCCTAAAATTTCCCCACCAATAATATTTTGATCGTTGAGTTCTTCAAACGTGGTACTGTAAAAGGTTATCCCCCGAGGGTGCTTATTCGTGGGTGGTGTTGAATGACGGGATGAAGTGAAAATTTCCCGGAAAGTATCATTTTGTAAAGCATAGCTGAGAAGAATAGCCAGGTCTTTGACTGTTGTGTAGTGATTTTCGTTGTGAAGTCCGGTAGAATTTTCAAAATGGGTATTTTCCATACCAAGTTCTGCAGCCTTTTGATTCATTAAGTTTACAAAATTCTGTTCTGATCCCGCAATCTGATCAGCGAGTCCAATACAGCACTCCGCACCGCTCGGCAGCATTACCCCGTATAACAGATCGATTGCCCTGACTTGCTCACCCGGTAGAAAGCCGGCCATCGATGCATCTGCTCCGTACAACCCCTGAAACGTAGAATTGGTCAGTTTGATTTCTTTCTTCAGATTAGGTAAATTTTCTATTGCAATAATGGCTGTCATCATTTTAGTCAAAGAAGCAGGATAGATTTTTTCTTCACTATTTTTCTGCATCAGGATGGTATAATCATTTAACCGGATCAGAATCGCATTAGGACTGTTCAGCTTGTCCAAGGATATAGAAGCAGAGGGATCAGGTGTTGTCTTTAAAGAAGAATATGACGAGGTTATATTGTCATATTCATTCTCAAAGATGTGCGGGTATCCAGGAATAATGATAGATTTATAAACAAAAGCAGCAATTCCAACCATCAACAGAAATGATACAATGATGCGCATTCCTGACTTTTTCCTTTTTACTTTTCGTACCATTATAAAACAGCTCCTTATTCTATGCTGATATTATTCAACCACAGAACAAGGGGCTATGTTGGAATTCCATCTTATGAACTTCTTAAGTTTTTCTTATGACGGAAGCGTTACTGTAAATGTCGTATTTTCTGTGTTGCTTTCCACAGAGATTGTTCCATCGTGAGCCGTGACAATTTCTTGGGCGATCGCCAAGCCTAACCCTGCTCCACCGGTGTTTGAGGAACGAGCGGAATCTAAGCGGTAAAATTTTTCGAAAATAGTTTCAAGCTTTGCCTGCGGGATTGGCTTTCCCTGATTAGTAAACGTTATAACAATAGTTTTGTCCTGTTGTTTAACAGAAATGTCAATAACGTTGTTCTCATAACTATAGGCTATCGCATTTTTCAAAATGTTATTGAACACACGGGCCAGTTTGTCAGCATCTCCCAACAGAGTGAGTTCGTCAGGCACATTGACTGACACTCGTTTTCCTTGTGGAGTCAGCATTGGATAGAATTCATCGGCCATCTGCTGGAGCATGAACTGTAATTTGATTTTTTCTTTATTCAAAACAATTGTTTGTAGATTAAATCTTGTAATCTCGAAAAACTCATTGATAAGCTGCTCTAAGCGATAAGCTTTTTCCAAAGTAATCCCGACATATTTGGTCTTCTGTTCAGGAGGCATATCAGGAGCTTCATCCAGAAGACTTAAGTAACCTATAACGGAGGTCAAAGGTGTCTTTATATCATGAGCCAAGTAAACGACTAAATCATTTTTGCGCTGCTCGGCATCAAGAGCAGCTTTTTTTTGCTTTTCCAAGATGGTTTTTACCTGATTAAGCTTATTTTCCATAAAGTCCAATTCCGGTGATAAAGTAATTTCAGCATCGAATTTCGCAACAAGCTTATCCATTCCAGCACTGACTTCATCGAAATAATTTGTGAACCAAGAAACAGAAAATAGAAAAAGTAATATAACTAAAACTATTAGGATTACAACAAAAAGGATCGTATCCATATTGTTGCGTATCACCAACTGATAGATTTGCTGTGCGTCCGAATTATTAAATCTAAAAGCGCTGACTAATAATCGAACGATACGATCTCCGACATGTCCACGCAGGATAGAGCGCAATAGATAAACAGTCACAGCGGCGGCAACTGTAATCAGAAGCATTTGAAGAAATACTTTCCTTTTTAATATTGAATAATCATTCCTTCTTTTATCTATCTTACTTTTCAATTTTATAGCCAACTCCCCACACCGTTTTGGTAGACAACCTAAATATGATACTCATTAGTTTATCACTTCTTTCTGATTAAACACTCATTATTTTTCAAATCTTAAGGCATCAATAGGATCCAGTCTCGATGATTTTTGGGGTCTGCCTAAAACAAAGTAAAGTATCCCTGCAATCCCGGCAGCCACAATAATTCCAAACAAGACTTTATTCTTCTTTAAAATGTCTTTAATCTCCGGGGCCCCCTTTCTGAAATTATAAAAGCCTATCCGATTCGATAACTTCATTCTACCGAAGAGGAATAGGCTTTCTTTAAATAATTTCTTATTAATTTCTTAAGTTTTCCTTATGAATGCCATATTTAATTTCACCAAGTTACATAAACTGATCACTCGGTGTAACCGTGGAAAACGAACCCATTCCGCATAACGCCTCAACCAAGCAAGAAGAAGCTGTGTCATTCTCCAGTCGGCTCTTGAGACGACGGACAAGAAGTGTTTAAGAATTATGGGAACCTAATTTGTGACGCTATATAAGAATGATGTGACCTATGAACCACCTTGGATAATGTTCATAATAGTAACACTACTCAAAAATAAAAATCTCCTCAATTGGTGTTTTTACAACTCGTGAAATATCAATAGCTAATTTAAGTGATGGATTGTACTTGCCTGCTTCCAGTCTAATGATAGTTTCTCTCCGTACTCCAACTAATTGGGCAAGTTCATCTTGAGTCAACTCAATAAGTTGACGATATTTCTTTAAATTACAAGTAAACTTTTCGATGAAACTCACCCCCTTTTAATGTTTATCATAATACCAAAAAAGAAAAGCATAAGATATAAGCGTAACCGCCCATCCAAAAGCACAAGTTAAAATAATTAGTTCTTTTGTAACAAAAGGAAATCCCGAACAAAAACCAATAATAAACAAAGTGACTAAAGGAATGGCAGCAGTTTTCAGTTTTGCGTTTTTGCTGTTTTCAAAATAACGCTCATCCTGCATTTCGTCAGCCATTTTTGCTATAAAGTAATAGGCAAAAAAACCAAAAAAACTAAACCAAAATAGCGATAACGGGTTACCCGTTTTAAAATATGTGAAACCTTGAAATCCAAAAAAGCCAAAAAGCCACGCATATTTAATAGATTTTGGAGATGCACTCTTAATTTTCATAATAAAGCCTCCCATAGTGATATATTTGTAACTTTGTGACAAATATATCACTATGGGAGCAGGTCGTCAATACGTATAGTAAATAAACATCAGATTATGTTTATAGCCTAGCTAAAAGTTATTGAATTAATCTTTCTTTCGCATTTTTCTACCTTCGCGGAATACATCAAATACACCAAGCGCGGAATCATACGTCCTTTTTTTAGCAAAGATTCCATCTTCCCCAGCCCCCAACTTGGTATAAAACTCTTTGACCTGGAGACTTGTAACGATCTCAAGCTTCTTAATCCCTGACGGTTGGCAGGTAAAATCAAGCAAATGCTCTCATAATAACTTCCCATACCCCCGGGCATATTTCTGTTTTACATACAGTCACTCATTGGCAGAAGTCCCCCAAAAGTTGTCTAGATAATATTGGCTGCGATCACAATCAGATAAGAGAAGGGAATCAGTAAAAAGACTGCCGCAAAAGTTCCCAGGGTTTTGCTCCCCACTAAGCCAATGACACATAACCTGAAGTCTTCCTCCGTACATTTCCCGTCAATGACATCGTCCGTCATGATGGATAATTTGGGATCAATCAAAATTGTCATTAAGATGGTGGCAATCCCATTCACAATCGAGGATAAGGTAATGCAGGTCGCTCTCAAATCCGGTTCGATAGCTCCCGCGTAAATGGGAGCCAGGGACCCTATCGTAATCAGCGCAACCGCCGCCACATTGGCGACAATGATTCTCTTGGGCAATCTTCCATAACTTAGCTGTTTAACATGTTCTTTCCCCGGCACGGAAACACATTCTTTCATGTAGCGAATCCCCGCCTTGGAAAAGCTGTGTAAAATCAATTTCGACAATGACCTGTCTGCAGAGAAAGCCTCTACTCCCTTACAGAGAATTCTTTGAAAGGTGGGAATCAACAGGGCTCCAAAAACCGTCGCCACACCAGAAATTAGAATGATGGCATTAAAAAGGGCTAATAAATCGCCGCTTCCCGAAGTTCTTTCCACATATTTAGTGAGAATGGGAACCTGAAAAGTAACCGCAATCCTTGAGACCAGCATCAGGATATTGAAAAGAGCAAACGATACGGCGATCTTACCCGTCCGAATCCCCACTAAGCGGACGGAGTATGCCAGGGTTCCAATAATGGATATTAGAAAATTAAGCACAAAGACCAGGATGATTTGAATACTCATAACGTCTCCTTCACGTATAATTCTTTATTAAGCAAAAAATGCTGGTAATTCCCTCTCCTTGAAGTCAAGTAGAAGCACTTCTCCCAGACCCTCTAAAAATAAAAGACCAACATTCTTGTCAGTCTCATGTTGATCAAAAATTAGCTTTGTATAGTTCTATGTAACATAACTCGATTCACTGACCGGGGTCTCCTCTCCGGCACTTTTGCTAATTATACCTCAAATTACACTAAAATGGAAATCACTAGCCATTTTTAATCCAACTCTGCCTGACCCCGCCTGTTTAGTTTTTCTGCCCGTTCCTGACTTTACCCCTTGACCCCAATGACTTTGTATTATTCCTTCATCTCCGAATCCGTTCTGTCTAATGCGGTGAGCATTTTCAGCAGCTCATCGAAAGCTTTGATCATGTTATCGCGGTTAATGGTGAATTGTACTTCGGCCGTCATGACAGAGGATTTGGTTTCCGCGTCTTTGAGCTTTTTTTCTAATTCGGCAATTTTCTTGGCGGATGGAACCTCTTCTTTGACAGCCTCCAGCTCCTTTTGCTTTAACGTGACTTTTTCCTGCTCAGTGGAGTACTTCAACTTGTAGTCGTTCACCTGTTACTGCAGACTTTGGGCCTGAGTGGTTAATTGGGCGAGTTCACTGCTTTTTAAATCCTAGTCTTTTTGAAAACCTTTTTTTTCTTCAATGGCCTGGTCTCTGTCCTTGACAGCCTGCCGCAATTCCGAGTTGGTCATGCTCTCAACATCATGCTCCGCGATAAACTCCTCCCGCTCCTCTTCCGGAATCCCGAGGAGAATAAGCGCCTGGGTTTAGGTCAGATTCGTCACCAGTGACGAATCTGGATGGCTGTCACTGTCAGAGGAGACAAGCAGTTTCGTCCCGTACGTTTCACAGAGCTGTATTAACCTATCGGCCGTTCGCTGAGAGTAACAGACTGATTCCTTCAACCACTTGCCCCATTCTCCATAGGGAAGCAGGTCCTTAGCCTCCTTCAGGCGCCGGCCGATCACTATGGCGCTGGTAAGGAGGATTTTCCCGGCATAATGTCTGATTGTGTTTATTTCCGCCGCAATCACCAGCGGCGTACGTTCTGTGATCAAATCATTCATGAGATTACCTGCCCATCCTATTACTTTATTCACAGAATATGGGGCCAGGCTTATGCGTGTGACAAACCTCTCATAAATAGCTGTCAAAGAATCGGAATCGGAAACCTTACTTTTTTAAGTCGGCTACAAACTGTAACCTCCAGACAAGTAAGGTCATAAAATAAATGGACAGGCTGATTTTAAGGGGCCAGTCAATAGGTCGGAAAGGATGTGAGCCTCCTGAAATTCCTCACCTTCTGCTTCGATTTCACGAAAGATAAAGTCATTATAGAGGGTTTCCGGTACACTGATCAACTGTCCATTTAGCGTGGCCCGCAAAGGTGTGTTCTCCCTTTGAAGATCTTTCCAATGAGATGCACAGCTTTGGGGGTAACACTCTCCCACGCTAAGCGTGCCTTTTCCTTCGCTTTTCGTCGGGCAGCTTCAACTTCCTCTTTGGTTGGCTTACTTCCATCCTCGTGACTAACGATAACGCCAATACCCACACTTTGATATTTCCCCTCGCCATAGTGCTGTGCCACTTTGAGACTTCCACAAGCACTATCGCTAAACACTATTTCAATCATATGATCGGTATGCCACCGCGATTCAAGTTGCCCAACAAGTCAATTCAAAGCCATCAACGTTGTTTGTGGTCACTGGCGAAGACTATCCTGATGCTTTATCGGTTGCATCCATTGCTTCTATGAAGCAAATTCCAATTATTCTTGTACCACATGATTCTATGCCTGATAATGTTAAAAATTACATTTCAACTCTCAATGTCGGTAAAACCTATGTTGTTGGGGATTCGAATATTATTAGCGATCAAGTGGCTCAACAGTTCCCCAATATCGTACGGATCTTAGGGGCCGATAAATATGCCAGAAATATCCTCATAAATCAAACATTTATCACTGATTTTAATTCAGACAGTATCTGTTTAGCTACAGGCGAAGGTTTTGCCGATGCCTTAGCAGGCACCGCCTATAGCGCTAAGATATCAGAACCTATAACCTTTGTTAATAATAATTCTCCAGCAAATACGAGGAGTTACTATCAGCAAAGATTTGCCGATGCAAGTCATGTCTATGTATTTGGCGGAACGGGAATTATTCCTGACTCCGTAATAACTGATCTAAATTCGCCTAACGCAACAAATGTGGATACCCTAATTAAAAAATATGAGACTCTTAGGTTAAGCAATCTCGCAAAAGTTGAGACAACTATTGCAACCTTTAAGTACCAGGTACTTGATGGAACGGGAAAAGACATTACGTCAAACGTCCCGGCTACCCAGTTATCGGCCGTTGCTTCAGTAAGGTCATCAATTACCTTAGATCCGAGCAAAGGCATAGGTACGATAACTTATAATTCTTCTTCAGATATTGATAAACCGATTATTATTACGCTTGTTAACTTAACCACCGGCATAGTTGTAAGCCTTGATTCTTCTTCCGGGTCAGAGTCTTCCAGTTATACCGCCCCCATTACTAATCCGACACTTGAAAGCCCAAGTCCTAGTCAAAATTCAGATCAAAAGGTCAGTAAAATTACGATAAACTCAACTAAATTGGTGGTAGTCCCATCTAATGGAACTGACAGGATAGGTTATACAACATATATTGTGAATGATCAATACGGCGCTGATATTATAAAGTCATCTCTTGCAAATAATATTCAATTCGAATCAAATGTAGGTACAATTACAACAGAGCAAGGTATACTCAAATTGAGATTTTACCCGAATATTAATCCTGAATCACTTGCAAAAGTTACAATAACCGGTGTTGACTTAAATAGTGGCGTTACAACAATTGAAACGTTAGCTCTATAGAGAATATTTAATTTTTATATCCGTTAAGATTCATTTAACATAATTAAAGATCAGTAGATGTCACACAGATTCAACAATGATTCTTTCTCATAATATACCGTTAAATCAAATTGACAAATTCTTCTCAAAGCAAATGGAATTTACTCTCTCTGCGTATTTCCCGTAGTTTGGTATTTTCCTGTATCCATTTCGTTCATAAAATGATACCGCTTTAGCATTAATAATACGTGTTTCAAGGCGGAGGGTTTCATACCCAATATCATGCGCCCGATGCTCAAGATATGAAAGAATCTTGTTGCCAATTCCCATACCTTTATCCTTTGCATACATTCTTTTAACTTCTGCTGTTGTTTCATCCATAGGTCGGAAAGCGCCACATCCAATTGCCTTGCCGCTTTGGTTCCTAGCAATTACAAATATAGCTCTATCGTTGCATACATCTTTAGCGTCAAATGAGTTCTTTCCGCTATCACCTGTAATGTCTTGAAGGCATTCCGAAAGATCATCCATTAAAGAAATGGCGTCGGAGGAAAATGGACTTTCTGCCGATATGATAACGTCTTTTAAATCCACAATTATCAGTCCTTATTATATAAATAGCCCACCACTTGAATAAATTCTGGGTAACTTCGCATTTTTAGCCATATCTGAAGTTTAAATCCATCCAAGTATACTACAACTGCGAAGCAATACCCCAAAATTTTCACCCGCGCCATGGACGGCGCGGCCTTGCACGATATGTCGTAGAATGTTTGATCAATGAACCAGTTTCGTATAACCCTTGAAATCCGGAGTATCACTGAACATGTTCGTCTATTTTTACTATATATGTCTTCGTCCTATTAGAATTAATATCCTTCAAGGTCCTTGCGGAACGCTAAATGACTTCATGACAATAAACATTCCTGAAATTTATATGATTTCGGGATCTATAAATTTTCTAAATCCTTTAGCTTCGTCTTCTCCATATCCAAACGCTTCATAGAATTTATGTGCTTCTTTCCTTTGGTTTCCTGAAACCAAGATAATATAACTACATCCTCGTCTTTTAGCCCTAGTTTCTAATTCTAGTAGCATTTTTTTGCCTACACCATTTCCTCTATAGTTCTCATCTACAATTACGGCTTCCATCACCAAAAACTTTTTCAAATCGGCCACCATAGTAAGGCAAATTATACCCATGACAGTTCCAATAACCTTTCCGTTGTCTTCTGCCACTAATAATATATAGTTATCGCTATCATTCATTAAAGGAAAGGTTCTTAGTAAATTTTCGATATTACTTTTTTGTCCTAATAACTCTTCATACAATATAGCTATGTCATTTAAATCTTTTTCTTCCATGTCACGAATTATCATAGTCAGCCTCCATTTTGTTATTTCTGTCATTGTCCATCCATAAAAATTTTACGTGCAATAAGCTAAGGTACTTTTTACCGGAGACCTTTTCTATAATGGCCTTCTTTCCTCATTCCTCAATGATCCGAGGAATATTATCGCGAACAAGCTTATAGTAGACTTGTACATTCTGTGATCTGCTGACATGTACGCTCTTCTCATCCAGTACAGGTACAGTAATGAAACCATTCTTATCGTCGCCAAAAACCTTTCCGTCATTACTAGCGAGCTCTAAACACATAAAAAAGCATCCAACCTGTCCTCAAAGTTCTTAAACCTTTGCTGTGACATAGCTTGGATGCTCAATAAATTATTGAAGAAATCTTCACCATTACGAACTGGGGAATTAAAGCCACTCATCCTTTTCAGGAGGTTGACCATTCGGCCCATCTCTATTTGGTTTGTTCCAAATTCAATCTTATGTTTAATTTTATAGGTCCAGGCCAAGTTGATTCCACTATAATGCACTTTCCTGTCATCCTCATCGCAACAACAGTTTATACGAGTCTCAAGGGAGATTATCTCCTTCTCAAGCTGCATCTCTTCTGGCAAGATACCGGAGTTTTTAAGAATAATATAAGCTGCCCGTAGTTCTTCCGGGATGTGAGAAAGGTCTTCTAAGCTCAAAGGCTTCCCTTTTCCGGGCAGATTGTCAAGCTCACCATTTCGTATGGCTTCCCTTATTTTCTGCTCTGCAATAGACGCAATAGAGGATAATATATCTTGCATAATAACACCATCCTTACCAAATAAGTGGAATTAGACGATAATTTGTCTTTAAACAATAATCCTGGTACCCCGGAAGGTCACGTAAAAGAGTTTCTTCTTCAATTTTTATCCTCCATACAGTCCAAGGTATTATGAGAAGAAAAGGTATTATCGCCCAATATGAACCAAGCGCCAGAGGAGTAAATAATGTCATGATTAACATCCCCAAGTACATTGGATGGCGAACTACGGCGTATGGGCCGGTTGTTATAACCATCTGTTCTTTCTCAACCTGGATGACAGTTGAAGCATAACTATTTTCCATAAATACAATGATAATAAATATATAGCCTAAGATAACAATAGCATTGGATGCAATTACAAGCCAAACAGGCACAGCTGACCAATGAAATCGAAAATCGAAGCCGGGAATGAAGTAACCGAGTAAAAACAATTTTAAGAAGGCGGGAGGCTGAGGCGTATTTTCCTGATCTTTAGTTTTCATTCGTCTCAATAATAGGCCGGGATCTTTCTTCATAAAATAAACAGTAATAAAAAGCGTCAGGGCAGAGAATTCGAACAAATAAGTCCATGCCTGCCAATACCTTAAAGAACCTGCGGGCAGAAATAAAACAAGTCCCATCACAACCATAATAATTACTGGTCCCCGATAAGCTTTTGACGCAGTCAGATTACTTTTACTTTCCATTGAGATCACTTCCTTCTCTTAAATATTGTTCAACAAGTTGCTTGTGCTTCATTCGGGCCGGTGAAAGAACACCAGAAACAATACTATTGAATAAGCTTTCCATAGCTTTACTCAATGACTGATTGACCCCTTCCGACAGTGGCATACTTTTCATAATTTTAACAGTATCCCTGGCCAAAGCTTCGACCTCCGGATCATCTTCAGACATTTGATCCAGCCTAGCTAAACGCTTTGCGCTATCCAAAGCCATTTGGAACTTATCTGGATGGGATTTAAAGTACTCGGCAAATGACAGAAACGTTTCCCGATAGTCCTGACCCCACTGAAAATCATCCAGGATACCAAACAATTTACGCTGCTGTTCATATACTTCAGGGCTGGTCTGGATATAATTGTCGATTTGCTCCTGTCCCAGTATATCCTTGACCATTTGAAAAGAAGGCGACTCGAAGGTATTTTCATCGAGATGAACTGTGTCTTGGCTCAATAACAACTCAATCTTCGCAACTCTTTCTTCAATCGTTTTTTTCTCGTTCATAAGTTCAGTTTTCAATGACTGAAGCACTTCGCTCAGGGTTCTCGAATCGTGTATATCTCCTAATATTTCCTTAATACGTTTTAAATCCAGACCCAGGGATTTTAAACGTTTAATTAACTGCATACGCGTCAGCTCCGCTGGCCCGTATAAACGGTACCCTCCCCGAGAACGCGCTGGTTCTTGCAGTAAACCGATATTTTGGTAGTAGATGATGGTTTTTAATGTACTACCGGTTAATTTAGCGAAATCGCTGATCTTTATACGATTCTCCAACGCTATCCCTCCTTGTATTTAGTATAAACCCCGCCCTAAGGGTCGAGTCAACTTAAACCTAAATATTTGGTAAAGAATAAATTGATCTGAAAATAGCCACGGTTTGATATCAAATTCAAACCGTGGCTTCTTAAAATCTGCATATGGCACTTTAGTTAATTTCTTAATTTTTCCTTGCATAACCATATTTTTAATTCACCTAATATAGTCGATTTGGCCGCCAAGGATTCTTGAAATTAATATCAATTCATGACAGTTTCTTCCTGGAGCGGATACCCGACTTCACATACGTCCGTATAAAGCAGGTTTTCAGAAATAACTTGTTTGGATTTGATGTCTATCTTCTGCTGACAAACAGAAACTTGCTCATAGGTTTTCCCTTCTTTTTTGATATAGAAGAATAATTTTCTTTGTGTCCTGCGGAACGGCAATAAGAATGGAAACAACTGAGTAATTCTTTTTCTTTTCAATATCTGAAACCCCTTTTCAGGAATATAAAAGCCTGTCCGATTCGACAAGTTCATCTTACCGAAATCAGGCAGGCGATGTCAGAATTTCTGCTTATCAAAATCTTAAGAAGTGCTTACGAAGCACTTCTTCTTTTTTTAAGCTCTTGTACACTGTCAACGCGCCGGTAATATTGTATTGCTCGGATTTGATTTCTTTTGCCGTCGACTGTAACCAAAATGTATTCCCGACTTTTTCTTTTCTTACTTTTCGTACCATAAGAAAACAGCTCCTTATTCTGTGCTGATATTTATTCAGCCACAGAACAAGGAGCAATGTTGGAATTCCATCTTATGTTAGAATTCATCGGCCATCTGCTGGCGTATACCGTTTCATGTTCACCACCCTACCGCCGTTTTAAATACAGCTGGAAAGCCCGGTGTAATAAAGGCTGCAGGGGATAGTCCCAAGCACCAATCATTTCACAGGCCTCGCCTCCAAAGCCCAATTTAAATCGCAGCAACCCAAACAGGTGGTCAGATTCATCCAGGGTAGGGCTGATGCCTCTAAAATCATAAGTGTAGGCATTAAGCTGATAAGCATCTTGAATCATACGCCACTGGATAGCGTGATTAGGGGCCTTCTCCCGTTTTACATTGCTGCTGGCCCCGTAAAGATACCATGAGTGGAAGTTGGAATGGACGGCTAAGGTAGCAGACAATAATTCCTCTTCGTCTTCCGCCAGATAAAGAGCAATACGGTCTGCTGCTTCGGCCTTTAATGACTGGTACATATTAGAAAAGTAAGAGAAACTGCGCACCTTAAATTGATCCCGTTCTGAAGTTACCTTCAGCAACTCATAAAAAGCCGGTAAATCCTGTTCTGTCCCGACTCGGACCTTGACACCTAAACGATCAGCCTTTTTAACGTTGCGCCTCCAGTTGGTATGAAAACAGGCGAAGACCTCATCCAAGCTGCGCCCCTTTAAAGGCAAACGGTAAACATATTCGGGTTGGGACGCGGCGAAACCCGTATCACCTTGCTGCTTCTGCCAACCGATTTGCCGTAATTGCGGCTGCACCTGTTTGGCAGTTGCGTAATTCTCATCAGGCGGCAAATCACGCAAAACTTTACCAGAGCTGCCCTGTTCGCGAGCTTGCTCTAAAAACTTTTTAATTGTTGGAGTATACCACTTTGCCTGTACCACAGGCGGGTCGATTTTGACACTGAAAACGTGCTTGCTTTTCAAATAAGCAAAAAAAGGTTCAAACCATTCCTTGAGCTTAGGGCTCTGCCAGTCAATAATCGGGCCGCGGGGACAATAAGCCAGGTACCGGTTAAGGTACGGCATTTTCCGGTATAAAACTAAACCACACCCCGCCAATTTGTTATCTGAGGTGAACCATCCTAATAAATCGCTGGTCCACTCAGTTTTGACCTTGGCCCAGGAAGGATACTGCATAAAATTGCCTAAATCTGCTTGAGAAATAAACGAATAATAGGTTTCTTCACTTATTTTGTCTACTTTCAACATCAAGAAAATTACACTCCATTATAAAAACACAAAGCCAAGGGTTACATATCTTTATCTATGCCTGTACCAACAGATACAGTATTATGCGATTTACCCGTCGTAAAAAGGCTTTATATTTTTTAGTAAATTTGGCTATATAAAAGGTCAAAAATAACCGCATTAATCATTTTACCACAATTTTGATGTTTAGGCTCCTAAAGCCTGTATTTTCATTTAGAAGCTTCGACTTATTTCATACAAAAAGGCAAAAACTCTCGCTTCCCCAGATGTGTCCGGCTCAACTAGGCGATGAGAAAATCAAAATAAGTATTTGGATAAGGTTCGTGTTTTAGTGTGTAATGCCACCACTCGCAATCGTATAAAACGAAACCGCAGGGCTCCATGATAGAACGAAGGTATCGACGGTTTCTCGCTTCGACTTGCATAATTCCTTTTGCTCCATGATGTGAGACTGAATCCATCAAATCAAAGTCGCCGCCCATTGGAACAAGTGTACCTGTAGCTAAATGATAAAGCGTTAAGTCAATGGCGCTGCCCCGACCGTGGCCGACTTAGCAGCCACATATCCTTTTTCAACCATCGGAAGCTACGACCCGTACACCATTCATAAAGCATCTCATGTCTGAGACCCCCTTTCAAAACTATAAAAGCCTGTCCGATTCGACAATTTTATCTTATCGAATTAAGACAGGCTAAATTGGAATTTTTGCTTATCAAGATCTTAATAAATTCTTACGAAGGCCTTATTATTTTTCTATACTGTTGTCTACCGCATTGCTCACGCTTGCTGATTAAAAAACGCAGGAGGATAACCCTTTTACCTCTCTTACTCTTCAATTTTATAACCAACTCCCCATACCGTTTTGATATATTTAGGATGTTCCGCGCTGTCACGCATTTTTTCCCTTAAATGCCTGATATGAACCATTACCGTATTATTGCTATTGGTGAAATACTTGTCTCCCCATACCTCATGGAACAATTCTTCCGAACTGACCACACGTCCGAGATTGGTACTAAGGACCCAAAGAATAGAAAATTCTGTAGGAGTGAGAGATAGCCTTTTTTCATTCAGCGTACATTCATGGGTCTTCATGTCTAATACCAAGCCCGAAAAGGCAATCAAGTGTTCTTCCTGGTTAGGCACCGCAGAATTATATTTGGTAAATCTCCGGAGCTGTGCCTTTACACGGGCAACCAGTTCCAAGGGGCGAAACGGTTTAGTGATATAATCGTCTGCACCTAATGTCAGCCCGGTAATCTTATCGATTTCTTCTTCTTTAGCTGTCAGCATGATAACCGGAAAATTATGTTTTTCTCTAATTTTTTGACAGAGAGTAAAGCCATCAATATCCGGCAGCAGGACATCAAGTATTGCAAGCTCTAACTGTTCCGACTCAACACACCGGAACGCATCTTGACCATTATAAAATTTGTATACTGTAAAACCTTCATTTCTTAAATAAACTTCAATTAGATCCGCTATGGACTGTTCATCGTCTACAATTAAAATATTGATGCTCATAAGTTCTATCCCTTCTTCCTGGACAAACACTCATTATTATAGTACAACAAAGCAAAAATTTGTATCATGATAAATTCCTTATGAAAACCTTAAGGTTTAATTAATTAGTATTTTAGTACCAGTATATGAATACGGATATAGAGCAGTAATACGAGCAAAAGTGCACCAACAAAAATAATGACTCTATCTAATAGTTTAGTATTAATATACTTATTGCTTAAACCATATAATTTCAGTCCAAGAAGGCCCCCAACAGTATTTGTAATTACATCTATTATGTCTGTCGCTCCAATAGCGAAGATAAATTGAATCAATTCACATGTAAGGCTAAAAACCAGTATTAAAGCAAACTTAGGTAAAAATCCAACTTTTTTAAAATTGACATCCAAAAGCAAGCCAAAAGGAATAAAGATTATAACATTATCTTTCATCTCTCCAAAATTAATTCTTCCATTTACATTTAAAGGAGCAGCAAATGGATTCAAGTTAAGGCTTCTATGATGATAATTAAATACTGACAAAATATTGTATTGTAATTTGAATAACACTAACCAAATTAGTATCACTAAATATAAAACTAGCAACCCTCTAGATAACATTTTTCCTCTAATTTTTTTTTGTGTATTTTCTCCAGTTGATTGATTGCATGCTGTCATTTTATCTAAACTCCTTTAGTTTTTGTAAATTACGAAAGCCTATCCATTTCGATAACTTCATTCTACCAAAATGGCATAGGCTTTTTTTAAATAAGTACTTATAAATTCCTTAAGTTTTCCTTATGATATCAAATATGTTTTCTCAGTGAAGGTATACACCTTTTCTTTTCTGAGAAAACATATTTGATATCTCTTTAAAGCCGGTGTCGGCAACACTTTGAAGTTATTCTCTTCTTTGCTTTCATTTTATAATTCCGAATTTAATCATACTATTGATCGAAGCAAGAATAGTTTCTTCATTATTTGCAATCGGCTTCCAACCCAAAATTCTTTTGGCCTTTTCATTACTTACATTGCGGCTCATCCTTAAAAATAGGGCTGCCTCATTCGCTTGCTTATTAAATAAAGCTGCTATATAAATAACCCAATTGGGTATTTTTATTGAAGAAATTTTTTTCGCAACGTTGGGTTTTTTATTTTTTAACAGTGCTGCAATTTCGAGCATAGATATTTGACCATCTGCCGAGGCTATAAAACGTTGTCCATTTGCGTCAGGATTTGTCATTGCACGAATGTGTAAATCAGCCACGTCTCGAACATCAACAATATTTAAAGGGAGATTGGGAATTGGATCGCCGCTTAATAAAAGTTTAAAAAGTCCAAAACTACCTGAGATGTGTGCGCTTAAAGCAGGTCCCCAAATAGCAACAGGATTAATGGTAGCAAATTCTAAATTGCCTCCTTCTTTCTTAATGAAATCCCAAGCGGCATGTTCCGCCAAGAGTTTTGACTTTTCGTAAACCGATAAACCTTTTTCTTTTGGGTCTGTCCAATCTGCCTCCGTGGTAGGGGTATCCGGATTTTTATTGCTGAATCCAACAGCACCAAAATTAGAAGTCATGACCACACGTTTAACACTTGCATTTCGAGCTGCTTTTAGTATGCGAACGATGCCTTCCACTGCAGGCCGTATCGCTTCATTTTCATCTTTTGGTATCGTCATAAAGACAGGTGAAGCCACACTTAATACGTAGTCACAACCTTTCATAGCTTCGTCCCAATTATCATCTTTTGATAAATCTGCTTCAACAAATGCAAGGTTGTCAAAGGTCGAGATACCGTTAGATTTTAGAGTATCAATTACTTTGTTTTTACTACTTATTGAGCGAAGCGTGGTTTTCACATTGTAACCTTTTTGTAATAATTGAAGAATTATTTGTGCGCCTACAAAGCCTGTACCACCTGTTACCAAAACATTTTCCGACATATCGTATACCTCCAATACATATTCATAACCACTTGTAAATTAATCTCTCATGTTTTATGCTCATGTTATTACCTAGAGTTATATCTAGGTCAAGTGTTTTAAACATATATTTTTAAAGGAGTGTTTAAAATTGACTTATACAATAAAAGATGTAGCTAAAATAACAAAGCTGTCCATATTTACAATTCGTTATTATGATAAAGAAGGACTTCTACCGTTTGTTTCCAGAAACAAATCAGGAATTAGAGTGTTTACCGAATCAGATATTAATCAGATTATGACAATTTGTTGTCTAAAGAATACAGGTATGCAAATTAAAGATATAAAAAAATATATTGATTATTGTATGGAAGGTGCCGGTACTATTGATTCCAGAAAAGAATTATTTGTAGCTCACCGAAATGAAATTATTAACCAAATAAATTCCCTTAATGAAAATCTCAAGCTAATTGATTCGAAACTCAAAATTTACAGTTCTCCCAATGCTGCAGAAATCATTAATGAGCTAAGAAGGATAGTTTTTGATGAAAAGCGCGAGAATGGCTTGCCAAGCTGTTATACCCAAATCAATTAATAGTGAAAAATAGCTGCACCATTTTTCTTTACGAAGGCAGATGGCATTGGCGTGTGGAATACAGATTGTTGGTGTATGCTTTGTCATCTATAAAAACGTGAGCAAAACTCGGGCCGAAAAGCGCACTTTTCCGGCCCGAGTTTTGCTCATTTTTCACTACCACAACATATTGTGGTCCACCTCTACTTTTTGTCCTCCAAACTACATGTCGTCATCAGAACTATAGTTCCTTCAATGTCAGCGACCAGTGAAGGTCTCGTCGGTTTCCAACCCAGCCACTTCCGTGTCAATGCATTCGATGTTGGATTGTCACTTAAGACAAACTGGGCAAGCCATCCGAAGTGCTGATATGCATCTTCAGGGGAAATACTAACCACCGGCAGGTTCTGACGACGTCCTATTGCTTCAGCGATGTCCAGAAATGCTACTTCTTCTTCTCCGACACCATGCAAGCATGAACCAGCAGGAGCAGATTCCAACGCTAATCGGAATAAATTTGCCGCATCAAGTCGATGAACAGCTGGCCAGCGGTTTAATCCATCGCCGACGTATGCCGAAACACCTTTTTCATGAGCAAGATCAGCCAGACGAGTGGCGAATCCCTGACGGTTTGCATCATGTACGCAGGGTGCAAGCCGTACCACAGATACACGCACACCTTGCGCAGCCATTGAAAGGGCAGCCTCCTCCGAAGCGATACGGAGTGCCCCCGCGGAATCAGGATCAGTTGCATCTTTTTCCGTTCCAAGGTGCCCTGACCTAAGAACTGTAATTACCGAAGTAGTAACGAAAGGTCGATTAGATCCTTTGAGCGCCCTGCCCATTGTCTCGATGGCACAACGGTCTTTTTCGCATGCACCGGCAAGATCTGAGAAGTCGTGGGCAAAGCCAGCATGGATTACACCGTCCGCAGCTTCCGCTCCTCTGCGCAGGCTATCAAGATCATCAAGAGAGCCGCGATGTACCTCGGCACCGGCAACCACCAACGCTTCGGCGGACTTATCCGAGCGGGCGAGCCCGAGCACCTGATGACCTGAACCGATCAGTTCACGAACGATAGCGGAACCGATAAAACCAGTAGCACCTGTAACAAAAACACGCATCATAAAATCCTCCTGAGACTATTTAGTAATAGAGTTAGCCCCTTTTCTTGGCATGCATGAACAGTCAGTGCAGCCGGATGAAACACTCTGAGCGTATTATAGCCTAAATCTCAACAAGATCATTGCCTGTTCCACGCGACTCATTGCCTGATTCTCCTATAGTGAAAGTAGATACTTTCAGTCAATAGCATTTGCTTCGTTTGATTTTTGAGCCTGCTGATGCAATTTAGCAATGTCTCTTCGCGGCGGATTTCCAAAATAGCTGCTGTAATCCCTGCTGAATTGGGAGGCGCTTGCATACCCTACCATCTGACATGCAGTCATTGCATCCATTTGCCGGGACAACATGAGGTGCCTGGCTTCTTGCAGACGCAGTGCTTTTTGGTATTGCAGCGGGCTCATGGAAGTGACCTCCTTAAAATGCTTGTGGAAAACAGAGACACTCATATGAGCAAGCCTTGCCAGATCTGAAACTTCCATTGGCTGGTTGAAGTTGTTGCGAAGCCAACCGATTGCCTTTGCGACATGTTGCACACCTGAGTCCGCAAAACCCATTTCGGCAATGTGAACACCGATTGGGCTGCGCAAAAGCCGCATTAAAAGTTCATCCTTAACAATTGGAGCAAGTAATTCCGTGTCACTGGGATTGTGCAAGCATTCCACCAGCCTCGTCACCGCATTGATAATACCTTTGTCAGCATCTGTGATATAACCTACGCTCCGCGTTTGCACAGGGAGCAGCCCCTGTGGATAAACTTTGGGGACAAACTCCGCAATTTTCTCCGGGTCGAGGGTCAATCCGATGCCGAGAAATGGTTCTAGAGAGCTGGCCTGTATAGTCTTCAGAGCAACTGGTAATGCAACGGGAATCATGAGCATATGCGACCTGCCGACCTCAAAGGTTTCCTGTCCCAGCCTGACAGCCTTTACTCCCTGCGCAACAATTAACACAGAGGGCAGATAAAAGGATTTCACCCAATCGGTTCCTGTTTTGGAATAGCGTCTGATATGCAGTCCGGGAATGCGTTGGCTGAAGATACCATCATACGGAGAATGATTACAAATCAAATGTGACAGTTTTGCCATCTCTGAATCGATTGATTCCTCAATGCCCTCTCCTGGTGTCAGTTCTAAGTGCTTATCCGTTTTACTCATGGTTAAGTCTCCCATAAATAAGTAATTTCAGTACTATTTTTCTATGATATCGTAATAATATCAAATCCAGTAACAGGATTAATAATTCCATCTTAAAGTTATCCAGCTAAAATTGGCCTCTGCAATATCTGGAACATCGTCACCGGATAGAAATTACAGACTCTAACATTATTAACTTTTTTGCATTTCCAAAGCAGGAAACACTCGATAGTCGTCGAATACCCTCCACTATCTGCTTTGAAAGGACAAGATTATATGAATAATGACGCACTAGATCGAATATTGACGGCCTTTGATACTTTTAAACCATACTTTTTAGATCTTTTTGCTGAAGATGTTATTATTTCAATTATCGACCATCAAAAATTTCTAAAAACGATTCCTAACCCTAACTTCCCCATAGCTATCAAAGATGGAGATCCATTTACCCAAAGACATCGTGGTATCATCAACGCAATGAACTCCGGAAAGATAACGAACCAGATTATCCCCAAAGAATCCTTCGGCTTTCCTTGTAGGTCTATTGTAATTCCACTTAAGGACGAACATGGGACAATTATTGGCGCAATCACAGTATTAAGCAGTTTAGAAAAACAGGCTGAAATATTAGATGTATCCAACGAATTAGCCAATACTTCAAGTCAAATTACAAATGCCTTACTTCAATTAACCAAAGCGTCCCAATCCTTAGCAGCAAGCAATTCAAATATTTTGGACAACGCAAATGCAACAGCGGAAGAAACTAAGAAAACGGACCATGTGATCCAATTTATTAAAAACATCGCCACCCAAACAAACCTCCTGGGATTGAATGCTTCTATTGAATCGGCTAGGGCTGGAGAAAACGGCCGAGGTTTCGGAGTGGTCGCGGATGAAATTCGGAAACTATCGATTTCCAGTAGTGAGTCGATTAAAAAAGTAGAAGATGTTCTCATTAACATCCAAAGCTCTGTGCTAAAGATTGATAAAAGTATCGAAGAGTCAAATGCAGTTTCTGAAGAACAAACGGCTATGTTAGAAGAGATTGACGCCGCAATGGAAAATTTAAACACGACAGCTAAGAAATTAGCCGAGATGTCAAGCCGTTTCTAATAGGAGGGCGCTATCCAACGCCATAATTAATGCAAAAGCACCGTCAGCGCTCGGTGCTCTTTTCTTTGTCCGGTTCATCCACCATTTGCTTTAATAATCTCTTTTAAGGTTACATTTTCATTTATAAATCGTGCATTCGGATTACTTTCTTTCTTTAATCGGATCGCTTTCTGTGGACAAAGATTTATGCAGGCAAGGCAAAATTCACAATTTCCTCCATAAACCGGTTTCAATCCGTCGAGTTTTATATTGTCACGGGGACAAACCTTTACACAAGTCCCACAACGATTACAATTAGTACCAATTTCAAAATCTTTATCCGTATTAAAGTTTGGGTTTACTTTGTAAAGGTATTGAATAACTTTTGTCAATAGCGAATCAGATAATGTTTCTCTTCGTATATATAGCTTTCCTTGATTGACGTCGCTTAATAAACGGCATAAATTCTCTTCAATATTTTTCTTTTTCATCTTCTGTTTATCAATATTAAATAACGGCAAATAGTTATCAACCATTAGTAAACCATCTGCATATTGAACATTTATATTATTCTCTTCTGCAAAACGCACAAACCAATTGACACCGCCTGCAAGCTTATTCCCATAGGTCATAATAACAAAAATATAGGGGCTCTCGAGGGTGATTTTCTCGACAAATTCGCGAACTATTTTGGGAGCAGCAAATCCATAACAAGGAAATACTAGTCCTATTTTTTCATCTTCAAAATGTAGTTGATTGCTTTTTAGTACTTTTGGTATCGAAAAAAGTTCTCCTCCAAATCTTTTTGCGACATCCAAACAGTTTCCAGTCGCGGTGAAATAAAACACTTTCATTTAAGTACCTCCATCAATTCTGTCTTTCACAAAAGCTTTATCATTTTGCGTTATAAGAATCAAATGACGTTTCTACAATATTACAATTTTATAACCATCGAATTGTTAATCGTAATCTAGTAACTAAATTATTTATGCTTTAATGATAACAAGGTTCTCACTTCCTCAACTAATTCTTCATTCACTCTGCAAAGAAGAAATTTACCTTTTTTTTCTGTATAAATCAAATCAGCATTCACCAATTCTTTGATGTGATGTGAAATAGTAGGAGCTCCGATATTCAAAGAACTAATAATATCTGAAACAAAGCATTCACTTTCAGTTTGAAAACTAGATTCTTGCATCTCGGCAATTTTAAAATACAATTCTAATCTGTTGGGATGCGATAGTGCTTTAAAGATCTTGGCAGCTTTTTTAGTATCCATATTTCACTCCACATCATCATTATAAAGTTTCGATAACTATCGAATTAATTGTAACTGTAAGATACATCTCTGTCAATACTGAACTAGACGAAGCTTTTGTTTTGATTCATATTTTGCAAATCTCCTTAAGAAAGCATCAGTTTAAAGAAAACTTCTTTTTGTCACTGAAAATCAGAAACCTTTTATTCCACCATTATAGCATTATCAGTAGCCTAAACATTTATGTCACATTGCCTGCATAAAAACTAAAAAGCCTTCCTAGGTATTAAAACCCAGAAAGGCCTCCGTCGATTAGAAAATTACCAATTATTTCGCGTACGTGGTTGAAAACAATCACGGCAATATACTGGTTTATCTCCTGTGGGTTGGAAAGGTACTGTTGTCTCTTTCCCACAACTAGCACAAATAGCGGGAAACATTTCTCTTTGTGGACGAGAGTACCTGCTGTTGGTTCTGCCTTGCGCCTTTTTGGCGGAACGGCAACTTGGACACCGGCCAGGTTCGTTGGTAAATCCCTTTTCTGCGTAGAATTCTTGTTCGGAAGCAGAGAAGGTAAACTCACTGCCACAATCCTTACATGTTAAAATTTTGTCTTCAAACATAAAAAAACCTCCAAAAATTTATTACCCGCTACATGGGAAGTATTTATTGCTTCCTATAGCTTTAGGCAATAGAGGAAGGTTTTCGTAAATCCACAAATACTAACGAGCTTTTTAAGTATAACTACAATGTAGATATAAGTCAAACATTTTAGTGAACCGCCCCCACCTGCACTTCTCGTTAAGAACGAAAACACTGTTTTTGCCGAAGGATGGGGGCTTCCGGCAAGCCTAAAACGTATGCTTAACAGAATCTTGGTTGAAGATCCCCCATCCGATTGCGTGAATAAATCATCTCTCTAGGAATTCAACACTTCGTCCAATAAACGAATAGCTTGTTCTTCTCGTAAGCCCTTGACCTCCATAACCTCACTAACAAAAACCTGACGTGCATTATTCAACATGTTTGTATCATTTGCATCAAGCTTATTTATTTGGCCCTTACGTGTTAAATCACGGATTATTTCCGCACCTTTATAAATGTCACCACTTTTAAATTTCTTTTTATTAATATCTTTGCACCATCGTTGATTTTCAAAGATAATTGGGTCAGTAGTTCCAAGGTTAATACCACTGAGTACATTTTCTAATATTTCAGGTTTAACCACCTGACGTATCCCTATATTGACAGCCTTGTCCATAGGAATCATAACATGCAATTTTTCCTGAGGAATATTCAAAATGTAGCAGAGTTTTTTTTCACCTAAAATCTCTTTTTCTTCAACTGCTTCTATAACGCAAGTT
Organism: Desulfosporosinus sp. FKB; assembly: GCF_002196705.1. GTDB lineage: Bacteria > Bacillota > Desulfitobacteriia > Desulfitobacteriales > Desulfitobacteriaceae > Desulfosporosinus. The sequence goes on from NZ_NADJ01000012.1 coordinate 55,292, forward strand.
CCATGAACTGGATATACAATCTTGTCGCCAACATTAAATATCATTACACCTACCTCCAGACTATCCTCTTAAGTATATCATGAAATTGGAGGAAGTGGAAATAATTATTCTACCATATTACATTTATTTGTGTCAATAATTTGGTGAAAAAGATAATTATCTTCTTAAACTTAGAAGTACAATGGGTGGTGTGTTGACTGAGCTCGATGGTTGATCCGTCCATCCGCCAAGTATTTGTACAACATAATTTTGACCCAGAGGAGTCCGTTTACCAGTCTTCTCAGACCAATAATCCATTCATATAAATTAATTCAAAAGCCAGAGAGTAAACTCTCTGGCTATGACCTCCCTAACTATTTTCTAAATCAATAACAGTCTCAACGTGCTGCTTCGTCCTATTGACCCGCTAATCTCCGGTAGCTTTCCAGTCTTTCAGCCGAATCCTTTTCGGTTTTTTCAAATATAGCCTCGGCTACCTCAGGGAATTTCTTTTTCAGGGAAGAATAACGCACTTCTCCCATCAGGAATTCCTGTAAGTTCAGCGTTGGTTCTTTGGAATCCAACGCAAATGCCTTTTTGCCCGCATCCTTCAATTGAGGATTGTAGCGATACAGTGACCAATAACCGCTTTCCACGGCCCGCTTAGCTTCCAACTGACTACATCCCATACCCACCTTTAGCCCATGATTGATACAAGGTGCGTAAGCAATAATCAAGGATGGTCCCGGATAAGCTTCTGCTTCAGCGATGGCTTTAAGAGTTTGATTCTTATCAGCGCCCATAGAAATTTGTGCGACATAGACATGTCCATAACTCATGGCCATCATGCCAAGATCCTTTTTCTTAGTACGTTTACCGCTCGCGGCTAATTTAGCCATCGCCGCCGTGGGCGTAGATTTGGAGGACTGACCCCCTGTATTGGAATAGACTTCGGTATCAAAAACCAGAACATTCACATCTTGACCAGATGCCAGGACATGATCTAAGCCGCCAAAGCCAATATCATAAGCCCAGCCATCCCCACCAAAGATCCATTGGGATCTCTTGACCATAAAATCTTTATTCTTGTAAATTTGATTAAGCAGAGGATTATTACCTTTATTTTTTTCCAGTAGGGCGATGAGTTTATTTGCTCTGCCACGGGTGTCTTCACCTTGATCAATATTTTCCAACCACTCTTCACAGGCAGCGTTGAATTCAGTTCCAATATTTAATTTAACCGCTTCTTTGATGTCCTGGGCTAATTTCGCCCTGACTTGATTTAGACCAAGTAACATGCCTAGCCCATATTCGGCGTTATCTTCAAATAACGAATTACCCCAGGCTGGTCCATGCCCGCTATGATTTTTGGTATAAGGCATAGATGGTGCACTAGCGCCCCAAACGGAAGAACAACCCGTAGCATTGGCAATCATCATCCTGTCACCAAACAATTGAGTCACGAGTTTAGCATACGGAGTTTCGCCACACCCTGCGCAAGCACCAGAAAATTCAAGGAGTGGTTGCTCAAATTGACTACCTTTTACAGTGAGCGTATTTGAAGGATTGACTTTTGGCGATACAGCCAGAGCATAATTCCACAGCTCAGCTTGCTCAAGTTGGGTTTCAAGGGGCTTCATTTCTAAGGATTTTTGTTTGGCTGGACAAATCTGGGCACAGTTTCCACAGCCTGTACAATCATAGACTGAAAGGACCATGCGAAAGTTCAAGCCTTTCGCACCACTGGCGGCAATACTTACGAAACCAGCAGGAGCGTTTTTCATTTCTTCTTCATTGATTAATGCAGGTCTGATAGCAGCATGGGGACATACATAGGAGCATTGATTACACTGAATACAATTTTCTGGTATCCAGCAAGGAACATTAACGGCAATACCGCGTTTTTCATAAGCCGCGGTACCCATTGGGAAGGTGCCGTCTTCCATACCAACAAAAGCACTAACCGGCAATTGATCTCCTTCTTGCCTGTTCATGGGAATCAAAATGTTTTTAATAAACGTCGGCACGTTATCCTCAGTCCAACTTTTATCTTGTGCCTTTTCCCAGGAAGCGGGAATACTAATCTTCACGATGCCTTGCACACCTTTATCGATGGCATCATGGTTCATCTTGACAACTTTTTCACCTTTAGCGCCATAGGATTTTACGACAGCATCTTTCAAGTATTTCACTGCATCTTCCACGGGAATAATATTGGCAATCTTGAAAAAGGCAGCTTGCATGATCATATTAATTCTTCCACCCAGACCAATTTTTTGAGCGATACCAATGGCATCTAAAGTATAAAAATTAATATATTTCTTGAAAATATAACGCTTCATAGCAGCCGGTAGATTCTCATCCAGTTCTTGCACCGTCCAATTACAATTCAAAAGGAAATTTCCGCCCTGCTTTAGGCCTTCCAATACGTTATATTTATCGACATATGACTGGTTATGACAAGCGATGAAATTTGCTTTATTGATCAAGTAAGGTGATTTTATGGGGTTTTTACCAAAGCGCAAATGGGAAATGGTAACACCACCGGATTTCTTAGAATCATAAGCAAAATACGCTTGGGCATACATATCGGTATGATCGCCAATAATGGCAATAGCACTTTTGTTAGCGCCAACTGTTCCATCCGAACCGAGTCCCCAGAATTTACAAGCCGTCGTTCCAAGCGCAGTGGTATCGATATCTTCACCAAACGGCAAGGAGGTATTCGTAACATCGTCCACAATACCCACGGTGAAATTGTCCTTGGGCTGCTGTTGGTTCAGATTTTCAAAAATCCCTTGAATGTGGCCAGGAACTACATCTTTGCCACCAACGCCACAGCGACCGCCAACGATTGTCGGCTGCCATTCTCTACCATAAAATGCTGCTTTAACATCCAAATACAGCGGTTCTGCAAAAGCCCCCGGCTCTTTCGTTCTGTCCAAAACCGCAATCTTTTTCACAGTTTTAGGAATGTACTTTAAGAAATGCTCTAGGGAAAAAGGTCTGTACAAATGAACCGTCAATAGACCTACTTTCTCGCCATGAGCGTTCAAATAATCAACAGTTTCCTCTATAGCTTCACATACCGAACCCATAGCTATAATCATTCTTTCAGCATCAGGGGCACCATAGAAATTGAAAAGATGATAATCCCGACCTGTAAGTTTATTGATCTCAGCCATATAGTTTTCCACTATCTCAGGAAGAGCTTGGTAATACCGATTGGAAACTTCCCGTTGCTGAAAATAGATATCCGAGTTCTGGACTGTCCCTTTTATAACCGGATGATCAGGATTTAGTGCTCTTCTTCTAAATTCATCGACAGCATTCTGATCGATTAGTTGAGCCAATTCATCATAGTCAAGGACTTCTATTTTTTGCATTTCATGCGACGTCCGAAATCCATCGAAAAAGTTCAAAAACGGGACTCGTCCTTTAATGGCAGACAAATGAGCTACTGCTGCCAAATCCATGACTTGCTGCACACTGCTTTCTGCGAGCAAAGCAAAGCCAGTTTGGCGAGTGGCCATTACATCTTGATGATCACCAAAGATAGAGATTGCATTTGCCCCAAGCGCTCGAGAACTGACATGAAACACCGCTGGCAAAAGTTCACCCGCGATTTTATACATGTTGGGGATCATTAACAACAGACCTTGGGATGAAGTATACGTGGTCGTTAACGCCCCGGCATGCAAGGAACCATGTACGGCTCCCGCTGCACCTGCTTCTGACTGCATTTCAACAAGTTTTAACGTTTGGCCAAAAATGTTTTTACGACCTTGGGCGGACCATTCATCTGCATGCTCTGCCATATTTGTTGATGGGGTAATGGGGTATATGGCCGCTACATCGGTAAAAGCATAAGATATGTGAGCCGCAGCTGTATTCCCGTCCATCGTTTGCATCTTTCTTGTCATGAAAATTTGTCCTTCTTTCGATTCTTTCTGATTTTGAAATAAAATAGAGGTTATGGATTGATTCATAACCTCTCTGGAAGATGTTAAATCACGACCATGAGAATTCTATTTAGCAACCTCTTGTGTAGTCTCTAATTCTTGGTTTGTCTGTCTTTTTCCCATGCCAAAGGCATAATAACCCACAATGACAATCAGGAGAAATACTGCTCCCACAATTAATGATAAATGAGTATCAGGATTGAACCACATTCCAACCAAGACGAGTGCCAAAAATATAATGGTTATATAGTTGCTGATCGGAAATAAGGGAGACTTAAAGGGGTGATCATTGATTTCATTTTTCCATTTCTCCCTGAACTTAAATTGACTGAAAGCTAAGGCAAACCACGGAACCATTCCTGGAAGAATACTGGCACTATAAATATAAATGAACAATTTTGAATTTGGAGCTATGACATTTAACAAAACTCCCAACAATAAACAGGCAATCGTCGTTGCAATACTATTTCTGGGCACACCACTTTTAGATACTTTACCAAAGAATTTAGGCGCTTGGCCATTACTAGCTAAGGTATAGAGCATTCTTGCCGCACTATAAATACCACTATTACACCCTGACATAGCTGCTGTGAGGACAACAAAATTGATGATGCCGGCAGCGGCAACAATCCCTACTTTAGCAAAGGTCAACACAAAGGGACTGCCAAGTATACTTATTTGATTCCAAGGATAAATGGTAACAATGACAAAAATAGCACCCACATAAAAGATCAAAATACGCCAGATGATATTCTTAATGGCTTTTTGCAGCGTTCGTTTAGGATTTTCCGCTTCTCCTGCTGTAATCCCTACTAATTCTACGCCTTGGAAGGCTGCCGTTACGATACAGAGGGAAAATAAGAAACCGTTGAGCCCACCAGCGAAAAACCCGCCATGGTTCCAGAGATTTGAAAGACCAATGGGATGACCACCGTTACCTAACCCGAAAAAAATCACGCCTGTACCAATAACCAGCATAAAGACGATTGCGATGACTTTGATCATAGCAAACCAAAATTCGAATTCTCCATAATATTTCACAGCAGCTAAATTTGCTGCCGCAACGATTCCTACCCCGACCAAAGCCGGCAGCCAGTGGGGAATGCTCGGAAACCAATAGTTTACATAAATCCCGATTGCAGTAACTTCCGACATCCCCACCGTAACCCATAAGAACCAATAACTCCAAGCGGTCATAAATCCAGCCAATGGGCTTATATACTTATTCGCGAAGGTAGCAAAGGAACCTGTCACTGGTTCGAGGAACAGCATTTCTCCCATGATACGCATGACAAAAAACATAATGATCCCAGCCAAGGCATAGGCCAGTAACACAGAGGGTCCAGCCCATTTTATGGTACTCGCCGACCCCATAAACAAACCAACGCCAATCGTGCCGCCGAGTGCAATCAATTCAATATGCCGAGCCTTAAGTCCTCTGGTTAATTGTTTTTCTTGCATTATTACACGTCCTTCTTATCGAATATTTACCTTATACTGACGTTGTTCCATTAATTGCTTTATAGTCTGAATTTGTTCCTCATCTGCAGTTTCCAGTTCCAACTCCACTCTCGCACAACCCAAAGCCACATCTCTATTTTCCCGGCTATGTGTAACAGCAAGTACATTCGCGCCTGCATTAGCAACTAACTGCAACAATTGCCAGAGCACGCCCGGCTTGTCTGAAATAATGGTATCAAAAAACACCTTTCGTCCAGATTTAACGAGTCCCTTGTTAATGATGCGCGTCATAGTATTGACATCAATATTCCCGCCACTGATTACGGCTGCTATCTTACGTTTCTTGTAGGCAGAAAGCCTATTCAGGACAGCGGCAATGCTTGCAGCACCAGCACCTTCAGCGACAGTCTTGACCTTTTCGAGTAACAATAAAATTGTACTCGCTAATTCTTCTTCATCGACCGTAACGATATCATCAACATAGCGCTGACAGATATCAAAGCTCAAATCCCCGGGGGTTTTGACAGCGATGCCATCAGCGATGGTCGGGATTCCGTCAACAGTCACTACCTGCTTCTGGGCGATTGATTCCGCCATTCCAGGGCAATTTTTAGTCTGTACTCCGATGATTTTTATTTTCGGGTTTAATTCTTTTATAGCCACAGCCATCCCGGAGATTAGTCCACCTCCACCGATTGGTACAACTACCACTTCTACGTCGGGCAGATCCTCTAACAGTTCTAAGGCAATCGTTCCCTGCCCCGCCATGACCAGAGGATCATTAAAGGGGTGAACAAATGTGGCGTTTTCTTCTGCCTGAATTCGTTTGGCCTCTGCATAGGCATCATCGTAAACATCGCCATATAAGACAACGTTTGCTCCATACCCACGCGTAGCAATCACCTTGGACAACGGCGCATGCTTCGGCATAACAATGGTCGACTTGATACCGAACGTGGTTGCTGCAAGGGCTACCCCTTGGGCATGATTCCCTGCAGAAGAAGCGATGACTCCGTTTTTCTTTTCAGATTCACTTAAATTCGCTATTTTGTTGTAGGCCCCCCTGACTTTAAACGAACCTGTACGTTGGAGATTCTCCATTTTTAGATAAACACTATTGTCGCTCATCTCGCTGATAATATTGGAATATGCCAATCCCGTTCTACAAATCACGCCATTTAGTGTTTCTCGAGCTCTTTGTATTTCTTTCAATGAGGCTGACATTTCATCACGTCCTTATTTGTTATGGCAGTATGCAACAAGTTCAATTTCTACCAAAGCCCCTTTCGGCAAGCTGGCGACGCCGACACAAGAGCGAGCTGGTAAAGTCTTCGTAAAGTATTGTTCATAGACTTTATTAACAGCAGCGAAATCTCCCATATCGAGAATAAAAATAGTGGTTTTTATAACATCATCAAAGTCTAGCCCTGCTTCTTGAATAACCTGTTTTAAGTTTTCCATGACCTGTTTTGTCTGAGCTTCAACTCCGCCCTCGACAAAAACACCCGTTTCAGGATCAATGGGGATCTGACCCGATGTGTAAAGATAACCTCCAGCCTTTATAGCTTGAGAATAGGCACCGACAGCCTTAGGAGCTTTCGCAGTTTTGATCACTTCGTTCATAATAATTTCTCCTTGTCATTTATTTGTACCCTATAATCTATATTTCAATCAGAGTAACCGCTGCTTACAATGCCAGTGTTTTTCGTTACTACACTGCTGCAATCAAGGGCACCCCGAAAGGCAGCAAAAACCATTTAGATAAGGAATTCAATTTGTTTTCATAGCTAAATATCGATAAATTGTGCTTTCTGAGGTCCTTAACGTTGCAGCCACCTTCGCAATCGCACCTTTTATCTTGAAAATTCCGTCTTCACGAAGTTCTTGAACAATCGCACTTTTTTCTTCGCTGGACATTCTTTCTGCAGAAATCTTGTACTTGGTTATTATGTTCTTTACCGCATCATCAACCACGCTATCCAAAGACGTGCTTAATGATTCTTTTACTTCTTCAGTGTCATCCATACGGACTACATTACCCAACATTGCAGTTAATGGAAATTCAGTTGGAATTTTATTAATAAGATCATCGGTAGAATTTAAGATATTCACGCAGAGCATTCCTATCAATTCACCTTTTGCATCTTTAATTTTATAGGTCGAAGATATTAAATTATCGCCGCTAGCAGTACGGCTTCGATAATTAACAAGGGCATTTTGATTCAAAAAGGTCTTGTTTTGTAATAATTTAAATCCTAGATCTGTTAAAGGGCATCCTATATACCGCCCGCTGATATATCCATTACGAATTGCAATCACAGAGTTTTCCACATCTATAATATCGTGCAAAAGCACTTCGCAATGGGGGCCGATGATGTCTGCAATAAAATCCACGAGGGGAATATATAAATTCAGCACCTCTTTGTAGTCCATAAATTCATCTTCTTTCTGTATGATCTGTATATTTTATATATTCGCTATATAATAAGAATTTCCTCCTATAATAATAATTTTTTATTATTTTTTCTTGCAGATTCACCTTCACTCCTTTCTTCTAAATAAAAGATAACGCGCATAAAGCGCTTATCTTACACCTGCTGCCCTTCTATTGACAATAGAAAAACCGGGGCTGTGGCCTCGGTCCTTCTATTGTTCTTGGATATCTGAAAATTTGTATTCGTAACCTTGTATTCTTTGCACAAATTGTCTTAAAGTTTGGTTGCTATTTAGGTGGAGTACCACAGTCAATTTCCCCAATGCGAAGCAAAATTAACCCTTGCGGGGTCTTTGTTTCGGCATTTTGGTTTTAAATGAAACTATCCGAAGCAATTATATTTGACATATGACACAAACATCAAAGATAAGAATATAAATTAGTATATTCAAAATATTTAAAAAATAAGAAGAGGAGGAACTAACTGTGCCTGAAACAAAAAAAGTTAAGGAGTTAATGGTTCCGGTTTCATCTTCATCTGAATATCCCATAGTCTATAATACCGATACCTTAAGAGACGCCATAAAAGTTTTTAAAAACTATTCAGGTGAGAGTAAAAAGCATCGTTCCATTATAGTCTTAAAACGAGAAGGAAATGAGGAGAAGCTTGCAGGTATTTTAACAGTACGAGATATACTCAATGCCATAAAAGCAAAAACACTGAATAATAATGATGACGCTGAGAATTTTCCAGCGTCTTGGGGAAACTTTTATCGTAAGAGTTCCTTAGGTTATAGCGTTAATACTAAAGTTGGAGATGCAATACGTCCACTAGTAACTGAGTTTGTTCATTTAGAGCAAAATCTTTCTGAAGCAATTCGAATAATGATGACAAAAAAAATCAATATACTGCCAGTATTCGAAGGCGGAAAGCCGATAGGAATTATTAGGGCAATTGACATTCTATATTATATCGAAGAATGTTTGTAATTGAGAATCTCGGTACTCGACTACTGGCTAGGTTTTATCGAGCCGCTTAAATCGCAGTTACTTCAAAATCCTTATCATTAACACGTTGATTTTTCACAAGAAGTCAATCAACTAAGAGCGTTAATCTCTGGCTGATTGACTTCTTCAAGAGAGAATAGTTATTCTCACAGAAGAGGTAACGCTGCTCTAAGCACTTGTTACACTAGGGGTAAGAATCCAGGCAGAAAAGTGTTACCAATTTGACATCATTCCCTCGCCTTACTTAGATTAATTTCATTGCTTATTGGTTATAACCCATAATTTCTTGGCAATGTGCCTTGAGCATTTGATGAAGAAACTTTTCTAATGTCCATCTCAAAGTATTTTCGGTTTCCCTTTCATAAACCTGTTTCATAAGGTCGAATACTGGTTTATCAATTTCGAGATATTGTCGTTTATTATTTGCCTCGTTACGACCATATCCATCAGACAACTCACTTAATTCTTCAGTAAGTCTTGTAATTTCTAGTACGTTTTCTACAAAAAATATGAGTTTCTCGGAATATTTCATATTACCATTTATCACATACAAAACATTCAAAGAATTCGAGCATGGCCTAAAACTAATAACGTTATACATATAATGAAAATCCAGTCGACTAACCGAAGTTCCGAACTCACAGATGTTTTCCAATTCATCAGCAGTGACTTTAGAGCTTATCTCAAAATCTTGATCCTTTTGACGTAAGTAAACGTAACCATCCGATGGTGATATATTAAGGAATCGACATAATTTTAGAGCAAATTTCTTAAATTGATCTTTATTAAAGATTTTGTTTTCGTAATGACGTGTAATTTCCGTACTCACTATACGTTACCTCTTCCACTTGCTTTATGGAGAATAGCCTTTTGAGTATAGTTCTTTGAATTTATTTAATGTTATGTTAACAATTATCTATACGCTCTAGGCAACGCGTCATGATCACCTGGTTAAAATACTCGTCAAATGATCCAACCGAATTTTCGGTTTCCCTTTCATAAACCTGTTTCATAAGGTCGAATAATGATTCTTCAATTTCAATACATTCATGTTTATTAGTTCTCTCGTCACTTTGGAAGTCACTGACTCTAACTATTATTCCCTCCACAGAAGGTTTGATGGATCGTACGATTTTTATGATGTCCTTCTTGTAACAATTTTCTATCAAATCTTTCGCAAATTTGTCTGCACATTCTAATATTAAGTGATTTCCATCTAAACTTGGAACTATAGGGGCAATCCAATTCTCATAGGCTCTTATTGGAATAAGTGACTTAAGTAGATTTAATGCCCTTTGCCATAAATCTTTAAGAGAAGTAGATAACTCATTATTAATTAATATGTTGCGTAATTCACCGTTCACTTGAGTGTTCCCAAAAGACTGGACGTTATCGAAGCTCAATTCGCCAGTCCCTTGTTCACGGTGCCTTGTAAGCTCCAAAGTATTTTCTGTCAAGTATAGGATTTGCTTAGCGTTTTCTATGTTACCCTTAATGTTATACTGAACATTCAAATCATTCGAGTAAATCTGAAGTCTAAACTTTATTATATAAAAACTAGAATGAAATGCTAGACAATTAATCGTCTTGCCAATCCCACAGATATTTATTAGGTCTTCAACTGTTGATCTTATGCTAGTATCAGTACCTTTTCGAAGAATTAAAATAAATAGATCGGTTAACGATAAATTACAAAATCCTGCTACATTTAGAGCAAACTGTTTAAATTGACCTTTTGAAAAAACTTTATTCTCATATTGACGATTAACAATTGTAACCTTCACACCTACAGCCTCCAACGTGAATGTAAACAATTCCTTCTATTCATATAAGTCTAGATCTTAAACCCAATTAGCTCAAATTCAATCCCAAATGGCCAGTCATTATTAAAAAGTTACAACCGATAAGACGTCATATATATTTTTAAGCGATTATGCAAAACAATTTAATGGAAAAATTGCTTCTCCTCATCTACTAAACCCAATGCAACTTCTACTAAGGCAGTGAGATGCATCATTTTCATACCAAGTTTATAATACTTATTCATGTCAACAAACTGATCCATACAGTTATGGCAAGGGATGCACCCAATTTTGGCACCTGTAGCCACTAATTGATCAACCTTAGGTTTAGCCTTAATCATACGCATTGCTTTAGTTTCAGCAACTGCACCTGCTCCTCCGCCAGCTCCACAACAAATATTATAATTCCTATTAGGAAACATTTCGCGAAAATCCATTACAGTATTGCTCAGCACAAAGCGCTGAGGCTCAACAACCCCCTCTTTACGAACCATATTACAGGGATCATGTAGGGTCACTGGGATAGTATTTCTTGTCTTATCTAGATTTAAAGTGCCATCTTTAATCCAATCGGCATAGAGCTCAACTATACTCCGCACAGGGAACTGTTTTCCTTTCCAGTAATCACGCGCAAACACTCTGGTTGATCGGAAAGCATGCCCGCATTCTGTGACAATAATTTCCTTAGCATTTAACCTCTCAGCTTCTTCAAACAACGGGCGCGAAATTTCAGCAAATTCATCGTTTTTACCCGTAAACAAACATATATTTGTAGCATCCCAACGTTTAGAGCTAATTGTAAAGTTTGCTTTAGCTGCATGGAAAACATTTAAAATGCTTTGAAGATCAGCTGGATAATGTTTAATCTCCCGAGCATTAAATCCAAAGAAGAAATCTGCATTAGGAACATCTAAAGGAATCTTATAAGTCGGATCTTTAAGATTTTCCTGCATCATTTCTTCAATCCATTCTAATGTCTCCTCATACTCAATTTGATCAACACCCATCTGATTACCAGTCCGTATATGATCATCAGCGATAAATTGCAAATAACCGGGCGGCTGTGCAACTTTTCCTCGAAAGGCTCTCGTGATTGCGTTTATATTCACTCCCATAGGGCATTCAACGGTACATCGATTACACATTGTACAATTCCAGATAAATGGATCATTTTCTGCTTCTTCTCGCATACCGAGAACTACTTTACGTATAAACTTACGAGGGTCTTGATCATTATGAAGATCACTATAAATACAACCAGCTGTGCACATACCACAAGTGAGACAGTTAGAAAAATCGCAGCCATTTAATAGTCCTGCTATTTCATCACGCAATGTTGGATCTAAACTTTTAACTCTTATTGGTTCTTGTTCATGCATCTTACAGTACCTCCGACATTAAATAGTTTAAATTGCACCTGGAATTATCGGGTCATTCTTCACCTCAATCCTTTACCCAAGCGTTTAAAGGTCTAATGCTTCGCTAAAGATTCGGACAAAATACAAAGACAAATGGTTTTATACGGATAATAAGGTTAAATATTACACTACGAGTGAGCATAATTCCTAGGTTATTGACATATGTCCTATTTTTAATAATACAAGGTTTACGGCATATGTCAATAACAAATATTCTTATCATTGTGAAGAGAGTAATAATTGACTCGCCTTACCTAATCAGTAATTTTATTAAATTTCCAAAGTCTAAAATAGAATAAAAACCAAATCAACGAAAACCACATATGAGTTAACCTAAAGCCCGTTATTTCTGATGCAGTTGATCTATGTAGTGGACTGTTAAAGAACACAAGAATAGTTTTATATCAAGTTCACGGGTACATGGACAAAAAAATATGTTTCCCCACACTACTCTAAATGTGTGAAGAAACATACTTCATTTTCGCTAAAAACACAACATATTGTGTTGATATAAACTTGTCTACATATGAATACCTTATTTGCAATAAAAACTTGCCATAAAACTAATTATGTCAACAATTTAGCCCTTAGTACAATTCCAACATGTAACTTTTTTAATTGGGGTGTTAGTTAAATAATTCTAAGCCTTTTCTAGCAATTCTTTCGCCAAATATTTTTGCTCGCTCTTTTTGCCCATCATCCCCATCTTTAATGCACACAGCTCCATAATGAATGAAAGGCTGTCCCTCAGCAACACCTGAGGAGTAGACCAACATACCTTTTACTAACATCTCAGCAATCATTGAGAGTTCCGCTACCTCTGCACCACCACCAACATAATTTGCTGTAGCAAAAACAGCTCCAAGTTTTCCGCTGACATTTTTAGCTGTATCTAACCATTGCTTTAATTGCCATGCTAAGGTTCCTGCAATCGTCGGTGATCCAAAGATAACTACTTTGGCTTCGTTCAAGAATTCATTGTCAATTTCTTCGATCGACATACTTTTTACATCAACTTTATCGATTTTCTTTGCACCTTCAGCTATGAGGTCTGCAACCTTTCTGGTATTACCAGTCTTACTATAAAAAACTATAGCTATTTTCATAAGATTCTCCTCCTTTTAAACACAATTTTAACATTGTTCCCACTGTTTGGAAATACATTTTTGGGTTAAACCTTTTACCGTTTCGGGTGGAAAAACTAATAACAAAGGGGTGTATTTGCTTAATAAGAAATCAGAGCAACTTTTAGAAAAATAACTGAAACGAACTTTCCTGAGGACAAGCGTTTTCATGATCTCCTGAACAGATGCGCCATTGCCGCTGTTTCGCTGTATGACGTCGAGCAAATCGACAAAATTAAGGATGGTTCATATGCCATCAGGAATTTTGAGTATTATTGTAATGATTGCTATTTATGGAGTTGCTTTATAGATTATAGGCAACAGTACGGATAGAAAACCAGAGACTATGTTAAATAGAAAAAGAGTATTTGGGTTGAATAAGCGCACTGCCTAAGAGGTGAAGATTGTGAATACGGCCAAATTTTCTAGAGGTATTCAAGCTTATGTGTTTACAAGATTAACATCATTAGCTTTTTATTTTTATGCATTTTACTTAATTAAGGCTAAGCGGTGGAACACCTACCGTTGAGATACTGAAAAAAGCGGTAACTATAAATTAATATGGTTACCGTTAAGTCAACTAAAAGTATAATATTTTATCAGCGCCGATTAATTCCTGGGCTGCCAGTGGCAGTTTAACCGGCATAATGAAGTCTTCCATTTGGGATGTGTCTTCAAGATTTTGGGAAACACCATCGATAACATTAAATGTAGCACATGAAACAATATTTATCCCTAGTTTATCTTTCACAAAACGAGCCATCAATTCAAGATTATCTGGAAGTGCATCCTTAGTTACACCATCCAGTTGACTCGCAATTAATTCTTTAAGATCATCTGTTAATTTAAGGGTTGCTAGCATGCCCTTTTTAGACATGTTAACTCCATACGGCCCATAATATAATGTGACATTTTCAATCTTGGCTATATGCTTGGACATAAAAGCTACAACATAAGAAGCATACTGATTGTATGGCTTATCGATGCCACTGTTAACTATGATTAATAGGTTTTGAATATTTTCCATGTTTATCCTCCTTCAAATAATCAGGTTTCCTCATTTAATTTCCACATTCATCATGATGCTGATGTTCGTGACAAACAGAGCCAGTAGATTTAAGTACGCCCTGCAAATAGCTTTTTGCAGCGACTTCAGCGATTCCTTGTGCACCTGTAATAACCTCAATACCTTTATCGTTGAAGATGCTGACGGCGCTGCCACCCATGCCTCCGGCAATAACAACATTAACTCCCATATCGTTTAAAAAATTCGGTAAAAAGCCAGGCCTATGTCCGGGGTTTGGTACTGATTCACTCTTAACTATTTGATTGTTTTCTGCTTCAAAAATATTGAAACTCTCGCAATACCCAAAGTGTTCTGTTACCATTCCATTCTTACTTGCCACTGCAATTTTCATTTTTCTTTTCCTCCATTTTTTCTAACATATTTGTTATATTCTCAAGCCAATCACCCACAAAAAGTTCAATGAAACCTTTATCACAGGCTGTTGCGATTCTGGTATCAATTGGTAACTTAGCAAGAATATCTATGTTGAGTTTTTGAGCAATTTCATCAATATGACTTTCACCAAATATTTTATATTCTTAATCACAATCAGGACACTTGAAATATGCCATATTTTCAACTATTCCGATGATGGGTATCTTCATCGTTTTAGCCTCTTAACCGACTTAGATACGATCATTGAAACAAGCTCTTGCGGAGAAGTCCAATTATTAATCCGTCAACTGGAATGGATTGGAATACAGTAAGCGGTACGTCACCTGTACCGGGCGGCAGATCAATAAACATGAAATCTACCTCTCTCCAGATTACAGGGTCTGTATCATTTTCCAAAAGAAGATTAATCGACATAATATCGATACCTGTTTTACTTTTGACAGGTAATAGTCATATTTTTATATTGGCGGACTTAATTACCTCTGCAGTATTCTCGCCAGATCGTGGGGTAACTAAAACACTTACCTTGTTATCCACAATGATCTGTGCAGCCTTGATCCCTGCACCACCTTGGCTAGCTGCTGCACTATTATCCAGAAATACACTTTCCTTTGACTCCGTATCATAAAGCACCTACCCTTCTCTATTTCCTTTGTTTTGTCAGTTTTAATCAGTAATAAAGTAGCAGGAGACTCCTGCTGCTTTATTACTGATTAAAAGCTAACAAGTTGTTTGCTTCTAATATTAAGGTTACTTTCAAGTAATTTCTTTTTCTTTTCAATCGATTCTTATTGCTTTTTTGTTGCAGTAGGATCTGTCGAAAGTGTTCTTCCAAAACCTCGTCTGCAACCCCTTCCTTGACCTTGTACCTGCCCCTGACCCTGACATTGACCCTGTCCTTGACCTAATCCAGCACCCCTACGACGTACATTACCTTCAGAACAAACACTGAAGCCCCTTCCATTCGTTGCTCCACGTCCCATTGGACCAGACCCATCTCTTCCCGGCATTCTAATTACCTCCTTTTGGTTATTGACATATGCCCTTTTCGATTTCTATTATAGTTCTTTTTGAACATATGTCAATTATTATTGAGTATTTACTGTCACAAGTTGATAGACTATTATTTTTATTCACTTTGGTCAACTGGGCATTTGCCGCATAACATAAATTGCTATACTGTTCTCCTTTGTTTTGTTCTATGGCCCTATAATATACAGAATGACTATTATCTTTTTATATTGCCACAATATTAAATAAGCTAATTATGAAAAATAGTATTAAGTATTTCTTTTTGAATTCGGATAGATAATATTCTAAAAAACAATCACATCGATAGCAAATTCGCTTATTATTAAGTACAACTATATACCCTATGGCTTAAAGATTGTCTTGAGATTTACACAGAGGCAAATATTACCATAACTAAAAACTATTTGACAAATACATAATTTTAATATGACATTTTGCTAAGTATTGTGTTATTCTATACCTAAAGAGCAAACAATATAATTAAGGGGGGTTTCATATGCTATCAGGAATTTTGAGTATTATTGTAATGATTGCTATTTATGGAGTTGTTTTTATAGATTATAGGCAACAGTACGGATTGAAAACCAGAGTTGAAAAATCTATGTTAAATAGAAAGAAAGTATTTAAGTTGAATAAGCGCACTGCCTAAGAGGTGAAGATTGTGAATATGGCTAAATTTTTTAGATTACTCAAGCTAATGTGTTTAAAAAATAAACATCATTAGCTTTTTGTTTTTAAATGGAAAATGGGAAGATATATTCAATAGTTTATCTCTAAGAAAATGACGTTAAGACTTTGCCTTAACGTCATTTTGGCTAAAGTTTATGAGCTTATTATAGAATGTACATAAAATTCGTTCTTAAATTTATAACTGCTGTTCCTCTATAAATAAGGTCCAACATAGCAGCCTTTCGCATCAATAATTCCTGCGCCTTCAGGAGCCGGACCTCCAATGTTGACAATCTTTTCTCCTTTGATTGTAACAGACTGCTTGTCTATTACACGCTCACCATCAAAGATTTTCACGTTGATAAAAAATGTTCCTTATCCATGTTAATAACCTCTTTTCAATAGTATTATTTCTAAACCCTGTTTGGTTTCTATAAGCATAGTATAAAGCTGCTATTTAAACCGAACTTAAATGGAGTTTAAACGCAATGTATACAAAAATAAAAACCACAGCCGATAAATTCGGACTGTGGCATAAAAAGCGCCGACCTTTCCATAGCCTTGAATTGATGTTAAAACGCAAGAGACGAGTTCGAAAATGTCGCTGTTTTAGGCGTTTTGTTTTTACAGACTTAGTCCCAAATTTCCAAGAATGTACATACCTTAGTATATACGTATATATTGTTACACCGGAAATACAAAATAGGTAATTTCCAATAATACTCTCTAAAGAAACCTTTCCGCCAATATACACTTTAAGAAGGTGATGATCATCAAGATTGGTATACCAAGAGCACTCTTATATTATAGATACAAGCATCTTTGGGAAAGTTTTTTTAATGAACTGAAAATCGACTATATTGTCAGCCCGGATACCAACAGAGACATTGTTCGAAAAGGAATAGCCTATGCTATAGACGAATCGTGCTTGTCCTCAAAAATAAAAATTATGCCATGTATCCGATGGGGGCTACCAGCATGGCAACCATTGACAGAGCACTGGATTTTCTAAAAAGGACTACGATGGGATCATTCATGTCAAATCCTTTGGTTGTACACCGGAAATTGATGCCATTCCAGTTCTACAAAATATCAGCAATGATTTTAAAATTCCAATTCTCTATCTTTCCTTTGACACACAATCAAGCGAGACCAGTTTTAATACTCGTCTCGAGGCTATTTATGACATGATAATCATGAGAAAGGACACTAAGAAATGAGCAGGCATATTTAGGAATTGATATCGGCTCCATTTCTACCAAAGGGGTGGTCATCGATGAACACAATAAGATTAAGGCAAGTGAGTATCTGTGGACAGAGGGTGATCCCCTAAAAGCCGTTAAACGACTATTGTCCACTTTAAAGAGGCAGCTTGACAACACTACGAAAAAATTGTCGCAGTCGGTACCACAGGCAGTGCCCGTAAACTGATTGGGGCAATGACGGACGCTGTTGTTATTAAAAACGAGATAACTGCCCACGCCATCGGGGCAATTCATAAAACGATGCTTAACCTCCCCCAAAACGCTGAAAAGCCCAGCATTGCTGGACTTTTTTATGTTAATTAATTGTATCAAGATGGCATATATAATAACTAACTCAGCTTCTTCGTTTATCTAATAAAACACGAGATGCCTTTCGACAATTATTACTCTATACCCTTGCTTTTTTAAAATCGACTCTGGAAACTCCTGAAGATGATTGATTACAGTTTGATGATATATTCTTATTCATCTTCATTTCTTCTTCAGCAGTACAACTGTCTCTGTATGTTGGTTCATGGAAACATATTTTCCAAATAGAAAATGAAGGACAAGGGATCAACTAAAAATGAAAAAAGCAAAGAGCCCCAGCATTCAGGGCTCTTTGCAGTCTCTCCATAACCGGTCTACCTTCCTTTTATGCAGCAAACGGAACAGCAAACAATGCAACCAGAGCTGCCCACAAATCTCCTATAGCAGCCCACAAAACAGCAAACGCTGTCCAAAAAGTTCCCAGAGCAGCCCAAACATTTCCTAGTGCAGCCCATAAAGCGCCTGAACCTAAAGCCATAATGACACCCCCTTGTAATCAAAGTATTTATGAAGGCTTGTATATCATATCCTATGCAGTTGTCCTAATAACGCTTCACAATATCTTAAAGTGTCTCGATGGAAAACAGAGTAAGACTTTAAAATGGCGGTTTTGATAACTCTTGACATACTATAAGCAAGAGTAAACCTAATTGGGTAAATACTAGCGGTTACCGAACAAGGCATAGCAATCTTGATTACGTATCCGTTCCCCAAATAGGATCATGTTGCCGAATCTTTGATAAAGGACTTAAATCGAGTTAGCGCAGGTGACGAATACCCCTGAGATCTCCAGATCATGTGAATGCTTAGAGAACATCTGGGATTACGCACACGAATTAGTGAAACCTTTTTCAGATCAATCCCCGGAAAGATCGGAATCAGTGCAACACCAAATTTAGCGCCGACAAGCCCGGCTACTGTTCTTTCATCGAAGGCCTCGAACGACATTTTCGGCTGGAAACCGGCATTATTGCACAGTTTCTCAACGCTATCACGGAGTGCAGTTTGAGGTTTATAAAGAACAAATGGATCAGCTGCCAATTCGCTTAAATCAATCTGCTCAACGTTTGCCAACCTGTGATTTTTATCAACTATTAAAAATAGCTCCAGCGTCATTATAGGTAAGGAGCTAAAGTCTTTAAAAGGTTGCTGCAGAGTGCAGAAGGCCACGTCAACTTTAGCTGATTCCAGCTGATTCAGTATTTGATTGGAGGTATCCTGAGTTAGATGAAATTGAATTCCGGGAGCTTCTTTTTGAAACTTACTGATTAATTCCGGGATGAAACTTGACCCGAGCGGTTGAATAAAGCCAAGCGATAGCGTACCATGCAAGGGATCGACCATATGGTCGATTTTTTTCTTTGCCTCGTCTATTTCCCACAAAGCCCGGTTGACATGCTCAAGGAAGACTTCTCCATAGCGGTTTAACACAACACCACGACTTTTTCTTTTAAACAATGGAACCCCGATTTCCTGTTCGAGCCGGGAGATTGTTCGGCTTAGTGCACCTTGGGAAAGGGTTAATTCTTCTGCAGCCTTTGAGAAGTTACATATGCCAGCCAGAATTTGAAAATATTTCAGTTGATGCCAGTCCATTAAACTTTCCTCCATCAAAAAAGTGATATTACAATTATGCAACAAAACCATGTCAAAGACAATTTGTTACGCATACCTGATTGGAGTTACAATTTAAAAGTTGTGACTAGAAGAGGAGGCAAAGTTGAGTATGAAAGAAAAATTATGGACGAAGGATTATTTAAGTATAACGACCCTCAGTTTTTTTATTTTCCTAGCTTTTTATGTGTTATTAACCGCTCTCCCTTTATATTTGGTGGGTACACTCCATGCAGGCGCAGACAAAGTAGGACTGTTGGTGACACTGTTCTTGGGAGCAGCTATCGTAATTCGGCCTTTTGCAGGCCGATGGTTGAGTAAAGGCGCACAAAAGCAAATCCTTGTTTATTCCACAGTGGCCTTTTTCATGGGAACATTGCTTTATCCCTTTGCAGCAAAGAATATTTGGGCATTACTCCTGCTGCGGGTTTTTCACGGGATGACGTTTGGTGTTATTACCACAGCAAAAGGGACCATTTGCGCAGAACTCATTCCAGCTTCACGGCGAGGAGAGGGATTAAGCTATTTTTCCCTAGCAATGAGCTTAGCGATGGTATTTGGTCCGTTTATCGGACTGAAATTCGCAGCTGTCAATGCTTACAACACTGCTTTTATTACGTGTATGCTTATATCTGTGGTGAATATTATTCTGGCTGTAATTATCAAAGTTCCGGACATAGATGACGCAACAAAAACACTTTCAGAGAAAAGTAAATTTTCTTGGAATGACTTGTTTGATAAAAAAGCTGCACCTTTTGCTTTAGCGACATTTATTTTAGCCTGTGCTTATTCGGGTATATCCGCCTTTTTTGCTTTATATATGAAGGATTTAGGCCTAACCTCTGTGGCTAGTTCATTCTTCCTGATCTACGCTGGATTTATTATGATTTCCCGCCCGTTTACTGGACGTTGGTCAGACCAATTGGGGGCAAAAATTATTGTTTATCCTTGTTTTGTTATCTTCGCAATAGGAATGTTCTTGTTGAGTCAATCCCACGCAAGTTACTTATTCCTAATCGCCGGAGCTTTGATTGGTATCGGTTATGGCTCAGTCACGCCAATTTTACAAACTCAAACGATCGGTTCAGTCGAACCACACAGGGTGGGTTTAGCAAACTCCTTATTCTTTAATTCGATGGATGCCGGTATGGCAATCGGCGCATATGCCTTAGGGATCATGGCCAGCGGTTCGGGATATCGATCCATTTATGTAGCCGGAGTGGTGCTGATTATCGTCACTGGACTTCAATATTTAGTACTTACTCACAACAAAGAAACTCTTGAGATCCAGCCCGGGCTTTCTAGTGAAATTACAGGGAGATAAAAACTAATTGCCTTCTTTGCGCCTACCGGAGTGAACAAAAATCTTCTTAGCTCTGGTTACTCAGGTGTAAAGAAGGTTTCTCTGTAACATCACGTAGTGTTGCATGGTTTTCCTATTATTGAAGTGCACAAAGCATAAGCAAAAAGCACCTTCCTTATCCAGAAGATGCCTCTTAAAATAGTACCTTGCCCAATAGATACGCTCATACTTATGTATTTGCGTTTAATGAGTTAACATTAACGTCCTTCGTGTTACCTTTTGCAGGGTTAAACCAAATCAGGTGCTTGAAATAGTGAATTTAGAAAGCAGTTCCGAAGAGCTTAGTCTTTAAAGCCGCTTAGACCAGCAGCAATGCTTTGCTTTGCGGCCGCTACCACAGGGACAGGGATCATTTCGCCTAACATCTCGCCACCGGGCCTGTGACTTGGCAAGCAGTTCAGCCTTAATCGCGTCCGTTGTTAACCCTTGTTTTCTGAGCTGCATGACATGTCTCAAGGGTTGTTCAGCATGAGCATAAAAATGCCGTAACCCACTACATAAATAATTAAGTCCCTGCTCTCCATTCTCTGCTAAAATGAACCTGTCTTTTGGACATCCCCCATTACATATCTCAAGCCATGAACAAGAACAGCATTGTTGTGGAAGTTTGGTCTGCTTTTCATTCCCGAAGCGGCGTTGTACCGGTAAGTCCACAAGTACACTCAGTGGGGAAGATTCAATGTCACCAATGTGGTGGTCAGGATTAACAAAGTGATCGCACGAGTATACACTACCATCATGCTCAACGATGAGTACTCGGCCACAGGTTGGTGCCATCCAGCATAAGCTGGCATTCCCTCCAGACCATACCAATGCTATTTCCGCGAACAGTTGGACGTCCAGCCGTCCAAGATCGTGACGGATCCATTCGTCGAAAACCGTACACAAAAAATCTCCGTATTCTTCGCTCATCACAGAGTCCGCTGTCGGCTGTCCATTCTCAGTGAGCCGTACAATTGGTATGAATTGAATCCATCCCGTATTAAGGTCTTTGAGCGCCCGGTAAACGGCGAGCGGTTCTTTTGCTGTTTCGGATGTTACGGTACACAGCAAATCAGGCTGAATACCATGAGATTGCAAACGGCGGACTGACGCAACTGCCCGTTCATAAGATCCGCTACCACTGTGATCTTTGCGATTTTTGTCATGCAGCCATTGTGTACCGTCTATACTCAGCCCCACATCAAAGTGGGCGTCAGCCAAAAATGAACACCACTCGTCATCCAGCAGAATCCCGTTGGTCTGAAGATTGTTCCAACAGCTCCATCCTTCCGGGAGGTAGCGTTTCTGCAGTTTCAAAACAAGGCGGTAGAAGTCCAATCCAGCTAATGTAGGTTCCCCGCCATGCCATGTGAACTGTACGGCAGGCCCCGGGCTTGACGCTATATATTGATGAATATAAGTTTCCAAAAGGCTGTCCGACATACGAAATTGTTGATGCTGGCTCTTTAAAAAACGTCCTGTCTCTAAATAGTAACAGTAACTGCATTTCAAGTTACACAGCGACCCGACCGGCTTAGCCATAACAACAAATGGCTGCATCTTAATCTCTCTTCTCCGTACTCAAATGTTCACCGAAAAAGTCAAAAACTTTCTCCCAGGCATCCATCGCCTGATGCGGTCGATACATTTGGCTGTGATAATACATAAATCCGTGTCCTGCGTCATCATACCGGTAGAATTGATAATTTTTCCCGAATTTCTTAAGCTCTTCTTCCTGCATGTCAACCTGTTCCGGCGTCGGAAACTTGTCGTCATTTCCAAACAGCCCCAAAAGAGGGCAGCATAACTCAGATGTATAGTCAATTGGAGCAACAGGGCGGGCTGGTGTCAGTTCTTCTTTGGGAACGACTACGCGCCCCCCCCAGCAATCGACTGCTGCATCAAGACCACTGACCTTGCATGCCGCAAGAAAGGCGTGGCGTCCGCCAGAGCACATACCAATGACGCCTACTTTTCCATTAGAATATGGTAAAGAATTAAGGTAATCCAAAGCCCCCTCACAATCACCCATTACGCTATCATCGGCAACGCCACCTGCATCGCGGGCTTTTATCGATATCTCATCTGGAGTCCCGTGCCCGAACCGGCAATAAATGTCGGGGCAAAGAGCTAGGTAACCATGTTGGGAGAAGCGGCGGGCGGTCTCACGGCAGAACTCATCCCATCCAGGCATATGAGGAATCAAAATTATCCCCGGGAACGGTCCTTTCCCCAGCGGTCGTGAAAAGTAGGCATGTATCTGATCACCTTTATGCCCAGGCATTGTGATAGTTTCAGCCAGCATTCCTTCATACTCATCAGTTCTTAATTGGTTCCACATAATAACCCTCCTTATGCGCTATTTATAGTATTTTCATCTAATTATATATTCAATGGACAATTTTGGCTACTTGATCTACTCCGCCTCACTTGGTTGCTGAAGTTTTGCTCTGCTGTAAATTTAGCCTCTGCAAGAAATTAGCCGCCCTTTTATTGTGTATTCATAATACTAATCAGCCCCGGTTTCAATATTGAAAATCGGGGCTGATTAACTATTTTCAAAGAAATCCTCAGATATTGGATTTATGTTAACTTTTAGTTTCGTACCCCCCCCATTTATTTCTACTAAATATGACACTTCACATAAGTTAGTACCCGCTTTTCAATCTTGCGTACTTCTTCCCGTGAAACTTTAAATATCGACTCAATTTCGTTTAGAGGCACAGTTATTCCATTATCGAGTCCAAATCTTGTTTTGATTATTTGCTGTTCACGTTCATTCAGACAATTCTCGATTGCTTCAATTATTTGTTCCCGGGTATACAAAGAATCACCCCATCCATATCATATTGTTTGGGTATTATCTGTCATAGATGATTTGGAATTTACTGGATATGTTTCCTTTACGGTTGAATTATTTGCACAACCAGATTTTTACGTGGGACGGTCATATTTATACAGAAGTTACGCTAACATTTATTCTTCCTTTTCAAACACTAAGTCATATTTTTTAATTACACCAAAAATATTAAAAACAGTTGGAATAGCAGCGATAAATCTCCAGCCTTCCTTGCTTGTACTCATCAATCAGTTTTCTATGTTTTCCGAAGGGGTGAAATAGCCTGCAGCCTTAGATTCTACATAAATGTACTTATGAATTATTAACACATCCTCTGTATTTTAATGTTAATTATTTCCTCGTAAAAAAATCTCCACCTGCCAGCCTTATCACGGCGTCTACGACTTTGTTTTTCTGCCCGCCTTTTCCCTTTCTCCACACCGAGCATAAAAGTTGCCTGCGACATTACGTTCCATCACACACAAAAAGACCCCCGCCCGCATAAGCAGAGGCCTTAACATTGTTAGTATATTTCAATAATTCCCCAGGCCCGAAACCCTTGCTACAGGCGGATTTAAAAATGTCACGGTTTTCAAACTTACTACGATCTCCACGTGCTGCGTCCACGGTGACATCTCATAGTATAAATTCCAGATTGTTAGTTTTTTAGGAGCCGAAGGAAGTATGTTTACCGCAGATGCAATGGCCTGTACCGATATTATTTTTTAGTTGAATTGTGTCATTTATCATCTTATTTATTTGCGACAACAAGTCAGTAAATTTATGCTGTGCCTTAAAATAGGGGCCAGCAGACAGGTCTTTATTTAGCTCTTCTTCCAGAACTCTAAGTTCGCTAAACTGCTGGGCAGTAGCCTTTTTTCCTTGACGGAACAGATTTTCTAATTCAGTTTGTAACTTATTAAAGCGTTCAATCAAATCTTGTGCATCGATATCATTTATTAGTATTGTCTCAGTTCTAATTAGTTCTTGAAATTCATCTGATTGAGCAATAGCTTCACACAAATCCTTTGCTTTAGTCAATACAGTCATTTGAATTCCTCCCTATAATTAAATTACTTCAACCTTATAGGTCCCTTCGTTTTATTAGAACTCAACTCCACTTCTTTCATTACAAGATTCTAAAAGAGCTAAGCCTCTCACCATCTTCAAAAACATTCCGTGTAAAGTAGACAATAATCCTCTCCCTTTCGATCACCAGATGCTAAAACTTATTTGGAGTTCTTATCTATTATTTTACCTTTAATACTTTAATTATTGTGTCGATTTATCTGGCTTAAAGTAATAAAATATTCCCTTTTTTCTTGCTCTTTGCTCTCCTCTATACCCTTCAGCTAGCTAAAAGATTAAGAAGGTTAGTTTTAGCTCCAATAGCTTTGGGAAAAGCTTGAGGATCATAAAAATTGTTAATACACAAATCGGAATATTCGTTTGTAGGGATCTTTCCAAAAACGCCAAATGCCATTGAAGTTTATTATACCCGGAGGTATAATCAAAGCAATAAAACTAGTTTGAATTATTAAAACACTTAGTCTATTTTGAAATCACCCTTTAAAATAGGGCTTCACCGCGATCGTTCTCTAGTATTTAACGATAAATTAATAGTCGTTAAATACAAAATGCAGTTCTTATCATAGCTTTTATTTATGAAGGAGGAGTGGTTAAATATGGAGATTGAGAGCATCGTCATTGGCGTTACCCCTGAAAATTTTAATAGTATGCCTGAATCAATAATTGATAAGTATACCCTTGCCGCAAACCCGTCTTAATGTCCTTGCCAACTCTACAGTAAGTTTTACCCTTTAGCTATAACAAAAATAAAGATTCTAAAACGTAAATTTGATCTGCGAAGTGCTTGTTCAGGTGCTTAGCAGATCAAAATGAGGAGAGATGAGCATGAGCATGGCCACACGTCAAGTGTATTGGAACATTGAAGGAGAGCACTGGCTCTATTTGTTCTTCATCATTGCACTTATTTTCTTCGGCTACGGAGTGTACAAACGAGTATCACTTTGGAAATTAGGGCAACCTGAGAATCGCTGGAAATATCTATGGCAGGGTGTAAAAGATATTATTGTCTATGGGTTCGGGCATAAGCGAATCCTAAAAGATTCTTATCCAGGAATTATGCACCTTTGTATTTTTTGGGGATTTGTATTCTTAGCCTTTGCAACAGCAATGATCACGTTGCAAGCTGATTTTGGCTTACAAATATTCCACGGATGGCTTTATCTGTTTATAAAGCTGACAGCGAATCTCTTTGGATTAGCAGCTATCCTCGGTATCGTAATAGCAGCATATCGTCGCTATATACAAAGACCTGATCGCCTAGATAATAAAACGGATGACGCAATCACTCTAGCCTTAATATTTATAATACTACTAACAGGTTTCCTAATTGAAGGAGCTCGTATTGCGGCAACACCTGATCCATGGGCCGGATGGGGATTTATTGGACAATGGATATCAATTCCCCTCAAAGCATCCCTTAATCAAGCACAGTTACTTTCATTGCATAGATTTTTATGGTGGTTCCATCTACTCCTAGCAATGACGTTCATCGCTTACTTCCCTTATTCGAAATTATTCCATGTGCTATTGGGTCCGTTAAATATAGTTTTCCGTAACAGAGGACCCATCGGAATACCTGAGCCTATAGATTTTGAAGATGAAAGTCTTGAGACCTTTGGAAAAAGTCAACTACGCGAGTTTTCTTGGAAAACTTTATTTAATACGGATGCTTGCTTACGTTGTGGACGTTGCCAGGATAGCTGTCCAGCTTATTTAAGTGGAAAGCACTTAAATCCCAAAAAGATCATTCAGGATATGCGGCTTTTAATGGAAGAAACAGGTACGGCAGTTAAAGCCGCACATAAAGACGCTTTAACTAATCAAACAGCGGAAGCCGAAACCGCTGCAACCGAAGAGAACGTCGAACTGCCGATACGTTCTCTCATAGGTGAAGTTATTCCTGAAGAAGACTTATGGTCCTGTACTACGTGCCGTTCTTGTGAACAGCAATGCCCAGTTTTCGTCGAGCATGTTGATAAAACGATTGATATGAGACGGAATTTAGTCTTAATGGAAACCAGGTTCCCTGCCGAGGCTCAGCTCGCCTTCAGAAATATGGAGAATAACGGGAATCCCTGGGGCATCGGTTGGACCACACGGGTCGACTATTTAAAAGGATTAGGAGTAAAAACCTTCGAAGAAGATCCTACAGCTGAATATTTATATTGGCCTGGCTGTTCAGGTGCCTTTGATGCACGTAACCAGAAAGTCTCCGCTGCCTTAGTCAAACTGTTACAAACGGCTGGTGTTCATTTTGCAATCTTAGGCAACGAAGAAAAATGCTGTGGTGACTCTGCCCGTAAATTAGGAAATGAATACTTGTTTTATACATTAGCCTCAGAAAACATTGAAGTCATGAAGGGATATGGGGTTAAGAAAATTATCACTCAATGTCCTCACTGCTTCAACATTCTTAAAAATGAGTATCCTCAATTAGACGGGAATTTCGAGGTTGTGCACCATTCAACCTTCTTGCTTGAGCTCGTAAAATCCGGAAAACTTAAGCTAAACAATATTACCGGAAAATCGATTACTTATCATGATTCTTGTTATTTAGGCCGATATAATCAGATATATGATCAGCCCCGTGAATTACTCAAAATTGTTGGCCTTGAAATAAAAGAAATGGCTCATACTGGTGAAAAGAGCTTCTGTTGTGGTGCTGGCGGCGGTCGAATGTGGCTAGAAGAACATGAAGGCAACCGTATTAATGTCATGCGTACAGACGAAGCAATTGACGCAAAGACTGATTATGTAGGTACCGCATGTCCTTTCTGCTTAACCATGATCGTTGACGGAATAGCGTCTCGTGAAGTAGGAGAAGCCTTAAAAGCTCTCGATATTTCCGAAATTTTAGAAGGTTGTATATAATATTGCTAATCTGGCAGACCTTCAGAGAGGTGTATCATTTAACGATAAGGATACAAAAATAGAATAAGCACCACTTAAACCGATGCTTATTCTGCCCCTAAAAGCCGAAGGGAGTGTCCCAAAACTACTTTTTTTAAGTGGTGAGCGATGCTCCCTATTTCTTTCTCCTATAAATCAATCTGAAGTCCCAATTGGGTTATCTTCAATATATCGTGCAATGAAAGCGCCTATGATCAACGACCAAACGGGAGCACTTAAATTTAAAATCGTAACATTGGATAGTGCGATGACAAAAGTAAAAGCTGTACTCATTTTCATCGTTGGTTTCGAGAAGCCGATTGACAAACTATTCCCAAACACACCTATCAGAGCAAAGCCAACAAGCATCGAAGTGAAAGCCTCAGGTAAAATCCGAATCAACGGGACCAGTTTCCAAGAGAATAAGCCGAATATAAGGAGGATAAATCCAGAAACAATCGCTCCCACATATCTTTTTTCCTTGGGGCCTGCCTCTTCATCCGAGCAAATGGCGGACATCATTCCGGCCACATTGGCTGATTGTCCTCCAAAGAAACTTGTCAGGATCGAAAAAAAACCACTTAAGGTTATTAATAGATTCATAGGTGGGTGAAAATCATTTTGTTTCAATGCACCAATTCCAACCGCTGCATCATTACTTAATATTAACAGAGCAAGGGGTATGGAAACTGAAAGGAAGCTTAGAAAATTGAATTCAGGTAGTTGAATCGTTGGAACAATAAAAGACTCTGCAGCTCCTATGTTACTTATAGGTCGAGTTAAAAATAAGAGAAAAGTCCCCATGATAACAGACGCCACCATCGGGGGGATCCGAGTTTTCCATTTGCTAAAAATAAAGTAAGTAATGAAAGCCATTCCGCCGATAAAAGGAATTTGATTAATGGACGTAATGAAATTAATCATATACTTCGTGATCATTCCTGCCAACATTACAGCAATAATCTGTTTAGGAACAAATTCGAGCAACTTTGAAAAAACGCCAAAATATCCAACCAGTAACATTAAAACACCTGAAATAATATATGCACCGATGAGTTCATGGTAGGTAAATTGAGAGGTCACCGTTACCAGAAAAGCAACCCCAGTAATGGAATGGGCACCGACTATAGGCATTCGATAATATAACGGAATTAAAATACTGAAGATCCCGCCGAACACATAAACGGAAAACATCCAAAGAATTGTCTGTGTCGGTGTAAAATGGCCATGAGAAGCTGCTTCTAATATAAGAGCAGGTGGGCCAGTTATCGCTAAGAGTCCTGACACAAGACCTGCCGCGCTATTTTTACCATTTAAGTCTCTAAGTCTGTTCACATTGTATTCTCCAAACAATGTTTGAATTAAATGACGTGATCACGCCATCATTTCGATTGGAACCATAACAACTTTCATCTTAACATCCATTCCGCGGCTATCGGTTTATAAGAATTTACTTTTAATTTTTTCATTTGATTTAATGTTTGTCAAGCAACCCTTTACAATTATTCCAGTCCGATCGGCATACTTGCTTAGTTCTGAATCGTGGGTAACTAGTACAATTGTACCGCCTTTTTGCCTATATTCAAGTAACCACTTCATTACCTTTACTAGAAAAACTTTATCCATCATTTTAGTTGGTTCGTCAAGTATTAAAATCTCAGGATTTGTAATAATTACTGATGCTAAGGCCACCCATTGGCGAAGTGAACGGTTTAGGTCATGGGGATGCTTAGCTTCTATACCTTCTAAGCTAAAATCAGTAATCAATTTGTGAGCTTTTTCTACAGCATCGTTTTTAGGTATTCCGCGTACTGTAAGATTCCAAGCGATTTCTTCATCAACTCTGGCATTAAAAATTTGATCATCCGGATTTTGAAACAGAATTCCTATTTCACGTGCAAGTTTCCAAGCAGGAACTCCGTTAATGTCTTTTCCTTTTACTAAAACCCTGCCTCTTTGGGGTTTGAGCAACCCAATAAAGTGTTGAATTAATGTCGATTTACCCGCACCATTTGGCCCCATTAGAGCAAAGATTTCTTTTCGGTTAATTATTAAATTGATGTCTTCGATACCTGTTCCCTTTTCATAGTGATAAGTTAAGTTTTGCAATTCCAAGACTGGTGCCTCGCTATATGCCTGATTATCGTAAGTGTCCGTCGCTTCCAAAATATCTTGCTGGAGATTAATGTTTCTTGATAGCTGCTCTCCTTCAGATAATTTCATCTCCGTCAGAAGTCCATCATAGATCATCCGTCCACCTTTGAGGATAATGTGACGAGCTAACCAATTGAGCGCTTTGCGGGGATTATGCAGACACACAAATATTGTCTTACCTCCCGCCGCAAGCTTTATCAGTATCTCCCCGAAGAATTCAGCGCTTTCCGGGTCCAATTGCTCAGTTGGTTCATCAAACAGCAACAGCGGCGGGTCTCCGACTAAGGCAGTAGCGATTGCCGCCTTTTGACGCTCTCCACCGGATAAAGAAATTATTTTACGTTCAAGCAAGTCTTCCAGCCCCAATAAATGTGCTGTCTTTAATATGCGCTCTTCTAGCTCTGGTCCTTCAACCTGCGAACTTCTTAAGGGAAAAGCTAGCTCATCGTATACTTTCTCCATTAAGAAAACATCCGAATCCTGCAACACTACACCAATAGCTGCGGCACCCCAACTATTTTCTACTAAATCTTCCTGGCGGTGAATTTGACCTTCTATTCTCCCAGAAATAACGGAAGGAATAATATCGGAAATACAGGCTAAGAGAGTTGATTTCCCACTGCCATTATTTCCACTGATGACAATGATTTCACCCGTATTTGCCGTAAAAGAAATATCCTTGAGGGCCGGCTCTTTCGCTCCATTGTAAGTACAGCTTAAATGATCGATTCTAACAGACACCATAACCATTGCCTTCTCTTTTTATGATTTCACAAGCCACCCAAAAGGCTGGCGTTTGCCAAAAGCAGATTAACAATCAAAAATCCTAAGCTTAAAAATATTGCTATTTTGTCGCTATGACCCAGCTCCAGATTTCTCTTCGCTAAATGCAGACCGTATCCCCGTACATGTAAAAGTTGAGCTATAACTTGCCCTCGCACAAGAGCTTTTACTATGATCGGAATCAAGATGACGAGATAAGCATACAAACGCTGCCAGGGAAAACGGCCACGCCGCAGTCCTCTGGCAGTTTGAACTTTAAGTGTAATTTCCATCTGTTGATGCATGACAGGCAGAGTCGATAGGACAAGCGCCAAAATGATCCCAAGATCAGGATGAATCCAACTCATGGCAGAAATAATTTCATGGAGTGGATTGAGCAGTAAGAAGAGTTGGGTTAGGGCAGCAATATTGAATAACCGCAAAGCTGTAATTAGTCCGTAATTAAAACCTTCTATACCGAAAATATAGATATAATGAACATTGGACGGATTAACCAAGGAATGAATCAATACAATAACGCATCCTAGATACAGTATGGGCAGCAAACGAGAGACTAGTTGCCCCAATACATGAAAGATAACTGCAAAAGCCAAAAATGTTAACAGATATGCTAATAGCGGTTTCCAGGAGTGATAAGCCATTAAAGAAATAAGAACAAACAGTACTGAAACAGCACGAGGCCCAGTCTTAATCTTGTGCAATACTGACTTAAACAACTAAATTTGTTTCCTTTCCCGCGATACCTTTTAAATTGCTTGGTAAACGTCGGATTATAAACATCACTAAATAAGCACTTATTAGTTTATCAAAAAGGTTGGCAGGGATTCGGGCCAAAAAAGCACTTGCAAAAATCTCATGACTGGAGTTCAGTAAAACTGTATAGAGTATATCTACTCCGCCTCCTGTTACTCCTCCAAAAAGATAAACGGCGATGGGTGTTCCTAGGATTGGAGCCAAGAAGGCCAATATGATTCCAACCAGCAGCGGGCTAACATAATCCTGAAATCCTCGTTTTCTGGCGATAAAACCAACGACTAAACCAATAACACCATTAACAATCGCAAACGGTATCGTAATGGGATCGGCTGCTATCCCTTGAAAAACATTACTTAATATTCCGGTTAAAGCGCCAAGCCAAGGTCCTAAAATCACTGCCGCCAGCATTGTGCCAATACTATCTAAAAAGAGAGGCAGTTTCAGAGCTGTATTCAAAGTACCGCCGACAATATTAATAACAATGCCAATTGCAATTAAGGCTAAAGCAATTTTTTTATTCATAGTCTTCTTCCTTTCCTTCACTATGAAGTATATAAGAGCGTAATTTATCCAAGCTCTCTTCCGGTTTTTCCTCATCTATACCAATAACATCAAGAGTAATGGATTTAGAACGCAAACGTTGTTCTAAGATTTCCACGAAAACACCTTTGCCTTGTATCATTCGTAATTGGTCAATCTTATTCATCAACTCATGGTTCTGAGAAAGCTCACCACCCCATGGCCCTTCACAGGTATACGATACTCCGCATGAGGGGCTGCCGTTGATCCCAAGAATAGGGCCAACTGGAACATTGCAGCGCTTATATTCTTCCACCTGATTCACAATATCCTCGACCAATAGTTCACAATGCTTGCGATAGAAAACAGAATTATATTGATATCTTGTCTGCCCCCAGCGCGTTAGCCCTCCGTGAAGCAGCTCCGGACAAGGTAGTTGGATAATTCCGTATTGATTCTCTCTGAGCAACTTATGTATTTTGATTGCCAAATCAGAATTATCCGGTGAACCGCGAACTTTAGAAAATGGATTTAATAAGCAATGGGCTAATAAAACAATCTTACCTGCCACTTTAATACCTCCAATATTATTACATTTATTCCATAATATATTATATAACAATATGATTATATATGTCATTCATTTTTCTGTTATATAAAGAGAACCCAATTAATTAATAATCCCGCAACATTACTTGCCTGCCGAGAGCTTTTTCTCTTTGAGTTTTGAATTATTGAGTACTTATTTGTCTGACAACTCCCATTCCAAGGCCTCATTTGTTGCAAAATCCATATTTCAGAAACGAAGAGGGACAGGAACGTTGTTTAAAATTGAAAACTTAATTCTTATCCCTCATTTCTTATTTAATTCTATCGCGATGGATAATATAATAGTTATGTTAACAGATAGCTATTAGGTTATTGATCAAATAGAACTCTTAGCACGAGTGTTGAATGGGTGAGCTTTTGTTTAAATCAGTATTAGTCTGCCTAACTGATGAGAATTTTAAAGAAGGTGAGATAAGTGCTCAGCGCGGGTATTGATGTCGGTTCTATGGCAACGAAGGCCGTTATTTTTGATGGAACCATTAGAAGTGCAGCTATAATTCCCACGGGCTGGAACCCGAAAGAAGCCGGACGGTCAGTTTTTCTGGAAGCACTCAACAAGGCAGGTCTGCAAGAAAAAGATATCAGTATTATCGTGGGAACAGGCTATGGTCGAGTTTCCCTTCCCTTTATCGATAAAAAGGTAACTGAAATAACCTGTCACGCTAAAGGGGCGAGATTCCTTTTTCCACAGACCAAAACAGTCATCGACATCGGCGGTCAGGACAGTAAAGTGATCTCAGTCAGTGATGATGGGACAGTTGCTGATTTTATCATGAACGACAAATGTGCTGCCGGGACAGGGCGCTTCTTACAAGTGATGACAGGCATTCTTGATATTACCTTAGATGAATTGGGTCAACTGGCTTCGAACAGCAAACCAGTAAGTATCAACAGCATGTGCACAGTTTTTGCTGAATCAGAGATTATCGGTCTCCTGGCTCAGGAGGTGCCCAAAGAAGCAATTGCTTCCGGAATAGTCCAGACCATAGCAAACAAGATGTTGAGTCTAGCCTCGAAAATCCCCTTGCGGGAAGAGGTCACTTTCTCCGGCGGAGTTGCTAACAATCCTGAGATCTGCCAAATTTTATCCAGCGCATTCAAGCTGAAATTCAATATATCCACTCAACCTCAAATCGTTGGCGCCCTCGGAGCTGCTATCGTAGGTTTCGAAAAATTTAGACTTGCCTAGTTTTATCTAATCATAAGACTCCCCAACTATCAAAAAGCGACTATCACCAAAGAGAAAGGATGGTAATAACGTGGAAGCCGATCTATTATGTGAATTTGAAAATTTGCGTTCGAATAGTATTGCGGAAATCCAAGCGGCTAAAGCTGAGGGCCGTAAGGTTGTAGGAAAATATTGTATCTATACCCCAACGGAGTTAGTCATGGCAGCTGGGGCCATTCCCCTGCCCCTGTGCAGTACGAAGCAGGACCCAATTTCCGTGGCCGAGAAGGTTTTGCCCCGCAACCTGTGCCCCCTCATAAAATCCAGTTATGGATTCGCCGCTTCCGGGGCCTGCC
Source organism: Desulfosporosinus sp. FKB (assembly GCF_002196705.1). Lineage (GTDB taxonomy): Bacteria > Bacillota > Desulfitobacteriia > Desulfitobacteriales > Desulfitobacteriaceae > Desulfosporosinus. The sequence continues at coordinate 89,338 of NZ_NADJ01000012.1, forward strand.
CTTACTTTAACATATCCGATCTTCTGATTGCCGAAACAACCTGTGACGGCAAGAAAAAAATGTATGAACTGCTTGCGGAGTTAAAACCTCTCCACCTGCTCCAACTGCCGCAAACTCAGGATATGAACGCTTTAGAGTATTGGCACAGCGAAATAACCAAGCTGAAAGACCGTCTGGAAAAGGACTTCAGCGTGACCATTACTGAGCAAAACTTACGAGAGGCCATCCATCTGCTGAATGAAGAACGGCGGTCCTTAAAAGACTTACAGGATATTACAAAACATAAGCCCTCACCCATCAGCGGCCTGGACTTACTGACGATTCTTTATAATCGAGGCTTTAGTATTGACAAAGAAGCAACCATTCAAAGAGTTGACCGCTTAACCCTAAAATTGAAGGAATTATCCAATCAAGGAGTCTCCCCTTTTAAGACCAATACACCGCGAATACTCTTAACCGGAGTTCCTGTGGGAATCGGCTGTCACAAGGTCGTCCAAATTATAGAGGAAAACGGAGGCAATGTTGTTTGTTTCGAAAGCTGCGGAGGTTATAAAGGTGTTTGTGACCAAGTTGACGAAGAGAAAGAGCCTCTATTGGCCATCGCCGAGAAATATCTCGCCACACCATGTTCTTGTATGTCGCCGAACAACACCCGCTTCGAACTTGTTCAACGATTAATCGAAGAATTTAAGGTCGATGGCGTCGTAGATCTCACCTGGCAGGCATGTCATACCTATAACATTGAGTCTTATAGTTTAAAGAAATACCTGCAGGAGAGGAAGACTGTTCCCTTTTTGCAAATCGAGACAGACTACTCCGAATCCGACATAGAGCAATTGAAAGTCCGAATTGAAGCTTTCCTGGAAATTATCAGTGTCACTTAACTACATATGACCTGCTGGGCTTGATAAAAAACGTAACTTAAAAGAAAAGGGGAAATAAAGTATGTCAGATATTAAATCTAAGCTCTTGTTAGATTTAGCTGATTCGGTTGTCAATATGGATGAAGAACAGACTGTAGAGCTCGCCAAGAATTATATCGCTCATAATCTTGATCCCTATGAAGGCATCAACCAGGGCTTAGCCCTAGGAATGGACCGTGCGGGCACCTTGTACGAAGAGGAAGAATATTTTATTCCGGAGCTGCTCATGTGTTCGGATGCTATGTATGCCGGGCTGGACGTTTTAAGGCCCCATTTAAAGCAAGACAATCTTGAGGATAACCATAAAATTGTCATTGGAGTTGTTCAGGGAGATACCCATGATATAGGCAAAAATCTTGTGAAAATAATGCTGGAAACGACAGGCTTCGAGGTAATAGATTTAGGCCGCGACGTGCCTCCCCTTGATTTTGTAAATACAGCCAAAGAAATTAAAGCTGATATTATCGCTTTATCAACTCTCATGACAACAACTATGGAGGGGATGCAAGAAGTGATCAGGCTCCTGGAAGGCGAAAATTTGCAGAATCAGATTAAAGTGATGATCGGCGGAGGGCCGATCTCCAAAGGCTTCGCCGACAAAATCGGAGCCTATTATGCTGGAGATGCCTCAAAGGCAGCTGTTTTAGCACAATCGTTGGTCAAGGAGGTTTAAGCCATCATGAAGGACAGGATGACACCGCTGGAAAGAGCTAAAGCTATCGCCCGAGGCGAAATGGCAGATCGTCTGCCTTGCAATCCCAATGTAGCTAATGGGGTAGCTCGGGTTTATGGCTGTAAGATATCCGAATTTAATAGCAATGCCCGGCTGATTGCCGCAGCTCAAGTCGCTTCTTATCGTCGTTTTGGCTACGATGGGGTAAGAATTTTTACGGATTTATTCCCTTGGGCTGAAGCAATGGGCGCGAAAATTAATTTTCCCGTTGACAATACAGCTGACCTGGCTGCTCCGGCACTGGGAGACCTGAGTGACATCAATCGTTTAGAAGCAGCTGATCCGTATAAAGACGGCCGCTTGCCGGTCCATATTGAAGCCATGAAATATCTGATTGAAGAATTAGGCGATGAAGTTCCTTGTGCCGGAGGAATTGTTGGTCCTTTTACCAATGCCTTTTTCCTATTAGGCATTGAACGGATGAGTAAGCTATTCTTTACAAATCCTGAAGTCATTCACCGTGCTTGCGAAGTTTCCCTGGAAACTTGTATCCGCTATGCTCAGGCGATAATTGATGTTGGTCTGACACCGACAATTTCTGAACCTATGTCTTCCTGTACTATTGTCGGCCCCAGGCATTTCCGAGAATTTGGCGAGCCTTATATCAAAAAATTAGTGCACTATATTACGAATCAAGGCAACCCCGTGACGATGCATATTTGCGGGAAAACCGAAAAAATATGGGAAGACATTGTCGCCATGGGTATTGCCGGATTCAGCGTCGATAATGTCGTGGATCTGCAGAAGTGCAAAGAACAAGTCGGCGACAGAGTTAAAATCCTGGGGCATGTCGATCCTTCAGCCGTTATGTACGCCGGCACCCCTGCTGATGTCCGCGCAGCGGTTATAAAATGCGTGCAGCAAGCTTGGGATTCACCGAAAGGCTATGTAATCATGTCCGGCTGCAGTTTGCCGGTGGAAACGCCGTTTACAAATATTGAAGCAATGATGGAGACAGCACGAGAAATAGGTTACCCTATTGATCCTGAAAAGTTGGATAAAATGTTACGTTAAAACCAAATAAGATCTGTCCTGCGTTACAGTCGTTAGGGCCGGAAGAAGGTGCCTGATTTGGAGGAAAAAGAACGTTTATTAAAAGTATTGAAGAGAGGCCAGGTTGATCGGCCTCCTGTTATTTGCCCGGGCGGCATGATGAGTGCCTGCGTAACGGAAATCTCCGAACAAATCGGAGGCTGTCAGCACTCCTCAGCTAAAGCCATGGTAACCGCTGCTCGGAAAATCAACGAGCTGGCAGGCTTTGAAAATTACGGCGTACCCTTTTGTCTAACAGCAGAAGCTGAAGCACTAGGTGCCGGCATTAATCTTGGCGATAACCTTATCGAACCCCGAGTCACTCACTATAATGACGAGCCCCTTGAAGCTATTATGCAAAACTATTCGATTGTTGACGTCACCGCGGGCCGAATGGGAGTAGTTTTAGCAGCGATCCACGAACTTCGTAACGACCGTATTCCGGTCATTGGCAATGTTTCCGGCCATATGAGTGCAGCTACCTCGGTCGTTGATCCACTGCTGATTTTCAAAATGCTGCGCCGGGAACCCGAGCGTGCTGCCCGCTTTTTAGAATTCATTAATGAATATCTGATTAGATATGCCTTAGAGATGGTTAAAGCCGGCGCAGACGTTATCTCCATCTCCGATCCCTCGGCAACAGGTGAAATTCTGGGACCGCGCAATTTCCAAAAGTTCGCGGTCCCCTACTATCAGAAAATAATTAAGGCTCTGCATCAGGAGAGTATCCCCGTCATCCTGCACATCTGCGGGAATGCCCGCAGTATCATCGACCCCCTTAACGAGGTTGAGGCCGACGCTGTAAGTTTCGACTCCATCGTCAACATAAAAGCCGCCCGAAAGGTAATTAAGACAGGACTCATGGGCAACGTCAGCACCCAGCTTCTGCACAGCGGAGAAAAAGCGAAGATCATATCCATCACCTGCAATGCTCTTCATTCAGGGGTCGATATTGCCGCACCGGCTTGCGGCCTCAGTATGGCTACACCTCTAAGCAATCTCAGGGCTATGACTAATTACGTGAAAGAAGGTTCTTATAGTTAAGATGTCTGCGACGATAAATAAGGCTGCAGGTAATGATCTTGCTGTTAATAAGGTTACAGTGCATTTCCCCTCTGAGGATCTCGCTATAGAAGTCAACGAAGGCACGCGGCTTTCGGAATGTATTAGAACAGCCGGGCTAGTCTCAGAGACACCCTGCAATGGCTTAGGACTGTGCGGAAAATGTCGTGTCGCTGCCCGGGGGGACCTCTTTCCCCCCGAGGAGCTGGAATGTAGATTCATCAATGAGCCTAACATCCGTCTGGCCTGCCAAGCGAGAGTAAAGGGTGACGTTTGGATTGAGCTTTTGGCCAAAGAAAAACAGCTCCAAACCATTGATCATGGTTTGGAGGTTGAGATTGAACTTGATAGTTCGGTCAAACAAGTTTTGCTGCCTCCTCTTGCCAGAACAGCACAGCCCTATCTCGAAAGCCTCTCTTATAGCTGTGACTCGCCCGATCTTTATCGTAAGATGGGCAAACTGGAGCTAAGGGGCACACTCCCGAGCTACGGTGTCATTCGGGATCATCTCCTTATTGACCTGGGAAGCGAACCAAGCGAAATCCTGGGGGTGGCTGTAGACATTGGAACCACCGGCCTGTCCGCTTATCTTATTAACCTGACCTCCGGAGAAACCCTTCTCAAAAAATCCTGTCTAAACCCGCAAACGGAGTTCGGTGGTGATGTCTTGTCACGGATCAGTTACTGCCAGGAAAATCCTCAAGGACCCGACCGTCTTCAAGAAGCTATTCTCCATAAGGTGAATGAACTTGTGCTCGAACTGACTGCAACCAGAGAAAGAGCGGAGCGTGTTTACCAGATAGTTATCGCAGGAAACACGACCATGCTGCACTTTGTTCTGGGGATCTACCCTGCTTCCTTGGCCCGGGCGCCCTATCGTCCGATTTTTTTGGAGCAAGTTAACCTAAATGCTAAAGAGATCGGTATGCAGATCAACCCGGCGGGGTTGGTAGTCCTCTTGCCTTCCGCCTCAGGGTATGTGGGGGCTGATATACTTGCCGGTCTGGCAGCTACGGCTTTTGTAAAAATAGATCATCCGGCAGTTTTTTTAGATATCGGAACAAACGGTGAAATTGTGGCTAATCTTGGCGGCAGGCTCCTTGCCACCTCAGCGGCTGCCGGTCCGGCCTTGGAAGGTATGAACATTTCCTGCGGCTGCCGTGCGGAAGAAGGTGCCATTGATACTTTTTTTATCGATGATAATTATGAGCTTAAATTCACAACAATTAGTGATGCCAAACCCAAGGGAATCTGTGGGAGCGGTCTTATTGATATCACAGCATCATTGGTTAAGCGGAAAATAGTTCTAGCGAGTGGCCGCTTTAATCCTAAACTCGACCCCAGAATTGAAGCCAGAATCCGAGATAAAAAATTTTATCTCACCGAAGAGATCTACATTTCCCAGTCAGATCTTCGCCAGATTCAGCTGGCCAAGGGCGCCATAGCAGCAGGGGTATCTATTCTCCTTGAAGAAACCGGTCTTCCGCTCGAGTCACTTGAAGAAGCAGTTATTGCCGGGGCCTTCGGTTATCATATTAATCCGGATAGTATCCGTGAGATTGGCCTCCTTCCCAAAGGATTTCGAGGAAAAATTACCTTTGTCGGCAATTCCTCTGTAGAAGGCGCCCGCTTGGCCCTGCTCAATAAGAATGTGCTGAAAGAGATCAACGAATTGAAACGTAAATTAGAGGTTTTGGAGCTTTCCACAGATCCTCGCTTTCAAGATTACTTTGTCAAAGCATTAGGTTTTTGAAAGCTTACAGGGCGCATTAAAACGCTGTTATCCATAGGTAATAGCATCAGCCCCTATCCCACCAGCTCCCAATATTAAGAATCCCGCAAGATTACTTGCGGGATTAATTATTCTATGGTGCGCCACCCAGGATTCGAACCAGGGACCTGCCGTTTAGGAGTCGGATGCTCTAACAGCTGAGCTAGTCGCGTAATTGCAATATTAACAGCTGCCGCCGCATCCTCCGCAGCAGCCGCTGTCACATCCTCCGCCATTAAAGGGTACTGCCGGACGTATTTCAAAGCCTCCGCCGTTTTCTGTATCAATATAATCTATTGTGGCTCCCTCTAAATAATCAGAGAGTTTTTTCTCGGTGAGGATAGAAACTCCGTATTCTTCGTCCAGAATATCTTCATCCGTTTTCGAATCATCCAGAGCCATGCCAAAATTCGGGCCGCTGCAGCCCATCCCTGCAAGATAGAGACGAAGGGATGAATTTTCTTTATTTTGGGCTTTGAGTATTTCTTTGACTTTTTGCGCTGCAAGTTCAGTTATTTTAACCATTATGGTCACTCCTTTATTAAAACTATATTCAAAGTCTTCACTTTTGGTTTAACCAATTTTTGCAAGTTGTACACCACAGGCTTTATACTCATACGTTTTAGAAACCTTATCAGAAGCTCCATTGGTTAAGACGTTGGTAGGTGTTTCCTTATAATGAAAGGTCATGAAAACCATGCCGGGCGGTACTCGTTCAGTTATCTTTAGTTTTGTTTCCAGTTCCCCACGCCGAGATGTCACTTTTACCAATTCTCCCTCTTCGAAGCTGAGACGTTCAGCATCCAACGGGTTGATCTCTGCTAATTCTTCCGGAGAATAGCTATCGAGTGCTTCTGAGTTCTGCGTGAAAACATTATAATGTGAAAGTTTACGGCCTGTGCTGAGAAGGAACGGGTACTGTTCATCAGGCAGCTCATTAGCATCCTGATGGGCAATCGCCATAAAAAGTCCTTTGCCGCGCGAGAAAGTTTCTTGATGTAAGACCTTGCTCCCGGGATGTTCAAGGCTCGGTACAGGCCACTGCAGTCCTTGCGTCCCAAGACGCTCATGGGTAACCCCTCCGTACAAAGGCGTAAGATTTGCTATTTCCTGCATGATTTCTGCTGAAGAATTATAGAAAAATGGATAACCCATGCGCTTGGCGAGTTCACAAATGATTTCCCCATCACTTTTAGCATTACCAATAGGCTCGATAGCCTGATTGACCATCTGTATTCGCCGTTCGGCATTGGTGAATGTTCCGGTCTTCTCTGCAAAACTAGCCCCTGGCAGAACAACATCCGCCAGTTTAGCCGTCTCCGACATAAAGATGTCTTGTACTACGAGGAAATCGAGGGATTCCATTCCCCTGCGCACATGATTGGCATCGGCATCGGTAACCACCGGATCTTCGCCCATAATATACATAGCGCGCAAATCTTTGTTACTAGCTGCCGGAAACATATCTGGAAGCATGAGTCCAATATTTGGACTTAGCGTTACGCCCCATGCTTCTTCAAATTTCTTTTGGACCTCTGGATTTGCGACCTTCTGGTACCCTGGGTAGTCGCCAGGCAATGCCCCCATGTCGCAAGAACCTTGAACATTATTTTGCCCGCGCAAGGGATTGACTCCGGAATACTTCTTACCTACATTGCCCGTTAGCATAGCCAGGTTTGCCAAACTCATCACGTTATCCGTACCTGTGGTATGCTCTGTTATCCCTAAGGTATAGAAAATCATGGCCCGTTCTGCCGTAGCATAGATTTTAGCCGCCTCAATAAGCTGTTCCAGGGGAACACCAGTGATTTGACTCACTAATTCCGGCGGGTAATTTTCAAGGTTCTCGTGGAATTTTTCAAACCCCTCCGTACGTTTTTCAATGAACGAGCGATCTTCCCAACCATTAGCCAGTATAATATTCATGATTCCGTTTATCAGAGCAACATCTGTCCCAGGGCGAAGTCTTAGCCATAGATCCGAACTCTCTGCCAGTTCAATTTTGCGAGGATCAGCGACAATTAGCTTTGCCCCTTTGGCTAAGGCTTGTTTCATCTTGGTTCCAACAACAGGGTGAGCTTCTGTAGGGTTAGCCCCAATAACAAACATAACTTTGGCATCCGGAATTTCGTCGAAGGAGTTCGTTGAAGCTCCTGACCCGAACGAAACCGCCAGTCCGGCTACTGTAGGAGCATGACAGACCCTGGCGCAGTGGTCGATATTGTTGGTCCCGATAACAGCACGCATGAACTTTTGCATGAGGTAATTTTCTTCGTTCGTACAATGAGCTGAACTTAAGGCAGCAAGAGCATTCGCTCCATAATTGTCTTTAATTTCCCGAAACTTTTTCGCCACTAAATCTAAGGCCTCATCCCATTCTGCAGGAACCAATGCACCCTCTTTTCGTATTAAAGGAGTTGTTAAACGGTTTTGGTTGTAAATCATATCCATCCCGAACCGCCCTTTGACACATAACGCTTTACCATTAACCGGGGCATTGGGGTTTGAGGTTACGCCAATGACTTTTCCGTCTTTCACGTTGAGATCGAAGTTGCAGCCTGTCCCACAAAATGGGCAAGTGGTTTGAACTTTCGCAATGTCCCAAGGACGCCCCTTGCCGACCATCTTCTTTTCGGTCAACGCTCCGACCGGACAGACAGAGACACAGGAACCGCAGAAGACGCAATCAGATTCGTGATAGGGAAGATTAAAAGCCGGACCGACTTGGGTATCGAACCCACGGAAAGAGAAATCCAAAACGCTCCGTCCTTGGATCTCATCACACGCCCGAATGCATTTACCACACAAGATACATTTATTGGGGTCCCTTAGAATGAAGGGATTCCCTTCGTCCACGGAAAGATGACGGCGCTCACCTTGATAAAGCTTTCCGGTAACACCATATTCATAAGCATATTGGGTTAAAGAGCAATTTCCCATCCTCTGACATGTCATACAATCTAACGGATGATTCGCAACCAACAGTTCCAGAATTGTTTTGCGGGCTGCCCGAACTCTGGAATTTTGAGTTTGAACGACCATGCCTTGAGTAACCTGAGTCACACAAGATGGGGGAAGATTACGCATCCCTTCGATTTGGACGATACACAAACGACAAGCGCCGGCAGAGGTAAGTTCCGGGTCATGACACAAGGTCGGAATTGAGATATCATGCATGCGGCAGGCTTCAAGCACAGTCGTTCCTTTTGGGACACTGACTTCTCGTCCATCAATGGTTAAAGTAAACCACTCCAAAATGTCTCACTCCTCATTCACAACATAGTCAATCATAACATAATCATTATGTACTGTCATTCATTTTAACTTATAACACTTATTATAGCCTTTCGAAACTTTATAAGCTAGTCTTTCTTAAATATTTATTAAGAAAATTTCAACAACGCCATTCAAAGTTTTTCCAACCACAACTATAATTCCGCCTGTTGTTTTCTTTTTCTTCTTCTATTTCTATTTTCATACCTTTTACTCCGTCCTATCGTGTCCTGTTTGTATAATCCGGTTTGTAGGCTTTCATTTTTTAAAACTAGATTAGTAATATTATTCTCGATATGGTTCCAGTTTAAAAAGGCTCTACATACTTATATTGTGTAATGATCTTTTCCTGATGAGTTCATGTTTCAATATTTATTAAGTACATAAAGACTTAAAAGGAGACTTCTCAAAATGGAATCAGGCGAACTATATTTTGCAATATTTTTCACCACTTCTGGGGCAATAAGGTTTAATAGGTTTTTGCGTAACAATAACATAGTAGCAGAAGTTAAGCCTGTGCCCAGAAATATTAACACAAGTTGCGCAGTAGGAGTGGAGTTTTACTATAATGGAGATTTAAGTATATTGTTAATCCAGGATATTAAACAAATATACAATATTAAAGGCAATCAGTATATTTTAAAGTACGCCAAAAACCACTAACAGCTGGTCCGATAGTGAAGTATCTGCTGCTCAGACGTCAATAAAGTATACGAAGGGAAAACATATATAGTTTTGGAGTGAAACCATGAAAGAGATATATTTAGATAATGCAGCTACTTCATACCCTAAGGCTCCGGGTGTAGCCGAGACAGTTTCGCATTTCTTATCTTCCATTGGCTGCAATGTTAATAGGGGGGCTTATACAAAAGCCTATCAAACAGAAGAAGTAATTTATGAAACAAGGGAATTACTCTGCCGTCTTTTTCGCTTTGATAAACCCGAGAATGTCGTATTTACAAAAAACGTAACAGAAAGCATGAACGTCATCATAAAAGGTCTCCTGAAATCTGGAGATCATGTCATAGTTTCTTCAATGGAACATAATGCTGTTATGCGGCCATTGAACAACTTAAGAGCACGAAATCTTGAGGTTGATATCCTGGAATGTAATAAGGAAGGGGCATTATCACCGGATCAAGTTGAATCTCTTCCAAGCCTGATTCAAGCAAATACAAAGGCTGTATTTATGACCGCAGCTTCCAATGTTTGCGGTACAATGTTGCCCTTGAAGGAGATCGGTCACTTCTGTCGTATGAATAACATTTTTTTCATCGTGGACAGTGCCCAAACTGCGGGCTTTACAGAGATGGACATGAATTGGCTTAATGTTGACGCACTTGCCTTTACCGGACATAAAGGATTGCTTGGTCCCCAAGGGATAGGAGGCTTTCTAGTAAATAAACGGATTGAACCATCTATAGAACCACTGATTGAAGGAGGTACGGGAAGTTTTTCCGAACTAGAGACTCAACCCGCTTGTATGCCAGATAAATTTGAAGCGGGAACACTAAATATTCCTGGAATTTTTGGACTTAATGCTGCTCTAAAATACCTTTTCAAAGTTGGCATCGATAAAATCCGCGAACAAGAATTACATTTACTGAATCTATTTATGACCAGGATATTAGAGATTCCGTCAGCGCAATTAATCGGAAAGAGCGATCTTCAGGATAGAACGTCAATCATCTCAATCAATTTTCCGAAGCATGATAATGCGGAGGTTAGCTATCTTCTATATAAAGAACATGGGATAATGACACGCTCAGGACTTCATTGTGCTCCGTCTGGTCACAAAACTTTGGGTACTTTTCCGCACGGAACCGTACGCTTTAGCTTTAGTCATTTCAACACAGAAGAGGAAGTTTTAAAAGTGATTGATTGTATATGGCGAAGTTTAAATACTTTGTAATATTTGTGACGCAAAAAAATCCCGCAATAACTTGCGGGATAATACATTCTCTGGTGCGCCACCCAGGATTCGAACCAGGGACCTGCCGATTAAGAGTCGGATGCTCTACCAGCTGAGCTAGTGGCGCGGAAATTGGTAGCCCCAACGGGATTCGAACCCGTGTTTCCGCCTTGAGAGGGCAGCGTCTTAGGCCTCTTGACTATGGGGCCGTAATTTGGCTCCGGGACTAGGATTCGAACCTAGGCTATGTGATTCAGAGTCACACGTGCTACCACTACACAATCCCGGAATACTAGATGCCTTTAAATTCAATAAGCATCACCATTACGTTATGCATAATCATTTGATTTGGATTATGTCACGGCCTTTATTATAATCCATTTACAACTAATATGTCTAGTCATTTTTGAAATTTTTTTAATGTCAGGGCCTATTCCTGTATGTCGCTCTTTAGGTCTTCATCTAATCGTAATCGTAAGACTCCCACTTGTAGAAGTGGGAGTGGTTCCCCGTTGTTCAGCTTTAGCTGAACGAGTTCACTTGTCTCGCTTAAAGCATATTCATAGCACTACCTCGCTGTACACAGTCTCATGTGCATTTGCCGACGTTTGATAGACAGCTGCGACAACTATGTTATTGTCCTTCAAAAATGCATTTGACGCAATATAATCATCTACCCGAAGCGCGATGCCGCATCCAGCTTTAATACCGGATGGCAATGGCATCACCCCTACCGAATATCCAGCCTGCAAAAGCGCCTTTTCGGCCAAAATAGCCGCATGCGTGTTGGCAAACGTAAGAATATAAGACACAGATAGCCTCCTAAAGATTAATAAGCCGCTTCGCCCCAGCCATAGCTGTAACGATGCCGTACATGTTGGTGATCTCACCGACCCCTAACTTCTCTGTAATCTCGAAATAATTGGTGCAAGTCCCACAGGTCAGGATAACCGTTCCCGCTGCTTCCAGAGCGCGCAAGTCCTCCAAGCAGTTTGAATCACTGCTGGTAAGGTATGACCCCGAATTGAAAAACAAAACATGCGTGGGCGGCGGCACAAGCTCCCTGAGTGCAAAGATGAAACCTTTGATCAGTATTTGGCCCAACTCCTGGCTGCCTTCCCCCATGGAATTCCTGCCGATGGCGACGACGAGCCCCGAATCTCCGTCTGTCGCGCAGCTTTCCACAGCACAGCCTTCTCCTGCAACAATGGTAACTTCGACATTGCCGTTTTCTTTCTGCTCATACTCGCTTTGATAACCCAGACCTGTTGCCATCTTTTGAAGATTTTGACGGGCAATGTCGTTATCTACTAAAACAGTTACCACGCCGCCAGCTTCCCCCAAGCTCTCCAGCGCTTTTTTTGCTCGAATGACCGGTATAGGGCAGACCTGTCCAATACAATCAATGTTATTCATGAATATTCCTCCTTAGCGTACTAAAATCGATGAATTTTGCGGCAGGAGCACTTCTCCTACGATTCTAGCCTGCGGTTCCACTTCCTGAATGGCACTTAACAGCTCTTGGGCACAGGATTTCGGGGCACTGAGAAACAGTCCTCCAGAGGTTTGCGGATCAAACATCAATTCCTGCAAGGCAAAGGGTGTATCGCCAAGATCCACAAAGCCCTGCATATGATTGCGGTTGCGCTGTGCAGCCGCAGTTATCAGATAATCTCCGGCATACTTATAAGCTTGAGGGATATATGGCAACTCCGAACTATACAATACTAACGATGTACCTTCCCCCGCCATTTCTCTTGCATGGGCTAACAGTCCAAAACCAGTGATATCAGTGCAGGCACTGATCGGAAAACTGTGCATTTTCTCCGCTGCATATTTGTTGAGCCGCTGCATGGAAGAAATCGCTGCCTGAACAGCTTGTTCATCTGCCATTTCTCCACGCAGCGCAGCCATAACGATACCAATTCCAAGTGGTTTTGTAAGGATCAGCTGATCCCCAGGAGCTGGTGTGTTATTACGCCAGATTCGTTCCGGGTCGAGACGTCCGGTGACAGCCAGCCCATATTTTGGCTCTTTGTCATAGATAGAATGACCGCCGCAAAGTACCGCTCCCGCCTCTTGGATCTTTTCCGCGCCGCCTAATAATATTTCACCCAAGGCTTCTAGTTCCATTCTCTCAGGATAACAAACGAGATTCAGAGCGAAAAGTGGTGTGCCCCCCATGGAATATACATCACTTAAAGCATTAGCAGCTGCGATTCGGCCAAACGAGCGGGCATCATCCACCATCGGCGAGAAAAAATCCACAGTAGAAACAATAGCAGTGTCCTGATTAATTTGATAAACGGCAGCATCATCTGATGCATCAAAACCAACCAGGAGCTTAGGATCGCCAAATACAGGCATACCGGACAACACCTTGGATAACTCACCCGGACCAATCTTGGCCCCGCAGCCGCCGGACGTACAGTTTGATAATAAACTCATCATGGAAATCCCTTCCTTATCACAGGTATTTGCATTATACTAATATAAAATAATCTCTGTTTACAGATTGGAGAAAAAAATGATTTATCTGGACAACGCTGCCACAACTCTAAAAAAACCTGATTGCGTCAAGGAAGCCGTTTTACAAGCCATGGATACGTTTGGCAACGCTTCACGCGGAGCGCATAGACCAGCGCTTGACGCCCTCCGTATGTTGATGGAAGCACGGATAGCCTTGGCTTCACTCTTTGGGCTTCTTGACGATCCTATGCGCGTTGTATTCACCCCCAATGCCACTGTCGCCTTAAACATCGCCATTGCCGGAATTAAAGGACATATCGTTACAACCGCTGCAGAGCACAATTCGGTACTGCGACCCATATACAGGCAGGATAATTATACCATTGTTCCTTGTGACATCCTAGGATGCATTTCGAGGGAAGCAATTTCCTCTGCCATCCGGCCAGATACTGAGGCCGTAGTACTTACACATGCTTCCAATGTCACAGGCAACGTATTCGATATACAGTCTGTCGGTGAATTATGTGCAGCACGAGGCGTGCACTTCATTGTAGATGCCTCACAAAGCGCTGGACTTTTGCCTATCGATATGAAAAACATATCAGCGCTTTGCTTTACAGGTCATAAATCCCTCTTCGGACCGCAAGGTACCGGAGGGCTCTGTTTAGGACCCAATTACATGCCCGAATCCCTGTATGTTGGGGGAAGCGGCCATCATTCTTTCGACTTCAAACATCCCCGGGAATTGCCCGATGCGCTGGAAGCTGGTACGCAAAATGCGCACGGGATTGCAGGATTATTGGCTGGCGTACAATATATACAATCCACTGGGCTATCAACAATTCATGGCCAGGCGGATACACTGGCACGCCTCTTTGCACATTCGCTGGCAGATACTCCAGGAGTTACACTCTATGGCGATTTGGCTGCGCCTCTCCGCACACCCATAGTCTCTCTCAATATCGAAGGGTATGATTCTGCTCAAGTCGCCGATCTACTTTTTGAAAAATACGGCATTGCGGTGCGCGCGGGGGCACATTGTGCACCATTGATGCATGATGGACTCAAACTATCCGGCTCCGTCCGGTTTTCTTTCTCGCATTTCAACACGCTAGAAGAGACAGAGTCCGCTATCGATGCCGTACGCACTTTAGCTAGTCGATAAAGAAAAAATACCAAATGCCGATTTCATATACCCATTCCTCTTTTAAATTTTCCGAATATATTCAATGGCCTTATCTAAACGTTCTACGCATTTCTTTTTCCCCAATAGAGCCATAACATCAAATAAGCCTGGGCTAACGGTTTGACCTGTTAAGGCTAACCTTGTGGGGTGAATAATAGTACCACCTTTAATCTCAAGCTCACTCATTAATTGTCGATAGGCGCTTTCAACGTTTTCTACATCAAATCGTTCTAGGGTATTCAAACAATTTCTGCCCTTGGTGAGCAAAGCCGCAACGCCTTCTTGTTTAACAAAATACTTCTCGCGGCCTTTTTCATCATAGGAAACAACGTCTTGAAAATAGTAACGACTTGCTTCGGTCAATTCTCCTAGAGTCCTTACTCTTTCTCTAACCGTGTTTACGACGTCACGAATATAGTCTCGATTTTCTTCAGCTTCTATGTTATTGATTAGACCAGCCCGAATAAAAAATGGTATGGCTTGTAGAGTTAGTCTATCTAAATCATAGGTGGTCATATATTGCCCATTAAGCCAAATTAGTTTCTGAACGTCATATACAGCAGCGGTTTTGGAAACCTTTTCTAGTGAAAAAGCAGAGATCGTTTGAGTAGGAGCAATGAGTTCACTCTGCTGCTCTGCCGGAGACCATCCAAGTAGAGTCAGATAATTGACTAAAGCTTCCGGTAAACAACCCATTTCTTGAAATTCGCCAACAGAAGTTGCGCCATGCCTTTTGCTCAATTTGCTGCGATCGGGTGCTAAAATCATTGATAGATGAGCGAATAATGGTATCTCGTAACCTAAAGCCTGATAGATTAAACACTGCTTTGGCGTGTTGGATAAATGTTCCTCCGCCCGGATAACATGGCTAATTTGCATGGCGTGGTCATCAACAACACAAGCAAAATTGTAGGCGGGTGTTCCATCCGACTTAACGATAATAAAGTCATCGAATTGTTTAGCATTAAAGCTCACAGCTCCTCTAATAAGATCTTCAACAACAACTTGACCTGAGTTCGGTACTTTCATCCTTATCACAGAAGGAATCCCCCGCATTAGTCTATCTTGAACTTCTTCAGGAGATAAGTTTCGACACTTTCCCTGATAACGAAAAGGCGTCCCCTCTTTTCGTTGCTTTTGCCGTTCTTCTTCTAATTCTTCTGCACTACAAAAACAATGGTATGCTTTATTTTCTTGAATTAACCTTTGGGCTGCTTTAGTGTAATGTTCTTGCCGTTGGGATTGAAAGTAGGGGCCAAATTCGCCACCTTTTTCCGGTCCCTCATCCCAATCGATCCCTAACCATTTGAGACTGCTTAATATTTGACTTACAGAGTCTTCCTTGAGTCGTTCTGTGTCTGTGTCCTCAATGCGAAGTATCAATTTCCCGTTGTGCTTTTTTGCGAATAACCAGTTGAACAATGCTGTTCTTGCTCCTCCGATGTGCAAATAACCTGTAGGGCTCGGAGCAAATCTGACTCTGATCTTTTCCATTTACTACTCTCCTATGTATTATTTAGCTCGAAAAAAGCCATTTGTACCACAAAAAATAAGTCCAAATTACAACATAGTTAGTTTTCAAACAATCCACTTCGCCAATTATAGATACATGGAGCGAACTCATCCCTAACCTCTTGGGTAGCACTCTTCAATAATTGGTAATTCACTTAAGCATCCCCCCCTAAAGGCTTATTTTTTCCGAATTTCGGAAACAGCAAAAATACTTATATAACTTATATATTATGAAATAATATTATAATTTAATTATACATGAGCCCAAATATAATTTTCAAGGTACTTGTGAACCTCACCTAGCTACACTTCGCTAAGAACGAAAACACTGTTTTCGCCGTAGGATAGGGGCTTCCGGCAAGCCCAAAATCCATGTCTCAAGGGTATCTCAAAGAGATGAAATCCTGCAGACGTTGGAGAAAGTTTTCGGCGTTGATCTCGAAAATAAGATTATGACCACATCTGAAATCAAAAAAATTTGCAATACCACAAATCAAGTCTGAATATACAACATAAATATGCCGAAAAATAAAGCTCTGTAGTCCGCATAAATGCTGTACTGACAGAGCTTTTTACTATATTTTTACTGCAAAACTCAGGATATCGAGACAAAACTTTGTGAGCTTATACTTTTTAACGAAAGGTAGTAATTGTTCCTGATAGGATGCATCTTTTAACGAAAAGGTACAAAAAACATTAACAGCACCGTCTTAAACGATGCTGTTTGCCCTAAAAAACCGTAGTACTGGACTTTTTATGTTCATTAATTGTATCAATTATTGAGTACTTATTTCAGCCAGGCTCGACATATTGGTGATCAATAGTTCGGACGGTTGTTAGCGTATCGACGGTATTACGAGCAAACCGTAACACCGATTTAGTAATAATCAGGGTGATTTTGCCATCAAGGGCATCGGCAAGCATTCGTCTGTATAAACAAGAACAAACTCCCAGTTCTTGTTTTCCTGGATATAGCGGGTATAATTATCAACTTGCATCGGTTGCGCGATTTGTTGGTTTAACAAGCACAGTGAGAATGAAAATGTCAGGTTTGAAATTCATTATCATTATTCACTTTAACTTATTGAAAGCATCTTTACAACGAAGACCATCGATGGCAATGGATACTAATCTATGGAATCGGTCAATATCGGAAGCGCTTCCTTGCTGCTCTAATGCCAGCAGAAGGCTAAACAAAAGAGTGCTTAAATCCTGCACATCGATATCTTCCCGTACCGCCTTCGCTTGCTGAGCCCGAGTAAGAAGATTAGCAATAGCCGATTGAAAATCCTGTAACACATCTGAGTTTGCTGTCTCACTAATTAAGGCACCACTTTTAAAAGCGTCTTTCCAGGCCCTGTTGGTAAAACCCTCATCCAAAACACGTGAAAATAAATCAAAAAATGCCTTGCCCGGATCGACATGATTCATCAGAGACTTAGCCTCTGATGTAAGCCGCTGCTTATAACTAATATTGACTGCCTCAAACAATGCTTCCTTCGTCGGAAAATGGCGATATATTGTACCGATACCTACCCCGGCTTGGTTGGCAATTTCACTAATCGGAATTGACAACCCTTTTTCGGCAAATATCTTTTGGGCCGCTTTCAGTATCTGCTCTCTGTTTTGTTTTGCGTCCGCCCGCAATGGTTTTGAATGATCGCCAAAATTGTCCTCATTGGGCTGTGGACTATCAGCCGTCTGGTTCAAAGACTGCTCTTTCTCTGTCATAGTGATAATCCCCCTTCTTTTCTAATTTTACTTAAAAAATTGGGCATTGACAAATGGAATTATAGTTCCGTATAATATTAACATAAACGGAATAACCGTTCCCTTTATTCAAACAAAGCGGACCTAGAGCGTTGACCTCTGTGGGGGCAACAGTACATCGCGGATCTCTGGATGATCTGGAGTGCTTACACAGTGGAGCAGCCGCTGCGGATGGTACATTCATCTGGCGGATGGTACATCATCTGGCGTTCATCCATGACTTCTATAACTTTGCCAACCCGGTCACAACCGATCAGCGCGCTGTTGAAGCAATGGGAGCTACTCTCATTTATCGGCTCTGGAAAGCCCTTCGTGATCACTTCCTGGACTTTGATTGCCAGGCATACCAAGCTTTGGATATTGTAGCGTAGTAATGTATTGATTTCGAGGCTATTTGAAAAATTAAGGAGTGATAATCATGAAAAATAGGATTTATTTTTTTACAGGTACAGGAAACAGTCTTAAGGTTGCAAAAGATATTGCCAAAGCATTACCCAATTGTGAGCTTGTTGCAATTTACAAAGACACTCTATTAGAGATACCATCTGGTTATGAGCGTATAGGATTTGTCTTTCCTAATTATGCCGGAGGTCCACCATCAATGGTAGCAAACTTTGTCCGTAAAATGAAGTTTTCGGATCAAAGTGATACCTACATTTTTTGTGTAGCGACATACGCAGGAAACAATGGTGCTGTTATTTCACAAATGGGCAATTTGCTTCAAAAGCGGGGTTTACAGCTGAACTATGGTGCCAAAATTATTTCGTATCCAAATGCGCTAACAGCATATCCCATGCCTATAGAAGTCAACGACATTTTAAAAAAGGCTGAAATCAATACCAAACCAGTAATTGATAGTATTGTTGCAAAGCAGCACATACCCATTTCAAACTTAGAAGAGTCAGATAAAGAGAAGTATGATAAATTTATTGCTCTAATTCAAAATAGCAATAGTGGCTACGATGTCAATGATGATTGTATCTCCTGCGGGATATGTCGGGATGTTTGTCCGGCAAAGAATATAACCCTAGAGGATGGAAAGCCTGTATTCCACCACCAATGCGAATGTTGTATGGCCTGCATTCAACACTGCCCAAAACGAGCCATCAATTACGAGAATAAGACACAAGATAGAGAGCGTTATACACATCCTGATATTGGTCATAAAGTCATTTCACAATATTACATGCATCAAGATGTAAAATCAAACGATAACAGTTAGAGATATAATTATTCTGAATGTATCGTCTATGAATCGCCCATAAATATCAGGCTGAACTAAGGTTAGATTGATCATATCAGCTGTCGTATTTGGATGCTGGACCATCTGCGGAAACACCGGTAAATAGGCATCTGTTGAAAGCGGCACAAAGGCACCTAAAAAGGCTATGAAAACAATAAATCCGCTGTCTTCTTCTCTAATAAATAGATTTTCAACGATATCAGGTGGGATTGGAGCTTCTCCCATTCCGATTTCAGACATTATCGTTTTAACACCTCTTCAATTACTAATGATTGCTATTATTGGAGGCCTTTCGTGCCGTGAGTTTAGTAAAGAGACGAGCCCTTGGTATCGCAATATTTTAATCTTTTGCCTTTGTTCATCAGTCATATAGAAATCCCTCCTTGACAAGCATTCATCACTTAAAAAGCAATAGTTGTCAAGGAGGGATTTGCGTTCGGTAAGACTTAGCTACTTACTCTAACTAATATCCGGAATATTTGTTCCTTATTTACCTGTTCTATTTGCGTATTCTGAACCTGCCGGATAGCGATCCCCCTTAATCTCGATCTTCGAGAGCGCCTCGTTCAAATCATTTATTTCATCGAGAGTCAGCTTGATGTCCGCTGCGCCAAGATTTTCTTGCAGGCGCTCCATTTTGCGCGTGCCAGGAATCGGAACAATCCACGGTTTCTGGGCAAGTACCCATGCTAGCGAGATCTGTGCTGGAGTTGCATTTTTACCTACAGCAACCTTTTTTATCAGTTCGACCAAAACCTGATTGGCTTCGAGATTCTCCGGTTTAAAGCGCGGAACAATGTTGCGAAAGTCGGAACTAGCAAAGGTTGCATTCTTATCAATTTTTGCAGTAAGGAATCCCTTGCCAAGTGGACTAAACGGAACAAAACCGATTCCAAGTTCCTCTAGGGCAGGCAGCAGTTCTTCTTCAGGATTTCTCCACATCATTGAGTATTCACTTTGAATTGCAGTAAGCGGCTGAACCGCGTGTGCACAGCGTATTGTTTGTACTCCTGCTTCGGAAAGCCCCCAATACTTAACCTTACCTTCCTTAATTAAGTCTTGTACTACTCCGGCCACTTCCTCGATCGGGACATTTGGGTCAACACGATGTTGATAGTATAGGTCAATGGCTTCAACTTTCAGGCGTTTGAGGGAGCCTTCAACGGACTGCCTAATGGTCTCAGGCTTGCTGTCAAGTGCCTGCTTGCCATTAACCTCTTTAATACCAAACTTGGTAGCGATAACTACCTCCCCCTTGAACGGGGCAAGTGCTTCACCGACTAACTCCTCATTGACATATGGTCCGTAAACTTCGGCGGTGTCAAAAAAATTAACACCCCGGTCGATTGCCGCATGGATTAGAGAAATGGCCACTTTTTTATTCGACGCTGGGCCATAACCATGACTCATTCCCATGCACCCAAGCCCGATTGCTGATACTTCCAAGCCGCCTTTTCCTAATTGACGCTTTTGCATGTACTTTTCCCCTTTAGTCAGACAAATCATCGCTAATCATTTATCTTAGCGGATAAAATTTGTAACTTTTCTTTCTTCTTTTTCTGGCAAACCAAATTTTTCTTTTCCTAATGAAATGCTCTTAATTAAGAATGCCATATTTTTACCCAATGTACGCATTGTCTGTAATCCTTCTTCATCTTTTTGAACATCATCTGGTGTGTATCCGTGAACACTGTTCCAGTATTGACTAGAAACAACTGGCATACCTGAAATCGTAAAATATTTATTGATTACATCAAAGGTTGCAGAAGATCCTCCTCTTCTCGCTGAAACAACTGCTGCACCAACCTTCATTGTTTTGTCAAATGGAACGCTATAAAATAATCGATCAATAAATGAGACAAGAGTTCCGTTTGCCGAGGCAAAATATACTGGCGAACCAATAATGATTCCATCGCACTCTTCAAATTTAGGCGCAGCTTCATTAACTAAATCATTAAATACACATTTTCCATTCTTTTTACATTGACGACATCCCATACATCCACGAAGATCCTTATTGCCAACATGAATGATTTCAGTATCGACACCTGCTTCATGTAAAGTTTCTTCTACTTCTGTTAATGCTGTATAGGTACATCCTTTCATATTTGGACTGCCATTTATCAATAGTACTTTCATATCATTTTCCTCCTAGCTTTATTTATAAGACTCCTATTTCATATTCGTCTTTTATTAATAAGTTCAACGAAGAAATCCACAGTACTTGCTTCTTGGTGGGAAAAGAACAAACTATTTCCAGTATCTAATGTCATAATGGTTTCCATATCCTCTTTGGACAATTCAAAATCAAATAGATCAAAGTTTTCCTGCATTCTTTCTATATGAGTGGATTTTGCTAAAGCAACAACACCCCTTTGAATCAACCATCTTAAAATAACTTGAGCAACTGTCTTCTGATATTTTTTGCTGATCCTATCTAAAGTAGAGTTAGAAAATATATTATTTCTGCCCTCACCAAACGGAGCCCATGCTTCAATTTGAACTTTGTTCTTAATCATATTCTCTTGAGCCTTTATTTGTTGGTTCAACGGATTTGTTTCCACCTGGTTGACCTGAGGAGTGATTTCATTAAAAGCACAGATATCAGACAGTCTGTCAGGATAGAAATTACTCACTCCAATCGCTCTTACTTTTCCGTCTTTATACATTTCTTCTAAAGCATGATAAGAGCCATAATAATCACTAAAAGGTTGATGCAGCAAAATCAAATCCAAATAATCCGTTTTTAACTTTTTCATGGATTCCAATACAGATGCTTTTGTCTTTTCATAACCATAATTATCTATCCATACTTTTGTGGTAATAAATAATTCTTCACGAGGTATACCGCATTTTTGAATAGCATTTCCTACTGCTTCTTCATTAAAGTACGATTGTGCAGTATCAATTAAACGATAACCTACCTTAATTGCATCTAATACACATTTTTCACATTCTTCTTGGGATACTTGATAAACTCCATATCCTAAGACTGGCATTTTTACCCCATTGTTCAAAATAACATATTCCATTTTTATCCTCCTTGATTCACACTGTATTTTGTCGTACAATACGATTATAATTCCCGGTTGTTACTACCGGTCAAATACTATTATGCCTTTTGGAGGTAATTTCATGTATTCGATGAAAGAAACATGTCAAAAAGTAAACATGACTTATGAAACTCTAAAGTTTTATTGCAACGAGGGCTTAGTCCCAAATGTCAAAAGAGATAAAAACAACTATAGAATTTTTGATGATAAAAATATTAATTGGCTAAACAGCTTATCTTGCCTTAAAAAATGTGGAATGAGTATTCAAGATATGAAAACCTATCTTAGCCTATGTCTGAAAGGTCAATCAACCATTCCTGAACGCAAGATAATGTTAGATAAGCTGAAGGTAGATTTAATGAATAGAATAGTAGAATTGAACGAAAGTGTTGATTTCATTGACAATAAACAACAATTCTATGATGATGCACTTAGAGGAAAAATAAAGTATAATAGCAATCTAATTAATATTGAGGATTGAAGCAAAAATGGGGATGTAGGTAGATTTGTATTACACACAAATCTACCTACATCCCGTTTATTTGAACCACCCGGATTTTTATAGTTAATATGTTAACCAGTAAAGTGTTGACAAAGACTACATAAAAGTTGATCATCGATATGCCTACTCTCGCATTCTTTTTCTCCTTTGGATACTATTTATTGTTACACCGCCAGATAATCCTTCTTAATCGTTTATCCGTTGAATTCCAAATCTTTCTGCCGTAAACAAACACAAAAAAGCTCCCTCAACTAAAGAGAGAGCCTTTCGTTAGCCATGAACAATAACGATAGGTAAGGCTTTGATGTTATCTCCGCTTTTTCTCCCGTTCCACACCGTGCATGACAGTTTCCCGTCACACACCCGCCCTGGCAACGTGCAAGATAAGCAGTTTCATCTTTTTCTATAAATGCCATCGGCGTAAAGGAAGTACCTTGATGCGCTCCGTTGTAGAACGGTAGGGTAGAACTTTTGCCACAAGTACACCAATAATAAGTTTCACCCTTTTTAAGATCTACAGGAACGGGTATTTTTGAGCGATTACCGGTTTATCCATTATTCAATCTCCCTTTCCAATCTTCCTATAATATGGAATCAGTTCTTCGAACGTGAAAAGGCTTCTTTTGATCTATACCGTAAGAAATCTTTAATCATTTTAACAGTAATGCGACCAATGCTTTATTGCTTTCCACGCAATTTCCGCAACCGGTTCCGACCTTTGTTACGGTTTGAACCTCTTCAAAGGATTTGGCGCCATTCTTGACTGCATTTACGATATCTTGGGCAGTGACTTTCATACATCCGCATACAATTTGGTTTTCAGCAATTTTCTTTTTTAGCAATAACTCATTAACTAAAACTTTATTACTCTCAACACAGTTTCCGCAACCGGTACCGACTTTCGTTGCGGCTTGAACCTCTTCAAAGGATTTGGCGCCATTCTTGATCGCCTTCTTGATGTCTAGATCGGTGACGTTCATACAGCCGCATACTACTTGGCTTTGTTCTTTGGAAAATATTTTTGAAATGAGTGATTTTAACATTTTATCCTCCGTTATTTTAGTTTCTTTGAAATGGCATTATCAATTGAGAGTGATCCTGCACCCTTAATTAGCAAGAAGAGGGAAATCATGGACAGTGCAAAAACGTATTCAATACCGGAATTAGCGGGGCCATTTAAGAAGAACCCATTAGCCCCATGGACTTTGACTATGGCTACCAAATTAACAATGGCAAGCCCAAGTGCAGCCGGACGAGTTAAAAAGCCAAAAATAATTGCGATCCCGCCAAAGAACTCGGTTAATATGGCTAAACCGCCTAATGCAGCGGGAATACCCAATGAAGAAAAGAAACCGATAGTGCCTGTCCACCCGTAACCGCCAAACCAACCCAGAAGTTTTTGAGCTCCATGAGCGAAAAAGATAATTCCCAACGCAAGACGCAAAATTAAGAAACTGTTGGACTCAACTGTAGCGAATATTATATTTTTCATTTTTTAGCTCCTTCTAAAATTAACGTTTTTAAAGTTCAATAGGTGGCGCCAACCTACTTTCATATATTAAGACGGAAAGATTTTTAAAAGGATAGGGAAGTTATAAAAAAGTTCATGTTAAATTATTTATAGCTAGATGATGTTAGTCTTCTCGCTCAGTCATGATACTTGTATCATTAACGGATAAAACAAACCTCCTGCTACAGAAATTAATTCTTTAGCAAGAGGCGATTGGTTCATAGTGCCCAACAAACACAACCAGGCATCTTATTCATAGTTAACACCTCGTTTTAAACCTTTCTTACCAAACAATAATCCTGTTCAATCGCTTTATTGAGATCCTCAAGCAGCTTTGCTACATCGATACCATGAGCCCTTGCACCTTGCTCAAGATTCTCGAACCGGGCAGCCATGCATCCGAAACAATGCATGCCATGTTTTAAAAACACTTCGACGGACTGCGGATACTTTTCTACAATTTCAGTAATTTTCATTTGACCTGTAATCATTGAATTTTCCTCCTAATGGATAATTTATTCTATTCCAGCCGTAGTTAATTTAAACGAACCCATATTCTCATAGCCATTGCCTTGAGTTAAAGACTTGCGAAGGAGCATCCGTGCCCTGTGTAGTCGCCACTTCGCCAATTCAACCGAAATGTTAAGGATCTCCGCCACCTCTTTAGTAGAGCATCCATTGATTTCTTTTAAAATGTACACCTCACGTTGTTCATTTGGCAGCTGTGAAATCGCCTTAAACAGCATCTTTCTCATCGCTGTTTTTTGACACTTTTGATCCGGGTCTTGAGTTTCGTCTAGTTTTGTTTCAAGTTCTTCAGCCGGATTTTCTTTACGACCAAATCGTTTGCGTTGGTAGTCGATTGTTGTATTAACGGCTATACGGTATAGCCATGTCGAGATTTTAGACTGGCCATTGAACGATTGCCTTGACTGGAATGCCTTTATAAATGTTTCCTGGGCCAAGTCCTGGGCGATATGATAATCTCCTGTCATTCCGTATATCAAGTTTATAATTTTAGGTTCATTATCCTTAATAATCGTTTCAAGGGAGGCTTCATTCTCTAGATCATTTGGTCCATATAAGTTTTTACGGATAAGCATTGTCAGTCTCTCCTTTAAAATTCTTGATAATCATTCCTTGATATCATCTCCTTTTTGAATGATCGTCATTAGTGCCACATTTCTCCCGTTAAAGTTGATTTCATGAATTAGGACGGAATCAATTTGAAATGGATAGTGAAAATAACATTAGATTAAAATAGTAATACTACCAAAATACCATTATCCTCCTAATGCGTATTTTAAAAATTTCCTATGAACCATCATACAACGTTTTAGCCATGAGGACACAAAACGCCGGTCAAGGTAACTTTGAACCTCAACCGACGTTTCACCTTAAAATATCTCCCTCACCTCGACCCCCGTCTTAAACACAAACACTACTTCGACCATCGACTGTACGTTGACCCAAGAAATCCAGTGGAAACGGAATGATGCCGCGACCTGCCGGGCATTTAGCAAACATATTCTTGTAGAAATCACCTCTGGGGCCGTTAAACTCGTCAATGGCCGGCGGGGTGACAATGATTCCCGGAGAGATGGAATTGATTCGCGCACCTCTGGCACCCCATTTTATAGATTCCGCCATAACCCTCTTTTCGTTGCAGCGTTTCGCCATCTGATAGGCGTGCAAGGTATCTTTGATATTCGAACGCTAAAGCACTTCCTACTGCTCCTTCAACAAAATTGGAACGGAACACCTGCTTTGATACCAGCCTCTTTGCATTTTAAGAACCAGGCCATATTCCGTCCCAATATCCGCATTATTTGCAATCCCTCTAAATCCTGTTTCACGTCTTCTGGTGTATGCCCGTGTACCATGTTCCAATACCTTGATGAAATAACAGACATTTCCGATAGGGAAAAATATTTATTGAGCTGACTTCCATTGACTAATAATACTTTCATAGTTACCTCCGTTTGTGGTTTGAATTTATATATTCTTTCCCATTTCAAAGGCCTGCTTCATAGCTGCGCTGCCCTTAATGTCACCCTTATGCCATGCGCCAACACCGTAGACAACTCCCTTTTCTTTTGCATCGTTCAGACAGAATGTAAACCCGCGAAAACCGTCAAGCGTCCTTTCCATGGCCTGCTCACTGCTGTCGGCAGCCGCAACAATGAAATAGAACTCCTTGCCAGTGATTTCTTGATATTTAGAAACCGTTCTATCAATCAACGTTTTCATCTGAACGTTCATCGTATAGAAGTAAACCGGTGTCGCCATGACAATGACTTCAGCGTTAATTATTTTTTCTAAAATTTCCGCCATATCATCTTTCTGAACACAATTATGGTTGGTATAGCATGACTCGCAGCCGGTGCAGTAACCAATCTTTTTATCTCTCAAGAAAATCTTTTCTGTCTGATGGCCTGCTTCGTTTGCACCAAGCATAAACTGGTCGCAAAGCAGATCAGAATTTCCACCTTTTCTCGGGCTGGCTGAAAGTACCAATACTTTTTTACTCATAAACTAATCCTCCGCTCTTTTTAACTTGTTTTCCTTTTTAACGACTGTCCCTTCGTATACCTTGATCTTATAATTCAAGCGCTCTAGCGTTTTCTGCATATCTTCCATTTTTTGAATTAGTTGCTTACGCTGATCGGTCAAAAGTTCTTTTCTGGCTCCAATAGTCGTATCACCCTGTTGGAACAGAGCAACATACTCTATCAATGCCTCTATAGGAAGACCCGCATTTCTCATACATTTGATAAACTCTACCCACCTGCAATCCTCTTCCGTATAATCCCTGATTCCGTTTTTATTGCGGTTAACACGAGGAATCAGTCTGATTCGTTCATAATAGCGAAGTGTGTCCTGTGTAAGATCGTATTTTTCACTGACTTCTGCAATCGTCATATAAAATTACCTCCCTATATTAATTTAATTTTTCGTTGTTTTCCTCTTGTTTTCATAGAATTGCTAACTTACCAAAAGAACTTATCACGGATAGAACTTGCATAAAATACTCAATTCAGAGAAATTAAGTATGGC
>NZ_NADJ01000013.1 GCF_002196705.1 Desulfosporosinus sp. FKB
GCCATACTCAATTTCTCTGAATTAAGCATTCAATGCAAGTTCTATCCTTGATAAGTTCTTTTGGTGAATTAGCAATTCTATGAAAACAAGAGGAAAACCAAGAAAAATCAAATTTATATAGGGAGGATAATGATGAGTTTGTTAACGAAAGCGTTGGAAGGAATAATTACACCTGAAATGGAGCAGGTAGCAGCCCGGGAAAAAGTCTCACCGGAATTTATCAGACAGGGAGTTGCTGCTGGTACAATAGTAATCCCTTGTAATATTCATCATAAGACTATTGTTCCTATAGGGATAGGAAATGGGTTACGGACAAAGGTCAGTGCCAGTATCGGTCTTTACGGTAGTAAAGCTACAATTAGTGAAGAAGTTGAAAAGATCAAAACAGCTTTAGCAGCAGGTACGGATGCTCTGATGGATCTAAGCGTTAGCGGTGATATCGATACGATGCGTAAAGAGACACTAAGTTCTGTTTCCGTTCCGGTTGGATCACTTCCTATATACCAGGCTATCGCTGAAGCTGGGGAAAAGTACGGTTCGACCGTGAAAATGGATGCTGAGGAAATGTTTGAGGTCATTGAACGGCATGCGGCAGATGGAGTTGATTTCCTAGCCTTACACTGCGCAACGACCATGGATATTGTGGAACGAGCGAAGAGAGAAGGCCGCATCGACCCTTTGGTAAGTTACGGAGGTGCTCACTTAATTGGTTGGATGATCGCCAATCAATGTGAAAATCCTCTTTATGAACAATATGATCGGGTATTGGAAATCGCCAGAAAATATAACGTTACTCTCAGCCTGGCTGACGGGATGCGGCCGGGTTGTCTTGCTGATTCTTTAGATGGAGCCCAGGTTCAGGAACTGGTTATCTTGGGCGAACTGGTCAGGCGTGCTCGGGAGTCTGGGGTGCAAATCATGATTAAGGGACCTGGACATATGCCTCTTGATCATGCGAAGGCGACTGTTACTCTGCAAAAGAGCCTTTGTAAGGGAGCGCCATATTTTGTTTTTGGGCCATTACTGACAGATATCGCCGCCGGTTATGACCATATTAATGCTGCTATCGGAGGCGCCCTCAGTGCCTGGGCAGGCGCGGAATTTCTTTGTTATGTTACCCCGGCTGAACATATTGGGGTACCCAGCGTTGATCAGGTACAGGAGGGAGTCATAGCCGCACGGATCGCTGCACATGCCGGCGACCTGGCCAAAGGGATGAAAGAAGCCCATCAATGGGATCTGGAAATGTCTATGGCTCGGAAGAACCTGGACTGGAAAAGACAACTGGAATTGGCACTTGATCCGCAGAGAGCAAAAGAGATCAGGAAAACCCGAAATAGTGGGGAATCCACGGCTTGTGCCATGTGCGGGAAGTACTGTGCCATGGAAATTGTCGCTAAGTATCTGAACACAACAAAGCATAGCTGTTAAGAAGGGAAAGGTGGTTAAGATGACACAAGTTTTAAAAGCCCGTTCAGGAATCATCACCGAGGAAATGGAAGCTGTAGCGGCTGATGAGAATCTTGATGTGGAGTTTATCAGGCAGGGAGTTGCTGAGGGGAGAATAGTTATCCCAAGAAATAAAAAAAGGAAGGAATTTAAATACTGTGGGATCGGGGAAGGTTTAAGGATTAAGGTTAATGCCCTGATCGGCACCTCCAGCGATCGTGATGACATGGAAATGGAAGCACGAAAGCTAGCGATTGCGGAAGAAGCCGGTTGTGACAGTTTTATGGATTTAAGTACCGGAAAAAATATTGATGGAATGAGAAAACAGTCCTTGTCCCTAGCTCATGTTGCGGTTGGCAGCACGATGATTTACCAAGCAGGTATCGAAGCGATTGAAAAATACGGCAGTGTTGTCAACATGAGAGAAGAAGATATATTTGAGGTCATTGAAAGACAAGCGGCCGATGGTTTGGATTTTATGGCGATTCATTGTGCTCTGAATATGGACGTTATCAAACGAATGCAGACTACCGGACGGGTAACCGACGTGGTTAGTCGGGGCGGTGCTTTCCTCACTGGGTGGATGCTGCATAATCAGAAAGAAAATCCCCTCTACGAAAAATTCGATCGTGTGTTAGAAATATTAAAGGCATATGACGTAACCTTAAGCCTGGGCGATGCTATCCGTCCCGGCAGCATTGCCGATTCGTTGGACGGCGCGCAGCTTCAAGGCATGATCATTCAGGGGGAGCTTACCAGGAGAGCACAGGAGGCCGGTGTTCAGGTCATGGTGGAAGGACCGGGTCATGTTCCCCTTAACCATGTCGATGCAACTATGCGCGTGCAGAAACGGCTATGCAACAATGCCCCATATTATATTCTTGGAACCTTGGCGACAGATGTGACTCCAGGTTATGATCATATCAGCGGAGCAATCGGGGGAGCATTAATCGGTGCGTGTGGTGCGGATTTTCTCTGTTATTTAACTCCCGCCGAACACCTGGGGTTACCGACTGAGGAAGACGTCAGAACCGGAGTAATCACTACCAGAATGGCCGCTCATATTGCTGATATCGCCAAAGGCAATAAACAAGCTTGGGCTAGAGATCTAGAAATGGCCAAGGCCCGTGTTGCCCGCAACACGGACAGGCAGCTTAAGGCGGCTCTTTATCCTGAACAATTGAAGGCTGCTGCGGCAACTGCTGGAGACGACCACGGTTGTGTTGTATGCGGAACCGGATGTGCCGCCCAGGTCGCTGCCGAATATTTTGGTCTTGCTTAAATCTGTAAGAATATCCCCAATAAGATAATTGGCGTAGCAAGCAGGAAGTAATGAGATCAATAAACCGGATCCCCAAGAACCGGTGGACATTTTAGCCTTTTTTAACCGTCGATATATTATCGGCGGTATATTTTTATGTTTATGTATTAGAATAACTCATAATTCTGAGTCCAGACAATAGGCTTTTCCAGCGTTCTTTTACTTATTACTTAAGACGTACCAAAATAATCACTCTTGAGCGATTATTTTGGTATTGTCCGTATTTTTAATGAGTATTTTCTAAGAATGTCAGGGCTTAGCTTGCGTTAACGGTCAAATGGAAACTAATATAGCAATTATAGTTGACAACTGCCTGTCATGCGGCTTTCAGGATAATCATGAGTCTGAAATAGCTTTCAAAATACTATTGTTTAATGGAAAACTAAGGTAATAACTAATGATTTTAACTTTAAATAATAGAAAAGTGTCAGTACAAATATGACAATGTATAATTAAGTTCATATTGCTATGTATTATCTAACGTTTATAATAAACATTAGATAATTTAAATTATAAAACTCGAACAATTAAATTATTATTAAAAGTAATTAATATGATTAATCAATATATAGTTTAAATAATTGGTAAAGGTGGAAAGAACATAATGATTAAGCTTAGTTCTAGACAACTTGATTTGTTCCGGAAGCTGATTAACCGAGAAAATATAAAGGTTAAGGATTTTGCCCACAAAAATAATATAAGTGTTCGAACAGTTTACCGCGAAATTGACAATATTAATAAAGAAATTCATGCTTTTGGAGTTAAAGTTGCAAACGAGGCTGGAGGACTTGTCTTAAACGGAGATGCTGAACAACTTATTCATCTAAAATTGAATATTCCTGGGATTGGCTCAGTTATGAAGGTTGAGAACAAGAAAAATCTGATCCTCTTGGATCTTTTGCAAGGTAAAGAACCTATTAAGATACAATATTTTGCCAAAAAATTTAACGTATCCAGTGCAGCAATCAGTTATTACCTAAAAGATATTAAAGAATGGTTGGAGAGTAAAGATATCATTTTGGTTTCTAAACCGGGTGTTGGAATTTATATTGAATCTGATGAAGGAAATATTCGTCATGCCATCATTGATTTGTTATATCAAACTTACAGTACCGATGAATTAGTAAGCTTTTTGCAAGAAGGTTATGAACATCAAGCTTACCCTACAAACAACAAGCTCAATAATGAATTAAATATTAGATTATTGAACATGATGGATCATAACACTTTAAAAGTTATTGAAAAGGCTTTAATAAACTTAGAGACTGAAATGAATTACCAGATAGAAGATAGACTCTATATTGAGTTAGCGATTCATCTAGCCCTAGCAATTAAAAGGCTGCTTAACGGAGAAACAATAGATATTCAGAGTTCAACTTTAGAAAAATTAAAAGAATCGGAAGATTATATTTACGCCGAAAAGATTGCTCAGTATATTACCAGTGAAATTCCCATTGAAATTCCAGAAGCCGAGATCGGGTATATTACTATTCACCTTCAAGGATTAAGAATTGGCACTCAGGCCCTTCAGGTCGAGGATCAGTTTTTGACTACCACGACGAACAAAATTATTCAAAAGGCTTCTGTTGAATTTGGAATAAATTTTAGAGAAGATCAAACACTGTACAAGGACTTAAAATCTCATCTACTATATTCAATCTATCGCTTGAAAAACGGATTTAAGATCCGTAATCCTTTAATTCAGCAAATTAAAAATCAGTATACAACCGTTTTTGAGCAGTGCAAATTAACCTTAGTTAAAACTCTGCAAGACGATTTGGATCTCGAGATTAATGATGATGAAATAGGCTATGTTA
The DNA here is from genome assembly GCF_002196705.1 of Desulfosporosinus sp. FKB. Lineage (GTDB taxonomy): Bacteria > Bacillota > Desulfitobacteriia > Desulfitobacteriales > Desulfitobacteriaceae > Desulfosporosinus. Next base: position 4,588 of record NZ_NADJ01000013.1, read on the forward strand.
CGATGCACTTTCTCGCTTCGCGGGAACGTTTAAAGAATAAGACCAAAAAGATAAATGCTCTTTTGGTCTGTGCCAGTGGGATAGGAACTTCTAGAATGTTAATGGCCAAACTGAAGAAGATCCCTCAGTTAAATGTTGTATCAACGGCGTCTGTGCTTAAGATTAACGAAATGAAAGAGACTTTTGATTTAGATGTCATTATATCAACGGTGCCTATTCAAAGAGATGACATTAAGGTTGTTGTTGTTAATCCGCTTTTTTCGGAAAGTGATTTAGAAAAGTTGGAAAGTGAATTAAACGTAGGGATAACTGTCCAACCCCAGGAGCGAAAAATCGAGTATAAGAAAGACCAGTTAAGCCAATTGAGATATATCAAAGATTATAGTTCGCAAATTAGTGTTCTGACCAAGAATGTATGTTTTACAACGATGAGTTTTACCCAAGTCAAGGCTATTATTAAGGGGCTTTTAAATGAGCTTGTTGAGCGAAAATTATTGAATCAACAGCAGGCCTTAAGTTTAAGACGGACACTGTTGGATAGGGAAAAACTTGGGGCTATTATTATCCCGAAAAAAAACTTCGCCATTTATCATTGTGTCAGCTCTGAAATAGCGGAACCGATGATTGCCGTCGCTCAGTTGGACAAGCCTGTTAATCTGATAAATTTACTGGGCAAAAATGAAAAAGTGACAACGGCTTTTTTAATGCTTGCACCACTAAATGTTAAAGAAAGCTTGGAGGTCATCGGGGATATTTCAAGTTCCATTATCGAGAGTTCGGACTTTGTCTTCGAAATTAATCGCAGTTCAAACGTGGAGGACTGTCGTGCTTTATTGGAAGAAACTCTTCTTAAAAAGCTTTATATTCAAATAGAGAGAATCTTTTCTTAGAAGGAGGTGAGTAAATTGACATCAGAAGGCAAATTAATTTCAATTTCTAAAAAACAATTAGGGCTATTCTATATTCTCTTAGCTGCAGTTTGGTTTGGAGAATCTGCCAATGAAATTATTCACTACCGTTTCTTTGCGGGTGTAAGTTTGTTTGTCTTTGGAAGTTTATTTCTTATTGTTCTCTATCTAATTCAGAGTTACTTCACGAGAATGCTTCTGCTTTACCAGAAGAATTTAAATAGTTCCAGACATTCATTAAAAAATAGGAGGTAGTTAATTATGAAAGCGATTATTTTGTGCAGTTGGGGTGCCACATCAAGTTCACTGGCAAAGAGTGTAACAGATGAAGCTAAGAAGAGGAATCTGGACATTACCGTTGATGCAGGGGGTACAGGTGAATTTAAGAAAAAAGCGGCGGATTACACCGTTGCTTTACTTGAACCTCAGGTTAGGCATCTCAAGAAGGAGATCGAAGAGGCGGCAAGTAAATATGGAATTCCGGTAGATCTCGTAGATATGCAGGCCTTTGCCATGATGAACGGCAGTAAAGTACTTGACCAGATCCTGGAGTTAGCTAAAAAGGCAAAGCCAAGCAGTTAAAAGTAAGGACTTTTAAAGTCCTTACTTAGGTCAACGAAATTTTTCTTCCAGGATTAACAAGGCTGAATGAGAGTGAGGTAGCATACGATTGGTCTTGTCAGCTGGGGGATAAGTAAGTGGCCAATTTGTAAGGACATCATAGTCCCTATTTTAACGATAAATATTAGGGGGGCTAAATTAATGAAAAACAGCCGATTTATGCAGTGGATGGATGAGCATTTTATGCCTGTCTTGGCCAGAATTGCTCAAAACATCTATTTGCAATCGATTCGTGATGCATTTTGCATCTTTGCATTACCACTTATTATTACAGGTTCTGTTTTCTTGATTATCTCAAATCCACCCGTAGCCCTTCACTGGGGAATTATTACAGCCTGGAATAATGCTATTACACCCATCCAAGGCCAAATAATGACCGCATTTAATTTGAGTTTTGGCATTATGGCTTTGATGGTTGCCTTCGGGACAGCTTATAGTCTAGCTACGAGGTGGGACTTAGATGATGCTTTAGCTGGTATCCTCTCGATGGTCAGCTTCCTGATTCTCTGCTTTCCTGCAACAGATGTAAGCAAAGTCTCTTTCGGAGATGTTCTAAACTACCTCGGTGGTCAAGGATTATTTGTTGCGATTATGATTGGAATTATGACCGCTAAAATTATGAAGTTTTTCACGCAGAAAGGTCTCGTTATCAAGATGCCCGCCGGGGTTCCTCCCTATGTCGTAAGAACGTTTACAGCTCTTGTTCCGTTCTTTTTCATGATCACATTTTCTTGGGCACTTGAATGGATCGTATGGTCCCATATGCACATCACAGTTCCTCAATTAGTACTAGAGATCTTTAAACCATTAGTCGCAGTGTCTGACAGCTATCCGGCTGCGTTAGCTGAAATTATTCTCATGATGTTGTTATGGTCACTCGGGATCCATGGTATGAATGTTGTGTCTTCTGTAGCCTATCCGTTCTGGATGACCCAACTGGCAGCAAATGATGCTGCCCTCAAAGCCGGTCAATCGCTTCCCGGAATTGTTACCGAACCGTTCTTCCATATGTTTACACACATAGGTGGTTCAGGGTTGACATGGCCATTAACGATTATGTTCTTAATGTCAGCATCCAAACAGCTTAAGGGTATTGGCAGAACAGAAATCATCCCTGCTATCTTTAATATTAACGAGCCTCTTCTTTTTGGTGCCCCGCTTGTTTTGAATCCAATTATGTTCATTCCCTTAATCCTGGCTCCAGTTGCGGCTGTTACCATTAACTATGCGGCCTTTGCTTTTGATCTTGTACCGAGAATTGTTACGCAGCCCTCATTCACGACTCCGGTATTTGTTGGTGGTATCATTGCTACGGGTGGTTATTGGCAGGGGGCTGTTCTGCAGTTAGTGAACTTGGTTGTCGCTGCAATTATCTACTATCCTTTCTTCAAAATGTTTGAAAAGGAATTGGTAGAAAACGAAAAAGCAGCTGCACAAGAAGCTGCTTAAACGAAATAAGTCTTTACAAGTACCAATTTCCAGAATTATAAATTTTGGGGGGGCATAACTGTGAACATTGAAAACAAACTTGACCTGGAACAGATCATCTTAAATCTTGTCCTGCACGGCGGCAATGCCCGCGGCAAAGCTTACGAAGCTTTGGATGCTGCTGAAGATGGTGATTTTGCACAAGCAGAAAAAAACCTCGAAGAAGCTGATCAGGAATTTTATGAAGGCCATAAATACCAGAATCAACTTATTCAAGGTCAATTAGAAAAGGACACTGCACCTAATTTCCTTGTTATTCATGCACAAGACCAGCTCATGACTGCTCTTGCCGAAAAGAACCTTATAAAAAGACAAATCGCTCTTTATAAACGTGTTCATGAATTAGAAAAGAAAATTCGATGAAGTACGCAAATTAAGTATAAATTAGATTAGAAAATAAGGAACTAAGCAAGTTTTTCGGGAGATTCAGCATTCAGTTTAAGGGGTGGTTCTTTGTACGATTGTTGCCAAGCAACGAACAGAGAATACCCCTTTAAATAGTACAAGCTTGAAACAGCTTGATACGTATTTGCAATTACTTCAAGAGCGTTTTTTGGGTGAGAGGTGATACTATTGGGTGATATAAAAAGGATTGGCGTGTTGACAAGCGGTGGGGATGCTCCTGGTATGAACCCATCTATTCGAGCCATAGTTCGCAAGGGAATTTACCATGGCTTGGAAGTTTTCGGGATTAAAAGAGGGTATGAGGGTTTAATTCACGGGGAATTTCAGGCAATGCAGCTGGGTTCAGTGGCAGATATCATACACCGTGGAGGAACAATTTTAATGACAGCACGCTGTGCAGATATGAAAACAGAAGAAGGTCAGTACGAAGCAGTAAAACAGCTCAAGTTGCATGGCATTGATGCTTTGGTTGTAATTGGCGGAGACGGTTCTTTCCGAGGTGCGCAAACATTAGCCGGTCGGGGAATTAACGTTGTGGGAATTCCGGCGACCATTGACAATGATATCCCTGGCACCGATCTGACTTTGGGTTTTGATACGGCTGTAAATACTGTGCTGGAAGCTGTGAGTAAGATCAGGGATACAGCGACTTCCCACGAGAGAACGTTTATCGTTGAGGTCATGGGCAGAAATTGCGGCAGCATTGCTTTACAGGCAGGACTCGCCTGTGGTGCGGAATCGATCATAGTTCCTGAAGTAACTTTTCAGATAGAAGAGGTTATCAGAAAGCTGCTCCAGGGACATCAAAGGGGTAAAAACCATAGTATTATTCTGGTGGCCGAAGGGGCAGGCAGTGCTTACGAAATCGGAGCCAAAATTAAGTTAAAAACCGGTTTTGATACCAGGGTTACGGTTTTGGGACACTTGCAAAGGGGTGGAAGTCCCAGTGCTGTTGATGCAGTGTTGGCCTCTGCTATGGGCGGTAAAGCTATCGAAATCTTGCTTTCCGGAGCGAGTGAGCGCATGACTGCTTATGTTAATCGCGAAGTTGTGTCACTTCCCTTAGAGGTTGCCTATGGTCCGAGGCCCTCATTTGATAAAGTTTTGTATGATCTAGCCAACGAATTGGCAATCTAAGAAATAACCTACAACTTGATTTTTAATATCACTACAAAGGAGACTGTCAAATGATTGAAAAAGAATATATGTTAACGAATCCGCAAGGTCTTCATGCCAGACCAGCCAGTTTGTTGGTGCAGGCGGCTACCCAAAGTAAGTCAGCGGTCACCCTTATTAAAAATGGCAACGAATATAATGCTAAGAGTATTCTGGGAATTCTGAGTGTGGGAGCCCAGAAAGGGGATAGTCTTATAATTAGGATTGATGGTCCGGACGAAGTGGAGACGGAAAACAAGATTCAAGCTTTGTTTGCTGGGAATTTTGGTGAATAGGTTAATAATAGGGAGTTTGAGAACCAAGAAAGATTAAGAGAAAAATTGAAATTGAATGTATGAAGCCTAATTTAAAAATGGAGGGTCAAAAATAATGGGGATAGGGGTATCACCCGGAATTGCCATAGGGAAAGCCTTAGTGCTCAAAGAGATTCCCTCAAATTTGCCAAAACAAAGCTACCATAACAATGAGGAAGAAAACCAACGTCTGGATAAATGTCTCAGTACGGTGCGTCATCAACTGGAAAATATCCGAGTGGAAGCAGAAGCTAAATTGGGAGATATGGCCCAAATTCTTGATGCTCAAATCTTGGTCACTCAGGATGAAGAACTCCTGACGTTTGTGAGGGGTAAATTAAAAGAAGGTTTGACTGCTGAAGCGGCTGTTTACGATGGTGTGGAATTTTACGCCAATCTTTTGGCTAATATGGATAATGACTATATGCGTGAACGGGCTGCCGATATTAGGGACGTGGGTCAGAGGATGATCCGTCATCTCTTGGGATTGGAACAATCCAATTTAACTCATTTGACTGAAAGCTGTATAATCGTTGCCCATGACCTGACACCGTCCGATACGGCGACGATGGACCAGGAACGTGTCCTGGGTTTCGTCACGGATATTGGAGGTCGAACATCCCATACTGCGATCATGGCAAGAACGCTGGAGATCCCTGCTATTGTCGGTACGGTTGACGGGACGAGCATTATCAAAACCGGAGATATGATGGTTTTTGATGGTGAAAGCGGGGAATTAATCTTGAACCCCAGTGAAGAAACCTTAAAAGTTTATTCTGCTAAGCAGAAACAGGATCGGGAAAACAAAGCAAGGCTGCAGACACTCAAGGAGCAGCCCTCAATGACGCTGGATGGGCGGAAAGTGATAGTTGCTGCTAACATCGGAACGCCTAAAGACTGCGAAGGAGCACTGAAGCATGGAGCCGAAGGAGTAGGATTATTTCGGACGGAATTTTTGTATTTGAACCGAGATACCCTGCCGAGTGAGGAGGAACAGTTTCAAGCGTATAAAGCAGCCCTGGAAGCGATGGCCCCAAACTCAGTAATTATCAGAACCTTGGATGTGGGTGGGGATAAGGAGATTCCGTATTTGGGCTTGGCCAAAGAGAGTAATCCGTTTTTGGGATATCGGGCGATCCGAGTATGTTTACGCCAGACCGAAATCTTTAAAACTCAGCTGCGTGCCCTTTTGCGAGCAAGTGTTTATGGTAAGCTTGGGATAATGTATCCGATGATCTCCGGCCTGGCTGAAGTGCGTCAGGCCAATGCGATCCTAGCCGTTGCCAAAGCAGAATTGGCTGCTGAAGGAATTGCTGTTAGTCCGGATGTCGAGGTAGGCATCATGATAGAGATTCCGTCTGCCGCAGTGATCTCGGACATTTTGGCTAAAGAAGTGGATTTTTTTAGTATTGGAACCAATGATTTGATTCAGTATACGACGGCCGTGGACCGCTTAAACGAAAATATCGCTTCTCTCTATTCACCCTATCATCCGGGGGTGTTGCGTCTGGTGCAAAAGGTTATCGAAAACGGACACAAGTCCGGGATCTGGGTCGGGATGTGCGGCGAAGCTGCCGGAGATACAGCTTTGATCCCCTTGCTCCTGGGCATGGGACTTGATGAATTCAGCATGAGCGCCATATCTGTCCTGAAAGCAAGGGAACTCATCGGACAGCTGAATTATGCCGAAACGCAGGCTTGGGTGCCTGAAATATTGGCCATGGGGACGGCAGAAGAGATCAAGGAAGCTTTGTTGTTAAAGTCGACCTAAAGGAAATCACGGAAATCTGCCGGAAGGCTGGCTGTAGGTGTTTCTGTTGAAGGGGAACTTGGGACTATCGGCGGTACAGAAGATGATCTGTCCGTTGTTGATGATTAAATAAAATCCTATATTAGGAGATTAAACATGCTCGATAAAATTGAATTTGATTATTCTTATGCCCTGCCTTTTCTTAAGCAGGAAGAAATTATGAATATGCAGCCCTATATCTCACTGGCCCATGATTTGCTTCATCTAAAAATGGGAGTCGGAAGTGAGTATACTGGATGGGTTGATTGGCCCCTTAACTATGATAAAGAAGAATTCGCCAGGATTAAACTGACTGCGCAAAAAATAATTGCTCAATCCGATGTATTCTTGGTTATTGGCATTGGGGGTTCTTATCTGGGAGGAAAAGCGGCCTTGCAGATGTTAAATCATACTTTTTACAAGCAGTTACCCGCGAGCAAAAGAACAACTCCGGAAATATATTTTGTTGGTCAGCAGCTAAGTTCGGTTTACTTGGCTGATCTTTTGGAAGTATTAGAAGGAAAAGAGATTTCCGTTAATGTCATCTCTAAATCAGGGACTACCACCGAACCGGCCGTCGCCTTCCGGATTATCCGCGAATATATGGAGAAAAGATACGGGAAGGATCAGGCGAAGGAGAGAATTTTTGTTACCACAGATCAGAAGCGGGGAGCCCTTAAACAAATGTCTGATGGAGAAGGGTATGAGAGTTTCGTTATTCCTGATGATGTCGGAGGAAGATATTCCGTCCTGACGTCTGTAGGGCTTTTGCCGATTGCCGTTAGCGGTGTTGACATTGATCAAATCATAGCTGGTGCTCAAGAGGGACATCGCTTATATTCGCAGGTTCCGCTGGAGGAAAACCTGTGTTATCAGTATGCAGCTATACGAAATATATTTTATCGCAAAGGAAAAAGTATGGAGTTATTGGTAAACTATGAACCAAATCTCCAATATTTTGCTGAATGGTGGAAGCAATTATTTGGGGAAAGTGAAGGAAAGGATCAAAAGGGAATATTCCCAACCTCGGTACACTTTACTACTGACCTGCACTCCTTAGGGCAATATATTCAGGATGGGCTGAAAAATTTATTTGAAACTGTAATTTTTGTTAAAAAGACTAGAGCTGAACTGATTGTACAAAAGGAAATAAATGATCTTGACGGTCTCAATTATCTTGCTGGAAAGAGTCTTCAATTTATTAATCAACGGGCCATGGAGGGGACTGTGTTAGCTCATACTGATGGAGGAGTTCCAAATCTGCTTATTCAAGTTCCCGAGATTAATCCCTATTATTTTGGCCAATTGGTATACTTTTTTGAAAAAGCTTGCGGAATCAGCGGTTATCTCCTGGGGGTAAATCCCTTTGATCAGCCCGGTGTAGAGGCTTACAAGAAGAATATGTTTGCTTTATTGGGTAAATCAGGATTTGAAAAAGAAAGAACTGAACTCGAGAAGAGATTGAGAAAATTATGTTAGGCGTTAACACTCCCTCCTTGATATCCGATATCCGCATTTTGGAAGCTTTCGCGCCAGTTGGGCGCAATCTCCTGCCAGGCGGATAGATGATGAATTTTTAATAAATGACAATAGTCAACAATTCCAAAAATCTGACTATTGTCTCCAAAGATTGGCCTTAAATGGAGCTTGAAACGAGTAAGGTTATGTTATGTTATGTTATTCCAATGCTTCTTGAGAAGTAAGAAAGTTCTTTGTTTGCTCATTACTAAGTTGTTGATGCATCGTTAATGTTATAAGTGAAATTGTATTTTGATTAAAAAGGGAACACCAGAACGTTTTCACACGTTCTGGTTAATTTTTTGGGATGTTCGCGTTTATGACAGGAATATCAGGAAATTTGTTGAATCCTAGGTTGAATCCTAGATAGAGGAAAATTATGGGATGCCCTTTCATTAACTTAATATAGATACCCGTATAGGGGGTTTAGGAGCTTATGCATCAAATGAGAACCTAAGCTTTTCTTCATATTTAATTGGATGGATATATAGAAATGCATGACGAAATGATGTTTGATATAACTTCACAAGAAAAGGCAAAGGGGTTTTTGAGCAATTTTTCAAACATGAGTATAGATAATATTGAAAATTACATTAGTAATAATGCTGAAGATTATAATGTTGACGTTTTTGTAGAGAAACAGGTGCTTGGGGACATTGGAATATCCAACTAGAATAATAAGCTCTAAAAGGAGTTTCTGAATAGCTCTGTAAGTTCCTATTTATGACCCTATGTTTTGAAGTCAAGATGCCCGATTTATATTTATAGAGGAAGGTTAAGAATGAATACTTACATGAAACAGAAAGACTAATATTAAGACAATTCACTATTGATGACGCAGAAGAAATACAATCTATCTTCACCCAACCTCATATATTAAAATGGATGCCTGATTGGGAAATATCCCTGGAAGAAAGAAAGGGATGGATAAGATGGGTGGAAGAGGAGTATTTAAGAGCAAGCAAAAATAGTGTCAGAATAATGCTTGCCATTACCCTAAAATCAAATCAAAATCTTATAGGTATGGTCGGCATTGGAAATAAAGAGGAAGTCAATAACGAAATTGAAATAGCATATTTTGTTTCAGAAAATTATTGTCACAATGGATACATAGGTGAGGCTGCAAAGGCTATGGTAGAATGGGTATTTACCAACTTAAAACTTGATTATCTAATCGCCATTGTAGAGCCTGATAATATTCCCTCCCAAAGAGTCGTTGAAAAGTGTGGTTTTATCAAGCTTGCGACAAAAATGGTTATAAACTCTGGAGAGACCGAAGAAAAGCCATTCTATTATTATCGCTTGGTTTATACAGGGGCGGTTATGTAAAAGCATACGGCAATATTTTGGAAGTTTATGATACGATAGATTTATACCTGGCTAAAAAATAACAAATTTGAGTAAATTCGAAGTTTTTCTTTAGTCATCCTTGCTATCTGCTAAAACAAGTAGAGAAAAGGGGATGAAATGAGAAAGAACTATTTTGCAAAATTAGTAAACTTAATATGAAATATCTTAGCTAGTCAAGCCACACGTCGTTCTAATAAAAGGGTGTGTGGCTTTTTCCACATAAATGTCAAAAAATAGGAACATTGAATAACAAAATAATCTAACCATCTGATTGGATCCATAAAGTAGTTTTCTTCTTGTTTGAAAAGGTAATAAGAAGATTCCAAAATTTACTTTAATCATTTAAAAATTAGTGTATAATTATATAGAACAATAGATTAATAGAAGATGTGTATCATAAAAGACCTTTTGAAGGTTTTTTGTTTTACTCAATTGGTCCAACCACTAAACCACTGAGGAGGAGATTTTGTGGGACAAGATACTTACAAAATTATAAAAAATAAGGTTTCAGAAGGTCTTCAGGATTTAGAGTCGCGCAAAGGCCGGTTTCGGGCTTTTGAAGCAATTCGGCCGGCCATGTTAAAGATGGTGCCGGATTATCCGGAACTTTCTAATCGTTTGCGGGAAATCAAAAAATACAGTATTGATCATTTAGAGGAAGTCATTGTTCAGGCTCAAAGGTCTTTAGAAGAAAAAGGATGTAACGTCTTTGTTGCTGAGACAACTGAGGAAGCCCAGAATTATATCGCCGGTCTGATTCCCCCTAAAGGACTGATCGTCAAATCAAAATCTAATGCTGGTAAGGAAATTAATATTTCACACCACCTTGAAGATCAAGGAGCTACTGTCATAGAGACAGATCTTGGGGATCGGATTAACCAGCTCGCCAAGAGTGAGGCAAGTCATTCCTTAGCACCTGCTATTCATATTCCTATTGAGCGAGTTACTGAAGTTTTTTCCGAAGAAGCAGGAACTAAGCTGGAGTGTACTCCAGAAGCTTTGGTTGTAGCAGCTCGCCAACGTCTGCGCAATTATTTGATTAATGCGGATATAGGAATCTCCGGAGCTAATGCGATTGCCGCCGATACAGGCAGTATTTTTCTGACGGAAAATGAAGGGAATATTCGTGCTGTGACGATGATGCCTAAAACTCATATTGTGATTGCCGGCGTTGAGAAAATTGTCCCGACCTTGGAGGATGCTCTTCAAGTTGTCCGAGCTGCTGCAGTTTACGGTGTTGGACAAGATATCGGAACCTACGTTTCGGTAATTTCCGGGGTAAGTGAATCCCTTGATCCTGATTTAGATCAGCAAGTACACGGACAGGGACCTAAAGAAGTTCATGTTGTACTATTAAAAAACGGACGTCAGGAAGCCATTCGAGCGGGTTATAAAGAGTCACTTTACTGTATTAACTGTGGTAGCTGTCTGAACTTTTGTCCTGTCTATGCAGAGGTGGGCAGCCGGTATGGATATAAGTACCTTGGAGGACGCGGCTTGGTTTTTGCGGCTTTTCACGGAGACTTAGAAAAATCAGAGAAAAACGGTCTATCCCTTTGTATTGGCTGTCAAAAGTGTAAGACGGCTTGTCCTGTGCAAATGCCCACTCCTGAGATGTTGTGGAAGCTTCGAAAAACTGCAGTTGAGAAAGAAGGGGTGGGTTGGAAAAAAGAAGCTATTTTCTCCATGTTAACTAAATCAAAATCCCTTCCTACGGTTACTAAACTTGCCGCGACCTTCGGCAAATTTGTTTTAAAGGATTCGGGTCAGGGAATGAGTTCTCGTTTACCCTTGAGTTCCTTAGGTATGCCAAAAGAACGAGTTATTCCCAAACTTACTGGAAAGTCCTTTTTGACGAAGGCTAACCCCAAAACTATTACTCAACCCCTTAAAACGGTAGGCTTTTTTCCCGGGTGCGTGGTTAACTATTCCGAGACGGATTTAGGTGAGGCCCTTTTACACGTTTTGGCAGAAAACAATGTAGCCGTTAAGCTCGCTCAAGAAGATGTGTGTTGTGGAATCCCCAGTATTGTCAGCGGGGATATGGCTCATGCCAAAGCTATGGCCCTTAAAAACATTGAAATGTACAGCAAATTTGAGATGGATGCTTTGGTTTTCGTTTGTCCAAGCTGTGCGGTGGCCTTTAAAGAAGAGTACCCTAAGCTTTTTGCTGACGATTCTCCTGAGATTCAGAAGAAAGCGCAAAAACTTGCTGAGAGTGTACGAGATATTAATGAATTTCTGTTTCATGATATACAATTAAAAGCTCCAGATAAAAAAGTAAGTGAAAAAGTAACCTATCATGATCCCTGTCATTTGGCACGGAGTATGGGTGTGAAAGAAGAACCACGCAATTTACTGCAGCAAATTCCGGGTTTGGACTATGCAGAAATGAAAGATGCTGATACTTGTTGTGGTTTTGGCGGGTCATTTAGTTTAAGTTTCTACGAACTTTCACATCGAATCAATGAAGGAAAACTACGGACTATTGCTGATACTCAAGCAACGATATTGGCTACGAGTTGTCCAGGATGTATGGTGCATTTTCGGGATGGAATATCCCAGAACAACATGAAGCAAAAAGTGCTCCATACGGTACAGTTATTAAGTCAGGCTTATGGAAGGAGGCTGTAAGGATGAGTGAGGCAAAAACAACTGTAAAGGCTCAAAGAATTTTAAATAACATTGACTCCAATCGAAATAATCTTATCCAAAAATATCCCAGGCTTGCCTCTCAAGTTAACGAAATTAAATCAGAGGTTGTCAAGAATTTTAAAGAACATGTAGAGAAAGCAATTTCATCTTTGGAAAACAAAGGATGTCATGTTCTTGTTGCGGCTGATTCGGCGAACGCTCAACAACAGGTTTTAAAAATTCTTGCCGGAAATAAGCAGGTCGCCATAAGTAAGAATCCTATTTTTTCGGAGATCGGTCTGAGGGATTTCCTAAAAGCAAACGGTGTGGAGGTTAAGGATACTGATCTCGGAGAAAGATTAGCCGGTACGGCAATTGATGTCCATCCCTGGATTGCTACGCTTAATAAAGAGATAACTGACCAAGCATTGGTTGCTCAAGTAAAAGATGAAATCAAACGCACAGTATCAAACTTAGAATATGGAATCACAGGTGCTGAGGCAATCGTGGAACAAAATGGAACGATTACCCTCTTGGAAAGTGAAGGGAACGTCAGATTTACCTCAAATCTTCCCTATAATCATATAGTGGTTACCGGTATGGATAAGATCGTTCCAACACTTGAGGATGCTTTAACGGTTTGTCGGACAATGAGTGTTTATGGGTTAGGAAAAGATATGCTTAGTTATATCTCCTTTATCAATGGTCCCAGTCGGACAGCTGATATCGAATTCAAAATGGTCCAAGGTATGCATGGCCCCAAAGAAGTCTATGTCATTTTAATCGATAATGGTCGTTTGGCTGCAGCAGAAAGCGGGGAGGGGGATGTACTGAAATGTTTAAACTGTGGAAGTTGTTTGGTTAATTGTCCCAAATATCTGACGGAAGGACTGGAAAGGGGTTATCGTTATACGGGTAAAAGGATGAAAGTTCTGACAGCTTTTTTAGAGGGGGGGCCTAAAACAGAAACTACAGATTGTGGAGATTGCCGGAAATGTAACGAACTATGTCCGGTCGGTATTCAGGTTTAGACATAAAAAATAATTTGCCTAAACGTACGGGGAGGATGAAAGTGAGATGGAAATAAAACCAACGAAGATTCGCTGGGTTCTGGGAGTATTTCTTTTTGTACTGGGATTTGTGGCTTATATGGATCGCGTTAATTTGTCCGTCGCTGGTCCTATGATTATGAAAGAGTTTCACTTTGACAAAGTTCAGTTCGGAATGATGCAAACCTTATTTTTTATCGGTTATGCTGTCATGCAAATTCCTGGTGGAATGGTCGCAGAATATTTTGGAGCACGGAAGGCCATGACCTTGGCAATTTCTTGGTGGTCGGCATTTACATTTTTCACAGCAGCTTCAAGTAATTTTTTGACGTTTGGTATTGTGCGTGCTCTGTTTGGCGTTGGTGAAGGACCGCTTTACCCAGGAGGCAGTGTTTTGGTCAGAAATTGGTTTAATGCTAAGGAAAGGGGAACAGCTAATTCTTTTATTTTGGCAGGTTCTTTTGTTGGGCCTGTCCTGGCTCCGGCGGTTACCGTAGCGGTTATTACGACGTTTGGCTGGAAAGCTATTTTTTATATCTTTGGAGGAATCGGAGTTTTAGTTGCGTTGGGTTGGTGGCTTATTGCCCGTGATTATCCTAAGGATCATCCCCTTGTTAATAAGTCTGAGCTGGCAATAATTATGGAAGGCAAAACTAATCCGGAAACGACGAAAAAGGAAATGGCTCCTTGGCGAAACTTCATTGGTTCTGTCCAGTTCTGGGCGATTGGAATTGAATACTTTGTCGCGGACTATATTATGTATGTTTATTTGTCCTGGCTGCCTATCTATTTAATGGAAGCCCAGAAATTTTCTCTGAAGCAAATGGGAATCGCAGCAGCTTTTCCGTGGCTGGCTTTAGCTATTACGACCTTATCAAGTGGATTCTTAAGCGATCGACTGATTGCCAAGGGAGTTTCGGTTAATCGAGTACGGACTGCTTTTGGAGCAATTGGTTTAGTAGTGTCCAGCATAGCCTTGTATTTGGCTGCAGGATCAACAAATCCGATTATTACAGTGGTTTGGCTTTCCATATCCCTAGGGTCATTAGGATTTACGTTTAGTTCCTCGTGGGCAAGCTGTAATGAATTGGGACAGAAATTTACGGGTTCAATATCAGGCTGGATGAATCTCTGTGGTAATATCGGAGGTGTGGTAGCACCCACTCTCACCGCAATTATTGCGCTTCGTTATGGATGGCAGTGGGCAATTTCAGCAACTGCATTCATTGGAGTTATTGGAGTGTGCGCCTGGTTCCTTGTTCGTCCGGATCAGCCATTAGTAATTACAACCCTTCATAAAGAAAACAAGGCAGCTTAATAAGTTGCCATGGAATTCCGATTTCGTTTTTGATACACTGGTGTCATGGAGGGTCTTCATGCAATTTGAAAAAGTTAAGCCGCACCGGACGTATCAAGAGGTATTAAAACAAATTAATAATCTAATTATCGAAGGAAAGTTGAGTCCCGGCGATCGTTTGATGGGAGAACGGGAGATGGCTGCAGAATTGGGCGTAAGCCGTACAACACTGCGCGAGGCTTTGCGAACTATGGAACTTTTAGGCTTGGTAGAAATTAAGCCGGGGGGCGGGACGTTTGTTCGTGATGTTCAGCTGGACTATGTGATTAACCCCTTAGCCTTAGCCTTATCTGTCGAACCGACTCGCCTTGATGAACTATGGGAAATACGTATTACCCTCGAGGCAGAATGTGCTCGCTTAGCTGCAGAGCGGGCCAGTGAGGAAAGCTTGCGTTGGATTGAGCATGCACTTAAGGATATGCAAAGAGAACATCATGACTTAGATGCCTATGCGAAGGCGGATATGCGATTTCACTATATGGTTGCCCAAGCTTCTCAGAACACTCTTATGAATCGGCTTCTCCAAACATTGGTTGTACATATTTTTGAGTTAATTAAAAGGGCTGGGCCCCTTCGTTTTAGTCATGACATAGGTGGACTTCGTACTGTTCAGGAGCATGTCGCAATTTATGAGGCGATTTCGCGTCATGATTCAGGAGAAGCGCAGAGCCTTATGCGGAGGCATTTAGAGGAAGCAAGAAACGAGCTTGCATAACGCGCCTATCTCTCGAATGTTGTACTCAATGAACATATTGTCTTCTGCTTCGGTATTGACTTCATTCGTAATTTTTTTGACACCGATATAAACAGTTTTTGGTTAACTACACCAATTGTACAGGAATTTAGTCTTCGCACTTAAATAATGGAAAATTGTAAAAACCGGGTAGGGGGCTGATCAATTAATGATCAGCCCCCTACCCGGTTAGAGGTAGAAAACGGGAGGTTACTGCCATCCATATACAGAAGAAGCATATTACCGGGCATTCTGCTGCCGCAATTATCGAAGAAGCTGAGAGAGACTTTGACCTCGTAGTAAAATAGTCGGTCTATTATCAAAAACGGACCTCTACCGGAGCTCCTATGCTTATCTCGTCATCAGAAACTATCGAATCATAAGCCAGGACCTTCACTCCTTTTTCACTTGCCAACCGCAGTGCCTTGGCAAATTCCGGATCCCTTAATTCAAAGGGGGTAAAATACTTTACACCCGTCATCTGGATGAGAAAGAAAATGAAACCGGCATACCCTTCTTCCACAGCCCTGATCATTTCGTAGATATGTTTGCAGCCCCTTTGAGTAGGAGCATCCGGGAACATGGCAATTCCCTCGGTTTCAAGTGTTACACCTTTAACTTCTACAAACCCTCTTAGTTCTTTAGTTTCAAAGTACAAATCAAATCTGGAATTATTATAAACTCTCTCTTTGGAGAGTTTTGTAACATCGGGAATCCCCTTAATTTTCCCTTCCTTAATACCTTGATATACAACCATATTGGGGATCTGTGAATCAATATTGATCAGAGCATCTCCCTTATATACGGCAATCAACGAGTACTTAGTTTTTCGCTCCTTATTTTTTGCTTCTTCCAAAATCACCGTTGCGCCTTCCTGGAGGATCTCTTTGCACCGACCTGTGTTTTTTACATGAACAATTTCTTCATGGTTGTCTAATAGGACATGAGCGATAAACCTATTAGGTCGTCTTATAAATTCAGCAACTTTGATAGATGGATACTTCAATGCTCGTTCCCCTTTATCTCTCGTTTGGTTTGACGGATTCTCGATTGATCAAAATAATAGCGTGCTTGAAACAGATCCCCCTATGATATGTGAACGTATCATAGGGGGTTAGTATGTCTCGCAGATTCAGGTGGTTTCCCAATCATTCAAATTTCTCTGTATAAAATCAACGATGGCTTGATGTTCATCCTTACCACTGCCTTTTATTGAGAATGGCTCGCCAAAATTCATGTATATAGGCTTATTCCTGCTTATTGGGCCCAAATCTTTAAGAATTTTGCCATATCCCCAGAAATCAGTTTTAATTGCTGCCGGAATTACTTTAACCCCAGCAGCCTTGGCTAATTTGATCCCTAAGGAATTAAATTTTTCAGGTTCAAAGGTTAAGGTTCTCGTACTCTGAGGGAATATGATAACAGATGTTCCTTTATTTAAAAGCTCTTTTCCTTTTTCCATGACTATTTTAAAGTCTTCCCGAGGGTTATCTCTGCCTACGACGATGGGATCTCTTGAACGCATGATTGAGCCAAAGAACGGATGTTTAATTAAGCTGTCTTTAACAACAAACGTCACATTCATGAAGGGTTCGATTAAGCAAGGAAATACAAAGGTTTCCAAGGTGCTCATATGATTACTGATAAATACAACCGGCTCATGACAAGAAGAGATATTATCTAACCCTCTTAAATGAAATTTACCGCCGCACCCCTCAATAATTTTTAAGATATCGATGCTCGATTTAACCCAAACAGCATCATCATAGCGTCCTTGATTCGCCAAAATACGTGCCCGGTTTATAACATTGACTACTCCGGCTACAAAAACCAATCGGGTATCCAGAACAAGACGGTCCCCCAAAAAACGTTTATTTGGAGGGGTGTCATATGAGTTAGTATGAAAGTAAGTCTGCAAAACGTGATACCTCCCCGAGAAATTATAATTAAATCCGTAATAAATTCCCGATTCCTAGGTCACATTGTATCATTATCCTCCGGACGAGTGAAGTAGTTGGTCGATAGTTGTATGGCACTTGTATGTACGGATAACTAATCAGCATAATCGTGTAATCTCCGGTTTGTAACATTTGTTCACACTTTCGTAAAACACGTTCATAGTTTGGTAAATACCATTTAATATGCCTCCGGTATAATTACGAAATGAGGCGAAGAATTCTTATCATTTTAACGCCTTCCAGTCAAGGAAACATTTTCCTTGACGAATAAGGTTGACACGCCTTGACTGCCAACTTATAATGCTAAAAAATAGTTGTCAGCCATTCCAACTAAATAGCTTAAGACGCGCTGAGTTCCGCACTTAGTGGAAACGGGGGACCCATATTTTCGGGGCGAATCCGGCTTAAGCCGGTAGGGCTATCTCTTAGCCCGAATCCATCAGCTAACTTCGTAAGCGCTTTCAAGAGAAAACTTCTGAAATAGGGTCCTGCGTTCAGTTTGTTAACGCAGGACTCTTTTATGCATTTTGAAAGGAGGACTGCCAACTTGCCGGTTCCTTCCGGGATATAAATCGGTGGATGAAATAACGGTCTAAGTTAAACATTTTAGGGAATATCCCGTTACGCTGAAAAATGAGTTTATTATTATTGGTACCCCCATAAAAAGTAATATTCTTAAGTATTACTAAGTGAGACACTATGGAGGTCTCAAGGAGGAAGTAAATTGAAAGAACTTAAATTCCGAGTTTGGGATAAGGTCAGACAAAAAATGTTTAAGCCTCAAGCCATTTCCTTTGATACACAGACGTTAGCTCCCTTCGCAGTCAGTGTGCCCGGTCGTTCGTGGGAACCGGCTGAAAAGTTTGACTTGCTGCAGTGGACCGGTTTGTCTGATGCCAAGGGTAGTAATGTTTATGAAGGTGATTTTATTAGCATTTCCTCGGTTATGTACCAGGTGATTTGGAATAAATCCATCGGCGGTTTCGAACTCTTGGAAGCAGGAAGCTCTTTTAAGCGAAACATTATTGATGTTGGAATTGGCGAGATCGTTGGAGATCCATACCAAAATGTCCCTTTGACTGTAACTTCAAGATTGTAAAAATGGGCTCAATGCTTTGTTGGAAAGGCTGCCGCCGAGGGAGGAAAAAAATGGCCTATTGTGGTAAGGTGCTGCTGGTTGACGATGACCAAAACGTTTTGGAACTGGTTAAATTATATGGTGAAAGGGAAGGTTTTAAAGTTATTGGTGTGAGCGACGGCGACTTGGTTCTCGCCGTATTCGACCGAGAAAATCCTGATGTGGTAATCCTGGATATCATGCTTCCTGGTCAGGACGGGTTAACCCTCTGTCGTAAATTAAGGGCGGTTCGGATGGTTCCGATTATCATGCTCACAGCTAAGGGGGAGGAAGCAGACCGCGTTTTGGGACTGGAAATGGGAGCCGATGATTATGTTTCCAAACCTTTCAGTCCCAGGGAATTGGTGGCCAGAATAAAAGCGGTCTTGCGCCGTACCCAACCGATAGAAAAAGCAACGTATTGGAAATTAAAATATCCGGGGCTGGAAATCCTGGCGGATACCAGGACCGTTTTGATTGATGGTGAAAAAGCGGAAGTTACTCCCAAAGAATTCGATTTGATGTATTACCTAGCCCTGAATCCGCGCCGGATTTTCAGCCGGGAGGAACTGCTTGCAGCTGTTTGGGGATATGATTTCTTCGGTGATCAGCGGACGATAGATGTCCACATCCGCAGGTTAAGGACCAAACTGGCATCTTTGCCGGTTGAATACTTGACTACCGTTTGGGGTGTGGGATACCAGTTTACACCTCCTGCCAAAGGAGGAGCGACCACGCCGTGAATAGTTATCTGGAGAAGGGCAGGGAAAAACTTCAATGGGTTATCCGAGCCCTCCATCGATTTGGGCTTCGTATTAAACGTTTACTTCAGGAACAATTCAACAAAAATCTTTACACTAGGATCTTGTTTACGAATGTCACAGCTTTTGTCATAGCTTTTATTGTCGTGATGCTTTTTTCCGGCTTTGTGGTTAAGCAGGTAACCTATGATCAGATTCAACAAGAATTGTTACGGGAAGCTAAACGAGTAAACTTTGCTTTACTCCAGCAAACGGACAGCGCATGGAGTGTCCCGTTTGATCAGCGATCAAACAGTCAGGTTCAGGCTCAGCAGGACTTCTTGAAATATCTGGCCGGTATCTTTGACGCTAAAATTACAATTTTTGATATGACAGGAAAGATTACAGCCACATCTGCTGAGCAGGAAATGGTGCCTGGCAGCCAAATCGATAACAAATACATTCAAATACTTCAAAAAGGTTTAATATCGACGACCCGATCTGTGGATCCGGATACCGGACAGCCAATCTTTGCTGCCGCCGTGCCCATGGGGAACAATAAGGGTAGTTTAACGAACGGTATTTTGCTGGAAACGAAATCATCCAATCTCGACCTTGCTTTAAGCAAAATGCGTTTTTACATGCTTCTCGGGGGTATGGTCATTCTGCTGTTTATTATTATCGTTTCTGTTTATCTGGCTATGTACATTTCCAGGCCAATTTCTCGTTTAACGGCTAATGTTGCTGAGATTAGCAGAGGGAGTTATGTTTTGAGCGATAGGGACCAGCCCTTGGACGAGATCAATGTTCTCGGCGGCCAGCTTAATAAATTGGCGGAACGACTGCAGAAGATTCAGACCGAGAGCAGCAGGATGGAAGAGGAACGAACCCGCTTATTTGCTGAGATATCTCATGAGTTACGGACCCCTCTGACGGCTGTCCAGGGCTTTGTTGAGGCCATCCGCGACGGCATTGTACAAGATGAGGCTGTCCAGGGGAGGTATTTAGACACGATTCACACGCAAACGGTTCATATCTGCAGACTGGTGGATGATCTTTTGGAATTAAGCCGTCTGGAAAGCGGCAATGTCACGGTAGAAAGACTACCCATTGACTTGAATGCTCTGGCACAGGGAGTGGCTACGTCCATGGAGCCAGTGGCCAATCGCACAAACATCTCGATTTTAGTGCTCAGGAAAAGCGAAAAGGCCATGGTACTTGGGGATGCTGACCGGATGGAACAGGTGATCAGAAATCTGCTGAAGAATGCAATCAGGGCTACGGAGAATGGTGCAATCAGGATTAGTGTGGAAAACCGACGGGGTAATATTCTGCTTAGTATTGAGGATAATGGGATTGGCATAGCACCTGAGGATCTACCGCATATCTGGGAACGCTTTTACCGGACCAAAAACCAACGTGATAACCGCATTCAGGAAAATGGGAGTGGCCTGGGTCTGGTGATTGTGAAAAAGATGGTACAGTTACAAGGCGGCAACATTGATGTGGTCAGCCAGTTGGGGAAGGGGACAACCTTTCACATCGATTTCCCAGCGTTTGAGCAGAAATGACTTGTTACCTCTGATACTCTTGCGATAGATTCTTATATAACTCTATCCGGACTCGTGGGGTTGGTGAAGCCAATATCCCGTGTGCTAGAAGGGCAATTTGCTGAGCTTGAACAAGAGATGAACTTTCTGCCGATTTTAGGGCATTTCTCCTATGATCCGGTTGTTGTAGATGCTGATTTTCATGGCAAAAATCTTTTCGATCTAAGCAAAAGGTTTGTTCAAGAAGCTGAAAAGATAAAATGGCTCCTTCTGTGAATTTGAATCATGCTCCTTTTGTCTTACAGGTACCCCAGGGAAATCATATGACTTCCCTGGGGTATCTGATTTAATCTCCTGTATGATGTTCTTCGATGGAATGATCATGACTATGGTTACAGGCGAGTCAAACTGGGGATTCGTAAAATTATCGTGGCGTTTAATTTGCGGAAACGCTTAAATATTTGGAATATTTATTGGGGACGTATTATGGTATTATTCGTATTATGATAACAATTCTGGAGAGAGGAGCGTAGGAACCGTGTATTTGCGCATATCATTTATCGATCGTGTCGGCATTGTTTATGATATTACGTCGATTTTGACGAAGCGTGAGACTAATATTATATCAATGGAAGTGGAAGAGGGCGTCGTATTTTTGGAGTGCCAGACTGTTCTCCAAGACCAACGTATCGGGTTTATTCAAGAACTGAGCAGCATAAGTGGGGTGCAAAAAATAGAGGAGATTTCCTTTATGCCATCAAAAGGACGAGCTGAACAACTGGATGCCATTTTAACTTCTGTACATGATGGTATTTTAGCTGTTAATCAGGATGGTATTATTACACAATGTAATCCCGCGGCCGTTCGTATGCTTAGGTTGTCGGCTCAACAGGTTCAGGGACAACCATTAGGATCTACGCTCTTTAAAAACTTGCTGATACAAGAAACTCTGCAAACTGGTTGTCAGCATAACAATCGGGAAGTGTTCATTGCCTTAGATCATGCTTATTGTGTTGTCAATACCATACCTCTAAGGAATAAAAGCGGTGATGTGGTTGGTGTGGTTGCAGTAATTAGGGATTCTCAGGATGTAAGGAACTTAATGCGTAGTATGACAACTTCGTTACCTATGACCTTTGACGACATTCCTTTTGCCAGTCCGGTCATGGAAAAGGTGCTGGGACAAGCTCGCCGATGTGCTGCAAGTGACTCAACGATACTCATTAATGGTGAAACCGGAACGGGTAAGGAATTATTCGCCAGGGCCTTGCATAGTGCTTCAAGAAGGGCTAATGCTGCCTTTGTACCTATTAACTGTGCGGCCATTCCAGATACGTTGCAGGAAAGTGAACTGTTTGGGTATGAAGAAGGCGCTTTTACTGGGGCGGTCAAAGGAGGCAAGCCGGGGCTATTTGAACTAGCCAATGGCGGAACTTTATTTCTTGATGAAGTGGGAGACGTATCTGCTCATTTACAAGTGAAGTTGCTGCGTGTACTGCAGGAACAGCGCGTACGGCGGGTGGGGAGCAACAAGGAAGTAGCCGTTGATGTGCGGATTATTGCTGCTACTAACCGTAATCTGGAGGATATGGTGGCAGATAAGACGTTTCGGGAAGATTTATATTATCGACTGAATGTGATCTCATTGGTAATACCGCCTCTAAGAGAACGATTTGAAGATATCCGATTGCTCAGTGAACTTTTTTTGAAACATTTTGCCGATAAATTACAGCGTTCGGTAAAGGGATTTTCTCCCTCGGCGTTACAACGCTTAGAGGGTTATAATTGGCCAGGTAATGTGCGGGAATTAAAAAACATTATTGAGCGGGCAGTGAATCTGGTGGACGGCGCCGAAGTACAGTCAGAGCATATATTTTTAGGTCGTCGGTTATCTGGTTTATCGACACTGCCAAATCTAGTGCAGTTTGAAACATATCAAACATTAGAAGAACGCTTAGGGGAAATAGAGCGTATTATTCTACAGGAGACCGCGCTGCGTTTCCCATCATCGAGGCGTATGGGGGCGGTACTTGGACTGTCTCATACTGCAGTTCTAAAAAAAATGCGCAAGTATGAGTTGTCTTTTAAATAGTAAATCGTTAGCTAAGCTGGATCAATACAAGCAGCATCTCTGATTGGGGGTTCTGCTTGTATTGATTTTGGAAACTTTTCGTAACAGTGGAAGTATCTTTGGAAACAGAAGTTTACAGAACAAACAGACGATTATGGTTAATTCAGACAGAATAGGCGTTGGTGAATTGGTACGCTTCTTGCATCAGTGAGTCAACAGGAGGATAACGATGGATTTAGAGAACCGTACACAGTATATGATGCAAGAAATAATAAGGGGGATTCATCATGATTATTGGTGTTGTAAAGGAAATTAAAGACAGCGAAAACCGTGTCGGGCTGACTCCAGCAGGTGCAGAAGATTTGTGCAGAGCAGGGCATACAGTATTAGTTGAGCAAAGTGCCGGTTTGGGTAGTGGTTTTTTAGATGAAAGTTATATTAAAACTGGTGCAACCATCATCGCCGACAAGAAAGATTTATTTGACCGTTCGGAAATGATTATTAAAGTGAAAGAACCCTTAGCTGCGGAATATGATTTATTTCACGAAGGGCAAATCTTATTTACGTACTTGCATTTAGCACCTGAGGTTGAGCTCACTAAGGCAATGCTGGAGAAAAAAGTAACTGGAATTGCTTATGAAACTATTGTAGGACGAAATAATACCTTGCCTCTCTTATCCCCTATGAGCGAAGTTGCGGGCCGTATGGCAGTGCAAATTGGCGCACAAATGCTCGAAAAACCAAGGAGTGGTAAGGGTATCCTCTTAGGCGGCGTCCCTGGCGTAGAATCAGCCCAAGTCGTCATTATTGGTGGTGGTATTGTAGGTACCAATGCAGCGAAAATGGCTATTGGGATGGGTGCCCGGGTTACGATTATTGATAACTCAGGCGACCGTCTTGCTTATCTGGATGATATTTTTGGCGGTAGAGTCACGACGGTCATGTCCAACAGTTATAATATCGGAAAGTGGGTAGCAAAAGCTGATCTTTTGGTTGGGGCAGTGCTGATCCCTGGTGCTAAAGCTCCCAAGATTGTGAGCGAAGAGATGGTTAAATCCATGGAAGCGGGTTCGGTGATTGTTGATGTAGCCATTGATCAAGGCGGTTCTATTGCGACCATTGACCGGGTCACAACTCATAGCGATCCTACATATATGAAGTATGGCGTAGTGCATTATTCAGTTGCCAATATGCCTGGCGCAGTGTCGCGTACTTCCACCTTTGCTTTAACGAATGCCACACTCCCATATGCTTTGAAAATCGCCAATAAAGGCTGGCAACAAGCTCTTAAGGATGATACTGGCTTAGCGCGTGGGCTTAATGTTTATAATGGACAGGTAACTTTTAAGGCTGTAGCTGATGATCAAAATCTGCCTTATACACCAGTAGAAGTAATCCTGGCCCAGAACCCAGAAAAATCGCCTGCAGCAAGATGATTTGTGATATGAACACTAAGGCTTTGATAAGCACAGACCTCTCCAGCGCTGAGGATATGTGTGCTATGCGATATTCAAGCAATTAAGCAGAAAAAACCGAGGTAGTCAGTCCTCGGTTTTTTTGTCGCCCGTAAAGAAAATTTGTATTTAGAAAAATCATAACTAGGTATTGACACATTCGCAGCAAATGAAGATAATTATTATATACACAATGTGTAATTGTGCCCAACGTATATTTATTATCATCATTAACTTCGGTTTGTTGTAAGGAAATAAATACAGAGGAGGCGTAGTGTGGAACCAAGAGATATAGCGGTCGAAGGCAGGGTCGAAAGGAAGAAGAAGGAAACACAGCAGAAAATTATTAAAGCAGCAATTGATTTATTTCAAAGCCAGGGGTTTAACAATACAACTATGGAGCAGATAGCCGAAGAAGCAGATATTGCCAGGAAAACCCTGTACAATCACTTTCCTGTTAAAGAGGCCATTGTCGACGATTATGTTAGAGGCCTTTCCAAAGAATTTACACAGCAGGCTTTGGTCACACTACCTGACTTCCCCGATACAAGGTCGCGTCTGCTAAATACACTGGACAAAGTATATAAAGAAGTAGAAATTAACCCGGAGCTTATAGGGATTAGCTTAGGCTATCGTTTCAAAAACATGTCTCAGGGAGCAGGATACGAAAGCGGCGGTACTCAAAGCCTTCTTGCCGAGATTATTAAGTTAGGCCAGGAGGCAGGTGAAATCAGGCAAGATATCTCGGCTAACCTGTTGGTAAAACAATTAGACTTTCTGCGCGGCTTTGTTGTCATGGAGTGGTTGAATGACTCATCAAAGATAGAACTGCGCAAAGAGATCGCTAATATGGTCGATCTATTCTTAGAGGGGGCCAATTACAGAGGAGGGTCCAAGATATAATGCAGCACATGCCATAAATAGTTTGGGGGGAGTGGTTTAAGTGACTAAATCCAAAGACAAATACGTTTTAACGTGGGATGAAGCTTTCTGGTGCGGAGTACAAGAGGCCGGCGGGAAGGGCTGGAATTTGGGACGTCTGGCGAAGTACGGCTTCAAAATTCCCATGGGAGGGGCCCTTATTACCCGCGCTTACGCTGAGTTTATCAAGCACAACAGATTAGAGGACAGAGTTAAAAACATTTCCGAATCAGTAACTCTCGGAAACATAGAGGAACCTGAAAACCAGGACAAATTGAGTCAATTAAGGGAAAAAATCAAAGGGGGCTCTATACCTCAGCTTATCATAGAAGAATTAAGAACCATGCTCGACAGCCTGGGCATTCTTGAAAGACCAATGGCCGTAAGATCGTCCGCTTCAGCGGAAGATTCCGCACAGGCCTCCTTTGCGGGTATCCATGAATCGTTCCTAAATGTCCGTGGCTGGAATAATATCCTGGAGTCTATAAAAGGGTGTTATGCCTCCCTGTGGTCGAATCAAGCGATAGCATACCGCAGGAAACTAAGGATCAGCGATGATGAGGTAGTTACTGGGGTGGTCGTGATGGAGATGGTGGACGCCCAAGCTGCCGGAGTCGGTTTTACCTGTGATCCCCAAACCGGACGGCGGGATATTTTGGTTATCAATGCTAATTTTGGCCTGGGCGAAAGCGTTGTAGCGGGCACTGTGGAGCCGGATACATATTATCTGGAGGCCAATCCAGCGTACGCAGTGCCTCAGTTAATTGAACGAAAAACTGGGCGGAAGGAAGGAGCAACCTGCCTTAAAGATGGTGGAGGAACTCAATTTGTGCCAACTGCGGAATATTTTACCAGACGGGTGTTGCCGGATGAGAAAATTGAAAAGTTGGGCTTACTCCTTTTAAGGGTTTTCGAAGCTCTGGGGCATTTTGATCAACACCAGGATGTGGAATGGGTTTTTGATGGCCGGGATTTCGTTTTAGTACAGGCCAGACCGGTAACTTCCTTACCCCGTAAGACCTTTGACGCTTTAAAGAACCAAGCTGATATCTGGTCCAACGGAAATTATAGGGATGCCATGCCAATGGTCCTGTCACCCCTCAATCGTCGTTCAGCAATTAATACCATCGATAAAATTCTTAAATTCAATTTTACCGAAACCGGTTATCCTTTACCGGAAGGATTACAATTCTCCAGGTTTTTCAACGGCCGTCTGTATTGTAATCTATCGGCGCTACAATGGGCTATGTTTGATGCGATGGGGGCATTGCCCCGTGACTTTAATGCTGGCTGGGGAGGGCACCAGCCGGAAATTGAGCTAAAGGACCCCAAACCTTTTGAAGGGATCATTGGTAAGAAACGAATAGAGCGAGGAATAAAATACAACGATTTAGTGAATGAGGCAACAAAAAATGCCGGGACAATTCATGCTCGGGTCATGGGTTCCATCAACGACCTAACGAAGGATGGATTTAGGCATTTATCAGATAAGAGGTTTATTCAACTACATAACGATCTGGGTAAGATATCTCAAGGATTTGCTGGGGAGTTCACCTTTTTAAGCGGAGCGGCTTCTATGGCCATAGGGAGACTCATTAATATCCTAATGGAATATTTCGCTTACGGGACTCCGATGATTATCAATGGCTTAATGGTTGGTGGAACGGCGGACATAACGAGCGCAGATCATGGCTACAAACTTGTAGAATTGGCCGAAATTGCTCGCCAGGATCATGATGCTGTTCAATTTTTAACCGGCCCAGCCTTTGACCCGACGGGCTGGGAAGAGCAATTATCTGAACGATCACCTTTTAAGCAGGCCTTTCGCGAGTTTTTAAAAGAATACGGGCATCGGGCAGTCTACGAGCTGGATATCATTAACCCCAGGTGGAAGGAAGATCCTTCTTACCTGATGGACATTATACGTAGTACAATAAACACCGCTGATCTGGCTAAATTGAAGGCAAAGCAAAAGGAAAAATTCGAACAAGCTTGGTGGGAAATTGAAAAAACAGTACCCTCTAATATGCATAGTTCGATTAAGGAATTAATTAGGGGAGCTCAGGAAGGAGCTGCTGTACGGGAAAAGACCAAATCAGTGATGGCCGTACTGATGGAGGCTTACCGGATGATAGCCCAGGAGATAGGTTCTCGTTTTTGTGAACGGGATATTATAGAAAAGCAAAGCGATATTTACTTCTGTACCTGGCCTGAGCTGATTACAATATTAGACGGCGAATGGGAAGGTGACGGGCTCCGGGCACTGGTTGCCGAACGAAAGATCTTCATGAGTGAAATGGAGGCTATTGCACCTCCGGATATTATTATGGGAGACACTCCTAAGTATTCGGAACCTGCTGCCCGAAGTTCCGGCAATTTCCTGGCAGGTGTGCCTGTTGCCGCCGGAAGAGCCTCCGGAACAGCTCGATTGATCCGTCATCCGGATGAAGGAAGCAGATTGCAGCCGGGGGATGTAATGGTAGCGCCATCCACTGATCCAGGTTGGACGCCGTTGTTTTTAAAAGCCAGTGCTGTGATTATGGAAACCGGAGGTTTCTTATCCCACGGGGCCATTGTGGCAAGGGAATATGGCATTCCCGCTGTCGTGAATATACCTGGAGTCATGCAAGTGATTAAAGAGGGCTGGAAGGTAGATGTCGATGGGGATGAAGGTAAAATATTTCTACATTAACAAACAAGTAGCCAAACTTTAATCGATAGGCCAAACACCTGAGTGCTGCTAGATAGTATGGTTGGTCATGAATTCAAGGTCGCTAGGAAAGTTTTGTTGGACAATAGCGGCAAGTCCATCAATGGACTTTCGCCAGATTTTTGTGTAAAATCTTTATTTAGAAAACTAAAATGGATTGAGTGATTTGAGATGGAAAATAAAATGAAAATGGGAGGACATCCGCACGGTAAAGGTGGCCATCCAGGTGGGCACCCAGGAATGAACGTTGACTACGATAAGAACCCGTTCATCGTAATCTGGGAAACTACTCGTGCATGTGGGCTTAAATGCCAACACTGTCGTGCAGATGCGCAACCTGATCCGCATCCAGAGGAGTTAACGCACGAGCAAGGTATCGCGCTAATCGATGAAATCTACGAAATGGACAACCCGATGCTAGTTTTCACTGGTGGGGACTGCATGCTTCGAAAAGACCTTTTTGAATTAGCAGACTACGCTATTAAAAAAGGAATGCGTGTTTCGATGAGCCCAAGTGCTACTGTTGAAGTAACAAAAGAGCGCATGGACATGGCGAAAAAAGTTGGGATTTCTCGTTGGAGTTTCTCAATTGACGGTGCAGATGCTAAGACGCACGATGCTTTCCGCGGAATCGAGGGAACTTTTGATTTAACAATCGAGAAACTTAAGTATTTAAATGAAATTGGTATTTCTCATCAAATCAATACTTGCATTAACAAAGCAAACTTACACCAACTTGAGCCAATGGCGGAATTGATGAAAGAGTTGAAGACTTCGGTTTGGTACATTTTAATGATGATTCCAACTGGACGAGCTTCAATAGATGATTGCATATCAGCTGCTGAGCACGAAGAAGTATTCAAGTGGCTATACCAGTTAAGTAAAGTTGCGCCTTATGATATAAAAACAACTGCTGGTCAGCACTATCGTCGTGTTGTATTCCAACAACGTGCTAAGGAAAACGGTACTACAGGTGAGGAAATCACTTTCGAAGGTACTAAGACGCGTGACATGGCTCAGTTCATTGACGGTCTAGCAAGAGCACCAAAAGCAGTTAACGATGGAAATGGTTTTATCTTCGTATCACACACTGGTGATGTTACACCAAGTGGATTTTTGCCATTAGTAGTTGGTAACATTAAGGAAAATAGACTGCGCGACATCTACCGCGAAAGCCCTATTTTAAAAGACTTGCGTTCACCAGATAAGTACGAAGGTAAATGTGGTATTTGTGAGTTCAACAAAGTTTGTGGTGGATCAAGAGCACGTGCCTACGGCGCAACTGGAAACTATATGGCATCAGAGCCATTTTGCGTGTATATTCCAGAGAAGATGAGAAAGAAATAGAATTATATTGTGAACGCCTGCGATTTTCGTGGGCGTTTTTTTGTGCCATCCCAACAATATTTTTCGTTACTAATTCAACAGACTCCAATAGGGTTCAATAGGATAACTTATAATTACTTTTAGAAATAAGAAACAATAAACTTGTCATTTTAAAATAAATATATGGGATTTTAGATTTGATTTTTAAATTTGTATTTAGTGAAACAATATATTGCTTACATTTTCCATTATTTAAAAAACAGCTTAGAATATCTATGATTCAAAGCAATACCGTTAATAAAAGTTTATTTTTTAATTAACTTGCCGCAGATATTCAGCAAACTTTCAGGTTGTACTCATTTTATTTTAAGATTTATCCTCCATAATGACAAAGTAATAAATAACTTACTTTTGGAGGTAATTTTGTGAAAAATATACAGAGTGAAAAAGGAAGGTTGCAAGGTATGAAAAAAGGACGAATTAAATGGGTTATCTCCGGTGTCCTAATTGTAGCTGTAGCATTGGTTGGTGGAAATATACTCTACAACACCAAGAATGCTAAAGCAGCCACACCAAGTTATATTAGTGGGACAGTGAGAATGGGTACTGTTGAAAAATCAGTGACTGCCTCAGGAACAATTCAACCGCTCAATGAATACGATTTGTCTTCAAGCAGCGGAGGAAAAATTACTGAAATTGACGTCAAAGTCGGTGACTCGGTGAAGGCTGGCCAACAATTAGCCAAACTTGATCCCAGTCAGGCTCAAGCTCAGCTCGATACAGCGCAGGCAAATCTTATCCAAGCCCAAGCAAAAGTGGATCAATCCGGATCTAACAGCTCCAATCTTGAGTCTGCTCAGCTTCAACTTTCTGCAGCCCAAATCGCTTATAATACTGCGGAGACTGCTCTTGCCGATACAACCATTAAAGCGCCCGCCGCTGGAATTATTACCGCTATCAATGGACAGGTTAACTCAGCCTCATCAAGTGGAACTTCCTCAAGTAGCCAGTCTTCCTCAAGTAATACAGGGAGCCAAGGGAGTAGTGCTTTGATCACGATGATGGGCAGCTCTGATACAATGCAAGTGGTTGTCCCTGTCAACCAAGTGGATATCGCTAAAGTCAGTGTAGGTCAGTCAGCAAATATAGCCTTGGATGCTTATCAAGGTCAGACGTTTTCCGGAAAAGTAACTAAAGTGAGTCCGACGGGTACATCGCAAAGCGGAGTAACAACCTTCGATGTAACCCTTAATGTTACTAATAAAAATAGCGAAATGAAATCCGGAATGACTGCTAATGTAACCATAATTATTGCTCAAAAACAAAACGTCCTCACAATCCCAAGCTCAGCTGTCCATACAAATGGATCAACAGAAACTGTATCTGTGCTGAACTCTGGTTCCACGACACCGGTGACTCAAACAATTGAAACAGGGTTGGACGATGGCAAAAATGTTGAAGTCGTTAAAGGGCTCCAAGCTGGAGATAAAGTTGTAGTGGGAATCCGCAGCTCGCAAACAAATTCTTCAACTTCAAAGTCAAGCAATTCTTTAAATAAAGCATTAAGCGGAAGTACGGGTAATTTCGGAGGCGGCAATGGCGCTGGCTTCGGAGGTGGCCGAGGCGGCAATGCAGGTGGAACTAGCGGTTCCTTTAGCAGAACTCAAGGTTAGGAAGAAGGTGATTGGATGATAATACTCAGAGAGATTACCAAAATTTATAAGACGGGAGATATTGAACTTAGAGCACTTTCCGGAATTAATTTGACAGTGGAAGACGGAGAATTTGTAGCCATCATGGGGCCTTCCGGTTCCGGTAAATCGACGATGATGAACATTCTCGGTTGTTTAGATACCGCCACATCAGGAGAGTTTTGGTTAGATGATTTGAATATCAACTATGCCCGTGAGGATGAGCTGGCTGACATCCGCAATCGCAAGATAGGCTTTGTCTTTCAGAGCTTTAACCTTTTATCCCGAACGACGGCGTTAGAAAATGTTGAATTGCCCATGCTTTATCACGGAATAGGTGCCTGGGAAAGGCAGATTCGAGCGACAAATGCTCTGAACGCAGTTGGACTCTCCGCTCGGCTTCATCATAAACCCAATGAATTATCCGGAGGGCAACAGCAGAGGGTTGCTATTGCCCGTTCTCTAGTTAATAATCCAGTCATAATCATGGCGGATGAACCGACTGGAAACCTCGACAGCAAATCAAGCATAGAGGTTATGAATATCTTTCAGCAATTGAACGCCATGGGAATTACCATAGTCCTTGTAACTCATGAACCGGATATTGCTCAATACAGTAAACGTATTATCCACTTTAAAGATGGAATCATTGCCCAGGATGAAACCGTTAAAAATAGAAGTTTCGCTGAAGGTGAGCCTCTAAAACTTGACTTGAATTGGCGAACGGAGGTGGCCAGCAAATGAATTTTCTGGAAAATATCCGAGTTGCTCTGCGTGGCCTAAGATCAAATAAACTTCGTTCTATTCTAACGATGTTGGGAATCATTATCGGAGTGGGTGCGGTGATCATTATGGTTTCCATCGGTCAAGGTGCCAAGGCATCGGTTGCCGATCAGATCCAGGGATTGGGGTCGAATTTACTCATTGTAACGCCAGGTCAATCCAATACAGGTGGCGTTAAAGGTGGTATGGGAAGTTTAAATAACATGACCATAGATGATGTTAATGCCATTAAAAGCGGTGCTGATGCCGTCGCAAATGTTGCCCCCACGACCAGTAAACAGGAACAGGTCGTTTACGGGAGCGAGAACACGAGCACAACGGTTGTGGGAGCAACCTCTTCCTATGCAGATGTCCGTAATCAGCAAGCAAGTATAGGACGATTTTTCACCGATCAAGAAAACCAAGAAAATGCTCAAGTAGCCGTGATCGGTACAACCGTCGTACAAGATTTAACGGGTAATCCCAATACCAATATGGTTGGAGAAACAATTAATATCAATCAAGTACCATTCGAAGTCATCGGAATCTTACAGAGCAAGGGCTCTAGCGGTGCAAGCAACAACGATGATCAAATCGTAGTGCCGATTTCCTCGGCTGAAACCCGGCTCATCGGCTCAGATAGTATTCGCACAATCTATGTCGAAGCAAAAAGCTCTGATTTGATGAATACAGCAAGCGCTGAGATTACTCAAATTTTACGCCAACAGCATGGTTTGAGTATCAATGCAACCAATGACTTTACGGTAACGAGTCAAACGGATATTTTGTCCACTGCCGAAGGTGTATCTCAATCCTTGACTCTCTTACTCAGTGGGGTTGCGGCCATTTCCCTCTTAGTTGGTGGAATTGGAATTATGAACATTATGTTGGTTTCCGTAACAGAGCGAACACGCGAAATAGGAATTCGTAAGGCAATAGGTGCCAAACGAAAAACGATTATGCTTCAGTTCTTGATAGAAGCGGTGATTATAAGTATGCTCGGAGGTGTTCTGGGAATTGGGTTTGGAGCCGGTGGCTCATCCTTGCTCAATAAATTTGCGGGAATGACCACTCAAATCTCAACTTCACCGATCATCATGGCATTTGCCTTTTCATTCGCCATCGGGATAATTTTTGGAGTATTCCCAGCTCAAAAGGCTGCGAAACTACACCCCATTGATGCTCTGCATTTTGAGTAGCTTGGAAGTGAGAATTGAATAAATATTGATATAAGAGATCAAGAATAATAATCCCCCTGTACGTTGATGAACGGAAAAGGACATCTAACGTGCAGGGGATTATTTATTAAGTCACCTATATAAGTGCAATCTGATCTTTACACTATAAGTCTAAGTATTATTAACTTTTGTATGCTAGAGGAACATTGTGAATAAAGAAACATTGTTTCAGGAAATTTCCCACAGAGCCTTCTTAGCAGTTCGGCGGACCTGGATTTGAGTGATATTCTCCATACAGACTATAAGCCTTGCAGTGAAAATGAATTTCAAGCTTTAGCCATTAAAACTTCCAGAGCCCATAGCCGGGAGGAACTGGAGCAAATTCTGACTTCCCTCAGCCAGCCCCAGAATGGACAGGTCTTGAGAGGGAAAGGGTTCCTCCAAAGTACCCAGGGATACTGGGATTTCAGTTATACTAACGGACAGTTTATTATTTCGAAAAGTCGTTTCAAAGCCAGCGGTAAGCTCTGTCTGATCGGGAAAGACCTCAAGGAAAAAGAAATTAAAGACTTGTTTAAGGTCAAAAGCAGGGGGTTGTTTAGTTGGTTGAAATTCTGACTGACAGCTTCCAAGATGTCATAGCAACTGTTCCCGTGCTATTCCTTGTCATTCTTTTGGTTAATTGGATTACCAGTAAGGTTAACAAAGGCACGCATTATTTTAGTTAGGCCAGAAACCGATAGAAGAAATTGATTCTGTCGGTTTTGCTTCTGAACAATTTTTCAACCTACTTAAAAACTATTGTTTTGAATAAATATATTTAATATAATATATCTTGAAATTCAAACAGTAAAATATTCTTACTATACTGGGGGATGTTATATGATTCAGGAGTTAACAAATGAACTCTTATTTTTCTTTAACGGATTTTCGTCTTGGGAAAATTCAATAGTACGTGCTAGTGATTTAACAATTTCAGAGGCACATGCCTTGGAGGTATTGGGAGAACACGAAAAAATAAATATGAAAGCTCTAGCGCAAAAACTGGGAGTTACGACGGGAACTACGACGGTAACGGTCGATAGACTCGAAAAGAAAGATTTCGCAAAACGTGAATCAACACGGGAAGATAGAAGGGTTAACTTAATTGTTCTAACAGAAAAAGGTAAGAAAGCCTTTGAGGAACACCATAACTACCACATGCAATTAACTGAACAGATGGTTTCAGTTTTGAACGAAGATGAAATAAGGCAATTTCTTGATACCCTTAAAACGATAAATATGGAGACATTCTAATCTAAATTAGAATGTGCATAGGTAATTTAAAACAAAAAGGAATTGGTTTATATGAATGCAATCATGCTATTTGTTATTGCTGGTTTTGCGGAAATTGGGGGAGGTTATTTAGTGTGGCTTTGGCTTCGGGAATCAAAGCCATTCTGGTTTGGTATTCTTGGAGGAATCATACTTGTCATTTATGGTATCATCCCCACTTTACAAAAGTTTCCGAACTTTGGCAGAGTTTATGCTGCTTATGGAGGGGTATTCATATTTTTAGCTGTTTTATGGGGCTGGCTTATTGATAAAAGAGTGCCCGACCGGTGGGATTGGATAGGCACAGTAATTTGCTTATTGGGCGTATCGATTATGCTTTGGGCACCACGTCACTAATATGAATCCTCAACAACACCAACCGTTGCAGCAGTATGAGCGCAGAAATGGTTATCGTACTCATCACAATGAAAATCTAAATATAAATACGTCTGGGTATCATATGTCTGAGAATCATATGGCGGGCAGCCAATATGGTCATGAATGATAAAATCTACTAAGTAATTTTTTGCTAAACTGAAAATGAGTAAGCGAGTATAAAGTCAATACTTAACTGCCAAAGATATTCTATAAGCAAGTAAAAAGGTTTTATCCGTTTATAAGTATGATGGAGTTAACCTTTGTTGTAACACTGGGATATATTTGGGAAGATGTGAGTTGGACTGGAGAGGATTGAGGAAGAGTCAATGCATACGGGAATAATTTTACTTGGACATGGTAGCCGAAATTCCGAGGCGAATCATGGACTTGTCGAAGTGGCAGATAAGGTAACTCACATTCTTAGCAGCTCTGTAATACCCGCTTTCGGGTCTCATGGTACGCCGGACTTACCGAGTGCTATTACTGAAAAAATACTAAGTGGGGCTATGCGCATCATCATTATGCCCTTGTTCTTATTCCGTGGGATGTATGTTAGTACAGAGATTTATAAAGAAATTGAGGACATTAAAACACAATTTCCTCAAATCGAAATTATAGTTGCTAAAGAATTAGGAACTGATGATACTATTGCCAATTTGGCATGCTCGCGTATAAAGGAGATCATTGAAACATAAATTTTCTTACTGAATGGAAAGAACAAGCGCAGGCCTGACATGTTAATTCAGGAGGAGTTAAAATGAGTTCAGATAGCCATAAACATGATCACGAACACGAGCATGGATTGTTTCATTCCCATGCGCCAGAAGGCAGTATGAAACTAGCGTTTTTCCTAACGCTAGTTATTTTAATCGTTGAAGTTACGGGTGGATTTATTTCCCACAGTTTAGCGTTATTATCTGATGCGGGGCATGTACTTACAGATATCGCAGCTATTGGACTGTCATGGTATGCTATTAGGCAATCTAGGAAACCTTCGGACGAGGGTATGACTTTTGGGTATTACCGTGCAGGTGTTTTAGCGGCTTTTATCAACGCTGTCACATTGGTTTTAATTACTCTTTGGATATTTTGGGAGGCATATGGTCGCTTTCGTTCCCCCGAACTTGTAACGCCAACTTGGATGTTTATTAGTGCAGGGGTGGGCTTAGCAATAAACTTGTATCTTGGATTAGGGATGCGTCATGATGAAAATATCAATGTAAAAAGTGCGGTCCTCCATATGCTGGGCGATGCCGCTGCATCAGCTGGGGTTATCGTGGGCGGAATAATAATAGCTTTTACGAAATGGTATGTCATTGACCCAATTCTAAGCGTTCTGATTGCCTTGCTAATTGCCTTTGGAGCATGGAGAATTATAAAACAAACCGTGAATATCTTGATGGAAGGAACCCCTGCTGGAATTGAAATTAAAAAAGTACATGATACAATTCTTTCGGTAAATGGCATTCAAAAGGTCCATGATTTAGACGTATGGACAATTACAGACGGAAGAATTGCTTTATCCTGCCATACGGTAGTAGATACTAAAACGACCATTGGGGAAATGCAGAACCTTCTTAGGACCGTAGAACACAAATTAGTACATCTGGGAATTGGACATGTTACAATTCAACCTGAAGATAAGAGTCACCCACATGACGAGGCAGTTTTGTGTGGAAATGATTATTCACAGGGACATAAGCATTAAGGCTTTAACTATGTAAAGTAAAATATATTATTTAAGGAAAATTGTTTATCCGTTATACCCAAACATACTCTCTTAATCAAGAAGTAGAAATTTGGATTGCAAATAATGATGCTTCACCTAATGTAGCCCCCCCCAGATATTTGTTTACCTAGGGGGGCTCTTAGCAAAGATAATCAGAAGAAATAGATATTAAAAATTCATCGGTAATATAGTCGTAATTGTTTCTAACCTCTTCCTCCAGTAAATCTAGCAGTTTCAACAACTTGTGGTTGAACCCTTCTTGGGTCATAACCGGGGCAGCCTGGATCAAAAACAACGTTTCTAACCATTGGTTGATAAAAATGCTGAGGAACATTCACTATATTTTGACGCATGACATGCACTACCGGATGAATATAAGGAACCATCCGAGGAATAAAACAATCATGCACACAGTATTGTGGAGGACAGATCACAGGTGGGCAACTATACATTTGAATATCACCTCTCTTAATTTATATATAGTTACTATATGTAGTGGGATATTTTAGTGGCATAATATCCCAGTTATAATTTTTATGTTGATGTCTTCGAAGACCAACCAATTGTTTTAGATGATATACCAGCTTCTGTAGAACGTATATTATGTAACTTAAGAGAAAATAATCTTGTTAAGGCGGGTATACCGCGACTGACGTTCAATATTTCTCATTATGAGCTTTTTGGACTTAGGGATGAGGATAGTTCCAGGGAAGATCTATTTCATCAATTTGGGATTGTTCGAGATGATTCACCGCAACCGGCTTAGAATACGTTTAAGAGATTAATCAATGAATTAGGTAATTAATCATATCTAAAGCCGTGGGAACAATTATTTTAGAACATATTTGAAAAAAATGTTGTTAATCAGCCCCAAAATATCGAAGCCAAACAGGCACGGCTTATTAAGCTTGCCTCAACACCAATCGAACGAATGATCTTCGTGAGAAGTTATAATACACGTAGACGGAGAATGAATGCTACGTAATTAATGGAATTCTTCGATTTAGGAAATTAAGCAGGCAAAACGTCTAGAGCAAGGCGGCTCCTTTCGGGAAAATAAGCGGCCTTGTGACGTTATGATTCTGAAACATGCTCAGTAATTACTTACTTTCGAGCATAAGAGACTAGGCTTGATATCCATGGCAAATAATCCCTGAAATCCAAGATTAAGCACTACCAAGCAGGAGAATGAAAGAAGGAAGGAAAAAATGAGACCTAAGTCAGTTGATGAATATATTTTGCAATTTCCTCCTGATATTCAGAAAATACTTGAGATGTTAAGAAAAGTTATAAAAGAAGCAGCACCAGATGCAAAAGAAAAGATTAGCTATCAAATGCCAGCTTTTGATTTGCACGGAATTTTAGTATATTTTGCTGCTTGTAAAAATCACATAGGCTTTTATCCAACTTCAAGTGGGATTGAGGCGTTTAAACAGGAATTAATGGAACATAAGAGTTCTAAAGGAGCAGTCCAATTTCCAATAAAAAAGCCGATACCTTATAGCCTAATAAGTAAAATAGTTAAATTTAGAGTTGCTGAGAACATGAGGAAGGCAGCTGACAAACTGAATAAAAAGAGATGATAAAAAAAGGAGAGGCACAATTAATAAGGACTGTTCCTTTATTGGCGGAAAATAAAACGGCGCGAAAGCTGTCCCCTGTGATGAGAGTATCGATCACAGGGGATTTCTATTTGCCAAGGGATAGTAGGAAGTGCAGCAATTGAATGCTAAGGGCATTACCATCGTCCTTGTTACTCATGAACCGGATATTTTTCCCAATATAGTAAGCGTATTATCCACTTTAAAGATGGGTTTATTCCCCAGGATGAAACAGTTAAAAATAGAAGCATCGCTGAAGGTAAGCCTCTAAACTTTGACTTGAATTGACGAAGGGAGGTAGCCACCTGGTAACGAGTCAAACCGATATCTTATCAACTGCCGAAGGTGTATCTCAACTTAACAGAATTGCTGGATGATGAATGGGACCACCGATCAGGGAAAAGTGAAAGTGCAATTTTATAGAAGAAGACCATTAAGCATGATTATATTACAAAATCCTTGCTATAGAGTGGAGTCTATAGTCTAAATTAAAATCAGGTGAAACCTATGAGTTATTCGACCAAAGAAGTAACAAATAAACTGAATATCTCCATGCATACTAGAGCAAATAGATTTAGCTTATAAAAAATACTGAATTCCAAAATTCGCTATAGAGCTGTTTTAGTTCTGGGAAAAGTTACAGATTAAACTGCAAAGGCTTTTGTCAGCGTATTGCTGTATAGCGGAAATCAAATTTGCCTAAGGGTTCTATGTGGGGCGTAGGTAAAGAAGCTATTGACACAATTGTTCTAAAAATATACAATTAATTCTAAATAATATGGTATTCCAGAATACCAGGAGGGTATTGTATGGAAATTATGATAGAGGGTCAGGAACTCAGTAAGACGACAGATAAATCTTCACTGTATATACAAATTGTTGAAAGAATACGTCATTGGATCATAAAGGGATACCTAAAAGATGGCGATGTTCTCCCTTCCGAAAGAGAGCTTGCCAAAATTTTGGGTGTAAGCAGGATGCCAGTAAATCAAGCATTGAAGATTCTGGAATATTTAGGAGCAATACAGTATGTAAGAGGAAAAGGTGTTTGCGTTCGAAATCTCGATATCCATCAATTATTAAATAATATAGGTTTTTTAACTTTAGATCCTGCTAATAGTTTGAAGAATTTATTTGAAGTAAGGGAGGCCATTGAAG
The DNA here is from genome assembly GCF_002196705.1 of Desulfosporosinus sp. FKB. Taxonomy (GTDB): domain Bacteria; phylum Bacillota; class Desulfitobacteriia; order Desulfitobacteriales; family Desulfitobacteriaceae; genus Desulfosporosinus. The sequence continues at coordinate 43,567 of NZ_NADJ01000013.1, forward strand.
TTAAAGCGGCTTGGTTAGCTGCACAGCGAAGGTCAAACGACGATTTGGATGATATTGAAGATCCTATTCTTGAAATGGAACGCAATATTTTAATGAATAAAGACATAGAAAATTCGTCGTTGCGTTTTCATTCAGCTATAATTAAGGCTTCCCAAAATGATATTCTAGTCAAAATAAATGATTTTTTAAGTGAATTGTTGCTATTTTCGAGAAAAGAAACTTTGAATGATTCCAACAATCGAGATAAAGCTCTGGATTATCATAAGAACATATTTCGGGCGATAAAAGATAAAAATAGTGAATCTGCTGCTCTTTTGATGGAAAAACATTTAAAAGTACTGGCAACGGCTCTAGACACTTAACTTACAAGGAGTCGAGTTACGAGTTAGTAGTTATGACATTCCATACATAATAAACTATTTTTTTACTTTAATATATTTGTGAAGATTATGGTATTCCGGAATACCATAATCCGAATTAAACCATAAGGCTAATTGATTCTCAGCCAAAAGAAAGGGTAGTACAAATTAACGAGTGTGAGAGGAGGACTGTTTTATCTAGAATGTTTATTTGGCTCTGTCGCGTAGGTAATCTATGATGTTCATATTAATGTCTCTGTTGCGGAAACCCCTGTTTTTTCACATCACAGGCCATATTTAGTGTCTTTTGTAAAGACGACTAGATAACTATAATCGCAGAATGGAACTTTCTGTATTATAATCAATAACTATAATTTTGTGAGGGATAAAAAATGGAAAAAGAAACGACAAAATCTCTAAGCTGCAGTGATTGTGGAGCAGCAAACTGTTTTCACCAGGATAAGAAATTCCCGAGCTTTTGTTTGACCACGAATACTCGACAAGGACTAATTGATGAATGCATTGACTTATATAAGGGAGATGATCTAGTAGCTAAACTGGCAAAAACTGCTGCTGAAATAGAAGGAATTTATTATGGCAAATTGACTCGTGCTGAAGAAATTGTTGCTTTTGCCAAGCGAATAGGAGCCCAAAAAATAGGGATTGCTACTTGTGTTGGTTTACATAATGAAGCAAAAGTATTCAGCAAAATTTTAAAGGCAAAAGGGTTAGAGTGTTATTGTGTAATATGTAAGGTCGGATCGGTTGATAAAACAGAAATCGGAATTCCCAATGAATTAAAGTTACAAAAAGATTCTTTCGAAGGAATATGCAATCCCATTTTACAAGCAAAGTTGTTAAATGAAGCTAAAACGGATTTGAATGTTATTGTTGGTTTATGTGTTGGACATGATTCATTGTTCATAAAGTATTCTGAAGCAATAGTAACAACTCTCATTACTAAAGATAGAGTTACGGGGCATAATCCTGCAGCAGCTTTATATACAAGTAATTTTTATTATAAGAGATTATTAGAGGAAGAATAATATTAAGCTAATGAAAAAGCAGCCCAATAGGTCATGTAGCCACTGTGGAGTTATCCATTGACCCAGTTGGCGGTCATAAACTTAGAGTCTATTATGATCCTAGAACTGGCAATAGATTTTATCACAAAGTTAACGATGAATAATACGATAGAATCCCAAACCTTTTCGGTCTGGGATTCTGTTTTTCAGAGCTATTCGATTAGTTCATTCTTGCAGGGATATTTTTCAGGGATCTCAGTTTATTATTGCAACTCATTCACCAATAATAATGACTTATCCCAATTCATTGTGTCAATATTCTCTATTTTGCCAGCACACCAAGTGAACTTCTATGGCTTTTGATAATTACTTTCCATTCTGTAAATAAGATAAAAGTATGCCAAATCGAGGGTAGTAAGACTTTACTTCGCCTTCTTTTCCTGATACGTTTACTTTAGCGCATTCGAGTGACACGAAGTCAGGCATTTTTTCCAAGAGAAGGCAGAGCAATGTATACTGTCAAAGAAGTAGCTCAGAAAACAAATCTTACAGAGCATACCATCAGATTTTATACCGACAAGGGATTAGTACCGAACATACAACGCGACTAATATAACAATCGTCTGTTTGACGAAGAGTCTCTTAATTGGCTTAAACAGGACCAATGGAAGTTTGAATTTGTATGAGAATAGACTACTCCCTGTCTAACCACAACCTACCACATAGCCAAGGGGACTTCGTAATATAAAAGTGTTACATCGGAGGGCTATATGTCTAACATTGCAATCACACAAACTGCGCTTGCTAATTCGTTAAAAAAGCTTATGTTGTCCCACTCTATTAACCATATTCATGTCAGGATGATTACCGATGATTGTGGATTCACAAGGCATACATTTTACAATCATTTTCATGATGTCTATGAACTGCTTGGTTGGATCTTTAGCCGTGAAGTAATCGACGGTGTTGATCAATACTGCACGCTAGACCAATGGCAGCAAGGACTTCAGTTGATTTTGGATTATACGGCAGACAATCGCATGATCTGCCTAAACACATACCGTTCCTTGGGAAGAGACCATTTGGAAGCATTCTTGCAACGTGTATTTTATCGTTTTTTGTTCAGGATTATAGAAGATATCTCCAAAAGCATGGTGTTGTCTGAAGAGATTAAGTTTGAATGCTGCGAATTTTATTCAAATGCCCTGATGGGTGTGTTTATTTCTTGGCTTAAGCGAGATTTACGGGAAACTCCTCAGCATATGTTAAAACAAATCGATCAAATGATGAGTGGAAACATTGTAAATACTCTTAGAAAATTTAATAGATGCTGAAATTACACACTTTCAATAATCTGTGTAATTATTGCACACGTATCCCTTTTTGTTCATTGAGCACTCTTCTGATTTATACTATCTTTTTTATAGCAAGTCTTGCGGAACGGCTGAAGATAGCCTATATCCAAAGATTACTTGCTTGAAAAGGAGAGTGTTTTTTATGTATAACTATGAAAGAATCACCCCAAAGGCTCCGAAGAACATTGAAAAACGGCATGCTTACCTTATCGGTGGTGGAATCGGTTCTCTCTCTGCAGCAGCATTTCTGATTCATGAAGCGCATATGCCGGGAGAAAATATTCATATATTGGAATCCCTGGATCGTCTTGGAGGGTCAATGGATGGTGCAGGAACGGCTGAAAAGGGTTACACTGCACGGGGCGGACGCGAAATCGAATCGCATTTTGAGTGTTTCAGTGAACTGTTTAGTTTTATTCCCTCGCTTTCCGACCCGAAAGTCAGTGTACTTGATGAGTTTCATCAACTGAATATCGATGAGCCAATTGAATCCCACTGCCGTTTGTTAGAGAAGCAGGGTACTCCGGCGGATTTCTCTTCTTTCGGTCTCAGCACGAAAAATGCTCTGGAATTGGCAAAGCTCCACATGCTGACAGAAGAGGCGCTGGGGGCAACGACCATTGAACAATACTTCACTCCCCAATTTTTCAGGACAAACTTCTGGTATTTCTGGGTTACAATGTTTGCCTTTGAGCCGTGGCACAGTGTCGTTGAAGTTAAACGATACATGGAACGTTTTATGCACCTGATTGATGGAATGAACCAGCTGAAAGGCATCCTGCATACTGATTATAACCAGTACGATTCACTGATTTTGCCGTTAATTACATGGCTGAAACAGAACGGTGTGCAGTTTGACTGCGGCTACACAGTAACCGACATTGATTTTGACTTTTCCAAGGATACAAAAACAGCAACCAGTGTCCATTATTCTAAGGACGATAAAACCGGCAGGATTGCCGTCTCCGAAGATGATCTTATTCTCTTCACAAACGGTTCAATGACCCAGAATACTGAGCGTGGGGATTTCAATACACCTGCTCCGCTTAACCGTTCGGACGATAAGGGCTGCTTCTCCGTTTGGGAGAAAATAGCCGTGAAGTCACCCGATTTCGGTCATCCGGAAGCATTCTGCTCCAATATTGACAAAACAAAGTGGATGAGCTTTACAATTACCTTAAAAGACGATGGTATCGTGTTCCCGCACATTCTGAGTTTGACGGGTGACAAGCCGGGTATGGGGGGACTGGTAACAATTAAGGATTCCAGCTGGCTGATGAGCTGGGTTGTCCCGAAACATCCGCATTTTATCGGTCAACCCGACAATGTTAAAGTTCTATGGGCCTATGCACTAAACATGGATGTACCCGGCGACTATATCAGAAAAACGTATTCCGAGTGTACCGGACGTGAGATGTTTGAAGAACTGCTTTATCACATGGGACTAAAAGACCGTATTTCGGAAATTTTGTCTCACACGGTCAATGTAATTCCGGCAATGATGCCTTATATTACTTCTCAGTTTATGCCGCGTGTTGCAGGCGACAGGCCGGATGTGATTCCCGCAGGAAGCAGGAATTTCGGTTTCCTTGGTCAGTTTGCGGAAATTCCGCATGATTGCGTATTCACTGTTGAATACTCGGTCCGCAGTGCAATGATGGCCGTCTATGGACTGCTTGGCTTAGAAAAACCCGTCGAACCAGTTTACCCCGGATGGTATGATATACGGGTGCTTACCAAAGCGGCGAAGACCTGTCTTGGTGTAAGTTCGCTCAAAGATATTCCTCTTGGACTTCTTTTAAAAAACCTTGAAATTGGAAATTTGTTATAGACCTTACAGCCAGCATTTCGTCCATTAGGGGCGAAGTGTTGGCTTTGGTATTTCACCGTTTTCTTTTCTTAGGTATTCGAGTATTGTTTGCAAATCCATTTGTAAATCCTCCTTTGTATGCTTGTTACTAGTTTGGGTTAGCTTTAAGCCTCATTAATTTCAACGACACGTCCACGAATCAGGATATAACTTAAGCAAAGCGTAGCGACTAAAGCAGCTCCGTAAATAATGAACAATTGTAGTAATCCATAGGCTGCAATGAGTCTGCTTCCAATCGCAGTGCCAACACCACCACCACCCATAAAACAGAAGGCAACTAGGGACATAGCTGCTCCACGGGCCTTTTGGGCAAACTCTGTGGCTCTTGTAAGAAGCGTTGAATTCGTAAAAATAAAACCAAGCCCCAACATGGCAACTCCTAAAATCAATAGGATTAAGTTCGCCCCCAGATAATGGATGATCATGTCAGCCAGAGAAGCACATAACAGGTCTAACGTTAATACTGTTCTAGCTCCCACTTTTGCTGAGAGTTTGCCGCTCAAACGTCCGCCTATAACCGTCATGATCCCAAAACCGGTCATGATAAGGCCAATATAAAAGAAATTATAGTGGTAAGTTTGCGCAATAAATGAGCCGATATAGGAAAAGCTGCCCACAATGAAAATGCCTTCCAGCAAAACTAAAATATAGGTCAGAAGACTCTTGGAAGTCGCTAGGAGTTTTTTGTAGGGTGCCAGTATTTTACTGTCAGGGTGTTTTTCCGAGGGCAGACTTTTGTAGTTTATTAGAAGTAAGATCGTTGGAATCAAAGAAAAAACAGAATAGGCGGCGAAAACCCCTCGCCAGTTTAGGAAAAAAGCGATGGTTCCGCCAATAACCATACTCAAACCTTGACCTAGAAAAGAAATGCCCATAAAGTTGCCAATGGCCCCCTGGCGTTCTTGAAGAGGAAAGACATCAGCAATTAAGGCTAGGGAAATTGGTATTACGGATGCAGCAAAAATTCCTGTTAAGGCCCTAAAAATAGCGAGACTAGTCAAAGTGCTGCCGAAAGCACAAAGCCCCGTGACAACAGTGAAAGCAATCATAGAAAAGGTAATTATTTGTTTCTTGCCATATCGATCGGCTAAAGGTCCAAAAATAACCTGAAAGATGCCAAAAGGTATCATGTAAGCACTGATTAATAAGCCAGCCTTTGCTACATCAATGTTGTAAACATATAATCACTTCCTGTATTCCTATTTAAGCTGGTTATGTGCTTAGAAAGAGAGGTTGTTAGTGGCTATAACCCCGATTAGAAGAGACTAGTCTGCTAGAAGTTCACCTCATCAATAAGTAATTAAGTAAATTCTAATATTATTATAGTGGCACGACTTTTCTTTTTCAAGAGAGTCAGGCCAAAAGAACCAAAAAAAACCGTCATCCTCGATGACGGTTTTAAGGTTAAGTTGTAGAAGTCTGATAGACAAGGAAGCTTAGCATAATTAATTTTGTGCTTGAATTAACGTTTTAATTTCTGCAGTAGACAATACTTTTCCATAGGATTTTACCTTTTCGTTAATCACAAATCCAGGAGTTCTCATGACGCCATATTTTATGACCTCTTTAATGTCCTCAACTTTTGTTACTGAGGCATCGATTCCCATCTCTGCAATAGTTGCTCTGGTATTAGCCTCTAATTTTTTACAGTTGGCACAACCGCTGCCTAGAATTTTGATCTCCATTTCCAGTTCCTCCTTAAATAATAGATTCCTGTATGCTCTTAATATGGGCAATAGCAAACTCATCCGTTAGTTCGATAATTGCTTTTACTTTCTCGCTGCTGATACGGTAATGGACATTGAGACCAACTCTCTCGCTTACAAGCACACCAGCCTCTTTGAGGATCTTTAAGTGCTGTGATAAGTTGGATTGGCTAAATTCGACATCTTCAGTGAGTTTACAGACACATTTCGGTTCATCGAGCAAAAATTTAACAATCTTATAACGAATAGGATGGCCTAGCGCCTTTAAAACTTTCGCACTTAATTCTATTTGGTTCATGATGTTCATCTGTTCATCCTTTATCGGTAATTGTTTTATGAAATTAATTATGTTATAAAATACTTATATTATCAATTTTCATTATATGCATTGTCGAATCAAAACCACGAAGAAGAGAATTGGATGTCCATGGAATTGTCCATTCGCAGAATGAAATTGGAGTCTTAACCGAGGATTTTAATAGAATGACAGTATCTCTTAGCCAGAACCATCGCGAACGAGAGAAATTGCTGGATGCACTTAAGGAAATTTAATATTGAATCACAAAAAGGTATCGGAACAACGGTCTTTATTAAGATTCCGGTAAACATGAATCAGGTGCAGGGAAAGATTCTGGATGAACAAAAGTATCTACGGATTGCTTAAGGTGAGAAGTAGCAGATGCCATGAACCTGGCCCATATGCAGCAATTGCATATAGTTGCCGGTCTTACTTCGTTCTTAAAGTGTAGGTAGGGGAGGTTCACTAACTATGATAGAATGTATTTAACACTAGGAGATGATGCTCAGATTTAAGTCGAAAGCAAGGTGTTAAATATGGCAACGATAATTTACTCTGAAAAATATTCGGACTGTGAAGGAAACCAAGTAACCCCAGAAGGATTAAAGGAAATTTTCAGAGAAGCGATCGCAATTAATAAAATCCTATCTTCAAATAAAAAAAGGATAGCCTATTTTTTTATTGATCCCCTCCTAAATAGTTTTGAAGCTGCTAATGACTTCTATTTTAATATCATGGGGTGTCATTCAATCGACAAAATACATACTTATAAAAGCGGCGCGAGCCCCGTGCAGGCACTCTATGATGCTAAAGAACTGATTAATGAGAATCTGTATGATGCAATTTTTATTTTTGGATATGACCCTTTGTTAACAAATAAACAGCTATATGGAAAAGACATCGTAAAACAAGCCATGGACATTTTCAAAAGTAAAAGTATTATTGAGTGCTACAATTTAGCGGCTCACAAAATGTGTGAAGAACTGGGCATCTCAAAGGAATATTTCTTAGAGCTATCCGACCAATTATATAGAAATTATCGAAAAACGTATGCCCAAAAAATAGGCCGGGAAGTTTCTTATGACAGAGGCAGATTTCTTGACGATCTAAAGGGAGATTTGTTTAGAATAACAGATTGCGCAAACCCCAATGTTGATTTTGCCGGGGGCGTTATTCTTGTAAATGACAGAACTGCTAATCTATTAAATATCCCATCTGGAAGAGTCAAAGTTTCAGGGGCTAAATACAGAATGGTTAAAGGTATACCTGAAGGCATTGGTCAACTTGTTGGGCAAAAAGGTAACCTCTTTGCCCATTTAAAAAGCTCCTTTTTAGAAGCTCAAAGACAAGCGAAAATTGACGTTCTTAAAGAATTCAAACGTGGGAATTTGTACTTAGAATTGTATACATGTTATCCCCCGATTCCTTTGGCATTTTTATTAACCACAAACATGGTGGAGAACCCCTGGGAATTACCGGAGTTTTTATCAAATCATGAAATTACAATTACCGGCGGAATGAACTTCGCGAGAGCACCCTGGAACAACCCAGCCTTAAATGCTTTGATTGAAATGTGTGCTGCCATGAAAAAGGGAGATATTAAATATGGTTTAATTCACGGCAATGGCGGAATTGGTGAAGTCCAAGGCGTAGCTATTTTAGAAAGGATATAGATGAAAACAGGGGACAGGTTCGCCGTTCAGAAATGAACAGTGTACCTGTCCCCTTATTTCCTTTACCAATGAGAGCCGAGAGAATGCTATCACATTAAAAAATGCAATTAGGAGAACCATTAATCGTTTGTTAGAAGAAGTTACCTTTGATAAGGGAGTTAGTACCAAAGAAGTTATGAAAATGACAATTGTCAGTAATACGACGATGTACCATCTATTTACGGGTTTGAAGTATCACATTTTGCGATTTCTCCATTTGTATCTACCTGCAATCTTCCATTAGAATTTTCGACTCATGAATTGAACTTGGACATTAATAACGAAGCCAAGGTATACATCTTTCCGAATATCGGGAGGTTTGTAGGTGAAGATACTATAGGAGCAATTAATAGGAGCGAAGAAGATGTTCGAACTTGGGAGAAATGCTCATCTGTCAGGAAGTTAATAAATATTTACAAAATCATAAGGCTAATATCCCTGTGAAAACGGCCTTCGCTAATGCATTAGCGAAATTTAGACAGGAACAATAACAAAATGAAGATATGATATAATGAAATAAACATATTTGAAATTGAAAGGATAACAAATACGGGGGATGTTATTTTGAAAATCATTGATGCGCATTTGCATTTTTCCTGTCGCTCTGGATTTTATGAAACGGCCAAACATATATCACAAGTGGAATTTAGTGCTCAAGGGCTAAGACAAGAGTTTGAACAAGCCGGTGTTGTTGCTGGAATCATCATGTCAACGCCCAGCCGAGAACCCAACCAACCTTCGGGGAGTCCGGAAGAATTTGTTTTGGAAGATGGGACTGTAGAAAGATTACTTTCTTGTGTAGGGGTCAATCCTGAAAGGCTGAAGGAAGATCACAAAGAACTTGATTATATTGAAGGAGAACTTAAAAAAAGGGTGGTGACAGGGATTAAACTCTATCCCGGTTATTTTCCATATTACGTGTATGACTCGATTTATGATCCCATCTATGAGCTTGCTCGCAAATATCAAGTTCCCGTGGCGATTCATTGTGGGGATACACAATCCCCAAAAGGGCTTTTAAAATATTCCCATCCGTTAACAATTGATGAGTTAGCTGTAAAACAAGAGGACGTTACGTTTGTGATCTGTCATATGGGCGTCCCGTGGATGATTGATGCAGCAGAGGTCACCGCCAAGAACCAAAATGTTTACGCCGACTTATCCGGACTCATTGCAGGGAATAAAGAGCACGTGATGAAAACCAAAGCTAAAAGACTTTACGTTGAGTATATTCAACAAGCCTTAGTCATATCGAATTGCTATAATAAAGTTCTTTTTGGATCGGATTGGCCACTTGTACCGATTAAACCTTATGTAGAATTTATCAAGCATGTTATACCGGAGGAGTACCACGAAGCTGTATTTTATCGAAATGTGCTTACGGTTTATCCTAAACTAAGTGAAATTTTGTAAGAGAAGTATTAGCAAAATATAGTAATTGTAAACACCGATAGCCTGAAAAATCACTGATGCGGATAAGTTTGCTTATAAATCCGAATCGAGCTTTTCAGGCTGTTATTAGTTATTACCCCCTACAGTAAAATATACACTACTTTACATAATAACTAAAATACGATGTTGAAAAATCAACGGAAAGGGTGGAAATCCCCAATATATAAGGGATTAGAGGGTTAGGATTATTGAAAATTTATAATGGTAGCAGTAAAATGAATGTATTCATAAATGAATGTGGAGGTAAACCGTTGTTAATATGAATACTCGACGTGAGCGAAAAAAAATGCAGGCAAAAAAATCAATATCAGAAAACGCTTTGAGACTCTTTCTGACAAAAGGTTTTATGGATACCACAGTTGCGGAAATAATGGAAGAGGCTGACCTAGGGACCGGTACCTTTTATAACTACTATGATTCAAAGGAAGATGTACTTAAATACTGTCTCGGAGAAAAAATAAATGAAGTCCGGCATTTTGTTGAAGAGATACAAAAATCCCCCCTGGAGCCGTCTCAAAAATTGTCGGAAATCCTTTTAACCGCTGGTAAAAATTTCGAAGAGAACAGTCAGCTTATAAATCTGTTTATGCAGTTTCGTCGCCAGGCCTCGCGCACCCAACGGGAGTCCCCCCACGGCCCTGTTTTTAAAGAGATACTGGCTGACATTGTGTGTGAGGGGCAGGAAAAAGGCGTATTCCGTAAGGATATCGCTGTGGGAATAATTATCGAAATGTTCATGGGCCTGATACAATCCACCATGAACAGCAACCTGGATATTCCATTTATGGATAACCTGAAACAAAAGCTATATTTATTCCTGGAAGGTCTTGGAGTAGAACAATAACCCTTATACATTATTGGAAGGAATAAAAGAGTTTTAAAATGAACATATTCAATTATGAATATGTTCATTTTTATTGACTTCGAACAGATTGCGGGTTAAGATAAAGTGAACGCGTTCATATATGTATAAATTCATAAAAATATCTCAATAAATGCTAAAATTGTGGGAGGAATGTAATGTGAAGGTTTCCGATAAAGCGGTAGATATGATGAAGAACGGCTTTTTATGTAGTCAGGCGGTTTTTTCCACCCTAGGGGAACAGCTTGGAATGGACCGCAGCCAGGCCATTAAATTGGCCACCGGATTTGGGGCTGGGATTTCTGGCACAGGTGAAATATGCGGCGCGGTAAGCGGAGGAATCATGGCTATGGGATTAAAGCATGGCAACGATGAAAACACCGTCTTCGATATGGGAAATAGGACTTTTCCCTTAGCCCAGGAACTAATAGAAAAAATTAAGGTAAAACATGGCTGTTCCACGTGCAAGGGCCTAACTGGAATTGACTTTACTCCAGAAGGATCTAAGTTATTTAAGGAACAGAATATAGCAGAGAAAATCTGCTTTAATGTTATAAGAGATGTTATAGATACTGTGGAGGAGCTGTGGTAAGACGGTTATTACGGTACTGAAGCAGCTATTGCACCAACCAAAAGTCTTGTAAATGCGAGAATAAAAGCTCTCGTGCAAATGGAACCAGAATTGATTCCATTTGCACGGCTAATGGCTCGAACGTGATTAATCGCTCTGTGTCATGGTAAGAGCTACCTGCAAAAATTCCAACTCAGGGAGGCATTGTAGTATCATGGCTTTTCATCTTGGAATGGGCTATAAACCTTTGTGTTGCCTAGATACAAATAATTAATTGATTTTATAGCAGAAAACGCAGTGTGAAAATTGTGGTAAAAATTGTAATTCGTTTTAAACGGATTGCAAGACTATATAGAGGATGCGTATAGAAAAACTGCCAAAATTTTTAATAAGAGTAGTAGAAAATTAATTTGATATTGTTCAGAAGCATAACAAACAGCCCAACAATGGTTTGAAACTTATCGCAACATAGATTAATAGATTATATGTATAAAATCGAAAGGATCTTTAATAAAGAATACAAAAACGTTGTAATAGTAGATAAATTGCGATACAAAGGTAAAGATAAATATAATTCTTATCTAAAACATAAAACTCTTCATTAAAATGATATTTAACGATAGTTGATAGTGCGTGTGGTCGGGCAATTTTTCATCGTAAGTGCTTAATAAGTATAATTGGTCAAGCAAGAAATCAGATTATTTTAGGACAAAATAAATCATATTTAAAAGGAAAAGAGGTTCCAATTAAAGTTCAAACCCTTTAATTGGAACCTCTTTACATCATGGATATAGTTAAGCCACTGGAACTGTTCTGAAGTTTATATATAAAAAAGTCGTTTCATTCTTATCCCATCAGACGTTGGCCTAAGATCTATATATTTGATTTTCAAAGTCTACAAATTATTGCACGTGGCAATTCTATAAGCATAAGGGGGAACTTTGATAATGACGGTCACAATTGCTTATAGAATAAAGCAAGACATTGTCCTAAGCCATACTTTCGAGGATGCAGGGGAGTTGGCTTCTTTTGAAGAATTGTTCAGCTATCTTCGTAAAAACCCATGGTTATGGAGTCGCCTGTTTCTGTGTGATGATGGGCTTGTTTCCACGCTCCATGGTGGAACGCTTCAGTATGCTGGAAATATCAAGAAGCATCCCGTGCCGTTATGGTTAGCAGCTAAAGACTTTCGCGGCACGATCGACTTCTATTATAGTCAATTTGAATGGTCATTTCAGATTCAGTTTCAGCCGCATGGGTTTCTTAAAGATTTTGTAATTAACAGGATCGAAAAGTGCTTTGTGGTTCCGGGTTTTACTCGTCAGATTTTAAAGCTGCAATCAGGCATGTCTGACGCACATCAAAAATATGCAAAGGAATCATTAAAACAAGTCAGAAAAAGGATAGAATGTTCTGTAAAACTATCCGCAAGATAGTAATCAATTAATTTGTGATGAGATACAAGTAGTTGATTGTTTCCAGGATATCAAGATGTACATTTTGGCCTTATATTTTAAGGCCTGCAAGATTGAGATAACATAGAGTATGAACAAGTCAAATAAAGTGAGGATTAGAAAATTGACATCTTTTTATAGTCTTAAAATTTACTTTGTGTAATTTTTACAGGCCACAAGTTTGGATGCTAGGGATGTAAGCTACAGGGCAAGTTTGATGGAGGTTATGGAGTGAATTAAGGAAACAGTCCTGTTATGAATCTAAAATATGAGTAGCTGAAAAAAAGTGAAAGGACATATTGACACCCCATGCTTAAGGGGGTATATTTACATCAATACATTTACATATTTGAATATATTGTTGGGAGTTATGAACGAGAAAGATGGTGGCCTTATGAGTATACAAGCTAAAGCACAGTCAAAATTTATTTTGTATACCATTATGATCGGTGCTTTTATGTCTATGTTTGACAGTGGCGTGGTCAATGTAGGCTTGCCTGTCATGGCCAAGCAGTTCGGTGTTGATATGAATTCCGTGCAATGGGTTACGTCAATTTATCTTCTTGTCATGTCTGCGCTATTGCCCATATTAGGGACATTAGCTGATCATTTTGGCAGAAGAAAGATTTATAACCTTGGTTTTTTTGTGATTTCAATATTTACTTTGTTTTGTAGCTTTTCGATGAATCTGCCAATGCTGATAATCATGAGAGCTTTGCAGGCAGTGGGTGGAGCAATGGTTATGGCTAACGGAATGGCTATTGTTACAGAAAATTATCCTCCAACCGAAAGAGGTAAGAACATTGGAGTTTTAGCAATGACAATGGCTATTGGCAGTATTGCTGGACCTCCGTTAGGGGGATTAGCTATAGGTTTGTGGGGATGGCAGACAGTATTTTTTCTGACCTTTATTGTATCAATTTTGGGTTTTGCAGCATCCTACTTTTCCATACCACGGAATAAAAAGACCAAGAATAAACATTTCGAATTTGACGCTTTAGGCTCAGTATTGCTTGTGATCGCAATTATTACATTTATATACGGTTTTTCAAATATTAATACTATGGGATTGAGTAATCCGTTGATCTATGGAAGCGTTTCGGCATTTTTGATTTCTAGCATATCCTTCATCTTATATGAAAGAAAAGTTTCGTATCCGGTGATGGATTTGAGCCTATTTAACAATTGGATCTTTACATCATCTGTCATATCATCGTTAATCTCATTCATAACTATGTATTCTCCAACGGTACTGATACCTTTTTACTATCAAAGAGTTTTGGGTTTCAGTACTGAAAAATCCGGTCTGTATATGATGGCTTTTCCCATCGCTATGGCTGTCATATCGCCCTTAAGTGGAGCGCTTTCTGATAAAATCGGAGCAACGATACTGACATCGTCAGGGCTTTTAATAAATGGCGTTGCTTTGATTTTATTGGCGAATTCCACTTTGCAAACGCCGGTATATCTGATTCTCATTTATCTTGCTTTGATGGGGCTCTCTTTGGGACTGTTTCAATCACCAAACAATAGCTGCATTATGGGGAACGTACCAAAGAACAAGCTTGGAGCAGCCAATGGCATTACTCAGCTTGTAAAAAATCTTGGAATGGTTATAGGTATAGCGTTTTCGGTTACTTTATTTTCAGCTTTTTTGGATAACACCGCGAATAATTATGGCACAAATTTTCTGGAAAGCACCCAGAAAGTTTATTACATTGCGGCAGTAATGAGCTTTATAGGTGCTCTAATCTCAGGCATTAGAAACAAAAATCAGAAGGAGGAATAAACAAATGGACGAAAAAATAATTTTGGTAAGCACAGAAACAATCGAGGGGCAAAAAACGAATGAGGTTAAAAAGGAAAAAGAAAATTGGTATCTTCCATATATGGATAAGAAGACAAAGGGTATAGAAGTCGAGGAAAGGAAAAGCCCGGTTGCTGTATTCTATTGTGCAGGTGCTTCTAATGTGGGTCAGTCTACAATGCTTTCTTCAGTGAAGGCTGCAAATGAGGTTGGTTATGATAAGGCGGCACTTCTCTGTCTCGCCAGTATCTCCGCCGGTCTTGCCAATATTACTAATGGGGCAAAAAATGCTAAAGGAATTGTTGCCATCGATGGTTGTCCAATGAGTTGTGCTAAGAAGACTCTAGAGAAGGCCGGTTTTACCCCGGATGAACATCTAATCGTTTCCAAGGACTTAGGTATTTCAAAAAACTTTGACCTAAATTCATCGACCGACTTAGGGAAGATAAAAGATGCTGTAGTAGAAAAAATAAATAAAATATATGAAAAATAATTTCTAACGTCACTTTCCTTACCAGAGAGGTGGAGAATTATAAAGGAAATTCTTAAACCTTTACTAATTGCTATCTTTGTAAAGTCATCGCTTTGCCAAATATGCTTACCGGGTATTTCTTTAATTTAATCAGTTTAGGACTTCGGGGTTTTGCTAGATATGATGCAAAACCCTTTTTAATGATCGATGGGGGGACTTTAACTTTAGATGCTTTATGGTGAACTTAAGCAGTACAGAGCTCTAATCACGTTCGATTCATTAACTCAAGCGATGGCGGCTGAGAAAGTCTTTAAGAAGCTTGACTGCCCCTATGCTTTAATTCCAACTCCTAGAACCTTACGGTCTGGGTGTAATAATGCTTTGTGTTTTCCACACGAGCGGAAAGAAATCATCGATGATTTAATTGATGAAATGGTAGTGTTTACTGGAGTCTATGAAGCGAACAATGACGGATTTGCTCCGTTAAAGTGGTAGCTTTCGGAGGGTGTAATCATGATTTATTTAGATAACGCCGCAACTTCTTGGCCCAAGCCTCAAGGTGTTGTCGAGGAAATGCGGCGAGTGATGACAAATCTTGCTGGCAATCCCGGTCGTGGCAGCAACCGTGCTGCAGTTGGGACTGCTCATTTAGTCTATATTGTTCGTGAACAGATTGCCGGATTTTTTAATTCTGGCGCCCCTCAAAGAGTTATTTTTACTAACAACACGACTCATGCGATCAATCAGGCGTTGTTTGGGATTTTACAACCAGGAGATCATGTCATCACCACATCATTAGAGCATAATGCTGTCGTCAGGCCACTCAAAGCGCTCACTGAACTCGGTGTTTCAGTAACAGAGATACCGGTTGTACCAGGTGAGAAATTTCCCTTTGCTGAATTTAAGGCATCCTTTCAGAAAAGCACTAAATTGGTGGTCACGTTACAGGCATCCAATGTTAGTGGTAATCTCTTGCCAATACATAAAATCGGAGAATTGGCCAGAGAAAAGGGAGTTCTTTATCTAGTTGATGCCGCCCAAACGGCAGGGATATATCCTATTGACGTTAAAAAGATGGCTATTGACCTGTTAGCGTTTCCAGGTCATAAGGGATTACTTGGGCCCCAAGGAACAGGTGGCTTAATTATCGGACCCAATATAACATTGTGCCCGCTTATATACGGTGGTACCGGAAGTTTATCGGAATCCGATCGACAACCTGATTTCCTTCCAGATGCTCTTGAAAGTGGGACCTTAAATGTAGTCGGTATTTCAGGTTTAGGGATGGGCTTAAAATATATCCGCAAGTATGGTATTGATAATATCAGAATGCGAGAACAAGAGAAGTGTCAACAACTAATTGACGGACTACAAACAGTACCTGAAGTTAGGATATATGGCGGAACAAATGCTTCCGAAAAAGCACCGATAGTAGCTTTTAATATTGGTGGTCATGATTCCATGATAATTAGTTACCTTTTAGACAAGGAATTCGGAGTTATCTCCAGAGCTGGATTACATTGCGCGCCCCGAGCTCATACTGTACTTGGAACAATCGATCAAGGATTAGTTCGTCTTAGTCCCTCGCACTTTACGACAGAGATAGAAATAGAACAAGCTATTGAAGCTGTACGTAACGTGGCGAAAGAGCTTGTTGATAGGTAACAGATGAATTATTTACCCTAAAATCGATAGAATACGTTGTAAATAAAAACTCAAAATACTATAATATGTTGTAATATCTACAAACTTAAATGTATTAATAAAAATGGAGGTATTTATTATTACCATTCAATTAGGAAAAATTGCTGAGTTTTATAAGGCTTTGGGCGACGAAATCAGATTGAGGATCATTGATATGCTCTCCGAACAGGAAATGTGTGTCTGTGAAATTATAGAGCGACTAGGTCTTTCCCAACCGGCAGTATCGCATCATTTAAAGATTCTTAAACACGCTGGGATTTTACGCGACACAAAGGAAGGGAAATGGATCTATTATTCCCTCAACACAGACGTCTTTAGTATAGTATTTCCAGGAGAAGAAGAGACTTTTTTGGCAAGTTATGCCCAATCTCTCAAGTCTAAACTCAAACAAACGATGCCCTCACGGATTAGGAAGGACCCGGCTTTATGTGAGCGATTAACCAATAAGAAGTGATGAAGCAGTAGGGATAAATATGCTGCGGGAAAAGAATACATGGAAGCCTGGTTAATTATATTAAGATGATTTAGTTATAACAAGGGACCTCTGATCAATGATTCAGAGGTCTCTATTTTTCTGTGGGGACTATAGAGATTCGGCACGTTGTTGAATATGCTTAATTTCTTGTCGGGAGAGAAAAGTTGACAAGATATATGCCATAATTATGATTCCAGGTATATCAATTAGTAGGCGAGTGATGGCAAATTTTGCTCCAAGTGAAGACATTTCAAATAGAAACATGGGAATCTTTGTTGTGGACCAGGCACCGATAAAGATCAGGATATTACTGAACTTAACTCCTTTTTTCATAAATACGGCTGCTATGGGGAATGCCCCATATAATGGACCTGCTGCAGCTGAACCTATGACGAAGGAAATGACGATCCCTTTAAGCCCCGATCCTTCGCCCATGTATTTTACCATGGTCTCTCTTGGAACCCAAACGTCTAAAAGTCCTAGTAAGATAAAGATCGGAGGAATAAAAGAAGCCATCTCTTCTATACTGTAACCGGATACCATTAGGGCTTTTATGCCAAGATCCCGGTTAAAGATCGTTAATAAGAGTGTTACAAGAATAGTTAAAAGAAATAAGCGATATCGTTTAACCAATTTTAGCAATGGGCTTTGTTTTTGATTCATAGTCCTATCATCACCTTACCAATAATGAACGCCACAAAAAAGGAAAAGAGAAAGGCGAGAGTATTACGCAGTATGGTCAGTTTTTTACCGAAATATTTAATTTCGACAGGCATTGTTATGATGCCAACCATCATAAGGGTGGAAACAAAGGCACCTATCTGCATATAACCAGCACCCTCGTGAAGCATTAAGGCTGCAGTCGGAAAGGCAACGAAACCAGGAATCAACGTGATAGCTCCGACTAATGCAGAAATGATAACCCCAAACCATCCTGACTCCTTGCCAATGACTTTGGAAATAACTTCTGGATTCAGTACGGCCAGTAAGATACCCACCAGCATTAAAACTCCCAAAAATTCCGGAAGAATATTCTCAAAGGATTTCCAGGCTTTTTTAAGAGCAGTCTTTGTCTTCTTTGGATCTTTTAAATAAGAAATAACTAGGAATGCACCAGCGACTAAATAAAGAAAATAGGTAAACATCTCGACTCACTGTCCTTTTTTGGCATGGCTTAAAGGGGACATCCCCCCAAAGCCATGCCAAGAAGTTTGCTGTTTAAGATCATAAATGAATTTATTCCTTATTATTAGCGAGCCACTCTAAGGCAGGAGCAGCACTGGAGATTGCCGTCGCTCCTTTAGCAAATTTGGCTAAAGCAAAGACTTCCATAATTTCTTCAACCGTCGCTCCAAGTTTTTTGGCCAGTTTGGTATTATTCAAAATGCAAGCCTGAGAGTCGAGTGCGATACCGGCGGACAATATTAGCAGTGCCTTATATTTCTGAGGTATTGTTGGCATTTCCATGACAAACTTTTTATCAATTACGTGATTAATTACAAGACTTTCATCGAGTTCACTTAAACGTTGCATTGGTTTTGGTATTTCTCCGTTTTCTTTTTTTAGATTATCTAGCACTGTTTGTAAATCCATTTGTAACTCCTCCTTTGTATGCGTGTTACTAGTTTGGGTTGTTTTTAAGCCTCATTAATTCCAACGACACGTCCGCGAATCAGAATATAGCTCAAGCAAAGCGTTGCGACTAATGCAACTCCGTAAATAATGAACAACTGTAGCAATCCATAGGCTGCAATAAGTCTGCTTCCAATCGCAGTGCCAACACCACCGCCACCCATAAAACAGAAGGCAACTAGGGACATAGCTGCTCCACGGGCCTTTTGGGCAAACTCTGTGGCTCTTGTAAGAAGCGTTGAATGCGTAAAAATAAAACCAAGCCCCAACATGGCAACTCCTAAAATCAATAGGATTAAGTTCGCCCCCAGATAATAGATGATCATGTCAGCCAGAGAAGCACATAACAGGCCTAACGTTAATACTGTTCTAGCTCCCACTTTTGCTGAGAGTTTGCCACTCAAACGTCCGCCTATAACCGTCATGATCCCAAAACCGGTCATGATAAGGCCAATATAAAAGAAATTATAGTGGTAAGTTTGCGCAATAAATGAGCCGATATAGGAAAAGCTGCCCACAATGAAAATGCCTTCCAGCAAAACCAAAATATAGGTCAGAAGACTCTTGGAAGTCGCTAGGAGTTTTTTGTAGGGTGCCAGTATTTTACTGTCAGGGTGTTTTTCCGAGGGTAGACTTTTGTAGTTTATTAGAAGTAAGATCGTTGGAATCAAAGAAAAAACAGAATAGGCGGCGAAAACCCCTCGCCAGTTTAGGAAAAAAGCGATGGTTCCGCCAATAACCATACTCAAACCTTGACCTAGAAAAGAAATGCCCATAAAGTTGCCAATGGCCCCCTGGCGTTCTTGAAGAGGAAAGACATCAGCAATTAAGGCTAGGGAAATTGGCATTACGGATGCAGCAAAAATTCCTGTTAAGGCCCTAAAAATAGCGAGACTAGTCAAAGTGCTGCCGAAAGCACAAAGCCCCGTGACAACAGTGAAAGCAATCATAGAAAAGGTAATTATTTGTTTCTTGCCATATCGATCGGCTAAAGGTCCAAAAATAACCTGAAAGATGCCAAAAGGTATCATGTAAGCACTGATTAATAAGCCAGCCTTTGCTATATCAATGTTCAAGTTTTGGGATATGGCAGGTAATATAGGAGAGACAACCCAGTTATCGGCCATAACAATGAATCCCGCCAGACCGAGCAACGCAATAAGATTTTTTTTCACGTCCATACACCTCGTTTCACTAATCTTAGGGGGGAGAGAATAAACTTAGTCCCAAAACAACGGATGAGTTTAAGAGTAAATGGCTTATGAAATGATGAAGTTAAACATATAACCCGTAAAAATAATTCCGCAGCCGACAATCGTTACAAAAATTGCAAGCAGTTTTGGCTTTAAAACCTTACGCAGTAAGATCATTTCCGGAATACTTAAGGCAGTGACCGCCATCATGAAAGCGAGCGCAGTGCCCATAGCGACACCTGCTCTGGTTAACTCACTGACCAGAGGAATGACTCCTGCAGCATTCGAATATAACGGGATGCCAAAGAGAACTGCGACCAACACAGCAAAAGGATTGTTTTTCCCAGCGTATTTGGCGAGTGCATCTTTAGGGATCCATCCGTGCATAAATCCCCCAATCGCAATACCTATCACAACATAGATCCATATTTTCTTAATGAGGTCCAAGGTGAAAACCCAAGCATCACGAAGTCGCTCGCTTAACGTGGGAATCGGTATTTCGAGTCCATCATCATTAAGCTCAATTTCATAGACATAGCCCTCGACATACTTTTCCAACCCAAGCTTGCCTAAGATGAGACCACTAATGATGGCGATGATTTCTCCAGAAGCAATATAAATGAGGGCGATTTTTAGACCGAAAAGACTGTATAAGAGTCCAAGGGCTACTTCATTAACCATTGGGGCAGCTACTAAATACGAGAATGTTACCCCTAAGGGAATACCGGCTTCAACAAAGCCTATAAACAAGGGTACCGCTGAACAAGAACAAAATGGAGTGACGATTCCCAGCAGCGCTGCGAGGATGTGAGCAAGAAAGGTATGCCCTTTTTTATTGGCAAGAATTTTTCGGGTTTTTTCAGGCGGAAAGAAACTGCGAATAAAGGTAATTGCATAGATGATTAAGAAAAGCAGAATAAAGATCTTGATGGTGTCGTAGATAAAAAAGTTGAGCGCACTTCCAAGTTTTGAATCTTTGGCAATATTCAAAACGGAATAGATCAGCCAATCAGCTAAGTTTTGAGTCCAAGTAAACATATAATCACTTCCTGTATTCCTATTTAAGCTGGTTTGTGCCTAGAAAGAGAGGTAGTTAATGGCTATAACCCGATCAGAAGAGACTAGCTCGTTAGAAGTTCACCTCCCCAATAAGTAATTAAGTAAATTCTAATATTATTATAATCACGGAGCTTTTCTTTTTCAAGAGAGGCAGGCCAAAATAACAAAAAAACCGTCATCCTCAGATGGCGGTTTTTTTGTTAAGTATTATAGTTAATGATAGGCAAGGAACCTTTGCTTAATCTTGTGCTTGAATTAACTTCTTGATTTCTGCAGTAGACAATACTTTTCCATAGGACTTTACCTTTTCGTTAATCACAAATCCAGGGGTTCTCATGACGCCATACTTCATGACCTCTTTAATGTCCTCAACTTTTGTTATTGAGGCATCGATTGCCATCTCTGCAATAGCCGCTCTGGCATTAGCCTCTAATTTCTTACAGTTGGCACAACCGCTGCCCAGAATTTTGATCTCCATTTCCAGTTCCTCCTTAAGTAATAGATTCCTGTATGCTCTTAATATGGGCAATAGCAAACTCATCCGTTAGTTTGATAATTGCTTTTACTTTTTCGCTGCTAATACGGTAATGAACATTGAGACCAACTCTCTCGCTTTCGAGTACACCGGCCTCTTTGAGGATCTTTAAATGCTGTGATAAGTTGGATTGGCTAAATTCTACATCCTCAGTGAGTTTACAGACACATTTCGGTTCATCGAGCAAAAATTTAACAATCTTATAACGAATAGGATGGCCTAGCGCCTTTAAAACTTTTGCACTTAATTCTATTTGGTTCATGATGTTCATCCTTTATTGGTGATTGTTTTGTCTAATTAATTATATTATAAAATACTAATATTATCAATTCACATTATCTGCATTATCAAATCAAAACCACGAAGAAAACAAAAAGGTGCCCATGCCTCTTGTTCATATCTAAATTAGTTATTCTATGATGAATGTAAAAATGGTAGAGTTTCACTAGTTTTAGGGATGTTAGCGCCATCATACAAACTATTATGAATTCCTCAATAAAGATTGGTGTAAATCATACAGAAGCTAAATTGTCGTAGCTGTACGGAGTCTTGGGTGTCAGGATTTTTTACGGGCATGAGACGGAAACTTGTGGGGGTTTTTACGTATAGCAAATACTCTTCAATTCGTTTATGCTTAACATATCTCATTTAACGGAGGCGGGATATGTGTTAATATCTTTTGGCATTCTAGCTCCAACAGAATTAATTGTTGTTCTGGTTGTTGCTCTAATTATTTTTGGTCCGGGAAAATTGCCTGAATTAGGGAAATCTTTAGGCCGAGGGATCAACGAGTTTAAGACCGCATCTCAAGAACCTATTAGAATAGTTGAAAGTATTGGAACAGAGAAAGATACAGTAAAAGGTAACGTAAATAATAACATAAATGATATCCCTAAAGATTCCCCAATAGAAGGATAATGAGAAAGATAAACTACTTTCGTATTAATAATAGAGCAAGAGCGTACAAGGTGCGCTCTCTTTATTTTTATAGGGAAAACAGATTACTTTGTAAGGAAAATTACCGACACGGAACTTAAACTATATGAGGGTTTTGAGGTAAATAAATTAGGTGTTTACCCGCTAGTAACTCTTTATAAACAATTTAAAATTTATGGTGATGAAATAGTTCATCTGCCTCCGAGTTCCGGCTATTTTAAGTTGGAACCGATAGGGTGCGGAAATCTGCGCCTGCCCGTATTTGGCGAAGGTGGCAAGCACTTATAAATGAAGGAGATGAGATAATGGGAAAACGCTATGCCATGGTCATAGACCTACGTAAGTGTGTGGGCTGCCATGCCTGCCAAGTGGCTTGTAAGAGCGAAAACAATGTACCTCTGGGCGTCTTCAGGAACTGGGTCGACGAATTAGAGACAGGTAAATTCCCCAATGTATCCCGTCATCGTTTGCCCAGACTATGTAATCACAGTGAAAATCCATCCTGTCTTAATGTTTGCCCAGTCAAAGCAACCTATCAACTTGAGGATGGGACGGTTCTGATTGATTATGATCGTTGTATCGGTTGTAAGTATTGTATTGCGGCCTGTCCGTATGATGCTCGGTTTATCAATCCTGTAAGAAAAACCGCCGAAAAATGCACGTATTGTCACGAAAGGTTAGAGGCCGGGTTACAACCTGCCTGTGTTAATACCTGTATTTCAGGAGCTCGGGTTTTTGGGGACCTAAACGACCCGACGAGCGAAGTCTTTAAACTCCTAGCCACTCAACCCGTTAATGTTAGTAAACCAGAAACGAATAATCGTCCACAGACGTATTATATCGGTGCTGATCAGAAAGCCCTTCGTCCAAATCTCCTAGACATCGTAGGAGGTGAGAAGTAATGACGACGGTTCATTTATTTGATACGAATCATCAAATTTACTGGGGGTTGCTCATCGCTGTATACTTCTACTACACCGGTATGAGCGCAGGATCCTTTATCTTAACAAGTCTTGGGACTGTCTTTGGGATCGAGAAATATAAAAAGGTTTCTAAAGTCGGGGTATTAATGGCCATCGTCCTTTTGGCGTTTGCACCCTTACACTTGCTGTTTGACCTGGAACAGCCTGGGAGAGCACTCAATCTGTTTTTGCACGTCAATCCAACCTCGGCCATGTCCTGGGGTGTCTACCTTCTTGTTTTATACCCGGTTTGTCTGCTTATCTATGCCTGGTTTATGTTTCGTCAGGACTTCGTCAATAATATGAACGGAACAGGTTTTAAAGCAGGGCTTTATCGTTTCTTACTGTTTGGAAAGACTGACATGTCAACTGCAGCTAAAGAAAATGACACGAAAAAAGCGAAGTTTTTCGGAACTTTGGGTGTCCCATTAGCCTTGGCTGTTCATGGATATACGGGCTTTATTCTGGGTAATGTCCAAGCACGGGCAATATGGCATACACCGTTGATGCCGATCATCTTTTTAATGTCTGCTATGGTTTCTGGTACAGGACTTTTTATCATTGTCCTGATGTTGGTCGAGAAGTTTAAGTTCGGTAAACTCGATGCTGACATTAAATCTCTTATCGCCGACATTGCCAATCTCATGAAATGGTTTATTGTCATCGATGGGGCTCTGATGATTATTTACTTTATTGTACTTTGGTATTCCAGTGAAGCGGGTTATGCCGCTGCCTACTATCTGTTGCACGGAGACGCCTGGAGTTTCTTAGGTTTGGAAAACGGTTTAGGGATGCTGCTTCCACTCTTAATCCTTCTATCCAAGAACGCACGTCAAAGTATACCGGCTGTGGTAGTAGCATCCTTGTTAACGATTATTGGTGTTTTGGCAATGCGTATTAACCTGGTAATCGGCGGACAAGAACTTCCTTTGACTGGCAGCAAAACGCTCGAATATGCTGTTTCAGGGCATGATTTGACTATTGTTATCGGTTTAGCGTTAGCGACAACTGTGGTACTTTCATTCCTTTATGCCGTCTTGCCGATGAATCGTCCGGGTGCTGTCGTTAAATTGACAAGTCAAGCCGTGAAGGAGGTAGCTCAATAATATGAAAACAACTCGCCGAAACTTTATTAAGGCTGCAGCTGCTTTAGGCGCCACGATGGCTATCTCGCCGTTAGCCTTTGGAAATATTACTCAAAAAACCATTCCCAGCTGGTCAGAGGGGTCTCCAGCTGAAGATGTTTTAGATACTGACCCAAGTGTTAGTTTTGTCTATTCAACCTGCTTGGGTTGTCGGAGTGACTGTAGTTTACGCGGTAAAGTCAAAGATGGTGTTGTTATCAAATTAGATGGCAATCCCTATAGTCCGATGACTCTAAATGATCCTATTAAATATTCTACCGATCCAAAAGAAGCCCGTAAAGTTGCAGGAAAGCTCTGTCCGCGCGGGCAGGCAGGATTACAAATCCTCTATGATCCCTTACGGGTTCAGCAGCCGTTAAAGCGGGTTGGTAAACGGGGAGAAAACAAGTGGCAAGCCATTAGTTGGGATCAAGCGTATAAAGAGATTATCGAGGGCGGCAACCTCTTTGGGGAGGGGAATGTCGAGGGCTTGCGCTCAGTGCACGATTTATCAACGCCGATCGATCCAGATGCACCGGAACTTGGACCAAAAGCGAATCAGTTCGTATTTTTAGCGGGTCGGATTGAGAACAGTCGTGCTGAATTAGTCAAACGCTTTGTTAACAATTCCTTTGGGTCGATTAACTGGTTTGAGCACACAACTGTATGTGAACAAAGCCATCATATCGCCACAGCCAATACATTTGCTGGTAAAGGGCATTTAAAGCCGGATTTTGAAAATGCTAAATTGATTATGAACTTTGGTGCCAATTATGGCGAAGCAAACTTCCCAATGAATGGTCTGAGCAGAAAATTAGCAGACTTTCGTATTAAAGGCGGTCGCTTAATCACAGTGGACCCGCGCTTTTCTGTCAGCGCCTCCCACGCCGATGTATGGGTTCCCATTCTGCCGGGAAGTGACGCAGCACTAGCTTTAGGTATGATTCAGTGGATCATGGACAACAAACGTTATGATAAATCCTTTTTAGAGGCCCCTTCTAAAGATGCAGCAGCGCTTAGAGGAGAGTCCAGCTGGTCTGATGCAACGTATCTTGTTCGGACGGATAACGGAAAGTATCTCCGTGGTGATGAAGCCGGTCTGGGTGGTACGAAAGACGACTATGTTGTTTTAGTTGGAGGCACCCCTTCACTTGCCGCTGCCGCGAATACCGCTGACCTAGCAGGAGAGGCTACCGCCAATGGGATTGCCTGCAAGACTGTTTTCCAATTACTCAGTGAGCGTTCCAAAGAAAGAAGTTTAGACGAGTATGCGAAAATATGCGGGATTCCAAAAGAACAAATCGTGAGTGTAGCAGATCAGTTTTCTTCTTATGGAAAGCTGGCGGTTGCCGATTTTTATCGTGGACCGGTACAACATACCAATGGTTTTCAGACCGGACGTACGATTTGTATTCTCAATATGCTGATGGGTAATGTCGATCACCGCGGCGGTTATCAATCGGGCGGCAGTACTCTCAGTTATATGGGCGACAAGAACGGAAAATATCAAGTAGCTAAACTACATCCCGGGTCTGTAAAAATGAAAGGTATTCGAATATCTCGGGAAAAAGCTAATTATGAGGATTCAACGGAATTTAAGAAAAACGGTTACCCGGCAAAAAGACCTTGGTTTCCACTGACGGGGGATGTTTATCAGGAAGTTGTAGGAGGAGTTTTAGATGGTTATCCCTATCCCGCTAAGATTTTATGGCTCCATATGGCAACTCCGGCCTATTCTATTCCGGGTATGAAAGACCGAATAATTAATGCCTTTAAGGATCCTAAAAAGATACCGCTTATCATTTCCACCGATATTGTTATCGGAGATACCACAATGTTCGCCGACTATATACTTCCAGATGTCACCTACCTGGAGCAATGGAATGCCCTGGGAGCCGCCCCAACGATACTTGGTTTGGTAGCGGATGTTCGCCAACCGATGACCCATGTATTCCCACAAGCAAAATCAGTAGAAAATATGTTTATTGATATTGCTAAGAAGATGAATCTTCCGGGCTTTGGGGACAATGGTTTCGGCGCGGGTATGCCACTGAACAAAGAAGAAGATTGGTACCTCAAGTTGGTAGCAAATTTCGCCAGTCAATATGGGAAGATTCCCGGTGCTACCGAGGAAGCACAAGTTAAATATATTCTGGATCGCGGAGGCGTCTTCGATTCCGGAGGAGCCTATGATGGTTCGATGATGAAGAACAAAGTAGCGAGTCTTTGCACGATTTATGCTGAGAAAGTGGCAACCACTAAAGATTCAATGACAGGTAAAAACTTTGATGGAATTCCTCAATATTATCCGGTTAGAGATGCTAAAGATCAAATCGTCAAAGACAATGGTTATGACTTTATCGCTACAACGTATAAGCAAGCGTTCCACTCTCACAGTCGGACAATTTCTGCTCCCTGGTTAACGGAAATCCAACCAGAAAACTTTATTGAGATGAACAATGATGATGGCGCAAAATTAGGATTCAAGGATGGAGATATGATTAAAGTCAGCAGTCTGAGCAATAAAGAAGGGGTTAAGGGAAAAGTTCGCTTACGACCCGGTATTCGTCCTGGCGTTGTTACTGTCTGTGCCAGTTATGGTCATTGGCACTATGGTGCTATTGATTCTGTTATTGATGGGAAGACCGTTGCAGGAGATAAGAGACGAGGCACGGGTGTTAATATCAACTTCGCCCTGCGAGTGGATGACTCAATCGGCAATGTTTGTTTAGAAGATAAAATAGGTGGCAGTTGTTCATTCTACGATTCCCGTGTCAAAGTTGAGAAGGCCTAAATAACCTCTTAAAATCAATAGAATAGTGCAGGAATATCCTGCACTATTCGTTATAATTGTAGAGCATTTCAACAACAACCTGATGCTTTAGAATATGTAGAAAGAAAAAATCCGATGAAAAGAGTGAAAAGATGATTGAGCCAGCCATATGTCTCGAACTTGTAGAAGAGTCAGGGACACGAGCTATTCTGTATAACATTTTTGCGGATGCTCTAGCCCGTAAATTGGATGTATCATGGTTAAACCCTCATTTTCAAGCACAATTGAGCAAAGGGTTGCCGGAAGCAGAGGGGAAGGAAGAACTATTAACAGCCTTGACTCAAGCTGTACATGAGACGGAATATTTCCAAAAGGTTCAGTTGGACTACGACGCCCTTTTTATCGTACCGGGGGCAAAGCTAATTTTTCCTTATGAATCATGTTATACGCACCGTAATGTGGATGGAACCTTTGGCCGTTTATGGCAAGAACCTGCGCAGGATATGTACCGGATTTTAAAAGAATGGGAGATTCAATTTGCTGAAGGATGGGACCTTATTCCGGATCATATTGCGATTGAACTCTTCTTTATGGGCAACCTTTGCCGACTGGTCACAGAACGACGAGGAAATGAAGATGAAGTGCAAAAACTCTTGGAATGGGAAAAGCAGATCTTTGTAAAACATCTGTGTCCCTGGGTTTTTGAATTAATCACTAACTTGGAAAGAAAAGCCGATACAGGGTTCTACTGCGGGATGGCAAAATTGCTTCAAGCTTTTCTAAAAGAAGAAGAAGCGTTAATAACAACATTTTATTAAACAAAGGACTACAGCTTAGATAAGGTGTGGTCTCCTTCCGGGTATATTAAATAAGTGGAGATGTTTGAGAATGAAGGTAACGTCAAATCTTCTACTCTTAATTCTTATAGTCATCATTTTGGCCGGATGCGGAGCTAAAGTAAGTCCATTACCTAATACCACCAGCACTTCACAACAGGTTACTCCCACCTCTCCAACAGCTTCAGAATTGTCCGGTTCAACAAATGGTTCACCTAGTTCTGTCGAAAAATCCTTACCCTCCGAATCGATGATATCTGCGAGCCAGCTTGATGCGGGTATTAAGGCTAAAAACAATTGGCAAATTATTGACGTTCGAGAACCCAGTGAATTTGCCTCAGGGCACGTACCGACAGCGGTAAATATACCGCTTGGGGGTATAGCCAATCATGTAAATGCAATCGCAAAGGATAAAGACATTATACTCGTCTGTTTAAATGGTTCACGCTCATTCACAGCATGGCAAACGCTTGCTCAAAAAGGTTATACCCCTCAAAAAGTAAAAGTTCTAATAGGCGGAATGGAACAGTGGAAGAGTTTGGGGATAGGTGAGATTACAGAAAGTATAGGCGGTTGTTAAATTAATAATGGATGTAGGTTGTTTGAAAGTACAGCCCTTGTTTGTGATGTTCAAACAAGGGCTGTACTTCGTCAAAGGAATTCGATTAGTAGAAGAGTAATAGCAAAGAGGCGGTCATCATGAAAGGGAAAATGTTTAAGGCGGTAACAAAACAGTGGTCTTTCTTTTGGGCCGGCTTGGTCTTTGGCCTGGCACAAATTCTTTTCATGCTCGTTGATATTCAAAGAGATTTTCAAGTCTATGGTCGAGCCGTTGTAGATCCACTACGAGTGACTGCAGGACTTGGGCAAATGTTTCGGGGGCTAGAGGTGTTTCTATTTGGGGGAAGGACAAATTTCTACGGACAAGTTTTCCAACCGGATGTTTGGTGGCCGATTATCGGAATGATTTTAGGGGGCAGTTTAGTAGGGCTGATGGAAAGAGAGTTTCGAAGTTGGGTTAAGTATGATACAAAGATGCTTATCGTTGCTTTTATTGGTGGGATCGTTTTTAGTTACGGTACTCGTCTTGCCGGAGGATGTACCCTCTATCATTTGCTTGGCGGAATACCTTTGATGCAGATCGACAGTTGGGTGGTTGTTTTGGTCATGAGTCTAAGCGGAATTTTAACCTTTCGATTATTTACTAAGTTAGGTTTGGCTGGGTATTTTAAACATCAGGAAACCCGTTATTATGTTGAAAAGGCTCGGTTGAAGGGCTGGAACGAAGAGGGCATGGGTTATCATCCTGAGTATAGGCCCTGGCGGGACCCATGGCGCTGGATTGGCATTTTGTTTTTAATACTCATGGTTGGAGTTGCGGTTTGGAACGGAATGTTTAATCCATCTTATACGATGGGTTTTTCTCAAGCAGGTTGGGTTTATCCGACTCTTACACTTTTAGCCGGTCTCTTGGCTGGTATTGCTATGGCCAAGAGTGGTTTTGGTACTGAATGCGCTATGGTTTCTTTAGAATTATCACCAGCTTTACATCGAAATGACGAATGGTTAGGAACTTTGGGTTTGCCTAAGATTACTCAAACCTTATTTAAGGGGTTGTTCCCTTTCATTGGGGTAATGACAGCTGTTGTCATAACGAACTTATTTATTCTTATCACTTGGGTTGGCTATGGGATTCCTTTAGGTCATCATATAGCGATTAAAGATCAGCT
Organism: Desulfosporosinus sp. FKB; assembly: GCF_002196705.1. Taxonomy (GTDB): domain Bacteria; phylum Bacillota; class Desulfitobacteriia; order Desulfitobacteriales; family Desulfitobacteriaceae; genus Desulfosporosinus. The sequence continues at coordinate 73,469 of NZ_NADJ01000013.1, forward strand.
TAATCTTGGGCATCTGGTTGGAGCAGCGATGCTGGGTTTTGGGGCGGTAGCGTTAATCGGATGCGAAATACGGTCTTACATGCGTCTGGGACTTCTCTACGGTAATACATTAATTGGATTTATCGGGTTTGCCGTCGGATACCTTCCATACACTCTTTCACCGAAAGCTCATGACTCATGGCTTAGTTCAACCATAATAATTCATCAGGCTTACAATTGGCCTGAGCTTATAACGGGAAATTTGGGAGAGCAACATATTTTGGGTATTTTCTACTCTGCACTCTTAATTGCAACACTAATATGGGCAATGTATACCTCTTATCGTGTCATGAGAATTCCCTTAAAAACCTTACTTTATCAGGATATAGAATCTATCCAGTTGTCAGATGAACGTCCCGGCAACTCAATATGAAATCCATGAAAAGAAGAGATAAATGGATAAAACATCGTGAGAGCCATTAATAACAAGAGTTCCTATCCATTGAATAAGAGGTGTCATCCCAACATGTGCAATAAATTTCCCTGGGTAAAGGAAGAAACAGGCAAAATATGGCTTTTTGGGGGTTCTGTTTTGCTTTTTCTTGTAGTGGTTATTAGGGTCATTTGGGTTAATAGTCATCCAAATTGGGAAATGTGGCAAATTCAATATTATCAAGCACAGATTGCTCAATTAAAGAGTAAAATTGATTCAACTCAAAACCCTGAGCTAAGGAAAACATTAGAGCAACAACTGGATAATCTGAAAGAGCAAAAACCGGAAATCAAAACGTTAATCCTTCCGAATGGGAAAATTGAACGCTGTCAGACTTGTCATTTGGGAATTGAAGAAATTTCTGCTTCTCATTCGTCAGAGGCGTTCGGTTGTGTCGTTTGTCACGGGGGGAATGCGCTTTCTCTCGATCAAAATCAGGCTCATGCTGGGATGTACGGAGCAGGGCATCCGGGACGATTAGAGGTCAGTCAATTGAGTTGCGGTTCTCAAAATTCAAACACGCAATGTCATTCTGGAAATGTGCGCTCCGAGGATAACCAAGTCGATTTAGTTGAATCATCGTTAATGGCAAGTAAAGGAGGGGAATTGTCCATGATTCGTTACATGCATGGTCTTGATATTTCTCCGAAGATTTCCATAAAACCCGGAGTAATTGCCTCTCAGGTCCCTTCACCGTTTAACGGGCAACCTCTTGAACAGAAACTGTTGAGTAATTGTTTAGAAGCATGCCATCAGAGCAATGGAAAACTACTCGAACAAGCTTCCTTGGCGAATGGTTGTGAAAGCTGCCATGTTTTAACTGATTGGTCCCATACCTATCAAGGACAAGATGTAACTGTTAAAGGAGAGGCGGGACATGGTCTAACGCATCGCCTAACTACTCAGATTCCATATACCCAATGTAATCAATGTCATAATCAGGGGATACCCAATCTCTATAATATGCAGTTTAATTCTCGGCCCGATTTAGCAAGTGTTAAATCTTCTTCCGAAAAAGGCGTAGAAACTCCAACTGATCGGTTAAAAAATGTGTATCAACCTAGTATGGTTTTTACTAAGTGCGAAGTAGAATTGGATTGTATTGATTGTCATACTCGGCAGGAGGTTATGGGGGATGGACATCTTTATCCTACCGAATATCAGGATCTGAAAATTCAATGTTACGACTGCCATGGAACAAAGGATAAAAAACCTTCAGGCTGGACGGTTGGTACATCAGACGACCTTGCTTTTGAAGAGGAGCAAGTCAATACAAATTTCCCCAAACTGAACATAGGGGATCAAATTTTAAAAACCGCTAAAGGAGAAGAATTACCGTATATTCGTCAAGACGCTCTAGGTTGGGTACTTACTAGCAAAGTCTTGGGAAAGAAATACCCAATTCCTCTCGTCTATGGAAGCGGTTGTATGCAAAATCCTGAAGCCCAGACCTCAAACGACTGCCACAAATGCCATGATTTTTCAGGGAATCTGAAAAGGTAAACGGGTGTGCAGGAGATCTAAGGTATAAAAACGAATTAAATGTTGAAAGGTGTAAAGTTTTTGGGGGGACAATCATGAATCTTCGAAGAAGACAAAAATTAGTTCGGTATTTTAACTTAGCTATAATTCTTCTAGCAGCAACGTTTTTGCTCGTGGGTTGCCAAAGTACAGAACGGTTGCCAGTGGTTAGTATAGAATCAAGAGATCCCTCTCTCACGAATCCACAACCTATGGAAAATCAAAATGTCTTAAAGGTCGGAATTTCTTCAGTTTTGTCTCCTCGTGAAACGCTGGAAAATTATCAATCGTTGGCAGATTACCTTCAGAAAAAAATTGGCAGACCTGTGATATTGGTTCAACGACAGAGTTATCAGGAAATTAATGACCTCGTACGTGACAATGGAGTAGATGTGGCCTTCATTTGTTCGGGTGCCTATGTGTCGGGAAAACAAGAAAACCTCATGTTATTAGCAGTCCCTGAGGTGAATGGAAAATCTACCTATCAATCTTACATTATCGTAAATTCGAATAGTAAGTTTCAGTCTTTTAAAGATCTTAAGGGTCAAGTATTTGGTTTCACGGATCCCATTTCTTTTTCAGGGACGATTGCCCCAACGTATATGGTAACGCTTTTAGACAGTCGCCCGAATGACTTTTTCAAAAGGGTCGTTTATACGTACAGTCATGATAATTCGATTAAAGCTGTTTTGGATAATGTAGTGTCTGCAGCTGGGGTAGATTCTCTCGTGTATCAGTATTCTGTAGCTAAGGATCCATCATTGGCAACGAAGATCCGGATTATTGCACAATCACCGGAGGTAGGAAGCCCTCCGGTTGTAGTTAATAAAAAAATTGACGCTCACCTAAAAGCGGCTTTGCTAGAGGCGTTGTTACAAATGGATAATGACCCCATTGGTAAGAAGGCGTTGAAAGCACTATTATATGATCGTTTTGTTTTACCTAATGATGTTGCGTATGAACCCATCCAGTCGATGTTGAACGCAAATTTCACGATTGAACAAAAGAAGTAATCGGGAATTACTTGGGTCTGTTAGTTGATTATAACAATGGGAGGACTTATGGGTTTAATATCTTGGATTATTAAAATGAACCGAAAGTTGCAGACTTATAGATTCGTGAAGTACGCAAAGGGTATCCTTAAACGTATCCGGGTGCAGTATAAGATACTCGGCTTAGTTGTTGGAGTAGTTCTGCTTTTGAGTAGTATGATTGTTTGGCAGATGGGAAACATCTTAACAAACAATTTGCGAGATCAACTCGACAAGAGGGCCGTTTCGATCGGGAGTGATGTGGCGGCAAGGGCTACCAATGAATTATTGATTAATAATGATTATGCTGTTTATGAATTGTTGCAAAACACTTTGAAAAATAATGAGGATATTTTGTATCTTTTCGTTGTCGATCCTCAAGGGAATGTTTTGGCGCATACGTTTGGCGAGGCCTTCCCTAAAGAACTATTGAAAGCAAATGCGGTAACGGGAACAGACAATTATCATCTGACGGTTTTTCGTACAGAGGTTGGAATCGTTCGTGACGTAGCCGTGCCTATTCTGAATGGAAAACTGGGAGTAGCCCGGGTGGGGATGACTGAAAACGGATTACAAAAAGCAGTTCTTCATATGACCTGGAATCTCTTGCTTATTGCTCTTTTCGTATCAGCTCTGGGCATTATCGCAGCGGTGTTGCTGACCCGAGTGTTAACCCAACCGATCCGAGAGTTGGTAGCTTTGACTCAACGGGTGACAAAAGGAGAATTAGATGTCCAGGGAATTGTCCATACGCAGGATGAAATCGGAGTCTTAACCGAAGCTTTTAATAAAATGACAGTATCTCTTAGTCAGAACCATCGCGAACGAGAGAAATTGCTTGATGAGCTTAAGGAAAAGGAAGAGATGCGGCTTCAACTCTTAGAAAAAGTAATGACAGCGCAAGAAGAGGAACGAAAAAGAATTTCTAGAGAGCTTCACGATGAAACAAGTCAAGCGTTGACATCCCTCATGGTAGGAATGAAGGTTTTGGAGTCTGAAACTTCCTTTTGTTCTGTAGGGGATCGTTTACAAGAAATGCGTCAGACCGTTTCGCAGACATTAGAAGAAGTTCATCACCTTGCAAGGGAGCTTCGGCCCAGTGTCCTCGATGATATGGGATTGGTACCGGCTCTCGATCGTTATATTAAGGAATACGAAAAGAAATTTGGCATAGAAATAGATTTTAATGTCAATGGGTTTAATGAATACCGAGTTTCTGCCACCATTGAAGTTGCTCTTTATCGAATTGTCCAAGAAGCTTTAACCAATGTTGCAAAGTATGCGGAAGCGACGATGGTTTCTGTTTTACTGGATTGGAGGGAAGACTGGGTTTTAGCGATCGTTGAAGACAATGGTAAAGGGTTTGATCCCAATCAGGCCGTTCTTCAACCTGGACGGGGCCTTGGACTTTTTGGGATGCAAGAGAGAGCAGCTTTATTGGGAGGAACATTTAATATTGAGTCACAAAAAGGTATAGGAACAACGGTCTTTATTAAGATTCCTGTGAATCTGGTGCAGGGAAAGAAGGAGCTTCATGTCTGAAAAGAAACTTAGAATTTTATTAGGTGATGATCACGCTGTTCTAAGGGCAGGATTGAGAGTGCTGCTGAATCTTGAAGAGGATTTTGAAGTTGTTGGTGAGGCAGCTGACGGTGAAGAAGTTATTCAAATGGTTGAGAAAACCTTACCTGATTTAGTGTTGCTCGACCTTACTTTGCCAAAGATAAGTGGCTTAGAATGTATAGGACGTATATTAGAAAAACACCCGATGTCTAAAGTTTTGGTTTTGACTATGCATGATGATGAGGAGTATATGAAGGCTGTCATTAAGGCTGGTGGAAAGGGATATGTCTTAAAAAAGGCTGCGGATGTGGAGCTGCTTTCAGCCATCCGAATGGTTTCGCGAGGAGAACTTTATATTTATCCTCCTATGGCCGGAGCACTGCTTTATCAGATTGTTACGCCTCAAACCTCAGAACAACGTAAAGTAAAAAGAGAAAAAGGATTGAGCGAGAGAGAACGGGAAGTGCTAAAGTATTTAGCCTTGGGGCATACAAATCAAGAAATTGCAAATCTTCTTCACATTAGTGTAAAAACAGTTGAAACCTATAAAACTCGTGTTATGGAGAAACTAGACTTGCGCAAGCGGGCGGAGCTTGTTAGGTATGCAATGGAAAATGGTCTGATTAATGATTGAAGAAGAATTAAGCCCAGAACAGAGGAGTGATTTGTAATTTGGGATCTAGAATAATGCATATAAGTATTGCTACAAAAGTTTGCGCAAAGGTTGAGTTAAACAAGAATAGGTTTTTACTTGGAAGTATTGCCCCAGACGCTTATCTTCCCTCGAAACAGTTTAAAATGATTTCACACTTTGCAAATAAAGGTAATGGCCCTAGCATTGATAGCAATGCATTTTTAGATAAATACAACAATTGTTTAAATGATAGCTTTTATCTTGGATACTATTGCCATTTATTATCAGATAAATTATGGTTCAGTAAATATCACAAAAAGATGCAGACTAATAGGAACCATTACGAAGATTATAATCGACTAACCAATATACTTATTAGATATTACAAATTAGAAAATAACTTTTCGTTCTTTGATGATTTTTTTATACAAGAGATTGATATGAATGTTTTTAGGAATATATTTGAAGAATTGAAAAATGACTTTATCCTTGAAAAGGAAATAACAGCAAATCTCTTAGAGATGTTCGAGGTTGAAGATATTAAAAACTATATTGAAGAAGCTGTAAAGCTATCCGTTAATAGTATTGAAGCTATATTATTAGATAATTAGGAAATTAGAGATACCATTAGGCTTCTTTTGAACTTGGTCTTCATAATGAAAACAATTAAGCTTTAGTAGGAGTGGAACTCTTAGATAAATAAATCTAGGAGTTTTTTTCGTGTAAACAATGTTCTAAATTTATAGGATATAGGGCAATATTTGAAGTGCCTTCTCATAGGAGACCATGCCTATATCTATAAGTAAAGTAGGTTAAACGGTTTTCTTTATCAAAAGCACATGGTATAATATCCGTATATTCGCATATGCGCATATACGGATATTAATTTTGTGTAGGTGATTGTATGCAAAAACTACTCAATACATTAAAGTCGTTATCTGACGAAACCCGACTACGATTAATCAATTTATTATATGAAAAGGAGCTTTGTGTATGTGATCTAATGGAAACGCTGCAGGTTACTCAAACAAAAGTGTCTAGACACCTTTCTTACTTAAAGAATGCTGGACTAGTCTCAGACAGAAAACATGCTCAATGGGTCTATTATTCGATTGTACATGATGATGAAAATCAGTTTTTGGACACTTTAGTATTTAATAACTTAAGAAATAAAGATCTATTTAAGGATGACTTGAAAAATCTTTATGAATGGCTTCAAAGGAAAAATATTGCATGTGATTAAGGAGGAGTCATAATGAACAAAGAAAAGTCTGTCAGACTATCTTTCTTAGACCGCTTTTTAACCCTTTGGATATTCCTTGCTATGCTAGTGGGAGTAGGAGCGGGGTATTTGTTCCCCAGTATTGCTGACTCACTCGATAAACTGTCGGTTGGCACAACTTCCATTCCAATTGCTATAGGTCTTATTATCATGATGTATCCACCACTGGCTAAAGTTAATTACCGTAAACTTGGTGAGGTGTTTAAAAACACTAAAGTGTTAGGATTATCGCTCTTACAAAATTGGATTATCGGCCCAATTTTAATGTTCCTTTTGGCTATTACCTTTTTGCGTGATAAACCAGACTATATGGTCGGCCTAATTTTAATCGGGTTAGCACGCTGCATCGCTATGGTTATCGTTTGGAACAGCCTTGCGAAAGGTGACTCAGAGTATGCCGCAGCCTTGGTAGCCTTTAATTCAGTGTTTCAAATGATCTTTTACTCAATTTTTGCTTATGTTTTTATTACCGTTTTGCCAAGGCTATTCGGGCTACAGGGTATGGCGATTCATGTGTCAATTAAGGATGTCGCTGCCAGCGTGGCTATTTACCTGGGAATTCCTTTTTTCGCCGGTATGCTTACTCGTTTAATATTAGAACCAGCTAAGGGCAGAGAATGGTACGAAAAAACCTTTGTTCCCAAGATTAGCCCCCTAGCCCTGATTGCATTACTATACACCATTATCATAATGTTTTCCTATAAGGGAAGCTACATCGTGAAATTGCCCATGGATGTTGTGCGTATTGCAATTCCGCTCGTCATTTACTTTATAATCATGTTTACGTTATCCTTCTTTATTAGCAAGAAGCTAGGCGTAAATTATGCCCAGACGACTAGTCTTTCATTTACTGCCGCAAGTAACAACTTTGAGCTGGCCATCGCCGTAGCTGTTGCAGTCTTTACGATTAAATCCGGGCAGGCCTTTGCTGCCGTGATTGGACCGTTGATTGAGGTTCCTGTAATGATTGGACTCGTTAATGTAGCATTAAAATGGGGTAAAAAGTATTTTAATAAAGACGGGCAACCGATTTAGTAACAGTCTAGGCCTTTCCAACCTCGCAACGGTGGAAGGAAAACAAACGTTCCTAAGGTGATATGGGAACAACGAATCATCTATTGGCGGCAAAGGCAAGCCATGAAATCGAGTGGATTAATAAGGTTGATGAGCATTCTATGGGCAACTTTGCAGTTATTGCTTGGAGTGCCGATGAAATTAAAGGAGAAAAGTTACTTAGCCTATAATTCGCATTAAAGAGTTAATAACTTATTCGATGAGGTGTTCTATGAATAAACTAAAGGTTGCATTTGTTTGCGTACACAATTCTTGTCGTTCTCAGATAGCCGAAGCCCTGGGCAAAATGTTTGCCTCAGATGTTTTTGACTCATATTCTGCTGGTACTGAAACCAAACCATCCATTAATAAAGACGCCGTTCGGATCATAAAGCAGCTTTATGATCTTGACATGGAAACGACGCAGTCTTCCAAGCTTATATCAGATATTCCTCAGCCAGATATTGTTATAACTATGGGATGTAATGTGAATTGTCCATATGTTCCCTGCAAATACCGAGAAGACTGGGGCCTTGATGATCCAACTGGAAAAAATGACAACGAGTTTATTGAGACGGCAAGAATAATAGAACATAAAATTTTAAGTCTAAAAGAACGAATAATAAATCACGAAATCAAAGCCTAAACAATTAGTGTTTTACATTGAGATTAGTTGCAGAATTAAGTTAGATAGTGATAGAAATTCTAGGCATGACCTCCTCGTTGTCAGGGGGTTATGCTTTTGTTTGAATTCTTCTACGTTACTAGAAAAATACTAAGACATTATTTAATTGGCAAGAATAATAGTTGCATATTCAAATTATTTTGTGTTTTCATGTTTAGTGATTTAATTCGCACTGTTAAAGCTAATCATCGAGATAAAGTATTATTAGAAAAAGTATTATTAGAAGATGTTTATTTAATAGTTCGTCAATTAAAAGAGGATAAAGAAGCGAACATATTATATGACTCGAATATTACTCCAGAAATGTTGTAAGAAGCTATTGCAAAAATTAAAACTGATATAGTAGAAAACCAAGAAACAAATGTATTTTTATATCCTATATCTAGAACAGAATATGAAGAAATACTTTTTTTCTTAGGATAAAAAGCTTTAATGAACTGAATTTCATGATTAAAAATCATGAGTTTAGTAAACTGTTTCCCCGAGGAACTAAGCTGCCGCAAATTGATGCAATCAGAGACACACTTAAAGTTATTGATATAAGCGGACTAAACCAAATTAATGATCACATTATAAAGAAGTCCGTTGAGAATAAGGCTTTTGATAATGGAACAATCGACAGATATACTGTGGCTGCGATTGATGGAACAAAATTCTTAGTGAGCAATAAGAAAAGTTGTTAAGAATGCTTGAAAAATGCTAAAGGCAATAAGACCCATTTCTTTCATAGTGGCGCTGTAAGGTTAATTTGGGGGTAGGGAGAGGTGTATCCTTCTTTACCCGAATTAAGTAATTGGAGGTGATATAATACATTACAATTGAATTTATCAATATGGTCTGCGAGAATCATGACAGAAGCTAAATTACTGGGTAAATAATACTTGACACGCTGCCCAGTATTATTTTGAGGATAGTCACGAAGCTATTATAAGTAAGGAAAATTTGCCGTAGTGCAGCAAGAATTTGAGAGACAAACAAACTTGCGGGGGTATTCCAAGAGTGGGAAAAGTTCTTTTACGAGTGAATACCCTTTTTCAGGGGAACTATTCTGCCCAAATTGTGGTTCAAAGTTTAGACGCCAAGCATGGGGGAGAGGTAAAAACAGAAAGTACGTATGGCGGTGTATAAACCGAGAAATTAATGGAGTAGATCTTGTAGCATGAAATTAGAAGGATTTAGAGAAAGCTTTTGTACAGGCGATTAACAAAGTCATTAGCGAGAAGGAGGCATTTTTGATTGAGGAAACCGGAATTTACTCGGGTAGTATAGAGGACATCGACACTAGGTAGCTGAACTCCAGCAAGAATTGATGAGTATCGTGCGTAGCTCTGGGGTTGATAGTGAGGAATATTCAAGAGTGGTGGGTGAAATTGAGGCTTTACGGGAGCGTAGGGTTGGGATAAAAAATGCTGAGGCCGAAGGGACATGGAGGAAAAGTAAATTAGAGGAATTCAAACGAAATGACTTTAAGTTTTTATTTATCATAAAAAGAAGCCAGGGCAATGATAATTGCCCCACCGATTAACGAAATATTCTTCATAAAGTGCTGCATCTGATTGGTTTTCTCTTTTTTATCCTTAACACCCCAAAACTTGTGGCCGAAAAAGGTTGCGGGTAACAAAAACAGGATAATCATAATTGAACCATACAGGCTGTAGGCGTAAAACACTATACCGATACCACCGGCTACCGCCATTAAAGTCGAAGCAATTGCTGAAAACTTTGGAAAAGGTACACCTGATGTGGACATGAACTGAACAGTACCTTTATAATTTATTACCTGAGTGAGACCACTGAAGATAAAAATTACCGCAAAGAAAATACGTCCAGTTAAAAGTAGGATTAAGATAGTCATGAACTCTGCACCTCTTTCCAACCTAGGTGGATATGCCTAATATTTAATAATAATGCTACGGTAAAGGTATATTTAACAAACTGAGTTGATACATACATGTCAGTTGCCAGTGGAACAATAAGTTAAGACAAAAGAGAAGTGAAAGCCTATGCTGGATCTTCTGAAGAAATCTTTATCTCGGAAAGGAAGAATTAAAAAGTGGCTGAGTTATTTTATATCACTGCAAACCCGAAACCGGTTCAGGATTCTTACTGCTTATCTATAGGCTAGACATTTCTTGATGCCTACCGCCAAACAAACCCGAACGATGAGATTGTTCCCCTAGACCTATATAAGATTAGTATCCCCCTTATTGACGTTGACGTATTCAGTGGCTGGGGAAAGTTGCAGCAGGGGATGGCTTTTGACCAATTAGCTGCCGAAAAGACGAAAAAGTAAGCCGGATAAATGAGCTATGCGATCAATTTATAGCCGCAGACAAATATGTTTTTGTAACCCCTATGTGGTGGAACCTATGTATTCCTTCCAAAATGAAGGTCTATATCGACACTATAGCTATTGCCTGCAAAACATTTAGGTATACGGAGTCCGGGCCGGTAGGCCTGCTTACTGATAAGAAAGCGCTTCATATTCAGGCAAGAGGCGGCGTATACTTCGAGGGTCCAGCCCATGGTTTTGAATTTGGCGATAAATTTATCCATACTAAACTCACCTTTCTTGGTGTCCCTTCGATTGAATCTATAATTGTCGAGGGGATGAACCAAACTCCAGATGAGGCTGAAGAAATTAAGGCTAAAGCTATTAACCAGGCCAAAGAATGAGCCAAAAGCTTCTAGCTAGCCCCAAGGGTAAGCGGAGTTCCTATGTGAGCCAGCACTTTAGCCTCTACCATATCAAAGCATTGATATCAATGACATTTTTGCCAATTACAAAAGTGCATCAAATTCGGAGATTTTTACTACTGTCAGACCTCCCTTTCTGCTAAAATCAGAGGGGAAAAGAGGTTTTAATGAGAAAAAACTATTTTGTAAAATTGGTAAAATATATGAAAAATGTTTATCAGATTTATCATGGTTTGAATAAATTATCTGACGGAAGAGTTAACCCAACTTATAACACAGGCCAAGTAATTCTGCCTGTGCTTTTGGGTTTTTGCTTCGGATAGGAAGCTTTAATGATCTGAATTTTATGATTAAAAATCATGAGTTTAGTAAGCTGTATCCTCGAGGAACAAAACTCCCACAGATTGATACTATCAGAGATACACTTAAAGTCATTGATATAAGCGGACTAAACCAGCTGAATAATGTCTTCTCGGTACTTCTGCCGGAGAGCTTATGCGTCAGATTGTCAACAGAATCGTGGAGTAGTTAGTTTTCTAACTCCAATTTGCTTAAGCGTTTTTCAAGTACTTTTACCTGCCGCTCAGAAACGAAAATATACCCTAAGTTATATTCTGAAACTCAAAAGCTAATTTCTTTTGATTCTAGGATAATGTCTTAGGGCGCAGGTCTATCTTGGTATGCCCGTTCTTTAGGGATTCTGCTCACATTTAAGATAGGGACAATTGTATCTTAACTATAAACCTAATGTTGTAATAATTCGTCATTTTTATAAGTTACAGCATTAGTTGTTGATATAAAAGTGTTTTTATCTAAGTCACTTATTTGTACATTTGTTTTTTTATTAACTTTACTAGTTTTTTCTTCGCCTAATGAAACGATTAATTGGGCGGCAACGACTCCAAATATCGTATTCTGTATAAGTGTTTAGTAATAGCTTATAGAAGTATGGTGTTTTATGCTATATAATTTTGCTTTAGCAAATATGTTATATAAAAGGCCCCAAGTTGCTAGTCCATAGCCCCTTTGATTCAAAGGAAGATGTACTTAAATACTGTCTCGGAGAAAAAATAAATGAAGTCCGGCATTTTGTTGAAGAGATACAAAAATCCCCCCTGGAGCCGTCTCAAAAATTGTCGGAAATCCTTTTAACCGCTGGTAAAAATTTCGAAGAGAATAGTCAGCTTATAAATCTGTTTATGCAGTTTCGTCGCNTAGTCAGCTTATAAATCTGTTTATGCAGTTTCGTCGCCAGGTCTTGCGCAGCCAACGGGAGTCCCCCCACGGCCCTGTTTTTAAAGAGATACTGGCTGACATAGTGTGTGAGGGGCAGGAAAAAGGCGTATTCCGTAAGGATATCGCTGTGGGAATAATTATCGAAATGTTCATGGGCCTGATACAATCCACCATGAACAGCAACCTGGAAATCCCATTTATGGATAACCTGAAACAAAAGCTATATTTATTCCTGGAAGGTCTTGGAGTAAAACAATAATCCTTATGCATTATTGGAAGGAATAAAAGAGTTTAAAAATGAACATATTCAATTATGAATATGTTCATTTTTATTGACTTCGAACACATTGCGGGTTAAAATAAAGTGAACACGTTCATATATGTATAAATTCATAAAAATATCTCAATAAAAAGCTAAAATTGTGGGAGGAATGCAATGTGAAGGTTTCCGATAAAGCGGTAGATATGATGAAGAACGGCTTTTTATGTAGTCAGGCGGTTTTTTCCACCCTAGGGGAGCAGCTTGGAATGGACCGCAGCCAGGCCATTAAATTGGCCACCGGATTTGGGGCTGGGATTTCTGGCACAGGTGAAATATGCGGCGCGGTTAGCGGAGGAATCATGGCTATGGGATTAAAGCACGGCAATGACGAAAACACCGTCTTCGATATGGGAAATAGGACCTTTCCCTTAGCTCAGGAACTAATAGAAAAAATTAAGGTAAAACATGGCTGTTCCACGTGCAAGGGCCTAACTGGAATTGACTTTACTCCAGAAGGATCTAAGTTATTTAAGGAACAGAATATAGCAGAGAAAATCTGCTTTAATGTTATAAGAGATGTTATAGATACTGTGGAGGAGCTGTGGTAAGACGGTTATTACGGTACTGAAGCAGCTATTGCACCATCTTAAGGAAAGCTGAAATGTTGCTGAAGTATATCTAAAAGCTTATTGAAAACCGGCTGAGAGGACTTTAGTATTTATAATCTCAAAACTTCAGATATGCGATTAAGGCTGTAGGTTATCAACCCTCATCAATTTTGTCGATGAGGGTTGATATTATTTTATGTATGAAATATTGATATTAAAACAGAGAACGGATATAATAAGAACACGAGTTCGATAAATGGCCAAATATATGTACTAAGAGGCGATAAAAATGAGAGATGTCTGTACTGAGTGTAATGGGGAATCCCATTGTATAGAACTCTGCGAAGAGTGGTTAATTGCCCATGATCAATGCCCAGAGTGCCGAAACAAACTTCTACATATCGGAGGATGCAGCGAATGTATTACGGGTGAATGGGCGAAATGCGGCTAAGATGAAAGTCGTTATGGCTTCCATCGAAATGATTGCATGGTTTGATATCTCTGGTACACCGCGTCCGATTCGTTTTCGACATGAGGGCGATGTCGTTAAGGTTGAGATGATTATAAGAATATCTGAAGAGAAAATTGCCGGAAACCGAATGAGGATTTATGATTGTCAGAGTGAGATCCATGGGCTAATGAAACAATTTCAATTAAAGTATGAGCTAAATACCTGCAAGTGGTTTTTGTATAAGATTTAGTGCTTGGATTTTGGGATGCGCAAATTATATCAAAATGAACATTTGTAGGATGACTGGGAGGAACTTTTTATGAGTGCATGTTTATGGCCTGGAAAAAATCAATTGATGAAAGAGTATCATGACAATGAGTGGTGTGTTCCAAGTCATGATGATTCATATATATTTGAAATGCTTATATTAGAAGGTGCTCAATCAGGATTATCATGGAATATAGTACTTTCCAAAAGAGAAGATTATAAAAGAGCTTTCCACAATTTTGATATCACCTATTGCTCAATGCTAAGCGACGAAGAACTAGAAGGCATCAAAGGTCAATATAATGTTATTAAACATCTATCAAAACTAAAAGCTGTAAGAAGCAATGCCAAAGAAGTCATCAAAATCCAATCAGAATTTGGAAGTTTTTCGAATTTTTTGTGGCGTTACGTTGATTTTAAACCGATGATAAATAATTGGGAATCTGATGGAGATATTCCTGCTCAGACTACTCTGTCAGAACAAATCAGTAAAGATTTAAAACAACGAAATTTTAAATTTGTGGGCCCAGTAATAATATACTCATTTATGCAAGCAATAGGCATGGTTGATGATCATATAAGAACATGCCCTCACCATTTTAAGAACTGATAAAACTTAAATAATATATAGAAGAAAAGGAATAACATGAAAGATATGAACTTAAGTGAAGTTGTTGAACGCTCTGTTCAAATAAGAAAGCTCTATCACGATTTGGAAAAGTAGTACCATGAAAAAGAATGGTCAGTCGAAGAAGATGCACTAGCTTTTCTAACAGATGCTGGATTGGTAGGTCGTTTGACAATGTCTCAACAGGGGCGTTGGCCAACAAATGGGGAAACTGTACCTGAACTGGAATATAAGCTCGGCGAATGCATATGGTGGATAATTATTTTGGCTGAACGCATGGATATTAAAATTTGTGAAGCAATGAAAAAATTCTTATCCAAAACAGAAAAACTTTTACAGGATTAAGTTAATAAGTAAGCGATATTATTTATGAATATATGTCCATCTAGAGTGGACATAACCTTCTAATTTTCCAATTATAACGATTTATATGACATAGAGAATTGAAGTAATAACGAGTATTTGAAAGATCGCATTCATGATGAAAAACATCAAAACGCTGGAATTTCAAACACCAAAAGCAGCCTTGAAAGGCCGGTTTTGGTGTTTTTGGAGCAGTGGATATTCAGTTAACTTGTCATAGCACCCATTATCGGACTCATTTTATAAAGGTAAATACATGTCGAAGTACGAATACTTATTAATGAACGTTATAGGACAATTAGAAGTTGATTTCCTAATTTAATTTAATTGCATGAACATGAATAATAAAATGTTCCCTTCCGATCGAAGCTTGATAAGATTGGACACCTTATTATGAAATATCGTTAGGAGGCATAATTTCGAGTTCTAATTTTGGTGTTATAAACTAACTGGGTTTAATCAACATATTTACCAGTCATCTAAAAGCAGAGAATGACAGGAAATAATAATAGAATCGTGTTAATTTATGTTACAGGAGTGGATGCGATGGAATGGCTTAATAAAATGATGGATGCTATTGATTATATGGAAGTGAATATGGTAGAGGGACTTAAAATCGAAAATATTGCACAAGTAGCATGTTCATCTCCATTTCATTTTCAACGGATGTTTCATATGCTTACAGGTTTTACGATTGCGGAATATATTCGCAACAGAAAATTGACGTTAGCTGCTCAAGAGCTGGCCATATCTTCGAATGTTAAAGTCATAGACATTGCATTTAAGTATGGCTATGATTCCCCTGAATCCTTTGCAAGAGCTTTCCGTAAAGCTCATGGAATTTCGCCATCTGAAGCGCGACAATCTGGAGTGAATCTCAAAGCATTTCCACGCATCTCTTTCCAATTATCATTGAAGGGAGACAAGGATATGGATTACAAAATAGTCCAAAAGAAAGCTTTTCAAGTAATAGGTAAGGAGCTCACTGTATCCACAAAAAATCAAAAGCAATTACAGATGATCCCCCATTTCTGGGATGAATGTGAAGCGAATGGAGTTGTTTCTAAAATTTGTTCCCTAGATCCAAAGCAACCTTTGTTGGGCATCTGCATGGATTTTGAGCATGACAAAGAACAATTCTCCTATATGATTGCAATCGAAGATATCCAAAATTCAACGAATACTGAGTTAGAAAGGAGGGAAATCCCCGCATCTACATGGGCGGTATTTACATCGATAGGTCCGATGCCCCACGCTATTCAAACAGTATGGCATAGAATTTTCCAAGAATGGTTTCCGGCAACTGGATTTGAGCATGCTGGTACACCGGAATTTGAAGTCTATCCCCCTGGAGATGGTTCTGCTGAGGACTACCAATGCGAAGTCTGGATACCAATAATTAAGAAATAACTTATGAAGACTAAACTTGCCATCTACCCCAATACAGAGTTATCATGTCCTACGTCCGGAATAACCCGGGCGTAGGATATTTTTTTGTTATCAATATGTTCCCACAAGCCTCACCTTTTAAATTCAACCAGGAAGGAAAGGAGACATATGAAAAAGTTACGAACCATTGAAAAAGCACCAGTCTTTAATGAAACTCTCAAGAAGCTTAGAGTTTGCGCTTACGTCAGGGTCTCAACTAACCAAGCCGAGCAGCAAGAGAGTTTTTCAGCCCACGCCCACGTCCAACATCACACTTCCTTTATAAATAACAATCCAAATTGGATATTTGCAGGTATCTATAGTGATAATGCCCTATCCGGTAAGAACGCAGCAAAACGATCAGAGTTTATGAGAATGGTTCAGGATACAGAGAATAATAAGTTTGATTTGATTATTACGAAGTCCATAAGTCGTTTCGCTAGGAATACTCAAGATTGTTTGGAAACCGTCCGTAAGCTTAAATCACTTGGGGTAGGAGTTCAATTTGAAAAAGAACAAATTAATACTCTTAGCTGACGATATTTTCTGAAATATACTCTTCCGCCAGCCAAGACCCCACCAGGCTCAAACGGCATTTTTTTTGTATCCTCAAGGCACATTGGCGTAACTTCAATGACATTCAATTCATCAACACCAATGCACTTTGGGGTTACTTCATTGTAAGTTTTTACGGAAAATATGTTTTCGTGAACGCAGCACGTCGAGACGGTGGTAGTATGTAGAAAACAGACAGTCTGAAAATCGCTATTCTGCGGGTTGCAGGTCTTGTCAATATTCAGAATTGCATTAAAAACACACAATGTTTTCAGCCTACGTCCACGGAAACATGTCAATAGGTAAAACGGGCAAAAAAATGCCTAATAATGTGTCACAGTGTCAGGGGACCCTTGAGACTGAGAAATCAGGTTTGTGTAATTTATACCACTGAGAATTAGACATAAAGAGCCGGTTAAATATCTTAGGATTAGCATAAAAAAAGTCAGATCATTGATTGATCTGGCTTTTTTATTTTCTTCTGACGAATTTCAAGATCTTATCTGAAATGAAGGACAGTTAAGGAATGCTAGATTGAATTCAATATACCAACAACGCCGACTTATTTAATATCTGAATTTATTTATAACCGTAACATTTGTCGAGTCAATTCCAGAAAGGATTTCAAAGTCGGTGATATCCACTTGTCTTTGTGATATACCAATTGAGTGATAAGTCGGAATTCAGGACCTGCCCAGGGTATTTGAACTAATTTACCGGTTTCAACTTCCTGTTTAACGGCGGTTTCCGGTAACAATGTAATACCAATGCCACTTATAGTAAATTGTTTTATAGCCTGAATACTATTGGCTCCCATTTTATATTTTGGTTGTACACTCGCCTCAGCTAGGATGTTTTCAAGAATAATCCTATAAGTACATTCATCCTCCGTTAAAATTAGGCTTTCTCCTTGCAAGTCTTCAGGATAAATCTCTTCCTTGGCAGCTAAATGATGATCGGGTGAGACCAGTACAGTCATTAGCTCAGGTGTTAATTCTTCAACAATGAATTCCTGAGTGTTTAGTTTCCGGTCAATAATAAATGTAGCATCAAGAGCGTTGGTTCGTAAAAGTCGAAGATTTTCACTGCAAACGCCGAAATTCATAACGATTTCTACTTCTGGATAGCGGTTGTGGTATTCCTCAAATACTTTTGGAATGCGAGTTATAGATAGTGACTCAACCGTACCAACAGTTAATGTCCCTCTGGGGACTGATGACGTTTCAGATATAACATTTCTGGCCTCAGATACAAGCTTTAATATTTGTTCCGCATAAGGTATCAACTTTTCAGCCTCTTGTGTTAGTGTAATTCGCCTACCTAAACGCTCAAACAACTTTACTCCCAGCGATTCCTCCAATAACTTGATTTGGGTAGTAACGGATGACTGGGCATAGCCTAGGGTTTCGGCGGCTTGAGTAAAATTTTCTAATTTAGCAATAGTCAAGAAGGTTTTTAATTGCCGTATTTCCATGGCGTTCCTCCGATAAACGATCGAGATCTTCGATTAAATTAATCATATTAATCAATTTTACTGGTGCATCTCTTTATGATATGATCTTCTTCAAGAAAAGTCTAGTAATTAATTATAAAAATGGGAGAATAAGTGATTTTAGCGTTTCAATCTTAATCTATATTACACTAAACTTGTTAACTGGAGAGGATATTCATGAAGGTTGAAGGAGTATTTGTCCCACTTGTAACACCTTTCAAAAATGGCAAAATAGATTACAATTCGTTTAAAAGAATGATCGATTATTATATTAATAAAGGAGTAAGTGGCCTTATTCCATTAGCTACAACAGGAGAAATTCCAACTATATCAGAGTATGAGTATGAGGAAATTATTGAAAAAACCATGGAATATAATAATAATCGTATTCCTGTTTATGTTGGATTAGGTGGAAATAATACAAGCAAAGCAATTAGCCAACTAAAATTGGTGGAAAAGAATAGGGTTAATGGAATTTTATCTGTATGTCCCTATTATAATAGGCCGAGCCAAAGAGGTATATTTGAACATTTTCGGAACATATCAGAAGCAACAAGTTTAGATATTATTATCTATAACGTACCATATAGAACTGGCAGTAATATTGCGAATGATACCGTTTATAAGTTGGCGGAGATTGAGAACATTGTAGCAATTAAGGATTCATGTGGAGATATAAGACAAACTAGTAATCTATTATTAAAGCCACCAGAAAACATTTCTATTTTAACAGGTGAAGATGTATTCTATTATACGAGTTTAACCCTTGGGGGTAATGGTGGAATACTGGCCTCGGCACATCTGAATATTGAAGAATTTCTTGGTATTTTTAATGCGATAAAAAACAATAACTATCAATTGGCATTAGCAAAATGGAAGAGTTTATTTAGGTTTATTCCTCTTTTATTTGAAGAACCAAACCCCACACCGATTAAGTATTGTTTATTTAAATTAGGTATTATTGACTCTCCAGAAGTAAGATTACCGTTAACCGAAATTACATCACATTTAAAGGAATCACTCAATAGAGTTTTGTTATGAGTTAATGTCAGGACTAGCAGGAGGTCGCAGTAGGGTGAAACTTCCCTGTTTGTCTCGATCCAGGCAATACTATTATTATAACTTGATTGTTTATACACCCACCGAAGCGTTTTGGGCGTTTGCGGTGGGTATTTTTGTGACACAATATGCAGGAAATAAAGGATAATGGTGGAATTTATAATAAGTCTCCGCGAACTCACTATCGCTAGCTTATTCTGTAAACTTCATCAAATGGTGAATTATCCCCTACGCATTTGTAGGAGATTGTGCTAATTGGAGGATTATTAAATGGATAAGCCTTTCTGCGAAAAACATACAGAGACGAAACTGTAACAATATTCGGTACTAAACCGAATAGAACAATTGAAGCTAAGATAAATACCAATATTGGTGGCTTAAATATAATGCATATATTTACAAATAAAGTTCCTGCTTCTTATGATATTGCTCCATTTGTCAAGGGTCTAGCTGATGAAGGAGAGCTTGAATCAATGCATCTAGATTGGCAAATTATTAGTTCCACATCACATGTCTTTGAGGATGAGCATCCAGGTGTAGCCAAACATTTACATGCGTCGAATACAGTTGTAGCAAAGAAAAATGTTTAGACAAGGAGAAAACGATGAAAGTAGATTATTACAAATACCATGCTTTGGGTAATGACTATATTGTAATTGACCCTAATAAAACTAGGATTAATCTCACCGAAGAAAACATCAAACTAATTTGTCATCGTAATTTCGGAATAGGCTCTGACGGCATTTTATATGGACCATTCTTTGAGGGTGATAGCCTAAAACTCAGAATTCTGAATCCCGACGGTAGTGAGGCAGAGAAAAGTGGCAACGGAATCAGGATTTTCTCAAGGTATCTTTTTGATCAGGGCTATATTAAAACTAACTGTTTTTCTTTAGATACTTTAGGCGGGAAGGTTTTTGTTACCATCTTAGATGAGAAAGGAAAGTTAATCAAAGTTGATATGGGGACAGTTACCTTTCTGAGTGATACTATTCCAGTGGCAGGACAATCACGAGAAGTTATTGACGAAGTTATAGAAATAGAAAGTGTTCCGTTTAGAATCACAAGTCTTTCTATAGGAAATCCACACTGTGTGATTCCTATGGATATGATTTCGGAGGAATTAGCAAGAAAATTAGGTCCAGTTATTGAAAACCATCCAATGTTTCCAAATAGAATTAATACACAATTATTAAAGGTTATCGATCGAAAGAATATTAAAATTGAGATCTGGGAGCGAGGAGCGGGTTATACTTTGGCATCCGGGAGTAGTAGCTGTGCGGCAGCGAGTGCTGCATATAAACTAGGTTTAGTTGATAATGAGCTAAAGGTACACATGCCTGGTGGAATTATTGAAATCGAAATAAATTTGGATGGGCATGTTTATATGACTGGTTCAGTTTCGAGTGTCGCAAGTGGTACATTCTCAAATGAAATGTGGAAAAACATAGGATGAAATTTTAATTAGTAACTCTTTTCCTTCCATGAAGACCAAAGAGTTATTTATGAAATGAAAAATTCCCCGCTTCCCAAAAGAAGGCCCCTTTCGAAGATTGAGTGGGGATGGTAGGGGCGAAAGTGTACTGGTTGACTAAGATATGAGCTGAGTGTGGCATTGATACAGTATTGAATAACCCACCGAGAGCGTTTGGGAGTCTGAGAATGTTTATGGAGTTCATAAGTCACGGTTATTTAAGTAGTGGGTGTGTTACAACGAAAATCGAAAAAACAACGCCGGAATTCCATTCACTTGTAATTATTGGAGGAAGAAAATGAAATCAAAGAAAATTATAATTGCCTTGTTTGTAGTAGTGCTTGTGATTGTAATTTATTCTTTACTGTTTTTACGGTGGACTGGTAAATAAGTTCACTAGGGAATAGGGAGTGGACTGGTTGACATATTTCGGCCACAATCGGATAAACCAAATCGGCAGTATGATCGAACACTTCATCGAAAATTAAACACACCGCCGGTTGCGCCTTGCTAAGTTCAAGAAACCGCCTCTATAAACCTAGCCAACAGTCAAGTACCGAGTCTTGCGTGGTGTTGGTAGGGCGTGGGGTGCTTATTTGATACAAATCCGGGCACATTTTTGAAGGTGTATTAACTGACTTGATTTGTAAGAAAGTGGAGTATATCATTTATCATAATGATTTAATTGAAGATTAAAGTCCTGGAGGAGGGTTAATTATGGCAAATGAACTATGTCCACGATGTGGAGTCGCAAGAAATATGGTGATATTTTCAACAGAGAATAAATCTATCGACACAGATGGAAAAACGTTTACGGTTGTAACGAAAAATTATCAATGTGAAGTATGCCATACTTTTGTAAGAAGCGAGGAAGAAAAGGTACTTGCTCCAACTTAATTAATTAATAGTAGAACGCCCTCATGGACGTTCTATTTCATATCCACTGAAGAATTAGCCGCCCTGTATAAATCCCAGCCCCCAGTCAACCCACCGAACTTCTTCAATCCCGCAGGATGGGATGTGCTTACCTGGCGGATAAGGGTAAGTGTGGAGAGCGGAAGGATGTGATGTATGGGAGGAGACAAATCTCTTGATAGCTATACATACTGCAATCGTTGATGATTTGGAATCATTGGCTCAACTATATGAAGAGTTAAGTGGCGAAGAAACAGATATCAATAAGATGAAAGAAAATTTTAAGGTGATGGATTCAAATCCTGATTATGTAATTTTGGTTGCAAAAGATGATAATTTAGTTGTTGGCTCAGTAATGGGAATCATTTGTTTGGATTTAGTTCGTAAATGTAAACCGTTCATGGTAATCGAAATGTTATAGTAAGAAATACTTGGCGCGGTAGAGGAATTGGGAAAATACTTATGGAAGAAATAGAGAATATTGGGCGTACAAGAAACTGCTTTTACACGATGTTTCTATCCGGAGGCAAAAGAAAAGAAGCACATCATTTTTATGAGGCTATTGGTTATGATTTGGATTTTGTTCGAGGATTTAAAAAATACCTTTAGTCAATCTAAAATTACCTGTAGCATTCCAAGCTAACCTCGAGAAGAAATACCCGCCTCTAATAAGCCTCAGCCACTCGTCAACCTACCGGAACGCCTTCAATCCCGCAGGATGGGATGAGGTTGCTTGGTGGATAACTGAAGTTCTACCTCTCATTGAACATGGAAGTTAGAATATACAATCAGACATGTGGTCTGATTGGTGCTAGTTCTGGCACGGAGAGGATTTTGCACAAGATTGGAAGGAATGTTTGGAAATATGTTGAATGCATATGAAAATAGATTAGAGATTTTTTAATCTCCAGTGCCTGTTCAAAAAAGTTTTGACCAGAAGTGAAAGGAGAAATATGTTAAATTGCAAATATCGATTGGTCAAAGTATATTGATAGGTATATGTGGGGGAGCAGGTGCAGGCATAGCGGTATTTTTATTTAAGTGCCTTTTAAATTGTTTAATATATCTAGTAGAAGAAAATAGAATTTATAAGTGGTTAGAGAAAAATACCGAAAATGCGGATTGCCAATATTCTAGAAAAACACTCTCTATTGCCTGTTATAATAATTTGTCTGTAGATAGGGTTATCTTTGTCGCATCAAAAAGTAAAAGAATTTTTCACTGTTATGAAGAAAATGATATAGTATGGACTATTTACGATGATAGAAAAGCTAATAGTACTGATAAATTATCCGAGGTATTGTACAAATATTCTTAAGGAACCCTATGATAAAAAATTATGCTCACATGAATACTATTTCAGAGGTTGAAGTATTCGTAGGAGAGCTTCACTTCCAGAGGATATTACTGATTAATTAGTGAGCAATTTCGTTCATCTCTTCGAATGTTAATTCAATGCACTATTACTTAGTCCGCTACCCTCAACTCCCAAATGCCCCATATCCCCTAGCCCTCAGTCAACCCCACCGAACTCCTTCAATCCCGTAGGATGGGATGTGGTTGCCTGGTGGATAGGGGGAGGTGTGGGATGGAGGAATACGGTATATTTGGAATTGATATTTTACTGTTTGACATAAAGTCGGGGTTATAAAAAGCTGCATCTTATATCGTTTCATTGGAGGCATATTTTGATGGAACCAGCAAAATTTATCCGTAAGTGGGAAAGAAAACGTGCAAAAGGACCATTTAAACATATACTTCTATATTGTGTTGCAATTCCGGTTGGAGGGCTATTTGGTGGATTAATAGGAACAGCACTTGGTCATGGAGATGTTCATAAGTTTCTTTCGAACTCATTATTTGGTGTTGCTATTCTTTTTATATGGGGATTAGGACTAGGTGTGTTTGATTGGAAGAGAAATGAAAAGAAGTATAAAATCTTGATTCGGCTTCCCTAAAAAGTAGGCAAAAATCCCCACCCACGAAAAACCAAATAATCTAAACGGCTTTGCGAATCCAGGGCGTGTTGCTCTGGATTTTTACAATTTGTCGAGATAGAGTGGTATAATTAGGAAAAGAGAGCGGTTAGAATCGGCCCGGACGCCAATTCCGTTAGTTGGCAGACAGCTTAACGCGGTAATATTTTGTCCTGGAAAGCAGGGATAGTTATTTGGTCGGAAAGCTGGATGGGATACGTTGGATGGGTATAGGGGCTCAATATGAGGGAGGGAGAATAATGGCTAAGTATGAAAAAACGATTACTGGTCAATTTGAGGAAGTGGTTAACCAGTTGCAGGAAGATATTGACAATAGTGGATTAACTATGAATTTAGTCGATGAGAGCAATTACATTTCTGGAAATACAAATATAGCCGTTCGGGTTTACGATAAATATTTTATGAGAAATGGAAACAGAGCGAGTTTAAGCCTCACCGTAGTGGGACATGGCGATAATATTTTTATTTCTGCGATTGGTGCTGGTGGAGGGAAAGGTGTTCTTTTTAACTTCAGTCTAGGTGCTGAAGAAGATATGGTGGGCATAGTGCAAGAGAGCATTAAACGTATGGAATAATTTCTTCTATATTTATAGAAGGCCCTTCTCAATTTAGTATCCTAGCCATTTACCCGTACCAGCTAACCTCAACCCCAAATCCCCATAAACCCAGCCCGCAGTCAACCCCACCGAACTCCTTCAATCCCGTAGGATGGGATGAGATTACTTGGCGGATGCCGGGGGAAGTGTGGGTTGGATAGCGGCGCTGAGTCCGAGAATGGGTCCCTTATATAGAGAGAGCGGTTGAGTTGAGACGGAGGAATTAAGTAAAAATGAAGAAAGCTTATGCCAAAATTGTTATAGTCATTGTTATTTTGATAGTCGCAGTTTGGTATTGCTATTTTGGCGGTTATAGATTTACTCCTTTGGAGGCAGCACATTTTGATATTGGAGAGAACTCAGTACCTTTTGGAAATGTTGATTTCGGCTGGGGGAAAGTAATCCTATTTAATACGCCAAATGGTCCCCGGACTGTATTGGCAATTAGAAGCGGTTTCTTATGGAGAGCGCCAGATGTTTGCACACTTGATAAATTATCTTCAGATAAGATTAACACAGTTGGTTGGATGAGTTATAAAAGCGGCAAAAATCAGGCTACAGTATTAGCGGTGCAAACATCTGATCCTAATGTTGCATCCATTGAAATGGGTTCAGCTAGTGAACAAGAGAAAAAAGTGGTAAAAACGGGAACGCCAGTAATCTTTTCTTGGAATAAGTTAATCCAGTCCTATGATTTAAAACCCACAGCGCTTTCAAAAGATGGCGCTCCTCTGTATGAATATAGATATCCGAAGAACACAAGTGTATTAAGCAGTAATGATCTGAAGTGGTATCCGGTAAATGGGGACAAATAAGGATTTTAGATAAGATTGAATTCTTTGTTTCGATAAAAGTCCTAATCATCTTTGTTAACCTTACAACCCCAAATTCCTATAAAACCTAGCCCCCCGTCAACCTTACGAATTCCGTCAATCCCGCAGGATGTGATGTCCTTACCTATCCAAAGACGCTCACCGAACTGGGAAGGTGGAGGTGTGCGGCATACCAGTATGAAGAGAGGAGTCTCATATGACTAAGCTGTCTTATTGTGGAAATGATTGTTCGGTATGCCCGAGGTACACAGCTACTGAAAAAGGTGATATTCTTCAACTTAAGGAGGTAGCAGATTTATGGTTTCGAGCTGGATGGCGTGATACAGTTGTATTTCCTGAAGCAATTAAATGTTATGGGTGCCTAACTTCAAATTTTTGCAGGTATGGAATACAACAGTGTGCGAGTTCAAAAGAAATTGATAACTGCGGAATGTGTCCAAGCTATCCTTGTGAAATAAGTTCCAAAACATTTATACAAACTCAAAAATACGCAGATAGCATTAAAGATAAATGTTCTAATGAGGAATATCTTACGTTGCAGTTGTCATTTTTTCAAAAGAAAGTGAACTTGGACCGACTTCATTCGAAATAAAGATGGCTCATCTAATCAACAACACCTAACCCCTCGTCCCGCGCTAACCCTTAACAACTAATGCTGCGGGATGCCCTTACCAATCTAAAGGCGCTCACCGAACCGGGAAGTTGGAGGGGATGTGCTACAAGGCGTGAATGCATTTTGGTTATGCGCCCAGAGTATTATGGAACGGATGTGATTCAATGAGTAGGTTTATGTTTATTGCAGCTGACGTTGAATTGCCAGAAATAGATTTCTCTGGCGTCTTAAGGCTGACGGTTAAGGACTTAAAGACCATGAGTCCTAGACCAATATCATTTTGGGATCGGGATAAACTTTCTGATGATTGTAAAGCATTAGTAATTCCGAAAGACGCCGACACTACAGGGCTACAAATATCGAAATGTACAAATCCTCCTCATGAAACAGGAGAATATATTAAAAGGAAATACATTTATTGGCTAGGTGGAAGATTTAACTCTAAGTGGAAAAAGCAGTTTCAAGAATATGTACAGGATAACTTTGGAGAAGGTACTTATTTCGAACTTTGGTCACTATGGTTCGGAAACCACAAAATGGATGAGATATTACAAGAGGAATGTGACTTTGTGGATATCGCTAATTTTGATTTTGATGATTTATTGAATACAGATAGTTGCATAACTGTAATTATGTAGACACCACACCACCACCACAGTGACCCCCGCTACCCCAAATCCCCCAAATCCCAGCCACCCGTCAAGCCACTGAACTACTTCAAATCCCGCAGGATGGATGTCCTTACCTATCCAAAGGCGCTCAGCGAACAGGGTAGGTGGGGGATAGGTTTATGGAGTGTTATGGTGGAGAGGAGTTTTTTAAAGGTAGACGAGATTCGAAGATCGGATTGGGGAAAAAGGCAAAACGTAGAAGCTAAGTTAATTGACTGAGTAGCAAGGTGAAATATATGGAAAAGAAAACAGTATTTGTCCTTGGCGATAGCATCTCGATACACTACAGCCCATTTTTGGGAAAAATGATAAGCAGTAAGTTTAAGTATCAACAAAAGGGCCAGGTTATTGATGCTCTCAAGGATTTGGATAAGCCGAATGGGGCTAATGCGGGTGACAGTAATATGGTCCTGGAGTATTTAAGAGATGAAGAGAAAAAAGGTGTATATTACGACATATTGCTCGTGAATTGTGGTTTGCATGATATAAGGGTAGATCGTAATGATAAGCAAATTCAAACTGAGAAAGAGCGCTATGAGGAGAATTTAAAACAAATTTGTGAAGTTACCTTGAAAATGTCACAAAGAATGTTTTGGATCACGACTACCCCAGTTATTGATATAATCCATAATCGTAGATCTGAAGGATTTCTAAGGTATGGCAAAGATGTTGAACTCTATAACAATTTGGCACAAAAAATAATGGACAATCGTCAAATACCAATAATTGATTTATTTTCATTTACTAGCAGTCTAGGAAACAATATTCATTATGATCATGTACACTTTACTGAAGAAGTAAGGGCATTACAAGCAGCTTTTATTTCTGGATTTTTATTTAGTATTGGATAAAAAAGCTGATTACTTCCAACCAACCCAACACTCCCTCCGTACCCTCAACTTCAAATCCCCATAAATCCCAGCTACCAGTCAAGCTACCGAACCCCTTCAATCCCGCAGGATGGGAAGGTGGAGGGGATGGGGCATATTTGGAATTGATATTATTTAGAAGTCTGACTATAGCCAAATAGTTTGCTTTAATAAAGGAGCAAGTTATGACTGAGAGTTCTTCGAAGGAAAAACGTCCGCGAATACAAATGCATCGTTCCTTACTGGAAAACATATTTGATATTGGAGCTATAATTGGAGTAGTAGCTTCATTAATTTATCCTGTAATTATATGGTCCTCATTACCGAGTAAAATTCCGGCTCATTACAATATTCAGGGTCAAGTTGATCGATGGGGGTCGAAAGGGGAAATATTCCTATTAGTTCCAGTGATCATTCTAATGTACATATTCCTATCAATTATTAATCGTTATCCACATAAGTTTAATTATCCATTTGCTATTACCGAGCAAAACGCAGAAATACAATATCAGATAGCCAGGTTAATGGTCCAATCTCTGAAGGCGGAAGTTATTTGGATTTTCGCTTATATTCAATGGAGAACTATTGAGGGTGCAATTGGTAAGGAGCTAGGTCTTGGAATAGGTTTCATCTTAATATCTATATTGCTACCGTTAGTTACTCTGATTTTCTACATTTGGCAGGCATTTAAGGCTAAATAGTGTGAGAACCCTAACAAGATGCCCTTACCTTTCCAAAGACGCTTGCTGAACCGGGAAGGTGGGAGGGTGTTGTTAAAAAAGTATGGACTATGCTTCTATATTATTGAAGGAGAAACTAATGATTAAATCAAAAGGTAAAGTTGTATCGATTGCGATGATGGTCATAGCAACGGCAGTTATGATTTTGGCTATTTGGACAGAAAACATGAGCAGATCTACACGACCTTATATTGTTTTGAGTTACTTGATCCCAATGACGGTTGCAATGCTTATTTCTAGAAAGAGCGTTAACTTTAAGAAGAGATAACCGCCTACCTATTAAACCCCAGCCCCCGATCAAACAACCGAACTCCTTTAATCCCGCAGGATGGGATGAACTTACCTAGTGAATACTGGAGGATGGATGGGATGCGTCACACCGGTCATAGCACCACGCGGAAGAAAGGTTCTGAACATGAGAAAGAGAAATATTAAAAAAATTGCGAAAATTTTTATTGTCCTGACAGTGTTCAGCATTATTTTACTTGTGTCAGGATGTTCAAACAATAAGGCTTCAACCAAAGCCGAAAATGGAAAGATTATACCGGTAGAACTGTCAAAAGACGAAAAACAATTACTCAATGCGGTTGGAGTGCAGAAATACTTTGTTTTTCAGGTAAGTTTGCCAAAAGGGGAAAATGGTCAAGCCCATTGTTGGATAGATTATTATCATAAAGGTGTAATTAAAAGAATAATGGATGGAAATAGCATATTTAATACCAATGGAGATAATACCGAAAAGATAGTTTTGGCAACATTAGAGGCTGATCAAGGTGCAAATGAGCAAAAATGGATTATTTCTTACATCGGTAATAGTGGCTCCAGCAGATTAATATCAAGTATACCAATAGATAAGGATGGTGCAACAACATCAGCGAGTACAAACGGCTCAGACATAATTAAAGGTAAACCTGTAATTTTAGCGGTGATGACGTACAATCAATCAGTTTGCCCGATTATACCGCAGACCGTATTTACAGGAGAAGTAACTGCATTTAAAGATTTGATTAGCGATAACGACTCAGTGTATGTATTCAGATTTGAATTAGAATAATAATATTTTTTACATATAATCCCTGGTTAAATACGGGGATCTATATTAGGGATGCGTTTCTCATATTATTCCCAAAATCTCTAACAACACTGTTTTGCCACAAGTCAAACCACCGAACTCCTTCAATCCCGCAGGATGGGATGTGTTGTCTGGTGGATATGGGGAAGGTGGTGGAGAGCGTGACATGAGTGATTTTTTAGAATGGAGCAAAAAAATGAGTAACATAGTTTTGTTGGTAGTAGATGTTCAGTAAGCGTCAAATCTAACGACACATAGCTCACACGCTTTTTCTGTGAGAAACTATGGTAGAGAGAGCATCCTGAGATATCGCGAAAACTCTCAGTAGCTCTTAATACTACTCGCAGGAGAGGGTGAAAAATGGAACTGCAAAAGGTAAAACATGAGCTAAAAGTGGAGAAATGGCGCAAGCTTATCTATGAGTGTCGGAACAGCGGTCAAACGATTCGCACTTGGTGCAACGAGCACAATATCAGTCCTCAGACCTTTTATCGGTGGCAGCGTGTTGTTTGGGACGCAGGGACACAAAACCTTCTTGAAGGGTCAAAGCGGCAGCCGGTTATGATACAGGATGAGACAGCGGTGTCGACGAAATATTGTTTTGTCAGTCGGAGGTACTTTTCTGTTGATTCAATACCCTTGTGTCCTAGATAGGTACTAAGTATGGGAAGTGAGCAGTAAGGATCTATTCCTTTGCGAATCATCTGCTCCAAAGCATGGACACTGAAAGTGTGTCTTAGGTCATGTACGCGTGGGTACTTTCCATTACTTAACTGGGATATGCCGACTTTCTTTTCTAGATTTCTAAACTGATTCCGGATGGTTGTTGGAGAGTATCTTTCATTGTGAAGCGCAGGGAAAAAATATGGATTTCCCGCTCTTATAACCTTTGAATCATACCAGGATAAATACTGTCGTAATGATTCGGATACTGGAATCAAGCGGGATACATTATTTTTACCGTTCATAATGATAAGAACTCCATTATCTAAATCGACGTGTTCACGCTTAAGGGCAAGGGCTTCGCTTACTCGTAATCCACATCCATAAAGCATACGGATTACCGCAGGATATATATAAGGGGTATTTACAAACTTATTCTTGTTTGGCCCGATTGTATCAGCTTCCTGAAGAATTCTGCTGATTTCCTCATAGGTAAAAATATACGGAACAAAGTCTTCGGTAGTTTTAACCAGTTCCTTTGGGTAAACATAAGCTGGAATGCCTCTAAGGTTTAAGAAAAGGGCAAACTGTCTTATATGAGATTGTCTTGCATGAAGGCTCCGGACACTTTCAGAGCCCCTTTTCGATGCATAAGTATTAACCAGTTCTGGCGGTAAAGCCAGTATAGGATCGGATTTTGAATTAGCGTATATAAAATTAAGCATGCTGTTTACCTTGGTCTGTTCGATATACGAATACTTAAATCCGAGGGAATGTTTATACTCTATGTAATCCATGGCAACGTCACGGTAAGTCTCGGGGAAATCGAAGGTTTCATACTGTTTCATATGGCACCTCCAAAGCTAATTCTCTAAGGGCCTCAACATCAATATTAAGATAAATTCTAGTCGTATTGATGCTTGAATGTCCCAATACCTCCTTAATTACATGCATAGGGGTATTGTTATGGAGCATGTTGCTTGCTAGAGAATGCCGCATGGCATGTGGCCCATGTTTACGTTCCGATGTGTCAATGTTTGCCTTTCGGAAATATTTAGAAACTATATGGTGTATACAGGTATTAGTCAACGGCTTTTTGCCATTTTTTATACCGATAAAAATGTACTCTGAGTCACTTTTCGGACGCCCATTTTTTAGATAATCGATCAATGAATACTTGATATTTTCCAGTAAAGGAAGCTGATTAAAGATTTTAGTCTTATACTGAACAAACTCAATCGTATCATGTACCCAATGGATATCCGACATTTTCAGCCGGATGATGTCTCCGGAGCGCATACCAAGTTCTGCAGCTAGCAGTAGTACGACAAAGTCCCTTTTTCCATAAGGCGTACCCCGGTCTATGGCAGAGATGATTCGCCTGACTTCCTCAATAGAATAAAAGGAAAGTATACGTTCCCGTTTGTTTGTAAATATAACCGGGAAAATCTCATATCCCGAAAACGGGATGAGGTTTCCGAGGTTCAGGTAATTAAAAAAGTGGCGCAAGATAAATGTGCGTCCACTGATGGTAGAAGAGGATAAATTAGCAACTGAAGATAAATAGCCAGTCACATTTTTCTGTAGGCAATGATGAAAATCCTTTACGTTGTTGTCACCAAGATAATTCAAAAAAGAAGTAATCGTTAATCTTTTTGATGAAATTGTCAGTGGTGACAGGTTGCTGAATTCTTCTAGGTTCAAGTATTCTTCCAAGATATCTAAATAAACGTCATACCTAAGAAGAATCTTCCCAGTTTTGTTATGCATCTTGATGCACCTCCTTTTTTATGAGGATAACATCAAAATGTTATGTTGAGTCATATTTCCATAAAGATGGGCTAATCAGCTGGAATACAATAACTTTCTAACTTTATCTGGAATCGCTCTACATAATATATCGCTCAACATAAGATGAAACCACTCTGCAAGTGCTGCGGGAACCGGGGAAATCCGCTCAGTCCAAGAGCTACATATGGCTATACCGAACAAGCGGCGATACCGGACAGCCGATTATCTTGTATGAATACCAACCGGATCGAAAAGCCCGCCGCCCAGCCGAATTTCTGAAGGATTTTTCCGGATATTTGCATGCAGACGGTTACAGCGGCTACCATAGTCTACCGGCTCCAATCACAGTAGTTGGCTGCTGGTCGCATTATCCCAGATGTATGATTATCCGAGGAGATTCGGCGCAGGCTGCATAACTGCTGTATTTTCGTCTTTTTTCTCAAATAATCCTACTCCTATTACAATAGAAATGTACCTTAATATTTCTATTGTGAAAGGAGACAGTTATGAGTACAAGACAATACGGATGCCAGTCGTTTGATTCATTGAAGAAGGGTCTACTGAAACTACTTCAGGACAAGGCCTACAGAAAGGATACCATCAATAATTATCACCGGAAGCTGAATCAGCTTGAGCGACATATGGTTGCGAATGACATCGTCACTTATGACCCGTCTGTCGGCCAGAGATTTATTGATGATTATCTTTCAACGCATGTACTCAGTAAAGGTAACCGGCAATACATTAATACAGTCATTCATCGCTTAGATGATTATTGTGTTGGTAAGTATCGGATCCAGCGCAAAACGGAACTCATCCCATTGCCCGAAAGCTATACCGCATTGATGGGTGGATATCTGCAGAAATGCAGGGATGATGGAAACAGGGAATCAACAATCATTGGAAAGAGATATTTTCTTCGGGAATTCTATTGCCATCTTGAATCTCTTGGATGTCATGACCTTAGGGATGCGGACGCTGCCATCATCGGCAAGGCATGCCTCATGCAGAACAACAAAGACGGATGGGCTGTCATCAGGATGTTTCTGCGGTATCTGAATTGTGCCGGTCTGATAAATCATGATTTCTCAACTATCATCCCTCATTTTAAGAGAGCGTTCCGCCTTCCGAGTACCTATACAGAGGATGAAATCAATCGTTTTGAGGAAACGATTGATACTAATTCTAAAGTCGGAAAACGCGATTATGCGATGCTGCTTCTCGCAACTCGGCTTGGTATGAGATCCGGCGATATAGCAAATCTCACTTTTTCGTCGCTTGACTTCGGTAACGACACTATCAGTTTTACACAGGAAAAGACAGGTGAGCCTCTTGTCCTTCCTATGATCTTGGCAGTAAAAACTGCATTAGCCGATTATCTTAAGAACGGAAGGCCGGAATCGAGTCAGCCCTATGTATTCCTGAGGTCAAATGCCCCATTTGAGAAGATAACTGCTTCTGTAATTCGCTTCGAGACTAACAAATATTTTTGTAAAGCTGGCATCAATATCACTGATAAGAAGCATTGACCCCATGTGTTCCGTTCTTCTCTGGCCAGCTCAATGATAAACCATCTGGTGCCATACGATGTAGTACGGAAAATCCTTGGACATACAGACCCTGATGCCGTCAAGCACTATGCAAGAGTTGATATCGAGAGGCTTCGCGAGTATGCTATTGAACCTCCTGCACCTTCCGGTTGTTTCAAAGAGTTTCTGGAAGGGAGTGGCAGTTATGAGGACATTCAATAGTCCCTTCCGGAAAGAACTTGAAGATTTTCTTTCCTTGCGACAAGCATCACTCAGTAAGAGCGCATATGCCCATGACTGTCATTATCTTGCAGATTTTGATACGTTTTCAGCTAGATATACAAATGAAAATTCCGTATCAGAAACCCTGATTAATAACTGGATTCATACCCTAAACGGAAAGAGCAGTTCCATAGCAAATGAGGTCATAGTCATACGTATTTTTATGAAGTACCTTAACAGTATCGGGATTATCGCTTACGATAAAATCGTATAAAGCAGCTTTCAGACTGCTCCTGAAATATATGTATCAGGAGAAAGGTATCTCAGCTGATCAGATAGCTTTTGAGGGTTTCGATTACCAGACAATTATTGACTTCCTGTCGTGGCTTGAAAAGTCACGAGGATGTAGTGCAACTACCAAGAACCAGCGCCTGTCAGCACTTTCGTCATTCTCCTCTTATGCACAAAACAGGGATTTCGCAGCTGCATCGACATTCAGAAGCAGTGTCACAAGGATTCCGATGAAGAAGGTCGCACATAAGAATCGGGCGATCTTCACAAGGGAAGAGGTCATAATTCTACTGAAGCTTCCGGACGATCACTATGAGATCGGTCTACGGGACAAAGTGCTTCTTAGTCTCATGTATGCCAGTGGTGCAAGGGCTCAGGAAATATGTGACCTTACCGTGAAGGACATTCAATTCTCGAAAAAAGGTGCTTCTCTTAACATCACTGGAAAGGGACGCAAAAGGAGAAGAATTGGAATTTCTTATGAATGCGCATCTCTCTTGAAGGGCTACATTGATCATAGGAAGATAGCATCACTTCCGGAAAGGCATATATTCTCCAGCCAGACACACGAAAAGGTGACCGTATCCTGCATCGAAGAAATCTTTAAAAAATATGTCTGGATAGCAAAGCAAAAGAATTCTGGCTTATTTATTGATGACAGCTATACGCCCCATTCAATGAGACACTCGACAGCAAGCCATATGTTAGAAGCAGGTGTCCCTCTTGTTGTGATTAAGAACTTTCTTGGACACTCGTCATTGCAGTCAACTCAGATTTATGCTGAGATATCCCAGAATACTGTGGATATGCATCTGAGGGAATGGAATGAGCGATGGTTCTCAATACCAGCCAACGTTGACCATAACACTGTCCATGATAATGAAATGCCTGATTTTCTACGCTGATTGTT
The DNA here is from genome assembly GCF_002196705.1 of Desulfosporosinus sp. FKB. Lineage (GTDB taxonomy): Bacteria > Bacillota > Desulfitobacteriia > Desulfitobacteriales > Desulfitobacteriaceae > Desulfosporosinus. Next base: position 107,942 of record NZ_NADJ01000013.1, read on the forward strand.
TCATTATGATTATCCGAGAAGGTTTTAAGGCTTTACCTATCTCTTCAGCTTCGAGCATACTTTCTCGGATAATCATACATCTGGGATAATGCGACTTATTCCAGTTCTCGAATAAGTCGCATGCCCGACGAAAATTTGATGAAGCTCTGAAAGCTCTCCCGCCCAAAGACCGGGAGGGGTCTTTGGCCCTGCACGGAAAACGCTATTGCGATACGTTGTTTAACATCGAAGAGCAACTGACAGCATACCCCGAGGAAAAACGTTATGAGAAACGTCAGGGACTAGCAAAGCCGGTGCTTGATGCCTTTTCAGCATGGCTGAGTGCCCAGAAAACCGCGCCGAAATCTGCGATCGGCAAAGCAATCTATTACATACAAGAACAGTGGCCTTGGCTAATAAACTATCTCTTGGACGGACGGCTGGAGATTAGCAACAACCGGGCGGAGCGCAGCATTAAACCCTTCGTCATTGACCGGAAGAATTTTTTATTTGCCAACACGCCGAAAGGGGCTAAGGGCAGCGCCATCATGTTTAGTCTCATTGAGACAGCAAAGGAAAACGGACTAGATCCCTATCGGTATCTGAGTTACGTCTTTGATGCAGCGCCTAACATGGAACTCGGTAATCCGGAACAATTAGAACAGCTACTGCCCTGGAACGCGCCGGAGATGTGTAAAGTCCCGCCAAACTTAAGTGAGAGGAGCCAATATGAAAAAGCGAAGTAACATTGACACAGTTCTCGATATGGTCGAAGCGTTCCTCAAAGGCAATATGAGTCGTATCGATTTCAAACTCGATTTCCCCTATGAAGTACAGAAGCGCTACCAAAAGATGGCCCGCGAAGACGTGGAATTTGCAAGATTGATTGACGATCGTCTGGTGGAAGACGGTGTTTATAAAGGCGATCGCCTCAGTGATGAGGAATTCCGGGAGCTCATACGGAAACAGTTTCTGGATGTCGTAGACATCAGTGACGAAGGGTTCCTATAATCGCTTGATACGAGTAGATATTTGTCAAGGCGTCAACACGTTTGACGCTTACAGTCATTTGGTCAGCGAAAACTTCAAATGGCGGATACGAAGGCAATTTGAAGCAGGGGAGATTGTTAATTTGCGCTTTATGTTCGGGTACGTATCGTGAAGGGTAAAATAGAAATCGATCTCAATAATTTCTAGCATCATTAAACGAGCAACAGCATTCGGCTGTTGCTCTTATCATCCAATATCATTTAACCATATTGAGAATAAACAGATCGAAGAGGGTGACTAAAATACCCGTCTAGCGGTTAATTCAACGGATGTCCAATAGGGTCCAATCGGATAAATTGTAACTCCCTCAGAACTGGAAGCATTGATGAACTGGTCGTTTCCGATGTAAATACCCACATGGTCTACTTTTCCGTCATTATTCATGGAGAAGAAGATCAAATCACCTGGTTCCAGCGCATTAAAGTTTACCGGTGTCCCTACAGTCGCTTGATCGCTTGAAACTCTGGGTAAGCTAATCCCGTTTTGGGCGAAGACGTATTGAACGAATCCCGAACAATCAAAACCGGTGGGAGATTCGCCGCCCCATAGATACGGAGCCCCAATGTATTTTTCGGCAGTGGCAATGATGGCGTTGGCTTTATCAGCATGTAATTTCTTGGCATAAGCATTGATCAGGGCTTCACTTGTGTTCGTTCCAACGATGCCATCGGCACTTAAAGAGTTTGCTCTTTGAAAATCAACAACTCCCGCTTTGGTTTTTGCACCGAAGATACCGTCAGGACTACCAACATTATCACCCAGGTAGTTCAGTTCGGTTTGCACCTGCGTGACCCCTTGGCCAGTTGAGCCGACTTTTAGTAAGGTATTTCCGGTGGATGCTTGTGCAGTTTGAGCGAAGCCGAAAACGAAAAAGGTTACAAGAATTAATAGGGTCGACAAACTCTTTTTCATAAAGCAACTCCTTCATTTTTTAGTTCGAAACTTGTATGTGATTAGGTTCATTATATATAAGAAGAATGGACAAACTATAAAGGAAATGTATCCTTAACATTAATATTTTTATAAGAAATTGTTAAAGAAGTATAGGATTTGATCATTAAGAAAAATGAACAAAATATGCATTAAAACTAAATTTTGCTCAAAAACATAATGAAGGCAAATTAATTTTAGGTTTAATAAAGTTAAACTACAAGCATATAATTGTAAATAGAAACTGGTGGCAGTTTTCCCAGCAAATCATATAATGTAAGGTTATTTAATTCATAATTTCTTCACACATTCCTATTTTGGTTGTGTTAATATTGCACTTGTCGTTGAAAATACTTCGAAAAAATCTCAGTAAAAAACAGGAGTGTGCAAGTTATGAAAAGAAGACGAATTGATTGGGTTATCTCAGGTGTCCTAATTGTAGCTGTAGCACTAGTTGGTGGAAATATACTCTATAACACCCAAAATGCTAAAGCAGATACACCAAGTTATATTACAGGAACAGTAAGAATGGGTACTGTCGAGAAATCAGTCAGTGCATCAGGAACGATTCAACCGCTCAATCAATATGATTTATCTTCAGGCAGCGGAGGGAAAATTACCGAGATTGATGTTAAAGTCGGCGATTCGGTGAAGGCCGGTCAACAATTAGCGAAGCTTGATCCAAGTCAGGCACAAGAACAGATCGACACAGCGCAAGCAAACCTAATCCAAGCCCAAGCAAAAGTGGATCAAGCCGGATCCAACAGCGCTAATCTAGAAGCTGCTCAGCTTCAACTTTCTTCAGCCCAAATCGCTTATGATTCCGCAGAGACTGCTCTTGCAGATACTATTATCAAGGCACCTGCCGCTGGCATAATTACCGCTGTCAATGGTCAGGTTGGCTCAGGTTCATCAAGTGGAACTTCATCAAGTAGTCAATCCTCTTCAAATAGTACAGGAAGCCAAGGAAACAGTGCTTTGATCTCGATGATAGGTACTTCCGACACGATGCAAGTGGTCGTTCCTGTCAACCAAGTGGACATTGGCAAAGTCAGTGTTGGGCAAGCAGCCAATATCACCCTGGATGCCTATCAAGGCCAAACTTTTTCCGGAAAAGTGACTCAAGTGAGTCCAACGGGCACTTCACAAAGCGGCGTAACCACCTTCAACGTAACTATTAATGTTACCAATAAAGATAATGAAATGAAATCTGGAATGAGTGCTAACGTGACGATCATTATTGCTCAAAAACAAAACGTTCTTACGATACCAAGTTCGGCAGTTCATACCAAGGGTTCTAATGAAACCGTTTCCTTGCTGAAAACTGGTTCCACGGTACCGGTTACTCAAACCATCCAAACTGGGCTTGACGATGGCAAGAATGTCGAAGTTGTTCAAGGACTCCAAGCGGGCGATAAAATCGTGCTTGGAATCCGAAGCACGAGCTCGCCAACGAAATCTCAAACCTCACAATCGGGGAATTCCCTTAATAAAGCCTTAGGTGGAAGCACCGGCAACTTCGGTGGCTATGGCGGAGGCATGGGAGGCTATGGTGGCAGTGCCGGAGGGGGCCGAGGAGGATATTCAGGCGGCAATGGCGGTTCATCGAGCAGAGCTCAAGGTTAGGAAGCAGGTGATATGGAATGATTAATCTTAAAGATATCGTCAAAATTTATAAAACAGGAGATGTCGAGCTAAGAGCACTGTCGGGAATTAATTTAAAGATAGAGGACGGAGAATTTGTGGCCATCATGGGGCCCTCCGGTTCCGGAAAATCGACGATGATGAACATTCTCGGTTGTTTAGATACCGCGACCTCGGGAGAGTTTTTGTTAGATGATTTAAATATCAACCGCGCCCGGGAAGATGAGTTAGCGGAAATTCGGAATCGCAAGATAGGCTTTGTCTTCCAAAGCTTTAACCTTTTATCCCGAACGACTGCGTTAGAAAATGTTGAATTGCCCATGCTTTATAATGGAATCGGTGCTCGGGAAAGGCGGATTAGAGCCACCAATGCTCTGACGGCAGTTGGACTATCTTCACGGCTTCACCATAAGCCCAATGAATTGTCCGGAGGACAACAGCAAAGGGTTGCTATTGCCCGCTCCCTTGTTAATAATCCTGTCATTTTGATGGCGGATGAACCGACAGGAAACCTTGACAGCAAATCAGGCATAGAGGTTATGAATATTTTTCAACAGTTAAATGCCATGGGGATTACGATTGTCCTTGTTACTCATGAACCGGATATAGCTCAATACAGCAAACGTATTATTCATTTCAAAGACGGTTCTATTGATCGAGATGAGATCGTTAAAAATAGAAGCATCGCTGAAGGTGAGCCTCTGAATCTAGACTTCAATTGGCGAAGGGAGGTAGCCAGTTAATGAATCTTCTGGAAAATATTCGAGTTGCTCTGCGTGGCCTAAAATCGAATAAACTTCGTTCCATTCTCACCATGTTGGGAATCATCATCGGAGTGGGTGCCGTGATTATTATGGTCTCCATCGGTCAAGGCGCTAAGGCATCGGTTGCCGATCAAATCCAGGGATTAGGGTCGTATTTACTCATTGTAACACCGGGTCAGTCCAACACCGGAGGCGTCAAAGGCGGCATGGGAAGTTTAAATAATATGACCATGGATGACGTCAATGCCATTAAAAGCAATGCTGATGCCGTTGCGAGTGTTGCCCCCACGACCAGTAAACAGGCACAGGTCGTTTACGGGAGCGAGAACACGAGCACATCGGTCGTGGGAACAACCCCTTCCTATGCAGATGTCCGTAATCAGCAAGCAAGTATCGGACGATTTTTTACCGATCAAGAAAACCTAGATAATGCTCAGGTAGCAGTGATTGGTACGACGGTAGTACAAGATTTAACGGGTAATCCCAATACCAACATGGTTGGACAAACCATTAATATAAATCAAGTACCTTTCCAAGTCATTGGAATCTTACAAAGCAAGGGGTCGAGCGGAGCGAGCAACAACGATGACCAAATTGTGGTTCCGATCTCCTCGGCTGAGACCCGGCTCATCGGCTCAGATAGTATTCGCACAATTTATGTAGAAGCAAAAAGTTCTGACTTAATGGATACGGCCAGTGCCGAGATCACCCAAATTTTACGCCAGCAGCATGGTCTGAGTTTCAACGCAACCAATGACTTTACGGTAACGAGTCAAACGGATATCTTGTCAACCGCCGAAGGTGTATCCCAATCCTTGACTCTCTTACTCAGTGGAGTTGCGGCAATTTCCCTCTTAGTCGGGGGAATTGGAATCATGAACATCATGTTGGTTTCCGTGACAGAGCGAACACGCGAAATAGGAATTCGCAAAGCCATCGGTGCCAAACGAAAAACGATTATGCTTCAGTTTTTGATAGAAGCGGTAATTATAAGTATGCTCGGCGGTGTTCTGGGTATTCTGTTTGGGTCTGGAGGTTCATCCTTGCTCAATAAATTTGCGGGAATGACAACTCAAATCTCAACATCTCCGATCATTATGGCCTTTGCTTTCTCGTTTGCTATCGGGATAATTTTCGGAGTATTTCCTGCTCGAAAGGCTGCAAAATTACACCCAATTGATGCTCTGCGTTATGAATAGTTAAGAAGCGAAAGTGGAAACGATTGATAATATAACATGGACTAAGAATTAAGAATCCCCCTGTACGTGGATGAACGAAAAAGTACATCTAACGTGCAGGGGGATTGGTTATTGGCTGGAAAAATTCTTTGCAGTCAAGTATCTCTTGTTTAAGAATACCTGTATAAGTATAGCCTGTCGCGAGATCATTGGTAATATGTGGTTTGATTACAAAACATGGTTTAACACCGAAATATAATAATTTATACTAAAAATACGTCTGTTCCTACTCTATAATCTATCGTTCTATCGTAAAAGATAAGAACGTTTCTTTTATTAAGAACTGATCCCTTTGCCGAATTTTCTGAAAGAAGCAGAGGGAGTGAAATAGAGATGAAGAAGGATCTGTTGTATAAGCTGTTATTTCTATCATGTTTAATCGTTGGATATTCAATGGTTTATAAAACTGAGGCAACTACAGTAAGAACAAACCCGTCATCAAAATCCAATCAGAATTCGGAAGTTTTTCGAATTTTTTGTGGCGTTACGTTGATTTTAAACCGGTGATAAATAATTGGGAATCTGATGGGGATATTCCTGCTCAGACTACACTGTCAGAACAAATCAGTAAAGATTTAAAACAACGAAATTTTAAATTTGTGGGTCCAGTAATAATATGCTCATTTATGCAAGCAATAGGCATGGTTGATGATCATATAAGACCATGCCCTCACCATTTTATGAACCGATATACCTTAAATAATATATAGAAGAAAAATGAAGCAATGGAAAAATTCTTATCCAAAACGGAAAAACTTTTACAGACTGTAAAAATCTCGGCATTGATACAATTGTCCGAGCAAAAAACAATAACAATATAAGTTTGCGGTCAGCAAGAAAGAAGATAAATAAGTCGAAGGCAGTTGATACTTGGGAAGATGAAAAGGGATTCGAGAAAGTAGAAATTTAATGCCGAAACAGTTTTTAGTAGTTCATAAAGAAATAATAGTTAAATAAGAAAGCTAATTTTGGGGAAGGGGAAGGGGAAGGTGTAGCCTTCTTGCAGTTAAATTAAGTAAATAATGTTGATATATACATAACAAGCCGATTCTTTAGCAATGATCGGTAGAAATCAAATGGAAGCTAAATTGCTCGTTAGGAACAGCACGTTTATTCCGTGTCGCCCCTTGAAATTCGATTCAATATTAACGCCTAAACAGGCGTCTTTTTTTATAATAAGAAGGAAGTCTACAAACATATGAAGAACTGTTTCTGAGAGACAGAAAATGAAATATATAGTAAAATATTGGATATTTATACTCAAAAGTTGAAAGGAGTCATTTAATGAGATCAGATATTGCAGTCGATTGTTTTTTATCGGGATTTAATTGCGCTCAAGCTGTATTTTCCACATACTCTAATGACTTAGGATTAACAATGGAAATGGCAAAAAAGATTGCTTGCGGTTTTGGTGCTGGTATGGGATATATCGGAGAAACATGTGGTGCTGTAACCGGAGCACTTATGCTGATTGGGTTGAAATATGGAAAAGTCTATTTACACAGCGGAAGAGGCGGCGAATTGTCTTAAATATTTTAAAGGGGTAGAGTACAAACAAAAAATCGAACTCTTGCCAGGGCTAGCTGTTCGATTCCAGGATGCCGGTCATATCTTAGGTTCGGCCATGATCGAAGTTTGGGTTACTGAAAGAAACCAGACGTTGAAACTGGTCTTTTCCGGAGATATAGGCAATGCGCCAGAACCGTACTTAGAAGCGCCGAGCTGTATACCAGAGAGTGACTATCTAATAATGGAGTCAACTTATGGAAACCGTTTGCATGGGGATTCCAGCGAAAGGCTCAGTAAGTTTAAAGAAGTTATCAATGAGACATTTGCCAAGGGTGGAAACCTTGTTATCCCGTCCTTTGCTATTGAGCGAACTCAGGATCTTCTCTATTACTTGGGAATTTTGCACGATAACAAAGAAATTCCCCCAGTTGATGTTTACATCGATAGCCCTTTAGCCGTAGCAGCAACGAAAATCTTTCGGCATAGCTTTAAGTATTTTAACCAAGAAACCCAGCTTCTCATTGAACAGGGCGAAGATCCTTTAAACTTGCCCAGACTGCATTTTAGTATTACAAGTCAGGACTCCATTGCTTTGAATGAGATTAAAGGGAAAGCGATTATTATTGCGGCAAGTGGTATGGCAGATGCAGGAAGGATTAAACACCATCTTAAACATAATCTTTGGCGGCCTGAGTCTACTGTATTGTTTGTCGGTTATCAGGCTGAAGGTACATTAGGCCGACGGTTGGTGAACGGGGAGAAAAACGTTACAATTCATGGAGAACAGATTACTGTGAAGGCCAAGATAGAAAATATCGACGGGTTCTCGGCCCATGCTGACCAAAAGGGCCTTCTGAATTGGATTCGTTGTGGCGGAATCCCGGCTAAAGGGATCATATTGGTTCACGGTGAAGAGGAAGCCCAGGCAGGCCTGGCAGCTAAGATTAAAGAAATAACGGGATTAGACCCGTTGATTCCCGGATTGGGAGAGACTTTTAACTGGACAGAGGTCGGTATGGCTCGAAGTGCAAAACAGCTCCCAGTTGGAATACCATCACCCGCCGACAAAGATGAGAAGATCACAAAGATTAACCAATACAAAATAACGAATAAGCAACTTCACGAAGCAATAGTACTCTTGAAAAATAAGATCAATAATTTCTCAGACAGAGAGACCCGGAGAAAGGATTTGTCGATTGCGCTTCAAGAAGTGTTAGATTTGACACAACTCGTGGATAATAAACTCCATGTCAATAAACAATAATAACTGACACTTGTAGCTAAGAGTTTTTTATGGACGGAGAAAGCGTCCTGGGAGATGATGTTATGGCTAAAGACTCAATGGTCGAAAAACTAAATGAGCAATTACAAAAAGAATTCTACTCAGCCTATCTATACTTATCGATGAAAGCTTATGTTGCCGGAGAGCGTTAGACAAAGGAACTTTCTAACAGGTAATGCTGCGGTATGTCCTTACCTATCCAAAGGTGCTCACCGAACCGGAAGGTGAAGGGAGCGGCATGTGGAAGTAATGGGCGGTACTGGAATATTAGATCAGCGGTTTCCTAGGAGTTGAACACTTGATGGTGGATTATCTACCAGTATAGTGGTTGTTGGTAGATAATGCGTAACAGTGTTTTGTAATTGCAGGAAGGAGTTCTATGCCAGATGAATTAATTGCTTATTGTGGCCTTTATTGCGGTGCATGCAGCTTTAAAGTAGGCTTTGAAGAAAGAAACAAGGAACATATTATGCGTATGCCCTCCATTTATGATGATTTTAAGAGCCGACCACTTGAATTTTGCCCTGGTTGTCGATTAGAAAACCTATGTGGAGACTGTGGCATAAGAGAATGTGCACAAGTTAAGAAAATAGAATATTGCAGCTTATGCAACGAATTTCCTTGTGAGAAATTATTAGAATTTAGCAATGATGGAAAACCACATCATGCAGAATCAATAGATAACCTGATTTTGATTAAAGACATGGGTAAAGAAAAATGGCTAGAAACGCAAAAGCAGCAATGGTCTTGTGAAAAATGTAATTCCAAATTTTCTTGGTATATGAAAGAGTGTGAAGGATGTAATGGATAATGCCCTAAGAACTGTACTTTTAAAGAAGAGGGGATACCAATATAAAATTACAGGAAGCGAACGAAGTAAATATCTGTAATATTTAAAAATATTCATTTAAAATTTTACCTTGAATTGGAATATAGAGGGGAGGTAATGATTAGAACAATTCCATTACCTCCATCAGTTTATTTAAATTAGTCGTTATTCTTTGCTTGCAATGCTAACCGTGAAGGGGGTAGTCATGGAGAGGTTACGATTTTTAATGTGCCTGAACGTAATGTAAGATATTACGATAGTGATACAGTAAGCGTATTAACCAATACTGTGAAATGCTCTTTTAATTTTAATACAAATGGTTTTGAAATATTTAGTGGTACAGACTGGTTAAGGCTAAGAGGATATCAGGCTGTTGATAGAGATCATAAAATTAGACAATTTATCAGTAAAAGAATTTAGCAATTCAACTCAAACAAAGAGATTTCTGAATTAGTCCATTTCATACGAGAGGACAAACCATACTTTTTACCCAAGATAGACCCCCGTGATTTCGATAATCTATCCATTGTCGTAAAACCCAAAATGTCTATCGACAGGATCATTAATCAAAGCGGAGCTTTTGTTCTTTTCGGGATTAAGCAAGCTAAAAGTATTTGCGCAGATTTCAATATAAATGCGGATGGATATAAGCAAAAGGTATTGATTATTCCATCCCTAATTAAAAATGAAATTCTTGATGAACTTAAATTATTTAATATCAATGAATCAACAGTTTTTTGCGATATGGATAATACAGCGAAGTATTTTAAAAATAAGTACACTTGATATGTGTTATATGAAGCAGGTAGGGGCGAAGATATGATTTGGCTTTGATCCTATTGTAAATTTCGGGAATTTAATAAACCTACTGATTAGGCCATGCCTCCATTTTAGAGGAAGACCAAAAAGTATGGTGAAAATCCCCACCTGCGAGAGCGGGGTTAAAAACCAAATAATCTAAACGGCTTTGCGGGAATAAACATAATGAAACAGATACTTAATCAGGAGCGATAACATAGGTAAAAACGGGAGAGGTTGGTGACTTTTCAACAACAAATTGTCCAGACACAGTAATATACGGTTATTTATGATGCACCGACACTATTTAGCCTAAACTATAGAGTAAAAGCATTTCGGTAGCTAAGACGGGTAGGAAGACCCTTTTTCCTCAAATGGATGGGTTTATAATTCTAAATAAGGAACAAAAAATCCAGTTGTATTTCTTGACTTCTCCCTGTTTTCAGCTATAATAAAGGTATAATCACCTAATCAAAAAGATTCAGTTTCTAAATGAGCTTATTGGTCGCATGCTAGGTAAAGTTTCGATTCATCGAAAGTTTAGGCATTGCAATTAGTTAAGGTCAATGCTGAATTTCGGGAATTGAAGCCACCTAGAAGGGTGGTTTTTGTGTTTAAGAAGAAAGTTTTCCCGCAAAGTTCCTACAATTTAGAAGTATGTATTTGGTGGTTGAAGTAAGCTGTTAGTTAATTAAAGTAAGTGATTAGTGGTTGATTTTGTGTACCTGTAATCCTTTAGTCGACACGTATTAAAGCTGAATTTGCCTTTCGTAGGGAGATGATTTAGAACCTGAATTTTGACCTTAGTAATTGCGTTCATGATCTCAGATAGTTCTTCAATAACCAAAGAAATAGTGGAGGATTTGTCCAGATTAGTTTCATTTACCATAATCTAGTTTTTGGCCGGTATAAGTTTTGTTAGGTCAAGCGCGATTCCCTTACTAGACTAAATACCCATTTGCTGTTTATGTTTTATAGTTATAAGGTGCGCGATCCCAAACCTGTAATTCTCTGGTTGAACAACTTAGTAACGTAACTTTAATGAATATTAATCTTGAGCCGTGTATCCATTAGTTCACGAGGAACTTTGCGGGATTATAGTAAAGGCCACTCATTATGAGTGGCCTGTTTCTATTTTTATAGATACAAAATGATTTTACCTCAATTTTCGTCTAGAGGAGGGTTAAACCCTTGGTAAAGCAGCTTGTTTAGGGTAAGAAACATGGACAGGGTACGCTAAATAATATAAACAAATTAGCTGTCTCAGTGGTTACATGGTACTTGTTGTTGCTAACCGGAATAGCATTTAGGACGATGACTTGTTTTGGTTTGGCACTGTGCTCTAAAAAATCCTTTACATAGGTTATTCCGAAGAGTTTGCTCACCTTACAATATTTGATGGCGTTGAGTACGTCATCAATTCCATATTTATCGCATAATGTTTGCAGCAACCGGAACTGGTCACGGGCATAGCGTGCCTTTTCTGTTCGAATTGTCTGCAGAAAATCGGTTGCCTTGAATAATAACAGCTCATCAACAGTAGTTTGAGCTTTATCCATCGAGTCTGTAATATCTCTGGAATGACTGGTGCTCTTAATTAATTGACCTCTGCCGGTTGAGATTGGATGTTCACAGATAAATTCGCTGAATACGGTCATAATCGTCAATTTTTCATTCTTCGCTTCAATGCTGACCTCTTTTTGGCAGTTGTATGTACCAAGAGGTAAAGAGTACCGATTGCTGTCGTAGACGATCGTGTTATCTTTCCGAACGTTTCTGTAGATGGATACATCACCGTTTGATCGGATGTCCAGCATGGGTCTAAGGTGTTCACGTTCATCTTCAAACACCTTGGATGGTATCTTTTTAGTTGTGCCGTGAACTTTCGCATTACCGGTTCTATCCAACCATTTTAGGAACGAACTGTTGAGAACTTCCTCATCAGCAAAAAGTCTGTTTTCGAGGAAATTATACTTGATGAATTTAACCACATTCTCGATCTTACCTTTGCTTTCCGGATCAGCTGCGCGGAAGAGGTATACTTTTAAATTGCATTCTTGCCGGAACTTCTCAAACTCAAAGGTATGAATAATATCTCCATAGTTTTCTGAAACGCTGACGATACTATCCTGATCAAATACCATTTCATGCGGCATCCCACCTATATATCTAAAGCACTCATGACAGCTTGAAACCAAATCGCTTGTTGTGAATGGCCGAGTTTAAAAGAATGCCCATTTGTAACGTGCATGAGCGAGTACAAAGGCTGCAAAGCGAATCTTTACACGCTGTCCATCAATGGATTGTATCCACTTTTCACCAAAGTCCACCTGTAACTGCTGCCCCATGGGGAGCTCTTCTACAGCCTCATAATCCCTGGGATGATTGGATTTTTTAAGATTATATTCCTCTCGTAACCCTTTGACATAACGACTGACAGTTCGTTCCTTGATATCCTCTTTGTAATGCTCCTTGAGCCAATCGCATACTTGGGCGGCTGTCATTGTTGGATATTGTTTCAACCAACTAATGATAATTTCCTCATATTTTGAAAGTAGCAATTCTCGTTAATGCTATGCAGTTGTTTGGCAAATTCATCCGCTGTCATGTTCCAATATCGTGTTACGGTTTCCCGATTTATGTTCAGCTGCTTGGCAGCCCGAGACCGAGTGAATCCAATCTCTTTAAGTTGCTGTATCTGTTTATACATCTTAAATCCTTTCATTCTAACAGCTCCTGACCTCTTTGCTAGCCCCTATTCTAACAAAGTCCGATCACTGTAATTGATTTTAAGTTGTATGGTTATTGGCAAAAAGTTGTATGGTTTGTGACAGAAAGTTGTATGCTTTCATTGGCGTAAATGTGTATGGTTTAGTTTACCACTCACAGTAGCGTTGCTGAACGATTTGACGTATTAAATCCCTTTCGCAGGGAATTTCAGCAAGTATTATGTATATCTATCCGGTTTATAATATAGACAGCTGGATTGATATTAATGGATGAAATTTCATAGCATTTTCCTCTAACCCCTCTCTGAGGGTTTTTTTTATTTTAAAAGTAATTTAAAGGCCGACCTTGCAAAGCCAGCTCAAAGCGGGATCCCGCGACCTCCCCGGCAGCTTCCGGTTCGTCGTTTTCGGCCTGGTCCCTTAGGCCATAGTCGGGCGGGGTTATTTTTTACCTTGAACCTTAAAAAAAAGCCTATCCTTCTGCATTATCTGAAAAGAAACCAAACAGGTAATGCCGAGGGATGCCCTTACCTATCGGATAACCAAAGGCGCTACCCCTAACCGAACGAGAAAGCTGGAGGCTGAGGGATGCGTCACATCGAGTCTTGCGTGGTGCATGGTAACGTGTAATGCGAAGCGTAGACAGGAAGATATAGTAGGCCGGAATAAAGTGAATTGGATAATTACTACTCCCGAGAACGTTTGGGACGTGGGAATTTAGGATAAACTTTATTCTCGTTGGATAATGTAGGATAGAATGCTAATGGGTTTCAAATAGTTAGGGGACTACAAAATGCCAACAATACAAGTTAATGATATAAATATGTATTATGAGTTCCACGGTGAGGGCGAACAACTCGTACTCATAGCCGGTTTAGGAACTGATCTTACTGTATATGAACCAACTATTAATCGACTTTCGGAAAGATTAAAAGTTTTAGCATTCGATAACCGTGGTGTCGGAAGAACTGATAAACCGGATATACCATATAAAATTGAGATAATGGCAGACGATACGGCGGAACTTATGAATGGGGTTGGCATAAATAAAGCGCATATTTTTGGCATTTCCATGGGTGGACGCATAGCCATGGCACTGGCATTACAGCATCTCGATAAAGTAAATAGCCTTATACTGGCTTCAACATCAGCAACAGTAAAGATTGGATCATCACTCCGTCCTGGATGGTTGAAACTTGCGTCCAGGTTCGGTTCAATAATCAAGAAAAACCCGCAACCCAAGTATGCTTTTGAGAGACAGCTAGAGGCATCACGCGGTTATGACTGTAGTGACCAACTAAATCAGATAAAAGTACCAACATTGATCTTGCATGGGGAGAAAGATAAAATTGCTCCTTTTGCCCTTGCAGAAGAAATGCATTCAGAAATAAAAGGCTCGAAAATAACTAAATTTAAGGGTGGTCACTACTTTTTCATGCTTGAAAATAAAAAATTCACAGATAGCGTAATAGAGTTTTTGGATAGCATTGATTGATAAATGTCCCCATTCGAACATAGGTCTGAACATTCTTCTGCTTTAGTGGCTAATTCCAGGACACCAAGCATGGATGGTTCAAACAACTACCGTAGGGTTGATGGACGATGGGATGTGATGGCAACCCATAAGCATAAAGACAGTAAAAATGAGGGAATACCATGGCAAAAAGAAAATGGTCATTTGAAGAAGTAAATGAGTATCGAAGAGAGCATAACCAATATTTCCTCTATTATAACGACGATGATGCTAACTTTCTTGTTCCAAAAGCGAATGGACTGGGACGGACAAACAACTGGGCACACCCAGCCTCATGGATAATAATTTTGGCAGTTATAATGTTAATGGTTTATCATGCATTCTTTAAATAAGTATAATGACTCCAGTCAACTATCTAGGTAAGCAAGCGTAATACTTATCGAATCACCCCCACACCACTGTTGCCACCCTTGCCAAGTCCAAGAAGCCGCCTCGTGTGAAGGTTGGCTGGTCATCGAGGTATCGAGTCTCCAAATGAGGCTTTGGATTGAGGGGTTAATGGGTATGTTGAAAATGCTAGATTGTGGAGATTGTTTCTGATTTTGTGGATCATTCAGCTTTCCTTAGCCATACATTGGGTTTGACGCTAGAACCGACAAAGAAGTGATGATTCCTTATCACAAGTTTAAGTGCTTGGCGGGTTACTTTCTCATTTTGTTGAATAATTTCTATGGAGTTTCCCGTTACTTTTGTTACAATCGCTACATGCCCGTAAAGGCCGTTAGTAAAAACTAATATGTCGTCCGGTTTTGGCCCCATATTTCCACCGTTTCTATATTGGATTAAGCCTCTTTGTTCATTTAGGCAACCTTGAGACACAGAAGGGTTATAAAAATCTTTAGCGTTACCAAAACCATCTGGCATTTTAACGTGTTTTACGTCATAGTAAAATCGCTTCACAAATTCAACACATTGCCATTTAAGACCGTAATAATAACCATCAGGGCTAAAATTCTCACCGTGACTTACGGTGTAGGCAATGAACATATTTTAGATGTAGGGTGTGGTAGGGGTCTGTACCTGATTGGAGCTGCTAAACGGTTAGTTACAGGGAAAATCATAGGCATTGATATATGGCAAGGCGAAGACCTTTCTGGCAATCATATGGAAAATACAATTAATAATGCCATCGTTGAAGGTGTTAGGGATAAAATAGAAATCGAAACAGCGGATATGAGAAAGATGCCTTTTACTAGCGAAAACTTTGATATGGTGTTATCTAGCTTTGCTATACATAATATTTATGAAACATTGGAGCGAAAAAAGGCTTTACTGGAAATTGCCAGAGTTTTAAAAGTGGGCGGTAAACTGTGCATAATCGATATGCGGTACTCTGATGAATATACACGGGTTTTTGAAGAAAACGGCATTTGCGAAATCAAAAGGTTTAGAACAAGTTTAATTTTCCCAATTGCAACGGTGATTATTGGTACAAAATGCTGAAGTGCTACGAGTTAATTCTTAAAGCCGTAATCTAAGTCCTCTATGCTGTGAACGTTTGATTGAGGTAAAAGAACCCTATAGATAATGCTACATGATTGGTTATCGTGAAAGGAGTATCTTTGAAGAGTACGTTACGGGTTAAAGAAGCCTGTGTTATGTAGTAGACCAACTCGGAAAGTTGGGTTTTGTAACGGTCAAAAAGATGTTTGGAGGAGCGAGTATTTACTATGAGGGTTTGATTTTTGGAATCCTAGCCGATGACATTCTTTATTTTAAAGTCGATGACTTTAATAAGTCAGATTATATAATGGCAGGAATGAAACCATTCAAACCATTTGATGACAAGCCCATGTTAATGCCATATTATGAGGTTCCTGTTGATATTTTGGAAAACAGAGAACAGTTAGCGGAATGGGCTATGAAATCTCTAATGGTGTCTAGAAATAATCCCCCAAATTTCAAAAAGAGAAAAGTTGCAAAAGAGAAGGAATGGTGCAGCCTTGATTGATGCCCAAAATATGTTGACCTAATCTATCGGGCAAAAACTGAGATGCTTTGATAGGTCAATTATTAATTATTTTACGGCAGGTTTTATTACGTATCACTCCTATATAGACACTGAAACTGCGTCTTTCAACAATCGGAAATAATTTGCAGCTTTTTATTTAATCGAGGTGGGGGGTTATGGGATACAATGTTGCGGATATAATTGAGCTTTGAGTTATGAAGAATGGTTGATTAGGACCAAGCATCTCTAAATCCTTCAGAAGTGGGTTAATGGATGGAAACTCCATTTTGATGATATGGAGCTTTATATAAAGTCTTTAAATTCAGACGCTCTAGTTCGGCAATCTTTTCAAAAATACTATGCCATAATTTCATTGTAACTTTCCATATTGGCATAGATTTTGAGCTTATTTTGCTAACTCTCATCAATAAAGGTGGGAGCTTTTTTTATAAAAAAGCCTTTAGCATAAACTTAGAAAGAGATTATTTGATAGATCAATTATCAAATATAATTAAATCCTTAATCTTAGTCATAACTATAGGTTCCTCTATTTGTTCCGCTTACATCGGTAAATGAGGCGATATTTTAAGTAGTATATGGTTAAAAATGGTATTTGGTTTATAATTGAATTGTGTATACCGATAGCCCTTGCTGGGAAATATTTGCACAGCTTTAAGTGAAATTATAGTATAGATTTTGAAAAAGATAAGTTTCCGTATGTATAAGGCCCTCATCATTTCATTAGATGAGGGCCTTACCTTTGTGCTATGAACCCTATATTTTTTTCAGCGATTCCTATCTATAGAGCCTTGACATCTAGATAATAACAATTCTTTTTACAAGCTGGGCACATGAAGCTTTCTGTTTTTTTAGGCATGTATCCAAATCTGAAACTTTCAAAAGCCGTTGTCATTGTCAAAGCTAGCGTAGCCCACTGATCTGTTTTACTTACTTCCCTGCAATAGGGGCATTTGATATACATAATATCTAATTCATCCTCCAACAAATATTACCTTCTTTCAACAGTCTTGTGGCGATTAAAATGATTTGCACATTTCTTAAAGTATTCTAAAAGGCGGCTTTGTATTACATTATCAAATTAAGAAATAAAGGAACAAAAAGAAGGGTTAAATTGAACCTTTAGAGCTTCATTAGGGTTTAGGCGCAGTGAGTGCATACCAATAACATTATTATCTTCTTCGATCAGGTATTATAATTCTTTTAGTCCAAGCGAAAGAGAGGTATCTGAATAAAGTCATTTAAATTATTTGTTGAAAAGATTTGAATATAAGATTATATCTATCTTTCGTAATTCGAATAATTAATTATTAAAATGTTACAAATATGCATATATTTCTTTGGCATTTGATTTTAAATAATTTCAAAACTAATTTTATTGAAGAAGTGATTAAATTAAAAATATCAAATTTAAGATATAACTCCGTCGACTTTGAATGGTTTAGTTTTGCCAATCTTGTCCGGAAATTATTAGCATAGTTTCAGTAAATAAGAGAGGAGCGCCTATCAAATTATGTTTGAGCAAGAATGTATTGCCATGCTTTTAGCAGGAGGACAAGGTAGTCGATTAGGGCCGCTTACAAATAACATTGCCAAACCAGCGATTTCTTTTTGCGGTAATTATCGGATCATTGATTTTTGTTTAAGTAATTGCGCAAACTCAAAAATTAATATCGTGGGGGTACTTACGCAATATAAGCCGTTTCTACTTAGTTCGTATATCGGTATTGGTTCAGCATGGGATTTTGACTATGTCGGAGGTGTGCACATATTACCTCCTCATCTTGGATCGACTGAAGGAAGTTGGTATAGAGGGACTGCAGATGCTGTATACCAAAATATTGATTTCATTGACTTTTTCAAACCAAGCTTTGTATTAATTATTTCGGGTGACCATATTTATCAAGCAGATTATAATAAAATGATTGACTTTCATAGAAGAAACAAAGCTCAGCTCACCATATCAGTGACTGAGGTTCCATGGCAGGAAGCTTCTCGTTTTGGAGTCGTGACTTTGGATGTAGATCAGAGAATTAGAGATTTCGCAGAGAAACCTGCCTATCCTAACAGTAATTTAGCCTCGATGGGAGTTTATATCTTTGATTGGCCATTGCTTAAACAGGCATTAATGGAAGATGAGGAGGATCTGCAATCTAATCATGATTTTGGTAAAGACATAATTCCCAAGCTATTGCAACAAAAGAATCGTGTATATGCTTATAAATTTCGCGGTTATTGGAGAGATGTAGGGATTATCGAAAGCTATTACCATGCGAATTTTGATTATTTTAGTAGTTTAAATTACTCTCGGATGACCAACCAAGATAGGCGAATATTTTCTAACTTAGAGGATTTGCCATCTCAGTATGTAGGATCATCGGCTTTAATTGAGAATAGCCTCATCTGTAACGGTTGTACTGTACTTGGGTCAGTGTACCATTCCATTTTAGGCCTAGGTGTATATATTGGAAAAGGAGTAGAAGTTCGAGATTCCATAATATTGCCTCACTCGAAAATAAATGATCATTCGGTAATTCGCAAAGTAGTTACTGGTGAAAATGTTGAAATCGAGAGTCACAGTGTTATTGGTGCGACAAAAAACGAACCTTTAAAACAAGAAGGAATTACTGTAATAGAGGATCAAACTGTACTCAAGGAAGGTTCCAAAATTGAAGCAGGCGAGAATGTTTATAGAGTTCGTTAAGTGGCTTACCTAAAGGAGGAAGACACATGTGCGAGGCGATTGGAATTTTATTTGGCAACAGCCGCATTGATGGTTTACAAGGGTTAGCTGAGAAGAGACCTATCGAAGCATTGCCTTTTGGAAGGTACAGACTGCTTGATTTTGCCTTATCAAGTATGGTCAACTCTGGGATACGAACCATAGGTTTAATTACTCCCTATCACAATAGGACAATGCTTTCCCATATAGGTGCCGGCAAAGCTTGGTTCTTGGAAAGGAAAGCCGGTGGACTGTTTATTTTACCAGAGACAATATACGGTCTAGTAGGGCGCAAAGAGCAGTTTTTCCTTAAGGACCTTGCTTTAAATATAGAATATTTACAAAGAGATCAAGCAGAAAATGTGGTAATTAGTAGTTGTAATCAAGTATTTAATATTAATTACCATGAGGTTTTAGATTATCACGAAGATAAGAACGCTGATATAACGCTAGTTTATAAGAAATTTGACACCCCTAACAGAAAAAATTCACAGACTCACCTTATTATGGACGAAAAGCAACGAGTCATAAATTTTAACGATTATGATGAACTGGAAAATTCACCGTTGAATTTTATCAATATGTTAATTATCAGACGTCAGATATTGCTAGATATAATTAATGAATATCAAGAGCAGGAAGGATTTGATTTGCTTGATGCAATTACAATTAAACTAAAATCATTAAAAATTTATGGGTACTCATTCCAGGGCTATATTGGTATAATTCAATCCGTTCAAGATTATTATCAATGTAGCATGGATATACTCGATACTAAAATACGAGAAAAATTGTTTTTGGGATTGGATCGAATTCATACAAAGCTCTTAGACAATCCTCCTACCTGCCATGGAGAGCATGCAAAAGTTAGGAATTCCTTGATTGCAAGTGGTTGTATGATAGAAGGTAAGGTGGAGAATTCCGTCATATCACGGGGTGTTATTATTGAACCGGAAGCTCAGGTTATAAATTGCATCATAATGTCAAAGTGTTGGATAAGGGCTCAAACCATTCTTAATCACGTTATTTTAGATAAATTAGTCGAGGTTGGTGAAGGAAGAGTTTTACAAGGAAATAGCGAAAACCCTATGGTAGTGTTAAAAAGGGCTAAGATTTAAACAAGTATATATAAATGAAAATTATTTTGCGTTATAGGCAATTACATAAAAAGGGTTACTAAATCACAAAGGGATGTATCTGAAAATCACTTCATTCAGAACATCCCTTTAAAAACTATTTCTCTGAGGCGGGAGTTTTATTAATCAATGTATCAATCCTTTGAGGCAAGTTAGCTTTAATTTTCGCTGCTTTCTCTGAGGTTAGTTTATTATACTTAACCGCTAGGTCAATATTCGATGCCATTGCTGAAACTAACTTAGCAGTTAAATCAGATTTACTGATTCCGCGATCGGCCGCAATCTGGGCAAGAGTTTTTCCGTTTTTAAGTTGTTCTTTTAATTGATCGCTAGTCATACCAAAAATGGTTTGTATCGATTGTCCGATGCCTTTATGAAAATCGCATTTATCTTTTTTATCTGTCCAAGGTTTATTAATCTTTGCGGCAATTTCACTATCTTCTTTAGACTTTATTTGGGAAGCCTTTTCTGTAGTCATCTTACCACTTGCAACGGCTTTGTCCAAACGGTCATTAAGCGCTGATTGCAGTTTCTGTGTTAAGGTTTCAGTACTAATTCCCTTTTCGGAAGCAATTTGGGCCAATGTCTTGCCCGACTTCAATTTTTGCATCAGTGTCGTCTGATCGATACCCAAAAATTGAGCAAGAGCAGATTCATGATTGGCATGGTGGGGCACACTGGTAGTTTGAGGGATACTTTGAGAGGCGGTTGATGTTGCAGCATACGCTGCGCCCGAAGTCAGAGCCAGCGAAAGCATACTTGTTATCCCCAACACAGAGATTTTCTTGAAGTTCATACAGGTTACCTCCTTGAATTAAGTAGTTAATTTCATGACTGTATTGTTAGCATTTTCTGAGGTAATATTTGAACAGATTGTGATAGAAATCTTAAGATTTTATTAAGGTTTTACAATTTGAGCTCCAGATTTGTAAATTATCAACCCTTTAATGTCTTGTAGTTTGTTGGTTAAAGGATAAAAGTATTCAAAGCTCCAGGCAGTCTTAAAGCTGATTCGAATGAATATGAGCGTTATGTATGCGATGCACCCTAACCGTATGAGATTCTCTAAGGCAGCGTCCTCTATATGTTATTGAAGGAATGAAAAGTGAAAATCAAACACATTGTAATAGTCAAATATAATCACGAACATATTGATTACCTATAGACATTGTTTCGTCTATAGTGTTACCATTTAGCTAAGTTATAAGAAATAATTTCACAAGCAGAGAGGAGTGGTTATAAAATGAGAGATCTTAAACTATTAACATTATCATTAAAAGCATTCTGCAAATAAAAAAAGCAGCCGCGAAGACTGCTAAAAAATGTGACTAACAAAATATAACATGGAAAAGCCCAGGGATGCAGCAACTTAAAATCTTTAAGACCTTATGTTTTATACTCCATTATTGTGGCAATAAGTGAAAGTACGCACTTTCCTTAATATCTCTCAATGTTATTTGTGAGTTCAAATTAAGAATTAAAGAGAGGTGGAAAGTCCATGTCGACTTCAGCAGTGAATAAATTGTTTCCTTTTATCGAAATGATTAGAGGCTATAAAAAAGAAGATCTCAAGCACGACATTATAGGGGCCTTAACGGTTGTGGTTGTTGGTCTTCCACAGTATATGGCGTATGCTATGATTGCAGGAGTTAATCCAATTTATGGTTTGTATACAGGGATTATTGCTGCAATTATTGGTTCAGCCTTTGGCTGTTCGAATCAACTAATCACTGGGCCGACAAATGCTATCTGTTTGCTTACCGCTAGTGCCATGATTCGCTATATGCATCTTCCCAATGCTTATCAGATGCTTTTCCTCATGACGTTTATGGTTGGTGTCTTACAAATCCTTTATGGTGTAATTCGACTTGGCAAAGTGATTGATTTTGTGCCTCACACTGTCTTGGTAGGATTTACAGCCGGTGCAGGAACGATCATTGCTCTGGGACAACTAAATACATTTCTGGGGATATCGATTAAGAACTCCTCAGCAATGTCGACTCTAGATAAAGTGTTTTATATTTTCACCCATCTTAATAAAACCAACCCGTATGTTTTAGGCATCGGCCTATTGACTATCATAATTATGCTGGTTTGCAAAAAAATCAGCAAAAATCTGCCCAGCGCTTTAATCGGGATTATTGTTCCAATCGTTTTCATCATTATGTTTGATCTCCAAAAGAAGGGAGTTCAGCTTACCGGTCATATTCCTTCCGGTTTTCCTCCTTTTAAGATGGTGGATTTTAGCCTTTCTTCAATTAAAGATATGCTGAGTGGAGCGTTTGCCATTTCAATCATTGGTTTAGTAGAAGCAATATCAATTTCCAAATCAATCGCCACGAAAACACGCCAAAAAATTGATTCCAATCAGGAATTTATAGGCCAGGGTTTATCGAATATCGTAGGTGCATTCTTCCAGTGTCTTCCTGCCTCGGGTTCCTTCTCCCGATCCGCCATCAACTTTGTCAACGGAGGGGTCAGTCGCTTGGCGGGAATACTCTCTGGTGTTTTTGTAGCTATAGTCCTCATGTTATTTGCACCTTATGCGAAATATATACCAAGTGCCGGTCTAGCGGGCGTCTTAATTTATACTGGGTACGGATTGATAGACAAAGAAGAAATCAAGAAAGTTGTCAAAGCTGGTCTATTTTCCTCAGATTCAATTGCCATGTGGGTAACCTGTATTCTAGTCATTGTGCTGCCTAACTTAGATTATGCAATTTATACAGGCATCGCATTATCTATCGCGTTATATCTGAAGGATACGAATAAGGCACCGCTTAAACTTCTCATCCCTACGCAGGGTGAGGGATCTCAGGTTATTCTAGAAGAAGTTGAAGTGGTTGAAGAAAAGGTTGATGTATTGGTAATCTAACTTGAAGGAAATCTTTATTTTGGTGGAGCAACTGATCTTGGAGAACGGCTTGACAGCTTGCTCGATAAAGCCAAAGTGTTTATTCTAAAAATGAATCATGTTACGACCGTTGATTTAACCTCATTGGCCGCTTTGAAAGTGTTTGTGAGGAATGTACGAGAAGCCAACGGGACCTTGATCATTAGCGGTGTTAGACCAGAACTAAACACTAAGCTTAAAACGTTGGATTTCGATACTGACATCGGTGATGAGAATATTTTCAAGCCGGAAAATGAAGTATTTACCACTACTTCCTCAAATGCACTAATACGAGCAAGAGCTGCTCTTAACTTCTAAATGAGCTAATCATTAAAAAAGGCATAACTTTATACTTTTAAATTAGTCGCTCGTTCTATACTAATTGGTCCTCATCAGAAATGATGAGGGCCTCTTCAAATTTAGTCAACCTAAAGTTCATTAAAGCAGGGGTGGCAAAACTCCTGATTTTTTCATCGGTTACTTCGATAGTTGGTTGGTATGGACTAAAATATTACTTTAGAGATATTAATAGGATTTCTACACAAGTGCGTGATAAGGTTATCGTCCAATTACAGACCCGGCATAGTCTATTCTTATCATACGATGACATACCGACAATTTACCGAGAAGCTGTCATAGCTACAGAGGACCGTAGTTTTGTGAGTAACAAAGGAATTGATCTAAATGAACCTGCTGCTATTATAATTTTTGTATTTGAAATAGAGCTTAAAAAACTAGATATATTAATATGAAACACATAATAATAATTAGACATTCTTTCTAAAGCTCTAACTATTGGGACATATGTGCAAATGTATGCATTTTAGCTACAATCAAATGCTGTATTTTATTACATTTTTCACTTATCAGGAAAGTTCAAACGTAGTAAAAAAACCACCAGCGTCGCTGAAGGCTCTCAGGAAAATTAAGCTTTTTTTGTTACGTGTTTACTTGCTTGTTTACTAATGGCTTTTAGTTTAACGGTTTTATGGACTGTTTTAGCTTGTTTAGCCTTATGATGTGTACTCTTTGCTGTTTGCGAAACTTTGAGTTGATGCGCCGGGGAAACCGTTTTAGCATTTGCGATGCTGGTTGTTCCCAGTAGTAACCCGAACATTGAAATAAGTGCGATACCGATCTTGATTCGTTTCATTGAAGATCATCTCCTTAAAGTTGCTAAAACATAGTATGTGATTCATTTCAAGATCTTAATCGCAAAAAACGACTGTTAATAGGATTCTTTTCTAATAGGATACCGACTCAAAATATAACTGAAAATCCATAATATCAGCATACCTGAACAACCGATCAAAAGCCAAATTTTAGCTCTATTAGAGATACCCATAAAGACTAGGGCCGTTGCAATATATGAAGGTATTATAGTAAGAGCTGCTGTCCAGAAATAACTCCAGAAGTCAATTATCGGAATTATTGCCGCGATGTAATTGACAATAAAAGCAGGGAGAGGCAATAATCTTGCCATCATTAATCCACTAGTTCCACTGCGTTTGACCCACTCGTTCACCTTTTTATAACATTTGTGGGAGATTAGGACCTGTAATAACGGTTCTCTAATACTTTGAACCAAACAATAAATTGCTATTGAGCTAAGCGTAGAGCCGACCCAAGAGAAAAAAGTTCCCCAACCAACGCCGTAAGACTTTAAACATATTATCGTTATGCTCTCAGTGGGGATCGGTGTCATGCTTAGCAATGTGATGAGAATGATAGCGGTTAGAATCCCGAACCATCCAGCCGAACGTATTATATGAGAAACCTCTTGTCTACGGTCTAGGTACAGAAATGCAAGAAGGATTAATATTCCTATAGTGAAGAATGCAGTTGACCAATGATTTTCTAAAGTATTCAATATGCTTAACGTTTTCTTAGTTACTTTAAAGTTCATAGTATGATCCCCTAGGATTCAAATAATAGTCT
The DNA here is from genome assembly GCF_002196705.1 of Desulfosporosinus sp. FKB. Taxonomy (GTDB): domain Bacteria; phylum Bacillota; class Desulfitobacteriia; order Desulfitobacteriales; family Desulfitobacteriaceae; genus Desulfosporosinus. The sequence continues at coordinate 132,886 of NZ_NADJ01000013.1, forward strand.
TTAAAAGTCTTGCCATCCATAGATATTCGCAAACTATAATAAATGCCGCGAACAAGAATATGCTATTGTAAATTTCTTGGGAATAAAACAGTGAGTGGACTAGTTTGTTAATGTATAAAGGTTAAAATATCAGATAAACTATGCTTGAATTTCTTATTACGATTAATCAAGGGCGGGATAACAATCTTGGAAAAGCAATTTTCGAAGTATGGTCGTTTATCATTGTTAATTTTGCCGATGTTTGATTCTATTTATTTTCGGTTAGATCATCCCAGAGAACGGGTTTATAATCTGGTGACTTCCTTTGATCAAAGAATTCCTTTTATAAAGTTTTTTGCTCTTCCTTACATAGTTTGGTATCCCTTTGTAATTTTAACGCTTGCATGGCTGATGAAACGGGAACCTCGACTCTATGTATCGACACTGATTGCATGCCTTATGGGACTAGCATTGAGTTATAGCTTTTATATATTGGCCCAAACCACCACTCCCAGGCCACAAATTATCGGTAACGACTGGTTAACCAGGATTGTATTGTTTATTTACCATATGGATGAACCTTATAATTCGTTTCCCAGTATTCACGTATTAATCAGTTTCATTCTTTTCCAAGCTGGCTCAAAGCTAAAGATTCCATCGCCTTTTTTTACTGGTTTGGTCCGAGTAGTGGCCGGAATAATTATCCTATCAACATTGTTCATTAAACAACATACGCTGTTAGATGTCGCCGGTGGAATTGGCATTGGAAGTTTCCTATTCTGGCTGGTTGAAATAGTGAGCCAAAAGATAGAACAGGCTATCTTTTTGTCATAGATGGAAAAGAGGACAACAGGTTTTTCTGTATATTAAGTTATAATAATGAAAATGGTTGTTTAGCCTCTATCAGATGTGAAGGTGAGTTTCCTTTTTGACTAGGTGTAATTACTAGAGACATGGGAAAAGATAATACTTATAACATTACAGCCCTCAAAATTTTGAGGGCTCTTCTTATGATTCAGTAAATACAAAAGCCACCAGATTTTGAAGGGAACTTTCGTTTTACTTTGCTATATTAATTTTCAGTATTGCCCAATTTCTGGGATTGTAACAATAATTTCAGTTGAGCCATCTCATTTTCGATCCTATGAAGATGAGATTGAATATCATCTACCTCTAACTCTGCCTTATAATTAATTGCAAAATCAATAATCGACTCACGCTTATCACGAGCAGCCTGCCGGTTTTGGCTCATCATAATAATTGGTGCTTGGAATGCTGCGATAAATGACAAGATCAAATTAAGTAATATAAATGGCGAGGGATCAAAGTGACCAATAAAATTTAAAGTATTGGTCAGTATCCAGGCTGTTAAGAAAACAGCAAAAATGATAATGAAGCTCCAGCTACCACCAAATGCTGCAATTCGATCTGCTAGTTTATCTGGCCATTCTGTTTGTTTAAGATAATCTTCGTTTAGATGATCCTCGATCGTATGCTCATAATCTTCTACAACCCTTTGTAATCGTTGAGTATAATCGTTAACGTTTTTATGATTATCAGACATACCTCTCAACCTTTCACATTTATATGTTAATATCAGAAGTGTAAAAAATAGTTAAGGAATTTCTGCGAGAATATTTCAGATTTAAGCCTTTTCGGATAGTATTACCAAATCTTTGAGAGGACATATCTTCTGAAAGCAAATGGACATACGCTAAACCAGAGGGATGAGTTGATTAAAATTGCCCTCCTATGCCTGCATGAAGCAATAGGAGAGCGTTCTTAATATGTGAGACTTCTTGTCGCTTTAATAACACATTATGATAGACATAAGAGTTATTTTAAAGAGTCTAAAACTCGTTGATATATGGCTTGTGGATTTGGTGTACTTCCAGTTTGTTTGTTGCCGAAGCCCCGGTTCATCACCGAGGCTGGTCCATTTTAATAACTTACATAGGATATTTGTCTGACAGGGATTCTCACTACCGACAGAAGTCCATCAACAGGGTTACCAATATTGGAAAATAACCGAGCGTTAGTCACAAAAACAACGCCATCAATAACTCCACCGAAATTTCCGACCCAAGTGCTTGCATCAGTACCAATTATAATGCGGGCTCCGATCGGTAGAGTGTCAAATAGAATAGCATTAAATCGGGGGGCCCCAAATGGGGGTACGCCAAAAGGAGGGAATCCCAAACCAGCCATATTATTTTCTCCTCTCGATTTTCATTTTGGCTAACGAGCCAATATAAGATGAGAAAGGAGATGCTTTATGGTTGGTTTCTAATACATAATATGAAACTTGTACTGGAAATGTCACTATAAAGTAGTAAGCTGGAGAAGGCTTTATTGAATTGTAACTAATAATGTCCCGGCTCGTCACCGGGTTCATGGATTATCCGGCAATCGAGATCTCGCCGAAATTTACCTTTGATAACTACAATATTATTTGGGATAACTGCTATTTTGGGTATATTTCAAATTGCATTTTCGGTAGTTTTGACCGTTCTAGGACGAGAACCTCAAAAATTTGTAAGTGGTGAATGATGGAGGCTTGCTTCACCGTTTTTTGTATAAGATGGTGTTATAGTTGGCTTACTCTCTAACTTATTTTTCTTGAGAATCTTAGGATACACTGTGGTACGCATCCTTACCCGTAAACAATGGCTAGTTTTATATTTTGAAACAGGCTACTGGCAGAATGTGTAGCATATTTTTGGTAAACGCAGGGTGCAGGTGATTTCGTTGCGAATGCTAGATTAGCTAGTGGGTTACTAATGAGCGCAGCGTTTCATGGTAACAGTCGAATTTGCATAATGGGGATTAATTGAATAACCATGGGCATTTTTTGGGATCCTAAGAGATCTTCATGGAGTAGATTTAATCTTTGGGACTATTTGCATTTTTCATTATGTATAAAGATGGGCTTGGGACTCGCATAGACTAAACATTAATTTGGCGTATTGTGCATCCGGTCACTTCGCCGATCGCTAATCCCACCATACCACTAGCGCCCAGGTAAACTCAAGAATAAATAGCCGCCGTGATTAAGGCTAGCTGGTGGTCGAGTGCTGAGACTTGCAATCCCCGGATTTCTAAATGAAGGCACATATTCGAAGGTTGGTAGAGATGCTTGGGGTAAAAGTGTACTGGTTGGAGACATGAAGGAGGTTTGAAAATGGGAGTAACTAAATATTATGATGTAAAAATTTCAGTTCTTAAGAAACTCGATGTTCTCGATATCCATGAAAAGTACGCATCAGAAGGAGTTCCAACTAAGTGTTCGAAATATAAAGAAGGACAAGAGTTTATATCAAAGAATTGTAATAAGCCTGAAGGATTTTGTAGTTGGGCTTGGGCAGGAATTCAAGATAAGGTTGTGTTTTTAGCATTAGGGCATGATTATCCTTGGGTTAGGCAGAAAGGAACAGAAATTTTTTGTTGTGCTGATGGGCTTCATCCAGTTATTTATGAATTAGAAAGAATAGAAACCACGTCATAACTTTCTTGAAGGGGAACCACTTCCTAAACCGGAAGGTCTACATGTGTACTGAACCTTAGATAATGAAAGCTTATCGACGAGTTTCTTCTTTTTTACGCGGACAATCATCTTGAAGCCCTGGAATGTTCCGGACTTAAGGCACCAGGGACATTGATTAATGTAAATCAATTAGGCGGGATGAATATCGGGAATCGTATGGAATGTAATTGTTGAATTCTAGAACTAGTAAGGTAGGTATAAGGTTGTTGAAGTTCAATAGAATATGGTAAACCTGAAGAAATCATTAAAATTTAGTAACTCAAACCATGTCAAAAGCCGCCCCACGGCATTTCGGTATTCTAATAAAGTTCGCCATCCACTCATTTAAGGGAATGGGTGGCCGTCATGGGGGAAGTAAGGGTACATTGAGTCAATCATACCTAAGAAAAATATAACCAGTGTAATTATCAATATGATTGCAGTAATTAGTCGTAATCGCTTAAGCCTCAAGCCTCTTTGACGAAATATTTTGAGAATTAAATAGCCAATAAAGACTTCTACCGCCTCAAAAACATTCTTCGGATTAGCAACAAGACCCAAGATGCCCTCTTTTTCCACCCACATGATCGCGATATCCTCTGGGAGCTTGCTATCACGGCTTACATCCATAAAGAATTTACCCATAAGCCAAAGCATGATTAAAGCACCCAAAATGACGCCATCACTAAAATCAAAGGAATCTTTTATTTTAAACGCAGTATCATATCCAAAAGTGTGTTCCAAAAACTGCATAATACTTGATAGTAAAAGTTCCATTATGGTTCTCTCCCTTCGTTTTCTTGCTCAAGTTTTTGTGCAAACCTTACATAGGTTTTATATATTTCATCGTACAATTCTTCTTTTTTTGCATCGGTCAACTTCGCGTTTCTACTGATCTCCCTTAAAGTCTTTTGAAGCGTGGGGTTGTTATTGATCTCATCTTTGGCGAGCATTGGGGTTTTACCCCATAGCTTAAACAACTCGTCTTCATTAAGCTCATAAAAGTTAGCCAAAACACCTATAAATCGATCTGAAGGCATTTTTCCACGCTCAATATCCGACAGATAAGCGGTGGACACGCCAAGCTCTTTACAAGTAATTAAGTTTCGCTTATAAAGAAATTGCTATGAAACAATTATTTACATTTAGGTATGTAATGAGAAAAATGGTATTCGTTATACTCCCAAGTATTTAGATTAAATTTCAGGACTCACAACTCTAAAATAGCTACGGATATCAAACAAGCCGTGGCTATTTTTCTCTTAAAACCTATATATAACACTCTAGTTTAGTCCAAGTATTGATTACACGGGGCTATTGCCCCAGTATTTCATCCAAATTTTAACATTTTCATACTTTAAATGCACCGTAATTAACGGGTTAAGAATATTGTTCAAACATCAATGTTCTTTAAAGGTCTTAATGTGTTAATTCCTGACGGTTAAATAATCAATCCAATATCCGTATATTCCCATTCTTAAACTCTTCACAGTAAGATGCCGCCCCTCCGCTGATTCAGGATGGGCTCACTATGAACTTTTTGGGCTTAGGGATGCAGATAGTTCAAAAGACGACCTCTTCCATCAATATGGGATTATGCGGGATGACTATTCGCCGAAACCCGCTTACTACACATTTAAAAAATTAATTCAGGAACTCGGCATTTAAACAGCATTATATATATTATGGTTTACAAATATTTTATTTTAAGTAGAGTTTCCCATTGGTACTCATAAAATCAGGGTATTCTTACAATCCACCAAATAATGGGCATACGGGTATGGTATTCAAGGCAGGACACTCGGAAGTTATTTCAAGTCCAATGGTACGGGTGGTTGGAATAATATTAAGGATATACCTAAACCTAAATGGGGGCATTTAGGAAGGCATCAATACGGGGTATTGCAAGAAAACATGAACACAGGAGATGTGGGATATGAAGATAAATAGGATAGATCATGTGAGTGTAAACGTAAATGATCTTTCAGCAGCTAAAGCGGTTTTTCTCGATTTGGGACTTGAAGTGCAAGGGGAATGGGAAATGGAAGGAGAGTGGTTGGGTCAGGTAGTTGGACTTAATGATGTTAAAACAGCATGTGTAGGATTGCAAATGCCAGACGGTCAGGCATGGATAGAGCTAGTCAAATTTTATACGCCGTCAGATGAACAAGATATTCAGAAACCCTTTAACAAATACGCTAGGTATCCGACATATTGCATTTGCTGTTGAAGATATTGAAGCTGTTGTTGCTAAATTGAAAAAGAAGGGCACGGAAATCTTTAGTGATATAAAGCAATATGAAGAAAGTTATAAGTTATGCTACGTTCGTGGGCCAGAGGGAATTATTTTTGAGTTGGCTGAGGAAATCAAGTAAATATTAAGGGTGACTTTGTTTACAATAACACCGATCTAAGGATATAGGCGACTGGTATACACAGTAAATGCCTTAATTTCCCATTATTCTTAAACTCTTCAGTGAAGATGCCGCCCCTCTGCTTAATAGATGGGCGGCATCAGTAGGATAATGGGGAAGTCTTGGACTATATTGGACTATAATAAATAATATGTTGATGAGTAACTTAAAAAGGTATTCAACGAGGTAATAAAAAGGAGAAGAGCATACTTGAGTATCGATAACTTTAAGGAGCAATTGTACAAACGTTCAAGTGAAGAAAGTATTCATGAACATCTTGAAAATATATATGGTACTCACATTGAACGAATAGTGAAATTAGACCTAGGTGTATTTAAAGTTGACCGTTATGATGGCTTGAGCTGGGTAGTTCGGCAATTTCCAAAAGCCATGTTAATTGAAGATGTTAAAGGTGATGCTGAAATATTGAAGTTTTTGGAACAGAGTGACTATCCTGCGGAACGATGTGCAGTTCCTAATGCGGTTTCCACACTTGATGGCCAGGGTGTTTTGATAACTAATTTTGTGGAAGGAGACAAAATAAAAGGTAGTGACCGAGCATACTACTTTTTAGGAGTACTACTCGGTCGTTTACATTCATTACAATTAGACTCATGTAGCATAACACGCAAAGGAGGAGCGTGGCACCATCTATCAGTTAAAGGAGGACCGCATGAAGAGATAGATGCAGCATCTTCATTACTTCAAAGTTATGAGGAAATCGTACCAGAGAATCAAAAGAATATGTATGAAATGCTTTTAAGTGAACTTATGAAAGCAGATGATTTTCATGATATGCCACAAGCTCTAGTACATCCAGACTTTGTTCCAACCAACATGATAAGGTTAGATGCTGGTAAATGGGTAGTTGTGGATTGGGCTGGAGCTGGACTCGGACCACGAATATCATCCTTAGGATTTCTCCTATGGGCCGCTGGTCACAGATTAGAATGCATTGATGCCGTAGTTGCTGGCTACCGCAAGTTTATAAATCTTGATGCAGAAGAGCTTATGAGACTGGCTGGAGCTATAGGGAATCGCCCGCTTATTTTTAGTTGTTGGATGTTATGTATGGGGCGAAAGGAACTGGTAGATGTATTTAAGGAATTACCAAAGATATATAAAGCTACAAGAGTAATAGCAGAACGTGCCGTTCAAGCTTTTAGCAGTTAGTAATCATTTCTAATCTAATCATGTGGGAAGATGTATCTATAAATAAAGATTAGTTCATCTTCTTAAATAGAGTCACAGGGAGGTTCTGCAAATTCTTATAACCCATCACTATAAATATCGACTTAATCGGTGCTGAACGGCATTCGGAGGGGAACAAATGGTTAAGTTTGGAGATTCGAGGCTTGAGAAAAAGTCGGAGGAAACAAGTCCTGAAGATAAAAAAAGAGGAGCGGGGAAAAAGCCAGTATGGTACAAGGCCTGGTGGGGTATTCTAATCGCAATTTTCTTGCTTTTACTCTTGATTTGTGGAGTAGTAAAGCCTAAATGGGTCAAAATCGAAGTTTCAAATTGTTACGTAGCACTTGTCTCTATGGGAGTTGCGTACCTCTTTTTACTTGTCTTACGTTTGAGACAAAGAGTCTTAAAAATTATCTTTGGCTTAATATGGTTATTATTTTTGCCAAATACAGCTTACTTATTTACCGATTTGGCACACATTATTTATCAATGGGATACCATTCGACATATTATTTGATATTCCTTTAGAAAGAATTATAAATTAATATGTGCCTAAAAATTTCGTTCCGAAAAACAGGACTTAAGTCCTACTTTATTCTCAGGGAACTCTCAGTTTTGATTGTTAGACTATGTTTGAAGATAAAGTTAGTCGATAATCAGAAAGGAAGATGTTAAATGAGTAATTTAAAAGTTTTACTGACCTCAGGATTGGTGATAGGTTCTTGTCTATTTTCTGCCTTGCCAGCTATGGCTAATACAACGACACCAGTCGCGCCTACTGTTAATCCCAACACCACATATTGGACACAGATCAAGGCACTACGCCAAACGGACAAAGGATTAGGTGATACATTACAAGGGTTAAGACAAAATATTCAAGCCCAACGTAAGACGGATTGGACTCAAAAGAATTATACTGTTCTATTAAATGCAAAAAATGACCAGATTTCAATGGTGAATGATTACACTACAACACTTACTGACAGGTTAACCCTAAGAAAAGATGAGCTCCAGTTGGATATTGATCGTCAGGCCAAAAATGAAACGAATATAACCACGGACTTACAAAACATCATTACCGATTTAAATAATCAAATCAGCGCCAGAAATCAGCTAATAACGGATGCTCAAAAAATCCTAGTGGATTTGGGCGGAAGTACTGCCAGTACCTCAACAACTACAGTCCAATAGAGAAAAAAAATTTAGTTGATAGCGTCCATTACTGGCACTCAGTTAGGAAGAACAATTGACTTGCAATCTAGCCAATACAGAGCTAACATCACTACACCCGGACAATCTGGCGGGTGTAGTGATGTTTTTTGAAAGGAATATGTTCCCGCAAGCCTTGCTAGTGAAGGAGTTGAGCATCATAAAAAAGATACGCACCAATGAAAGAGTCCCTGTCTTCAATGAGCCTCTCAAAAAACTCAGAGTCTGCGCCTACGTTTGCGTTTCAACTAACCAAGCCGAGCAGCAAGAAAGCTTTGCAGCCCAAGTCCAGCATTATACTTCCTATATAAATGGCAATCCAGAATGGACATTTGTGGGAGTCTACAGTGACCAGGGTATATCCGGCAAGAACGCAGCAAAACGACCAGAGTTCATGAGGATGATTCAGGATGCAGAGAATAAAAAATTCGATCTTATTATTACGAAATCAATATCACGCTTCGCTAGGAATACCGCCGATTGCCTTGAAACCGTCCGTAAACTTAAACTACTTGGGATAGCTGTCCGGTTCGAAAAAGAGGGCATTAATACTTTAACTGCCGAAAGCGAACTCATGCTTAGCATTCTAAGTTCCGTTGCCGAGGAAGAACTGGCCTCCATCTCTCAAAACATGCATTGGAGCAATCAAAGACGTTTTAAGAAAGGCAAGTTCTCAGTTAACACATAACGCTTCCTTGGTTATGATAAAGACCGCGAGGGCAATCTAATAATAAACGAAGAACAAGCCGCCACTGTGAGACGAATCTTCAAAGACTATCTTTCCGGACTGGGTGCTTCCCGAATAGCCAAAGGTTTAGAAGCTGATGAAATTAAAAATATCTCTAGAAAAGTTAAATGGGCCGAATCAAGTATCCGAGATATTCTTAAGAACGAAAAGTATGGCGGTTATGCTCGCCTGCAAAAACAATTACAACAGCCCTATATAGTAGGAAGCGAAATTCTGGCGAAGCTCCAATGTACTATGTGAAGGACAGTCATCCCGCTATTATTAGCCGAGAAGATTTTGAAAAAGCCCAGGAATTAATGGCGGAGAGGGCCAAATCGAAAGGAAATATTGAGGGTAACCGAGATAAATACACAAACCGATATGCTTTAACAGGAACCATTGTTTGCGGCAACTGCGGGAATACATTCAAACGGCATATAGACAATTGTGGCACTGTCTCCGAATCTGTTTGTTGGATTTGCAGCACCTATATAATAGGAAGGAAAAAATCGTGCGGTATGGGGAGGGTTAAAGAAGAGACGATTAAGGGATTGTTTGTTAAGATTTTTAACCAGCTTTATAACGATCGAGCCAAGCTGCTGGGAGATTATAAGGCAAAGCTGGAACGAGAAAAGTTAACTGAGTTAGATAATGAGCGCATCGGAAAGTTGGATGAGGAAATTGAGAGACTCATCAAACAGGAACGGGCGCTCTTCGACCAGTAATAATAATAATGTTATTAATTCCTTACAGCTTCTTCAACAATGAACTGAATAGTTGGTTTATCGACTATAGGCAGCATTTCTTTAGGTTGAGATTTAGTAAAAGGTAGAAAACGAGTACCAAAACCTGCTGCTGGGATGACGGCTTTTCGTATTTTTAAGTTTTTTTCCATATTAACTCCGTTATTCTTTTTTCTATAGAATATGCTTTGTGTTAAAATATTGAAACTGCCCAAACCTCGACGGGAATAATGATCCATTTCTCTTAATAAACACGGATCAGAATTCACTACGGATTATTAGCCTAAAGATAATTAATTTCCCCAAGTCAAATCTGACAAGGAAAAGCACATTCTCCTAATATTGATGTTCGAGCTGTATGGGTGAGTATCAATATTGTTGGATCTATAGAAGACAGTCTAATACGCATATGTGTTTTCAAACCCGACAAATCAAGCACCCGAGGCACGTTGGTGTTACTTCATTGATTAGAAATCATAACCTCTTGGGTGGATTAAATTGACAAGCATTTGAATAAACGCAAAAACTGCCTCTTATCCAATCTGGATAAGGGCTTTTTTGCGCAACGATTCTTTAGAGAGGTCAAGAATATATGCGGCCAAAAAAGCTTTTGATCAGCACCGAAACCTGAAAGCTTTGCTCCTCCAGCACAAAATGTCCTCCACAAAGAAAACGCGTTTCGACATGGATTAATTCTCTACTAAAAGCATGTGCTCCTTCTAAGGTAAATATGAAATCATTTTTACCCCAGGCAACCAGTGTGGGTGGCTGATAGGTCCGCAAGTAATGCTGCCAAGCGGGATATTGTTCTACATTTTTTCGATAATCGTAACCTAGAGCCAGCTGGAGTTCGCCATTTCCAGGGCGGTCTAGAAAGAACTGGTCCATGGAATAGCCATCAGGGCTAATTAGATATGGCTTACAAACGCCTGTTAAATATTGCTTTTTAGTAAAATCAAAGGTTGAAAGCTCAGCAAATGCTGCTTTGGTTGTCGGGTTTGGGTCCGCTTATATAAAATCATCATATCAACTCCCGTGAACAAACTCATATCCCGCTCTAACAAGATTATGTAAAAAGGACGCCTATAAGTACTTTCTTATTTCTGTCTGTCAAATGTTTTCTATAGAGCCAATGCAGGCCATCGACATACGTTGGTGTTTCTTCATTGAATGCAAGGGCGTTAAGTATTTAATAAATTCAGAGCCAAAGCGAATTAAGTGGCATATTCAGGATATGGAGGCGCTTTTCTTTTGTATTTTGCACTATAATAATAGGAAATAATTTATAGGGCCTTTCCTAAAGCTGCGAGATGGAGGTTATATGAAAGGTTCAGCGCAAGAAGTCTTTGACTGGATATATAAAAACAAGGACCCATACCACACCAGCGAGTCTGCGGGTAAATGGTTTGCAGAAGTGAATACCTCATATAGAGGCGGCGATTTTGCTTGGGGCTGGGGTGCAATCGGGGTAGCCTTATACTATATGTTTAAAGCAACGGGTAACTTAAAATACCTTGATTGGATGGTCCCCCAAATAGATTGGGTTATCAGCCATCGTGACACCGACCTGGATGTGGAAAGTTATTTGGGTACTAGACTGAAATTACCAGTATGGAATGATGGAGGACAGTACGGCAGCATACATGCCTATCCCGTTCATACTGCTGTAATATGTATTCCGATACTTCTTTTTATTAGTGTTGTAAGAACATTAGGCATTCGACGTTACTTTAACCGACTAGACCACTACCTGCTGGTTTGTAAGGATGCGCTGGAGGCACACGATACACCCGGTAATTGGATGGATTTCTCCCTAATGACAGGTTATCCTGTTGAACCGAACTTTGGTAATTTCAAGGAAGCTGGTAAGGTTACTATGCCTAACAGAGGGAATGCTTATCTAGCTGCCTGTGCACTTCTTGATAAATTATGTGCTACATCAAAACATCTAGCGAAAGCCATTAAAGGATTTAACTATTTCTATACGTGTTTTCGCTTGGATGAAACATCAAATAGCTATTATTGGAGTTACTGGCCATATTATTATGGTGAAAGCGGCTGGGAAGATATTTCGCATGCCAGCTTAACAATGATGGGTTTTTGGCTTGCTCATCTTGAAGCGTGTCTTTCTGTCTATTCGACGATTGACTTTCAAAGAGTAGCCAATACAGCCAAAAGAATTGTACACGTAGACCGCGGTCAAATAATGGTAAATGACAACATTTCTCCGTCCTCAACCCGGAAAGAGTTCTCATCAAGCGGTTATCGTACGTCTATAGGAACTTGGAGTTTGTTGGCATTTTATGATCCTTTGGTGCTAACCAAGATTAATCCTTGTGTTAGTGAATTGATTAATATGATCGTTAACAATAGGCAAAGGGTGATTGGGGACGCTTTAAAGTCAATAGGTATTTGCATTTATGTAAATAAATCACTCGGCCAAGGTTTGGATCAATACTTGTCACTCTGAGTATGAAAAGTCATTGGCAAAGCGCAAAAACAAGGCTTTGTACTTCGCTGAATTTGCATGCCTGAAAATAAAAACGTGCGAAGGTTTGAATGATAACTAGAGTTTGTTAAACTTATAAAGGAAAGAATTAGTTAACTATCTCACGCCACCGCTTAATTATTTTAGTATCTTTATATTTTGTAATAGTACCCTCGATCTCTACTTCAAATAATGCGCATTGACATGTAATGCAATACATTGTCGCTATCCCTTCATTCTCATTTACATTCAGAGTTATGTTATGCCCAGAATGGTTTACTATTTCAGAATATACGAGGGGCACGAATTGTAAGTCATGCCTAAGATCATTTAAATTAAGCGTGCTTTAACTCTGGTTATTTAATTTTAATTCTTCAATAACTTGATGATTGGCAGGGTTCTTGATGGAATACATAAGTGGAGTTGTCGAGAGAATTACCTTTGAAAATGAAGAGAATGGCTTTAGTGTCATTAAAATAAAATCCAAGGGATTTAATGACCTTGTCACTGTTGTGGGAAACCTAGCCGCAGTGAATGTCGGCTCCATCATCCGACTTAAAGGCGAATGGAAGATGGACAGTAAGTACGGGAAACAGTTCGTTGCACAGGATTATCGTGAAACCCTTCCGGCAACGGTAACAGGCATTCAAAAATACTTGGGAAGTGGGCTCATAAAAGGGATTGGACCAGTATTCGCCAAGAGAATTGTTCAGCAATTTCAAGAAGATACTCTAAGGGTGTTGGAGGAAGAAGCTAATTATTTAATTAAAGTTCCTGGTATCGGACAAAAGCGAATTGAGATCATCAAAAAAGCATGGCAAGATCAAAAGGAAATTAAAAATGTCATGCTTTTCTTACAAAATAATGGGGTATCGACGGCCTTTGCCGTAAAAATCTTCAAAACTTACGGAAATGACAGCATAGAAATCGTGAAGACTAATCCATATAAACTCGCGGATGACATCTGGGGCATTGGTTTTAAAACAGCGGATAAAATTGCCTTGAAGATGGGCTTCGATATAAACTCCTTCGAACGCTGTCGCGCTGGGATTGTCTATGTACTTAATGAACTTTCCAACGATGGACATTGCTATGCTACAAAGGAACAGCTTCTTACCGAGGCAGAAAACATCTTAGAACTTGAACAATCACTCGTTAATTCAACTCTTGATAAAATGATTGCAGAGAAAACGGTCCTGCTTGATGGAGAGGATGCTATCTTTTTACCTCCATTTTATTATAGCGAAGTAGGATTAGCGAAAAGAATTAAGGCTATTCTTTCCGTGTACAGTCCATACATCGCAGCGAACGTGGACGATATCTTAGGAACTATACAAGAAGAGTACAACATTAGCTATGATGAAGTGCAAAAGGCTGCGGTAAAAACAGCAGCCTCTTCAAAGTTTATGGTACTTACGGGTGGCCCGGGAACAGGTAAAACCACAACGACTCTTGCCATTATCAAGGTGTTTCAATTGCTCGGGGCGCGAGTTTTACTTGCCGCTCCAACAGGTAGAGCTGCCAAAAGGATGTCGGAGACGACGGGGATGGAGGCAAAAACAATCCATCGTTTGCTTGAGTATAAGCCACCCGAGGGTTATAAAAAGAATGAGGAATTTCCCTTGGAATGCGATGTGCTGATTATCGATGAGACTTCCATGGTAGACACTATCCTGATGTACAATCTTTTGAAAGCCGTATCCAACGAAACTGTTGTCATACTTGTTGGCGATGTTGATCAACTGCCATCTGTTGGGGCCGGAAATGTGCTTAACGATATAATTGACTCGGGTATCGTTAATGTTGTTAAGCTAACAAGAATATTTAGGCAAGCTCAGGGAAGTGCCATAATCACTAATGCTCACAAAATCAATCAGGGAGATTTCCCGGAGTTGAAGGGCAACAGTGATTTCTTTTTCATTGAAGAGGATGAACCGTCAAAAGTGGTTCAAACGATAAAGGAACTTTGCATAAAAAGGCTTCCTTCTTTCTATAAAGTTGATCCAATTAACGACATTCAGGTGTTATGCCCGATGCAGCGGGGAGAAACAGGAGCAGCAAACCTCAATGGTGTTTTACAAGACGCCTTAAACTCCTCAAACACTTCTATTAAATATGGCGGCACCGTTTACAAATTAGGTGACAAGATTATGCAGATCAAGAATAACTATGATAAAAACGTTTTTAATGGAGATATTGGAGGCATTACTAAAATTGATACTGAGGATCGAACCCTCGTATTAGACTTTGATGGTCATGAGGTGGAGTATGATGCTACTGAGCTTGATGAAGTCGTTTTAGCGTATGCCACGACAATTCACAAAAGCCAAGGTAGCGAGTATAAGATTGTTGTTGCCCCTTTAACCATGCAACATTACGTGATGTTACAGAGAAACCTTCTTTACACCTGTGTAACCAGAGCTAAGAAGATTTTTGTTCTGGTAGGCGCAAAGAAGGCAATTAGTATGGCTGTTCGCAATAATATGACCTCGAAGAGGAATACTCTATTAGCGGAGAGACTAAGGGTAAAGGATAATACTTAAGAAATGAAGGAAAGTGTGAAAAATACAATGACAAAATCGATTTGTTACCCTGATCTATCATCACGACCATTTGCGCTTACAGTAGAACGGACAATGCTGATCTTACCTCAACTCTTATATAGAGCTTGGACGGAACATTTTGATCTTTGGTTCGCCTCACCGGGGTCTGTTATGATGAAAGGTGAAGTAAACACGGCATTTTATTTCGAAACCGCTTTTAATGGAAAACGACACCCACATTATGGTCGTTTTTTGAGACTTGAGCCCAATCGCCTCGTTGAATTGACATGGCTAACAGGGGAAGGGGGAACCAAGGGAGCGGAGACCGTAGTAACAGTAGAATTAAAGCAAATCGAAGATGGGACATTGCTTCGTCTTACACATGCTGGATTTCCTGATGAGGAGTCTAAGAATAACCATGAGCAAGCATGGCCCATGGTTCTGGCTCAACTGGAGGAGCAATTGACGAAATTAGGTAACTAAACCTCGGAATATCTTTAAAAACAAAAATAAATATAGCATTAGTGAGGCAGTACCCAAGTCGCTCCAACTTCCTGAATAGCTACTTTCTCCATTTGACCGGCTGCAGCTTGGCGGAAGCGGACGATTGGTTCACCAATAGGTTCGTTGGATAATTTGAAAGTTCCCCAGTGCATTGGAATGACCCATTTGGCAGATATATCGTCAGCCATCTTCCATGCCTGTTCGGGAGTGGCGTGCATCCTTTCGAAGGATTTAGGTGAATAGGCCCCAATGCCCATGATTGCCAAGTCTATGGGTATCCCGTTTAGCTGTTGCTTAATGAGGTCTGTATACGCCGTATCTCCACCGAAAAAAATATTAACTCCGTTTTTCGATAAAAGTAAGCTATTGGCTTTCATACTTTTGTCCCAAGGTAGACGGGCTCCCCAATGTTTTCCCTCAATCGCTGTCACATTGACCCCAGCTAACAACCTGCTATCACCCCAGTGCATTTCTTCGATAGATTGGAATTTCATGCCCTGCCATAAAGGTGATGTATTTTCGGCTGTAACAGCTATTGTCTTTGGTGACTGTAACTGACGTAAAGTCGGATAGTCGAAATGATCAGTATGGGCATGAGAGACAAGTAATAGATCGACAGGCCCAACTTGGTTGCTGTTCAAGGCAGTAGTTATATACCTTCTTGGCCCTATCGTTTGATCCCCAACGGGAGTAACACCAATACGAGAACCTAAAGCCGGATCCGTGATGATTCTTGTACCGAAAAAATTAATTAAAAAGCTAGCGTGCCCAAGCCAGGCGATGGTAACTTCGTTGTCTGACCATTTTTCGGGAGTAGGGTGAAGTCTGGCTGGGGTAGTTTCATGTTCTACTTCTTCCGATATGCGCTCGGTCAGGAGTTTACCTACAGGTGAAAATCCACCTGCCAAGAAAAGCGTTCCTAAGAGTCCTAACCCCAAAATTCTGCGTCGTGTGTACTTCTTATTTAATATCAAGTTCAAAAGAAATCACTCTCCACAGGGTTATTCGTCATGAGACGGTTTATTCCTTCAATACTAAATGAAGGGTGGAGAGCAGATAGGAGTGAAAAATATTGGATTTAAATTTAGAGTCTAAAGTTGTGCTTGTTACGGGCGGAAGTAAGGGTATTGGTCTAGCATGTGCGAGAGCATTTCTAGCTGAAGGAGCAAGAGTCGCTATTGCCTCCCGTTCAAGTGAAAATTTAGATGCAGCCCAAGTGGTGGTTTTTCCGTTTATACTTGCCAAGTCAATTTGTCAGAAGCAAGTGAAGCAGAATTTATGGCGGATTCGGTAGAAAAACATTTAGGTCCAATAGATATCCTAATAAATAGTGCAGGAGCTGCTAAGCGTTATCCGATACAAGAATTAAATTCTCAGGCTTGGCGGGATGCCATGGATGCTAAATTTTTCACTTATACCAATGCAGCTGACGCAGTCGGACGCCGCATGGTTAGCCGCAAGCAGGGTTCTATTGTCAATATTATCGGGCTAGGTGGTAAAGTTGCTTCGTCTCTACATTTACCGGGTGGAGCAGCTAATTCTGCTCTAATGCTTGTAACGGTAGGGTTAGCACAGGCATATGGGCGGCGTGAAGGGGTAAGGGTTAACGCAATTAACCCGAATACTACGACAGGTGAAAGGACAAACATCAAAATAAGTTTAGAGGCGAATTTACGTCATATAAGTGAAGTTCAAGTTCTGGCAGAACAGCAAGCAAAGATCCCTATGGGACGTTATGCGACTCCAGAGGAAATAGCTGATGTGGCTTTATTTCTAGCGTCCGATAAGGCAAGCTATGTAACTGGAGCAATAATTCCAATGGACGGTGGGCTATATCCTATTATCTAATTTTTTCAGCCGTTGTAGACGGACATGTGGGCGTACAAGAGTTTTGCATTCCTCTAGGACTATAAGGAACTTTTGGACTTCATCCTTAATTTTCTGACTGAGGAAGAGTACGAATATGTACAACGATGTTTCGGTTGTTTCGGTGAAAAAAACAGAACTCGCTACAGCCCTGGTGACGCATGAAACTTAACAAATAAGGAAGTATTGCCGCAACGGCAAATAAAGCACTGCCCTTCCGTAAATCCGTCATTCGAAGTTGCGCATACTTGATGTATAAAAATGTAATTAACTTGGACATGGCTAACAGAAATAGAGGCAATGGGAGTTGAAATAATGGACTCAATAGGTGAACAATTCATTGATCAAACAAAACATAGCCATCTTGGGCCATCAGATCAGTCTTTAGGCAAGCCGAATCCACCAATACAACTAGAATTTAATGAGACTCAACCTATAATTAAATTGCCAAAACCGAGTGAAATAGAAACCGATCCAGTAGAATTGCGAAGAATAATTGAGCAACGCAAAAGTGTAAGAAATTATTCTGCAGGGGCTTTAACAATTGAACAATTATCATATCTGTTATGGTGTACTCAAGGAGTCAAAGCAGTCGTCCAAGGGATTACAACACTACGGAACGTTCCATCAGCAGGCGCTAGACATGCCTTTGAAACTTATTTACTGATTAATAATGTCGATGGAATTACCCCTGGTTTATACAGATTTTTGTCATTAGACCACGGCCTAATTAGTATTTCGTTAGATAAATATATTTCTGACAAGGTTACTAAGGCATGTTATAACCAGACTTTTATCAAATCCAGTGCAGTAACTTTTATTTGGACTGCTGTACCGTATAGAATGAATTGGAGATATGGGGAAAGAGGTTATAGATACCTGTTTCTAGATGCCGGACATGTTTGCCAAAACTTATACCTAAGTGCCGAATCAATTAATTGTGGAGCCTGTGCAATAGCCGCTTATTCGGACGACGAATTGAATCAAATACTAGGACTTGATGGGAAGGAACAGTTTGTTATTTATCTGGCGACAGTTGGTATGAAAGGATAAAAAATATATGATGTGTTCCAGTTTAGTAGCCGACGTTAAGTTACTTACAGTAAATACGGAGGAGCAATTATCAGAAACGAAGAAGCCAGAGCCCACTACAGCTCTGGCTACACCACAAAAACACCAATTATAACACCCATTAAACTATAACATGACAAGCTAACCCGCCACAAGACAGTTCAGGATAGGTTTTGTCTGTACGGATTAATAAATAAGGAGGCAATCATTATGAGAACAAGTGGGAAGACAGTCTTAATAACAGGTGGAGGATCAGGCATCGGCTTAGCGCTTGCAGAGCGCTTTTATAAGGCTGGAAATAAAGTTATCATTTGTGGACGACGCAAAGAAAAATTACAAGAAGCTAAGTTGAACATGCCTAATTTACATACCATGGTTTGTGACGTTGCTAATGAAGCTGACAGGAAGCGACTTTTTGATACGATTGTTAATGAATTTCCAGAACTGGATGTTGTTGTAAACAATGCTGGGATTCAACAACGAATAAACCTAAAGGATTTGAAAGCTGACTGGAGTTATTACCAACAAGAAATTGTCGCAAATCTGGAAGCGCCAATTCATTTGACGATGCTGTTTCTCCCTCACTTAATGAAAAAAAAGGAAGGGACGGTTGTCAATGTTTCTTCAAATTTAGGTGTTACACCGGCAGCTTGGGTACCTATTTATAGCGCTACCAAAGCTGCGCTGCATTCGTTTACCATGAGTCTCCGTTTGCAATTGGCTGATACAAATTTAGATATTGTGGAAGTAATGCCCACGGCAATTAATACAGATTTAGGCGGTGTAGGACTGCATACCTTCGGTGTCCCAGTTGACGAATTTGCTGATGCAGTGTTTGCCGGATTAGAAAATGGGGACATGGAAATTGGTTATGCTGGAAGCGAGAAAACTATACGAGCTTCGCGAGATGAAATCGACGAAAGTGCGAAACGTATGTGGCAGAATTTCATTAAAAACAACCCAAAATTCTAGACGACAAACATGGGACTGCATATAATTCCTATGCTGGCCAACGGACATGATCCTCCAGCCTACTGCATAGAATTAATCCGCCAAAGGCTGAAGTTCAGAAAAACTTCGCGAGTAGTTATACAAATAATATAACAGAGGTTACTAGAGAAGATATTTTCGATTATTTTAACGAGCATTACGAAAAAGAGATGGAACAATACGTTTATGATAGGATGCCTCAATATTCGGAACATGAGAAGGTTTTTAATTTTTTTGGTCGTAAGACTGAAATTGAATTTTTAAATAGGTTATACAAACTCGAAGAAATGCCATCAAACGATAAACGAGTACCAAATTTTGAAAAAGAAATTTATCTACATAGGATTAAAAACGAAGATTGGCCACTATATTGGATTTTTGACGATGAACGCCTTGGCCTAAAAAATGGAAACACTGATACCATATTGAAATTTCCGAGTGAAATGTTTCATCCAGTTGTGAGAAATGAAAAGAGCAATTGGCAATCTGTGTTAAATTCCGTTAATGAATTTCTACGAGTTGACGGTTATGAAATCTATGAAAGTGAAAAAATCTCGAGTAAATCGGTTTACTCATATAGAGCAATATTATAGGATATCCAAACCCCGCGCCTCCAATGTAGGTTATGAAGAATTGAATATAAAACTAATTCTAAGCAAAAGAGGGAAGGTCCACGATCACGCAGTGATGAAACTTTTCCAGCTAAGCCCGACTTTTGCAGCCCCGAACCCGGACACTAAAAATACTACCGTAGCGTTTTGGGCGTTTGCTGGTCAGATGGGCTGTGGATAGTGGTGTGGGCTCCGATTTAGATAAACCATAACTTCCCTAATGCCTCAAACACTCAACCTTGTTATAATCAAATCCTCACAAACCTGCGATGTGCGAAGATTTGACTCCTATTAAAATTCGGGAATATAATAAACCAACCAGTTAGGTCAGGCCTCCAATGCTAGAGGAAGACCAAAAAGTAGGATGAAAATGCCCACCTGCGAGAGCAGGTGTTAAAACCAAATAATCTATACGGCTTTGCGGGGGAATGTAAAATCCAGAGCGACAACATGCTCTGGTTTTTTACTTATATAGGAAAAAACGGGAAGATTGATGACTTTAACAATGCTTAAACGTTAAAATCTGATGATTATCACCAAGTATATTTCGCTATTTGCTCGTTATAAGAAATATGTTAACCACGTACGAGGGTTTAAGAAAAAAAGGTGTTGGGGTATATATTGAAAAAAGACTTTGATTCAACAGAAATCCCGTACTACGAGACTATTCGGCACTGTACCGAAGTTTTAAGTTTTTAGTTGGTGTTTAAATGTATGTGATAATACGAAACAACGCACCACTGTACAACAATGGATTTCACTTCAACTTCTCACACAAAGGGAGAAGTTCTTCAAGTTTGGCGACGATGCGCTTTTGCTCGGCAAGGGGCGGGAGGGGAATCAAAGTGTATGCTACTATGTCCTGGTTGATCTTCGGCATGCTTTCCGAAGTCCCGCTCGGGAATGTAAATGATTTTGTGTAAATGGAATTTTTGCATATAAGAAAATTTGGTTAGAATATTAATGGCTCCTACCGATTTTGGAGGATACGGCTCTGCTGGAGAGCAACCGGAGCGCCATAATCGGATTCTGCCACAGGGGAAAGGGAAACAATTAGAGTTCCCTTTTTCTTTCCTTTGTGGGAGAAACTAAAGCGATAAACTCAGGGGCGCAGCCCCTTAAAACCTAGATTACTAAGCGATCTTCAAAGTAGATCATGAACTGACCTAAACAACTTTGCCATTCTTTAATCGGCATTGTCCATTTCTTAGAGGCTTCTTCTGTTGCTAAATAGATGATCTTTCTTAATGCATCATCCGTTGGAAAGGTATTCCTCTTGGGTAAGCCCCATCCCTCAGATTAGGGTAGCATCCACCGCCCCCATGTCAAGTCTTGCTATGTGGTAGAAATCGCTTTCCTCTTATTAATGGATATAGCTAAGCTGACCAGACTAAAGGCAGCTGGTCAGTTTAAACTTGAATGTGTCATTATGCTACTACATATACCCCTCTCACTCTGGCATAGTAAATACGCAGGAACTTATTTAATCCAGCGATTTTGGCGACTTTCATCGGTTTACCTTCACCTTCTTTCTTGAGTATATACTTGTAAACAGCATCATCTTCAAATTTCTTATGAATCTTTATGCATGTCATAATTTCATATCCTGTTTTACGCAAGGAAGCCGAGCCACGTTTTGATATACTTCGCTTTGAAGCTGTGAAGTTGCCTGATTGAAACGTACATGCATATAGCGTATCTTTTCGTAAATATCCACTTCTATTGACACCCTTTCTTCCCCTGTACGTCAGCATTTCTCTATTCTGAACTATACAGGTTTTTTTATAGAAGTGGCTCACTTTTATTTTAGCGTTTATAGCCTGTATGGTGATTCCAAATTCTCAACCGGAGATTATGCAGTTTTTGACATTATGTTTTTAATTCTTTGATACATTTGTAGATTCGTTAACTGTATTTTTGCTGAATATGTCGATAATTAGATTTATGTTAATTTGCCTAATGAGTTTATAATTCAATAACATCATGATCATCAGGAACGTACAAATTTCCGCTGTAATATTTTTTCCCCTCAGCCGTATAAAGTTCTTTACGGCAGGTTATATGGGTATCATCTGTGTGCCATAGAACAAGGTTCTTGATATTAAGCTGGGCGCCTAGTTCGCAGGCATCTTTAACTGTACTGTGATGTTTCTCATAGGGCTTAAATAGATCCCGTTCATCATACATACAAAAGGCTTCACTGAGAAGCCAATCACTATTCAATACATAGTTTCGACAGAGGGGGTTATAGGGTTCATCTCCCAAAAAGGTCAGACACTTTCCGTTGCTGAGTCGTAGAGTAAAGCCAAATTGTTTGGCTTGGGTTGAGTGAATATCAAAGAAAGTAAAATCCTGACCTATGATATTTTCGGTTTGCCCATCCTCTACAGGGATGAGAAGAATCCGCTTCCCGATCAAGTCGGTTAATTTCTTTTCAAGCGTTAAATTGACGAGGGCGATAATATTGTCAATAAGCTCATGATGAGAGTAGACTGTGAAATTTTGGGTATAGCCACCGGAAAGTATCGAGGAGGCGATCATTCGAATAATCCAGACTATTCCAAGTAGGTGATCGGAATGGTTATGACTAACAAATGCATAATGGATCTTGGCAATGGGAATTCCAGCTTTCTCTAAACTAACTAAAATACCATTGCCACCTCCGACATCGACTAAGATATAATCATTGATCCCATTGGTTAGTGCAAAACACGTATTATAGCACTTCGTTACTGTTGCGTGGCCTGTACCAAGCACAATTAAACGATTCATTGAACTTTACTCCGTCTTACCCGTTGATTTTAAAAAATGTTTATATTCTTTAGAGTTAAAGCGCGCATAAGAACACGTAAGCAGATTTACTGGCAAATTGTCATGACCAATTCCTTGAGAGTAACGGAATCTTTGATCAGGATATTTCCGTATTCGGTATCGACAATTCCACGCTGTTTTAATTCAGCAATAACGTTGCCGAGGGAGTTACGATGAACCCCGAGCAAAGCAGACAAATCGTGCTGTGAAATTTTAAAGGGCGATTGGGCTTGTAGGGTTGAGCAGTAAAAGAGGAGTTTGATTACTTTTTCAAAGGTAGAGAAGTAGAGGATATCCTCTATTTCCCTGGCCAATATTCTAGCACGTAGGGCCATATCGTACATTACGTCCTTGGCAATATCGAAATCGTTTTTTATAATATCGAAAAATGTGTTTCTTTCAAACCAATACGTTTCGACTTGGTTTTTTACGATGGCCGAGTACTGGGCAGGTTGGCCATGAAAGAGGATTTCAGCTCCGAGAAAGTAGTGTCGATCAGCTAATAAAAGTACTTTTTCTAAACCATTACGACTTCGAATGGTAATATTAACAGTACCGCTTTTAATATAATAAACCCCCGTAGGTATTTCTCCTAAGTGAATGATAGATTTTCCCTTAGCAAAGGTTTCTAAAATCGCAAATTTTTCATATTGGCCTATTTTTTTGCTTAGGGAAGATTCTTTAATCTTACTCAGTTTAAACAACGGGGAAGTAGTTATGATCGATTCTTCACTATTATTCTCCATTACATGCCATCCCCTTTATTCAAGACTATTTATTTTAGGTGACACTCTATTGCTGGCATTTTATTAATTATATTCCTGCAATCTCATTAAATGAAGCCACAAATTGCTTGCCCGCGGCAGGAGCGGTACTCTCATAATCTAAATATTTTATTATTTAAAACTTTTCAAATGCACTTTAGATTGCATTCGTCAATAAAAAACTCTGATAATATTATTGTGAAAGTGATCACATTCCTCAGTGGGAGTGGCCATAACAGATCTGTTCACATTTTGAGGAAAAGTGAACGCTTATCGCGAAAAAAGGGAGGGAATAACAGCCTTAAAAAACTAGACTTAAACAGCTTCCATTTCCTAAAAATATAAGGAGGTAGGTTAATGAAAACTGAAATCACTCATAACAGGTCCATACTTAACGAATCGAGAGATTCGAATACACCTAAAAAAATCAATAACTATTTTGATGGATTAGAAGTTTCAACTTCTCACAAGATATTATTTTTTATCATAATGATGGCCTATTTCTTTGAGCAAATGGATAACTGGAACTTCGGTTTTGTTGCTCCGGCGTTAATGAAAGCATGGGGACTTAACATGGCGAGTGTGAGTAAAATTACCTTTACTTATTTTATGGCAATGACTTTGGGGGGACTAACGGGCGGAATCATCTCTGATTTTATTGGCCGAAGAAAAACGTTTCTTGGAGCAATCTTTTTGTTTTCAGTCGCTTCCATTGCTAACGGATTTGCAAGCAATTTATCTATGTTTATAGTGACCAGAGCACTTACGGGCTTCGGTATCTTTTGTTTAATGGTTACCTCACAGGCTTATATTGCAGAAATGACTCCTTCAGCAACCCGTGGTAAATGGCAAGGTCTAACCGCTTCAGTCGGTTTCTGTGCTGCTCCGATTGTTGGTGCGTTGTGTCGGGTTATTATCCCCTTAAATCCTGAAGCCTGGCGCTATATTTTCTATTTCGGTGCTCTAGGTTTCATTGCTTTTGCAATAGGGTTGAAATATCTTAAAGAATCTCCGCGTTGGTTAGTAACACAAGGGAGATTACCTGAGGCAGAAGAAGTCATTGAACAGATCAGCGGCGTAAGAGTTGATTTAAGTGAAGCGGCTACTAAAGTCGTACCTCGTGATAAACCTATGGAAGTGCTCAGTGGCATGTTTTCTGCGAAGTATATTAAACGTACTCTTGTATTGCTTATTTTTCTTTTGCTGACCACGCCTGCCGTGTTCGTCGTAACCAACTGGACTCCAACACTGCTTAACCAAATGGGAATGAGTGTAACGGACAGTTTGCAAGCTTCATTTATCTTGATGATTGGTGTTCCTTTCGGATTGTTCATCTCATCCCTTGTTTCCGATAAAGGTGGCCGAAAGATTCCGATCGCAACACTCTGTATTATTGGCGGTGTGTTAGGAATCATTTTTGGACGAGTAAAAGGCTTCTTCCCGATTGTCACCATTGGATTTTTCCTAATCGCTTGTTTTATGGCGATGAGCTTTATTTCTTTCAGCTATATCGCAGAGTCCTACCCCACCAAAATGCGCAATACCGCAACAGGAGTTCATAATGGGGCAGGGCGTTTGGCAACATCCGTTTTCCAGCTCATTATTCCGGTTCTTTTTGTCCAGTATAAATTTGTAGGAGTATATAGTGTTGTTGCACTCATGTTAGTGATTCCGGTGATTGTCTTACTGGTTTGGGGAATACGTACCGGAGGCAAGTCTTTAGAGGAAATCAGTTAAATGCGCAAGTCCTTGGGGCCATGTATGGTTTTCTACCCTTTAATTTTGGATGACTGTAACTTACATTGCAGAGATAAAAATATAACAAGGTTATGATCGAATTAGACAATCAAGAGAAAAGGTTAGGAGTGATTCGTTTGAGTAATCTCTTAGAGACGGAAAAACACCTCATCACTTTGCAAGCTGAATCCGAAGAAAAGTTCTTAACCGAGCTTCGATCCGGGCACTATACTTTAGAAAGTCCACTAGTGGTCAAAAATCCGTATCTTATTAATCCACTGGCTGCGGTCGTTTGCTTTAACACGGATGAAGAAACAACTGTACAAATCACCGTACTAGGTAAGGCCGTAGAGGGAGATCTAACCCACACCTTTGCCGCAGCCCAAGAACATGTATTACCGATTTTCGGATTGTACGATAATTATATCAACACGGTCGTTTTAACCCTTGGTAATGGAATTACATCACAAGTTTATATTGAAGTTGCAGAATTAGATGTAAATAGAGCCTTATATTGCCATACCTCACCGGAGTATTTTGGTAAGGATTTAATGCTTATTTCGTCAACGACACCTCTGATTGAATCGGCTAAAACGGTCGGTTTTGATTATGCAGGCGATTTACGATGGGTGATCACGAATAAGCAAAGTTGGGACATTAAAAAGCTGGCCAACGGAAGACTTTTGTATACTTCTTACAGAACAGTTCAAAAACCCTACTATACCGTTGGATTGATGGAAATGGACTTTTGCGGAAAAATCTACAAAGAATACCGCTTGCCGGGCGGCTTTCATCACGACGCTATTGAATTAGGGAATGGCAACTTATTGGCTGCTTCAGATAACAACTTTAATATTTCGGTTGAGGACTATCTCGTTGAAATCGATAGGAAGACAGGAAAAGTCGTGAAGTCTTGGGATCTACTCGAAATCTTACCGAGAGAGGAAGGAAATGCCGGTGACTGGAATCATCACGACTGGTTCCATAATAATGCCGTTTGGTATGACAAGGCAACAAATTCGATTACCATGTCAGGTCGGCACAAAGATGCAATTATTAACTTTAATTATGATACAGGGAAACTGAACTGGATTCTCGGGGACCCCGAAGGCTGGGGCGAGGAATGGCAAAAATATTTCTTTAGGAATGTCACCAAGGGTGATTTTGATTGGCAATACGAACAACATGCTGCCCGAATTTTACCCAACGGAAATGTATTTGTTTTTGATAACGGAACGTATAGATCCAAAAGCGAAGCCCATCGTGTTCCGCCTGATGAAAACTTCTCCCGAGGGGTTATTTATAAAATCGATACGGAAAAAATGGAAATCAAGCAAGTCTGGCAATACGGTAAAGAAAGAGGTTCTGAATTCTATTCACCTTATATTAGCAATGTGGATTACTATGGTGAAGGACACTATATGATTCATTCAGGAGGAATTGCCACTTACCGTGGTAAGCATACCGACGGTTTAGGAGCTATGCTTTTGAATAAATACAATGAAGAACATATCCATCTTACCCTCGAATCGATAACGGTTGAAGTGCAAAATGATGAAGTGAAATATGAACTTAAAGTTCAAGGGGGCAATTATTATCGTTCTAGAAGGCTTTCCTTATATGATGAAACGACCAACTTTTCACTCGGTAAAGGAGAATTCCTGGGTGGATTTGGCGTAACTCCGGAGGTTGGATTTAAGGTTAAATTTAAAGATATTGAGGGAGGTGTGCCGTCTAAACATAACGTATCCTTAGTACTTGAGGAAGATCGATTGGCTCTTCGCGCGACATTAAGGGAAGGATCTGAGGTTTTTCTTGAATTAAAAGGTGAGAAAGAATCTAAGTTCTATTCAGTGCCCACGGTTGTTCATGATGTGACTGCGGCCTGTGTTTCCTTTGAAGAACAAAGCGATAATGATTTCCAATTCTACGTGAGTAGAGAAGGATTATCCGGTGAATTCAAAATCTATTTGAATATTGATAATAATCGCTATGATACTCAGCTTATTGCGAAACTATAAGACGACAAAAAACTTATTAAGACAATAATAATTTTCAATTTTACCCTCTAATATGTATGTATAAACGCCTTTGAAAATTACATTGACCAAAACCTGGGAAAAAAATAATTCGAGTCTGTAGTTTGCATTACTTTCTTATAGTAAGTGAAGCACTATACTTATTTTTGTGAAATATAGAATGTGTGACAGGAAGCTATTTGCTTTCTTAAAAGGTGGTGAGTGCGACATTTATGGTACAAAAAACTAAATAAAAATCTTAAAGGAGGGAAATGAAGTATGAGGTTATTTTACTAATCCCCAACATAGGAGGGTCCAAAAATAATCATAAGTTCTCAAAAGAAGGACAAAGCAAGGTATTTAATTGTCCGCATTAAAAGGAGAGTAGAGTATGAAAAAACGGTTATTCACGATTTTTCTGTGCACACTTTTCATCGCGATGATGATTCCGTCATCAGTTCTTGGTGCGGTTGACAACGCGCGAGGTCTCAACTATGATACCTTCGATTACGCGGCCGATATCGCGGCGATGAACCCTAAAAATGACGCTTTCACCACTCCGGATCCCGCCGAAGCTTACGGGATTACCGTGACGGATGATAAAGGAGCGACCGGCGTCCAACTGAGCGATCCCAAGAGCGGGGCGGACGGCAAAAATTATTATCTGAACGCCATGGTGGCGGGAAATGATCTGAAGTTCAAGAGTAAGGATCTGAACTTTAAGGATAATGTCACCGTGACCTATGACGGGGTCACCCAACCGGTCAAGGCCGCCGGCAAGGAGTTTAAATTTACGCCGCAGCCGATCAATATCGATAACCCGGTAGATGAGATTATTAATATTGCTATCAACGCCGATACAACGATCCATGTGCACATGGTGAACGACCGCTTTGCTGACTTTAAGGTGCAGCAGACCACGGAACCGGAAGCGGGCGTGTATACCTTCGCGATCAACGGCATGTTGTACCGCACGGATACCAAGAGCAATCTAGTCTATTACCGGGTCTGTTGGAATGACATGTATAACGGTGTAGACAACTTTCCGAACTTCAAAGTGTTTGATACTAAGGACGGCCGCTTCTATACCTTCCATGAACAACTTAATTTCAAAGATTCCTATGGTTATGGTTTCGGGATGATCGTGGTTATGGACAAATTCTACCGGGAAGTCAACTATATCACCCTGGCAGCCAATGACGATCCGGCACATCAGCACGGGGAAGGCTACCTGGATTTCCATGAATTCCAATTGTACGGTCAGAATGACTATTTTGCTTTCAGTTATATGCCGCTGCATGTATACAACGTGCCCGATGGCCTAGGACTGGGGAAGAATAACAATGAAGCGCTGGTATTCGCAGGAATCTGGCAGGATGTCCAAAATGGCAAGATCGTGCATGAGTATTGCACCGCCGATTATCCCAATTTGTATAAGACCTCAATGGCGGGTAATAACTTTAAGGCAGCAGATCATGATAATGACGGCAATATCGATCCAGGCCTGGCGATCAATGGCACGAACTATATGGATTATGTCCATTGCAACTCCCTGAATATTGACCCCAAGGATGGTAATTTCATCGTTTCTATGCGCCACCAGTGCTCTGTCTTTAAATTCGACCGGAAGACAGGCAAGCTGCTCTGGGTGCTAGGGGGCAAAGGCAATAACTTTACGTATGCCGGTGATCCGGCTAATGATCCGACCGCCCTCGAAGGGGCGCCCGCCGTACCGGAACTAACCGACGCGAACGGCGGACTGCACGACTGGCTTCTGAACGGCCAGCACTACGCGCAGTATATGGATGCGTCAATCGCGGGTAACTTTAATACCATCTCCATTTTTGATAACCATGCCGGAGTGAATACGGTACCAGCGCAGCCGTCAGGCCTGGACAAAACGCGTGGCCTGGAACTGGTTCTCAACGAAAATAACCTGACCTATACGGTGGCCAATAATTTCAAAGGTTCCGGTTTTGACGCGACTATCGGCGGACCGTCCCACAAGGCTAGTTCCCAAGGCAGCTTTGCCCCCTACTCAAAGGATTGGGCTCTGCTGGGCTGGGGCGGCAGTAACTCAAATATCTTTACCGACTTCGCGGTCAGTAATCCCTATCATCAGTATTATAACCTGACCGTAACGTCGGGAACTTCCTACCGCACCTATAAGAACAAGTATTGATGGTGCCAAGCCTGTTTAATTTATGGTCATAGTATGGTCAAATGATTTAAAAAGACTGAATGTTAGAATATTAGTTGGGTGTCGAAAACTACATTTTAAGTAGACTACGATACCCGCTTTTTTATGTAAACAGTAGTTATGCAGTTTCAGTGTTTGAAACTGGGGATAAAGTACAGATTATGGATTACCTGAAACGTGAGTCTGCTGCCACTACATATGCAGAACTTGAGAATTGATGAACTCAACATTTGGAGTGATACGGCGTTCAGACAAGAACTGA
The DNA here is from genome assembly GCF_002196705.1 of Desulfosporosinus sp. FKB. Taxonomy (GTDB): domain Bacteria; phylum Bacillota; class Desulfitobacteriia; order Desulfitobacteriales; family Desulfitobacteriaceae; genus Desulfosporosinus. The sequence continues at coordinate 162,537 of NZ_NADJ01000013.1, forward strand.
AGAAAGCATCGCTGGTCATGTCGATACGACGAAACGGTGAGTAGGGAGTGACCTTTCGCCTCCACATACTCTAGGAACTCTTGATACGCTTCTGAAAAATCCATAAAAAAAACTCCGATAAAATATTTTTTATCAGAGGAGATGAGGAAAATCGGCCATGCAACTTTATGCATTCCCAATGTATGTTCCTTATAACCCGGTAAACCTAAAAGCCTAAGATTCGTATAGCTCGGCTTATGGGGTGGCTTTACGTGCATAAGCAGTTAAATTCTCACGGCTGATTGTGGTTTCGAAACGGAACGGTTCGCCTCCACCAATCAAAACCACAATTATGTAATGGAAGCTATGTTGTATGGTGATAAAGATTGGGTAGAAGTAAAAGATATCACCAAGTATGGCAGTATTATGGTAATCTGCTCTCTTATTATGTATTTAATAGTGGCAATACCTTTAATAAATATAATCTTTTAAATTGATCCAAGGGGCAACCAACCACTTGTTCATCCAATAAGAGTTACTGATTTATGGAAAGATGAAAAAACAACGTTACGTTGAGTACGGGAGAATTGTTTGGAGACTTTGGAGTAACACTTGAGTTTGGTAAAGTTGAATTTAAAGAAATTACATTATGGATTTCGTTTGTAATTTGAAGATGTTTCAGTATTAAATATTTTTATAACTTTAATTGTTAAAAAAGTAACATGTGTTATCAGTTATCTTCTTCTTTAAATTTAAGTTTCGCACCCTGATAGGAGTTATTTCCCGGCGGAAACTTGGTCACCAGTTTGAGTTCTTGCATCTTAACTCAGACAATTCCATTGGAATTTTACTGTTTAACAAGCTTTATCAAGCATT
>NZ_NADJ01000014.1 GCF_002196705.1 Desulfosporosinus sp. FKB
ACCTCAATTTTGGTAGATTTGTACGCAATCAAATTATACCAAAACCCTGTGTTCATGCGGAATTTTTATATCTGTTTGACCCAATTAAGCCGGAATTAGAGCTGATTTATTAGGTGCGAAACTTCAGGTTCAAAAAGCAACAAAGCATTTTTAGAAATTTAATTTTAATTAATTGTTTACTATTTTTTTAAGCAGACTTTTACTCACAATTAATTGGATATACTCATCTCAATTTGGCATCCATTTGCAGCAGTTAGCTAACCTTACTCATCACTCTTAATTTGTCGGCTAAGAGAGCAATGAACTCTGAGTTTGTTGGTTTCTGACGTTCTATGTTCATCGAATAACCAAATATTCGTTTTAGGGTATCCGTATGTCCTCGTTCCCAAGCTAATTCAATCGCATGACGAATTCCGCGTTCCACTCTACTCGGCGCCGTATCAAACTTTTTAGCTATTCCTGGGTAGAGTTCTTTAGTAACTGCCCCTAACAGAGAAACATCTTCAACCACCATAAGAATAGCATCACGTATATATTGATATCCTTTGACATGAGCAGGAATACCAATTTGATGCATCATTGTGGTGACTTCCACACTTAAATTTACTCCATTGCCAACTGTTGTGACTGTTGAAGCAGATGTTGTAAACTGAGTTGGGGCAGTTGCCGGCAAATCTTGCGTTAAGGAGCGAATTCGTTTATTTAATATTTCCAAATCAAAAGGTTTGAGAATGAAATAATCCACTCCCAGCAACATTGCCTGATGAGTGAGAGACTCCTGTCCAAAAGCAGTAAGCATTATTACCTTTGGACGCGGCATCGTAGTACGACTATTAACACGTTCTAAGACCCCTAATCCATCTAAATTCGGCATAACCAAGTCAAGAATAATTAAATCCGGTTCTTGAGTTTGAATGAGTTCCCAAGCTTCCAAACCATTATTAGCTACGCCAACAACGATTAAATCTTCTTGTCCCTGGAGGTAGTTCTGTAGCATTTGACATAAATTACGATTGTCATCCGCCACAATTATTTTGATTTTCTTACCCATTCGACCATCATCCCGCCTTAATCGTATTCCGGTAGACCATTTCTCGTTTTGAAACTCCGGTGCCCTTATTATACGTTAAGGGCAATGTCGAAATCGCAAATAATAAGGAAACTAGGTAAAGCTGTTTAAAGAGCTGTAAGGCTGATGGGTTAAGGGTTATGGATAAAATTGGAAATAGTTTTTGACGCAAAATCTTCCTGTATTTTCCATTTGGGTGAGAGAACTTTCTATTGAGAATGAAATAATGAGAACAAAATCGAGATTAATCAAAAAGAATTATCCGAAATCCCGCTAATATTACAAATCATCTTTTGAACCACGATAACATCGAGCCATTGACCAAATTTAATACCAACTTCACGATAATGGCCCACCCGTTCGAAGCCATTTTTTTCCGCTAACCTTAAACTGGCTACGTTCGTACCTGTTATCAGACCGATTAACGAGTGATAAACTAAGGCTTCAGCGCGGCCACAAAGATGTTTAAGAAGCCTATCTCCCACATTCTTTCCCTGATATTCTGGAGCAATATAAATTGAGAATTCACCAGTCGGGCGATAGGCTGCTCTGGGATGAAAAGGAGATATACTCCCCCAGCCAATGACCCGGTTTTGAGTAACAGCAACATATAAGGGATACCTTCCCTGATGTTCCTTAAACCAATGTTCATTTTGTTCAATTGAACGTTCCTCCAGGTCAAAGGTTGCAACAGAGTTCAGTACTGCCCAGTTATAAATCTCCCGTATTCGTTCCATATCGTCCTTTTCTGCTTTACGAATAACAACATTCATAGCCTCTTCCGCCTCACTCATCAAAAACTAACTTATTAGCTCAGAAAAATTCTATTTATATAACAGTAATATGAATAGACTACTTTGACAAGGGAAGAATATAATTAGATTTGGTGAAGGAGGGTACATAATGATTGCCGAAGTTGACAAAGATACGTGCATAGGGTGTGGAGCCTGCCCTGAATTTTGCCCTGAAGTCTTCAAGATGGACGACGATGGCTTAGCAACGGCTTATACCAACCCTGTTCCCAGCGATGTAGAAGACACTGCCAAAGAAGCAGAAGAAGGCTGCCCTGTTGATGCTATTACTGTAAACTAATACTAAATAACCCTTATATTCAAAGGAACCTCCTGAGAAGCTGAACAACTAAAGCCGTTTAGCAGCTTCAACCCTGGAAAAGGTAGCAGGCGCGGATATAAACATCCGTGCCTGCTACCTTAATTTATCTAGTTTTTAAAACCCCCACTTCTATAAGTGGGGGTGGGTCCTTCGTTAACTTCAGGTGGGGTAGAGTCCCCATCTGAAGCCCCGATGTTCAGCCTTAGCTGAACGAGTTCACTCACTGGATTTGTTTTTCCGCAAAATCATGAAGACCTTCAAGACCTATGCGGTCAATAAGCCGACCTATTCGTTCCTGAGGTTTTGCATTCTCTTTATAGTAGGTAATTACCGCATCCACAACAGGCAGTACTTGATCCTTCTGGAGGTTTTCAAAAAGAATGTTGCCTTGTCTGGGCTTAACTCCGCCATTCCCTCCGACATATAGATGATACCCTTTACTGGTTCCCATTAAGCCAAGATCCACCGAAGCGGCATCAGTACATTTATTCGGACAGCCGGAAACACCAATTTTAAATTTTGAAGGTAATTCTAAACCGTGATATCGTTTGTCAATCTCCATACCTAACGCCAATGTTTCTTGAAGTCCGCGTTTGCAGAAGGTATCGCCTGGACAGACCTTGACGCTTCGTACGCACAGACCAACGGCATGCCCTGGATCCATTCCTAATTCTTCCCATATTTTAGGCACATCTTCCGGTTGTAACCCAACAATAGCGATTCGCTGAGCTGAAGTTACTTTCAGAGCTTGAGCCTTATACTTCTCCGCAACATCAGCGATCTTGCGTAAGATCTCCGGGGTTACGACACCAGCCGGAATATGGGGGGCAATAGAATAGGTTTTCTTATCCATCTGGAGTATAGAACCTGGAGGCTGTGCCTTTGCTGCTGCTTCGGGAGATAGTTCACCTTGTTCAACCGCATTTACTTTTTCCAGTAAAAGGTTGGGGTCTAAATGGTGCATTTGAGCCGCATTGGCTAAGGTTTCATTTACCGAAAATGCACACCCGAGACAATGTAATCCTAATTCCTGCATTGCCTCTGCTGTCTTCGGGTTTGCCGCCATAATATCTTTTAACTTCATATCAAGTGTAAAGCGCATATCAGTCTCCTATCCATGAATGAGCATTGGCAGACAATGCGTACATACATGCTTTTCTTCACCTTGGTGAACATATGTCAAAATAGGTGTCAATTCGCTAGTTGTTCCACATTGATCACACTCAAGTTCTGGGGCTTCTTTTTTAACATTTGCCATAGTAGTTTACCTCCTTCTTTATAGTCGTAGTCTAGCACGTTAACTTTTGGCAAAGTGTGACTTAACACACATTTTTCTGTGCTTTTACGCACCCTTCTTAGATTAGTCAATCTAAGTTTAAACGATTCATTATGAAACTATACCACACAAGTTATTGCACTGCAGCGTACTTAAAGTCGAAGAAGTCCAAGGGGGAAACTATGACCCCTTTAATGTTATCTTTAAGGATATAGTTCTGAACATAGTAATAAACAGGTATAATCGGCATCTCTTTCATAAGTATTTTTTCGGCTTCATGCATAGCTTCCATACGGACCCTTTGATCGGAGCTTTTTTGAGCCGTTTCAATATCTTTGTCATATATTCCGTTCGTCCAACCGGTTTCGTTATTACCGCTGTTTGAATGAAATATTGCCAAAAAGGTCATGGGATCAACATAATCACCAATCCAACAAGCTCGAGCGATGTCATAGCCCAATCCTTGTTGATTTTGTTGATAATCATCCCATCCTTGGCCTTGCAGCTTCACATTGATACCCAAGTTTCTTTTCCAGCAATCTTGGATTGCTTGAACAGGTAATTGTTGTTTACCATTAGTATTATAGAGAATCGTTAAAACGGGAAAATCTCTGCCCTCAGGATAACCGGCCTCAGCCAGAAGTTGTTTAGCCTTGGCAATGTCTTCATTGATTAAATTCCCACCCATTTTACGGAAGTCCTTGTCTGGAACGGCATCCGGAATTGTTCCGGGAACGAAAGCATAGGCTGGAATTTCACCCCCTATTACATTCCCCAGAAGATCTTGACGATTTAGGGCAATGGATAAAGCTTGACGAACCCTTAGATCATTGAGTGGCTTCTTCGTCGTATTTATGCGATAAAAATCCGTCCCTAACATCGGAGCCGCCTTTAAATTGCCATCCCTTTTTAAACGAAAGATATCCTCCTGTACGAGGTTATTAAGTCCATCTAATTTTCCTGCTTCAAAGGCTGTTGTCGCTTTCTTTCCATCTTGCACTAGATAAAAGTCGATTTCTTTCAATTTAACATTAGCAGCATCATAATAATTAGGGTTTTTCACGAGGATCATTTTATCATTATGACTCCATCTCTTAATCATAAAGGGGCCGTTGCCAACAAATACTGTACCATCTGCATACCAATTCTTATGTGCTTGAGCGTTCTGTTGATCCACGGGAAAATACGTGGGGAGCGCTAAGAGAGATTTGAAGAAAGGGCAAGGAGTTCCTAAGGTTACTTCCAGAGTTCTGTCATCCATCACCTTAATACCGACATCCTCTGCTTTAGCACTGCGTGAGTAGTAAGCTTCAGCATTCTTAATATAGAATAATGGGTAGGCATACGCTGCTTTGGCCTCGGAATTAAGGGCATGCATCCAGGATGCTTTAAAATCGTATGCAGTTAGAGGGTCTCCATCGCTAAATTTAGTACTCTTTAATATAATCCTATAGTTCAACCCGTCAGGAGAAACTTCAACGCTGTTGGCAACTGCCAATTGCGGGACGTTGTTCTTGTCCAGGCGCGTAATACCTTCAAACAAAGCCATTTCAATTATAGCTTCGGGAATACCGCTATACAGCTGTGGATCAAGAGTCTTTGGTTCACCGCCCGGGGCAAAACGTATTTTCATTTCCATTGAAGTACTACAGACTGTTAGAAGAAATCCAAAGATAAGCGTAACAACAATGACTGCCAAAAGACGATTATTTCTCTTCACGTTTCATTGCCCTCCTTTGTTATGCTCAATGACGACCGTGAACCTTCAATATTAACAGTTTGTATAAAAAAAGAGAACGCAGTTTTGTGGTTTCAAGGCTGCGTTCTTATATTCGTTCTTATATTCGTTCTTATATTCGTTCTTATATTCGTTTTTATAATCTTTGTCCCAAATTTCCTTAGTCAGGAAATGAGAACTATTATGAAAGAGCCTTTATCCGCTTAAATTGTTGGATTCGCCAACCACTTACAGTCTGTCTTAAACCCATTGAAAAGGTAGCACTTTCAACGTTTTGGATTGGTGACAACCAGGAAACCCGAACAACGACCCCCTGAGTATTGTTTGGCTCAGAATTCAAAAACTCAATCTTTTGCAGTGATACTAGCGGATCTTTATTGAGTAATGCCACCCATGCTTTAAAGTCTTGTTCATCCATAGATCCTTCCGGCAAAAGTAAAAGTTCTTGGGCCAAGTCAGTTTGACGCCTATCCATGAGAGACCAGAAATGTTGAATAGTTGTTTTGGGATCACTTTGATAATGAGGATCTGCCATTGTTGAAATTACTGTTTGAGGTGTTTGAAACATAAAAATGGTAACTAAACAAACGATAGATAAACCTAAAATCCATACATAGCGACTCTGCCGCATTGTTTTCCCCCCTTGCTTGTCTCTATTATCATTTTAGGAGGGAAATGTGATTTTCATTCCACTTTAGCCAAAAACTTTTCGTAAAACATTAAGTACGAACTCAGGTAATCGTACATAATAGATACGCATCGAAATTCCTCCTTTGCCTCGGATTAATTAACCCCCTAGAGGTAATGTATGCTTTCGAAGTTCTGAATTCCAAATTACACAGCCTGGTAATTTTTAACTGCTTGCTCAAGCTGGGCAACTAGCTGACGTTCCTCTTCTGAATTGGCGGTAAAGTATAGGCGGCCGATAATACCTGTAATTATCTTAATAACATCTTCCAAAACTAATGACTCTTTCATCGCTAATTGGGCACTTGTTTCGATAAGGGCAATCCCAAACTGATGACCTACTCCCTCTTTAACCATTCGTGTACAGCTTTTTCCTAACAATCGCATAACCAGAGAAGCTTCTTGAACATCAAGCTGGCGTACGACATCAATTGTTGTCGTCAGACCTTGAACCATCCTTAATCCTACGTTATTCCAACTAACTTGCTGATTATCCATAAAATGCTTCCTCCTTAGTGTTCACAGTCTTGTGCCATACTATATGCCGGAGCTCCTTCAAGGGTGAAAAAACGAGCAGGAATCTATTATTCCTGCTCGTTACAGAAGACAATTCATAGTAAATTATAAAATAATTCCGATCAGCATTTTCCTATTTACCAAGCTTCGGAACCTTAAAAGTTGAAACCATTAAAAATGCGAGGATAACCATACTGAAAGGATAAATATACCAAGGCAACATGTGTCGTATAAACATTAATAAAGCCATCAGACCACCGGCGAAAGTAATGGGTACTCCTACGAAATAAGTTGTGATATTCAGCATATTAAAACGTGCCAGACGAACCGCACCACACAAGGCAAAAACTACAGCGATCCCTAAACCAATATATCTGGTATAGCCAAATTGAAGGGGTTGGAGAATGCCCTGATAGGTCAATATAGCAGGTGCAACACCAAAGGACACTAAATCACTCAGTGAATCAAGCTCTTTTCCAAAATCCGAACTAACCGAAAGTCGGCGAGCTACTTTACCGTCCAAACTATCCATAAGCACTGAGAGCAGAATCATTGTCGATGCTAAATCAAAATTCGCTTCTAGTACCCACACCAACGCAAGGAAACCAAATAGAAGATTTGCAAGAGTAAATATGCTCGGAATCATTCGAGCCGGGATTGGTCTTCCACTCATTATCTAACACTCTCCCTATTCCATTGATTCCGAATCACCTTATAGTCTTTACGAACGCGTACATGGAAATTTACGGGCAAAAAGAGTTCTTCTCCAGCAAGATGAACCCAATCATTACACGATAGGGGATATTGTTTCACCTAAAAAGTAACCTCCTCTCGATTTTCTTTAGTTTACCATTTTTGTGATGATTATTAAAGCTCCTCCTGGTTAAATACCTAAAAGCCATTCGTCAATTTTCTCATAAAGCAGATTGTCATCTCCTCTAAAATGAGTCTTAATGGGTAAAGAGTTCAAAAAATATCTCCCGTAATATTTATTTATTACACGATCGTCTAGCAATATTACGAAGCCTCGATCTTCTTTGGAGCGTATTAAACGGCCAAACCCCTGCTTGAACCGAATCACTGCTTCCGGGAGAAGCAGTTCGCGAAAGGGATCTTGGCCTTGTGCTTTTAAGAATTCCGACCTTGCTTCGATTAAGGGCAGTGAAGGAGGCCAAAAAGGTAATTTAACTAAAATCACACAGGATAACGTCTCTCCCGGAATATCAATTCCCTCCCAGAAACTATTAGCCCCCAATAAAACGTTTTTAGAATTTCTCTTAAACGTTTCCAGTAGTGTTGTCCGTTCGCCGTGAACACCCTGCGCTAAAGTGTCGATTTTAATTCGCTTTAATCTTGGTTGTAATAGTTCATACGTTTCTTGAAGCAATTTGTGAGCTGTGAACAAGACTAAGGTACGTCCCTGCATTCGTTTAGCAACTTCAAGGATTATCTCCGAGAGTCTTGCCAGTTTTTCTTGATCGGAAGCTTGGGACGTCAAGGAGTTTTTTAGTACATAAAAATTCATTTGTTTATCAAAATCGAAGGGGGAATCAACTACAGCAGTTTTTGTCGTTAACGATAAGCCAACATCTTGCAAAAAATGATTAAAAGAATTGGCAATGCTTAAAGTAGCTGACGTTAAAATGACAGTATCAAGGCGATCAAATATTTTTTCCTTGAGAATTTCGTCCACTCTAATGGGAGAGGTTTTTAAATATAGCCTTGAACTTCGTTCCAGCCAGGTCACTTGTTCCGGATCACGGACATTGATTGCCAAAGCCAGGGTCTCCTGAATTTCTTGCAGTTCCCGCAAATGAGTGGCGAGTACATATCTCAGTTCCTCAATTTCATCAGACTCTTCACCATTTAAGATACTCGTAAGATTTTGAAAAACTGTCGCTAAAGATTTAATTCGTCCTGATAAATTTTCTATTTGAATTAAGAGCAATTCCCACCACGAAAGGTTTGTATGATTAGGGACAAACCGGAAAGTGCGGTTGGGTCCTAAAATATCTTCAAACAATTGGAATAATTCTTTAGCTTGTTCTGTAATTCTAAGGCTTAACTCGGGGATATTATCCAAATGTTTCTCAAAGCTATCCCAAGCCACAATAGGTACTCTTTCAGTGAGTGACAGCCAACGTTGTTTAATAGATACGTAAAAATTCGGACCCGACTTACGGAAAATGGCCTCCGCCGTCCGAAAAATCGTCTCCTGACTTAGTTCAGAGCCCAAATTTTGCAGGGCGGTTTGATAAATTTGATGAGCCTCATCAATGACTAACTGATGATATTCCGGTAAAACATTATAATCAGTCTTTAGATCGGAAAATAGCAAAGAATGGTTTACGATCAATACATCAGCTTCTTCGGCCTTTTTTCTTGCCCGAAGTAAAAAACAAACCCCTGCTTTAGAACATTTGCTTGGGTTGCACATTTCATGATCAGCATTTAAAGTCGGCCAGAGGGCAATCAGACCCGGGACCTTAGCAAGTTCCTGGATATCCCCTGTCAGCGTTTCTCGCAGCCAAACCAGCGTGCTCAATATCGCTAATTTTTGATCCCGACCTGTGATTTCATTTGGATTGCTCAGACAACTTAACCATTTCTTAAGGCAACAATAATTTCCTTTTCCTTTTAATACTGAGGTTCGAAAGGAAAAAGGCAGAACCTTTTCTAGCATGGGGATATCTTTTTTCTGAAGCTGCTCCTGAAGAGGTATTGTGTGAGTCGCTATGACAACTTTACGGCCTGTCTTTCTTGCGAACCATAAACTTGGAAGCAAATAGGCGAAGGACTTACCCGTTCCGGTACCAGCTTCAACAACGACGTGATGAGCTGAAGAGAGTCCTTCTGCAATAAGTTTTGCCATTTTCCTTTGACCAAGGCGACATTCATAACCGGGCAAGGATTGTTCAAGAATTCCATTCTGGGAGAAGCACTCTATAATCCAATTCATTGAATCCGGTATTTTCTGATTATGGCTTTGATTTTGAGAAAATAGCCCTTCAGGCATGGGAGCCAGAACCAGATCAGTCTGAATCCGGCGATCAGAAAATCGAGCCGTAATCTCTCGCCTTAAATCATCGAAAAAGCTCTTTCCTGACCATCCTTCTAAAAAAAATCGCGCTTGATCAAAGAAACTCAGATCGTATTCCCGACCTTTTTCCCAGCAAGCCTCGAAAAGTTTCCACGTTAAAAAAGCCTTCCTTTCAGCCAAAGAAGTGCTTAGCTCCTCTTCTTTGGCAAGCCGAAGTATTTCCGCCAGATAGAACAACTGGTAATCCTGCAGGATCGGGAAAAAAATCCGGGCCAAGTCGAGGGTATCCCAATAAACTTGTTCAAAATATACGTTTAATATTCTCTCTAAATTCCGCAAGCAAGATGTTCCCTGATGGCTGACTAAAACCGTATCTGCAAAGAATTCTATGATTTCTTGACGATGGTCAGACAACGAAGCTGTACCAAAGGGACCTTCTTCAACCGATTGTCCAAATAACAACGATTTCCGAACCCGTCCATCATGAATTCGCAGGGCTGCAAACTCGAGAATTTCTTCGTTCATGCCCTCTTGAAACGCCGTCTCTATATAAAAAACAACGATGTCGTAATGCACACTCTTGACCCCTCTCTTGAGCCATTGTACCCAATCTTTCCTTAGGAAGCAATGAAAAAGCAGGATTTGAAGTTTAGGTATCGAATATACACTATTGAAAAATTGAAAAGGCGATTAATGTAAACAATCTTGTTTAAGGAAGAAGGCTAACCCATTGTTGTTGAGACAAAAATTTTCAGCATTGGCACTGAGCATAATTGTTTTATTCTCAATACTATTCCTGGGCGGTTGCTCTGAAAAACCTTATTTAACACAAGACGGCTCCTACGTTATTCTTACCGTTTCTCCCTCTGGAATGACCCAATCAGAAGTCATTCAATTACCTTGGAACGCTAATATGGCAGTTATGCAAAAATTGCTTGTAGAATGCTCTTTTGTTTTAAGTGATTTACATACCCCAAGCTCCCAAGAATTGGCAAAATCCGATCCGACGACAACTGTTAGTTTACAAGCCACTTATCCCCAGCCAAAGCGAATGTCTTTTGTCGTGGATAAGCGCCCCGTTGCCTTAGATGTCGAATCTCTCCAGATTGAGGTTGAGGGAGCAAATGTCGGCCGCGTAACCATTAATCGTACTCTGGTCCTCCAAGGAATTGATAATCCTAACCTCCTGCCGGCCTTTGAAGACCTGGAAACAATGCTGCATGATCAGAACAGTTAACTATAATTCATAGATAGTTCAGAGCCACGCAAGGCAAATCTTTAAGGGGAATTATGCCATGATATTTATGTTGGACAACTTCGATTCTTTCACCTACAACCTTTATCAATACTTTGGTGAGCTAGGGGAAGAAATTGTTGTTAAGCGCCAAGATACCTGTACCTTATCAGAAATTGAAATTTTAAAACCCGACCTTATTGTGATCTCTCCCGGTCCTTGTACTCCCTCCGAATCCCCATATTCCTTAACCCTAATTGATTATTTCAAGGGGAAAATCCCCATCTTAGGTGTGTGCCTTGGCCATCAAGCAATTGGGCAGTTTTTTGGCGGGAAAGTAGTAAGGGCCAGACAGCCAATTCACGGTAAAACAGATTCTATTCATCATGACGGCAGCGGCTTATTTACAGGATTGCCTAATCCTTTAGAAGTAACCCGTTACCATTCCCTGATCATTGAACGATCTTCACTTCCGGAGGAATTGACAATTAGTGCGGAAACTAAAGATGGGGAAATTATGGGACTACGTCATATACACCTTCCTATCGAAGGAATTCAATTTCATCCTGAAGCGATCCTTACCCAAGCGGGCCGCCAACTTTTGCAAAATGCCCTGGAAAATGCTTTGAGATGGAAAACCTTGCATCAACCTTCGGAGTGGACGATTAAACCTTTTGCTTGTCAGTTCCCCCCTCATATCATGTTTCAAGCACTCAAAGATGAGCCTTTTCCCTTTTTTCTTGACAGCGGCGACGGTTACCAAAAACTTGGCTGCTATTCTTTCCTAGGTGCAGCCCCTTTTTTAGAAGCAACTGCCTTTCCTGAAAAACTTGAAATTACTAGGCCTAATCGTTTGCAGAAAACAACAACTCCAGCACAATCGCCTGGCAGTTTTGACTTTCTCGACAATACCATCCGTAAATATCATATTTCTAATTCCCCCTTTCCCTTTTCCGGAGGCGCAGTAGGCTTTATCAGCTATGACCTGAAAGACGAAATCGAACATCTTCCGCGGCTCTCAATCAATGACTTGGAGCTGCCTCTCTGGAGATTCGCCTGGTACGATGGAATTATCGTCTACGATCATGCTCGGAAAAGCTATTGGTTGGTCGCCTGCGGGATAGATGAGGATGGAATTTGCCGACTTGACATAGCCGAGGCTCGTATCCGGTATTTGGAACACCTTTTAAATTCTTATAGCCCTTCGACATCGAGTCCTGCGGAATCTCCTCAAAATTTAGCCAAAATCGAGCCAACGGTTACTAAAGAAAACTATCTCCGGGATTTGAGACACGTTATTGAATATATTTATGCTGGAGATATCTACCAAGCCAACCTGACCCAGCGTTTTTCTCTGCCTTGGTCCGGGGATCCTTGGTCATTATATTCCGAACTACATCTGCAAAATCCTGCACCATTTGCTGCTTTTCTTCCTTATCCCGATTTTCAAATCCTTTGCAGTTCGCCTGAGCGATTTATACGCATTACAAAAAACGGCCAAATCGAAACTCGTCCCATTAAGGGAACACGACCGCGACACGAATCACCACCTGAGGATGAAGCTCAGGCCCAATCACTGCTGTCAAGTCAGAAAGACCGTGCAGAGTTAACCATGATCATTGATCTGGAACGTAACGACTTGGGCCGAATCTGTCAATTCGGCAGTGTGAAAGTTGCTGACCTGATCTCCCTGGAAAAATATCCGACCGTTTGGCATCTCGTTTCTACTATAACCGGACAACTCCAAAAAGGCCTCCAGCCTAGTGAGATTTTTCAAGCAATTTTTCCCGGCGGCTCGATTACTGGAGCTCCGAAGATACGGGCTATGGAAATTATCGATGAATTAGAACCCTATCAGCGAGGGATTTACACTGGAAGTATTGGATATATTGGTTTTGATGGCGCTTGGGACCTGAATATCGTTATTCGCACGATTCTTTTGAAAAACGGAAAGGCCTATATTCATGCCGGAGGAGGTATTGTTGCTGATTCTATACCCGCCGATGAATACCAAGAGACCCTTGATAAAGCAAAAGCCCTGTTCAGGGTTTTGAAAGGACAACTCCATGATTCCCACTAATGTTATTTCTTCTCAAGATCGGTTAGTCTTATTTGGTCTTGGGCTTTTCGAAACCCTTCTCATCTCTGAATCAGGCCCTCTTTTTTCAGACCTGCACTGGAATCGTATGAAAAAAGGGGCTTCATTTCTTAACCTTAAGTTTCTGGATCAAAGTGAATGGACAAGATTAATACAGGAATTTATCCGTCTTAATCCCGCCTCTTTTCCTTTTGCCTTGCGCATAACTCTTAGCGGCGGATCACCAGGGACTGATCTTCCAGCACAACTCTTCTTTAATGTAAGACCCCTGCCCTATAGACCAGAGCAATATCTTAGAGGAATAAAACTCCACCTTTTATCTGCACCGCGTAACGAACATTCACCCTTAGTATCCATTAAATCGACGAATTATTTAGAAAACTTATTGGCTAAAGAAACCGCAGTGCGCTATGGTGCTGACGAAGGCATATGGCTCAACACCAATGGGTACCTTTGTGAAGGCACCATGAGCAATTTATTCTTTATCAAAGATAATAAACTTTTCACCCCATCGCTGGCCAGCGGGTGTTTACCTGGTACACGGCGTTATACAATTTTAAAGCTGGCTGATATCCTCAATATCCCAACAGAAGAAGGTTTATATACAGTTGAAGAGCTATTGGCGTCGGACGAACTATTCGTAACAAATGCTCTGATGGGACTGATGCCAGTCTGTTGCGTGAATGATGTATTATTTACTGTCTCACCGCCAGCCGCCAGAAATTCCCTTCTGCGACGTCTGGAATCAGCTTATAAACAAAAAATGTCAGGTTATCCCTGACATTCTATGTCAATATTTACCCATATTAATATTTCTCTTCGATAACTTCAAATATTTGCGGTGTTGAGGACTTAAAGGCATTGTTTTCTCCAATAGTGCTGGCCCAATTTTCGAAGGCGCGGCGGTCTTCCCATTTTGAAAAGAGCATAATTTCCGAGGTGTCCTGCTGTTGATTTACTGAGGCAAATTTGAAACCATCGATGTTTTCGCAAGTACGAATTCCGGTTTTAACTTGTCCTAATAAGCGATCGAGATCTGGACCATCAAAGGTATGAATTACAGTAAGCATTGACTATACCTCCAACATTAAACTTCTATTTCCAGATTAGTTTACCCGGAACTATCGTCCTGCATACTTAATCCCATGAACCTTCAACCCGGCATTAGCATACTTTAAAATGCATAGTTTTAAATCAATGATAAGAATTTCTTAGTTTTGAGCTTTGACGTGTAAATATTTTGAATTTCATGCTATACTTAATTTAGTAAAAGGCTCAACTGGAAGTGCACAAAGGGGGATTAAATGGATGAAGCTTACTTATGTACGTACAGATTTCCCTAATGGCCGTTCACACATATTAATGCGTGATTCCGAATCGCCAAATCCTGAGCTTGTACATTTTTTGCTTGTTCTAAGTAATAAAGGTACTGTATGGGTCGATGTTTTCTGGCCTTTTGATGAAGAATCTGAAGGATTTACCCGAAGAATCCCGGAGCAACAGTTTTGGCAAACTTTCCGCGAATGGAGATTACAGGGAATTAAGCTCGGCGACAATGGTAAGGTCGCGGATATGTTAGCCCGAAAACAGCTATTAACCAAAAAACGACGGGAAAAAGATGCCTAATAATCTAACCTAATAATCTAAAAAGCGGATTTAAACCGCTTTTTTTATTGCTCTATTTTTACTGATAGAATAAGCCTTCTTTAAGCTTTTGCAATTGTTTTAAATGATCATGCTCGTCAGCAAATATAGGCTGTAGTAGTTCTTTTTCGGCGCCGCTTAAATTTCGTTCCGAATACTGAACTGCTCGGGCTAGTCCTTTGTCCTCACCGGAGTAAAGGTGATCCAGCATTTGTTCAGATTTGACCTTCCCCAAATTACGAATTCGATTTTTCCAATTTTCAATATTCCCAACCAGTCCAACACCTTCCCTGACTTTTCCTCCGTTCATTTGAATATAATAGGCCAGCCTTGTAGCATGATTTTTATGATCCGTAAGGATACTTGTAAGATGGTTTCTGAGCGGTCCATCAGAAAGTGCATCAACACATGATTGATATTCTTCAATTGCCATATGTTCGCCTTCCAAAATTGAATTCAATACTTCGAAGGATCTATCCATAATGTATACCTCCTATTCTTGATAATAGTTTGTTTCATAGATTCCAAATTATGTGACACTAAGATGAAATTCTAGATTGTTTAGCCTTTTCCAGACGATAAACAAAGGCCAATATCTCGGCAACAGCACGATAAAGCTGCGGCGGTATTTCTTTAGTCAGTTCAATTTGGATTAATGCCTCAACCAGAGCTTCGTTTTTCTGGATCAATATCCCTTCCGCCTCAGCGACTTCAATCATTTTACGTGCCATCTCACCTCGTCCCTTGGCAACGACACGTGGTGCTCCCGTCTGATCGTACCGTAAGGCAGCAGCGATTTCAGATTTATTTTGCTTCATAGTCATCCTTCAACATCAACTCCACGTCTTCTCTGTCCGAGAAGAAAGTCTTTAAACTCCAAATTCTGTTCTAAATCCTCTGTGTCAACCTTCGAAATCTGAAATCCCAGCTTTGCGAACTGGGCTTTTGTTTCCGGCAAAACCTCTTCAACTAATTCAGGTAGTTCCGGATCACTTCCTAAAACATCCAGAGTCAAAGAATCTTGACTAAAATAGGCATCGACACCTATAAGGCCCAACGTTTCAGTTTCCATTTGAATTGCTATACGGCAATGATTTTCATCCATCTTCGATCCTTTTCGAGCGCTTTCAATTCCAATTTTTACGGGTATACATTGTTCTTGGTTCATTATGGGAAGATGAAGCAAGACATACCCATTATTCAACGTTCCCGTTTTAAGCCACAATTGCTGTCCGGTTATGGTATCTAAAAGGTCAGTGAGGGACTTCTCAGAGTGGCCTTCCTCCATTTGGTCATTAATCTCCTTAAGGATGGCATACTTCAAGGTGCTTTTTAAACCTCTTTTTTCCAGTTCCTTAGCTCTGGGATCAAGTTTAAGCATTTGCCAAAGACGTTGTTCATAATCGATCCCCAGCTTTCGCAGACAGTTAATAATTTGCTCTGTGCCATTGTCTTCTAAGAGAGTTTCCCATTGGGGGAAGGATTTTTTAATCGTATCCAGAAATTCCTGTGAAAAAAGTCCCTGCAGGTTATCCAAGAAAGGAACTCCGCTAGTAAAGGTCGTAAAATTTCTTATTAGGTTGACAAAATCTTGTCTCAACGGCATTCCCCTTTCCATCAACTCCATAAATTCCTGGGAATTGACCGGAATGTCCTGAGGATTTTCCTGATAAGGCTCTCTAAGTAAGAGGCAAACTCCATCTTCCACATCTCCGACATTCACCCAAAATTTATCGCCTACTTCAGCAGAGGTCTCAAGAATTGCACGCAGGACTTGCCCTTTCACCCGGATAATTCCATAATCCTCCCCGTCTTTTTGAAGAACTTCTACCAAAATGTGTTCCCCAGGTTGCCCTACCTCTAATTTCTGTTTCTCGATCGACTGCACGGCAGACAAAGGATTTACTTCCATCTTCTCCACCTCTTAAGAACAATATGGCTTACTTTTTCAACTTGTTAAAACAGCTTAGGATACTTCCTAAGCTGTTTATCCGGTTTTTAAGACCCCCACTTCTATAAGTGGGGGTGGGTCCTTCGTTAACTTCAGGTGGGGTAGAGCCCCCATCTGAAGCCCCGATGTTCAGCTTTAGCTGAACGAGTTCACTTAAGAATTTTGTAACGGACTAAAACATTTTATCTTACTTTAAAAAAAGATATGTTTCGCATTAATATGGCCTTCTTGTAATACCATCCAGCCAAAAGAATATTGAGGTTCACGACGTTTATCCGTTGGTGAACCAGGATTAAACATAAGTACCCCAAGTTGCCACTTCAGAGTGGGAGTATGGCTATGTCCAAAAACGACAATATCAACAGGATTTGACACAAAAGCATTATAAGCACGTTCCATAGTTGTTTGACCCTTGCCTTGGTGTCCATGTACTATGCCGATTTTTAAGGAATCACACTCAACCCATTCTTGACTGGGAAGATTTACATCCCAGTCATCGCAATTCCCACATACTGCCTTAACAGGAGCTAAGAGATTTAGTTCGTCAAGGATTTCCTTGTGAACTAAATCTCCGGCATGAATAATAAGATCCGCCTCAGCTAAATGCTCCCATACAAAACGTGGTAATGTTTTCCCTAATCTTAAATGGGTATCAGACAAAACAGCAATTTTCATCAGATTTACCTCATTTATTTTTGAAATTTATGCAAAAAGAACCTCGAACTTCCCTTATAAGTGAACTCGTTCAGCTAAAGCTGAACATCAAAGCTTAGATAAATCTTGTTTTATGTTGATACATTATAACATAATTCTTGAATTTGGAGAAAAGCTAAGAGTAAGAAAGGATTGCTAGGTTTTCCCTGCAATCCTTCAGGAATCAATGAAAATAGTTTAAAGAATGACGTTGCCTTTTCATGGCTTTCCTAACTTCATTGGCAACGCGCCAGGTCTCTGGCAGGTGAGGCGTGATTAACTCTAATTTCCCAGTTCGTTTGTCTATTAAAATATCGACAGTTGGTTTTCGGCCTTGTTCTTTCTCTCCTGGATGTAAAATATCAATTCCTATTTTATGTTCATCATATTGAGGAGGAACAAGGTAATTTAAAACCTCTTCAGTTGCATCCATCAACTCTACAACTTGATCTTGTGGGTATCCTTCTCGCAAGAGAATATCCCGTACTTGGGTTAGAGGATGGTCAAGGGTCAATAACATCTGGGCGCGTTGAATCAAATTATAATCGATATCCATGACGCACCTCCACTTTATTTTGATATCTTCATTTTTCCCTTAACCCATGTAATGAATACTGATTAGATGTTTACGAATCTGGCGATATCTTACAGTCATATTAAGGAGGTAACAATGTTAAAATTTCTGTCATTACCTTTTGTTATAGCCGGAATTTCGGGAATTACTATGGCTGTTCAAGGCACATTAAATTCTTTATTAAGCGAAAAGACCTCTTTGTTATCTGCGACCTTTATCGTTCATATTATTGGAACAGTTATTGCGTTGTTTGCTCTTTTAGTCTGTAAAATACCAATTTTCAAACATGATTGGGCATCAATTCCTTGGTTTCTTTACCTTGGCGGCTTATTAAGTGTCCTTATTGTCGGACTTGTTGCGGTCAGTATTCCTAAGATTGGTGTCTGCAATGCAACGACAGCCATTATTATTGGACAGGTGAGCACAGCCGTTCTGATCGACCATTTTGGATGGTTTGGCATTCAGCGGTTTCCCTGGAATCCATGGCAGTTTCTTGGCATTGTTTTATTTGCGGCGGGTGCAAAGCTTCTTTTCCGATGATTAACTTAAGTATTAGTACGTGCACCAATAATGCCCAAATTCTTGATTATAAAATAGATTTCATCGCTTATGACAAATTTCTGAATTTGTCCGTTAGAGGCAAGAATAACCGAAGTTTTTCCCGTTGTTTTTTGATCACTTTCAATCAGTCTAAACAAGAAGGCATACGCATCACTGCTTACAGGAAGTTGATTAAATTCTCCATCAGCAACAAATATAATCCAATAACCCGAGGAAATCTCACTTTTGCCATTATAAAGGGCATTAGAAATATCAGAGTAATCTTGGCCTAAGACGTTTTGCGAGTTCGCAGCAGCGCTATAACTTTTATTTGCAGCGCTATTTAAGGTGTAATTGTCATTAAGAGTACTAGTTTGAGTGAGGGGGTCTGATAAACGAGTATAGATATCTTTGAAAAAATTAGGAAAGAGTACATACCCTACTACTCCTATGATAAGAATCCAAAGGGCCAAGGCCTGTAAATCCTGCCATAACTCACTGCGTGGCGGTCTACCCCAGGTATTTGGCATAACCTCTCCCCCATTTATCATAATTGAGTATACTTACAGCATATATACGTTTGAATATGCGCAGATATGTGCGAAGCACTTGCATCTTGCTGACCCGAGTTCTAAAATAAGAGCAGAGGTGGTAAAAGTGGATCTGCTTCGACAAAAACTGAGCCTGTTGCCTCCCAAACCGGGCGTCTACCTTATGAAAGACTACCGGGGACAAATTATTTATGTCGGCAAAGCAAAACAATTAAAAAATAGAGTTAAATCTTATTTTACTGGGTCTCATGATGGGAAAACAGCTCGTTTAGTGAGCCATATCATAGATTTTGAATATATCCTAACGGATTCAGAAGTCGAAGCCCTCGTGTTGGAATGCAATTTAATCAAAAAATATAATCCCAAGTACAATATCCTCTTACGTGACGACAAAACTTACCCTTATCTAATGATCACACATGAAAGGCACCCGCGTATTATTGTCACGCGTCAAATTAAAAAGGGCTCTGGGAAATATTTTGGTCCCTATCCTAATGCCACAGCCGCACAAGAAGCCGCCCGACTGCTAAACCGGCTTTTCCCTTTTAGAAAATGCCGCCAGATTCCAACCCGTTCTTGTCTATACTTTCATCTAGATCAATGCCTGGCACCCTGTACTCGTGATGTTTCTCCCAATGACTATGAAGAAATATCCAAGAACGCCTCAACATTTCTTAATGGTGACCAAAGTGAAGTTTTGAATCTCCTAAGCGCTAAAATGCAAACAGCAGCAGAATCTCTCCAATTCGAAAGAGCCAAAGAATACCGGGACCTTATCGAGGATTTAAAACGACTTGGAGAAAAACAAAACATAACCCTCAATGATTTTATTGACAGGGATGTTATTGGCTATGCCAAAACCACAGATCAATTATGTATTCAGGTCTTTTATCTGCGGCAGGGAAAGTTACTGGCAAGGGATAATTTTATTTTTCCTTATTACGACGATCCGGAAGAAGCATTTATTTCCTTCATTGCTCAATTCTACCTGGAGCGTAAGATCTGGCCAAAGGAAATTTTAATTCCTTCCCTGGAATCGCAGGCCTTATTGAGTTTATTTCCTATTTCAATTCCCCAAAAAGGGAAGAAAAGAGATCTGGTTCTGATGGCCATGTCAAATGCCCAAACAACGCTCCACGATCAGATTACTCTTGAAATACGCCAACAATCGGATAATAACCAAGCTCTGTCAACTCTTGGAGAACTCTTGAAGATACCTTGTCCTCACCGAATTGAGGCCTTTGATATATCCAATACGGCTGGAACCCATTCTGTTGCAGGTATGGTTCAATTTATTGATGGTAAACCACAACGCAAGGGGTATCGTAAATATAAAATACAACCAATGGAGACGTCTGATGATACAGCTTCTATGAGTCAGGTTATACGCCGCCGGTACCTTCGTCTTGTTTCCGAAAATGAACCTTTGCCTGACTTAATACTGGTTGACGGAGGCAAAGGCCAAATCAACGCAGCCTTAAAAGAGTTAGAGGAACTTCGACTCAAGATTCCTGTGGCAGGCATGGTAAAAAACGATCACCATCAAACGAATGAGCTGATGGATTGGGAGGGAAAGTCCATCTCTTTAGCGAGGAATCATCCAACATTTTTATTATTGGGGCGAATTCAAAATGAAGTCCATCGTTTTGCCATCACATTTCACCGTCAACAGCGCACCAAGAATATGACCTTGTCTGCTCTTGACGGAATAACAGGAATAGGCCCTAAACGCAAGCAGCATCTCTTACAGCATTTTTCTTCCCTTGCTGAAATACAACAGGCTTCTGTGGAAGAACTTCAATCTACAGGGCTCCCCGAAGGAATTGCCCTCTCTATTTTTAATTACTTTCACCCTACAAGTGACCATGACCTTTTACCGAAGGAGAAATCTATTCCATGATTTTGAATTACAGAGTAGAATTATGCCGAAAATGTTACTACAAACGCACACATCAATGTAACATATCTGATAACTATATAAGCAATATTAATGCTTCTTTGACAAAATCAAGCGGGGAGTGTCTCCAATACAGGCCCGTTCCCTGGATTCCCCGTTGTTAAATTGGTCATAAAAACAACAGCGATCTCTCGCTGTTGTTTTTATGAATCCTTAATGCATAGTCTAATTGACTCGACGGGCACCCAAATAACGGTTTGCGTAATAGTTATCACTCAGACTTGTAACACGAATCCCTTTATTCGAAGCATGAACAAAGCGTCCCCCTCCAATATAAATACCTACGTGAGAAGCTCCTGAAGCGTAGGTGGAGAAAAATACTAAGTCACCTGCCTGTAGCTGTCCTCGACTGATAACGGTTCCAATTCTAAATTGCTCTCCTGCAGTTCTCGGCAATGAAGTATTCGAGGCTCGATAAACATATTGAGTAAACCCTGAACAATCAAAGCCGTTTCGACTTGTTCCCCCAAAACGATAGGGAACACCCTGCAAGCTTAGAGCATTATTGATTAATTGAGAGGTAACCGAACGCGATACTTGTTTCTGAGACTCAGCAGCGACTTGAATTGATTTTGATCGTGCTGCTGGCTCCGGGACAACTCCTGATTGCAGTTTATCTGCTGATTCTGTTACGTTATTTGGTGTACTTGAAGCCGATGAAACGGGTTTCGAAACAGGTGTTGAATCCTTACCCTCTTGGAAGGTAAGAGAAGCAGTTTGCCACTGCAACTGAGTGCGGACGATGTTAGTATAGGGCCCAGTCGGAATGGAAATTAACGTTGTCTTGGCTGCAATTTTACCCGCTGCTGGAACTGATAAACTACTCGCCAACATTAAACCAGCCAGAACTGTGCTTCCTAACCACATCCGTCCGGATGAGGAAATTAGCAATGAGAGTCCACCTTTCATTTGCTTACGAGGTTAGTTGACGGATTCGGGCTAAAGGTGTAAGCCCTACACGAGAATTCGTGATTCACCCCAATAAAATCCCCCGCTCCCAACATAAGTTCGGATTCAGCATTTTATATTTAGTCTATTCGCCTATATTAGGCTATTCGCCAGTATGTCTAAAAATCCCTGCAATAATTCATGGAAATATGCACCATAATAACCAGTGAACTCGCTTACGCAAAAGCTGAACATCGGGGCTTCAGATACAATAATGTCCGGTGGACATTATTGCCGAGCCGCCTTTCCCAATAGGAATACTTAGCGGCGAAGGAGGACTCTACCCCACCTGAAGTTCACGAAGGACCCACCCCCACTTATAGAAGTGGGGGTCTTAAAAACTGGATAAATTTTATAGTATGAGGACACTTTCACCGAAAACGCCTTAGCCCATAACAAATGCTATCGCGTTGAAGGATGGACTCTACTCCCACGTGTAGAAGTGGTTAGATAAATAAAAACCGCCTCTCAAATTGAGAGACGGACTTTATTTGGACAATAGGAGGCTAAAGAGTCAATATTGAGGCTTAGGTCAAGTAGGTTTTCCCGCTGAGTTCCTTCGGTTTCCCTAAAGGCGATTTCTCCTTTTCCCCAGCCTGGGATGTCGCCATCACCAGAACTTGATCACCACTTAGTCCTCACTTCAATCCTCTTTAGTTAACGTTCTAGAAGTTTCCTTAACACTCCTAGACAATCTAGCCTCTTTTGCAGAAAAGCATTTCCGGCAGTTTGAAAAGCATCGGCCAACGCCCTCCAAACCTCTTAAAGCCTTCCCAACTTTTCCACCTCAAGGCAGGCTACACTGCACTAAGTTCCTTCCTAATGCAGGTTCTACCCTAAGCCGTAGCTATAAAAGCCACGCACTTAGGCCTCCACGGAAAAGGGTAGCGCCCGCATGCCATTGCGGATCCCCCTCATTCCTTAACTCCCAGCAACAACCCTCGACTGGGCGTCGAAAGCCACCACCAGGAACTTCATCGGTATGCCCTCGGCGGATTATTAGGCCCGCCTTCGATTGCCAATCGTGCACTAGAATAACGCTCCATAGCCCAAAGCAAAATTAGTTGTTGTGATTACATTGCCTATTGTACCTGATTATCATAACTTTGTAAAAAACCTTTTAGCCATTTATACCTTCGATTAATAAAGTATAAAGATAATTACGGATTCTTTTTGTCATCTAAGCTAAGTTTTTTAGATAAAATCAGTTATTTAGACACTAAAAAAGCAAAACTATTAGTTGGATAAACTTGTAATTGGAGCAGGAATCCGACCGCCGCGATTAATAAATGTTTTCGAGGAAAATGGATGAACATTCATGACCGGAGCTCCGCCCAATAGGCCTCCAAATTCCACACGTTCCCCAGCCTTTTTACCGATAGCAGGAATGATTCTGACAGCAGTTGTTTTTTTATTAATCATTCCAATAGCAGCTTCGTCAGCGATTATTGCCGAGATGGTTTCAGAACTCACATCCCCTGGCACGGCAATCATATCTAGTCCAACAGAGCAGACACAGGTCATGGCTTCCAATTTATCAAGATCCAGAGCCCCAACCTCCACAGCCTTAACCATTCCGGCATCCTCTGAGACAGGGATAAATGCACCACTTAAGCCTCCCACATGAGAAGAAGCCATGGCGCCGCCCTTTTTAACCGCATCATTTAACAAGGCTAAAGCAGCCGTCGTACCATGCGTTCCACAACGTTCAAGGCCCATATTTTCCAGAATCTCAGCCACACTATCCCCAATAGCCGGTGTTGGAGCCAAGGACAAATCGACAATTCCAAAGGGAACTTGTAAAGCCTTCGATGCTGCTCGGCCAATCAGTTCACCCATTCGTGTAATTTTAAAGGCAGTCTGTTTTATAAGATTGGAGAGTTCCCCAAAATCTGCATCAGGAAATTCTTTCACAACTTTTGCTACAACCCCCGGACCGCTTACCCCAACATTAATCACACAATCTGGTTCTCCAACACCATGGAATGCACCCGCCATGAAAGGATTATCTTCTGGAGCATTACAGAAAACAACAAGTTTAGCTGCACCAATTCCATCTTGAGCAGAAGTTTTTTGAGCGCAATTTAAGATAACTTCTCCCATTCGTTTGACTGCATCCATATTTATTCCAGCTTTAGTCGTTCCGATATTTACTGATGAACAAACAAAATTTGTTTCACTCAGGGCCTGAGGAATAGCATCAATTAAAGCTAAGTCTCCCTCCGTAAATCCCTTCTGCACTAGAGCAGAAAACCCGCCAATGAAATTTATGCCCAACTCATTAGCAGCTCGATCTAAGGCTTTTGCAATTCTTACCATTCCTTCTGAAGATAAATGAGCTGCTGCGATAGCAATCGGTGTGACTGAAACACGTTTGTTGATTATGGGAATTCCATAACGAGATGAAATTTGTTCTCCTACCGTCACTAAGTGACTTGCTTTTTTTACGACCTTATCATATATTTTTCGTTCTAAACTATTTATATCCTCTGTGACACAATCCAATAAACTGATTCCCATAGTAATGGTTCTAATATCAAGATTTTCTTCATGAATCATCTTAATAGTTTGTTGAATTTCCTCACGGGCAAATGTAATCGTCATAAACGATTTCCCTCCACAATTACCTTCTTTAAATTCTTTTGTTCTAAATGCGATGCATATAGGTAAATATATCCTCATGCTGAACTTTTACTTGTAACCCTTTATTGAGCCCCTCTTGTTCAAGAGTATTGGCTAATTCCACCAATTCCAACGTTGACGATTTCAAATCGACCACCATGATCATTGTAAAAAATTCCTTGAGGATTGTCTGACTGATATCTAAAATATTTACGTTATATTCGGCAAGTTTCGTCGCAACCCAAGCGATGATACCAATCTGATCCCTACCGATAACCGTAATTATGGCACGTCCAGACTCTTCGCGAATCATTGTCATAAGTTTTCCTCCTTAGCTTACTTATATAAACAATCGTTCATCAATATCCAGAATAATTTTACGCTGGGAACCAATAATGCTAAAAGAGAGCCCCCGAGAGCTCTCTTTGAAAACTACTTATCAGGAACAACCGCCACCGCAGCTTCCACAACCGTCACTGCTAGGGTTCGCTGTGCGGATTTCGAATCCTCCGCCTTGCTTAGAATCAATAAAATCAATTGTAGCACCCTCTAAATAAGAGGAAAGCTTCTTATCGGTGAGTATTGATACGCCGTAACCTTCATCAAGTATGTCATCTGTTGTCTTTGACTCATCCAGAGTCATGCCGAAATTCGGCCCACCTCAACCAACGCCCACTAAATAAAGTCTAAGAAATGCATTTTCTTTATTTTGACTTTTAAGCACTTCTTTAACTTTTTGAGCTGCGAGTTCTGTAATCTCTACCATAAATCTCACTCCTTTTTTTCTCGCTAGTCCTAAATATACCATATTTTTAGAGTTTGACCAAGGGAAATTAAAATAAAACCAAAAAGCTTAAGCTGCAATCTAAAAGCTAGACTTCTTCCCCGCTTCCTGACGCACGAAAATCTTTTAAAAATTGTCGAACTTCGACTTCCAAACTTTCTGGAAGGTCCTGCGTAATAGTTTGCCAATGTTTTACTTCAAAGTTTATTTTCTGAGCCCAATCTCCTTCAGGCCAAGAAATAAATGTTTTTGGTTCTGAGAACGTGTAAGTTTTCAGAAAAACTATAAACCCTATGAGAAGTAAAACACGCCAAAACCAACGCATTTCAAATCAATCCTTCCAAATAAGCTAATAACTATAGCTTACCCAAAAGAAATGATTTAAATCATTTCTCCATGTAATTTATGCCAAAATTCTTCCATATATGAGAATAACGGTTTGAAATAATTTAGAGCCGACTTGGTAAACAAATGCTCATGATAACTTCGAATTTTCTCTTGATAGAAGGATTCGCAGGAATTTTCTCCCACAAGGGGCCAACCTTGTACTCCACCTAAGGTAAATAGGCGACCCAAACCAATTGTGCCTACAAAATCCAATTTATCCGCATCATATAATATTTTGGCCTCAAGGGTTTTGGGCTCATACCCTTCTTCGCGAGAATGAGCAATAATAGCTTCTTTTACTCTTAAAATAACATTCTCAGGATATCCTGCTTTGTGAAGAATGTTAACTGCAAGTCCTGCGCTGCTCTGGGCATGGGTTTTTTCTACAGCACCTGATCTTCCAATATCATGTAATAGAGCCGCAAGTTCTATTACTGTTACATCTGCGCCTTCTGCTAGGGCTAACTTTTTACCCCACTCTCTGACTCTTAAGGCATGGTCTAAGTCATGGGCCCGATCTTTGCGCGCATAGAAACCTTTGGCAATTTGGACAACCTGTTCAAAATTTCCTTGACTTGTTTGAAAATCCATGTTGTCCACCCCCATTCAGCGTTCAATACCTCTGCTGTGTACTATTGCCAATAATATTACTCCTCAAAATCTTGCCTTGTCAAGTAAGGAGACCTTCTAAACGGCCAATGAGTTCTTCAAAAACTAACAGGGCTTCGCGAACCGGTTGCGGCGTCTCCATATCAACACCGGCTCCACGCAGCAATTCTATGGGATAGTCTGAACCACCGCTGCTTAAAAACTTAAGATATTTAGCTACAGCTGATTCACCTTCCTTTAAAATTGCCCGTGCAAAGGCTATTGCTGCTGAAAAACCAGTAGCGTATTTATATACGTAAAAGGAATTATAGAAATGGGGAATGCGGGCCCACTCAAGGGCAATTTCCTCGTCTAAAATTATATCTTCGCCATAATAAGCCGCATTTAAGTCACGATAGATTTCAGAAAACTGATCTGCGGTCAAAGCTCCTCCTCCTTCGACAATTGCATGAGTCTTCTTTTCGAATTCGGCGAACATAGTTTGTCGGAAAATTGTACCTCTGAATTGCTCAAGATAATGGTTTACTAAATAGGCAAGAAGTTTTGTGTCTTTAGTCGTATCCAGAAGATGCTCCATTACGAGAGCCTCATTCAACGTCGAGGCCACCTCGGCAACGAATATTTTATAACCTGCATAGAGATGAGATTGAGCATGATTGGATAAATAGGTATGCAAGGAATGTCCCATTTCGTGAGCTATAGTGAACATAGAATCGAGAGTATCCTGATGATTCAATAAAACATAGGGATGCGAACGATAGGTGCCCCAAGAATATGCTCCACTCGTCTTACCTTCATTCTCATAAACATCAATCCACCGATTGTCAAATCCCTCTTGCAAAACCTTGAGATAATCTTCTCCCAGAGGTTTTAAACCCTTAAAAACCATAGATTTAGCCTCTTCGTAGGAAATCTTCATGGTAGTTTCAGGTACGATAGGAACATAAATATCGTACATATGTAATTCTGTGAGATTCAAGGCTTTCTTGCGCAGGCGAATATATCTATGCATTTGGGGAAGAAAATCATGGACAGTCTCAATTAGAGAATCGTAGACCTTTAAAGGGACACGATCATCGTCTAAGGATGCCTCTATTGCCGAGGGATATTTACGCGCTTTGGCAAAAAATGCATCAGACTTAATGTTGGAATTTAGAGTTGCTGCCCAAGTATTACGCTGCTTTCCGTAGGTTTTATAGAGAGTTTCAAAAGCAGCTTTACGTACACTTCTCTTTGAGCTCTCCATAAAATGAATGAAATTTCCCTTCGTCAACTCAACCATTTGACCTGTTTCGTCTTCTATTGAAGGAAATTTCAGATCTGCATTATTAGCCATTGTAAATATTGCACCCGGTGCTTCGGCTAATTCGCCGACACCAGCCAATAATTTCTCTTCAATTGAACTCAGTATATGGTCTTTCTTACGCAGGATATCTTCAAGAGCGTGATTATAGAGTTTTAACGTTTCCGATTCTGAGCGAAATTCATTCAGCCTTCCCTCGGGCATTGCTAACAATTCAGGAACAACAAAAGCAGTTGCACTGCTCACCTTTACGGCAAGCGCTCCTGCACGGTCCGTCATTGCTTGATAATTTGCCTGGCGATTATCCTCATCTCTGCGCATTCGGGCATACGAGTAGACCTCTTCAATTCGCAAACTGAGATCATCCATCCACTCAAAACAAGAAACTAAAACACTTGAAGAATCTCCGAGTTGACCTTCGAATTTTTTACCTACATCTAACAGCCTCTCGATATTGGCATACTCCTGTTCCCATAAGTCATTCGTCTTGAATATATCTTCCAATCGCCATTTCGAGGTCTCAGGAAGTTCTTCTCTGAGCTTAAGTCGTTGATGTTCCACAAAATTCCCTCCTTGTTGTTCGTCACACTTATTATATACATACCCAACAGAAATACCATTTTTCTATTAAGTTTATATAAAAAGGCTGTAGCCGCTATCTGAATTATCTAATCTGCCACGTCGTATATGGCCTTCTAGCCAAGTTAATGTTAAAGTATGCTGAATCATGGGTAATGTCCCGTTCCCAGTTAACCCACTTTGGAAACGTCAGGAAATATCCTACTTCCGGTATTTCAACGTCAACCGTTATTAAGCCCCGGTTTTCCATTTGATATACATCAACTTCCCAGATCAGGCCCCCATAAGGCAGCTCATACCTGATTTTTTCTATAGGAGGTGCAAGAGATATCCGCTTGAGAGCATCTTGTTCCTCTTGAGTTGAAGAGGGATTGAATGTTTCAATCTCCTGACGGCTGCCATCAGGCCGTAATTCTTTAACGGTTATTTTGATTGAATCCCCAAGGAGGCGGTAGCGTATTGACGGCACTTCTAATAAATATCCTTGTATTATGTATTGACCTCCGTGTAATTCCGGCAAGTTCTCTTGTTTCACCAAAAACTTCCGTTCAATTTCCAAAGCCAACGTTGCATCTCTCCATATTCCTAGAATAATTTATTCAGCATTACCTGAGTTAACTCGTTCAGCTAAGAACACTTGTAGAAGCGGGAATCTAATGATCGAATAAAAGTGAAGCAGGCAGCGTACGTTCCACTGCCTGCTTCTTCACCTTGTCCACTGATCCCCTAGAAGGTTCCCCAACCTTCTAATTCAATTTTACTAAATTCTTTCTCACTGCGCAAGTATCTTCTTAAGCAAAGTGAATATTAAAATACTTTTATTGAACGACTTGCTGGCATGGTATATCTGTATTATGATAAGAGATAATTAGGATATTCTCGAAGTCTGTTTCATCTGCTAGAGAGAGGGGACAGATCATTTTTTATAGTGGAAGGAGACAACATCATGTCTACGATGGGTTATCTGGGCCCAAAAGGAAGTTTTTCTGAAGAGGCAATCCATCTTTTTTTAATGGACCATTCTGAATTTAACCTATCCCCGCCGCAGTTGATCCCCTTTCCCACCATACCACGCCTGCTTCTGGCTTGTGATGAAAAAAAGATTGACTGGGCTTTTATTCCTTTAGAAAATTCCACAGAAGGACAAGTTGGCGTAACCATGGATATCCTTGGCCAAACAGAACATCTCTTTATCAGCTATGAATTTGTCCAACCCATTGACCAATGCCTATTAACGCACGAGCCGATGCCTTTGCAACAAATTGAACGCATTTACTCTCACGAACAAGCAATTGGCCAATGTCGGGATTTTTTGGAAACGCATCTTCCTCAGGTTGAACAAGTTACTTGTCTTAGCACAGCGGAAGCTGCGCAAAGAATCTCTTCAATTCGGGAAAATTGGGCTGCTATCGGTCCGCGGCGAGCTGCCAGCCTCTATAACCTCCATATTCTCGCGGAGCGTATTCAGGATGTCGTACTTAATCCTACCAGATTCGTTCTCGTAGGCCACCGTCTGGCAGATATGTCTGATGGCAACAATAAAACTTCCTTGCTCATTGTTGCCAATAATACCCCGGGATCCTTATATTCAATCCTGGGTGAATTCTCCAAGCGCCACATTAACCTTACTAGAATCGAGTCTCGACCTTCTAAACGAAAACTTGGTGAGTATGTCTTCTTTATTGATGTGGATGGCTATGTGTTTGCTCCCCCCATCCAAGAAGTTCTCTGGGCCCTGCGGGAAGAAAATATCTCTGTAAAATTGCTGGGTTCCTATCCCAAAGCCCTTCCTGAGGAAACCATTTTTTAGATATCCTAGCTTTTTTAACCTGCAATGAGCCTTTTAGCATGATAATGATACTAAAAGGCTCTTTATTCACTCTTCAAATCTTCACTCCACAAATAATCCTTGTAACATTTCTTCAATCTTCTCCGGTTGACAGGAATCAACGATCTTAGCTTCCTTTTTATCCAAACCTTGTAATCCTTGAGGAATTTCCCAATTTGTTAATTGACTCAAATCTCTCAAGGCCTGCCATTCATCACTCTTCTTCCCTTGAGTTTTCTCTAAAGCAATTAGAACATTAGATGCAAATTTAAACGGACTGGCAGTTGAGGCGATGACAGTGAAGGTCGAGTCATGACTCGAAGCGCAATAGTCTTCATAGACTTTCATACCCACGGCAGTATGAGGATCAAAAACATATTGATAAGCTTTAAAACTCTGGGAAATCGTGGCTAACGTTTCATCTTCATCTGCCCAGCCGGCAAAGACAATTTCCTGGCAATTTTTGAGAGTTTGGGGATCAACCTTAAAGGATCCCTGGTTTTTCTGATCATACCAGCTGCTGATCAAGTCAGCGTTTCGCCCGTTCATCTCATACAAGAAACGTTCAAAATTACTGGAAATTAAAATATCCATAGACGGAGAAATTGTTTGATAAAATTGACGTTGGCTTTGATATTCGCCCGTTGCAAAAAAATTAGTTAAAACGTTATTTTTATTGGATGCACAAATAATTTTGGCAATAGGCAAACCCATCCGCCGAGCATAGTACGCTGCCAGGAGGTTCCCAAAGTTTCCGGTTGGTACAACTACATTGATTACTCCGCCGGGAGCGACTTTTTGCTGTTCAACCGCCTGTAAATAGGCCCAAAAATAATAAACAATCTGTGGCAAGAGCCTCCCCCAGTTAATGGAGTTAGCCGAAGAAAACACTAATTTGTTTTCCCAAAGCCGGGCTTTCAGAGTTTCCGAGGCGAACATTAGTTTAACCGCAGTCTGGCATTGATCGAAATTACCCTTGACAGCTATTACATGGGTATTAGATCCTTCAGTAGTGGTCATCTGCCGCTCCTGCACCGGACTTACTCCGCCTTGAGGATAAAATACGGCAATATGCATACCTTCACGGTTTTTAAAACCTTCCAAGGCTGCTTTTCCCGTGTCTCCCGAAGTCGCAACTAATATTAATACTTCCGCATCAAGGCCAATATGTTTTAGACTAACGTTCAATAAGTCAGGCAATACTTGTAAAGCCATATCCTTGAAAGCTGAAGTCGGACCATGCCAAAGCTCAAGCACTCCAAAATTGCCCACTGAAGCGAGAGGGGCTGGATTTTGCCCGTCAAAGGTCCCGTCACTGTAAACATTAACGATTTTATCGAGAGTATCTTCAGGAAAATCCGGTAAATAATCTGCCATGACTCGTTTGGCCACTTCACGATAGGATAATCCCTGAAGTTCTTGCCATTTTAAGGCGGGAAACGTCGAAGGAACAAATAGACCTCCTTTGGGTACCATACCTAATGCTATTGCCTGGGAAGCACTTTGCCCCGATAAATTACCCCGAGTGCTTTCATACATTTCATTTCCCTCCTTGGCTTTAATTTTGTTATTTATGTACCATCTATTCGCTGTATATTCGCGGTAAGTGGCCAAATTCCTTCTGAATTGACAAGTCCAGCCGGGTTACTATAATTAAAGGAAATTCTCTGCTTATTTCCTAAAGGAAAGTTGAGATAATATGTTGAATATTATGTGGGATATCAGAATGACAACTTCATCACTTGAAAGGCGGTGCCAGAATGTCTGATTACTCAATGCGCAGATATCGCCAGAGTTTGATCCTTGGCCTTATCGGAGTTACAAAAAAGCTCTTTCCGGGTGAGCAGCTTAAAATCTCTCACTCTATCCTTGATGGAGTCTATTGTGAACTTGAAGAATCATTAATGTCAGCAAGGGAAGTCATTAAACTTGAGGAAGCTTTAAAAAGCTGGGTTTTAGCGGATCAGCCCATCTCTTTTGAGTCAAATCAAGATCACTCATATCATTGCCGCTTGGACGATCTTGAAATTAAAACCCTTTATCCTCCTCTTAATCGTTCAGGTTCCTTAGAGTACTTCCAATTGATTCATTTCTCTCCGGGTTTTATTTTGCTCTTTCCCAATGCTAACCATCCAGAAACCCTGGCTCCCTTTGTGCCACCGGAAAAGTTATCATCGACCTTTTCAGAAAGTCAGCGTTGGCTGGAAAATTTACATCTCACCAAAGTTGACGATGTCAACTCTATTATATCTGCAGATGGTTCTAATGATCTCATATGCTTAGCGGAAGCCCTGCATGAAAAGAAGATATCGTCCATTGCCGACCGAATTTATGAGCATCGGAATAATGTCCGTATCATTCTCATATCCGGTCCTTCTTCTTCCGGAAAAACAACGTTTGCTCAACGATTGTCAACTCAACTGCGAGTCAGCGGCTTACGGCCAATCGCTCTCTCTTTAGATAATTACTTTCTTTCGCGAGAAGAAACTCCTCGTGACGCTAATGGACAATATGATTTCGAATCGTTAAGAGCTTTAGATTTACCTCTCCTTGCAGCCCATATTAATGCTCTGATTCATGGCGAACATGTCGAAACCCCCATCTTTGATTTTGTCAGCGGTCATAGGTCTCCGGTGGGCAAGCCAATGCACCTTAGTCCTGACGAAATTCTCGTAATCGAAGGAATTCATGCTCTCAATCCAAGTTTAATACCCTCGCTGGACAGAAACCAAATGTTTAAGATCTATGTCAGTGCCTTATTCCAGTTAAATATTGATGACTATACCAGAGTCCCTACGACAGAAGTAAGACTTATCCGCCGTATCGTGCGAGACAATCAGTTTCGCGCTATTAATCCTGAACGAACATTAGCACAATGGGAGAGTGTTCGGCGCGGGGAAAACCATAATATTTTCCCCTATCAGGAAGAGGCAGATGTTATGTTTAACTCCAGCCTTCTCTATGAATTAAATGCCCTTCGTCCCTATGCGGAACAACTTCTGCATTCGATAGCTTCCAATTCTCCCTACTACCGAACGGCAGCCCATCTCTTGACCTTGCTTTCTTTTTTTAGCCCCCTGGATGTTTCTTCAATTCCTTTTATCTCGATTCTCCGGGAATTTTTAGGTGGAAGTATATATAACGTCTAACCCATATTCTAAAACAACAGGTCGACTCTCATTATTTCTTAAATAAGCTTTTACACATCCCGGCAAGAAAACTCCGCACACATTCTGGCGGAGTTTCTTAATGACACAACCCAATTCGTTTCTTCAAAGGGTTTGACTAGATTTAACCTGCTGTTCTTCTAAACAAAGTTTTACATAAGCCATTAATATTTCCGCACTTTTTCGATTCGTCGCCAAGGGAACATTGTGTACATCACATACTCTTAACAAAGCCGCAATGTCCGGCTCGTGGGCCTGAGCCGTTAAAGGATCACGCAAGAAAATAATCATATCCAGATTTTGAGTCGCAACGAGACTGCCAATCTGCTGGTCTCCTCCGATCGGACCTGACAGCAGCGCTTGCACAGGCAATCCCACATGCTGTTGAATTAATTTACCCGTTGTCCCGGTACCTGTTAATTGACATTGAGCCAAAAGATCCTTATACGTTTTGGTGAATTCTATCATTTCTGCTTTCTTTTCATCATGGGCGATTAAGGCAATTTTCAAAATGTCCACCTCATTCTTGGTAAATAGGTTTAAACCCCTATTCTTTAGTCAGCGCTAACCATTGATTTGATGTAGTTCTTTTGTCGCGGCTGAAATGCAGAAGGTCAACTTTCGCCTTTCAGCAATACGACAAATTTCCCAAGGTTCTTTAATTAGGCGAAGTTTTTCCGCTCGATCACACCGTTTAATTGCATACTCCAAACGCAGAGCATTCCCCCAGGAGTTAACTTCCCAAGCCTGAACCAAGGATACCGGGCCATGAGACGCAGTATATTTTGCCCCTTGCCTCCCAGAGCCCTCCCGGTTATGTTCGCGCGCTCTCCGTTTGAGATCCGTCGTTGCACCAGTATAGATTGTATCATCTCCACATCGAGCAAGATACACCCAGTACCCCATATACACTATTCCTCCGGCCAACGCTCAATAATTGGACGGCTGGGCAGTAATTCTTCCTCGTAACAGAGATTCAAATATTGATGCAGGCCGGACAATAATCCAGGGTCTAAATCATAATGAAACTGAGTAAAGTAATCCTTCCAAAAATCACCAGATCCACCGAGCATCACCTGACAAGCCTGAACGATATCCTCCATTCGATGCAAGGCTTTAGATTTTGCCTCCAAGAGCAGATGATAAACATTCTTGATTTCTTCAGCCTGCTGAGGCAGCAACTTTTTAGGAAAAGCCCAGACAGCATAAGTCATAGAATGACCTGTTTGTTTTAACCATTCAGCCCCCAAATCATAAATCAAACAATTCGGCTTCGCTTGTGCTGCCCGAATAGCAGAATCGGCTATCAAGAGAGCTGCGTCTGCATGCCGGAACATATCGTCTAAATTCGAAGGCAAGGTTACATACTTGGGAAAGACCCCATAAAAGCGATGGAGTAAGATCTTCGTCAGATTAACTGAGGTTGCTGACATATCTGTTAGTGCAACGGTTAAGCCATCCAAATTCTCTAAAGGAACTTTAGAAAACAAAAGAATAGATCCAACTCGCCCCTTCGTGGAAACTGAAAGATTAGGCAGAATAAGATAATCTTGCCAATGCTCGCCATAAGAAAATGCACTGATCGGCGCCATATCGATTTGACCTTTGGCCAACATAGCATTATGCCCAGTAGGTTCTGCTGTTACTGAGGTCAGTAGAGGATGTTCCTTAGGCAAGAAATGAAACATCGGCAACATGTTTGTATTTGGGTTATGTCCAATTCGGATCATGAAATTACCCCCATATAGGTTCTACCTTTGAGCAATAAATACGTTCTTATTAGTGAGTGAACTCGTTCAGCTAAAGCTGAACATCGTTGCTTCAGATACAATAATGTCCAGTGGACATTATTGCCGAGCCGCCTTTTCCAATAGGAATACTTAGCGGTGAAGGAGAACTCTACCCCACCTGAAGTTAACGAAGGACCCACCCCCACTTATAGAAGTGGGGGGCCTAAAAACCGGATAAAAGATTTCTAACGTTCAGCAATTACCCTATTATGTAATTCACCGATCGCAGGAATTTTAACGACAACCTCATCCCCGGGCTGCATCGGTCCAACACCTTCTGGAGTACCAGTAAGTACAACATCTCCTGGAAACAGGGTCATAACTTGGGATATAAAGCTTACAAGCTTAGGAACAGAGGCCATAAAATACTTTGTATTGGAAGATTGCTTGGTTTCTCCATTCAGGGAAAGCTGAATATCCAGGCTGCTTGGGTCAACATCTGTAACAACCCAAGGACCAAGGGGACAAAACGTGTCGAAGGATTTTCCGCGAGTCCATTGACCATCCTTTTGCTGTAAATCCCTTGCCGTTACATCATTGGCGCAGGTATATCCCAAAATGGCGTCAAAGGCTTCTTCCTCTGTTACCCCTTTAATGGTTTTTCCAATTACTACAGCAAGCTCGGCTTCGAAATCTACTCTTTGACTGATTTGGGGATAAATAATATTGTCGTCGGGACCTATTACACAGGTTTGAGGTTTTAAAAAAATAACAGGATCGTTGGGTGCCGAAGAATCCTTTTCTTTAAGATGTAATGATTGCTTTATTTCTTCGACATGCAATGAATAATTTAAACCAACACATACTACTTTACTAGGTTCAACCGGCGTTAAGATGCGAACTTCGTTTAGTTCAGCCCACTGATCAGTCAATTGTCTTTGGGAATCCAGGAACGTTCGATCAAGTAATTGAATTCTTGTCCCTTCTATGATTCCAAATTTAATATCGTTCTTCTGATCCAAAAAGCGTACAAATTTCATGTTTTCAACCCTTTCTATGCTTAGATGGATTTACTTTCCTATTTCTTTCGCGCTGCAAACCACTTTTTGTTCCCTAATTCCTATCTAATAGTAAGTTTCCCTCCAAAACACCATCTTTGTGTTTAGAAATATATTCTAACATGAAAGGCCTTTAAAAAGAAGATTAAAGAATTTTGTCGTATTAGAGTTTAATACTCTTGAACATTTTACAAACCGATGGGAGAGGACACTCTGGACAATTTGGTTTTCGAGCAATACAGATACGTCTCCCTAAGAAAATAAATAAATGATGCAGATCCGACCACCGTTCACGCGGAAATACGTTCATTAATTCTTTTTCCACTTTTTCTGGAGTATTGCCTTCTGCTATACCTAACCGATGAGCTACTCTAAACACATGAGTATCCACCGCTAAGGCCGGAACTCCATAGGCGTTACTTGCAACAACATTTGCCGTTTTACGTCCCACGCCAGGAAGCTTTCGCAATAAATCAATAGTTTCCGGAACTACTCCTGAGTATTTTTCAACTAATAGTTGTGAAGCGGCAAGAATGTTTTTAGCCTTATTGTGATATAAGCCCAAAGAACGAATTTCACGTTCAAGATTATTTAATCCTAACGCAAGAATGCCTTCAGGGGTATTGGCAGTCTGGAATAACGATGCTGTAACTTGATTCACCCTCTCATCTGTGCATTGAGCCGACAAAATCGTTGCGATCAGCAGTTCATAAGGTGTATGAAAGTCAAGCTCGCAGCGAGCATCAGGGAACTCTTTTTGCAGGGCAGTAAAAATAAACTCCAAATCAGAAGCTTCCATTATCTTATCCATTATTTTTCCTTTCTTACCTCCACCCAGCGTCATGAGACAATTCCATAATCCGCAGAGTTATCTTCCTTATTAGCATTACAAGACTTCACATACTCTCGTCAGTAAACCCACAGTGTGACAGCCCACTTGCCAAAAAGTGAGCCTCCCCTCCCTTCAACTCCAATTAATAGTGTTGGTAGGTAGTGGATAAAATATGATGACGAAAAGTCTCTCTAGCGGTATACTAAAGAAGCCTTCGGCAAATTGGTCAAAGAGAGGTATTTATATGTGGCTTAATCTTCTAATTATCAGCGTTCTGGGTTTTTTTGCTGCAGCAGTTGATGCTATCGCTGGGGGCGGAGGACTCATTAGCCTTCCCGCACTATTAGTAGTTGGAGTCCCTCCTCATCTTGCCCTCGGAACTAATAAATTTGCTGCCTGCACGGCTTCTTTGAACAGCTCCATAACCTTCGCACGTTCAGGAAAAGTACATGTTCCTTTGGTTAAATGGCAGATCCCTTTTACCTTTATCGGGGCTTTACTGGGAGTCTGGGCCGTTCTCAGCGTCAGCTCTCAATTTCTTAATAAAGCTGTTTTAGTCTTAGTCCTGATTGTCGGTATTTATACGATACTCCATAAAAACCTAGGTATGGAGAACAAATTTCAACAATTAATACCCTCTAAACTTATAGCTGGTTGTTTCTTTGCTTTAGCTTTAGGTTTTTATGATGGTTTCTTCGGACCAGGAACCGGATCCTTCTTAATCTTCTCTTTCATTGCTCTCTTCGGCTTTGATTTTGTTGTTGCATCAGCAAACTCAAAGGTATTGAATTTTGTCAGTAATTTTGCCTCGCTGCTACTATTTGCTTGGAATGGAAAAATCCTCTTCCTCTACGGAATTCCAATGGCAATCTCCATGATTCTCGGTTCACTCTTAGGGACAAAACTTGCAATTCGTCGAGGTGCAGCTCTTGTAAAACCCATCTTTATCACAATGTCACTTTTAGTTGCTGTTAAATTAATAGCTCAATATCTCTGAGAAAGTGAATAACGATCTGGATTTTCTTAACTTTACATAGTTCGAGGGTAAAAACAGATGCTCCCTAGTCAAGGTCTTGACCTTCTATTGACTAGGGAGCTTTCTATTATCCCTCAATTGTCTTGAAGGTATAAAGACTAAAGACTATTTGAAATCTTCGTTGAAAACATCAGGACGAACTGGATAGCCATCTGCTTGTTGAACAGGATGATTAGGGTCCGCCACACCAAACAGTCGTATTCTTAACCAGTTATTACCTGTAAGTGCGCTGACAAGAAGATAACCCTTCGTATCATTTTGAAAACGGAAATCAAGCAAACCATAGGCAACTGTTGCGTCTTGACCTTTAGCAACATAGGATACCGGCAAAGAATGATTGTGCCTTTCCAGCACTTTTAGATTTGCCTCACGAACAGCTTGAAATAAGGTACTGGAGTCTTGACATACGCCTCCTCCGTCCCCCTTAATCTCTTCCTGACCCACAAAAATGTATGCCGGAAGATATCCTGCCGTCTCGGTACGTTCTCCAACAACTTTATTATAGGAAAAAACCTTGCCTGGAGCAATCAAGTAATTATTTATGGCATTAGCCGCTAATCTTACATTTTGAGTTCGAGAAGCATCTTGAGGGCTGAAATAGGTAGTATAATCTCCTAAAACATCTCTGATCTTGTCGATTTCGGCTGAAGCAGGCTGGACCGGGATTTCTTCAACCACAGCATCAACTTGCTTGTTTATATGGTCGTTGGTAATTTTATTAAAAGTCGCATCAATATTTAGAGCTCGACCATTTTGACCTGAAGCTTTTTCGAAATGATGATTCATATAAGATATAGTTGCCGGAATCATGGGTTTATTAATTTGAGCACCAATAGCTTTCAATTGAGAAACAATATCGGCTCGATCTAATTCAGGAACTGGATTCAAAACAGGTTTATGTATTAAGCTTTGTAATACATCCAAGTACCATACTCCAGAAACGGGCGGGAATATTTGGTTGAGCCAGTTGTCAATTTTAGCGTATGAACGTTCTAATTTTAAAGGAAAACTCTTTCCTTGATAGATTATAGCATTTGGCATATTCTTTTTTAATTCAGAAGCTATTTCAGCTCGATTCAAACCAGAAAAATTCCGGCCCCAAATTACTAAACCTGAGGGAGCGCGATCATGTGTACTCGCGTAAGTTGCAACACTCCCCAAACTTAAAGTTACACATAATTGAACGAGTAATACGGTAAGAATGAACCCAGCCCTTTTCATTGTTTTTCAGTTCCTTAATTTTTCTGTAAATGAGATGTAATTTCCATCAGGGTGCTGCGTGAAGTTATAAAAGATATCATCTCCGGAGTAATCCGTTCGCCCGCTTGCAAGACATTTCCGTTATCCAAAGCAATATCTTTCTCTACCATTTTGCCGATAAAATATTGTAGTTGGCGTTGTTCAAAAAGGTTAAATCCCTTATCCTCTTCAACTGCAGGAGTCACCTCTTGTGCAGCTGTAGATTCAGTCACACTGTTGACTCTAGGATCAACGTTGCTGAGTTGTTGCTTTTCCTTCTCCACTTCTGCAGAAAATCCTTCAATAATGAGTAACTCTTTTCCTAAAGTTATAACTTTCTCGGCTTCGATTTCATGGACCTGTCCATTAGACTCGAAGATACAAGCAGAAATCTGTCCTGTTTCTTCATCAAGGAGAATTTCCGTTACTTCTCCAATCAGCTGTCCCTTTTTGGTTAATACTTTTGTTCCTATAACCCTTGTGTCAAGATTTAATAGTTTTTGAGCCTCCGTATTTTGAGCAACATCTTGAATAACACCAGGGTTAGGAATTGTCATTGCAAATTCGCCTATGCCCAGAATATCTTTAAAGGCAATAATTTTCGCTCCCAAATAATCTGTAGGCTGATCGACGATCACAAAGTCTAATGTTTTTTCTTGGGGATTAAGGACGATATCCTTTACGGCGCCTGCTTGAGTACCATCGGCAATACTGATAATCCTTAATCCAATAATTTCTTTCGTAGGTTTCATTTTAAAAACCAACCCCCTATTATTTATAAATATTTCTCGAGGTCTTCTTTCTTTAACCAGACCTCAAATTGAAATTGTAAATCCAGACTAAATTGTGGTCTATATTTTTGAGCATAACCCATGATCCTGGAAATTGCGTAATCAGATTCCCCAATATTTTTCCAGAGCCAATAACAATCCAGGATTAAATAAAAAGCTATATCGGGCTTAGGTTCCAGAGATAAAGCTTGAAGAAAACAAACAGCTGCCTGAGCAAAATTTCCAGCAAATTTTTCGTTAAAACCCAAGTCAAGAAGCTCATCTAAAGTTGCTTCTATCATAACGGATTCTTCAGGTACCTCGGCTTTCTCTATCAGTTCGTCCGGTACCTCGGCTTCCATTAACGGTTCGTCCGGTACCTCGGCTTTCTCTATCGGTTCGTCCGGTACCTCGGTTTCCTCTATCGGTTCGTCCGGTATCTCGGTTTCCATTATCGGTTCGTCCGGTACCTCGGCTTCCTCTATCAGTTCGTCCGGTACCTCGGCTTCCTCTATCAGTTCGTCCGGTACCTCGGCTTCCTCTATCGGTTCGTCCGGTACCTCGGCTTCCATTATCGGTTCGTCCGGTACCTCGGCTTTCTCTATCGGTTCGTCCGGTACCTCGGTTTCCTCTATCGGTTCGTCCGGTATCTCGGTTTCCATTATCGGTTCGTCCGGTATCTCGGTTTCCATTATCGGTTCGTCCGGTATCTCGGCTTCCATTATCGGTTCGTCCGGTACCTCGGCTTCCATTATCGGTTCGTCCGGTACCTCGGTTTCCTCTGCCGATTTTCTTTCCTTCGACACATCGATCAATTCTATCCTAGAAATCTCTATACTATCGGTACTTCCAAAGGCGACAAATTCGGAAGGTTTTTGAGCTTGTTGAAAGCTTCTTTCCTCCCTATTACCTTCTGATTCGCTAAAACCTTGATAATTAGAACAAGGTTCTTTATCATCGCGAGGCTCAGCGTTATTATTGATTTTAAGTCCTTTTAAATAAGTACTTTGGTCTAGTAAATTCATAGGATTGAGATTAATTTGTTCATTTCTGTTGTCTCTATTCACTGTTTCAGCATAGGTGTCTTCTTGGGAATTCGGATTCTGCTTTCTCATAACTTTCATAATACTCGGCCAAGCAGCGCCCGCGAATATGAGAATCATTGTTAAAATTAGCCATAACCCTGTTCCTCCGGACTGAAGAGCAAAAGGGAAAGCCATTACATCTCCACACAATAAGAAGGCTATTAGAATAGCACTCCTTTTAGTCAATCCCCAAGTATTTGCTCGTAAAGTGATAAAGGCTATAAATGGAACACTTCCCAAAAAAACAATAACTTCATATGCCAGAATACGGGTCCCCCCTCCATCTGTACAATCTTTAATTAGATTCGACAGAAAATTACTTTCTCCTTCTTCGATCAGCTATAGTTTGCAAGCATTCCAAGATAATGGCGAATTAATGTATTTATTTAAGATTTAGAAAGAAAAAAACCCCGCTGCTTAAGAATGCGGAGTTTCGGATTCATTCATCCTCTTATATTTTACTTTAAATGCCAAAATTACCTGTATCAGGCTTCTTGAGTTCGTGACACAAAACCACCATCAATAGGAACTTTACGGATGGATCTTAAAATTTGTACGCCAGATGTTACAATTACTGCAGTACAGCTTAAAAGAAAAGAACCGATCATTACTGTTCCTACCCAAGTTAACATACACACACGCTCCTATAATTATGTTCGATAGTGCCATATTTCACTTTAATGATAACAGATTGCACAGAAAAAGGAAAGTGATTGTATTCACTTTCCCAAAGTTTAATTCTTTAAAATAGTTTTTCAAATTCAATTCTTCAAAATAGTCTATATTTAAAAAATGGTAATCTATTCCCACACAAGTCCTTTATCTTGATATTTAACTTGATTTCTAGTGAAATCAGTTAACCATTTCAAGAATAAATCCGTCTGAGTTTCCGGAACGGAGATTATGAATTGAATGACCTCCAAGAATTCTTCATCGCGGATACGCCAATTTCGTTGCTCAAATTGATACTTCAATGATGAATACCATTCATAGGTTAGAGACAATTGATATTGATGAAAAAGGGTCAATTGAACTAATTGACCCCCCTCAAAAACCAGTTTAGCAGTGCTGCCGTATGCTCTTGTTAGACCTCCCGTACCGAGAAGTACTCCCCCAAAATACCTAACAACAACCAGTAAAATGTTCCAAAGGTTCTGATGTTTAAGAATGTCTAATACTGGGCGCCCACCAGTTCCCTGTGGCTCTCCGTCATCAGACGCTTTCTCTAAATTACCCTCGTGTAAACGGTAAGCATAAACATAGTGCCGGGCATTTGGATAATCCTGGCGAATTTCTTCCATAGCCTGGTTAATTTGCTCAAGGGAATGAACGGGGGTTCCGATACATATGAAACGCGATTTGTCGATAGTTTGCTCAGATATTGTCTTTTGGGAAAGTGTATAAAAACCTTCCATCATTATATCCTCTGATTTCGTTTTTGCGCCTTAATCAAAAAAGATTCTGCTTCAATGATAAAACGTTCATGTTTGCCAGAACCAATCTGTCCAGCTTCGTCACTGGCTTCCACTGTAAAAACTAACCGTCTGCGATCAATTTCAATCAGCTCGGCCGTTGCGGTAATTCTACCGCCTATAGGAGTGGCAGCAGAATGGGTGATCATTAAAGACGTCCCTACACTTGATTGCCCTTCAGGCAATTCAAGGGCATTTACTGCAGCCTGCTCCATCAGGGCTACCATGGCAGGTGTGGCAAATACCTCCAGACCCCCGCTTCCCATTGTCTTCGCAGTATTTGCTAAGGTTACAGTTGTTTCTGCTTGTCCTCGTGCTCCGATATTAATTGTCACTCGTCATAACATCCTTTCCTCGGCAATTTACGTTTATTTTATCATAAAATAAAGTAGTGTGTGAACTTGTCACAACACTACTTTAGGCAGTGATTACATTTTAGCTAACCAATAGCCAATGTATCCTACGACTACAATTCCAACCACATGCAAAACCCACCAACCCGTACGAAACGCCCCCCATGTCCCTAAATCCATTCGATCACGCAAATCGGCCATTTACGCTTCATCCTTTCCGTTTAGTTCAAATTCTGACGGGCGCCTTGAGAAATATCGCTTAGGGCATCTCCTGCTTCATTAATGTGGATTCTTTCAACAGCCAGGTCTCCAATAGCCAAAATACCTACTAATTTATCTTGATCCACAACTGGAAGTCTTCTAATTTGATATTGAGACATTAAATCAGCTGCTTCATGAACATCTTGATTGGAGGAAACACTAACAACGTTCTTGCTCATAACATCTTGGGCTAGAGCGGTATTATAATCTTTGCCAACTGCTATTACATTCATAACGATATCCCGGTCTGTGATCATACCAATTACCTTATTGTTATCACAAATTGGAATTGATCCAACATCATCTTTTTTCATTAGACGTGCAACTTCTGAAACCGTAGTTTTTGGTCCTACCCAATCAACAGTGCTTGTCATAACGTCACGTACTTTCATAGTTATGCCCCCCTAAAATTATTATTCAAACGCATTTAGTATGTTCATTCTCATTAAAACCATGCCCAATTATCAAAATTAATTTTATGTTTCTTTACTAAAACAAAAAAGAGCCGCGAAACACAGCTCTGTTAAGCTCCCCTTGTTGTTCACTGAAGGAAGCAGATTTATTTCCAGGTATCTTTTTAAACTACCAAATAATTTTTTAAGCTTCAAAGTCCGAAGTACAGTTTACAATCGTGGTTTTGTTCCTGCTATAATTGCCACAACGCCGCCAACCAAATTGATGTACTTAGTATCTCTCAAACCACATTCGGAGAAAATTCCAGCAAGTTCTTGCTGGGCAGGAAATTCTACTGCGGAATCATGCAAATATTGATAAGCACTTGCTTTCTTAGCCCAAATTTGCCCCATCAGCGGAACTAACTTATCAAAATATAGCCAATAAACTTGTTTAAAACCAGGGAATGTTGGCTTAGCCATATCTAAGGAAACAACCTTCCCGCCAGGCTTTACGACCCGGATCATTTCTTGGATGCCTTTTCTTAGATTTGGTAAATTTCGCAGCCCCCATCCTACCGTAACCCCATCGAAAGTACTTTCTGGAAAAGGAAGTTCCATGGCATCTCCCTGAATAAATTGAATTTGTCCTTTTTCTTTAGATTGAGCAAGAGTCTGTTGGGCTACATCAAGCATTTTTTGCGAGAAATCTAAGCCAATCACCCTACCTTCTCTTCCAACTGCTTTACCCAATTCCAAAGAAAATTGTC
This sequence comes from Desulfosporosinus sp. FKB, assembly GCF_002196705.1. Lineage (GTDB taxonomy): Bacteria > Bacillota > Desulfitobacteriia > Desulfitobacteriales > Desulfitobacteriaceae > Desulfosporosinus. The sequence goes on from NZ_NADJ01000014.1 coordinate 43,907, forward strand.
CAGTTCCACAACAAACATCAAGAATACTCATGCCTGGTTTAGCGCCGACTTGCTGAACAGCAATCCGCCGCCAACGTTTATCCATTCCCAAGCTCATTAAGCTATTCATCAAATCATAATGCCCGGCAATCGAATTAAATGTCTCTCGAACATAAGCAGCTTTATCTTTACCTGAAAAATCCATACACTTACTCCCATTCTTAACTTCATACTCTCCATAGTATTAGATATTCCTATAAATAATACGCGATGGAAAAGTTGTTGTCTAGCTGTCCAGATTATAGCAGTGCAATTGGAGAACAAAGTGAACTCGTTCAGCTAAAGCTGAACATCGGGGCTTCGCTGGGGGTAGCGTCCATCCTTCAGCGCGATAGGATTTGTTATGGAATAGGCGCTTGCGGCGAAAGTGTCCGCAGGACACTTTCGTCACCGAAGAAGGTATGGGAACCGCTCCCACTTGTTGAAACGGGAGTCTGACGATTGGATCAAAATCCGTTTTTGTACGAAAAAAGAAGGATTTGCTTAGGCATTTCCTTCTTGAAACTTCTAATGCATTTTTAGACAAAATAAACGCCTTAATTAACATCTCGGATTCTGAAAGCTCCGCATATAAGATGGAAAACAACGTCTTCCAAACCTTCCAAGGATCTTGGCTTTTTAGAGATGACCCAATCACTGACCATAGCATCCAGAGTCCCAAAAAGCATTTGGCGCCCGACCTTGATGTCAGGTAACATAAATTCACCATTATTAACTCCTTCAGTCAAAACCTGCTCGATACGCTGAAAATATTCGCGCAAGGGACCGGAAATTGCTTCTCTAATCTTAGGATTCGATTGCCTCAACTCAATTTGAGCAAACATAGCCAAGGATCGATTTTCCTGCATATATCGCAAATGGGTCTTGATAATACGTAATAATCGTTCCTTTGCGGAACGACACTCTTCAATTTCTTGACAGATCTCGTTTATAAATTGCCCCATTCGTTCTGTAAATAGGCTAATAAGAATATCCTCTTTATTCTTGAAATAGAGGTAGATCGTTCCATCAGCAACTCCGGCCAGTTTAGCAATTTTAGATATCTGACTATTGAAAAAGCCATATTCCGCAAAAGCCTCAGTTGCAGCATCCAGAATGGCTTGATATTTTTCTTCACGGGGTCTACTCATCAGGAACATAGCTCCCTTCAATCAGTAGTAAACTCTCCAGCCAATAGTTAGATCATACCATATTTCTTAATATTCGTGAATAAATACTTCATGATAACTTATCCTTGGCTTAAAGATTTACCCCGTTCAGTAAGTACCCAGAAGGAGTAAGTTTCAGGAGAAGCAAAGCCGCATCCTTCGCAATGACTGCTGCAGTCGTTGGAACTGCAGCCTGCACCGCAAGCCTGTCCATAGATTTCCTTGCGAATATAGCCCATATGTTCCATTTGTTCCAGGGCGCTTTCAAGTTCTCTCGGCGAAGAATTTAATTCTTGAGCCAGCTGCGTCATTGATAACGATTCTTTACGGGCTAAGATATTTAAAATTCCGGTTAGCAACGAGACCACCTCCAGAGAGAAATAGTAAAGCAAGGTATGGGAACCACTCCCACTTGTAGAAGAGGGAGTCTGACGATTTGATCAATTATTGAAAACCCAACGCTTGACCTCCGTGAAAGATAATCCATCCTATAATAAAGCTTAATATCAAATTATAGGCAATTCCGAAAGCAGTCCAGCGCAGACTACCCGATTCTTTATAGGTTGTCACTACTGAGGCTAAACAGGGAATATAAAGCATATAGACAACTAGAAAAGTATAAGCCTTTAAAGGAGACATAGCCCCCGTCATTGCCTGAGCAATTGATTGTGAGGCATCAGCTGCCACCCCATATAAAATTCCGAGAGTCGATAAGGTCGTTTCTTTAGCCGTAAAGCCAAAAACAATAGCCACCATAATTTTCCAGTCAAAACCTAAAGGTTTGCCGATAAATTCCAGCCATTCTCCCATTTTTCCAGCCCAAGTTGAGTCCATAGGCACTCCTTGAGGGAAAGAACTTAACAGCCAGACTACTACGGAAGCAGCCAAAATAAACGTCCAAGCCCTCTTAAGGAAAGTATAGGTTTTATGCCAAGTCGGCCATAAAACATTCCGTAAGGTAGGAAGATGATATAAAGGCAATTCCATAACGAAGGCCGACCGTTCCCTCTGATCAACGACTCTTCTCATAAAGAGAGCGGAAATCATCACAAGGAGCATACTTATCAACAAGAGACTTAACATAATCATTGCCCCGCGGGTTCCTGGGAAAAACGCCGCAACTACAGCGCTCATAACCCCCAAACGCGGAACACATGGTATCAAAGGGTTGAGCAACATCGTAATCAATCGATCCTTAGGATCTTCAAGAGTTCTTGTGGCCATAATTCCTGGTACATTACATCCGAAACTGGATACTAAGGAGAAGAATGATTTACCATGTAAGCCCATCAATTGCATGAGACGGTCACCTAAAAAGGCTGCCCTCGCTAAATATCCACTGTCTTGCAAGAAGGAAAAGAAAGCAAAAAAGATTGCTATTTGCGGTACAAAAGCTAGAACCGCGCCAACTCCAGCAAAGATTCCATCTCTTACCAAGCTCATTAGGAAAGTCGGTGCATGAGACCACTGTAAAAGGTTCACTAAAAAATCAGCCGCCAAGGCCATACCCTGAGAAACAGCCTCTCCTAAAGGAGCGCTGGCGATGAAAGAAGCCCAAAACACAAGGGCAAGTACTAGGATCATGATGGGGTAACCCCAAATAGGAGAAAGAATCCAACGATCTAAGGAATCTGTGAGAGAAGGTTTTCTGAGATCTTCTTGAGTTAAAAACCTCGGTAAAATTTGAGATATATAATTATATTTAGCATCGGCAAAAGCCATTTCAAAGTGGTCCCTGGTCCACCCTTCTTCCTCATAAGATCGCAGCAAATCATTCCCTGGAAGCTCAATGATCTTCTTAAGTTTATAGTTTAAAGCATCACCCGAATCGCAGCACGAGTCGCGTTTCTTATCTTTTGAAGATTCCGGAGCAGATACTGACTGCCATTCTTGTCCAATCTCAGGATCTCTTTCCAGACGTTTAAGAGCTAACCATCGTAAGGGGTATAGAGAAGCCCAAGATGTATCCTTTAATAAATTTTCCATAGCTCGAATTTTTTCTTCGAGTTCAGAAGGATAGGGTACTTGGTGAACCAAAGGGTCCTTCTGCAAAAGTCCGACTCTAACAGCCTCTGATAAAAACTTGTCAATGCCTATCCCTTTAGCGGCTACAATCTCAACCACTGATACATTTAAGGCTTTTGCCAACTCAGTAGCATTTAAAATAATTCCTGAAGACTTTGCCAAGTCCATCATATTGAGTCCAATAACAACCCGAGGCGCTAACTCAAGAATCTGTAGAACGAGATAGAGATTCCTTTCGATATTAGAAGCATCCACCATCGCCATCACTACATCCGGTTTTTCACGAAGAATGTATTGACGTGTAACGATCTCTTCCTGTGTATAGGCCGTTAAACTATATGTCCCAGGTAGGTCAACCAATTCAATGTCCAGATTATCTCTGCGTATAATACCTGTCTTGCGTTCAACGGTTTTACCTGCCCAATTTCCGACCTGCTGATTGGAGCCTGTCAGGGCATTAAAAACCGTACTTTTCCCAACATTGGGATTGCCAACAAGAGCAATCTTCATGGCATAGCCGCCCTCCTTTAATAAGCATTGTTCACTATGTCAAAGCGGCAAAATCCACTAGCGACTAGCTAAGGTATGTTTAATAGCTACACGTTGCTCCCCGGAGACGACTATTTTAGCACATTCTCCACGACGCATTGCCAGATAATAACCCTTAAGGCGTATCTGAAGGGGACCCCCCATAGGAGCACAACGAACAACCTCCAGTTCGACTCCTGGTACAATTCCCATATCCATCATCCGACGACGCAAAGCACCTCCACCATTGATACGTGCGACACAAGCCCGTTCACCGGGTTTTAATTCCCCAAGACTGCGTTCCATTGTTGATCCCTCCTCCGCAACTGATAATCATTCTCATTAAAAGACGATACCTCAATTGAGAATCCGTCTCATTTGTTAATAGCATACTCTTCTTTTTTAGCCTTGTCAATATGAATAGAGGTTGTAATCCATTCAACTAAACTATATCACTTATTCATAAAATTGATGGCCCCGGCTGCAAGCATTTCTTTTAAAGTCTTCAGCGCCACACCTTGCCCTAAGGCAATGCTTACGAACAAACGTACTTTTTCCGTCGATAAATCGTCCGCAAACCAGGCCCCGATGCGTTCCAGATCTGCTCCTCCGCCAGAATACCCGTAAACGGGAGAAGTCCGGCCAAACAAACAACGTGAAGTTATCACAACAGGAATGCCGTTGTTGATAATCTCCGAGATTTCTGGAACGAGACGAGGCGGTAAATTGCCCCGTCCAAATGCTTCAATAACCAAAGCATCTGTTTCATCATGAGTCATCAAGCGCAAAATATCTTTGGGCATTCCTGTATAAATTTTACAAATGGCAACCTTCGCCAATTTTTCGGGAACACCTAGTTTTATGGTATGTTCCGGCTTACGGTGCCAGAGGACATCTCCGGTATCGATGGTCCCTAAGTCTCCCTTTTCCCCAGAATTAAAAGCATCAACATGATTTGTATGAAGTTTTCTGACATCTCGGGCAGCGTGAATTTCTTCATTAAGTGCAATCAGGACTCCGCGATCCATGGCCCGAGAATCCAGTGCGATTCGCATAGCATTCGTCAGATTACGAGGACCGTCCGAATCAGTTTCCGAAGCATCTCTCTGTGAAGCTGTTAAGATTACTGGGCGAGGATCTCTAATCGTAATATCCAAAAAATAAGCCGTCTCTTCGAGAGTATCTGTCCCATGAGTAACCACGATTCCTTTTAAGTCAGGATCGGTTAAAAAGCGTTGTTCTATTGCATAGGCCAGATTTCTCATTTGCTTTAAATCCATATTGCAGCTTGCCATATTGCTGAAGTCTAAAACATCCCATCTGGCATGCTTCGTCAATTCCGGGATACTTTCCAACAGTTCATGTCCGCTGACAGCAGGCACTGCTTTCCCTGCCTTATCTTTGCGCATGGCAATAGTTCCGCCCGTAGCAATAAGAAGAACTTTATCCAAGACTTATCCCTCCTTAGATGGCTCAATATTCAGCTCACAGAGAGCTCGTTGAAGTCTGGCAACATGATATTCCTTGGATATATCGTCTCCATACCAATAGCAATCCAAAATATCAGCATCTTTTACAAGTTCCTCCAGGGGAGATCCAACATCCTCCTTTTTCGAATGATTAATAATTGCTTGAACAATAGCCTCCTGAGTTATTGAGGAAAGATTTTGTTCCCGAAGGAAACGGCGAGCAAGTTCTTCCCCTTGGGGGGCATGGTTCTCTTGACGTCCGGTAACCCAGCGCCCGCAATCATGTAAGGCACATGCTAAAGCAGCTTGTTCGCTGTCAACGTGACGTTTTTGAGCTAACAACCTGCCAATCTGAGCACAACTCGTGGAATGTATCCTCTCCCAAATAATTGGATAATCCCTCTCCATTTTTCGAAGCTCCATCTGATCTAAGAGATTATAAATTTCTTGCAGCGCTTTAATGAATTCAATATTCACGGCAATTTTTCACCTTCCTTAAATTTACAGATAAAAAAGTAAGATTAATTTTCTAATTTCTCATATCTTATCCTAGGAGTGTGCATATAAAGGAGGAGGGTATCTTTGAATTGGACACCAACTGCACGGCGGCTCATGGATAATCGAATGTGGGTTCTTGGCTATGTTTCCGACGATTATCCGGGGGATTTACGAGCGATTGATTCCATACGCCAACAAGGATCGCACATTGATGTATATGCTGATTTTGCCTTTCAGCTTCAGCAAAATGGTTACTTCTCAGGCCAGATTAATAATCTCGCCTTACAGGAAAGTTTGGCACGAAACATTGCTCCTCTTATACTTTTTCATAACTTTAATGGAAGCATTTTTGATCCAATGCCTATCCGTACAGTTCTTTCGTCAACAACGACACAAAAGAATTGTATTCAGCAGATGCTCAATTTACTTCCGTCCTCCGCAGCGGGTGTACATGTTGATTTTGAGGGAATCGAAGCTTCCTACCGTATTCCCTTTTTAACTTTTCTTGAATTTCTAAGAGCGGCGTTACATGATAGAGGCTTATTATTAACAATTGCTATTCCAGCTAAACGTTCAGAGTGGGAAGCCCCCGGGTATGACTTTGCCGGGATAGGAAAACAATGCGATGTAATTACCCTGATGACCTATGACGAGCACTACGCAGGAGGATCTCCCGGCCCTGTTGCCAGTTTACCATGGATGAACCAAGCTCTCGATTACGCGATTCGTTACCTTCCTCAGGAAAAAATATTATTAGGGATACCGATTTATGGTTACGATTGGTCCAATGAAGCCACTCAGATGGTGCCGATGCGTGACATTCCAAATTTAGCTGCCAAAACCAATGCTCACATACTTTGGTCTGATACAGCTGTAGAACCATATTTCTACTATTGGCTGGGTAGAGCACGACATAGTGTTTGGTTCGAAAATGAAATCTCTGCAAAAATCCGACTTGGATTTGTTAAAAGTTATCGTTTAAGAGGTATTGCCATTTGGCGCCTCGGGTATGAGACCAGTCGATTCTGGCAAGGAGTGACCAGTAAACTAAAAAAATAAAGAATTTTTCCCAATAGAATAGGCATCCTCGAAGGGATGCACTTTTTCTGCTTGTTCTTTTGTCGAATTGGCCTTATTATTGAAATAATTAATCAATAATAAGGAGATAACAGTAATGTATGGAATAAAAAATCATCTCGAAGTCGTCGTCCAACAAATGCTTGAAGAATATTTGCACGATAATCCAATCAATTGTTCATGTGAAAAGTGTCAAGCAGATATTATGGCCTTAGCTTTAAACCAACTTCCCGCACGCTATTGCGTATCGCTGCGCGGGCAAATATTAACGGAATTTGAATCTCACACTCTTCCAGGACAAGCTCGTATCATGGCCGAGATAGTCCGAGCAGCCCAACAAGTAAATGCTTCCCCTTCGCATGGGTTATAACTACGATACTACTTGATACCTATAGAACGGCGATTAAGTCCAGAATTACATAGAGAATGATCAGACAGAATTAATGATAATGATTACGGCAATAAAGAAAACCATAAATATGGCGACAACTCTAAAAGGAGAATTGACCACTGATTGAATACGAACTGATTCAATTCCGAGCATACCTTTACCCCCTTTTAAATAGTATATGCCCTTACCTTGAAACAGTTTATTTCAAAGCTACAAGTAATTATAACATTAAACTAGACTTAAGTGAACTCGTTCAGCTAAATCTGAACATCGGGTCTTCGGTGACGAAAGCGCCTAGCCCATAACAAATGCTATCGCGCTGAAGGATGAACTCTATCCCCACCGAAGCAAGGATGAAACTACTCCCACTTGTGGAAGAGGGAGTCTTACGATTTGATAAAATTATTGTCAAGGGGAGATAGGGGGGCTTATCATGCTAACAGCAAATGAACTTATTCGTTTTTCTTTGTTCTCATCCCTAACAGCCGAAGACGTTTTCCCACTTCTTCCCCATCTCCAAGAACGTCATTATCGGCGAGGCCAGCTGCTATTTGTTGAAGGGGAAATTGGTACCTGCGTGTATTTTGTACTTTCCGGACAAGTTAAACTCACCAAGAGGACTCCGGAAGGCAATGAACAGATTTTTGACTGGTATGGCCCATATGATAGTTTTGCCGAGATTTTACTCTTAGAGGCCGGTCCATATCCTGCAACTGCTGAAGTTCTTCAAGATAGTGTCCTCTTTGTCCTAAATAATGAAATAATGCCTCAAGTTCTCGATATTAGTCCTTCTCTTTCCTTAGCCCTGATTCGAACGTTAAGCCGCAGATTAAGATTAGCTCAAGAGTTTATTCGTATCTTAACCAATCGATCTACCTCAGGAATTTTGGCTGCCCTTTTTATGCGACTGGCACAGCCTGCAACAACTCCCGGAAGCCCCATTTTTGTCGACGCTTCTATCACCCATCGTGATCTTGCCAACATGATTGGTACTAGTCGAGAATGTGTTAACCGAGCTATCAACGGCTGGAAAAAGGCCGGAATACTTAAACTGGTTGACGATCGTTTGGAAATTATCAAGCCTCATGAATTAGCAGAATGGCCCTAATTGATTTCCAAATTTTGGGCACTCTCGGACTCAAATTGACTAACAATATGCCAACATTCTGCCCAACTGATATTTAAATGACGACGCCAAAATATCATTGCTGCTCGTGTCTTTTCGCAGACGCGATCATTCAGCATCGTCTGATTGGGTATCTTCCCACCCCAGGCTTTAACCCATTCAAGATAACCATGAGCCAGTTCGGCTGACTCGCGTTTTAAATAGCGAATGGTATAAAGGATTGTAAGCCAGTTGGTAGCTTCCTCTTCAACTCCTCTGGCAAAAACTTGTCCGTCAAGGTCCTCACCAGCAATAATCAAGAGCAGACAGAGAAAGTGAACCCGGACTGCCTGGCGCAATGACTCAGGATTAATCTGATTAATTTCGGCAAACCTTCCTAAAGGTTTGAGATAAAGTTTAACACTTGGATCCCGATAGGAACAGACTCCAAATGCTGATAACGAAATAGGAAAGATATCTTCCAATCCGCTCTCTTGCAATTGCCCTAATAAATCCCGACCGGCTTGCACCAAGCGTTGTTCTTTAACCAGCAACTGATCGGTGGTTTCTTTCAAAAAGGCCTCAGCATCTTTCGGCCGTTCCGGAAGAGCATCCGACCATTCCCGTAACCGCGAGCGCCTGGGCATCAAGAGTTCAATCATCGAACCTGTTTCCTGATGCAATCGTTTGAACCCTTGCCGAACCCGCTCAGGATCTCGGTACAACCCTCGCATCAATGCTTCAGCTGCACGGGGAATTTCCAAGGATTCCTCAAACTTAACCATCGCTGCTCCGTTTTTTTCGGGAAATTTGAGCCCCATAGACTGCTCTATCTCTAATCTCAGCGAAGACACTACCAAATCCCTCCTTAGCCTTGTCTCTTGTTTCATCATATGGATACAAACGCTGATTCAGACCAAAGCTTACTAAAGTTGACCATCATTAGCCCTTTTGTTAAAATAAGTAAACAAATTTACATCAGAAACGAGCTGACATATATGTCTGAGCGTAAATATCACGAATATAACCTCGACCCTTTTCAGGAACAGGCCTTAGAAGCTATTGACGCCGGAAAATCAGTCATTGTAGCTGCTCCGACCGGCACCGGTAAAACGCTGGTAGCTGATTATTTAATCGAAAAAGCCATGAATGAACATTTGCGAGTTATCTACACGGCACCAATTAAGGCTTTAAGCAATCAAAAATATCGGGATTTTAAAGAACAATTTGGTGAAAATGCTGTTGGTATTATGACTGGAGATGTTGTCCTAAACCCAACGGCTCCTCTTCTCATTATGACGACGGAGGTTTTCCGCAACCAAGTAATCACCGAAGATCCAAATCTAGAATTTGTGTCTCACATTGTCTTTGATGAAATTCACTGGCTCAACGATGAAGAACGAGGGACGGTCTGGGAAGAGTCAATCATTCTTGCTCCGGCTAAGATGAAACTTCTGGGGCTTAGCGCTACCATAGCCAATGCTCGGCAGCTTGTAAACTGGATTGAATCAATCCGCCATGAAGAGGTCGCCTTAATTGAAGAATCCAAACGGATTGTTCCTCTTGAATATTATTATTTCACCAAAGATACAGGACTCGTCGATTATAATCACCTTTGGAAATTTTATCGTCAAAAACTCAAACAAGACAAAAGCGAAGAAAATCCCTTCAGCCCGACAACTCATTTAGACCTAATTCGCACGATACAACGTGACCACCTCCCTGCCCTTTTTTTCGTCTTTAGCCGAAAGCAATGTGCACTTAAAGCCATGGAATTAGCTGCCATTGCCAATTATCTTAAAGCTCCGGAGCGCAGAGTTGTCGAAGAAAAATTTTTTCAGTACTTTGGCCCGGAAAACGATTGGTCGTCATCGACGCGACAGTTAAAACGCTTGTGCTCTAAAGGGATTGCCTATCATCATGCCGGATTGCTCCCTTCCCAGAAGGTAGTTGTCGAAGAACTCTTCTTAGAACGACTAATTAAGGTTCTTTATTGCACGGAAACATTTAGCGTCGGCATTAACTATCCCGTAAAATCGGTTTGTTTCGATTCCCTCAATAAATACGATGGCCGCAATTTCCGGCCTCTGGCTAACCATGAATTTTTTCAAATGTCAGGACGTGCCGGTCGGAGAGGAATCGATAAAAAAGGGTATTCTTTTGCCATGGTTGATTTAGCCTATATGGAAAAAAGCCCTCCTCCCAGATTTCAATTAAATAAACTGGAGCCTTTAACAAGTCAATTCCGCTTAACCTATAATACTGTTCTGAATCTCACAGCAACTCTTACACCTGAACAAATTGGAACCTATTTTCAAAAGAGTTTCGCAGCCTTTAGTTACCGCTTGAACTCAGACCACTTTCATTGTGAGTTGACCAAAATAGAAAAAGAACTTGAAGAATCCAAGAGAAACTTGTGTGAAGAGGTTGGATCCTTCAAGTGCCCGATAAAACATCGCCCGAAACAGAAGGAGTTAGAAAGGCTGCGCAAAGCCTATAAGGCACTTGGACCCCGAAAACAGAACCGTGCCTATGGACGGGAAATGGCCCGAAAGATTCGTTCCTGGGAAAAAATATTAGCACACCCTCCCCTAAATTGTCCTTCTGAGCAACGAGAAAGTTGTGAAAATCACAGTAAGTCCTTCCTTATGTTAAAACAAAAACAAAAAGAGCTTCTGAATGCTCTCGAAACTCTTCCGGAAGAGAACGCCTTTCTAAGGGAATATGAGTATAAAAAAAATCACCTCCGTCAAATTGGATATTTACGCGGCGATGAGCTGTTGCCTCGCGGAATTTGCGCTAGTAGAATTTATGTCCAAGAACTCCTGGTCACTGAATTAATTTATTCCGATATTTTTCACCAGCTTGATGATGACCAAATTAATGCTTTACTTTCGAGTATTGATTTTGAAGCTCGCAAAAATGATGTTTTTCAGCGGGGTATTGTCTTTGATTCAACACCTATTAAGGATATCATCACCTACATTCAGAGCATTTGCGGGCAAGAATCTGTACGCTATGACCCCCGAGTAGCTGTCATAACGTATGCTTGGAGTCAAGGACAATCATTTAGTGAAGTACAAACCATGTGTAATCTCGATGAAGGGGATATCATCAGTGTTTTTCGGCGGACCATTGATTTATTGCGTCAAATGCGTGATGCCGTAAATGATGCCAATTTAAGATCACGCTTTAAAGTTTGCATGGATAAACTTGATCGAGATGAGGCCGCAGTTATGGAACTATAGATCGGCGGCAGTCAAACAAACTTAACGCTAAAATCGCACCATTAAAGTGGCTGTTGCAAAATGTATAAATATTCATTATGCAACAGCCACTAAATCTTTGCCGATCTCAAGGTTAATCTGCAGCTTCAAACTCACTTTTCTTAACACCGCAAGTGGACATGCTTTAAATTATTAGCTTAGGATCTTGTTTAGAGAGATATTGTAAGTTCTTAACACGTAATCCATAAATTCCTCAGCACAATAACAAGGCTCCCGATGATCACAAAACCCCACCTCAACTTTGCCAACTAAGTGATGCTGCAAAACATGTACGTTGACATATAAATGACTTACCTTTCGGTTAATAGTTATATAACATTTAACAGTTATGTAAAATAATAACAGCAAGCATAAACTTAAGGTCATTCCGATATTAGGTAATAACCACGGAATACTTAAGATACTTCCTCCCACAATCAGCAACAAAAGTATAATGATCATTTCCTTGAGTTGTGCACTTTTCCATTCATAATAACGTCTTAAAAACTCAGAAAATAATTCAGCAATGCGTGCAGATGTTACCGGAAGATCTATCGGGCCCGTTGTTTTGGGTAATATGAAAAGGTCATATATTCCCAAGATTATCACCCCTCTAATCTACTTATCTGTAGAAAAAATCGCTTACCTAACCTTATTATAACCCTTAATATTCTATCTTTTCCAAAGAAATTCCTTCAGGTAATAGTTATGTTCCTTCACTTACGATCATGATTTTAACTATTTCTATTGAAGAAGTCAGCTGTTAGATCATGTATAATGGGTAAAAGAAAGCCTCTGAGTTGTTTCTCAGAGGCTTCACCATTCTCAGCGCTTGCAACGAACCACTCCGCTTTACAGAGGTGCATTGACTGAGACATCCCTTCTTGGTGCTGCAGCACTTTTTAAGAAAAGGAACATTCTTTGGCAGCTAAGATAACGGGAACTTTCGTCTTCCTTGTCCTTTCGATTTCATTTTTTTGAGGCTTAATATCCAGCCTACGTTATACCGGACAAAGAATTCATTTCCCTATATAACTATTCGAACTGATGGTAAGAAAATCCTTGCACGAAAACAATCATCTTTTCACAAATTTTGTTAAAGGCAATAACATCTTAGCTCTTTTTTGAAGTTTTCTTACGCTTATCAAATAAGAGTTCAGCTGTATGAACAACTTTTATATTGGGGTTTCTTTTATCTAAGCCCCCCGAAATTTGCATCAAACATCCCGGACAGTCCACAGCAACAACCTTTGCCCCAGTTGCTTCAATATTATTAAGCTTGCGTTCCAAAATCGGTTCGGATAGCTCTGGGAATTTGATTGAATAGGAACCTGCAAATCCACAGCAGCGATCAGACTCTTTCATTTCTATAAGTTCTACTCCGGTTGTATCACTTAGAAGTTTTCTCTGCTCAGCATAAACTCCCATTTTTCGTTTTAAATGACAGGAATCATGATAAGTAACTTTAAGAGGCACCCCGTCTCCCCCCGGCTCTAAACCGCCAAGATCTGAGAGCAATTTAGAAAAGTCAAAGGATTTACGGCTTAATTCTGCAGCACGGGCAGCTAGAGACGGATCATCCTTAACAAGATCCTGGAAACTGTCTTTAAGGGCATGAGTACAAGTAGGGCAAGCACTGACCACATAATCAACGCTTTCTGCATTTAAAGCTTCTATATTCATGATGGCCAATTTTCGAGCATTATTGCGATCACCCATATAAGTCGCCGGAGCTCCGCAGCAAGATTGTCCCTCTGGGAATACGACTTCATATCCCTTTTCATTAAGAGCGCTGATAACGCCTTCGCCGATTCGCGGATAGACAAAGTCAATTAAACAGCCTGAGTAAAAGGCAATCTTTCCTTTTGGTCTCTTAACATCCTGTTTGATTGTTTTAAACACATCGCGAAATGGTATATCAGCAACTGCCGGTAAGCTCTTTTTCTCAGTCATTCCCGCTAGAAAGAGCGGCAAGTGACGGATAACAGGCTGTCCTTTCGTAAAAGGCTTTTGAGCCTTAGAAGCAACACGTAATAAGGAATGAAATAGCCGTCTATTGGAAACAACATCTAAAGCAAACTTTTGAGTGAAAGGAAGACCTTGCTTTTCTCCCATCCGGTTGCGCAACTCTAAAATCATCTCAGGAATATCTAAATTTCCCGGACATACTTCAGCGCATTTCCCGCATTGAAGACATAGATTCTGGGGATTTTTGGCATCGTTTTCCGAGTTTAAGAAATTCGTTAAAATTGTTCCAATTCCACCCGTATAAATATGACCGTAAACATGTCCGCCTACAAGTTGGAAGGCAGGGCAAACATTCAGACAAGATGCACAGCGAATACATTGGAAAGTCTTTTTAAACTTAGGATCGTTATACATTTTACGCCGTCCATTATCCATTAGGATAATATGAAACTCCTTATCCTTTACGGAACCATCTTCATAATAGGCAGGAGTTGGGCCGGTAACCATTGTTACATAGCTTGTTATCTGCTGGGCAGTCGCACTTCTGGGTAAGGCTTGCAAAATATGTGTAGCATCTTCAAAGTTAGGAACAAGTTTTTCGATTCCCACCAGAAAAACATGAACTCGAGGCAAAGTAGAGGTAAGTCGGGCGTTCCCTTCATTGGTAACGACCATCAAAGTGCCTGTTTCCGCAATGGCCATGTTCGCTCCCGAAATCCCCATGTCTGCTTCCAGGAATTTTTTGCGCAGTTCTGCACGAGCTGTTTTAACCAACTCTGTAATAACGGGTTGGCTCACTCTTTGCAGGTGTCCTGAAAAAATATCGGCAACTTCTTCCTTAGTCATATGGATCGCCGGCATAACCATATGCGATGGATGCTGTCCGGCGAGCTGAAGTATCCATTCACCCAAGTCTGTTTCTTGAACATCTATTCCTTCAGCCATTAAAGCTTTGTTGAGCAAAATTTCTTCTGAAGCCATTGATTTTGATTTGACAATACGCTTTACACCTTGCTGTTTTGCTAACTCACTAATATATTTTTTGGCGTCCTCTCCTGTAGCTGCCCGGAAAACTTTTGCTCCTCTGGCAGTAGCTGTTTTTTCAAATTGATCAATCATCTCATCCAAATGACTCGCTGCATAGGACTTAACTTTAACAATATTTTCACGAATCGAGGGAAAATCATAGCCTTCATAAGCCTTTTCCCGTGCTGCAATATAAGTATCTCCAAAGCGTCCTAGTGCACCACGTAATACGTCATTATCCAACGCGTCTGAAATTTTCTTTTTAAATTGTTTATCTGCCATTTAGGCCACTTCCTCTCCCTGTTAATCAACAAAGACAACAATAAGTTGTTTAGGACCATGGACTCCAATTGTTAAAACTCGTTCAATATCGGAAGTTCTGCTAGGTCCAGTGATAAAACCCACAAATCCAGGTATTCGAGGGAGTCGATGGATTGTTGACATCGTTTCTGCCAGATTCGGTAAGAGCGTTTCAGTCCTTACGACAGCAACGTGAATCGGAACGAGAGTTGAACATAACCGTTGGTCGACATTGGCATCATCATCAGCCTGGACTAAAGTACCTAATTCGGCAATAGCGTAAGAAACCTGTGTAATCCCGGCTTGAGCGTCTGGGGTAACTTTTCGAAAGTTATCACTCATCACGTCTATGTTCATGGATTTTAACTGTTGAGCAAAATTTCCTTTTTTCGCTACTTCTCCTTCTAAAAGAGCAACATTCTGAACACCTTTGTCCTTGAGAACTGTTCCTATCAATTTCCCGGCTTCCTCTTCAGTGTCCACTCGATAACATTCCCCTGATACGGCTTCCAGTTTTGCTTTAAATCTTTCATATAATTCAGCAGAACGAGCATTTGCCATAGAGGCATCCTCCTCAAAGTAATATTCTCATACGATATTCTGGCTAGCTTCCAAGATTATCAGGATATGCTGGTCAGACCATCATACCATTTAATTTTATTTTAAAATAGATTTCGCTAAAAAACAATACCTAGTTCGAAAATTTCAAATAATTATGATTAACTTCTTCAGAGTTAGGGTATGTATTTCTTCACTAAATAAATAAAGAGCGAGTATAGATTACATACTGTTGGTATTTTGCCCCTTAATGAAGAAATTCGCCTATAATGATCCTCAAATAACAAAATCTACAATAAATTACACATTGATTTTCGACAAAATATGCGTTATGTTAAGATGAGTAAGTCTAGTAGACTTCACTCTCTAGACCTTGCGCAAATGAGGGTTTCCGGACGCGGAAATCCTCTGAGCCATTTCAATTGAAGCTGACTATTTTACCTAAATTGCATCGTTAAACTACTTGCAATTTTATTTTTTTGGCATATAATTAAGTGTTGTTGGGGGTATAGCTCAGCTGGGAGAGCGCTAGATTCGCATTTTAGAGGCCAGCGGTTCGATCCCGCTTACCTCCACCATAAAATTATGCAAAAAAAAGATTCCGAGGTTATGTCCTCGGAATCTTTTTTTTTGCATAATTTTTTAAAAATCGGGGGTCTATTTGTCCACAATCCATCGTAGTATGTTATGGGGGGATGGAATGCAGGGAGTTCAAATTGATAGAGAAATACTATATGTACAAAAGATCTATTTCTTTATGTTTCTTGCAACGTTAACCTTATTTGTTTTTACTGCTGCGATAGGGATTTTCGGAGTTAACATTGGTCTAATAGTGCTGTCAAGCGGTCTGATTATATCCTACATTGCAATGGTTAAAAAAAGATACTTTTCTCCCCCTGAGAGAAAAGTCACAGCTCAACGTATGGCACATTCCATTGCCCAAGATACTAGTCCACTGTCCTTATCTCGTTTCGCCAGTCAGCTCTATTACTATTTTCATGAGCCAACTCAGGCAATCTCACTTTTAGAAAAATTTCTTAGTTCTCAGGACCCTCTATTATGTACTACTTTGTGCGATATTCTTCTTAAAGAAGGAAGACCTATTCCCGTCCTCTATATAATTCGAGATAACCCTAATGCGCTTTTCGACCCACTCTTGTTAGCTACTCAAGGCGTTGCCCTTCTCAAAATCGGCAAGATTCCCGAAGCGATTAAACTCTTTGAACGCAGTTTACACGCTGTCAGGACAAAAGGATTTCCCAATAACGGATCCCCTTGGCTGACACGAAAACTCCTATCCAAAGGCTATATCGCTGGTGTTCATCACAATTTGGGGGATTGCTATTTTATGCTAAAAAATCTTAAAAAGGCAAAATATCATTATAAAGCAGGGAATCTTTTATTATTTGATATTTCACTTTGGCGTTATTACCCGTCACAATCTGTTTATTCTACGCAAAACTGCAATATTTCTTGTTAGTTCTTCATTCTTTCTATTTTAATTCATTTACCCAACTCCCAATTACAACAGAATTTTTAATGATATTTGTTTATAATAAATTTGAATAAAAGGATTATGCAAATTGAGACAATACTACACTGTTTTCGAAATGGAGGGTGAAAAATGCTGTCAACTCACAGGGATGAGATTCTAGGATTTATACGAGAATTTGAATTATCTTCGCGCGAATATCTTCAAGCCAAAGGCTTAAGTGAATATGAAATGACTAATGCTTACCTAGATCTTCAGTGGGATTTTCTTCATACCATTCTCCAACAACGATCACGAGGTTGGTTCCAATCGTAATAATTTACGTTCTGCTATCAAGGAATAATGAGTTTACAAAAATCCATCGTTCAGTTGATACTGATGCGATGGATTTTTTACGTAATATGATAATTATAACGATTTAATTTAATATTCGTTACTTACAACTAAATTATTCGGCTTACAGCTATTTCATCACAATTTGGGAATTTTATACAATTTATGCATTCTCTCCAAACTTTTTGCGGCATCTGATCTTTACTTACCTCTTCATAACCACAAAATTTGAAGAATTCGGGTTGATATGTGAGAGCAAATAGCCTGGAACATCCCAGGTCGCGGGCTTCCTCCTCGATTGCCTTAACAATTTTTGTGCCTATTCCCTGTCTTCTGTGATTATCGTCAACTGCCAGGGCACGTATTTCGGCTAAATCACTCCATAAAATATGAAGTGAGGCAACTCCTACTAATTGCCCATCTTCTTCAGCCAACATAAATTCTCGAATATTCTCATAGAGCATATTCCTCGAGCGTGGAAGCATTAGTCCCTGCTCAGCATTATTATTAATCAATGACATCATCTCTTCCACATCGGCTATTTTCGCCTTACGCAATTTCATGGTCCTATCTCCTTTCTTATTGCATAATTATACAACATATGTTATATATTTTCACCTAAAAATTCTTTATCTCAAGCTCTCCTTTTTTTTACAATTTTCTACCTGAGCTTTGTGATACACTATTTCAGAGTTTATTGTTAATTCCGGAAGGAGTAATGTCTGTGTTTTCCCGTAAGTACCGTACACTCCATCGCCATGGTATCTTATTAATATTGTCCCTTTTTCTGATCGTTAACGTTTTAGTTATTTCTTTTACTCACCTCAACATTATCTTTGAACTAATACTTGTTCTTCTTCCCTACACAGTTATCATAATTTGGTTTGATCTTTTATCCAGTTCTTGGGGCAAAGCCTGGATCATAACCACAACTTTGCTTTTAGTTTTTTCATTAGGCTATAACAAATTTCCGTCAATTAAACTATATATTATTCATGTACTGTTTCTCATCTTATTACTGGTAACCCTGTTTTTCTTTGACCGAAGTCAGATCCGTCTCAAAACTCTCCACCAACGGCATATGAAAGCAATTCATGTTTTACTTCATCAAAAAACCTCCATCATCCCGACCATTGACTATACACGAGAAGCAATCATGATTCTTGATAATTCAGGAACAATTCTCGAATCGAATGACCTTTCCTGCCATCTTTTAATGTTACCGGAATCATCACTAATTGGCCGCAGAGTTGCCGAAATATTGGGAATTTCATCAAATATTAGGTCAATTAATTCTTCTGACTACGGGGAATTCACCTGGAAGGCCTCACAAGAAGGTATAAAATATTTGCGCTATCAAACACAACCATTGCTTGATAATCATAATAAGCCCTACGGAGTACTTCTAACACTTTACGACATCAGCGAAGAAAAGAAACGCTCGGAAGCATATGTTCAATTTGCCAAGCTTTCCGTAATCAATCAGGTATCCGCTGGATTAGCTCACGAAATCCGCAATCCACTGACAACGATCAAAGGATTTATGCAATTAATTAAACCCGAAGAATGGCCTGAATCCTTCCGCCCTTATCGAGAGCTATTCCTTGAAGAAATCCAGTCCATTGATCGGATTCTAAATAAATTTATTCTGGTTACAAACCCATCGGCTCCACAAATGAGACAAATTAATCTTACCGAAACACTCAGGGCTATATTAAAATTCATTGAACCTCGCAGCAAAGATAGAGGGATTTCAATTTTTTTTGATTTCAATGCAGACCCTGTCTATGTGTTGGGAGACCAAGAACAGCTCTCAGAAGCCTTCCTCTCGTTGTTAAACAATGCCATTGAAGCATCGTCCCAAGATGGAAGGGTGATCATTCGTCTGACTATTACCGACCAATACGTTCGAATCAGCTTTATCGATTATGGTCATGGTATTCCAGAAGATCTCCGTCAGCGCGTACTTGATCCCTTTTTCACAACTCAAATAGGCGGAACAGGCCTTGGCCTGACAATTGCTCAGAGAATAGTCCTTGCCCATCACGGTAAGCTGCACTTTAAAGATTCCTATCAACAGGCCGGAACAGAAGTAATGATTGATTTGCCTCGCTTGGAAAATTGTACGAATTCCTTAACAGCTTGACTCATTCGTTAAAAAGAGGCGCACGGTTATTTAGCTCATAAATCCCCTTTTCTTTCCAATTGTCCGGCAGCGTCCAGATAGGGAAGTCATCAATATTTTTTATCCAGCAATACCAACGTCTTAGTTCATCCTCCATTCCGGGCGTTGTTAACCAATGGATACGACCATCCCATACCAACAAATTGCCCAGTTCATCCCTGGCGTTTTCGAGTAAACTGCTGCAATCAAGTACACTGGACAAAATAACACTTTTAGAGGCTTTCATAAGCGGCTTTTCAAAAATTGGACAAACAACACTAAGCTGACCATTCCCTTGGAAGAAATACCATTGCTCTAATTCCAAGACTGAATTTTCACTGCGTTCTTTTGGCAACCAGGGCCAAGGCCAAGGACTTCCCCAGAGGGATTTCAAAACGCCGTCACCTTGGTGAAGCCAGAGTGAAAGCAGATCCTGTGATCGGAGTTTTCTCTTAGACTCAAGATTTTCCAAGTAATCCAGGATACTATAAATCGAGCCGCTGAATTCGCTGTTAAGAGTACCGGAGACGTCCACCCAGCCTTGCTTTTGCCATTTTAAGGATAGATCTTGATCTTTAAGCCATTTAACCCTACTGCTTAATTCGAATTTTTTACCGGTTCTTCGAACTTCAGCTATTTCATAATTCCCCCAGAGAAAAGCAATATGTTGCTGCTTAAATTCCGTACGGATTCTTCGACTGCTCAGCTCTGTGAAAAACTTATTGACAATCATTAATTGTTGTCGAGCTACAGGATTTAATCCCTGTCCCCATCGTTTCCAGTCCGGACGTTCTTCACCAATTGTACACCGCAACCGGATACTCTGCCGTTCTTCGGGAATCAAGTATAAACTCGGAGTGAGTTTTTCGCGCCAATAAACAGCCCGGGCGGAAATACTCCCGCCGATTTTAATAATACTCTTCAAAAAGGCCATAGAAAAATCAGGAGCAACAAAATATATAATTGTCTTCGCCCCATTACTCAATCTATTACCCCATAACACACCTGCAAGCAGAAACTCTTCTTCGCGTGAAATTGAAGAACAGGCAACAATTCCAACTCTAAGCGTCGTCTCCCCGCCCATAAAATAGGAATATTGGGCAGGAAGACGATTTGCTTTTTTTTTGTCTTCCGTACATTCCACCCAATTTTGTGCGATAAATACTTCTGGATGAGCTTCCCAAATCATATCCCAGGTGATTTTCACAATGAACCTCCCTTAGCTTTTCTCCTTTAGCATGTTTACGCACAAAAATTGAAATTCATGACAAATTTAATGCAATACTTAACTCTTAGGGAAAGGATTCCGGTTATGGTAACCACCTTTCCAAGCTTTGATAAGTTCAATCGTTTCCTCAAACGGAAGAGCTTGGCGCACATGTCCATCTCTGCCTTCCATAGTTTCCGCCAGAAATAAAGCATTCCAAATACTTTCTGCCGTTGCTTCAACAACCGCCCGAAAAAATTCATCGAGATCCCAATCCGATAGAAAATTGCGGACTTCAAAAGGAGCAGTGGAAACCATTAGACAAAAATCTCCGCTTCCTGTCATAGAAATGGACCCTGTCCGGGCCATTCCCAGACTTGCTCGGCGTGCAAGCTGCCTCAATTGCCATCTCGATAATGGGGCGTTAGTTAAACCTATAAGAATTAAAGATCCGGGTATATATCCCCTGGCTTGAATCGTCAACAGCCCTCCGATTGGTACACCTGAAATAATTAAATCTTTTAATTGCCCGAAATTCGCCAAAGCCAACATTCCAAGAGTATAAATTCTGCTTTTGCTTATGACTATACGGGATGAACTCCCTATTCCTCCTTTGAGTTGAAAGCAAGACATCCCTACGCCGGCTCCAATATTCCCCTGACCTATCGGCCCTCCCCTTGCATGCTGAAGCGCCAAAAGCCCGTCCCAGGGTCTGACATGTCGTCCGCGTATGTCATTCAAAAACGAATCGTCACATTCCATAACAACCACATTTGGAGTCCTGGCGTCGTTTCCAATCTCTGGATTTTGCTGCAGCATATATGTGATTACCCCATGAGCCACATCACTAACACTCAAGGTATTTGTCAGCATAATAGGGCAATTTAGATAGCCCATCTCTTGAATAAAGGGAACTCCCATTGATTTTCCATACCCGTTGATAACTTCAATTCCAGCCCAACAGGGATGAAGATATAGATTATCCGAACGTGGAATAATTGCTGTAACACCGGTCCTTACCGGACCCTTGCCGGATGGAAGCAGCGGGCCTTCTCCTTTGACAAGGGAAACGTTACCCACTTTTACTCCCGGAACGTCGGTAATATCATTAAACGACCCTACTGGCATCTGCCCGAGCCAGAGGCCAAGACTTCTGGGACTAAATCGTTTGCACATAAAAATCCCTCCGCTGTTACACTATGTGAAACAACGGAGGGATATGAAGAACCTCAAGCCTCTTTTTGCTCTTTTTCTAAGAGTCCATCTAAAAAAACGCTTAGGGCAGCATTGACTTCAGCATGTAAATTACCCGAACCTGAAACAAACCAACGCATGAAATGCTGAACTACCATTCCCTCAAGACTTTCTGCCAAGAAGGCCGGATCAAAATCGCGGTTTATCTCTCCATTCATTTGCCCCACATTGAGAATTGCCAGCAAAGCATAATGCAAGCTCATGTCATATTCTGCTCCGTCACGATTGCGGATCGTAACCCAAGTAATTTCGCGATCTCGCACCATAAAATCAGTCCAATCATGAAGAAGACTTTCTAAGCGTTGTCGTATATTCAGGCTAGGATTGTAACGGCCAATATCGATCAGGTTTTGGCAAGTACGCCTGGAAAATTCCAGTACAACTGCTTCTTTGGTCGGAAAATAGTTGTAGAACGTTCCTTTTCCAACATCCGCATGTTGAGTAATCTGTTCAATAGAGGTTGCTCCAAAGCCTTGTGATCGGAAAAGTTTCATGGCATTGGCATAAATCTTTTCACGCGTTTCCTTTTTCTTTCGTTCTCTGCGAGATAAATCAGCCACGATTATTCCCCCTTTCCTCCTTATATTCAGATGCGAACAGTACCTGATCGTTTATCTATTCGCCATATTCCAAATTTTTCCTTCTTCTGAAAGGCGGGATATCGGCTAAATATTTAATAATTTCCTTTTCCGGAAGCTGATTCTGCTCCAAGCTTCCAAACTGTTAAGATTCTCCAAACAGCCCTCTCTATTTGAACTTCTCCCTTGGAAAATGCTTCTTCTAAAGTCCCCGGGCCTTCTGAGACGCTGAAGCAACAATTTACTCCATAATCCCCAAGAAGATCGGGCTGACCTTCTACCGCACCTGAAACAACCAAGACAGGAACCTGATACTTAGCGGCTAAAGCTGCAACTCCGACAGGTACTTTACCATAGGCCGTCTGGAAATCAGTCATTCCTTCACCTGTTAAAACCAGATCCGCATGTCTAATTTTTTCCTCAGCCTTCGCCACATCTAGAATCATTTGTGAACCTGGGCGTAATTTGGCGCCCAAAAAGCCAACAAGCCCAGCGCCTAATCCTCCCGCGGCTCCGCCTCCCGGCAATTCCAAAAGGTTTATACCAGAGAGTTTGCTTAACTTCTCTCCAAAATTCAACAAAGCAGCATCCAAAATCCTAATGTCTTCAGGTTTTGCCCCTTTTTGAGGTCCATAAACCGCGCTTGCTCCTTCCGGCCCGCAAAGGGGATTTTGCACATCACAGGCAACCTCACATTGGACCTCAGCCAGACGTGAATCAAGTTCCGAGAGCTCTATGTCCTGAAGGTTTGCCAAAGCAGCCCCTCCCGGGGGAAGCTCTTCGCCTTGACCATTCAACAACTTAACACCCAAAGCAGCAGCTAGCCCTGCCCCGCCGTCATTTGTAGCGCTGCCGCCAATCCCCAGCAATATTTTTTTAACACCACGATCCAAGGCATCCCTAATTAATTGTCCTGT
The DNA here is from genome assembly GCF_002196705.1 of Desulfosporosinus sp. FKB. Classification (GTDB taxonomy): domain Bacteria; phylum Bacillota; class Desulfitobacteriia; order Desulfitobacteriales; family Desulfitobacteriaceae; genus Desulfosporosinus. The sequence continues at coordinate 67,250 of NZ_NADJ01000014.1, forward strand.
TCCTTGGGTAGAGGTAATACGGGGATTTCTTTCTTCTGCGCGCAAGAGCGGCAATCCCGAAGCTGCGGCCATTTCGATAATTGCTGTCTTATCATTTTCGATAAGACCATAAGATGCTGATATTCGACGTCCAATGGGGTCTTTAACACTGACCTCTACTTTTCTGCCTTTAACAGCACTTAAAACCGCTTCGACTGTTCCTTCTCCCCCATCCGCCATGGGAATCAGATCTATTTGTGCTTCCGGGAAAACCCTGCGTGCTCCTTTCTGCATTGCAAGGGCTGCATTTATAGCATTCAAACATCCTTTAAATGAATCGGGGGCAATAACAATTCTCATTATTCTCACTCCTCATAGTTATGATTGTGCACGTTTTCCGATAATCGCTCCAACTTTAACAACCATGATAAAACTGGCAAAATCCAGAATAACCATAGACCAATTTCCCAAAGGAATTCCATAACTATAGGCAACAACATATGATAAGGAATTAAAAATAAAGCCAGCAATATATGCCGCAGCAAGACTTTCTTGCTGCGGACGATATCCTACTAAAAAACCAAGGGGATAAAAGATGGCAAAATTTAGAGCTAATTGAGTCAGGATACCTCCTGAAACAAAAAACTCGCTCCAAAAAAGGTAGAGCAAGCCTAATAGGAGCATGTATCTCCAGAAAGCATTATTCATATATACCTCCGCTGCAACAGGAAAGGACTTTCCCCCCTCCCCCCCATTCTTAACTGTAATTTGGTGCTTCTTTTGTAATCGTAACATCGTGAGGATGACTTTCCCGTAATCCTGCGGCGGTTATTCGTACAAATTGAGTTTGGGTCCTAAGAGCTTCAATTGTCGCAGTTCCGCAATACCCCATCCCTGCGCGCAAACCTCCGATCATTTGGTAAATTGTTTCTGAAACAGGGCCTTTATAAGGAACTCGACCTTCAATCCCTTCCGGAACTAGTTTCTGATCTTTTTCTTGGAAATACCGATCGCGGCTTCCCTCTTTCATGGCTCCAATAGAGCCCATCCCTCGATATACTTTAAAGCTCCTGCCTTGATAGATTTCCATGTCTCCCGGGCTTTCTTCAGTCCCGGCGAAAAGACTTCCGATCATCACAATTCGAGCCCCAGCTGCTATGGCTTTAACGATATCGCCTGAGAACTTGATTCCGCCATCGGCGATTATTGGAATTCCATACTTGTCCGCTTCTTCTGCACAATTCATAACTGCCGTAATCTGGGGAACACCAATACCTGCCACCACACGAGTTGTACAAATTGATCCTGGTCCGATTCCAACTTTAACCGCATCGGCACCAGCCTTAATCAGCTCTCGGGTAGCCTCCGCTGTAGCAACGTTTCCGGCGATCAACTGGATTTCCGGAAAATGAACTTTCAAACGTTGGACTGTTTCAATAACCCCTTTGGAGTGTCCGTGAGCCGTATCGAGCACAAGAACATCGACTCCTGCCTTAACTAAAGCATCAGCTCGTTCTATAGTATCTGCAGTAACTCCTATCGCAGCTCCGACGCGCAAACGACCTCTTTCATCTTTTGTTGAGTTTGGATATTGTCTCGCCTTTTCGATATCTTTAATGGTTATTAGTCCTTTTAGAGTTCCTTCCGCGTCCACAAGCGGCAGTTTTTCTATCTTATGCTGAGCTAAAATTTCTTTCGCATGCTCCAGAGTTGTACCGACTGGTGCCGTCACCAAATTCATCTTTGTCATAACGTCACCTATAAGGCGATCATAATTTTTCTCAAAACGCAGGTCCCGATTCGTCAATATCCCGACTAATCTCCCGTCAACGGTAACCGGAACACCTGAGATCCGATAGCGTTCCATAAGTTTTAGAGCTTCCGCTATTTTATCATTTGGTTTCAAATGGATAGGATCTGTAATAACCCCATGCTCCGATCGTTTAACTTTATCGACTTCCAAGGCCTGCTGCTCGATGCTCATGTTTTTATGAATAATCCCAATACCACCTTCTCGAGCTATAGAAATCGCCATCCGCGAATCGGTCACCGTATCCATTCCTGCACTCATTAAGGGGATATTGAGTTTGATCTTTTTTGTAAGATAAGTACTGACATCAACGTCCCGCGGAAGGACGTCAGATTTTGCAGGAACAACTAGGACATCGTCAAAAGTTAGGGCTTCTTGAATAATACGATTGGACTGCATACTTAGTTTAGCTTCCTTTCTCCAACAGTTTCTAACTAGTATATCAGATATTCCTGGGATAACATAGTGTAACAATTATTTGAAGTCAATTGTCAATGTCATAGACCCATGCGACCCATTTTCATTCATCAAGGCTACCTCACAACGGTATGAGTGTCTAATTACTTCATAGGTTTCCCTAATTACTAGAAATTACTCTTGAATACTTGTCAGACCGGCTCCAGATCCTTATTATGAAGAAAGGAGGAAACAGGCATGTTTTATCGTATTCGTCAATTTGTTCAAGCATTTTTCCCTCTGATACATCCTGACGAGCTGCTTTGGGCGAGACAAATATTACCCCCCCAGGCAAACTCACTTTTTCTTCAGCAATCAAAGGCCGAACAACGTCACGCCCTGACAGTAGCCCAAAGTCTTTTGCCTTATCAAACTGCCCTTTCTTCTTCCGAGTTTCAGGATTTAATGACGGCAGCGCTTCTCCATGATTGTGGTAAATCTCTCGTCAAGGTCCGCTTATGGCAGCGCGTCTTCATTGTTTTAATGCAGCAAATGCCCGGATCTATCTGGAAATTTCTGAAGAAAGGGCCTTCTTTAATGGCTGCCCCTTTAAACATTGCTGACCATCACCCTCACTGGGGAAGCAGCTTAGGTCAAACCATTGGCTTAAATTCCCGAACATGTGAGCTGATCCATGAACACCATACCCCAACTACTAAGCTTGGACAATTATTATATAATGCTGACAATGAACACTAAAAAGCACGAGTAGTTATTATTTTACTCATGCTTTTTGCACCGAGGTTTCAACTTTTTCCTTCAGCTCAACAATCTCTTTGTTTTTGGAAAATATCCATTTGGCAAATCGTTTATTGTCCCTTTGCAAGCGAACATTCTCCTTCTCGAGATTATGTACGAGTGCAACCTTTTCACGCTCGACCTTTTCTAATAAGTTCATAAGAACACGCCGGCTAACTCTTAAATGTTCAACCCGCTGTTCCAACTCTCCCACGCGAGCCCGCAACAATTGTATTTCGTCCGCAGAATCCACTGGCACCCCCCCCCCGACTTGCTCTCTAACTATTCTATGCCGGAGAGTAGAATTTTAACCCTGATATTTACATGAAACGCTAATTACCTTTCGCTAAGACCAGTATTTGTTGAATTACCTCCTCTGGCGCTCCCCAATGCCCGAGCTTTACTCCAGGCTTCCGCTCCTCACCGTGAAAATCTGATCCGCCCGTCATGACCAAGTTATATTTTTCGGCTAACGAACGATATCGAAGTTCGTCTTCTTGATTATGTTCTGAATGAGATACTTCAATTCCCTGAAGGCCAGCCTCGATCCAAGGTTTGATTCCTTCTTCAAGGCGATTGATCCCTGGATGAGCAAGAACGGCAACTCCATGAGACTCTCTGATTAGTTTAATCCCCGCTTCAGGGGTTAGCTTATGAAGCGGGACATACGCCGGACCACCTTTTCCGATGTAACAGTCAAATGCTTCTTTAATACTATTGACATAACCTTGTTCTATAAGTGCCTGGGCAATATGAGGACGACCAATGGATTCACCTTTAGCAAACTTTTGAATTTCTTTAACTGCGATCGTAATCCCTAGATGTTGAAATCGATCCAGAATTTCAAGCATTCTTTTTTTCCGAGCATCTCTCAAGCTTTTTAACGTTTGATTTAAATAATTCGATGAGTCATCAAGTTCATATCCTAAAATATGAACTTCTTTCCCGTTCCAATCGGTATTTAACTCAATTCCTTTTAAAAGTTGAATTTGGCAGACGTCTGCTGCTTCTTCCGCCTCTCTCCAGCCCTGAATAGTATCATGGTCGGTAATGCCAATCCCTTTTAACCCTAATACTGCAGCAGAACGAACAAGTTCATTAGGTGTTAACAGTCCATCCGACGCCGTTGTATGGCAATGTAAATCAACCTCGCAGAGTCCCATTGCTTGGTCCAATACTTCTACTACCTCTTTTCCTAATAGTCTATAATTATTGTAGCACGTCTGATAATACTCGCAGAAAGTTCCGACCTGAGATCTGTTCGATTTCTTTTGCTGAGAAACCAGCTTTTGTTAGATCATCCAGGAGGTAAGAAAAGTCGCTTACGTTTTCCAGGCCATCTGGAGTTTCGTCAATGCCATCGAAATCTGATCCAAACCCAACCGTTTCAACTCCGGCTACTTCGGCGATATAGGATATATGCCGAACAACATCTTTGCGAGTGACAGGACCGCTCTCTTTTAAAAATCCAGGATAAAAATTCACTCCCACAATGCCTTTATTCTTTGCCAGAGCTCGTAACTGATCGTCCGTTAAATTTCGAGGATTAGGGCAAAGGGAATAGGCACAAGAGTGGGTTGCGGCTATAGGGTATTTTGATCGTTCTAAAACATGCCAAAACCCGTTTTCATTCAAATGAGAAACATCAATCAGCATTCCTAATTGATTCATTCGCTTAACAGCTTCCTGCCCCAGCTTCGTCAGCCTGCTTTTAGTTTCATGTTCCCAGACACCGTCCCCAAGAGCGTTTCGATGGTTCCAGGTTAGGCCAAGTGACCTGACCCCAAGCCGATAAATTATATCTAGCATAAATAAATTTTCACCAATTATTTCCCCGCCTTCAACACTTAACAAAACTCCTATCTTCGCTGGATCTGGAATCCGGCTCAAATCCGATTTTGTTTCAAGCAAAAACAGCTGATCGGAATTTTCTTCTACAAAATCGTGAATGGTTTCTATAAGTTCTAATCCACGTATCGTTGCCATAAACGGTTTAAACTTAGTTTCAATAAAGGCTGCCATGAACTGAAGAGAGATATCAGAGCTTTTTGCTCTTGGAATATCCCATTGTCCCCCCTCATTAGGTACAGACAACGTTCTCCCTTGGTTACTCAAGTAACCGATACTGTCGCAATGTCCGTCAACAATAAAACACTTATTCAATCTCAACACACCCCTTCAGATTAAAAATTTACATAAATAAACACCTGTTTGCTTGTACTCACAAACAGGTGCTTTCAATTAACCTAGCGTGGCTGAACAATCAACTTAATGGCTGTTCTTTCTTCCCCATCGATAACAACATCTGTAAAAGCTGGAATACAAACAAGATCGACTCCACCGGGTGCTACAAAACCACGTGCAATGGCCACAGCCTTTACCGCTTGGTTCAAAGCCCCTGCCCCAATGGCTTGCAGCTCAGCTCCGCCACTTTCGCGCAAAACCCCAGCAAGTGCCCCAGCTACGGCATTGGGACTTGATTTTGCTGAAACTTTTAATACATCCATAATTCATCCTCCTGCTCGAATTCTTTTTACAGGTATTACCACTACTTGAATATCTATTCGAGAAGGATCTGAGGAAATCCTCTTTTTTTAACTAAGTTTTCAGATTTTTATATTAAATTACTTAATGCTCATAGTATCGTTGAATAGCTTCGATTTTTAGAGCCTTTCCAGACTTCTCATCGATATCAATCACTACCGCATTAATTTGGATAGGACCTGTTGCTAATTCAAACTTGGCTGGAAGCTGAGTTAAAAATCGATTAATAATAATCTCCTTTTTAATGCCTAGTACCGAATCTCTTGGCCCCGTCATTCCAACATCCGTAATATAAGCAGTGCCTTGAGGAAGAACTCTGAAATCCGTGGTTTGAATATGAGTGTGAGTTCCAACAACCGCACTGACTTTTCCATCGAGAAACCATCCTAAGGCAACCTTTTCCGAAGTCGCCTCGGCATGAAAATCAACGAAAACAATAGGAGTCTCCTGCCTAAGCTGGTTAATCCAACGGATGGCTCCGCTAAAGGGATCGTCCAATGGTGTCATATACACCCGCCCTGACAAGTTTAAAACGCCAATTTTACAGCCATTAATTCGTATAAGGCCCGATCCCTGGCCAGGTGCACCAATAGGATAATTGGCAGGTCGGATCATCCTGGTCTCTTGATCTATAAAATTCAGAATATCCCGATTGTCCCAGACATGATTCCCCATTGTAAAAAATTGTATTCCATAATCAAAAAGTTCTTCGGCAATCTCTTTCGTTAATCCTTTTCCTGCTGCAGCATTCTCTGCATTTGCTATCGTGACATCAATAGTATATTCCTGCTGAAGCGGCTTTAAAAATCTCCTAATTGCTTCCCGCCCCGGCTTACCGACAATATCTCCGACAAAAAGTATACGCAACATTACACCTCCTGCGCTTCAATCCATAGAACTTTTCATCATATTCTTACCCTTTTTTCTTCACAATAAAACTAACACGAAAATTATTCTGTGTGAGTCATCAATCAAAATATAGCGTCTAGTTAAAAACTAAAACACGTCCCTCATCTCTCAAAGCTATAACATTTTTAGAAATATCCATATGTTTTATGGAAGAAAGCATCTGATTAATGACTTCTTCATGAATTTCCAGCTCTTCTTCAGGCAGGCTTGTCTCGTCATAGACCAGCTGTTTGGCAAACGCGCCCTTCAATAATTCAACTAACAATCCTACTTCCCCTTGACTGATGCTTTCTAAATCTCGGACTACTTTTAAGACGGAAACGTCTTCCTCACTGTGACAACTTATTTGAAAAACACGTATCGTTTGACGTTCAAGATGATGATACAGCTCCATAGCAGGCCGAAGCACAACCTGTACTGTTTCAAGCTCTAAGGGCTGTTTAAGCATAAATGTGAACTTAAGGGCATGTTCCTCACACCAATAATGAACTGCTCCTAATTCCGGATATCTTGTTAAAATTGAAGTTAGTAGATCTGCTCCCTCTGAAACCTGTTTTGAATCCTTGTGTATTTTATCTAACACCCTTGTCAATCCTCTCTATTGCTCTGATCTATCATGGAAATTATTCGTCATAAGAATCTAATCTCCTGCATTGTTCTTAATTTGCCTAGCAGATAAGAAACTTAGCTGCACTTAGCTGAAGGTAGGATTTAACGGAAGGTTATTATATATCTTAGAGATAAAAAATCAGACGACTCAACGTCGCCTGATCATAAAAAACTTGTTTATTTAGCAAAGTCAACTGCTCTCGTCTCACGGATAACAACGACTTTAATCTGCCCAGGATATTCAAGTTCTTCTTCAATACGCTTACTAATCTCACGCGCCACTCGTGGTGCGAGTACATCATCAATCTTGTCCGGCTTAACAATAATGCGTACTTCCCGACCCGCTTGAATAGCAAAGCATTTTTCAACTCCATCAAAGCTTTCAGCGATATCCTCAAGTTTTTGCAGACGCTTAATATAGGTTTCCAAAGTCTCACGTCGTGCACCCGGGCGGGCTGCCGAAACTGCATCAGCTGCCGCTACTAATACTGCGACAAGACTTTTAGGTTCTACATCGTTGTGGTGAGCTTCAATAGCATGTATAACATCAATGGACTCTTTGTATTTTCTGGCCAGATCAACACCAATTTGAACATGAGTTCCTTCTAGATCATGATCCACCGCTTTGCCAATATCATGCAAAAGTCCGGCTCGTTTTGCTAATTGAACATCCACTCCTAATTCGGCTGCCATTAATCCCGCAAGATGAGAAACTTCTGTGGAATGTTTTAACACATTCTGACCATAGCTGGTGCGGAATTTTAATCGGCCAAGCAACCGAACCAATTCCGGATGCAATCCATGAACCCCAGTCTCGAAAGTAGCTTGCTCTCCCTCTTCGCGAATCTTTTGATCCACTTCTTTTTGAGCTTTTTCAACCATCTCTTCAATGCGAGCAGGATGGATACGGCCATCAGCGATCAATTTCTCTAAAGCAATACGCGCTACCTCTCGGCGTATGGGGTCAAAACCAGATAAAATTACAGCTTCAGGTGTATCATCAATAATAAGATCGATCCCAGTTAATGTTTCCAACGTTCGAATATTGCGTCCCTCGCGGCCTATGATTCGCCCTTTCATTTCATCACTCGGCAGTGCCACTACAGATACGGTAGTCTCAGCCACATGATCCGCAGCACAGCGTTGAATGGCTAGTGAAATAACGTTTTTCGCCCGCTTTTCGGCTTCTTCTTTGGCGCGAGTCTCAATTTCTTTAATCATTATCGCTGACTCATAGCGAACCTCTTCTTCAACTCTTTTCAGAAGGAGCTGTTTTGCTTCTTCCGAGGTCATACCGGATAAACGTTCTAATTCGGCTTGTTCTTTGTCCACAAGCTGATTCAATTCTTCTTTAAGGGAATCTACTTCGCTTTCCTTACGATGTAAATTTTCCTCTTTCCGTTCAATTGACTCAATTTTACGATCTAAACTCTCTTCCTTTTGTAACAATCTCCGTTCTAAGCGTTGGAGTTCATTTCGACGTTCGCGTGTTTCCTTTTCAACCTCATTGTGAATATGCATGGCTTCTTCTTTTGCAGCAACAATTGCTTCACGTTTTTTGCTTTCTGCAGCAGAAAGTGCATTTTCAACAATCCGTTTTGCCTCTTCTTCGGCAGTACCAATAACTTTTTCGGCAGTATTTCTACGAATATGCCAGCCTACCAAGGCTCCTAGACCTAATCCAACTAAGATGGCAATTAAACCGGTTAAAAATATTCCAATCACATTTACACCTCCTTGTTTGTAAAAATTCAAAATTTAACAATCAAATAAAAAAAACTGGTTCAAAACCAGTCTCTTAAGCAACCTTTAATACGGGAGTTCTTCCACCTTCTCCCCCTTCCTACAACTCTCGTTAGTCAAAAACAATATTAAAAATGACTACCTCGAAATCTATAAGAAAACCATAAAGGTCAGATCTTAACAGAGACAGGTCTCTGTTAAGATTCTAATATCATTTGTAATTATTGTCAAGCTTGTCCTAAATGAGGCTATTCTATTCGCATTTTTGCCAGAACATTTTGTACTATATCTGACGGATATCCTCGTTGGATAAGTTTGCGGACAACCCTTTGCTGTACCCATAATTCGAGCGGCACCGACTTTTTATCTGATTCCTTTAGAGCCTTCTCTTCCCAGCGTTGTTCTTCTTGAACCCGCCACTTTTGTGCCAAAGCTAAGCAGAGATTTGCTTCTTCATCCCAAGAATATACTTCCTCCAAGACCTGCTCAATTAAATCAGCATTAATTCCGCGATTTCGCATATCCACGGTGACTCTTCGGCGTGAATATCGGTGGAGGCGACTCTTTGCATAGGTTAAAGCGAGTTCACGATCATTAAGATAGCCATAACCCAGCAATTTGTCGACAGCACTCTGAATTTCACTGCTCTCATACCCTTTATTGTTAAGACGAGTTTCAAGTTCACGCTTTGTCAGGGCTCTTCTGGATAAGCAGTCTAAAGCAGCTTCCCATGCACTTTTAGGGGATTTATTCTTCTTCAAAGGAATCATCTTCCATTGTCGTAGAAGGCGCTGAGCTCATATTTGAACGAATCAGCTGTTCAAGTTTCTGGGCCATGTCCGGGTGCAGTTTCAAGTATTCCTTGACATTCTCTCGTCCTTGTCCCAATCGTTCTCCATTGTAAGAGTACCAGGCACCTGATTTTGATATTATTTCCATCTCCGTTCCTATATCGACAATACTTCCTTCTTTAGAGATTCCTTCTCCGTACATAATATCAAAATCAGCAGATTTAAAAGGAGGAGCCACTTTATTCTTAACGACTTTCACGCGGGTTTTGTTGCCAATAATCTCTTGGCCTTGCTTAAGAGCTTCTTGGCGGCGAATATCGATGCGGATGGTGGCATAAAATTTCAAAGCCCGCCCACCGGTTGTCGTTTCCGGACTGCCAAACATAACACCAATTTTTTCACGAATTTGATTGATAAAAACAACACATGTGTTGCTTTTACTGATCGATCCCGTTAATTTACGCAGGGCTTGAGACATTAAGCGGGCATGCAGCCCGACATGATTGTCACCCATTTCTCCCTCAATCTCTGCTCTAGGTACCAAAGCGGCCACTGAATCAAGCACAATAACATCAACTGCGGCACTGCGCACTAAGGCTTCACATATTTCTAAACCTTGTTCCCCCGTATCTGGCTGAGAAACCAGCAAATCTTCAAGATTAACACCTAAAGCTTTGGCATATACCGGATCTAAGGCATGCTCAGCATCAATAAATGCCGCTACTCCTCCGAGTTTTTGCGCCTCGGCTATGATATGCAGAGCCACAGTAGTTTTGCCGGAAGACTCAGGCCCATATATTTCAATGATCCGCCCACGCGGCACTCCACCAACACCCAGAGCCAAATCTAAGGCCAAAGAACCTGTAGGAATAACATCAACTGACATCGTCGCCGATTCTCCCAGCTTCATAATGGAACCTTTGCCAAACTGCTTTTCAATCTGCGCTAAGGCTACATCCAGAGCCTTGAGCTTATTTGTTTCGGCCATCTTCCATCCTCCTCAACTCGGTTAAAAACACATTTTCGTATTAATAAAACACCTGTTCGCTTATCATTATAGGGGCGGACATCGTAACTGTCAATTGTTTATGCTTCAATGCAGCAGGACAACTATCGACACCATTATATAACAAAAACGATGATAATAATATAAAAAAGCTGAGCCCCTAAAGACTAGCTTTTTCATACCATTAGAAAGAATAACCTTCAGTTGCATGCTTTTTTCCAGCATAAGTGCAACCAACGGCTTCCCTTATGATAAGATAAGGCTCGGCGAAGCCGGGTTTTCCTTGTAGTATCGAATCTTAAGTGAAAATCAGGTGTTTTCACGTGCTTTTGCCGGTTCAACACTAACTCTTCGTCCTTTAATCATAGCCTGATGCATGCAGCTCAAAACCCTTGAGGCATATTCTTCAGGAACTTCAACAAAGGTGAATTTGTCGTAAATATTAATCATTCCAATAATATTTCCCGGGATTCCGCTTTCTTCAGCAATCCAGCGTATTATGTCCTGAGGACGAATTTGCTGGACTCTGCCTATATTCATAAAGAAACGCACCATACCCGACGCTGCTCCGGTATTTCCAAAGTGATTAACGTCCGGATCATTATCATCTAGGCGGTCTTCAGAATTAGCTCCCTCAACGGCAAACTTTAACGCCGCTGCCGCAACATCTGTTGAATCGTATTCTTCAAGCAGATCTCCGACAATGGCCCGATAATTTCCTAAGCGATCGCTTTGAATCAATTTAACCAATTGATTCTTCAGATTTTCCGCTTGTCGTTCGCTAATATCGGCTAAGGAAGGGAGTTCCCGGCGGCGTATTCTGGTTTTAATCAAATTTTCAATAAGACGAAGCTGACGATATTCCTTGGGAGAGATCAAGGTTATAGCCTGCCCGCGTCGGCCGACACGTCCTGTACGTCCAATTCTGTGCACATAGGACACAGGATCTTGAGGAATATCGAAGTTAATAACATGGGTCAAGTTGCTAATGTCAATGCCTCTGGCTGCAACATCAGTAGCAACTAACATTTCCGTTTTGCCGTCACGAAAACGCTTCATGACCCGATCCCGCTGCTGCTGGCTTAAATCTCCATGGAGAGCATCCGCAAAATATCCCCGTGCTTCAAGCGCTACGACGAGTTCATCAACTCCTCGTTTTGTTCGGCAAAAGGTAATTCCTTGTCCTATATCCTCCATATCGATAATCCGACACAAAGCATCAACTTTTTTACTTTCTCTCGTCTCATAAAAAACCTGTTCAATGAGGGGAACTGTTAATTCATCTCTGCTAACCGTCACGGATCGAGGATTCTTCATATAAGTCTGTGCTAACTTGCGAATCGCCTGAGGCATCGTTGCTGAAAAAAGCATAACTTGGCGGCCTTCTTCGGGCACTGCTTTTAAAAGTCCCTCGATATCCTCAACGAACCCCATATCGAGCATTTCATCCGCTTCATCTAAAACGACCATCTTAACATGCTGTAACCGCAGAGTACCTCGATTTAAATGGTCCAATAACCTCCCAGGGGTTCCAACAACAACTTGGTATCCCATCCGCAAAGCGCGAATTTGACGATCAATGGGCTGACCGCCATAAATCGGCAAAGGTTTAACATGTTTATACTTGCCTATTTTTGCCATCTCCTGAGCCACCTGAATAGCGAGTTCACGAGTCGGAGTCACTATAAGAGCCTGTACGGCTTGAAATTTTGCATTGATTTTTTCAGTAATCGGAATCCCAAAGGCAGCAGTTTTCCCTGTTCCTGTCTGAGCCTGCCCAATAATATCGGCATCTTCCAAAGCCACTGGAATTGCCTGTTGTTGAATTGGTGAAGGCTCTTCAAACCCCATTTCAGACAAACCTTGTAGTATTTGCTTGCTTAACTGAATATCACCAAACGATTGTAAACGTTCAACCATCACCTATGTGTAATCCCCTTTCCTTGTTCAACATCTGTTGCCTTATCTCATTGAGGGCTGCCTGGACAGTCAATTGACGCACAGACTCCCGTTCTCCATAAAACTGAAACTTTTTAGCATAAACTTTCTCCGCTGAAGCAAATCCAATATAAACCAACCCCACGGGTTTCAGGTCACTGCCTCCATCCGGGCCAGCAATACCGGTGGCTGAGATGGCAAGATCCGATCCCGATTTTCGCCGAATTCCTTCGGCCATTTCTCTGGCAGTTTCTTCGCTTACTGCCCCGAATTCCTGAAGAGTCTTTTCATTGACTCCCAATAGTTGTTGTTTTAAGGAATTCGAATAGCTCACAACCCCTCCCAAGTAGAACTCAGAACTACCTGGTTCTTGAGTTAAGGCCGCACCAAGTAAGCCCCCAGTGCAAGACTCGGCAGTAGAAATGGTCAAATGATTCTTTTTTAAAGTTTGCCCTACAATCCCTATCATGGTTTCCTGATCGCGGCCAAATACCTTGTCACCGAGACGCTTTCGAATTTCATCCTCGGCTTGATTTAAAGAGTCCAGCGCCTCCTGTGATGTTGCTTCCGTACCTCTGGTGACTAAACGAATATGCATCTCCGCCCGCTTAGCTAGTAAAGCCATCGACAGCTTAGGAAGATGCATGAGATCACTCAGCACTTCCTCTATGGCAGATTCTCCGATACCAAAAACTTTTAAAACACGTTCATTCATCCGTTCAGAATCTGGCCCGATAATTCGCTGTAATTCAGGTAAAGCATAATGTTCAAACATTGGCTGCATTTCAAAAGGAGGTCCAGGTAATATAATAACCGTCTTTCCGTCTTTTTCAATGATTGCTCCGGGTGCTGTTCCGATAGGATTGGGCAATATCTTTGAGCCTTTGGGGAAATAGGCTTGTTTCTCATTACTAGAAGGCATTGGAGCTTTTCGTCGGCCAAAGAACTCCTTGATGTTGTTAAAACTACTTTGGTCGAACTCCATTTCTAAATTCAAGACCTTAGCAACAAGCTCCTTCGTCAAATCATCCGCTGTGGGTCCCAGACCGCCGGTGGTAACAAGAAGGTCTGAGCGGTCAATTGCCTGACGCAAAACTTGCTCTAATCGCTGTGAATTATCTCCAACCGTCGTATGATAGTCTACCTCGATGCCTAATGAGGAAAGTTTTCCTGTTAAGTAGTGAGCACTTGTATTTAGAGTCTCTCCAAGTAACAACTCCGTCCCAGTAGCTACAATTTCAGCTTTCATACTATTCTATCACTCTCCTATTATCAACGCAAATATACGCGCTATCTCATGCTTGCTTAGTTATTTCTCACCTTGCATTTGCTTATCCTTCCTAAGCAAAAAAAAGGAACCTCAAGTGAGGTTCAATTAACTAGGCGACGTTTTGCAAATACGTTCTCAACGTATCCCCGCTTAGACTTTCTTCTTCCTGCAAAATATCGGAAAGCTGCATCAAAATATCCTTTTTTTGGAGAATAATCTGTTTTGTTCGATTTTCGAGTTCGGCGAGAATATCTTTGGTAACAGGTTGTCGTTGTTCGGCGCTCAATAGAGAAACGTCCGTTACTCCCAAAGGAGACATACCGGCTTGGAGCATTTTTTCCACGAGATTCAAGGCTTGTTCATAATCCCCGGCAGCTCCTGTACTCCGATTCCCCAGGCATTCCTCTTCAGCCAAAGCGCCGGCCAAAGCGACCATAATCTGTTCTTCCAGCATAGCCTGTGTATAGAGATAGAGATCATCCTTTGGATAATGACGAACATACCCCAAAGCGTTTCCTCTTGAACGTATTGATACCTGAGAAACTGAATTTGGCCGAACTGATTCAGCCAGCATAGCATGTCCGCTTTCATGAATTGCAATGCGGCGCAGTTCTTCAGCCGTTGGTTTCCGGTCGAGCTTCTCACCGAGCATGACCTTTTCAACAGCCTCATGAAAATGTCGGGCTGTAATTTCCTTTGCCTGATCCCGCAGAGCAAAAATAGCAGCTTCATTGGTGACACTTTCCAAATGTGCCCCCGAAAAGCCAAAGGTTTCATGGGCAATCGCTTCCAAATCGACATCAGGAGCCAGAGGTTTGTTCTTGGTGTGAATTTCCAGAATCGCCACTCTTCCTTCTTTGTCAGGAAGATCGACTTTTACTTGACGGTCAAAACGTCCTGGCCGAAGTATTGCCGGATCTAATGCTTCCGGGCGATTCGTTGCCGCCATCACCAAAATATTTGGTCCCTGCTCAGTCTTTAAACCATCCATTTCAATAAGCAACTGATTTAACGTTTGATCATATTCATGATGAGAAACATTACTTCCTCGCTTAGCACCTAAAATATCCATTTCGTCAATGAAAATAATAGCGCTGGACTTTTTCTCACGTTTTACCATTTCTCTGGCCCGCCGAAATAGACTTCGTACCCTTTCCGCTCCGACACCTGCGTACATTTCCACAAACTCGCTGCCAGAAACCGATAGAAATGAAGAATCTGTATATTTAGCTGCGGCTTTCGCTAATAAGGTTTTTCCTGTCCCAGTTGGCCCTGATAATAAAATTCCTTTCAAAGGACGAATTCCTAAAGCTTTCATTCGGTCGGAGTAACGAAGAAAATCCAAAGCCTCCTGGAGTTCCTTTTTGGCAATTGCTTGTCCGCCAATATCTTCAAAGTTAACCGAAGTGGAAGTAATACTCTCACCATTGCCGGTTTTCAGAACTTGACGTGAAATCACAAAGGTCCATAAAAAATAAGCCGCCAGACATAACATAGCAATGGGCAAGACGTTATAGCCCATAACCAGTAAAAAGGCAAAAATACCCAATCCCAAACCAATAAGGATATCTCGTTTCACACAGTCCCCTCCTCATGAAGATAATGCTTGCTTTAATAATTCATAAATTCACATCTAAGGCCATAAATGGGTTAACTTAACTCCTTGCTTGGCAGAAACTGCCCTTGACCATTTCGTTCAATCACTTCAATCAGTTGGGCATTTCCTTGATCTAACACGATATAAATAGCATCACTGTCCATTTGCAATTGGACTTGAACACCCGCTTTTTGAGCCAATGTTTGAATTCTTTGTTCCATCTCGGTAAAATTCCCACGGGTAATTCCTTCTTGAATTGCAAATTGCATTTGCTCAAATAACGTTGTCAAGGAAGCATTTCTATGATCAATAAAGCGAATAGGTTCTTTACCCACAATATTTTCTATAGCCAAGCTTACTTGACGCAAATCTGATATATGGTTAGTCTCAACATCTAACTCTGCTTGACCATTGACCTGGACAGTTTTAACTGACGTTATTCCGGATATTTTTTGACTTTGAGCTAAGACCGATGAATCTACCCATTGTTTTTGGTAAAGAACTTTTCCACCTAAGAGCAAGCCGAATATTATAACTCCAACAAGGCTAATCACTAATACTCGCTGTTTTGTCATACACGCATCGTCCTCCATATGCAATACTATTTGCTATATCATCATTATAGCATGCAGTATATCATATAGAAATTAAAGATTTATCCTAGCAAGGTAATTTGTGTTAAAATTCCCAATTGCTAAGGGAGAGCTTTCTGGCATTGAAAGCTCTCCCTTAGCAATTTTTAATTAAATCTTCAAAACAGGATATAATTATTTATGTAACAACTTACGAGATTTTAATAAATAATCGAGACCCGAAATCACCGTAAAAAACACAGCGATATAGAGCAATGGCTGACCGATGTGTAATCCTATGAGTGAAAATGGCCAATCATGGAGCAACATAGCGGAAATAGCAACAACTTGAGTGATCGTTTTAATTTTACCAAGTTTACTGGCACTTATTACAACTCTATCCACTGCGGCGATAGCACGGAGACCTGTAACAGCAAACTCCCTGGCTAAAACAATCCAAGCCACCCAAGCATTAACCTGACCAAGTTCAACCAAAGAAACCAAGGCAGCAGATACGAGTAGTTTATCAGCCAACGGGTCCATAAATTTCCCCAGATTCGTAACCTGGTGACGTTTACGTGCAATATGGCCATCTAAACCGTCCGTGGCAGAAGCTAAAATAAAAATAATTGCAGCCACCACTTCTTGATGAGGAAAAAGAGTCTGACCTTTAGGCACTTGGAGAAGCAGAAAGGCCATGAACACCGGTATTAAAATAATGCGTGCTAATGTTAATCGATTGGGTAAATTCATGAAGCAACCTCTCCTATTAAATCATAACTATCTGCCTCAAGAATGCGAACTTTAATCATGTCCCCTACCTGAAGTGAAGTTTCCTTAGTCGTTCTGTTAATATAGACCTGGCCGTCAATTTCCGGAGCATCGCCTTCCGTTCTGCCCAGCCAACGTCCGTCAGAAAGTTTCTGCTCCAGCAATACAGTCACAATCTTGTTAACCCATCGCTGTTGTCTCTGCCAGGATATCTTTTGTTGGATCTGCATCAGTTGATCACGGCGTTGCTCGCGGACTTCTGGAGGAATTTGGTCCTCCCTCTGTCCAGCAGGCGTATTTTCTTCCTGAGAATAGGCAAATACACCTAATCGATCAAACTGTACTCGTTGAATGAATTCAGCCAGAGCTGCAAATTCTTCTTCAGTTTCTCCTGGAAATCCAGTAATCATCGTTGTCCGAAGCGTAAGATCGGGCACAGCCGACCGTAGTTTCCTAATTAAGGCTTCGGCCTGTTCAATGGTTCCTTGTCGATTCATTTCTTTGAGGATTTTATTATTGGCATGCTGCAAAGGCAAATCAATATATTTACATAGTTTCGCCTCCTGACTCATGGTTTCAATGAGTTCATCGGTGAAGCGTTCGGGGTAACAATACATTAGCCGAATCCATTCTATGCCTTCAATTTGAGCGAGTTGGCGAAGCAGTCGCGGAAGGATTAATTTCCCCACTAAGTCATGTCCATAACGTGTTGTATCCTGGGCCATGACCATTATTTCTTTAACACCCTGAGCAGCCATCCCTTGAACTTCACGAATTATTGATTCTTCTGATCGGCTGCGAAAGCGACCGCGTACATGGGGAATAACACAATACGTACAGTAATTATCACAGCCTTCAGCAATTTTAACATAGGCTAAATAATCAGGAGTGGAACGTTTTCTTGGCATTAAGTCATTATAGAGGAAGTCAGGAGTTTCTTGTTTTACGAGATTGATTCGTTTTTCTTCAGCCGCCTGAACAAGCGCCGTGATTTCATCAACATTTCCGGTTCCTAATACTCCATCAAGTTCTGGAATTTCCTGCATTAATTCGGGACCGTATCGTTGAGCCAAGCAACCGGCAGCTATTAAGGTATGACAATGAGCCGAATTCTTATAATTTGCCATTTCAAATATTGTTTCAATCGATTCTTCCTTAGCCGATTCGATAAACGTACATGTATTAACGACTATGATATCTGCCGTTTGGGGATCATCTGTCAGTGTATAATTTTGGGCTAAAAAGCCTGTCATGATTTCACTGTCAACTTGATTTTTTGGGCAGCCCAAAGTAACAACTGCAACTTTCTTTGTCAAGGTTACACCTCATATCACTGTTTTACCTTTCTTAGTATAAACCAACACTTCGACAAGGTCAAAAATTATTATCCATAATAACTTCTCTTGGTTTCCAATCAAAAAAGGGGCCTTAGCCAATTCTTAACTAAAGCCCCTTTAGTATATTTAATTACTAAATATGGGATTATTTAGTAATTCAAATCTTTGCGCTCGGCAGTCGCTATATAAATAACATTTTCTCCAATGTTTGTAGCATGATCGGCAATTCGCTCTAAATATCGAGCGACGAACGTTAAGTGCATTCCCTGATCCAGGTTATTGGGCTCCTGGGTCATAATAATTACTAAATCCCGGACTACTTGATTATAGAGATGATCGACTGCATCATCAAGTTCAGCAAGATTTTGAGCTAGGACCATATCTTCACGACTATAAGCCTCCAAACCCTGGCGCATCATTTTCAGTGCTTCTTCGGCCATACGGGGTATGTCAACAAGTGGTTTACACAAAGGTCCTTCGATTCTGCGCACGATTTTAGCGATATCAATAGCTAAGTCTGCTATTCGTTCAAGATCCGTCGATATTTTCATCGCTGAAATGATTTTCCGTAAATCCTTGGCCACAGGCTGCTGCGTAGCAATCAAGAGTACGCACTCGTCATCCACCTGACGCTCATAGTCATTGACTTTCTGGTCCTCTGAGATCCAATATTCTGCTTGTGTTCGGTCAAGAGAATATAGGGCCTTCATACTCCCTTGCAATATTCTAGTGACTTCCTCACCCATTTCTTTAAGTAAGGTGGTCAGAACCTGCTGACCTTCATTAAGTGTCTGACGCATTAATTTTCCTCCTCATCATCCGAAACGCCCAGTAATATAATCTTCTGTCCGTTTGTCACGCGGATTGGTGAATATTTCTGAAGTTGGTCCATGCTCTACAAGTTCTCCGTTAAGAAAGAAGGCAGTTGTATCGGCAATCCGTGCGGCCTGTTGCATATTATGCGTTACTATGACAATGGTATACTCGGATTTGAGTTGACCAACTAACTCTTCGATACGCATGGTGGCAATAGGATCAAGGGCAGAAGCGGGTTCGTCCATAAGCAATACTGATGGTTCAACAGCTAAAGCCCGCGCAATACAAAGGCGCTGCTGTTGTCCGCCCGACAAACTCATGCCTGAATAATTAAGACGATCTTTTACTTCATCCCATAAGGCAGCCATACGCAGGCTTTTTTCGGCAATAGCTTGCAAATTCTGTTTATTTCTCATTCCATTGAGTTTTACACCTGCTACAACATTTTCAAAGATGGTCATAGAAGGAAACGGATTAGGCTTTTGAAAAACCATCCCTACCGTTTTTCGTAAAGAAACCGGATCTTGACCATAGATACTCTCTCCGTTGAGAATAATTTCCCCTTTAACTTTTGAACCTGGCAATGTCTCATGCATACGGTTGATACAGCGAACGAACGTTGATTTGCCGCATCCGGATGGTCCGATAATCGCGGTAACCTGATTGGCTGCGATTTCCATGTTAATTCCCTTAAGGGTTTGATTTGTTCCATACCAAGCTTCAAGCTGACGAA
Source organism: Desulfosporosinus sp. FKB (assembly GCF_002196705.1). GTDB lineage: Bacteria > Bacillota > Desulfitobacteriia > Desulfitobacteriales > Desulfitobacteriaceae > Desulfosporosinus. The sequence continues at coordinate 86,869 of NZ_NADJ01000014.1, forward strand.
TACTTAAACTCTGACCCATTTCTAACCCCTCCTAGTTACTCCTCGATCGAAAGGCAAAGCGTGCAATCAAATTCAGACAAAGTATAATGGCAATTAAGACAAGAGACCCTGCCCAAGCTTGCCTGTGCCATTCATCATAGGGTGATGTGGCATAGGTATAAATTTGAACAGGTAATGAAGCAATAGGATCCTTAAAGAGAGAATGAGTCCAATATTGATTGCCTAAAGCCGTAAAAAGCAGCGGCGCTGTCTCTCCGGAAACACGAGCAACTGCCAGCATTGCACCAGTTATAATACCTTTAGCCGCTGTCGGTAACACAATATTCAGGATGATCCGCCGTTGAGAAATACCCAAGGCATAACCTGCTTCACGTATAGCATGCGGCACCAACTTTAGCATTTCTTCCGTTGAGCGGATGACCAAGGGAATCATAATAACTGCTAAGGCAACTCCCCCGGCAAAGGCAGAGAAATGCTTTGTTTTAGAAACTATTGCCATACTGACAACAATCCCAATAATAATTGAAGGTATCCCAGTTAAGACATCAGTGGTAAAACGTACTGTTGTGCTCAACCAACTATAGCGATCGTATTCAGTCAAATAAATGGCAACTAAAATTCCTATCGGAATGCCAATAATACTCGCTATGGCAATTAAAATCAAGGTTCCTTCTATGGCATTGGCCATTCCTCCACCCGTCATCCCCATGACTGCGGGCAGTTTAATGAAGAAATCAAGATTTAAGGAGGTAATTCCATTTTTGATGACGTACCCCAGCAAAGCAAATAAGGGTACAAGTGCCAGAAAAGTTGCTGCCGCAAAGATCCCTAACATCAATTTATTGACAAAATTCCGTCTGACGTTAATCATACTAAATGCCCTCCCTTCGGTCCACGGGCAACTGACCATACTAAGAGACGAGCAAAAATATTAAGGAGCAGTGTTATGCCGAAGAGAATAAGTCCAATCTCGATGCAAGAGCTTAGATATAAGCTATAAGTTGCTTCCGTAAATTCATTAGCAATTACGGCTGCCATGGAGTAGGCCGACGAGAACAATGACGATGATATTTTAGGCATATTTCCAATAACCATAGTCACAGCCATAGTCTCCCCAAGGGCACGGCCCAAACCCAACATAATGCTTCCCAAAATCCCTGACTTAGAATAGGAAAGCACCGATATGCGAATCATCTCCCATTTCGTTGCGCCTAAGGCCAAGGCGGCTTCTCTATGGGCAATAGGAACCGCCGCCATAACTTCTCGAGAAATGGAAGTAATTGTTGGCAAAATCATGATTGCTAGAATTATTCCTCCGCCGAACATATCAAACCCTACCGGAGCACCTTTAAACCACGGTATAAAGCCAAACCATTTCGTCAACCAGGGTTCTACCGATTGTCTCAGCACCGGCGCAAGAACAAAAATACCCCATAACCCATAGACAACGCTTGGAATTGCCGCCAAGAGTTCAACTAAAAAAGCGACTACTTTGCGAATAGTTGAAGGAGCCATTTCATTTAAGAAAATTGCCACGCTGATACCAATAGGAGCGGCGATAATTAGAGCAACGACCGAAGTCACTATAGTTCCATAGATAAAAGGCAAAGCACCAAAAACGTGATGAACCGGGTCCCACACTCTGCTTGTAATAAAGGCCCAACCGAAATGCTGAATGCTCTCTTGCGACGAGGAAAACATTTGCCATCCTATCCAAACCATCAAAATCACGACCAGGATAGCCATCAGCAAGGTGACATAACGTAGGGTTTTGTCTCCCATCGATTCATATAAGCGATTATTATCTGTACTCACTGCCCGCATCCTTCCATCATTTTATCTAACAGTGGAAATAGCCCAGCGTCATGCTGAGCTTTTCCTCTTAATATCTAGTAGTTTGGCATTCTATTTCTAATGATTTCTTAAAAGTTTTCATCATCTTCATCATTACTTGAAATTATTTCAAGAGAGGTTGTCCGCCAGAAGTAACCGTTTTCAGCATTGCAGTTTCACGTGCAGTCAAGTTGTCTGGCAGTGGTACATAAGAAAGGCTGGGAGCAAGTTTTTGCCCATCGTGTAAAGCCCAGTTAAGGAAATTAACCATGGCAGTTCCTTTAGCTTTGTCTGTTTGATTTTGGTAGATAAGGGCCCAGGAGAATCCGGAGATTGGGTAAGCTGCAGCGCCAGGACCATTGACAATATTCACGCGCATATCATCCGGAACTTGGAAAGAAGCAGCATCTGCAGAGGCACCTTCTAAAGAAGGCAATACCCATTTACCGTCTTTGTTAAGCATATAAGCGTAGGGAATTTTGTTTTGCAGTGCATAGGCTAATTCAATGTATCCAATGGCACCCGAAGTGCTTTTTACCGCTCCAGCAACACCAGGATTTCCTTTAGCACCAAGAGCTTTCCCTGTTGGATTCGGCCAATTGACGGATGTTCCGCTGCCAACTTGACTATTCCAATCCGGGCTGATAGCACTTAAATAATGCGTAAAAATTGAAGTTGTTCCGCTGCCTTCAGAACGGTGAATCGGGATGATGGCTAGATCTGGGAATTTCACATCCGGGTTGTCCTTAGCAAGAGCAGGATCATTCCAGTTTTTAATTTTACCAAAATAGATATTGGCTAAATTTTCAGGACTAATTTTAATATGTTCAGGGATCCCCGGAACATTATAAGAAAGTGTTACAGCGCCTAAAGCAACTGGTAACTGAAGAACTTTACCACCTTGAGCTTTACTCAGTTGATCGTCTGTCATAAAGGCATCCGTTGCTCCAAAGTCAATTGTTTGGTCTGACAGATGTTGGATTCCAAAGCCGCTTCCACCACCTTGATAGTTGATAGTCACGTTAGAGTGGCTTTTTTGATATTCAGCAACTTGTTGCAGCAAAAGAGGCTGTACGAAAGTACTTCCGGCGCCTGTTAGTGTAACTGCTGCGTCAGATGTTTGTTGGGTTCCTGATGAGGATTGTGTTTGATTTTGGCTGCCGCACCCCACTAAAGAAATTGCCAGAACTCCTGTCAAAACTGCCGTTAGAATTCTACCTGTCTTACGAATCACTAACTTTTCCTCCTTTTTATTATTTGAATATATCTTAATATATCCAAAAACTTGATTATCCCTCCGAACTGGTTTGATTATAACAAACGATTGTAATGTTAAAACGAATAGAACGTTAAGTTAATGTTAACTTTTTAACGGAATATCATTCAGGCAAGATCTTAGTGACGTTAACTATTCCTAATCTGCCTGCGAAATTACTCTTTGTTTCGATATTAGTTTGCCCTACAGCTTAGCTAATATAAGACAAAATTAGATTAACACGATGGGCTTAGGGGTTCTTGTTAAGGTTCTTGTTAAGGTTCTTGTTAAGGTTCTTGTTAAGGTTCTTGTTAAGGTTCTTGTTAAGGTTCTTGTTAAGGTTCTTGTTAAGGTTCTTGTTAACCTTTTATAAATAGTATGGTAATATATGATAATAATTAGCATTGATAATTATCGCCTGGTTATATTCCATACAATTCAAGAAGAGGTGTACAGCGTGTTTAATCAAACCCTTAATCCAATCGACACCTGTGGCTGTGGGGATACGGGATATTTAACAACCCGAAAAATTCCAATTGACTTAGCCCATGGTGTTGGATACATAGACAATGTTCCTGTCTACCGTTGTCGTTCCAACTCTTGTTCTGAGTTTGCGCTGCCCCCTGAAGTTTCCAGACGTCTCGAAGATATTGCCGAACAAATGGAAGCAGACCATTCCACTCAAGTGGTTTATACATGGAGAACCAATCAAGAAGAAAACGATCCCCCCATTCAAGAAGCCTATCAACAAATGCAAGTGGAGTCATTTACCCTTCAATTTATTGGGCGAGAGTATTCAGACGCTCGGGTTGCCTTTGTCGTACCTGGCCAGGCCATCTTTTTTCAAAGCACGCTCGAAGACACTGAATATTTTCTTTTACGCTACGACGCCAAACCATCTTCCGAAGACATATGGTTTGACTTTTTGAAATTTTATTATGATGAACAACCGAACCTTACTTATGAAGCATTTTTAACCTGGTCTGAAGAGGGATACTTAAAAGAACTGGGTAGTATCACTCTTGTCGAAGTGGAGGATACTCTTCTGGATGAATTTGGAGAATTAACCTAAAAAGCGGTGTGAGCAACTTGCTCACACCGCTTTTGTCTGGGCACCCTAGAATTTTCTCGTTCTCAATTAATGCTTATCGTTCTTTGACCTCTCTCCTTTGGCGGAACGCTTACCTGCTTTTGACTTCGTCAGACTTTTATGACTAAGCTCTTTGCTTTGCTTGGGTTTCATACCGGACCGCCTCGTAGGTTTCCTGCCAGGTCTTTCAGATTTTCCCAAGCCTGTATGCGATTCCTTATGGGGCTTAATAAGACATTGCGGACCGTATCCAATGAGATCTTCACGATGTGCTTGCCGTAGGGCTTCTTCTACTAAGTCATAATTTTTCGGATTCCTATACTGAATTAAAGCCCTTTGCATCGCTTTCTCATGCATGCTGCGAGGCACATACACCTTTTCCATCGTACGGGGATCTATTCCCGTATAATACATACACGTTGAAAGTGTTCCCGGCGTCGGAATAAAGTCCTGGACCTGTTCAGGATTGACACCCATATCCCTTACATATTCCGCTAATTCTATAGCCTCTTGCAAAGTACTGCCTGGATGAGAAGACATTAGGTAAGGAACAAGGTATTGCTTTTTTCCTAAGAGTTTGTTTTCTTCTTTGAATCGCTGAACGAATTTCTCAAAAACCTTTTTACCCGGTTTTCCCATATAACGCAGAACTTCGTCACTAACATGCTCAGGGGCAACCTTCAATTGACCGGAAACATGATGTTCGCAAAGCTCGCGTATAAATTCGGTATTTTTATCCGCTAATACCGCATCATAGCGAATACCTGATCGGACAAACACTTTCTTAACTCTGGGGAGATTTCGCAAACGCCGCAGTAGACTTAAATATTCCGCATGATCAATTTCGAGATTCTTACAAGGTGAAGGAAATAGACATTGTTTATGAGAACAAGTACCCTTAGTCAGCTGCATTTGGCAGGATGGACGCCGAAAATTAGCCGTTGGCCCGCCTACATCATGAATATATCCTTTAAAGCGGCTGCTCCAAGTCATCTGTTCAGCCTCCCGAAGAATAGATTCAGGACTTCTGCTTTGAATGATTCGTCCTTGATGGAAGGTCAAAGCGCAAAAGGAACAAGCCCCATAACAACCACGTACACTTGTCAGGCTAAATTCTACTTCTTCAATGGCCGGAACTCCGCCTTTTTCTTCATAAGACGGATGAAAGGTTCCCATAAAAGGCAGAGCATAAACCGCATCCATTTCAGCCTGGCTTAAAGGCAGTGAGGGCTGATTTTGCAGAACAGCTTTACGATTATGAACTTGCAGCATCGGTTTGCCTCGAAAAGGATCATGTTGATTATACTGAACCCAAAATGCTTCTGCATATTTTTTCTTATCAGCAAGTACCTCTTCATAGCTTGGAAGTACCAAAACATCTTTGCTGGTATTCTCAGGACTGTAAGGCACCATGGTGCCCCTGACATCCGTGATTTGTGTGATTAGCTCTCCGCCCTTGAGTCGTTCAGCAACCTCAATAATCGGTTTTTCTCCCATACCGAAGACTAATAGATCAGCTTGACTATCAATAAGGATTGAACGTCGAACTTCATTGCTCCAATAATCGTAATGAGCAAAACGCCTCAGTGAAGCTTCGATTCCCCCGATGATCACCGGGACACCCGGAAGCGCTTCCCGCACTCTATTCGAATATACAATCGTGGCGTGATCCGGCCGCAGCCCCTCCTCCCCCCCAGGAGAATAGACATCCTTATGCCGTTTCTTCTTAGCGGCTGTATAGTGGTTAACCATAGAATCAAGGTTTCCGCCTGTAACCAGACAAGCTAAACGGGGTTTCCCCATTACCCGAAAGGCTTGAAGATCTTTCCAATCGGGCTGGGCCAAGATCCCAATACGGAAACCTTGATTTTCCAAAACACGAGCAATAACGGCAATTCCAAAACTAGGATGATCTACATAGGCATCTCCGGTAATAAATAAGAAATCAAGTTCAGTCCAACCACGAGCTTCCATGTCTGATCGATTTAGGGGCAAAAAATTTCTCGAGCGCATATTCTCACCTTTCTTGAAAAAAGAAAAGAGGGGCCGCCGGGCCGCCCCCTCTATCTATCTTATCTATCTGTAATTGACAAATTGCAGCTCGATTCCAAAGTCCTCTTTTTTAAGAAGAACGATGGCTGCTTGCAGGTCGTCTTTGTTTTTCCCGATACTCTGATTTCATCACCTTGAATAGAACTTACCACCTTAATCTTACTATCTTTAAGAACTTTATTGATCTCCTTAGCCTTATCCTGCGCAATTCCCTGTACCATCTTAACTTCTTGCCGAAGGGTATTCCCGGCAGCTGGTTGAGGTTTTCCGTAGTCTAAAGCTTTTAATGAGATCCCCCGTTTAACAAGCTTACTTTCCAGAATGTCCACTACATTTTTTAATTTAAAATCATCATCAGACACTAGAGTGATTTTTTCTTCTTCCAAGGTAATGGATGATTTACTGTTCTTAAAGTCAAACCTTTGGGAAAGTTCCCTCTGAGCCTGCTGAACAGCATTGGACACTTCGGGTAAATTCACCTTTGAAACAATATCGAATGACGAATCTTTAGCCAACCTGACGTCTCCTCCCAATCCTTAAAGTGTTTTCAAAGTTTCTGGAGTAAAGATCACATTACGAATAACTTGACCGGAACTCCCTAGACTCGGCAACGCTTTTCCGTTTAAGGTTACATTTAATCCCCCGGCATTTCCGACTGTAACAAGTTCGATTTTATTACTTCCTTTGACAACCTTCGTAGTCCCCGCAGCAAAAGTTCCCTGAAACACGGGTTGACCATCAGCTTGCACAACAACCCAACAAGACTGTTTAAACTCCAATTGCGCGGTTAAGCCATCTTGGGTTGCCGCTAAAACGGAAGGGGGAGTACTTGACGCCTGAGAATTATTCTGGTCATTTTTAGTATTATTTTGGGTATTATTTTTACTATTACTTTGAGCGTTATTCTGCTTAGACGCTGCTGCCTCAGCTTGGGAAGGTGCGCTGGGAAGCGCCGACGGGGAATAAGCAGAATTGGAAGGCTTTTCAGGAGTATTATGACTCCATTCAGCAACCCCAACTACGATGCCGATAGCTAGAATAGCCATAATCCCCGCTGCTAAAGGTCTTACCCAGTTAGGGCTTTTCTTTAGAGGGATATGATCGGGAGTTTCAAGAATCTTTACCGTTTCTTTTACATCTGGACTATTATTGTAGAGTTGTATAATCTCATCCGGGTTTAAACCTAAGTGCTTTGCATAGGTACGTAAATATCCTTTAACATAAGTCGTCCCTGGAAGTATCCCATAATTTTCTTCCTCAAGCGCCTGGATATAACGGACTCGAATTTTAGTGGTGTCTTCGGTAAATCTTAGACTCCATTGTTTCTCCTCACGTGCGGCTCGGAGCATTTGTCCTTCTCCTGCCATTGAGACCCCCCCTTATTATGTTAGCTTAAATCGAAGGCAGAAAAGCTCATTGCTATATCCTCGCATCGAATGTCGTCATCTTCATGATGACGTATTTCAATGATAAAATCAAAGTCAATCTTCAAACGGCCATCTCTCAGCAGAACATCTGGGTGTTCGATAATTTTCACTGTCGGCATTTCCAAAACATTTTTAAGTAAGGACCAATGAGCATCGTTTCCTCGCGTGGTGCTCGTAATCCCATCGATGAGAAATATGCTATTTGTTGACTCGCCAAGTAATAACTCTGTGCGTATGGTTTGCCGAATGATTGTTGAGGATAATAAAATCCATCGTTTGTTGGCATAAACACAGGCAGCTATGGCTGCTTCAGTTTTTCCTACCCTCGGCATTCCCCGAATTCCAATGATTCGATTTCCGCCCTCAAGTAAAGTATCTCCTAAAAAGTCAACCAGCACTCCTAATTCTTCACGAACAAACCGATATGTCGGAGGATTAAGTTCAGCCATGTCTAATCTTTTACCATGGCGTAAAGCTATCCGATCCAATAAGGTAGGTCTTCGGAATGCTGTCACTTTGATAGCCGCAACTTGCAGCAAGGCTTCCTGCAAGGTCCTTATTTTAGTATCCGAATGAGCTTCCAAAAGAAGTCCTCGTCGGGTTTGGCCAATACTTGTGACCGCCAGAATATTAAGATCCAACATACCAATCAGGGTGGTTACAGCTCCTAATAATCCCGGCTTATTTTGCTGAATGTCGTATTCCAGATACAGTAGACTCTCGATCCGTGTCGGCCACCTTTTCATCAAGATAGCGTTCCAACTCCCTTAACGCTTTAGTAGGATCACTATGATCTATAAAATAATTATACTCTGCGTTTGGTTGATTGGGATACGCATAAAGTTTGTCATAATACTCAACTAAAAGACGTTCAGTGAAAATTTCCAAATGGTTTGCTTCTAAAAGGGAACGCAATTCCCGCACTTTAACATGACCAAGAGTTTTTACCAATCTCTCTAAAGCGGCACCGATCTCTTCAAGGGCACTCGGCACTGATGTATACTCCCGTATTAATCGTTGAACACGATTTGGCAAACTGTCATACTGTAATAATTGAGTCCCCTGCTGCATTGCCGAGAAAAACGTGGTTGGTATAGTTACCCTCCCAATACGTTTACTTTCACATTCTACAATGACATAAGGGAAACTCCTCAATAAATTTAGTTCTTCATAAAGCAGCCCTTCAAATCTTTTCTGAGAGGGTGAATTTCCTAAACCCAAGGCACCAAAAACAGAACCTCGGTTATTCGCTAATTTCTCGAGGTCAATCGCTGGATATCCTTCTGAACGCAACTTTCCCAGAAGCTCTGTTTTACCAACGCCCGTATTGCCACGGAGCACGACAACCTTAACAGGAAGTGGATTATTAAAGTATTCAACCACTAGATTACGGTAAGCTTTAAAACCCCCTTGCAATCGGTAAATCGGAATACCCATTAATTCAGAGACGGCAGCAACCGCCTTACTTCGCATGCCTCCACGCCAGCAAAAAAGCACCACGGGACCTGACTTAGACAGTTCCTCAACTTTTTTGACAAGTTCAGGCAATTTTGGACTAGCGATATTTAAGCCAAGCTCTCGAGCTATAGCTGGTGATGACTGAGTATAAATTGTCCCAATTTCAGCACGTTCCTTATTGTTAAAAAGTGGAAGATTTACAGAACCCGGGATCGTTGCTTCTTCAAATTCTCCCTCCGAGCGTACATCAATTAAAACAGGATGATCTAAAGATTTTATTTCACTAACATGTATCTCTTTTAGCATAAGTATTCCTTTACTATCTTATCAAATATCATTTTACATCTTATCATAAGGCTTAACAAAATTTTATGCAACTAATATACAATTTCGTTTTTTAAACAATTTCATTATTCAAAGGACCGTACTTTAACTCAAATTGTCCTCTGGTCATCAATACCTCGCGAGGTTTAGAACCTTCATAACCTCCAACAACCCCTTTTCCCTCCAATAGATCCATAAGGCGTGCCGCACGAGTGTAGCCAATTCGTAAGCGTCGCTGCAATAGAGAAACTGAAGCAGTTCCGCTTTCGATAAAGAGTTGAGCTGCCTGATAAAAGAGTTCGTCTTCCATGTCATCCTTTGTTGTACTCCCAATATCCACATTAGGGATATCCTGATATTCAGGTTTGGCTTGATTTTGCAGGAACTCCACAACATTTTCCACTTCTTTGTCACCTAAATAACAGCCCTGGACACGTATGGGTTTACTCGCACCCATTGGATAGTATAACATATCACCGCGCCCCATAAGTTTCTCCGCTCCATTCAAATCCAAGATTGTTCTCGAATCTGTTTGCGAAGAAACCGAAAAGGCAATTCGCGAAGGGATATTTGCTTTAATAAGTCCCGTAATAACATCCACTGAAGGTCTTTGGGTTGCCACAATCAAATGAATTCCGGCCGCACGAGCCATTTGAGCCAGTCGGCAAATAGCGTCCTCAACATCTCCCGGTGCCACCATCATCAAATCTGCCAGTTCGTCGATAATGACGACAACATAAGGTAAAGGCGGATGTTCATTATTTTTTTCTTGTGCGCGTAAAAAATTATAGCGAACAATGTCTCTCACACCCGACGCAGCAAACAACTCATAGCGAGTTTCCATTTCAGTCACGATCCATTTCAATGCTCCTGCGGCTTTACGAGAATCCGTGACAACTGGGGCAATTAAATGAGGAATGCCATTATAGTTAGCCAGTTCGACCATTTTCGGATCAACGAGTAAAAACTTTACTTCATCTGGACGAGCTTTAAAAAGAATACTGTGAATCAAAGTATTAATACACACGGACTTACCGGAGCCCGTTGCCCCGGCAATCAAGAGGTGCGGCATCTTAGTCAAATCTGCTATTACCGGTGCCCCGGTTATATCTTTACCCAAGCATAAGATCAGCTTATTGCTTAACCCCTGAAATTCAGGAGTTTCCAAGACTTCACGAAAATGTACCATAGCAATTTCTTTATTGGGCACTTCTATCCCCACCACTGATTTGCCGGGGATAGGAGCCTCAATACGAACGTCAGCCGAGGCCAAACTTAAAGCGATATCATCCGCTAAGTTGGTTATTTTGCTGACTTTCACTCCTGGAGCAGGCTGAGCTTCATAACGCGTAATAGCAGGACCTTGAGTCACTTGGGTTACTTTGACCTTTACTCCAAAATTAGCAAGGGTCTCCTCAAGTATTCGGACATTATCCGTTAAATCTTTATTTAACCTAGGGTTTTTAACTTTTAAGGATTTATGCAGCAAGGAAACTTGCGGAAGTTGAAAATTTCCGTCTTCACGAGTCTGCCGTGAGATAGGCGTGCTGGTCACCTTGCCCGGTGCCGGCGGTTCGGAAGTTACTCCGCTTAGTGTTTTCTCAAAACCTAATTGCCCTTTGGGAAGAGACTCAGAAGGACTCTCAGTTATCCCTTCGCGGAGATTTTGGCTGGTATTTTCATTAGGATCATCAAGAGTTTTGATAACCAAAGGCCGTTCAACAATATCCGGATCCAGGACAGGCGGTCGTGAAGATGAAGATTTCTTGAGGATTTTAGGTGCCTTATGAACATCTGGATCCCTTTCTTCACTTGTTTCAGCCTCTTTGTCAACGTCAGGATTTTTCAATACTTCCTTAAAATCCTCCATGTGTTGTTTCATCCATACTCCGGATTCTTTCCCCATCTGACCAATTTCTTGTACTCCTTTTATGAGCGAGCGATTTGTGATTAGCAACGCTCCAATAATTGCAAACATAATTATAACAACGTAACTTCCAGGAATTCCGACTGTCTCCTTTAATAAAAAGGCTATTACCGCACCAATAAGGCCCCCGCCATGTCCAAGCTGGCCCTCATGAAAAATATCAGATCGGGAAAAAGCTTCAATTCCCGGCAGCTGAAGGTGAAGAATACCGATAAATACAAGCCAAAGGAGAATCATTCCTTCCATTTTAGAACCTAGACGCGGAGTTTGTTTGTTCATGAAAGAAATACCCCAAATTCCTAACATGACTGGGATGCCGATTCGTCCTCCTCCAGCTAACATGGTCAAAAAATAACTAATTTCTCCGCCAACAACACCGCTTCTCTTCGAATAGAGAGCTACAAGCCCTAAACAAGCCATGCCAACCACGATAACTCCAATGACTTCTCTGCGAATCGTCTCTGCCATCGTGACAGCCCTCATATCGACCTTTTTATTTAATTTGCGGCGTCCTCTTTTTTTCGCCACACACCAATCCCCCAAACTTTTAAAATAATTTTTTTAACCCACATTAAATTCCACATACTTAAGGCGTTTTCCTTTTTTGAATCAATTGACATTTATCTACCCCCACCGAAGCAGGGTATGGGAACCGCTCCCACTTGTAGAAGTGGGGGTCTTACGATTGACTTAAAAAGCCAGTAACATTCTCACCATTACGTTAATTCGATGAGTATTACTGGCCCAGCCTGAATCAAACTATCTAAAGTTTAAGGCAGCTTTAATACTATAGCGGCTACTCTGAGGAACTTATCAAATCATTCAGTTCTTTGAAAGCCTCCCGAACCCCTCCAACCGCTTGAATCAACCCCGCTTTGACAGCTTCTTCACCAATTAATATTGTTCCGATATCCTGAGCTAACTCTCCTGTTTGAAACATAAGCTGCTCTAATTTTTCTTTACTAATATTTGAATGCGAATATATGAACTGATCTATTCTCTCTTGCATTTTTTTTAAATAGTCAAACTGCTGGTGACCATTTATTACTAAACCCGTATAGCGAATAGGATGAACGGTCATCGTGCCTGTCGGTGCTATTAGGCTCTTGGTACAACTTACAGCGATAGGAATACCAATACTGTGACCACCGCCAAGGACTAAAGAAACAGACGGCTTGCTTAAACTAGATAACATTTCGGCAATTGCTAACCCAGCCTCCACATCACCGCCGGCGGTATTGAGAATAACTAATATACCCTCAATTTTAGGGTTTTGCTCAACTGCCAGAAGCTGAGGAATAATATGTTCATATTTTGTCGTCTTAGATTGTGCTGGCAATATTTGATGACCTTCAATTTGACCAATAATGGGCAAACAAAAAATTCTTTCGGAAACTTCAGGAATTTCAACCTGTCCTAACTCTTTAATAGAGCTTGTTGACTCGTCTACCTTAATGTCTTCTTCTTCAGATTCAGATAAAGATAGTTTATTAGAAAACACTGATTGTTTTACCCCCTTACTTTCGAAAACCTCAACTAGCTGCTGATACATCAAGTTAATCAATCGTTGCCAGGTTCTCTTTTAGTATGGAGGATTCAAGCATAAATAATACTAATGTTGGTTAGCAAAGGCTTAGTTAATTAGAAGGTTGATTCTCTTGCTTAAATTTTCACGATATACGGACAGACATTCACTGTTCTTACTTTGATCATATTTTGCAGCCTAAGCCGAAAAAATTTTGAATTTCAGTCTTGGCGGGAAGGGTAATTTACTTGAATGCAGAATATATTTGTATTAATACTATATGCATGTTGCAAATAGTTGAGGTGAGTATATATGGATAACGAGAAGGTAAAGGAGCTTGAATTCTCACTATCTATGGAACGTTTCATTCAAGCGGAATTACTTCTTCTTTTAAAGCAAAAACCTTCTCATGGGTACGAATTAATTCAACGCCTAAATGACAGTGAATTTAAGAGTGCTGAAGTTGACGCAGCTACAGTTTATAGAAATTTAAGACGTATGGACAAGGAGGGAATGATAAAATCTCAATGGGAAGTCGGCGAATCTGGTCCAGGCAGGAGACTTTATAAGCTAACAGCACAGGGAGAAGAGCATTTAATTGTCTGGGCACAGTACATTGTTCAGCAAAAGATAAAGTTAGAGAATTTCTTAGCGGCATATCTTCGATTTAATCAGTGATAGGTGGTGGCAACAAACGTGGTTCAAAAGACTCTTAAAATTATTCATGCGGGTGCTTTACAGATGGTTATGGAAAAGTGTCAAGAACATTTCTTACCAAACTACCCAGATCTCCAGATTGAGCTGACAGGAGTTGGTTCAAGAGAAGGAGCAAAACGTTTACTCACTGGAGAGAAATACGACATCATCGCACTTGCAGATCAAGCCTTATTTGCAGAATTACTTGTGCCCAACCTCGTAAATAATTACTTTATATTTGCGTCGGATCAAATTGTTATAGGCTGCCACGAAGAATCAAAAGGAAACAAAGAAATTACTCCTGAAAATTGGACCGAAGTGTTACTGAAACCCCAAGTCAGTTTTGCTCGTTCAGACCATCGTCTTGACCCATGTGGTTATCGAACTCTCATGGTATGGCAATTAGCTGAGAGATTCTATGACAGACCCGGCTTATATTCAACTTTAGAAGCTTCATGTATCCCTTATTCAATCTATCCTAAATCAATTGACCTGTCTCAGGCCTTATTAAATGGTCAAGTAGACTACGCATTTCTTTATTCCTCGGAGGTTAGACAATTGGATCTTCCGTTTATTCCTCTGACGCCAAAAATTAATTTATCGAATCCTGCTTATGCCAAACTTTATGACCAAGCCTCAGTCAGCCTTGAGAGTAAGATCCCTGGCACAAATATTATAATCCACGGCAGCCCTATAGAATTTGCCATTGGCATAGCAAAGGATAGTTCCCAGCCTGACATTGCTCAATCGTTTGTTGATTTTCTTACGGGAGAGGAGGGCGCAGCGATTCTCGAGGAATGTGGGTTAACTCCATGCTAAACCGATTAACCCCTGGAATAACTCAATAACCATCTTTTGATGTTCTCGAAACGAGAAAATTTATTACTTTAAAGTACTTTAAATTCCTTTCTAATTATTTATTGATTATGGTAATTAGGAGGTAAAGCCATGGAAACAAGAAGAGAAAATGAGATAAACCAGTCATTAGAAACGCCCAAAGTTGTAAGTCTTTATGAAATCGCAAAAACTTTTCTTCACATAGGTCTTGTATCTTATAGTCTGGCGGCTTTGGGTGAAGCGAAGAAAGCTTTAGTCGATAAAAAGTATTGGCTGACTGATGAGGAATACTTGAATGGTTTAGCTCTGTCGCAACTTTTACCTGGAGCACCTACCGTAAACCTCAACACTTACATTGGTTACTTCATTAGGGGTTTTCCCGGTGCCTTAACAGCTAGTATCTTCTTTGTAATCCCTTGTTTTGTTTCAATGGTACTTCTTGCCCACCTGTATTTAAACTATAACAATGTTCCCTTGGTATCCTCGTTGTTTAAAGGAGTAGGTGCTTTAGTTGTAGGTCTTGTCTTAAACACTATCCTCGATTTATGGAAAAAAGGGGTAAATACCCCTCAATTAACGATCCTAGCTGTTGGCGGTTTTACTTTGGTGTGTTTTTTAAAGGTAAATATTATTACCCTTCTCATAGTTGCTGGTATAGTAAGTCTGATTTTTACGTTTTTAACAGTTAAGTATTCTAGCTGGAAAACTGTAATGGATAAAAAATTCTGGGTCCCTAAGAAATCTTCACCAAAAGCAGTTTCGGCGATTAAATTTGAATTCAGCAGGAAAAAGTACCTGGTAACGCTAATTATGCTTGGCATACTGATGTTTATCAATTTTGCTATTAATTTTAGCAATCCTCTCTATAAAAATCTGGGAAATTCCTTATTTGGAATCGGAGGACTGACCTTCGGAAGCGGCTACGCAATGTTACCCTTTATTCAAAATACCATGGTTAATCAATATCACTTTGTGACTGACAAAGAATTCGGAGTAGCTTTAGCCCTGAGTTTACTAACGCCTGGACCGGTAACCATAATTTCCGCCTTTATCGGATATAAAGCAGCAGGCATCTTTGGGGCGGCGCTCGCCATGGCAAACATGTATCTGCCTTCGTTCGCTGTAGTAAATATTATTTCCGACCTCTATAACCGAGCTGGTCAAGTTGACCAGGTAAAAATGATCATCAGCGGCGTTGTAGCAGCGTTCATTGGGACGCTATGGGCAACCATTTACAAATTAACTGGCAGTTCACTGGTCGATTTACCTACTTGTGCGCTGGCTTTAGCAGCTTTTGGCGTACAGCGATTTACCAAGATTGATACACTATGGATAATTATTCCTGGGGCATTACTCTCCATAGTAATCTTCTAATATCAACTCTTTCAACAACAGCCCCCCTCATTTAGTGTGTGAATGAGGGGGGCTAAGCTTTCTCATCTTTAAATCAGTCACATCTTATAAACTAAAAAGCTGTTAGAGTAGATTATTATTTTCAGTAAGATTCATCTTAAAGAAATTCAGAAACCTCGAAGCAGCATAGGATATGTACCGTCCTCTTTTCCATGTTAATGCCAATTCAAGATACAGTTGTGAATCTGTTAGTGGCCGGGATATAACAATCTCCGGATCAAGATCTTGACATATTTTACTGGGTAACAAGGCGACACCTAGCCCAGCAGTCACCATTTGGATCATGAGTTCACGCTGCGAAGTTTCAAAAGCTACTTGAGGTATAAAACCGGACAGTTTACACCTGTCCAGAATGATATCATGAAGCTTATAGTCGCTATTGTAAATAATAAGTTGCTCCCCTTGGAGATTTTCATAGTCAATCATATTATGACACGTTAACCAATGGGTTGGGTTCATAACCACACTGTGAGGATCTCGCTCAAACCAAATCCATTCAAAGAGATCACTATCTTCAGGCGTAAAAATACCGAAGTCCAGCAAACCTTCTTGCAGCGATGCTTCAATCTTTTTGGGTCCATATTCATAAAGTTGGATTTCAATTCTAGGGTAATGCCGTTTAAATGCACCCAAAACATGAGAAAACGTTGTAACAGCAGTGATATGGGGCAAACCAATGTGGACTTTTCCTATTTCTTGTTTTTCAAGGCCTTCAAGCTGAACATGTATATTTCTAAAAGAGGCCACAATTTGTTGCGCTTGCTCGAGAATCGCTTTCCCAGCATCGGTCAGTTCAACATATTTCGTACTTCGATAGAACAACGTTTTTCCCAGCTCAGTTTCTAAATCCTTTATTGCCTTACTGATTGTGGGCTGAGAAATATGAGTTATTTCAGCGGCTTTACTGAAACTCTTATGCCTGGAAACCTCCAGAAAATATTCTAAATGTCTTATCTCCATCGTTACACCTAACATTTATTCTAAAATTCGATACACTCTATGCCAAATGAGTATTTTACGAATGGGCCAATACATTTTATAACTAATAGTAAAGATTCAAGTATTAAAGGTTAAATTTAAATTAAGGAGTTTTCAATGTGCAAGAACAACATTCCATCAAGCATCTGGCCCCCTCCTGGTTTGCTGTAATCATGGGTACCGGTGGATTAGCTAACATCCTCTTCCAATGGCAAAACGCTTTTCCTATAGGAAACCTTCTAGGTATACTTTTTGCTATTGTTGCAGACCTTCTCTATTTCGTAGTTTTAGTCCCGTGGGTTATTCGTTGGATATGTTTTTTTGATTATGCTTACCGCGACCTAAATCACCTTCACACCGGCAATTTCTTCGTAACCATGCCAGTAGCGACAACCATTCTGGGAACGAATATTTACCTTATTTGGAGCCATTATCTTAATCAAACTATAGTTTATCATCTTATTCTCGGCTTGTGGATTATTTCGATGATTGGTGTAAGCTTTTTTACCTTTTATTCGACGTTTTTGATTATACGGCTTAAAGATACTCCAAGTCCAGACGTCATTAACTTTTCTTGGATTATGGCACCCATTGCTAATATGGCTGTTTTATTGATCGGGAACCCGGTTCTCGAACTGACAATTAAAATTCGACCGACATGGAGTCTATCCTTCCTGATCATTAATACAGCCCTATTTGGTATTGGTTTTTTCCTTTTCATATTTATTAGCGCCATAGTTTTTGTCCGACTAGCTCATCATCCACTCCCCCCAGCGGATAAAATCCCATCCTTCGGCATTTTCATCAGTGCAATCGGACTAGCCGTAAGTGCAATTATTGATATTACGAAAAATGCTCACTCATTAGGTTTATTAGCATCAACAGATTTTTCAAATCTGATCTCTGTTGCCGTCTGGGGATTCGGAATCTGGATTGTTGGCATCATTGTGATGATTAGTATTTATCAAATTAGAAATGGAGGAATTCCCTTTAGCATGGGATGGTGGGCCTTCATCTTTCCATTAGCTTCTTATACAATCGCTAGTCAAAAAGTAGCAAGGATATTTATATCCCCTCTCACGGTTGGCTATTCCGAATTCCTAACCATCCTCTTAATCCTTCTTTGGGTGTATACCTTCAGTAATACCGTTAGAGGAGTATTAAGCGGGAGAGTTTTCACCGGGCCTAGAATGCAATCAAAAGTCTATTGAATTTTGTAATTTAAACTAATTTCTTTAAGCATCGTGGTTTTCCATCCAATAGTTTAGGTACATTTGAATAACAATTATAAGCTCAAGACTTCTAAGCTTGAGCTTATTACATTTTAGAAATGGGAATTAAGCATATACTTAATCATATTTTATAAAATATGATTAAATTACTTAAATAGCCTAATGAGTAAAAAAGAGGTATATTCGGCATCTCGTCGAACTAGTTTCAAGATATTAATAAAGAATTACTGGTTAAACAAGTTCGTAATTCGGATTAACTTATTACTACAGATAATTCATAAAGTTCGCCCGCTTTATACTACTAGAAATTTGATGATAACGTGGTTTATAGGAGTAGTTTCAGACTATTTATGGAGGAAGATTATTAATGAGAAAAGTTGGTTTTTTATTGGTTTGATCGTTTTATTCGGCTTCATTGTAGCCCTGAATAGTTCAATTTTTGCTGACAATCCAACCGGAGACACAATTGTCGATGCAATTGAAAAAACTGGACGAAACGTTACAAAGATTGTGTATTTGGAAGAAGTGAAAGGTGGAGTTGTTGTTTTCTACAAAAAAAGTATTGGCAAAGGAGGAGAATCGGTAGCTTCAGGTTACGTCAAAAAAACATTGTGGGGATGGCAGTGGAGCTTTGGCGGAGAACATAGCGATGGAGTCTCAAAGGGTTTTAGTGCTCAATATTTTCCTTATACTAAAGGTACTCCATTTCCATTACTATTTGGCGAAATAAAGGATAAACAAATAAAGCACATAAAGGTAGTGGAGAAAAATGGCACCAATGTTAAAGAAGCTAAGATAGTCGGAGAAGATACAGATTTGTTATGGTTTACTTTCTTAAATAAATCGGAAGGACCTAATTTCACAATTACGGGAACATCAGGTGAAGGAACAACTCTCTATTCCCAAGATATCAACACCGACGGTAACAGTTCAGCTCAAACCGTACCCGCTAACACTTAACTAACAAGAAAAGATATAATTTGTTCAAAAAATGTTAAGGGGGTTAGGATATGGGAGTTTTCTTTCCGTTATTTATAACACCAACATTGGCCATTATGATATATATACCATTTTTAGCAATTCCAATAGCCCTGGTCATTTGGTTTATGAGTAAATTTAACAATATCGAAGAATCTCTTCGCAACATTTTAGCAAAACTTGAAGAAAAATAACTATATTTAACTGTAACGTATTTAATATAAAGTGTGGAAGTTACCACTTAAAAATACTTTCACTTCTTTCATGAAAACACAGATAGACTGCCTTATTAGGCAGTCTATCGCTTGTTACCTGGCGATGACCTACTAAGGGCAATGCCCCAAGTATTATTGGCCCTGGAACGAAAGGCGAATGAGCCTTTCGCCACACTGCGTCCCGTTACGCAAACTCCTGCAGTGTGGATCCTTTACTTCCGTGTTCGATATACGAAAAGCACGAAAGCCTCCGGTGGAGGGTTTCGCCGAGCCACCAACCCCAGAGAATCACTTCGTGGCGAAGTACGAGCTTTTCGCCACGCTGCGTCCCGTTACGCATTCTCCTGCAGCGTGGATCGAACGGGTGGAGCCCCGGACTTCTTCCCTCAATGCTTATTATTTTTACTTTAACTTAACCTTTACTTTCATGAAACACAGATAGACTGCCATATTTGGCAGTCTATCGTTTGTTTACCTGGCGATGACCTACTTTCCCAGGGGCAATGCCCCAAGTATTCTCGGCCCTGGAGGTCTTAACTTCCGTGTTCGATATACGAAAAGCGGACGAGCTTTTCGCCACGCTGCGTCCCGATACGCATTCTCCTGCAGCGTGGATCGAACGGGTGGGACCCCGGTAAGTATCTTTCATTTCTTTCATGAAACACAGACAGACTGCCTATCGGCAGTCTNGACCCCGGTAAGTATCTTTCATTTCTTTCATGAAACACAGACAGACTGCCTATCGGCAGTCTATCGTTTGTTTACCTGGCGATGACCTACTTTCCCAGGGGCAATGCCCCAAGTATTCTCGGCCCTGGAGGTCTTAACTTCCGTGTTCGATATGGGAACGGGTGGAACCCCTCCGGCATAATCACCAGATCTCTGAGATTCAGTTGTCCTTTTCGAACTCTGTTCTCTCAAAACTACATAGAGTCTTTTTCTAGCTTCGTCGTCTCGGAAACATTTGAGCCACGTTCCCTTTTCTTCCTGTCTTTTT
>NZ_NADJ01000015.1 GCF_002196705.1 Desulfosporosinus sp. FKB
TTGCCATACTCAATTTCTCTGAATTAAGCATTCAATGCAAGTTCTATCCTTGATAAGTTCTTTTGGTGAATTAGCAATTCTATGAAAACAAGAGGAAAACCAAGAAAAATCAAATTTATATAGGGAGTGAAGAATATGTCGCTGGAAAAGTTAAATATCGACCAGTTCGAAAAGATTATTTATAGTGACGGAGAACCTTGCTTAGTAATCTTCTCCAGAAAAACCTGTCATGTCTGTCAAGAAGTTGTTCCCGTTTTAGAAGATCTGCAGCCTAAATATGATGGCAAGCTTGGTTTCTATTATGTTGACGTCGAGGATGACAAGGCGTTATTTCAAAGTTTTTCGCTTAAAGGTGTTCCTCAAATCCTTTTCTTTAATGAAGGTGAATATCAAGGAAAACTAGCAGGAGCCGTTGACGAAGAAAAAATCGAGAATAAAATTGCGGATGTCCTTGAGTTGTAAACATTAGTAGATGTAAAGAAAGGAAGTAATTTAGGAGAATGGGAGATATAACAAATACCTATGATTTAATCATTGTGGGTGGTGGCCCGGCAGGACTGACTTCGTCGATCTATGGGGGAAGAGCAAAGCTAAAAACCTTGGTCATCAACAAAGGAACTATTGGCGGTTTGGTAAATACCACACGTGAAATTGTCAATTATCCCGGATATGGGCAAATCAGCGGGGAAGATCTTATGAAGGATTTCAAAAAGCACGCGGAAACCTTTGGTGCGGAATTTTCTCGTGATGAAGTTATAAGAACGGATTTTTCTCAGGAAGATAAAGAAATTGTTACGAAAAAAGGAAAGGTCTATTCTGCTAAAGCGGTGATTATTGCCTGCGGCAGTGAACCGAGGCTTTTGAATATCCCTGGTGAAAAACGACTCCAAGGCAGTGGGGTTGCTTACTGTGCCACTTGTGATGCGGAGTTTTTCGAAGGTGAAGACGTTGTGGTTGTTGGCAGCGGAGATCAGGCTATTGAAGAAGGCATGTATATTACTAAATTCGCTCGAAAAGTCACAGTGATTGTGCTTCATGACGAAGGAGTTCTCGATTGCAATAAACTCAGTGCTGAAAGGGCCTTTCTGAATAAAAAAATGGAATTTATCTGGAACTCGACGCTGGAGGAAGTCTTAGGTACTGACAATGTTAAAGGTGTGAAGATTAAGAACTTAAAAACCGGTGTTTTAACCGAACTTGCTTGTCAGGGGGTATTCTTTTTTGTAGGGATGGTTCCCTCGACCCTTTTTCTTAAGGAAAGCGGTATTGAAATGAACGAAAGAGGCTATATTCAAGTTAACGAACTGATGGAAACAAACCTCGAGGGGGTTTATGCCGTCGGAGATAACCGTATCAAATATTTAAGACAAGTGGTTTCAGCCGCTGGAGATGGAGCAACAGCTGCGGTAGCTGCTGAGAGGTATATTGAAGAGCTGAGTGCATTTAATAACAATGTCCTGCAAAGTAAGAAAAAGGTCTTACTCATATTCTTCAATGCCCTAAATAAAGAGAGCATAGAATTTAGCTCCTTATTAGAAGAAGTAAACCTAGAGCTTCCTCAAAGCTACACGGTTGTAAAAGTCGATATGGCTACTAAAAAAAATCTAGCTAAAAAGTTTGGAATTCAAACGGTACCATCGGTTGTGGTAATGGAAAAGGGACAAAAGATCAAGCAATTAGATTATTCGTTAGATAAAGAAAACTTGAAAACTCAATTATAAAAAATAGAAACTTTGGATCAAATAATCCCATTACACTCAATCTTGTTAAAATACTTTAAGGATTGGGAAAGAAGAATATAGCCGAATAAAAAATGATCAAATATTTAAAAAAAGGCCACTAATTATCGAGTGGTCCCTTTTTGATTGATAATAAACTAGTATTTATAATATTCGTGAAGCTACTTAATTTACAAGGAAGAATGAAAATACCTAATGCGAGCTTATTTCCATAAAAAACTCAAATAGAATTGCTTAAGTAATATATTCCTAAAAGGATATTTCTATCACAAGACGAATCTTGCACAGAATATTGAGAGGGGTAAAGAATCATTGGAAAATAAATACTTTAAACAGTTTCTTGAAATTTTACCGGCCTTGAATGAAATTATGCAGGAGGATATCAACATAGTTGTAATTGATGCTAAAGAAATGACAGTCAAAGCTTACGCTCCCGGGAAGCTTCATAGAGATTTAAACGTCGGAGACCCGATTAAAAAGGCAAAAGTTCATGATTATGTAATCCAAAACAAAAAACAAATATTGACGACAATAGCAGCATATGTCTTTGGAGTTCCAAGCAAAGGACTTATGACTCCCGTCTTAGATGAAAATGGAGAGGTCTGTGCTTTAATAAATGTAGTCCAAAGCATCGAAAAAGAGGCTGAAATTGAAAAGAGTGCCACTACACTCTTCTCTTCAATGGAGCAACTAAATGCTGGTTTGGAGGAAATTGCTTCGAGTTCACAGCAGGTATCTACTTTTATCAAGGAAATTGACGAGTTTTGCTCGCAAACAGAAGAAAATCTTAAGGGGATTGACCATATCATTGAGAATATAAAAAGCATCTCAAAAAATTCCAACCTCCTTGCTTTAAATGCTTCTATAGAAGCGGCAAGAGCTGGAGATGCAGGAAGAGGATTCAGTGTTGTAGCTAAAGAAATGGGCAATCTTTCAAGCTTAAGTAAGGAATCGGCAGAAAAGGTAGCTAAATCTCTTTTAGATATAAAAAGTGCAATTGATTTCATTAGTGAGAAAATCAAAATTACAAACCTATCTTCCGATAATCAAGCTGCAGCAACTGAAGAGATGGCGGCTTCAACTGATGAAATTGTTTCAGTCTCAAAGCATTTAATGGAATTAGCAAAGATTATGGATTTTAATTCAGTGCATTAACTCCGCAGCACTTTAGCCTCTATTACTGTCTATACATTGATATTACTGGCATCATTTTTGATTAGACGACTGAAAAAGCACATTAAAACCCAAAGGGAAATGGCGAGACTTTTATTAAAAGGGCTATATCTAATGAAGTTTAAAGATGAACTGGTTTTTTGCAGCTCATAGAGATATAACATTAAATTAAGAAGGAAGATATTGGGGCAAAGGGAATTGTATCTCTTTACAGTTAAATTTAGTAAATAATGTTTATATAATACAGGCTGAGATAATTCTTCAATAGCAATCGCATGGAATTCATACAGAAGCTAAATTGCTGTCGGTCAAGAGGTTGTTTGATGGAAGTTGGGAAGTGATCCAGCAGTATTAATACTATTAGCCAGTGTTAAGAAATCAAGAACCTGAGGCTTGACTGTAAATCCAAGAAAGATGGGAAGGCAGAAAATCATCGTGGTTATCACGCTAAGTTTTGAATGAGAATGTTGATGATCAAAATGACAATGATGACGACCACAGCTACAGGATTGGTGCTTTGTTTCATGGGTCGAAGATATGAGCATTGAAATCGTCAAGAGGATTAAAATAAGTTCAGAAAATTCAGAAAGCTAGACTAAACTTGGACTAAGATACAATTCAATTTTCCCTGATTGCAAGAGGTACCCGATCCAAAGGGTGTAGCCTATTTGAATCATACCTTTAATCAAGATATCATTTTTTGGAAATTTCACGAATAAGCCCCCTTGTATGTATCCTGATCCCGGGTCATCATGAATTAAAGACTATGGAGCCTCATCCCAACATCAGCTCCTAGTCCCCATAAAAACGTTAGAATTATGGAAAGAACAGCTATGAAGAAAAATAGCGACAGGCTGAAATTTTTCTTAAACAGCATGACATTCCGTAAGTCAAGAATTTGCCCAATGATGAGAAATGAGAGCACAGATCCTAGAGGAAACTGATTTGCCAATACTCTTGCCACAAAGGCATCTGCGAGACTGACAAATATTTTGGCCTTGCTAGATTGGAATTGAAGATCGATATTGCAAATTTTAGCCATATTACCCGTCATTTGTGCCTCGCTAGGCTCAAGAAGAAATAGACACCTCACATAAAAGGCTAGCCTGTAATTGAGTACCATTCTAGAAAGGAAGGCCCTTTGTGAAGCTTAGTTGGCCGAGTTGAGGGGCGAGAAGGATTTAATTAACAAACGGGAAATTCAAAATTATCGTAGCAATATAAGCAAAGGCGCCGTGACAGCTATGATAACTTACGGCGTCTTTTTCATACGTTAAAAGAGGTGTACCCTTATGATTGGAGGAATATTATGGAAAACCTAGAGTAGAAAAGGAGAAAGGTATCAAGCAAACTTTTGTCTTTCCTGGTAATTTGCATTTGTCTTACAATTGAGTGGGGCGTAGCGGAGGCTATAGGGGGAGTGCGGTGGATGCTTTTCTAGGAACTTCATGGAGATGTATGAGATACACAGTGGGATAAGTTTTTTGCTTTATGCGGCCCGGTTTTCTCCCTGGTCTAAGTCTCAGCAATGACTTTTCCTAGTTCAGTGAGGTCATAGCCGCCTAATCCTTGCAATTCAGCTTTAAACTCGTCGGATTGGATTATTTCAAAAATCGCGTCAAAGGCAGGATTGTTAAGATCTTCTTTTTTCAGGACCATATCATAGTGCTCTTTTTGGAGAGGTATGAAGTCAATTTCCTGTACTTGTAAACTGGCTTTTTCATTGCCAATACCAAGATCCGCATCGCCACGAGCAACAGTACTGGCAATGGCGAGATGAGAATGAAATTCTCTCATATAGCCATTGATAGAACGACCTGAAATGCCCATTTTGCGCAAGTGTTCATCGAGTAATATTCTTGTACCACTGCCTTTTTCACGGTTGATAATTGCAATATCTGAACGGCATAAATCGTTCCAATCTCTAATGTTTTTCGGATTTCCTTTCGCTATATAAAAACCCTGCATACGGCTGGCAAGGCGGATAATAAGACAGGGAGTTCCCGGCAGCATTCTTTCAATGTATGGCACATTGTATTCTCCCGTTTTGCCATCCCACATATGCGCGGTTGCCACTTGAACCTCTCCTTGATAAAGTGCGTATATGCCGTTATAACTTCCTTCATAGGAGCGCAGGGCACGAATTCCCTTGGGATGGCAATCTAAGTAACGGCATAAAACATCTAAAATAAGGTCCTGACCAGAAATCACAAAAGATCTGTTTCTATGCGGTATTTTTTCATAAGTGAGTGAGGGAACATAGCTGTTTGGATCTGGAGAAAATGTGCTGATAGGTTTGGAGTCTTTACTTTTGTTTTTATAGTTTTCAACATCTTCTAAATCAACACGCAATTTTTTCCCTGCTCTGTAAGCATTTAATTCTCTGCGTTTGATTAAATCATAAACGGTACTTTTGGAAATTTTCAATACGTCAGCAACTTCTTGCGGTGTTAAGGCCTTGTTTTCAACCATAGTGTTACAACGAACCTTTCATCAGCAATATATTTACAATTATATCACATGTTAATACTTTGAAAACCAAAAAGAAAACCTATGACTAGTGATGTTTGCATTGAGCAAAGCGAAGGATTATGTATTAAGTTTATATAAGTATTGACACGAACCAAATGCTATGTGTATAATGATACAAAATAACACCAAATGGAAATAAATCAATAGTTATAAGTTGCAAAACGGAAAAATCAATTGACAAAACAATACACTCTGGAAAATAGGTTGAGTAAAAAGGAGGGCTAAGCTTGCAGCTGACTGTAGATCAAGAAAGAAAGCCTTCCGTAGAAAAAGCAGCGTTACTGCTGGCTCTGACTCAAACAAGAGAAGAAGAAGAAAAACTCAAGGTATCTTTCAGTGAAGTGTTTGACATACGTTGCGGTGTGACTGAACTTGGGGGAAAGGTTGCCAATCTTCAACATACAGGAAAACTGACAAATTCGGTTATTTCAACAGCATTAAATATAGGTATCATTCCAGAAGAAGCCCGAAAGATTCACGCGCTTATTCATGCGACTTTGGAAGCCAGCAACAGCGTTTTTACTCATACTAACAGCAACGCTGATATGGCTCTGAAAATTGGATTAACAACAAATGTTGAATGGCTTGCTGTAGCAATTTATGGTCGTTCTTCTCTTCATCCGCTATTGGAACACGCTCGGGTGGGGTTGGGGGTTATGCATCTCTAGTTAGAGTGAAAGTAGTGAAAGAGTGGAAAAGTGACAAGAGAACGTTCAATAAACTAACCTTATAAACAATTTCATAATGGGCAGCAAATCAGATGATGATTTGAAGTGGAAAAGTGTTTTAGTGGGCCTTTAATTTAGATGGGAATTAAGGGCTCACTTTGTTTTTTTCTAAGTTTTAAAGGAGGTGATGCGATGGTGCCTAATAATGGGAGAGTGCGATGATAAGAGGAAGTTTCGGTGGTAGCAATTGAGGTAAATGAGTTGGCAAGCAGTAAATTAATCAGGAATTTGTAAGTAACGAAGGGAGGCCTGGAAAATAGGAGATTGGTCTTTAGTTGGGTAGTAGTGTCAAGTAATTGAAGTAAGCAAGTGGTAAAGTGACCAAAGGAACCAAGTTACCAAAGTGGCGGAGTGACAAAGTGACTAAATTGGTAATGTGATCAAGAGTGGTAGAGTGATCAAGTGATATGAGTTTTATTGCTAAGCTCAGAAGAATTAGTACAATTTCATAATTCGGCAGAAAATCAGACGATGATTTGGAGTGGAAAAGTGTTTTAGTGGGCCTTTAATAGACAGAATTAGGGGCTCACTTTGTTTTTTTTCAGAGTCTAAATGGATGGTAATTAGAGAGGAGTTTTTTAAATGACAAGAAAAATCGCTATTTATGGTAAAGGCGGAATTGGCAAATCGACAACTCAGCAAAATACAGCTGCCGCTATGGTTCATTTTTACGACCAAAAGGTCTTCATCCATGGATGTGATCCAAAGGCAGATTCTACCCGCCTTATCCTTGGCGGAATGAATCAGAAAACCTTGATGGATATACTTCGTGATGAAGGGGAATCGAAAGTTACCATTGAGAGAGTAGTAAAGACAGGGTTCGGGGGGATTCGCTGTGTAGAGTCGGGTGGTCCGGAACCGGGTGTAGGATGTGCAGGCCGGGGAGTCATCACAGCTATTGATCTTATGGAAAAGAATGGGGCTTACACCTCGGATTTAGACTTTGTATTCTTTGATGTCCTTGGTGATGTTGTCTGCGGCGGATTTGCTATGCCGATCCGTGAAGGAAAGGCCCAGGAAGTTTATATCGTGGCTTCGGGAGAGATGATGGCCGTTTATGCAGCCAATAATATTTGCAAAGGACTGCTTAAATATGCCAGGCAAAGCGGTGTCCGTCTTGGCGGGGTTATTTGCAATAGCCGTAAAGTTGATAAGGAAAGAGAATTTCTGGAAGAGTTCACAGCCGCCATCGGCACGCATTTGATCCATTTTGTACCGCGCGATAATGTCGTTCAAAAGGCTGAATTCAACAAACAAACCGTCGTTGAATTCGACGCCAATGAAAATCAAGCCCATGAATATGGAGAGCTGGCACGTAAGATCATTGAAAATGAGAATTTCGTCATTCCGAAACCTCTAACCATGGATGAATTAGAAGCTATGGTTGTCAAATACGGTTTAGTGGATTAAATGCTGGTTCAAAGACAGAAAGAAGGGGGGCGCCTTTATGATCATGATTAAAGCGATTGTTAGGCCGGATAAAAAGGAAGTGGTGCTCAATGAACTTTCCCAAGCAGGGTTTCATGCCGCCACTGTTATTGATGTAGTAGGCCGCGGGAAACAAAAGGGTATTACTTTGGGAGATGTTCTTTATGATGAAATTCCTAAAAGCCTGATCATGTTAGCTGTTAATGATGGAGACAAAGAGAATGTGCTGGAGGTCATTCTCCAGCATGCCAAAACCAGTGAAAGTGGAGCTTTCGGAGATGGGAAAATAATTGTCAGTCCTATTGATGAAGTATATACCGTCTCAAGCGGCGTTGCAGAGCTGTAAAGGAGTGGCGTAATGAAAGAGATTTTAGCTGTTGTACGAATGAATAAGGTCAGCGCAACGAAAAAGGCTCTCATTGAAGCTGGAGCTGCCGGTTTTACAGCCACTAAGGTTATGGGGCGCGGCAAACTGGTAGAAGACAAATCCATCATTGCTGAACGGAGAAAAACTTTGTTAGCTCTGGCTCAGAAAGATGATCAGACTACAGATAAGATGATCACCGAATTTTTAGATGGCACCCGTTTATTTCCGCGCAGGATGTTTAATATTCTGGCCCATGACGAAGCTGTACCCAAGATTGTTTCAGCGATTATTAAGGCCAATAAGACAGAGTACAAAGTGGGTGACGGCAAAATCTTTGTGCTGCCGGCGCTTGATGCGGTCCGAGTTAGAACAAGGGAGTCCGGAGATTCAGCGATCTAAAGCAACAGGGAAGCTATCTCTGGATTAAATAAAGGAGGAAGAAATTATGCCCTATCACAAATTTAAATGCAGCGAGTGTATCCCGGAAAGAGAAAAGCACGCCGTTGTCAAAGGGCCTGGTGAAGATTTGACGTCATGTCTGCCTCTTGGTTATCTCAACACCATTCCGGGTACGATTTCCGAGCGTGGATGTGCTTATTGCGGGGCCAAGCATGTCATCGGAGCTCCAATGAAGGATGTTATTCATATGAGTCATGGACCGATCGGATGCACCTACGATACTTGGCAAACGAAACGCTATATCAGTGACAATGACAACTTTCAGCTCAAATATACCTTTGCCACAGATGTCAAGGAAAAACACATCATTTTCGGAGCTGAAAAAATTCTTAAGCAGAACATTATTGAGGCCTTCCAGGCTTTTCCCAACATCAAACGAATGAGCATCTACCAAACCTGTGCTACAGCCCTGATCGGGGATGACATAGGTGCCATTGCTCAGGAAGTTATGGAGGAAATGCCCGATGTGGATATCTTTGTCTGTAATTCACCGGGATTTGCAGGGCCGAGCCAGTCGGGAGGACATCACAAAATCAATCTTGCCTGGCTTGATCAGAAAGTGGGAACCTTTGAACCGGAAATTACCAGTAAATACGTCATCAATTATGTCGGCGACTATAACATTCAGGGAGATACAGAAGTTATGGTGGACTATTTTAAGAGAATGGGCATCCAAGTGCTTTCCTGCTTTACCGGCAATGGTTCCTATGACTCACTCAGAGGGATGCACCGGGGCCACCTCAATGTTTTGGAATGTGCGCGTTCCTCTGAATACATCTGCAATGAGCTTAGAGTAAGATACGGGATTCCGCGTCTCGATATCGAAGGTTTTGGCTTTAAACCACTGGCCCAGTCTTTGATGAAGGTTGCAATGTTTTTTGGGTTGGAGAAGGAAGCTCAGGCCGTTATTGACGAGGAGATTGCCCGCTGGAAACCGGAATTCGACTGGTACGCCAAACGCCTGCGCGGGAAAAAAGTCTGTCTCTGGCCTGGCGGTTCCAAACTCTGGCACTGGGCGAATGTAATCCATGAGGAGATGGGAGTTGAGGTTGTCTCGGTGTATACGAAGTTTGGCCATCAGGGGGATATGGAAAAGGGGATTGCCCGCTGTCAAGAAGGTGCACTGGCCATTGACGACCCTAATGAGCTGGAGGGAATCGAAGCCATGAAGACGTTGAAGCCTGATATCATTTTCACGGGTGTTCGCCCTGGTGAGGTTGCCAAAAAGCTGCGGGTTCAATATCTTAATGCTCATGCCTATCACAACGGTCCTTATAAAGGGTTTGAGGGCTGGGTCAGATTTGCCCGGGACATCTATAACGCACTCTATTCGCCGATTCATCAGCTTTCCGGTCTGGACATCAGTAAGGATGAGATACCTACTGATGTAGGATTTCTGACGCGACAGATGATTTCTGATGTGAATATCAATCAGGATGAGGCAGCTTCAAGTGAAGAAAGGCCATATACAGGTGATTATGACTGTGTTACAAAATTACGCGGTAAGACTTATCCGCGATCACCAGGACCGCTTTCCAGCGCTGTGTAAGGGGGCATGACAGTTATGGCGGAAATTATGGAAGATACTCTAAGTGACAAGGTTGAGCAATTGGTGGATTATATTATGAAGTGGTGCCTTTGGCAGTTTCACTCCCGCGCTTGGGACCGGGAGAGACAAAACGAGGGGATTCTCAGTAAAACTCAGCAATTATTGTGCGGGGAGCCTGTCACGCTTGAAACCCCGGCAGACAAATGCTATTGGGTAGATGCTGTAATCTTGGTTGAGGATTTTAAAGCTGCGTACCCGTGGTTAGCTTCGATGGACAAACGAGATATTAAATCACTCATGCAGGGGCTTAAAGAGCGCATCAATTTCTTGACGATTACTGGGTCACTTAATGAAGAGCTTACTGACCCTAAATATTAAGGTCAGGAGCTGTGCCGTCACGGTGGGCGTATATATTCAAAAGGAAAGGGAGTCATGCTATGTCTTGTGAGATCAAAGATAAAGAACGTGCCGGCATTATCAACCCAATATTTACCTGTCAGCCTGCGGGAGCACAATATGCCAGCATAGGAATCAAGGATTGTCTGGCGATAGTTCATGGAGGACAGGGTTGTGTCATGTTCGTCCGCTTATTGTTTGCCCAGCATTTCAAGGATAATTTTGATATTGCGTCATCTTCAGTGCATGAGGATGGTGCAGTGTTTGGTGCCGTTCATCGCGTCGAGGAAGCGGTTGATGTTGTTCTCATGCGCTATCCCCATGTGAAAGTCATACCCATTATCACAACTTGCTCGACGGAGGTTATCGGTGATGATATCGATGGTGTGATTCGCAAACTTAACCAAGGGCTTTTAAAAGAAAAGTATGCTGAGCGGGAGGTCCACCTCATTCCGGTTCATACTCCCAGTTTTAAAGGAAGCCAAGTGACGGGCTACGATGTTGCTCTGGAGGCTTTTGTCCAGACGCTGGCTCAAAAGGACAAACCCAACGGAAAGCTCAACCTAATAACCGGCTGGGTCAATCCGGGAGATGTAACAGCCCTTAAACATCTTCTGTCGGAAATGCAGGTGGAGGCAACCGTTCTTTTCGAAATTGAAAGTTTCGATTCTCCTCTGATGCCGGATCCGGATCATAGCGCGGTTTCCCATGGCAGCACTACGGTTGAGGATCTGACCGACACAGCGAATGCCTTGGGAACAATTGCGCTAAACAAATACGAAGGCGGAAAAGCCGCTCACTATCTTGAAAAGGAATTTGACGTTCCAGCCGTCATAGGACCGACTCCTATCGGCATCCGCAATACGGATACCTTTTTGCAGAATCTGAAAAAAATAACCGGAAAACCGATTCCTGAGTCACTCGTTCGCGAACGAGGGATTGCCATTGATGCGCTGACCGATCTAGTGCACATGTTTTTTGCCGATAAGCGAGTCGCCATTTACGGACATCCTGACTTGGTCATAGGTCTGGCGGAATTCTGTCTTGATTTGGAGATGAAGCCTGTGCTGCTTCTGCTCGGCGATGACAACGTGACCTATCAGGACGATCCTCGTCTTAAAGCGTTTCAGGAAAACGTTGATTTCGAAATGCAGGTCATCTGTAATTCAGATCTGTGGGAACTGGAAGATCGGATTAAAAACCAGGGACTGGAGCTTGATCTTATATTGGGCCATTCCAAAGGGCGCTTCATATCGATTAATAATGATATTCCTATGGTCCGCGTAGGGTTCCCCACTTATGATCGAGCGGGACTGTACCGCCATCCGGTTGTCGGTTATGCGGGAGCGATATGGCTGGCCGAAGAGATGGCAAATACTCTCTTCAGTGATATGGAACACAAAAAGAATAAAGAATGGATACTGAATGTATGGTAGGAAAATTAATGATTAGGGTTCTGAGTAAGTAATGCTGATAAAACTCAAATGGCTTTCATCGGACTACTTAGAGTCTAATGATCATTAGTCTCTGACAAGTCTGGTGAAAGCCCAGCAAAATAAAGAGTAAACCATGGTATTCTGTTCTATGCGAAATTAATCAAAGGAATATAGAAAATTATTTGCGCAAATGCATTTGTCTGTTGCACCACATTGACCAACATATTCCGGACGCAATAAAAAGATGAAGGAACTCGGAGTTTATATTGCGAATATTATGCCGCTAATTCCGGCTTCAGACAGATGCGTCACTGCAAGCAATGTCCTGCGGATGCTATCGGTTTGCTTGGCAAAGATCGGTCTCAGGAATTTCTTTGGCGCTGCCCGGACATCAGGAATGGTGGCTGATTTTGGAAATTGTGTAAGAAGGAGAAAAATAATGAAGACAGTAACTTACTATTATTTCGCTTATGGTTCAAATCTGAACTGGGCGCAAATGATGCAAAGGTGTTCGAGTCCCCAAAAGCTTGGAGTTGCTTGTCTGCAAGGTTACAAAGTTGAATTTTACGGATATTCGGCTGCATGGGATGGGGCACAGGAGACGGTAGTTCCTGAGCTCCAATCAGAGGTTTGGGGAGTGCTCTACCAATTGCAGGTTTTTGATTGGGAGTCACTGGATGTGTATGAGGATGCCCGTCTCAATGGGACAGGCGCGTATTTTCATTACCCTGTGCAAGTGGTCAATCTGAAGCAAGAGAGGATTAATGCTATAATTTACAAAAAGAATATCTTAAACGAGGCAACACTTCCCAGTACTGAATATCTGAATTTTATTGTGCAAAGTGGCCGGGAACAGGGTTTGCCTATAGAGTATCTGACTCTTTTGCAAAATAGGGAAACAAGGCCTGCTTCCTATGCTGTGCCTCTTTTGCAAAATTCAAGATCCAACTGGGTTAGTAAAACCTGTATTGATTGTGGGCAGTGAGTATCGAAGAATCAAAAATTAAGGAGGAAAGGATGAATAAGGAGATGAGGTTTCACTATTTGCAGCATGTTCCCTTTGAAAACCCTGGAAGCATTCTTGGCTGGGCTAAGAAAAAAGGTTTTTTGAGTTTCAGTTTCACATGGAAAATACTTCATCAATCATCAAGAGCCTAGTGGAAAACTGCGCGGGGGAAATGGTTCCCAGGACTTATGTTCAGATACCGGAAGAACTACTTGCTCATTCTGAACATATCGTTTTAAATAATCAGTGGATGGCGATGTTTCTAACGCAACTAGAAAAAATGGATAGGCAGGGTGATTTGCGATGAACCAGGTAAGTTATACGATGAGAAACTGTACGGATCAGGAGAAAATTGAAACTTTCCTCGGGAGAGAAAGAACAGGTGTGCTTGGTCTGGTAAGTGATAGTCTCCCGTATACCGTTCCGCTGAACTATGTTTGGCGCAACGGTTCTATCTACTTTCACGGCATGGGCTCCGGTAAAAAAGAAAAGATCCTTTCTCAAAATCCTTTCGTTTCTTTCACGGTCTATAAAGAACTGGGTACCGTGACTGACCCGGTGCCTTGCCATGCTGATACGGCCTATATGAGCGTGATGATGTTCGGAAGGGCGGTAAAGGTGACTGATCCTGATGAGGCCGCCGCAGCTCTCCAGAAAGTGCTGGATAAATTTATGCCCAACTATTACAGCCAATCATTAAGCAGTACTTTGATAGAAAAGTATCGCTCTTCCATGGATGGGAATGCGGTTGCGGTTTATAGGCTAACGCCGCAAGAAATTACGGCCAAAGAAAACTCGGCAGATTTGGCTATACTGTTCCCCATGGAAATCCAATAAGGACTGTTGAAATGCCCACTTGCGTGCCATTTACTATAACAAAGAGTATTCCAATATTTTTGTTCCCAAAGCTCTCGGAATCGGTCGGACATTAAACTGAGCAAACCCAATTTCGTGGGTTTTTATTTTGGTGCCTTTTGGTCTTGCTTTTTTTAACTTTAAATATCACCCTGGACAATGTCAACATCAGTACCGGCAGTACATGTCCGTTTTCTATAGGGTCCGGTTCGACGGTGAACTTGACCCTCAGTGGTACGAATAGCTTAGATGCCTCCGGTGGTTCAAATCCCGGACTAGGCGTACCGGAGGGGGCTGCTCTCAATATTTGTGCTTACAACATTTCTGATTCTCTTACAGCTAATGGGGGTAGTGGTGGAAATGGAGGCGGTGCTGGTATCGGCGGTGGCCCTGGCTCAACTGGCGTTAGCTGCGGAACAGTGAATATTAGTGGGGGTACAGTCATCGCTCAGGCAGGTTACCATGCCGCTGGCATTGGTGGTGGTCAAGGCACCGGGGACTACCGTACCGGTGGCAACGGTGGAATAGTGAAGATCAGTGGCGGGATAGTCAAGGCCTCAGGCAAGAATGGAGGTGCAGGCATCGGTGGTGGCAATTGCAGCGGCAACAATGGCAAGGAGGAAGTGGCGGCACAGTAAAGATTAGCGGAGGAACGGTCACTGCAGCAGGTGACATGGCTGCAGGCATTGGCGGCGGCGACATAAATTGCAGCAGCGGCAGCAGCGGCACAACGACCATTACCGGTGGGTCGGTAAATGCAAGCTCCATTCAGCCAAACGTTTATGACAAAAGCAATCCCCCAAATCAAGAATATCTTGTTACAATATCTGGTCTACCATGTACTGTTGGCGTATCATATACGGTTAACGCCGGAAGTTCTGTTTCATGCTCAACAGATACAAACGGATAACTTTATCTGTGGCTGCCCGCTACGGCGGACTTTGCGACGGATGGTATTCAAATAACTTATACATCCACGGGCACTCAATATCTGGCATCTGCCGCAGTCACAACTACTACCAACAATTTCACAGCCTCTTCGGACTCAGCAAGCAGCCTATCGGTTAGCACCAGCAGTACCAATCTAACAGCAGAGACACCTTTCGATGTGATGGTGACGGCAAAAGATGCCTATGGAAACACAGTGAGTGGTTATACAGGAACCATACACTTCAGCAGCACAGATCATGGCGCAGTATTACCGACAGATTACCCTTTCGTGCCCGGGGATAACGGCACACACACCTTCGATGGAGGGGTAACGCTTAACACTGGGGGAGTGCAGACGGTGACGGCTACTGACACGGGAACGCCTGGTATCACCGGCATCATCGTGAACGTATTACCTATTACAGACTTTGCCAATACAGCGAAGACCTCCAGCACTGCGACTTTCAGTTGGACGGCAGCAAGCGGAGCGACGGGGATTATCATCCAGCAGTCTCTGGATGGGGGAACCACTTGGACAACAGCAACAACAACTTCAGTTATAGCAGAAAGTGACACAACAGCTACAGTTACAGGCCTCAGCCCGGCAACGAGTTATAAGTTCCGGCTGGTAGTGACCGGAGGAGCCAATGTAGGGAATTCTAACGAAGTGACAGTAACTACTGATGCTATCTACATCCAGGTAAAAGCAAAACTTGGATAATAGATAGATACTACAAGCCGGATATAACGGGACAGAGCAAATACAAAACCATAAGACAACTGAGATTGGCGGAGATATCATAAAGACAGACGGATAACTGAGAGCTTGAGCTGTATGTCTTGAAAGGGACACGTACAGTTCTTAGGCGAGAAAAAGGGCGCAATCCCTCTGACTTAGCCGACAGTTCTAGTACACCAAGGTTTTAAAGTTTTGTTGAGTAGGGTAGTACTATAATGTTGGCGCTGTTAAGTTAATGTATTACTTATACATTTGGTTTTCTGTAGTGAAGAGGGGATGTCACTACATGATTAGTATTATTAATTTTATAGTGATAATGGAGTGAACAAATTGTTTTTGAAAATCTAATGTAAAAATGGGGGAAAGGGATAGACATAAACTGAGCACTGAATAAAAGAGTATAGTATCATTTCGTTAATAAAAATTGAGAAGGAGTAATTATGGAAAATTTAACACGACAGAAATAATTCGATATTGATAACGAAAGAAAGTTAGAAAGAACAGTCCTATAATTACTCTTCACTAAATAGGAATTTAACGCATAGTTGATAGAGCCTTGTGGTCAATATTTATTATGAGTTAATTCATTGCAATAATAATAACTATTCATAATGCAACTGGATCATCAATCGAATCTTAATGAATCTAAATTTAGTGCTGAAAACTGTCTCGTATTATCGATACAAACCAAGCTTTATATTTAGCTTCTGTGGGTATAGTTTACTAGATTAGGCTAATCTACTGCGTACCAGTTTTTAAAGGCTTAAAGAGCTTCCTAGAGGCTAGTTTTTTCTGTGACTATTATAATAAACCTTTGAAAATAGTTTAATTGCTTGGAAATGTGCAAACTCGATAATTAACCCAGGAATATCAAATTATTAATTAATTATAGTAGCCGCTATCAAATGAATTTTATCATACGACATGTAAATACCGAAAGTTGATTAAACACCGATAGCCTAAAAAATAGCAGATACGGATAAGTAAGTGAGTTTTATTATGTACCATGATTTTCAGGCTGTTTTAGTCTACCCCCGTAATAAATTACGCGCTACTTTACATAATATCTATTATAGGACCCAAATATTATTTTGCATAGCTTCCCCTCTGACTTCGAATATACTATCTGGGGTAATACCAGCGTAGCTGCCACCACCCGCAAAGTAGATGGAACTATATGGGAAACTTATTTATAACATCGTTATATTCTTGTTGGGCATCGGTGATAGCTAATTTCGAATATACCTCAAGAGATTTTCGGCTTTCATGACCGGAATATGGTTGAATAAGCGCATCATCTATGCCTTGCTTTTTCAGCCAGGTTAACAAAAAGTGCCGTAATTTATGTGGAGATAAATTCTGTACTAGGCCGGCTTCTTCTGAGTACTTAGCTAAGATTTTTCGAATACCTCGATCCGTATATTTCTTTTTCCATGAAGATTCAAATAGATAAACGGCTTGTTTATTGGACATTGAATCAGCATGCATGGCCAGCAATTCCTTAAATGTTTGGGGGAACGGGACAATGCGATCTTTGTTCCCCTTGCCTTTATTTATCCTTATTTGGCAGTAATGAAAATCAACATCTGTTAGCTTGATGTTTATTAACTCACTTACTCTTGCGCCGGTATAGAGTAGCGTTTTAACTATCATCATGTCTTGAAAGTTCTTAGTCTTCCAGACCACATCATAGTATCGCTTTATTTCTTCTTCCGTAGGAACATAAGGTAACTTCTTGGACGTTTTAGGTATTTCTATTTCTAACTCAGCCCTCAAGTGTTGAAATAAGCTTTTTAGATAAGCATAGTCAGGCCGTTCTCCCCGGAGATACTTGGCCAGCTCCTTAGCTTTCTTTTTAGCCGAAGTTCTTTTCTCTGTCATGCAATCACACCTTCTTCCAAAGGAAGGCGTTCTCTCATGTTCAATTTGAACGTTCCATAAGGGTTAATATGGGTGTATACGAGAGGTGTGAGAGCACGAAAGTCTTCCGAAGTCATTAGGTTAAACCATTTTTGATTTGATAAGATGTTTTGAAGCATAATCGTGTTGATATACACCAAACAATTCTGTAATAGGTGTAATGAAAGGACAGCGATCTCCTGATCATCTAGTCGGTTTGTCGATATTTCCCCACCCTTACCGTAAAAGATAAAGCTGTTTGCGCTATTCCAATTCTCCACGACGTTTAATCCTTTATGAATCTCCTGGCGCAGTTCTTCGGAATGCAGATAGTCACAGAGGAAAATGGTTTTTACGGCCTTCCCAAGCTCTCCTAAAGCCTGATAGGTCGGATGTTTAAGGTTATTGCGGGTAAATCGCTTTAAGATAGCTTCTGTTTCAGCAGTCCCAAGACGCAAGGCAGTAGCATACTTCACCATTTGGTCATACTGCTGGCGGATTAAATCCCAGTTGATTGGGCGTGTAAGTACCGGTTGAAGATTGGGGTAGGATTCAGCCATTCCGGATTCCGGTCGGTATAGCTTTTGAGAGTGAATGGCCTTTAGGCGCGGCATTAACTGATACCCAAGCAAATGACAGAAAGCAAAGGCTACTTCGCTTTGTCCATGGGAGTCAACGTAATTCTTCTCGACTTCCATTTCAGTACAATGCCTTAGCAAGCCCTCGATCATGGCGGCAACTTCGGATGAGGAACACGATTTTAGCTGCGAGTAAATACAGGTTGAATTCTTTTCTACGTGCCAATAGATCATAACGCCCCGGCCACGGTACCGGATATGCCATTCAGTCATGAGGTTTTGGTCCCAAGCGCCAAATTTCTTCGAATCAGAAGCACAAGAAGTGGTACCATCACCCCATATTTCCTGCATTCTAACTCTAAAGATTGCATTCACAACTTCAGCAATAGCATTCCTTAGGTTATCCCGGTGTATAAACTTACGCCGTACGTAAAGCAAATCTTTATAGGATTCTTCATGTTCACCGGAGCTAATTCGTTTTAATCCTGTATTAGTATCTAATCCATATAGAGACAAAATCAATCTTCTTTGCAAAGTCTCTCGATCCAATATTTCCCGATTGGCCACGGTCTTGAACTTTTCGGTAAACGATACGCGCAAATCAGTTTCCTTTAAAACATCTAATAAGCTTGTCATTGGCCAGCGACGCAGTAATTCGGCTTTAATACGATTTAAGT
Source organism: Desulfosporosinus sp. FKB (assembly GCF_002196705.1). Taxonomy (GTDB): domain Bacteria; phylum Bacillota; class Desulfitobacteriia; order Desulfitobacteriales; family Desulfitobacteriaceae; genus Desulfosporosinus. Next base: position 18,492 of record NZ_NADJ01000015.1, read on the forward strand.
TAGCCGGTTCTGCTTGCGGTTCCAAAGGCGATAAGGTTATCCACCCGTTTCCTTTCTCAATAATCCGGACTTTAGGATTTTTGGGAATTCCAACATCTAGACGTTCCAAACCCTCAATCATTGCTTGTTTTAATGCGTTTATAAAGGATTCGGCATCCATGGGTTGATTAAGAGCTTTGTAGTTTTCTTCTCTCCGTATCTCGAAATCTGCAGGTAGGTCTTCATCAGGGTTACGATACCGGTCGGCACCTTTTACCCAAACTTCTTTACAACGAAGGCGATCCCTTAAGGCTTGAAGTGCGCTGATCTCATAATTGATACGGTTAATCCGTTCCTGGCCATTATCATCTTTTTCAATAATAATTTCTTTGTTTACGGAACGAATAACCCCATCCACCGGAATATCTTCTGACGCAGGAAAATAATGCAATCCGGTTTGAGCATACTTTTTGATAAGTTCAAGAGCTTTAATGACAGGCCGGTGAACCTCGTTGTTAGACTGGAATTGAAGGATGCTTAAGATTTCTGGAATCATCCGGCGATAGTGGCTGCTATAAGAGGCGCGAATTACAGTATGAATTTTTTCCCGGTAAGCTGGACCCGTACTTTTAAACTCTTTAACCAGGTCTTTTAACGTCTGTTCGCTGACTATCGGATAGAGAACGTCCTTAATTATCCCGTTCGGGAATTCCAGAGCTGTTTGCGCCAAGTTGAACAGGATGCCTTGTTTGTTGCTCACCCGCCGCAGATCGTTAAGTATTTCCTTTTCTACTCTGCGCTCAGCTCGTACTCCAATGCGGTGAATGATCTGGATAAGCAGTTCTATAAGATTATCGGTGATTTCCATTCTACGGAGGTAAAAGAAAGCGGATAACAGCGTGTAGCGTATCGGCTCAGGATGCCGGCGCAGTTCACGGATATCCTCGGTAGCCACACGTTGCTTATATTTTTTCAAGACTTTATACGGAACATCCCAGTAAAGATCATCCGGAAGATCCAAATTCAGAATCGTTTTAAGCTTGTTAATTTCTTTAAAGACACTTTCTAGCCCTGGCCGGCCTGGATCTGACCTTAACTCATGAAAAGAAAGCTGATCGCCATTTTCACCGGTTGGTTCGTCTTTTTCCTCGTCCAGGGATGAGATACTATCTATCAGGACATCTAATTTGGACAAAGATGCTTTAGGTATCTTTTCATAGGTGGCTTTAAAGAATTGATCTTCAAAAGTGGAGATAGCAGACCTAATAAGTCGATCAATACGTTCCGGGGTAGGAGGAACAATTTTCTGCTCTCGGAACCGACGATACACCATTTCCTTAATATGTTCAAATTCCTGGTCGTGATACAAGACGTTCTTGCACAACCAGTCGGTTATTTCATGAGCATCATGGACAGTGTCTTCTCTGAAGCCAAAGAATTCCCGTATTTGTGTTCGATGATATGTAATGGATCGTCCGGCCCAGTCGTACTTTGCGTACAGTTCTTGTGAACTATCAATTTGTTTGGCTATATAACTAATAACCGCTTTAGGAACTTCGTATTTGTTTGTCGGAAACCTGGCTTCGTATTGGAAAAACTTAAACAGTACGGCAAAACCTATCCTGGTTTCACCAGCCTTGTTCCCTATCTGTTGTAATTCATGGGGTAAGAAGGTGAAATGTTCTATTAGCTCATCCAATTCCCAATTCCTCTTCATGATATCGCCTCCAGAGCAAAGTTCCTAAAAGAGTCAGTATCGGTACTTTCATTATTTATTTTAGCATATTAATTGAGCTTCATAAGGAATATTATAGTAAAAAAGTATAAAGTTCTATTGCCAAAACTATATTAGGAACTTAACGTATATTTATCATTAGTGAATAATGTTGGAGTGACTTTTAAAGATCCATATAAAAATGGGTAAAGAAAAACCGCAGGAGGTATTTCTCATCCTTGCGGTTTTAGTAAAGGTTGTTAAGTGTATCTTTACAATAACTCTCCGTATTTCTTGACAAAAAGGGTTTTAATAGTTTGGGCAAGGGCCATATAGGCAACAATTGTAGCGATAAGCCACGGGAAATATATTAATGGTAACGGCGACATTTTAAGATATCCTCCGATAGGTGTAAACGGGATAATTGTACCTACAGCAATAGCCAATGAGGTTAGAAGCAAAACGGGCTTAGACGCACGGCTTTGAATAAAAGGCACCTTCTTCGTACGAATCATGTGAATTACAAGTGTCTGCGACCACAGGCTTTCCACAAACCAACCAGTGTTAAACAGCGTCATAAATCCAGTTTGAGCTTCAGGGGTAAGGGTGTGATAAGCACCGCCGAATATACTGGGGCCAATAATAAAGAACATAAGCAGATACGTTGTTATATCAAAAACTGAGCTTGTGGGGCCAATCCACAGCATAAACTTACTGATTGAGGAAGCATCCCATTTTCGTGGTATTTTCAGGTAGTCGGCATCCATATTATCCCACGGGATTGAAAGGCAAGAAATGTCATAGATTAGATTGAGGACAAGAATTTGTATCGGCAGCATCGGCAAAAAGGGCAAAAACGCACTCGCAACCAAAACCGAAAACATGTTGCCAAAATTGGAGCTTGCCGTCATCTTAATATATTTAATGATATTTCCAAAGATCTTTCGTCCTTCGACAACCCCTTCTTCAAGTACCATGAGGTCTTTTTCCAGAAGAATAATATCCGCTGATTCCTTAGCGATATCAACTGCGGTATCAACTGAAATGCCGACATCAGCTGCACGCATTGCAGAAGCATCATTAATACCGTCACCGAGAAATCCTACTGTATGCCCGTTCTCACGGAGCAGTGTAACAATTCTTGCTTTTTGCTGCGGAGACAGTTTGGCAAATACACTCGTTGATTCTACTTCTAATTTCAGTAGTTCATCAGTCATTCCTTCAATATCCGAACCAAGTAAAAGCTTGTCAACCGATAATCCAACTTGTTTGCAAATACAACGTGTTACAGCGTCATTATCCCCTGTCAAAATCTTAACCGCTACACCGTATTCGTTAAGTGCTTTGATAGCCGCCATCGTTGTTTCTTTGGGTGGGTCAAGGAAAGCAAGATAACCCATTAAAACCATCTCAGCTTCATCTTTAACGGAGAATACACCTTCTACGGACGGATTTGTTTTTTGTGCTACTGCAATCACACGCATGCCGTCATCATTAAGTTTAGCAACGGTTGCTAAGATTTCCTGTTGGATTTCGGAAGTTAGAGCCACAACCTGACCATTATATTCGGCGTATTTTGATACGGACAACATTTCCTCTACGGCACCTTTTGTAATAAGTTGTGTTTTTCCTTCCCGATCTTTTAAAACAACGCTCATTCTGCGGCGTGTGAAGTCAAAGGGTATTTCATCAACTTTTTCGTATTTGCTTTCTAGATTGTAAAAGGGTTGTTCTTTTGAATGTGTGAGAATAGCAATATCCATAAGATTTTTCAGCCCTGTTTGGAAATAGCTATTCAAAAAGGCGTGACGTAAAACTCTTACGTCTTCGTTGCCATGAATATCAAGATGAAGTTCTAAGATAACTTTGTCTTGCGTTAGAGTACCAGTTTTATCAGTACATAAGACATCCATCGCTCCAAAGTTCTGCATAGAGTGCAGATGTTTAACAATTGTTTTTTTCTTGGACATCGAAACGGCACCCTTAGCGAGATTCGTTGTCACAATCATGGGCAGCATTTCAGGGGTAAGTCCTACTGCTACGGATAAGGCAAAGAGAAAAGCTTCGAGCCAATCACCCTTTGTAAAGCCATTAATGAACAGCACGATTGGAACCATAAACATCATGAAACGAATTAAAAGCCAGCTTACAGAGTTTACACCCTTGTCAAAGCTCGTCTCCACGCGTTTTCCAGTGACTGATTTGGCGATGGAGCCAAAGATGGTATTATCACCTGTAGCAATCACAACACAGACCGCAGAACCACTGACAACATTACTGCCCATAAATGCAAGATTTTCAAGCTCCAGGGGATTACTTGACAATGCTTTTGGGGTTTGATGAACTAAGCTGCTGTATTTTTCGATGGGCTCGGATTCGCCCGTAAGAGCTGATTGACTAATAAATAAGTCTTTAGCTTGTAGTATGCGCACGTCAGCAGGAATCATATCTCCTGCAGCTAAATAAACGATATCCCCCGGTACAATATCTTCTAGGGGTATTTCCATTCTACCAACACCGTCACGCTCAATTGCAACGGTTGTATGCACCATAGCATTCAGCTTTTCGGCGGCATTATTGGATCGTGTTTCTTGTATAAAGCGCAACAAGCCACTAATTGTTACCATCACGCAGATAATTATAACAGAAGATGGGTCACGATCCTCTGGTGCGGCCAATACAACATCAGTAAAAAGAGATATGACAGCAAGGACAAAAAGTACAACAGTAAAAGGATTTATAAAAGCATCGAATATCCTTTTAAGCACAGATTCTTGCTTATCATGGGATATTTCGTTACTACCGTACTCATCTCGTAGAGTGTTAACCATTTCTTCATTGAGACCGCGATACGAGGTTCCCATTTCCTTGAAAAGTGTTTCCGTTTCCATTTTACTGGAAGCAAGCAATTTTTCAGACATAGGGGATACATTGCTTTGTATAGTTTGAATTACTTTTTTCATGGTCTTAACCTCCTTGAATTTTAGTTTAGCTGTTAGACAGCCGACTACAATTTCATGTAGTCAAATAACTAAGGAAGTAAAGACATAAAACACGTAGCAAAGTGAGCTCAAATCATTATATTGAATTTTGGCAACTGTGTGCTTAAATCATTATTTTAGATTTTCGGCAGAGGAACAGAACGAAGACTACATAATCATTACTTAGGGGCCTGTTCCTCATTTTACTTCGCCCGTCAGGTTTCATGTCCCCACTACTTCCTTCGTCCATTCCTCTCACCTCCAAATAATTTCAGATAGTTTAAATATTGATAAACCAATGCAAAAATCCCTTGCCAAAGCATGAACAATGGCAAGGGAATATTACCCAAGTTACATACACACATAAAAGTAGTGCATGATATCGTTCAAGCTTTAGCTTCGCAAGGCGATGAAATTGCATTAGAATATGCCTTGGTTTCGACATATCCTGCTAACCTTCTCATAGTGTCTCCACTACTCCGCGGCAGCAATCCGTATCCCTGCGGTAGCCTCACCTACCGAGTGTTATTTAGTTCATTAGTATTATATTACTGTATTCTATCGATTTCAAGTAAAATTGTTCATATTTGCTTTATATGATCAACTTATCAACGTATGATTTGTTTTTATAATCAGATCTTAATGTATCTTCATGATACGAAGATTTTCTTATGTGTCTATAGAATACCCTAAAAATACATTTACTTTGCGGGAGGTGACAGCTACGCTGGTATTACCCCTAAAAGGAGTATTACTCTTTGCTTTGAAGGAGGGAATAATAAATGAAATATCAGAAAAACAAACGGTATACACGGAAACTAACAATTGTTGAAGAATATGGGGATGCCCGTCAGAGAGTTGTGATCTTGAAAGATGATGAAGAACGTAAGTTCATTTGGACAACTAGAGATTCAAGTAATACGTACCAACATTTCAGATCGAGATGTTTATATAGTTTCAAAGTTGTTTGGATGTTCTGCGATAAGATTTATATTTCAAATATGATCAGACAGCCAGAAGTTTCAGATTGATTTGTTGGGGTGTCGCCAACATTTTAACGTTAAGTTAATCCGACAAAGCCTACGCTAAGAAAGGATTATCCATTTTCGGAATACAGTAGCCACAAAACCACTTTGATTATCCAAAATGTACGTTTAAGTATCCATACTTTGCCTCCGTGTTGCCTGTCCCCCGGTTATTATCATCGAACACTAGCCCCAATAACGACCGTTATTGGGGCTTTAATATAACCCGTTAAAAAATCAATTGTGGTATAGATTGGTCGCTCGTTTCATATTTCAAGAGTAAAAAGCTGGTGATCCATAGAGTCATAGAGTAAGGAAAACCAGCTTGATTCTTTTTAAGAGGGGTAGTACCAGCGAAGCTGTCACCAGGGGCAAAGTAAGATTGGTTTCCTACATTAATCATAGTCCTAGTTCTTTTGTGTCTTTCTACCGTGAACGTAAAAAGAAAAAGCCTAAACATCAACAATAGTATATTAACGTGAGTGAGAGAAAAACGGACTTTGGCCTTTTGTAGAAAAACATGCTTAAAGGGCTTAAATGTTGGGGGGTTAAAAACAGGTAAATCACCTGTCAGAAGGAAATTTGGGCAAATACAGAGAATTAGGTTTTGCTGAACTTGTCATAGTGTTTGTTATAGGACCTAAAATTTAAAAATAGCGTACGCTTACCATAAAAATATTTAGGAAATATAGAAATATGTGTAACCTTTTAATACCTCAAACCCTCTATATATTGAAGGGAGGAGAGTGGGTTAAAAACCATTAACAAAAATGGTTAAAGTTTTGCCTTATATAATTTTAGGGAGGGATTTTAATGAAAATGATAACAAAAAAAATTACTGTTTTGGCTGGGTGATGTAAATTGAAGTATTTATATGCTTTGATAGCAGGAATATTGGTTGCATTTATGGGATATCTTGTTTCTGCGTTTGTCCTCGTAGGGATTTTCTCTAATGGATCAGTTGAAAGCTCATTTCATGCAATGACACAAGGTTTATTAATATTTTTGATTATCGTGATAGTAGTATGTACTTTTTTAATATTGGAAGAAATCAAAAAAAATAGTAAATGACTTGGCTTTTAAGTAAAAACAAAAAACAATTCAAGTGCTTTCACGATGCGAAAATAAGATGTAAAGAAGTGAAAAATTTATAGGGGGATTGATAATTGTGAAGAAAACTAGATTAAAAAAAGTGATGAAGTTGGTCAGTTCGGTTATTGTATCAGCATTATTATTAAACGTTGCTCTTGTTATTCCAGCAAGTGCACAGTCAATTCCGGTAAATACTAATAATAAAGAGGTCTTAGTAGGTCAAACAGTTATAAACGAATATGATAAATATAAAGAGTTAATAAATACGAATGATGATACCTTACTTTCAGAAGGTTATTCAAAAGAAGAAGTAAACAAGCTCAGGAGTGTAGATTATAAAGGGTTATTAAAAGCGAGAGTCGAAAAAAATGCTAAGTTAAGTGATAATGATCTTATTAAAAAAGGGTATACATCGAATCAGATCAGCCAAATAAGAAATTATAAAGGTACAGAAGACCAAATGCAAGCATTATCCGCTAGTTTATATTTAAGTACCTATAATACTTATCATATTAATTCGCCGAGTAAGTCTGAAGCTGATTTTAGAACAGATTGGACTTGGACAAGTCCTCCCATATTTGAAAGGGACGATCTTTGGGCAGCAACTTGGTCGGAAGGTATGTATCTTATGGACTCAGTTTCTTTTGCAACGGCTCAATATTACCTTCAAACTGATGATACTTATCATCATAGCGAATATCTCGGTAGCCTTACACCTAACTTAAATAATGGTGCATCTAAAAAAATTTACTTGATATCTTCGTCATATCCTGGGACATACGCTAAAACGGGAAGCGTTTATTATGATATATCCAAACAGGCTCAAGTTCCAGAACTTGCGGTTCTAGCTAAATATGGGCATACTCAGATAGCAATAAATCCTACAGTTGCATTTTCTACTTCTGGAGCGCTTGGGATAACATTTTCATATGGAGTTGCTGAAATGGGAACGAATAATGTTCACATTACAACAATGTAATTAATTTTGCATAATTACTACTTACTAAATTTAAGCTGCTACAACATTGAAATCGCTTGTCAGCGGGCACAGTGATAATATGCTAACTATAGAGAGACGTGCTATCATACTAAATATGAGAGCTGCCAAAGGTATGGCAGCTCTTTTTTACATAACCTCATTTATCGGACTCAATGCTTGTAAAATTAACCATCTACTTTGCCCCTGGTGACAGCTTCGCTGGTACTACCCCTATCTTGTGTTTATTCAATCAACACAAGATTTGAAATAGGAACATTTAGACTCCCTACATCCATGGGGATGGCGTGAACTATGCGTACAATTAATTGGTTCATGTGGTGTTGATAAGGATACATTTAAATATTCCTTAACTAATAAAACGGCCTCACTTAGTGCAATCCTTACAAAGTTTTTGCAACAGCACGGACCAGTTTGGGCAGCGATAGCATTAACTATTTTGCCTACTGCCTTCATTGTTGATGATGTTTCTTGGTCTTTACGACATGATGCACCCAAAACGACACTAAAACATGAACCAATCGCGGGAGAAATTCCACATACCCCTGTTAGTCCGCAATATCCTCCGATAGCTTGTCTTTTGGTACGATTCATTGCTTCAACAATCTGTTCATCCGTAACCTTAACTGTTCCTTCATTCCTGAGTGCTGTCATCAAAGCTCCTGATGCTATCCAGGCATTTTCACAACCGAGCATCGGAATGTTATCTTGGTTTATTAGATACTCGGCAATTTCGAAAAGATTATTTGATTTATTGGCTAAAACATACTCCTTGACAGTTTCAAAGAGACCTTTTCCATGACATTCATCGCATACATAGTGTCCATTCGGGCAAGTGATATTGCCAATCTCTTTTTTGCCACATTGAATGCAAGTTAGTTCCCGTCCTGAGTTGAAGTATTCTAATTCGCCTCCGCAGATTTGGCAGTTCTCAGTCTTAGTTTCAACGTGCTGACCAGCACTCAAATTAGATTCTCAACAACCTGATACTGACGTTATGGTGTTACTATTCTGATTCCGAATTAAATCCATCCCCTTTCCCCCCATTCTTTCTTTAACCACGTATTACACGATCTTAATTGTATGGAAGATCTTATTTCGTTTACATGTACTTTCGTTACAGTCAAATTATCATAAATAACCACTTATATCAAGAATCCTTTATATTTGGTTTCCGGACTTTGTTGGCGGATCTCAAATAGCTGTATGAACTTATGTCAAGTATAGCAAAAAGAGTTGTTAGGTGGGTGCGAATCTGTGAATAGATCGCAATATTACCAATTGTCTAAATATAATTATTTTCATATCTGAGCAGGAATTTAATAAATTAAAAAGAATACTTTGGCGATTGAAAATAATAGGGATACCAAACGTTTTATAATTAAATTTCAAATTTGCTTTTGGAGGTGAATATATGGGATTGTATCGGGAGCGTTTATCCAATTCCCATGAAGAAATAGTTACTAATTGGTCTACACATTCGATGTGTCTATTTGCTGAAAAAGAATGGGTCAGCCCAAAAGACATACAACATGCAAAACGATATGAATTGGGTGATTGTTTAAGAGTCTGGTGCTTGCATAATAGCGATTGGTGTGAATCTAGCGATGCTAGGAATTGTCCAATTCGCTGCGATCACGACAAATTCTAATTAACGAACAGGTTAAATATTCACTCGATACGGACGAGTTCTTTCTAACATTCAAATTAATTTTACGTTCCAACAACTGCTTTCTGTAAGTGATTTTTCACCAAGGCCTGTAAAATAACTTACGCCTTGATTTGATCGCTATGTTTAATATTTTCGTTCTCCCCCTTCCCTTCTTTTCCCTCATACCAAGAGTTATAGTTAAGCTTGCTCTTTCAACCTTGACGCCAGTTAATTGGATAAATTCACACCTGTCTTGGAAATATTCACAATCGAACTAGGATTAACTGAGGGCAACTGTCCCTCCTCTCGAACTTCCAAGTTAATTTGATCTTTAACCTGAGTAATATCCGGGTATAGTGTAAATCTAGTTACCCCATAACGTTCAAGTTCGGCGAGAATTTCAGAAACTCTGTCAGCAGCCACACAGATCTCAACTAAATAATTTGATGCATCCGCAAAGAGATTCAATGGGATAATCTCCTTGTCATGAGGAAATACAGTAAAAACTCCCTTTTGAGCCACAATGTGAGGGTTATTTAAGGGGCCGATAACTGCGGCTGGTTTTTTGTTTTCGAGAATTTTAGCATTAGGACCAAAGTAAAGATCAACAATTTCTTCGTCAACATTAGGTATATAGCCCGGCTTAACAAAACTATGGAAGGAAAATGCTTCATTGAGGCGAACCGGGTTTAGAATCCAAACTGCTGCATCCGGTCGGCCATCATTTGTTCTTCGCCCATCTAAAGCAAAGAAAAGACCAGTAAGGGCATCGCGACTCCAATCCATAATTCGAGTCGGAACTCCATAATGTTGCATCATAAATAGCCAGTGCCAGTAAGCGGCCTGGCCATTAGGAATTGGGAAAGATGGTAATTCTTGTACAAAAGGAATAGCATAGGATTTAAACTTTGATAGATAGATAATCTCCATAAGAGGATTGAGCGGACTTCGAGCGATGCTGGGGATTAGGTCCCACCGAACGGGTTTTGCCGGTTGGTTTAGTTCATTTTGACCACGGTACCATAGTTCACATCTCCCAGTCATAGGACAGATTTTATCAAATGCTTTGTCTACGGCATTTAGATACTCTTCAACATTTGAAATCCGCGTAAAGCAACTGGTAACGGGACCTGTTGGTTGTAGTTCAACGGCCATTTATCCCACCTCCCGTATAGAATATGAAGGGAAGTGTATGTTTGCGTCATCCAAAATAGGCTGACATAAAAACTGCCGAAGTGTTTGCAAACGCTTCGGCAGTTTTTTATTTTATCGTTGACGTTAGCTTAGCAGAATGGAATTACTTTGCGGCATATTTTGGAAGTGGTTGGTGAGCCTCTTTCTTCTTTTCATATCTGTGATACATCCAAAACGCGACAACTGTGAAGAATACAGGCCCCGAAATCATCCAAAGCGTTGATGGCAGATCTCCTTGAGTAGCTGGCTGAATAATCGTAAAGAAATTGGCAAAACCAACTGTAAAAGTCACAATAATTGTTACGAACAATGCAGATTTGTAGCTCTTAAATACTACAAAGGGTTTAGTAATATCAGTCTTTTTCTTAAAGGCTGCATAGGCTCCTGAAATGAACATACAGGGGATAGTCATGGCTACATTTGTCATCAACACTAATTTATTAAAGAAGGCTGATGCTGCCTGTCCACCGAACGATACAATAAAGATCATGGCAATGACAACGAAGCATTGAATCCACATAGCATTTATTGGCATACCTTTTTTTACTTCACCCATCTTCCCTGGCCATAATTCAGGAGGTGTCCCTTCTATCATTTGCTTTAAGGGAGCATAAATCAAGGTGAAAAACGCCCCGGTCAAGGCCAGAAACATGGATAACCCTACAAGACGTGCGACCCAGGCACCGAGTGTTAAGGCAGAAGCCTCATTTAGACCCAACCCATGACCGACCTGATAGCCTAGATTTTGCATTACAATATAGGCAACATTGGCCATATTAACATTATTCGAAGCTAATACATGATTCCAGTTAATAAAAATACCTACTAAGAAGATGCCTAATGAATAAGCAACAGCAATAATTATGGCAGAAATGGTAACTGCTTTGGGAAATACTACTTCGGCTTTTTCCGTCCGGTCAACCAATCCGCCTACAGCTTCAATACCTCCATAGGCGAATAATGCAAATACTATAAAGGAGAGCATTGCTAATGGAGTTCCATAAGAGTGGTTGGGTGATTTTATAAAGGATTGAGCTGAAAGAATAGGTTGAGCAAGATGACCATGATTAGCTGCAAGAACAAACAATGCACCTACTAAAAGAACAATATTTAGCAAGGCCACGGCTGTACCGCCGATTGATGTTACCTTAGTAATTTTGTCTAAGCCTTTGGAAGCAATAAAAGTAACAAGGATAATCCAGACCATCCCTAATAAACCTAAAGTTTGAGTAGAGCTTAAACCGAATAAAGTCCACGTTGAAGTTGTATCTTTACCGAAGATAGAGTTAGACAAGGGAATCCAGATCGCAGATGCTACATTAACCATCCAAACTACATAAGATGCGTACCACATAAAAGTACCTATAAAGGCGTACTTAGGTCCAATTGATTCCTCCATCCACGAATAGATTCCGCCCTTTTTGTTTTTAAATGCAGCGCCATATTCCGCTAACATAAAGGCATATGGAAGAAAGAAAGTAATTCCGGACAGTAAATACCAGGGAATAGCACCGTATCCCATTAAGTAAAAGGATCTCGGCATATTCGTGAAGCCAAAGACGGACGTAAAAATCATTAAAACTAATGGTAACAAAGTTAACTTACCTGTACTTTTTTCATTTGCTGCCATTCTCATACCCCCCTTTGGAATAATTTAATGTAAACTTAATTATAATTATTTCGATAAATAATACAATACTTTTAAGTTAAATTTAAATAATAATATTATTCTATGTTTACTGAAAGGACGTATGTTTGCAATTCAGAGATATGTAATATGATCATTTTACAAATTAACTATCTGTGTTATAAAACTGTGTTATAAGTCGTTTTTGTTTGGCAATAAGCAAAAATGACTTTATTGTTTATTACCAAACAAAAATTAAAGTTAAATAAAAAATATCAAACAGCCAGAAAATGTTGTGTCTGTTTTGATTAAGTTCAATATTCTAAAATACACCCTCGTGAACGAATGATTGAGTGAGTTCAAACTAGTCCTGGTCTATAGTTCCTTTGTTGATGATGATAGTAATATTTTTTTCTATCTAAAAACTAAAAAGCGACCCAAATATGGGCCGCTTTCTGGCTTTCATCTCTTTTGAGAATCAAGTATAAACAAAGATGCGTCCTGGTTCATGAATAGTTTACTTCCCGTATAGAAGGTTTTGGATTGAAAGGCTCGATACCCAAGTTTAGTCATAAGGTCTATAAGCTTTTCTTGATCAAATCCGTTATGGACTAAATCTGATGATACTTCTTCATTTTTATTAAAATCTACGATTAGTAAATGCCCTCCTGGATTTAGTATATCGTATAATCTTGCTAAAACTAACTCGATATCATTTATATGGAGAAGAACCTGAGCCATAAAAATATAGTCAGCCTGTATATCCTTTCGGTCTTCCTTTTCGAAATCAAAGCATAAGGTATCTGCATTCTGAATATTTAAGTCGGCAATTTTTTGTTTTATTTGATTAATCATATTTGGTGATGGATCAACAAAAAGCATAGAACTGAAATCATTTAACAAGTTGATACCAACTAAACCAGTTCCACAGCCAAAATCAATAGCTTTTTTATCATGAGTGTCTGCCAAATGCTCACGAATAGCATCAGATGCAACCTTCGCAATTTGGATTCTTTCAGTTGTGTCATATCTATTCGCCATCATTTCAAAGATATTGATATTTCCCATTATTACCTCTCCAATCTGTCCTAATTAAAAATGCGAATATACAAATGCATCAAAATAATAAGGTTATCCTATCAAAGCATTACCATTTAGTCTATCATTCTTATCATTTTTTATCGAAAGAAAGAAAAATTCTGTCTCGTGGAGATCTCAAGAATTTATCGTCAAAATCAAATTGCTTGGCCGGGTATTGTTAATAAAAAAACGCTGCCTTTCGTAAAGACAACGCCTTTTATAAATTTATTAGCTAAGCATAGTATCGTTTCAGCTTCTGCTTCTGATGAACGAGTTCAGTCGTTAAATCCCTTTCTCGACAATATGTTTTACTAAGTCAACGACTCGGCACGAATATCCCCATTCATTATCATACCAAGCCAACACTTTAACCATATGATCACCAAGCATCGTTGTTGACAGTCCGTCAACAATGGCACTGGCAGAATTACCATTAAAATCATGAGAAACAAGGGGTAATTCTGTATAGTCCAAATATCCTTTCATGTAACCCTCTGCAGCTTCCCGCAAGCAAGCATTTACTTCGTTTTTAGTTGTAGTTTTAGTTAGTAGAGCAACAAAATCGACCAAGGATACATTCGGTGTAGGTACCCGAACAGCTATTCCATTCATCTTACCGGCCAATTCAGGTATAACAAGAGTTACGGCTTTAGCTGCGCCTGTTGTTGTGGGAATCATAGATTGATAAGCGGCGCGAGATCTCCGCCAATCTTTATGTTTAACATCAACTGTTCGTTGATCGTTAGTAACTGAGTGGGTTGTAGTCATCATTCCTTGTTCAATCCCGAAATTGTCGAGCAAAACTTTCGCAACAGGTGCAAGGCAATTTGTTGTACAAGAAGCATTAGAAATAATATGATGATTTAATGGATCATAGTTACTTTCGTTAACTCCCATAACAATAGTAATATCTTCGTTTTTTGCGGGAGAAGTAATAACAACCTTTTTAGCCCCAGCAGTCAGGTGTTGGGCAGCTTTGTCACGCTGTTTGAATTTGCCTGTACACTCTATAACAATATCTACGCCAAGATCTCTCCATGGTAAATTTAGAGGGTTTCTATCGGCTACTATTTGAATACGTTTTCCATCAATAATTAAAGAGTTGCCATCTGCTTCAATTGTTTGAGAAAGAGTGCCATGAAATGTGTCATACTTAAGTAAATGGGCTAACATATCAGGACTGCCCATATCATTAATGGCTACAATCTCAAAAGGAAGGACTTGACCAAGGGCAGCACGCAGTGTTAGGCGACCAATTCTACCAAAACCAGTAATTGCTACGCGGAAACTCACTTTTTAACCTCCTCAAATCAGATCGATCTATGTTGATTTCACAGAACATAATTCTGCGTATGTGATCAAAATTCCTTCTTTGAGGATGATTATTTTCTTATTTTTTTGCATTAAAGCCCTAATAATAGTATTTGAAGTTTATATTCGCCAGCATAAATATACTAATGTGATGAATATTTTCCTAAAAATGTTTTTAAAGATATGTTGTAATAACTTAAATTTTCATATTCTTGTTTAAATTCTTATTTAAACTATTGGAATAAGCTTTTTGTAAGACTGGTTTTAACAAAGTGTTAACGTGAGCTGCGATTTCATAAAGAATCTCCGATGTGAATACTAATGTTATAAGCACCGCAAATCCTGAGAGAATAAAAATCTCTCCTATCCCCTTTTCTTGATACAATAACGTTGATCTAAAAGCAACATATTTAATAATAAAACCATGTAACAAATAAACTGACATTGTACGTGATCCCTTTTTTGTAAAAGGCATTTTAAATTGTGGAATTAAGGCCAATATTCCTAGAGAATTTAGAAATGAAATCAAATAAACGGCTAAACGATATGCCCATGTCCATTGATTAACAATTGCTAAACTTAAATAGGCGTAACTACCGTAAAACCAACCTGGATTATCCAGGTTGAATTTATGAATTAACAAGGGAGTTAAGCATAGAAATAATATACTGACTAATTGAACCGCTGGATGTTTGAGTTTGTTAAACCATTCACGTTTTGCATAAAAACCAATTAAAAAGAATGGAAAAAAGATAATTGTTCTGGATAAACTCATGAAATATCCAACATGATAGGTATATCCACTGATCAATGCCAGAACAGTCGTCAAGAGAATGGGATACCTAAGCTTTATCACGTAGGGAGTTACCATTTGCCATAAAGTTGAACTCATGAGAAACCACATAAGCCAAATAGGAATTAACACGTTGATATTTAAATCTTGACCTAAAGTTACAACATAAAAAACCCAATACAATATGTCAAATATGAGATAAGGAATAATAAATTGTTTTAAAACCTTTAGTAAACGCTGATAAGATGAGAGTTTAGCTGTTCTTTTATAGAAATAGCCCGAAATGATTATAAACGCCGGCATATGAAAGCTATAGACCGTTAAATAAATACCCTTTAGCAATGAGTCTTGGTTTATAAGGGGCTCTATTAAATGCCCAAAAACCACAAAAAGAATTAAGATAAATTTAGCATTATCAAAGTAAAAATCTCTTTTTAGAATTTGTTTAGACAATGGCTTTTCATCCCTTAATAAGTTATGTCCACTACTATAATCGTCATTTCTGAACTAAATCTTAATCCCTCCTGAATTTGAGCTGAAAGTTTGCTGTTAATAGTCAACAGCAGTGCTGTATTCACCATATTGTCAGAATAAGAACAACAGACAAAAGAAAAAAGTCCAGTTTTACCGGACTTTTTGCAATCAATGGATTATAAATAATGAAATAAGTCTTTCTTCTACGGCAAGTGGTCTAATTATATGTCATTTAAAATTCATTCATTCTGAGGGAAAAGAGTAAACGATGTTTAATAATGTCTTTGCGAGTAATGATACGCTGCTTAGAGCTGATTGCTGCAATTTAAGACATCTTTAATTTTATGCTTAACCATATTTCTAATGGCTTCTCTAGCGGGTTTAAGATATTGACGCGGGTCAAAGTCAGCCGGGTTGACCGCTAGATGTTCACGGACAGAAGCAGTCATGGCAAGGCGAAGATCAGTATCAATGTTTATTTTACATACCCCCATTGTTCCTGCCTTGTGGAGTAACTCTTCAGGTACGCCTTGAGCTCCTTTGAGTTCTCCCCCGTACTCGTTGCATTTGGCTACGAACTCTGGCAATACGGTCGATGCTCCATGCAATACCAATGGAAAACCGGGAAGCAGAGTAGTAATCTCTTGGAGGCGTGGAAAATCGAGTTTCGGTTCTCCCTTGAATTTATAGGCTCCGTGACTGGTTCCAATGGCGACAGCCAAAGAATCACAGCCTGTTTGATGGACAAATTCCGCGGCTTGTTGGGGATCAGTGTAACTACTATCCTTGGCACTAACATTTATTGCATCTTCAACTCCGGCAAGTCTTCCTAATTCGGCCTCTACAACAACACCTTTAGCATGGGCATATTCAACAACTTTTTTTGTCAGAGCGATGTTTTCGGCAAAAGGCAGCTTGGAGCCATCGATCATGACGGATGTAAAGCCACCGTCAACACAAGCCTTGCAAATCTCAAAATCTTCCCCGTGGTCTAGATGCAAGGCGATGGGTAAACCAGTGTCCGCCACAGCGGCTTCTACTAATTTCATTAAGTAAATGTGCTTAGCATATTTACGGGCTCCCGCAGAAACTTGGAGAATAAGCGGGGCATTTTCTTCCTTGGCTGCATCCACGATGCCTTGTATAATTTCCATATTGTTAACATTAAAAGCACCGACAGCACATTTTCCATAAACTTTTTTAAACATTTCTGTTGTCGTTACAAGTGGCATTTAATTCCCTCCTAAGAAGTTAATTTTTTGGTTGAGGTATAATTTCAACGTTAGTTTTTTCGAGTTCGTGCTTGTACTCTTTTTTCCTTAACATCTTCGGCACAAACTAACGATTTCCTCCTTATGCTCGAAACGAAAACCATGTCCTTTTAGCAGTTACTTAAAAGGATTTAACATTAAGTTCACTTTCCCCATTTAACAGATCTTCTATTCCCATGATTATTAATATCAGGTTATAGTAGGCATTATGAACAATTCAAAAATAAGTACTGAGATTCTCAATTACGGCTTAAGACGATAAGCAGAGAAACTACGCTTGCTGTAATTCTTCAGCTAATTTTGGAGAAGATCCTTTGGCTCGCACATCGGGTAGGATGAAGGCAAGAATAATCCCTAGAGCTGGAAGCAGGCAAATAATGTTCATGGTAAAGGGCAAGCCCATATAATCGGCAATTGCGCCAAGTAATGTTACACCGATTGAACCCATGCCAACCCCAAATTCTATCGCCTCATTTTCCGGGCCGTTTTCCTAAATTACGAAGTGTTAGAATTACTACGTGCAATTAGTATTTATGATTTCAACGCTATCTCTTCAATTCCCTTCAATTCCCTTCAATTACCTAAAAATATTTAAGGAAAATAATTATCATGATTTATCCAGTTTTTAAGCCCCGATGTTCAGCTTTAGCTGTTCACTTCTGATACTGTTTTAGAGTTTCTAAGCCTTCAAACACTTCATCCATCGGCAAATTTCCCTCAAGAAGCTCAGCTGGGTCTATTTGGGTTAATCGTTCATAAAAGGCTATTCCTTGCCTTAATACAGCATCATTTTGCTCATCCGTTTTTAGCAAATTAAAAAGAACATCCTCTGCCTTTCCGTAGTTTTGTATGAGTTCGTAATATTGAAACAGCAATACTTTGCTTTCCTTAGGTAAATTAAACCATCCAATTTTCTCGAGGAGTTCATCAACCTTGTTATTATGCTGTTCTGCGATAGGATTGTTTTGCTCCACTAAAACATTAAACATCATATTTAAACTCTTTATGTATAAGTTTTTTGCTCTCAAAGTCTCTCCTTTAAGGTCATAAATATCTGCTTGATGTGTTAATAATTCACTGAGCATGAGATGTTTCTCTGAATTAATAGTATTTCCACTTATCTTATGGATCAAGATATCATAAGGAAGCGCCTCGATAACTTTTATATCCAAGTCAGTGAATGACTTTAATGTCTCATTAAGAACTTCTTGACTTTCTTCAACATTCTTCTCAGCCTTTAATCCTACAATCCTACTGATGGCTGCGGTGAACTCTTTAACCATTTTCATTAAATAATCTTTTTCTTCAAACATTTTTTCTACTCCAATTCCCAGAACATATTTATAGTTACAGTTTAGTATATCCTTATTTTTAAAGATTTCTATAGTTTACTAAAGAATTACACGACGATTACCTGGCTGCCTGTCGCTGTTAATTAAGTTAGGAAATATTTGATGTCACATTACTTATACTAAATAAATGAACGAATGATGAATAAGAAATCGTTAAAAATAAGACTATGATTGATCTGAATTCTTTTAGTTTAATGTAGAACTACTTAAATCAAGGGGGAAATAATTGATGAACCTCAAGACGGTCGAGCTTACTAGGGGCATACTTGAAGTTGATCCAGCGAATATCTCTGGTGAAGAAATCGCAACAATTAACGCCAACTTGCACCGGGGTGCCAGTTTGGTTAATCTGGAATCTAAGGGGGGAAAATTAATATTTACCATCGAAAAAGAACATAAGACTTCATCAGCCAAAAAAGCTCCCGAATAAAGTTAAATAAAAATAAACCAGGTTTTCAGACCCGGTTTATTTTTCAGATGGTATAAGAATTTCTAAAACAAAGTATAATCAAGGATTACCACCAAAAACCGCCCCAGAAAGGTCGCCAAAATGGTCTAAAACCAAATCCAAAACCCCATCCCCATGGTCCAAAAAACATTTGTATCACCTCCAATGTTATTTCACCACTAATATATGGAAACAGAGTATATGTGTTCCATATATAGTAGCAATAAAATTGGAATTATAAGCTCGACAAAGTTAAATGGTCACCTTTTTGCCGTTGGTACTATCGGGATTACCGCTGAGCAAAGTTTTTTAGTAGATTGCTCCGGTTTTGCAAGAGACAATATGATCCCGAAAATTACGAGAATAAAACCTACCCAGTGATAGCTGGATAACGATTCGCCAAGAATAAAGACACTTAAAATAATGGTCAGTACTGGCTGCAGGTTGCTTAAAATTGTAGCCTGGCCGCTGCCAATAAGGTTAATTCCCACGAGATTAAGGAAAAAAGCAAAGCCTGTTACAAAACATCCCATATAAATGATCAATAAAATGTCGAATAATGTAAGATGCCAAGGCGTGTTGGTTAACTGCCAAACTCCCGGAGGAACAAGCAAGATGGTGCCAAAGGCAAGAGCGTAGATGGATGTTACCAGTGAGGAGAGTTTTTCCATGATTTTTTGGCCAAGAACATAGAATATTGCCATTGACGAGACGTTGATAAAAAGAATAATATCTCCGATACCTAATTTTAAGGTGAGCAGATGATGTAAGGAACCTTCAGTAAATACAATTAAGAGTCCTAAAAATGAAGTTACTATACCTAAAAATTGTAGTTTATTCAATTTTGCTTTAAATCCAATGACTAAAAGAGTATTGGTTAAGGCTGGGGATGTTGCAGATATGATTGAAGCATTAGTACCTGAGGAGTATTTCATACCGATAATAAACGTTAGATATGCAAGGGTGATGCCGAAAAAGCCCAGGACAAAAAGCTGGAATAAATCTTTTCTGCCAGGTTTTGCTGATGTTTTGACCCGTGACCACGTTAGAGGCACGATGATCAGAAGTCCAAGTACTCCCCGTAACGCGGATAAACCGGCGGAAGGAACATGACCGGCAATTAACTTACCAGCAATGACATTCCCGGCATATAAGATTGAAGAAATAATCAGAACGGAATAAGCCTTTATTCGTATTTTAGGAGAACTTTGCTTTGTGCCCTCCTTAGTTGGTGTTGTGGATACTTCCATTGTTGTTCGCCTCGTAATTCTCGATAAATGGCTGATTGATTTAAGTTAAATTAAATCAAATCAAATCAATTTATATTACCATATTTCTTCTAGCTTTCGGAACTTAAATCATAAAGATTTAAGTTAGTCTTATTAAAACGATCACACCGATAATCATCATTTTGTTGAGGGGAACTAAATAAGCCGCCTGATAACAGACGGATATAAAACCATAAATTCCCTCTGGTCGTCCAAGCTTCTGACACATACATTAGATCAACTATTATTGTATTTTGTGCAGAGGAGAATCAAGATGGGAATTCACGTAATTAAGTCCGGTGAAACCTTAAGTAAAATTGCCAAACACTATGGGGTTCCATTGGATACGATCGTTTCTGCCAATCAAGTTCCTGATAAAGATCGTTTGGTTGTCGGGCAAACTTTGGTTATTCCTACTACTAATCATCAAATTTCCAGTGCCAAACCTACCATTGATGTCAGCTCGTATTTGGATCCCAGAATTACGGGGAATCTCTCGGGTCAGACGATAGACCAGGTAGGACGTGATCTGACGTATTTAGCCATCTTTAGCCATGCGGTAAATCAGAACGGAAATCTTAGTCCTCTCGATGACCAAGTCCCTATTGCAGCAGCTAAAAGAAACCGGGTTGCACCTTTATTAGTGCTTACTAATTATGTTGGCGGGCAATTCAGCAGGGATTTGGCAACAGCTATTTTTAATGATGTGAATTTACAAGATTATATCTTAGATCAGGCTCTCTATTTAATGGAAGAAAAAGGCTATCAAGGTTTGGATTTTGACTTTGAGTATTTGGGTGGAGACAACAGGCTAGGATATCTTCATTTTTTGCAGAGAGCAGCTGTCAAAGTAAAACCCCACGGCTATTTTTTGTCGGCTGCTGTGGCGCCTAAGGTAAGCGGTGAACAGCGAGGAATTTTGTATGAAGGGCATGATTATGCGGGAATTGGCCAGATTGTAGATTTTATGTTTATCATGACCTACGAATGGGGTTGGTCAGGTGGTGAGCCTATGGCTGTTTCTCCAGTCAATCTTGTGCGAAACGTCATGAACTACGCCGTGAACGTTATACCACGACATAAAATTATGATGGGAATTCCCCTTTACGGGTACGACTGGACTCTGCCTCATGTACCTGGAAAATGGGCCCGCTCAATTAATTCCCAACAGGCCTTGAAATTGGCAATTCAATATGGAGTTCAGATTCACTATAGTAAAACCGCCCAAGCCCCATGGTTTGAATATCGTGATCTCCAAGGCAGGCAGCATGAAGTTTGGTTTGAAGATGCTCGCAGCATCCAAAGTAAGTTTGATTTAGTCAAACAGTTGGGCATCCGAGGCTTTTATTACTGGGTATTGGGTCACGAGTTTCCACAGAACTGGCTATTACTCGAAGAAAATTTTATGGTTCGAAAATGGTAAATTTGATTAAACTTTAAAAGCATGGTTAACCAGACACATAAGAAGGTTAGCCATGCTTTTTGAAAATTCTTATTTTTTACTTGCTGCCATATCCTTGGGGTTTTCTGTTGCTTTTAGTCATCTTATGGGAAAAATAGTATAATGAAGGCTTGAACTTAAACGTTAAAAGAAGATTTCAGGTTCTTTTCGTGAAGAAAACTCTATTTCTAATTCTACTTTATGCCTTAAATAATTCTCATCGTCATAATATTTAGCACTAGAAGGGCACTTTTTTATACATGCTCCGCATTTAATACAAATGCCAGTTAATTTCGAAACATCTTCAGGATCAATCGAACCCATAGGGCAAACAGAGACACAAAGTTTACATTTATTACAATCGTCATTTGTTTTAGGGGTAACCTTGCGTATATCAACGGGATTACCTTCTTTACTTTTTGGCATATAGTATTTTCTGTAAGGCTGATTTCCTTTGACACTGACAATAGTAAGCTCCTCAGGAGATGTTATTTTTTTGGCAATTTGATTAGCGAATCCATCAACAATCTTCATATCCTGTTCATCAGGTCGATTTTGGGCAAGAATTTTTGAAAATGAATGTTCACCAATAAAAGCTCCTCCGGCTATCACTTTAAAACCATTATTGGTAAGGATATCTCTTAATTCGATTAAGGCATCATCATAGTTTCTATTTCCATAGACAACAACTGCAATAGCTAAGGCACCATTGCCGATTATACTATTCAAATAGTTTAAGAGGACATTCGGGACTCTTCCTGCATAGACAGGAACCCCAAGAATCACCATATCGTCTGCAGAAAATGAGATAGGCTTTAATCTTACTTCGGGCAAGGTAAAATCAATGGAATATGTTTGGCGATCAATTTTCTTGGAAATACTCCCTGCTATTCCCGTAACGATCTTTTCGGTAGTGCCAGTAGGACTAAAATAAATGGCGTTGATGGTTCGACTCATTGGAAACCCCTCCCCGTAAATTAAGAAATTCTCTAGTATACATTATCCTTAGAGACAACTATAGTCTATTTATACGGCGAAAGATGACGAAATAACAAATTAAAAATAAAAAAGCTTTCTATCCGGCAATTTGGGTCCAACCAACTCCCTTAAGCTTTTCCGTAACTTGAGAATTGGTCGTGGTTAGTATTATTTGCCTCGAACGGGATAGATCTGTTAAATATTCAATAATGTCATTCCAGAGGTTCTGGTCATCAGACATTTTTCCCATGGAGAAGATCAAAGGAACTTTAGTGTTGTAGTTTAGAGCTAACTGAGCAATCGTCATCCGATAAGCAAAATAGTCACGCTTTGCCATGTCCAGAGCACTTTGTGGTTCCCCTATTTCTCGTTGGCTGAAGAATTCTCTTAAAATCTTCGCTGCGTCATACTTTAAGGCATTACCGTTATTTACTTCCCAGGTGTTGATTGAGCTTTCAAATAACTTTTGGGCGTCATGAAAGGCTTGCAGCAAACTTTCATAACTCATCCATTCTTTCTTAACAGTCTCAATTTCTTCTTCTAAGACGACTAAGGAAGGACGCTTTTGCAATAATTGTAAACGCTGCTCCGCCTGTAACCGCTTACTGTGCATCTCAGCCTGTTCCTTTTGCCAAGAGGTAAGTGTTGCAAGACGATTTTCGTCCGAAATCAGTGCTTCTTTTTCCAGCTCTGCTAAGGGTTCCAGTTTTTTAGAAAGGCCTTCTAAGTTTCGATTACCAAGCATAGTCTGTAATTTGGCTGAACACTCGCTTAATCTTCTTTCTGCTCGGTCTTTTGCTCTTAGTTCATGAGCTGCTTTAAGGATTGCAGATAAGACGTCTTCCCGATCGCTTACAGGTATATTCCAGCCGACGAGTTTTTCTTGAAAGCCTTCAGTGAAGGAGTGTAATTTATTGGTTTCTTTCTCTGAACTTTCAATTAACGATTGGCGTTTTTTATGCAGATGGGATAACTGAAGCCTTTTTTGATTGCAGCTTTTCCATCCATCAAGCCATGCCGGAAAATCAGCGACATTAGTCATGAAAAATGTTTGATTTAATAATTCATTACGTGTATGGACGATCTTAAGCAGAACTTCTTCATTGTCAATTTCAGTTTGCAATTGAACCAGTTGCTCTTGTATTTTTTCGACGTTTTCTTTTTGTTCACGAAACTTCATGAGCCGGTTCTGGAACTCCTCGAAATTTTGAACATGAAACTTCTCATATAATCGATTAATTCGCGATCTAAGCTTTTCCTCGATACTATTTCTGCCTAAATGGTTTTTTAAAGTATGATCAATTGAGCGGCTGATTTTCGATGTTTGCCATTTTTTCAATTGCTTTTCCCAGCGTTCAACTCGATATTTATCGTCTTCTGTTATAGCTGTCATTTCTGCAAATTCCTGAAGGTGAGTTTTTTCTTCGGAATATTGTAATCGGGTACGTTGCAAAGCTTCTTGATAGTTAATTGAGTTGTTGAGTTGTTCCTGAGCAGAATTCCTTTCTTCATAAAAGCTGCTCATTCGTTCCCTTTCCTCATTTGATCCTTCATAGCCACAGGTTTCAAAAAAGATTTTAAGTTGTGTTATCATGTCTGTTAATTTTTGAATGATATGGTCGTAACGTTTTACCTGTGCTTGAAGATCTGCCCACTCAATACATTCATTACGTAAACTCTCTAGGAACTCCCACTCAATAATTGAATTGCTTGTCAAGGCTGCTAGATTGATTTCAGCACAGCGGATTTCCTCTTCTGAATTTATAATTTCCGTTTGGAGTCGGCGTAATTCCCGATAGTCTTGGTTTTGGTTTAACAATGACAATCGCTCTTGTATTTTATTAATAGAGTCAATTTTATTTACCAGGATTGCTTCACCTTCCTGGAACTGATTGATCTCAATGATCAGTAACCGTTCTTCCTCTTGCTGACGGTGAGTGTCTTCCCAGTCTTGTCTGAGAGTATCGTATTTAGCTTTAACCAGAGCCATTTTCCCCTTTTGTTCATTTAATTTCTGCATCGCACCGGCAAAACAAGCTTTTACTTTAAGGGGTGATAGTTCTTCATCGCCGCTCTGACAAAGGTTATCAATTCGCTGGCGGAGTTGATCGAGATCATCGATGTCTGACCAATTGACGATTACCCCCAGTTGAAAGAGTTGTAGTTTTATGCCAAATATGTATTCGCCTAATACTGATGAGTCAGAAAACGACACATTCTGCCCCGTTATTTCATCCTTAATTAAGGCTGAGGTAGGAATAAAATCATTGTTCTCTTTCAGATAATGCTGACGTATACAGCAACGATTATTTTCATCACCGCTGAAGACTAGCTCTAAGAAACTCGTGTTATTAAAGAGTTTCATACTTCCCAGTGGCGTTTGAGGACTAAACAATTTTAATAATAACTCAATCAGTGATTTTTGTTGGGTTTCGTCTTTAAAAAGCAGAAAAGCAGGGCTTGCCGGAAATGCCCAAGTGACATTCCCAAGCCCCTTTAACCGGCTGCCTTTGATATGTTCAATTTTCATAACTTATCCTTCCCTGTTCGAGAGCTGCCAGTCCGATTTTTTTAATCAACTCCCATTGCTCTTGTTCTGCCGGGGTTCCCGCTGTAGATTGATACTCTTTGATTTTTTGAAAATAAACTTGAGCTAAGGAAAGATAATTGCTCTCTTCCAGTGAGGTTTTATTCGATGTCGAGAAATCAGGCGTCATAAAGTCCAACCCGAACTGAGAATCAGCTTCAGTTTGAGGGGTAACAACTTCGATAAACCGAAATTTTTCTGTAAGCAACTTTTGTAAGGTATTTATGTCCGCTTCCTTCGGTACTTGATTTACAAAGGCTATTCTATATAAATGTTGCTCACGATCTTCAGAACTTGTTTCTGACAATAATTTTGCAATAATGGCTTTATAGTCCTGATGAAAGTCAAGATATTTCGTAATGTATTGCCGCTGTCCTAATTCCCGAAATTCTATCTGAACATGATCTTGGTCAAGTTTGCCGACGATCACACCATGGGGCCCTTGCTCGTTAAAACTTCTGGCTTCAAGAACGCCGCTATCTGCCCAGATGGTTTTTCCTGCTTTCTGAATTCCGCTAAAGATCGCTTGATGCCCCAAAGCTAGATATGCCAACCCGCTGGCTGCAATATGCTCGGACCTAAGGAAGAAACTTTTGGGACTATTTGATTCGGCTGCCTCAGAATGGAGCAGCATAATCGGTAGAGTTCCATCGTCTTTTGCTCGAAACTCCTGATTGAGTACAGTCCTGTCTTGTTGATAAGCAGTCCAGCCAGCTCCATATATGCTGATATTATGACTTTTAAGGTTAAAGCAACTGATTTCACCGGAAAATACCTGGACATTACCAGGCCATACAGCAAGTCGATACGCAGATGTCGTAACATAAGGGTCCTTTTCGCCTGGAACAATGAAAACACTTGTTGTTTTTAAAGCGCCTAAGGATTTTGCTACCCGTTCAACCGTTGACTTGCGGGTATATTCTTGTTCGAATAAATTCCCGGTTATAAAAAGCAAATCAATCTTTTCAGATTGACAGATTAAAAGCATCGTCTCAAATGTTTTCCACAAGTCCTGATTACGTTGTGAAAGCCATTCTTCAGGACCTTCCCAATTGGGACTGTCAAAGCGACAACCCGAGCATTGTAAAAAACGAATTTGCGGAGACATACCTTCACCTCAATCCCGATATTCAATGTATGTTGGTATGTTTACTTCGGTTAAAATACGGTAGAGGAATAATTTAATTTTACTATAGAACGAATGCAATAAACCATAGGCCATTAAGCTCAGAAAAATATATACTATACTAGTTTTTCTTTTTCAATACTATTATCGAAAAAAATCGTTAAAATATTAAGATAACATGACCGAAGATTTGGAAGCGATGCTCTATCCTTTTCTCTAAATAGAAAAGGGTCCCATCAAAACTCGACAGGACCCCAAAATCAGGAGGATAATATTAAAGTAACCAATTATGGAATATTAATTCATTCTCTCGCTATCTAAAAAAGGCTCAAAAGAAAAGAATTCCCATGAGGGAATTCATAATCATTACGGTTTATTTCATATAGTGAAACCCAGTTTCACAATCGTAACAAAGGTCGTATGCTTCCATTGCACGTGCTTCTCTGGGATGTAATTCATTGCTGCTATTTGAATAGATTCCTCGTGCTCCCTCTTCCCAACTGTTAAACTCTGCGGCTATTCCTTGAGATTGTGTCCATTCAGAACCCCTTTTTCCTTCCTCTCTCCCATGAGTCATCCTAATCACCTCCTTAAGATCTATCTTATCTGTTTGAGTTCAGACGAATGTTTCATATAATAAAACTACGTTTTATTATATTTGATATTAATTGTATAATACCATAGAGAGCTTTTCGCTTCAAGTAGTATAAATCTAAAATACATTTATTTCTATATCTCATATTTTAAGGGAACTAATCAAAAGAGTCAATATATTTTGTAAAATCAGAAGATAAATATTTTTATAATAATATATTTTATTTCTTTATCGCAAACCCTTCCCTCCTATCGAATAGGGGCTGTTTCAAAATGCATAAACGCCCCTCATTAAACAAAACCCTGCATAAATAGTGCTTCGAATCCACTTATATGCAGGGTTTTGTTTATAAAAACGTATAGATATTCATCCAGTTTTTAAGACCCCCACTTCTATAAGTGGGGGTGGAATCCTTCGTTAACTTCAGGTGGGGTAGAGTCCCCATCTGAAGCCCCGATGTTCAGCTTTAGCTGAACGAGTTCACTATGCAACGGCCCCTTGTATTGTTAGTGCTCTTTGTGAAAAAAACTTCTGAACCATTTTCGAATGCCTTTTTTGAGTGCAGGTTTCGGTTTTGGTTCTGGTTTGCAACCGGTGATTAGTCCAAAACCAAAGTAGTAAAGGTTTTTTTTCATAAAATTTGCATTGCGTTGAAGTCTTTTGTACAAACCGGGTTGATTTTTAATTTTGAGTGGAAGGTCTTTGAGTAAAAGCCAATCATTTTTAAGTTCACTTAGAATTGTGTTGCTGTTGTTTCTCATTGACTGAGGATTTTTGATGGATACCTCTTCAAATCCTGCGTCTGCTAAAGTATTAATCCATTCTTCATATAACAATGGATTTGTGCCGGAACCGAAACATTCCTCCATCTGTTTTTGAATTGGTAAAGGTAATTCCTTTAATAAAACCATTTCCAGATCTGCAACTTTGCCGTGAGGTTTTAGAACTCGGTAGAATTCTTGATAAACGTTCAATTTATCTAAAAAGACTGTTATTGACTCAGCCACAATTACGTTAAATGAGTTATCTTGATAAGGAAGGTGGTAAACATCTGCAATCTCGAAGCTAACTAAATGGGAAACTCCTTCCTTTTCAGCTCGTTTTTTAGCTTTTTCTATCATTATAGGATTAATATCAATCCCCATTATTTTGCAACCCACAATTTTAGCAATATAACACGCTGTGAGACCGCTGCCACATCCGGCATCCAGCACATAGTCTTCAGCCTTCAATTGCAGAGCAATTAAATTCTGTCTCGTAGCGGGAAAGCCTCCTGGATGGGAACTGCCAATACCCAACCAGGCAATAAGTTCAAAGTAATTCATATCTTCCACACGTTTACTGCTTGCCAATGGCTCACCCCCTTTATTCACGGTTATATGGTATATTATTCCATGAATACTTCTCCCGAAAGTTGTTTCAAAAGATAGAATAAGAATAAGAAAAAGCAACTCAAGCTAAAAAACCTGAGCTGCTTCTAATTGAATAATAATACTAATCTTTTATGTCTGCTGGGAAATCATAATATAACCAGATATTTTCGTCTAAAATCTTAAATCCTAACCATTGACTATTTTCTCTCTTAATTTTTGAACCATTGAAGGAACATTAATTTGCATCGGACAACGTTCGACACAGCGTCCGCAGCGCAAACAGGTAAATACGAGAGGAGCGGCCTTCTCCATACCGCCGGCCACAAAAGCTGTCCAGACAGCTCCAATTCCACTCATATAGATATGTCCGAAATGGCCGGCAGTAATTTGGAAAACGGGACATTCATACATGCATCCCCCGCAGCGAAGACAATGAAGAGCTGCTTTATAGTCATCTTGTTTGGCCATAGTGCTCCGTCCGTTATCGACAAAGATAACATAGAATTCTTTTGGCCCATGAGCCCCATAAGTGGTAACCTTTTCAATGTCGCCTGTTTTACTTGGCCCGCTGATGATATTCACATAACCGGGGACGCCATATTGCGCATATCTCCAGGTAACTTCCGTTACTTTCATAGCCTCTTGAAAGGTCGGAACAATTTTTTCAATGCCCACCATTACGATATGAACGGGAGGAGCACCGGTTGCCAGACGAACGTTGCCTTCATTTTCAATGATCACCATTGCTCCAGTATCTGCTGCTACAACATTGGCGCCGCTTATTCCTACATCAGCATTAAAATACTTTTCTCTCATGAAATCGCGTACTGCAGCAACTTCTTGAGCAATATCAGGAGGAACCTCTTTGGCGAAAAACTTGGTGAAGATCTCGGCTACTCGTTCCCTAGGCACATGAATTGAAGGTGACAGAATGTGCATAGGCCGTTCTTTATTAAGTTGTAAGATAAATTCCCCTAAATCTGTTTCCCATACATCATTTCCCTGTTCCTGAAGATATTCGCGCAGAGAAAGTTCTTCACCCAACATACTTTTCCCTTTAACGATGGTTTTTCCCGTGCCAATAATTTTAGCTGCTAATATGAGAGCTTCTTGTTTGTCTTTGGCATAGAAAGCTTTTCCTTTGTTGCGTTCTACGGATTCCATAGCCTGTTTAAGCAACGCTTGTTGATTGGCAATTGAAGTTTTTTTGATCTCACGAACTTCAGCAGCTAATTCCGGTGTATGTGGAAAGCGCTCTAAGGATTCGGCGGTCGTTTGCCGATAAGACTTAACTGCTCGTGAGATGGCCTTTTCTATATTTTCATCCTTACTTGCCATGGTGATATCTTTGCTGTAACTGTTAAATTCTTTTTGTAAATCAGTCATTAAGCTTCAAACCCCCTATAGAGATATTCAATCAGATCTTCAATAATTGTATTATCGTCTTTCGTTTGTCCACCGAGTAAAGCAGCAAGGCAATAGGGGCAGGATGTTAAGATAATATCAGCATCGGTTTCTTTAAGCTCATTAATTCTCCGTGCTGCGATAGTATGGGAAAGTTCAGGATAAAGAAGTTTGTTGGGGCCGCCGCAGCATGTAGTCCATTGTCGATTGCTGGAGGCTTCTTGGAAGGACACTCCCATACTGTTTAAAATATCCCGAAGTTCTTCAGTAATTTCCATTTCACGAGCTAAACGACAAGAATCGTGGATGACAACCGTTTTGTTAAGCGATATCTGAGGTAGATTGCTCCTTTTTTCCCAAATTAGTTCGACAAACGTTTTGATGGTATAGTTAAAATCTTGAACGAGTTTAGGATAGACAAATTTAAGCACTTCGGCAGCATGAGGTGATAAACAGACAATTGTTTTAGCCTTACTCTCTCTGAAGACTTTAGAAACTTTATGAGCATAAGTTTGCATATCAATATTAAAGCCTAATTCAGTCAGTAAAGCGCCGCTGTATAATTCCTTGTCACCTGAATAACACAAGTCGTAACCCAACTTTTGCAGAATAACTGCAGCTTTATACGAGATTGAGTTGAAACGTTCCCGGTCCTTGGCCAGCACAGAGGCATAAATTTTTTCAGCGTTGATTCCTGTTTTATTAATAAGATTACGAGCTCCCATCATGAACGAAAAAACTTTGCTTCCTTGGTCCATCACCGTCATTGTACTCACCAAAGAATCAATATAAGGCAGCAGCTGATATTCTCCGCCTGTATAAAACAGTAGATCTCCTTGGCTGGACAGCTTAAGGTCTTTAGCCCAGGCAGCAACTTCAGAACCCTTTAGTGCTAAGGGATTACCGTTTTTAACGATATTGCCACGTATAATTTCCAATACAGGAGGAAGTTTTATTTCAACAGCCATATTATCCCATCCAATCTTAAGTAGAATTAAACGTATTATTATAATTAAATTAAAAAATTGGCCAAATGTAAATAATTTTAAACGATGTATTATGTATTCAATAAAATAAGGGGTTGTACCATACTGATTTTTCAGTCGTACAACCCCAATCATCAAAATTATGAAAATATTGTTAGCAAAAACAAAAAAGAAATACCAATAAAGTAAATAATAATTGCAAAATTTAAAGTAACATTTAATCTTTTTAAGATGCAATTAAAAATCCCTATTGTTCCTTAGCGTGCATGATAAATTTTAGTGAATTCAGTAACTGCCTTTTCAATATTCGCTTCATGTCCCATTTCTTTGAGAGTTTCCCCTACGATTTGTAAGGCTTTCACAAACATGTCTTCCGTGGCATTTCCCATATGACCGATGCGAAAGGCCTTCCCTGCTAATGAAGCCAACGCCCCCGCAATTACCATACCTCTCTCAGCCAGCCGTTTACGAAATTCCACATCGTTAACGCCTTCAGGATAAAGGACACAGCTTAACGTTGGAGCCGCAATAGCCTCAGGAGCCAAAGGTTTCATTCCATAAGTCATTAAACCGGCTCTTACAGCTTTCCCTAAGGCAGCATGACGCTGGTAGCGTTCGCTTAATCCTTCAGCCATAACAAGTTCCATCCCTTTGTTAAAGGCATAAATCATGTTGACAGGTGGGGTAGCATAATATTTGCCGGGGTCTTTCATAATAGGAAGCCAATTTTTGATGTCAGTATAGTATCCATGAACTTCAGTTATTGCTTCACGTGCTGCTAGAGCTCTTGGCCCAAAAGCAACGATGGCAAGACCGGGCGGAACACCGATTGCTTTTTGTGATCCGGTTAAGACAACATCAATAGTATATGAGGGATCACCGTAGGTTTTTTGCATATCTTCTTCAATTGCAGCAGCAGCACAGACTCCATCGAGGATAAAAAGTGCACCGGACTTCTTAACAACTGGAACCAACTCATCCAGAATGGCCATTATACCAGTCGAGGTATCAACGTGAGTCACGGTTACAGCTTTAAAGTCTCCAGAGGCTAATTTATCTTCAACAACCTCTTTATGGACATGTTGCCCCCATTCAGCTTGAATCGTCTCTACTTGGATACCAAAAGCCTTAGCTAAAGGAATGAAACGGTCGCCAAAATAGCCGTGACTGATTACCAGCAATTTTTCGCCGGGAGCAACGGTATTAATAATGGCCATCTCCATAGCAAGGGTTCCCGAACCGGCAACAACAAATACTTCTCCATCCGTGTTAAAGAGCTTTTTCGTTTGTTCTAAGCTATTCTTGAATACTTTGACAAAGCGTGGATCCGTGTGAGCGTAGGTTTCACTGGAAAGTGCATCATAAATTTCATCCACTACGGGTGTCGGCCCGGGAATGAGCAACATTTCCTTATTTCGCATGATCTGACCCCTTCTTTCTTTTTATCCCATCATTTTAGTATTTCCTGCTGTCTATAATATATAAATACTAATTGCTATAATTTCTCCTTAAATCGCATATTTCCTGCTAGCTGTTTCATTTTTGTTCAAAGACAGACAATTAAGTAAATATTGTATTATGTAATAGAATTAAAGTCCCGTCGGACTTTGTGTTGTCCGACGGGCTCTTTCAGGCACGATTTAAAGAAGCAGTTGAGTTAATGTCCCATTAGTTTGAAGTTTCTTCAGGTGCGTCTTCTGGAATGTCTTCAACTAAAGCGTTTTCGACCAAAGCACTAAGGTGTTCCATTTTCATTCCAAGTTTATAAAATTTATTCATATCATTAAATTGGTCAATACAGTTGTGACAAGGGATACACCCGATCTTTGCCCCGGTAGCCACTAATTGATCAACTTTCGGCTTGGCCTTAATCATCCGCATTTGCTTCGTTGCTGCTACAGCTAAGGCTCCTCCGCCGGCTCCGCAACAGATGTTGTATTTGCCTTCGGGATTCATTTCGCGATAATCCATAACAGCATTCTTTATAACATAACGTTGGGGTTCATAGACGCCTTCTTTACGAACCGTATTACATGGATCATGCATGGTTACGGGAACCGTGTTTTTCGTTTTATCGAGTTTTAGTTTGCCTTCTTTAATCCAATCGGCATATATTTCAACAATATGCCGTACCGGAATTGGTTTCCCATCCCAGTAGTTGCGCGCAAACTGTCTTGTTGACCGGAAAGCATGGCCGCATTCCGTTACGATAATTTCTTTAGGGTTTAACCTTTGTGCTTCTTCAAAAAGCGGGCGTGATATTTCACAGAATTCATCATCTTTACCGGTAAACAAACAAATGTTGGTAGCATCCCAGCGTTTGGTGCTAATGGTATAGTTCGCCTTAGCTGCATGGAAAACGTGCAAAATGGTTTGTAAATCGGCAGGGTAGTGTTTAATTTCACGGGCATTAAAACAGAACATAAAGTCTGCATTGGGTTTATCAAGAGGAATTTTGTAACTCGGATCCTTAAGCTGTGCTTGAAGTAATTCTTCAATCCACTCTAAGGTCTCAATGTAATCGATTTGTTCGACACCCATTTGATTTCCTGTACGAATATGGTCGTCAGCGATAACTTGTAAATGTCCAGGCGGAACCGGTGTCTTGCCGCGAAACGCTCTCGTAATCGCTGCGATGTTGACTCCCATGGGACATTCAACGGTGCACCGTTCACACATAGTGCAATTCCAAACAAATGGATCATTCTCAGCTTCTTCACGCATACCGAGTGCTACTTTACGGATAAATTTGCGTGGATCTTGATCCTCATGCAAATCACTGTAAATACAGCCTGCTGTACACATACCACAGGTAAGGCAGTTTGAGAAATCGTATTTTTTCAAGATCCCGGCGATCTCATCACGTAACGTAGGATCTAAGCTTTTAACTCTAATAGGTTCTCCCACGATTAATTCACCTCCGGCCTATTATTAATATTCACTAGGAAGATCTTTTAACTGAGCCATTGAAAAGACGGGTCCGTCTTTACAGACGTATTCAGTGCCGATATTGCAGCGGCCGCAAATTCCCAGCCCGCATTTCATGCGCATTTCTAATGAGGTATAAATACGTTCAGGCGGGAAATTCAATTTTTCCAGGACAGGCAAGGTGAATTTAATCATTGCCGGCGGTCCGCATACTACGGCATAGGTATTAACTGACGATGGAGCTACCTGCTCAGTGATAGATGGGATAAAGCCAACATGCTTTGTCCATCCTTCAGCCGGCCGGTCAATGGTGGTGACAAGATTGATGTTAGGATTATTTTCCCAGGCAGCTAATTCTTCTTTATAGAGCAATAAGCCGGGGTTTCTTGCTCCGTAAATAACCGTTATATCCCCGTAGTCGCCGCGGTGGGCCGGATCTAACATATATACAGCCAGGGCACGAAGGGTTGTAAAGGCAAAACCGCCGCCGATAATCACAAGATTTTTCCCTTTGAACTCTTCCACAGGATAATAGTTGCCCATCGGTCCTCTGACGCCTACCATGGTCCCTTCTTCCATCAAGTGAAGGGCATTGGAGACACAACCAACTTTAGCAACGGAAAATTTCAGAATGCCAGGTTCGGTGGGAGAAGTTGCTATGCCAAAGGGAGCTTCTCCATAGCCAAAAGCACTGAGCTCGGCAAACTGGCCGGGCATATATTTGAAGTTTTCCTCATCTTGTTTATTAAGAAATTCCAGGGTAAAGGTATTAATATTTCTATCTTCGGTCTCAACTAAATTTTTAGCGAGCCTCATAGTTATCGGAAGATAAGGATTCTGTTCCATTATTCCACCACCAATTCTGCTTTGTTTACGCCATCAATGACCTGACGCATATCCATGTTGACAGGACAGCTGCGAATACAGCGGCCGCAGCCAACACAGGCGATGTCCCCGTTGTTATGCACAAAATAGTTGAATTTGTGCATCATCCGTTGGCGCCAGCGGGCTTTTTGAGTACTTCGAGGATTATGACCAGATCCGTGCAGAGTAAAGAGCGGCGCCATGCAAGCATCCCATGTTCTTACGCGGCTTCCGGAATTTTGGCGCACTTCTTCAGAAATATCGAAGCAGTGGCAGGTCGGGCAGGAGAAGGAACAGGTATTGCAGCCTAAGCACTTCTCTTGCAAGTTTTCCCAATAAGGGTTGTCAAACATTTTGTCCAGTTTTTCCGTAATTGTGGAAACATCGACTTGACTCGTAGTTTGAGCGCTTTTAACAGCGTCCACCAATGCTTGTTCCTGAGCCGATAATTCGGAAAGGCCTAAATCTCCCAATAAAGCCTTACCTTTTTCCGTAATGATTTCGAGCTCATAGGAGTCTCCCAAATCTATGAGAAAAATGTCTGCACCTTCGCTGCTGGCAGGCGATAGGCCCATTGAAGAACAGAAACAGGTTGGAGCAATCGTTTTGCATGCCATACCTATTACCACGGTGTTCTTGCGTCGCTCATAGTAGTAGGGATCTTGATATTGATCATTTTTGAAAACCTTGTCCAGCAGGAGCAGCCCTTTTGAGTCACAGGGCCTTACTCCAAAGAGGATCGTTTTCTCGGCTTGCAGTTCGTTTTTAACAGTGACATCCTTACCGTTTTTGACATAGGATAAGAGTTTTTCATGCTGAGGAAAGAAGAACGATTTAGGAGGAAGTTTGGAATTGAGATAATCTTGTTTAACATCTGAAAAGTTCTTGACTGCTTTGTAGTTCACTCCGCCCGCTTCACTGACCGGAGCAATGAGTCTGTAGTCTGAGGACAAAGCATCGATGGATTGGCCAAATTTTTCTTTACTTATCTTCATGTCTTCACCTCACTCCTTTACCAAAAACGCTTCGGGGTCATCCCCGCTGTATACATTAAGAGCTGGTTTAACATCTTCGCTGATCCCGGATTCATGCTGGTACATTTCCAGCACATCGCGGCTCATCTTGCGATTCAGAGCACGAATGTCGACTCCTTGGGGACAAGCTCTGCTGCATGTGCCGCAATCAACACAGCGGCCGGCAAGATGGAGAACACGTCCTGCTTGGAAAAACAGATTCTCGGCACGGTTGACTCCGCCTGTTAACCAACGAGGAGTATTGCAATCGACGAAACATTCCTGACAATAACAGAGCGGGCAGGCATTGCGGCAGGAATAGCAGCGAATGCATTTATCCATTTGTTCGCCAAAGTAAGCCTCACGTTCACTATCGGATTTCGCTTCCATCTCCAAAACATCGGCAAACAAGACTGCTTCCTCAGGAACTTCCACAGTTCCCCCGAGGTGAATGTCTTCAATGACCGGATTAGGATAACGGCAAGTTTGGCATGTAGCATCCTTTACTTCAGCAAAGGTAAACTCGCCGCTTCCCGACATACCTTTGACTGAAATTTTTCCGTCGGTAATGGTAGCTTCAATAATTTCTCCAAGTTCATTTTCAATCTTTCTCTTATCGACAACCCCTTGACAGGAAACTCCGATGATGTATAAATCATCTTTGACTAATTGGTTTTCCTGCAGGAGTACAACTAAAGCTCTGCTGTCACAGCCTTTAGTGATAATGGCCTTCTTGCCGGGAATCTTATAAGAAAAGGCTGCTAAATTGTTTTCACAGGTTTCATCCCAAATGAGTTTGTCGACATTCTGCGCTGTCCGCACAAAGCAAGGTGTTGCTTTCAGCGGCAAAGTACCTTTTTCATATCCAATGACAACGTCTACTTTTCCGTCGGCCAGTAATTGGCGGGCCGTTTCTCGGATTTCTTCAACTACACTACTCATCCGTTCCACCCCCGTCCTTTACTTTAAATACACTGTTATTGGGTCCCAGTGCAGCAACACGCTCCGTAACTCCTTTAACTACTTCAGAAAAACGAACTCCTTCTGCAGCTGATACCCAGGAGAAACTAACCCGGTCTTCTTCTAAGCCAACATGTTTTAAAAGCGACTTAATTAAGGCAAATTTTCGGCGGGCAACGTAATTCCCACTGATATAGTGACAGTCACCAGGGTGACATCCGGAAACAAGGACACCATCGGCTCCGTTAGCCATGGCTTTTAAGAGATATAAGGGGTTAATTCTCCCAGAACATGGGACGCGGATGGTCCTGATTGTCGCAGGATATTGAAAGCGGCTGACACCGGCAAGATCGGCGCCGGCGTAACTGCACCAGTTGCATAAAAAGGCGGCAATCTTAGGCTGGTATGCTTTATTATCCGTATCAGATACGTTCACTTGACGGTCTTCCATAAACATCTACCTTTCCTTAGCCTTATTAACGCAGTTCAATTTTAGAAGAAGTTTAACATTTCTACGATTTGCTCATTAGTACATCCTCTAAGATTGATGGCACCGCAGCGACAGCTGGAGGCACATGCTCCACAGCCTTTACACAGTGCATCGTTTACTACGGCAACACGGTTTTCTAAATCAACGGATACAGCCTTAGCTGAACATACGGCTTCACATGTTCCACAAGCAGTGCACTTGCGTTTATTAACGAAGGCTGTCAAACCTGCGGACTCAACCTGTTCCTTGGATAATGCCACACCGGCACGTCCCGCAGCCGCTTTAGCCTGGGAGATGACCTCTTCCATATTTTTTGGGCTATGAGCAATACCGGCCATAAAGACACCGTCAGTACTAAAGTCAACAGGTCTTAATTTCATATGTGCTTCTAAGAAGAAGCCTTCGTTATTAAGAGGCACTTTGAACCACTTGGAAAGTTTTTTGCCATCTTCGGGCGCTTTAATGGCAGCCGCCAGGCAAATGACATCTGCTTCGATTTCGATGGGGCGATCGAGAACATGATCCTTAACCGTCACGACAAGGGTTGCCCCTTCTTTGTTAACAACGGGTTTGTCGTTTTCACTATAACGGACGAAGAGTATCCCGCTTCTGCGAGCCAGTTCGTAGTCTTCTTCAAAATAGCTGTAAGTCCTCATATCCCGATAAAGAACGAAGACATTAGCTGTTGGGTTTTTGGCTTTGACTTTTAAAGCCAGTTTAACGGATTTGGTGCAGCAAGTTCGGCTGCAATAAGGGCTTTCCTCACAGCGAGAGCCGACGCACTGGATGAATACAAAATTTTGGGCCTTAGTTACGAGATCATCATGCCGAACCAGCGCTTCATCCATTTGAATTTGGGTCATGACACGAGGATCTTGACCGTAGAGATATTCCTTCGGCTGGTATTCTTGGCCGCCGATCGCTATGACAGCAACGCCATGACGAATTTGTTCCCCGTCGTTCAGAGTTGTGGTAAAGTTCCCGAGGAAACCTCCAACGTCTTGGATTTCTTTGCCGACATGCAGCGTGATTTTCGGGTGACTGCTGACACGTTCGATCAGCCCCGCCAGGAATGCTTTGATATCTTCCCCACGGAATCCGGTGGAGAAGCGTTTAGCAATACCGCCGAGTTCGGGAGCTTTTTCAACCAAATGTACAACAAACCCTTGATCAGCTAAAGATAAAGCGCTGGTCATTCCGGCAACTCCGCCTCCGACGACTAAAGCATCGTGATTCATTTCCATAAACACCGGTTGAACAGGCTGCTGCATTGAAGCACGGACGATAGCCAGACGGGTCAGGTCTTTCGCCTTTTCGGTAGCCTTTTCAGGTTCATTCATGTGGACCCAGGAACATTGGTCACGGATATTGGCCATATCAAATAAATGGGCGTTTAAGCCGGCTTCTTTGAGCGTTTCTTGGAATAATGGTTCGTGAGTCCGTGGACTGCAGGAAGAAACGACAATTCTATTGAGTTTGTATTCCTCAATTAATTCCTTCATAGAAGCTTGAGCATCTTGTGAACATGCGTAAATTTTCTCAGTTGCCATGACAACTGTTGGCAGAGTTTTGGCATACTCTACAACTTCCGGCACATTAACAACACTGCCAATGTTTACTCCGCAATGGCAGATAAAAACTCCTGTCCGGATAACGTCTCCGGCGACTTCTTTCTCAGCAGGATATTCTTTTTCACTGACGAGAGTTCCGCGCTCTTGGGACAATAAGGCAGAAGCTGCCCCAGCAGCAGCACTAGCCTGCATTACTGTTTCTGGAATATCACGCGGACCGCTGAAAGCCCCCGCAGCAAAGATACCTTCTCGGGAAGTATTAACACCTGTGAGAGGTTCCAGTTCGGCAAAGCCAAACTTGTTGACTTTTAAATCTAAGGTTTGGGCCAAAGCTTTGGAACTTTCTCCTGGTTCCAGGCCAACAGAAAGAACGACGAGATCGAATTGTTCTGTGGAAATTTGACCGTCTTCATTGGAGTAGCGAATGATGGAATCACCTGAACCGTCTTCAGCCTCAGTGACTTCATAAATCCGGGAACGGATAAAACGTACGCCTTGTTTATCCTTAGCATTGTTATAGTACTTTTCAAAATCTTTGCCCGGCGTTCTCATATCCATAAAGAAAATTGTGGTGTCAACAGGAATATGACTGTGTTCCTTGGCGATAACCGCTTCTTTGATAGCATACATACAGCAGACGCCGGAGCAATAATTTTTATTGACCTTGGCGTTTCTGGAACCTACACACTGAATCCAAGCAATCCTTTGCGGTTCTTTTTGATCAAAAGGTCGAACTAAATGACCGTCAAAGGGTCCGGAGGCACTTAAGAGGCGCTCGAATTCCAAGCTGGTAACGACACTTTTAATTTTGCCATACCCATAATATTCTAGAGAAGAAGCATCGAATACTTTAAAGCCGGGATTCAGAATCACTGAACCAACTTCAAGTTCGATTTCTTTGGCTTCCATATCGTGATTAATGGCACCCGCCTGACAGGCTTTGAGACACTTTTTACAAATGTCTTTGCCCTTGGCTTTTCCCATAGTTTGAAAGAGACATTTCTGAGGATCAATGGCATAGGCATTTGGAAAGGCTTGTGAATACTGTTTAAAGATCGCCTTGCGTTTTCCGATGCCTTGATTAAATTCATCATCAACTTTTACGGGGCATACTTCTGCGCAGGATCCGCAGCCTGTGCATTTATCAACATCGACAAAACGTGGTTGTTGTTTAATGGTAACTTTAAAGTTCCCTGCTTCTCCCTCGGTTTTAATCACCTGGGAATTGGTATAAATGCGAATGTTAAGATGGCGACCGCATTCAACTAA
This sequence comes from Desulfosporosinus sp. FKB, assembly GCF_002196705.1. Classification (GTDB taxonomy): domain Bacteria; phylum Bacillota; class Desulfitobacteriia; order Desulfitobacteriales; family Desulfitobacteriaceae; genus Desulfosporosinus. The sequence goes on from NZ_NADJ01000015.1 coordinate 58,334, forward strand.
TTTAGGAGACAAAATACACATGGAACAATCATTTGTAGGGAATGTCTTATCTAACATTGGCATAGTTCCGCCAATGGCTGACGATTCTTCTACCAAATGAACCAGATATCCAGACTCTGCCAAATCAAGTGCAGATTGAATACCTGCGATCCCAGCGCCTACGATCATCACGGCACCGACTTTATTTTGACTCATTATAACACCTCTTTCTCATACTTACTTGCAATAGTTACGACAATCACAAGGAACAATGTTATTTAAATTCGCCAAAAAATTTAAAATTCCTTTCTTAAAATGCCAAAATATTATAGAAGAATTTAATTATTCAATAAGAATATTTGGCTAGTGTCATAAGAATAGTTGATTTTCCAGTGATTGCTGTATTTCTAAGCGGCGTGAATTGGGGATAATGATTTCTCTTCCTAAGGAAAAGGAATAAAGGGAACACTGAATAACCTCTATGCCCATAAGCCTTTCGATGGCCAAAGCATAAAGTGTCAGCTGAAGGGCATAGCGATCCCTGAGAAGTTGTTCCGGGTCCTTCCCTTCCTCTCTTAGAGAATCTGTTTTGTAGTCTAGAATTTCCGCCCTGATCCCCTGTTCCTTCTTAGTGATCATGACTACATCTATGACTCCTTGAACCAGGATATTCGTTTGAGCTTGTTTCTGAGGTGGAAAAGTCAGGGTAAAAGGAAGTTCCTTAAGGACTTGATCAGAACTGAAAAGACGTAACCCGAGGGAAGTATGGAGCAGCTGAAGGATTTTCAGAGGCTCAATCGTATTCTTTTGTTCTGTAGTGATAATCTCCTGCTCTTCCAGTCGATTAAGCAATTCCTTGATCTGGATTGTTTGTTCCTCTGCTTCCAGCTTCAGCCAGGCTGAACTCCAATCCTTAAAGGGCAAATGCTGCATTACGGTATGCAGAGCAGTTCCTCGTTCTGCAGCTGTAAAGGAGTGAGACGACTGCAGAAATTTGGGCCTGAGAATCTGACTTTCCCTTGTCTGAAGGCTTTGATGTTGAGAGGTCTCGTCATCTGCATACCAATTATGCTGACGTTTCAACTCCGAAACGCTGGTTTTAGCAACCTGGCTTACGGGATGGGGATATTTCCAGCTTAAGCGGCGACTGACCTCTGTATACCATTGTTCAACGGACATAATCTCATCAGATATCTCGCTAGCTTCTTCAATGGTTTGTCCAAGGCAATCTTGATCCTGTCTTTCTGCTTCTTGGGAAAGCATAAGTACTTCTTGGCGGCTAATTTCTTGTTCCGCTTCCAGGCTGTGATGATAGACGATGTCCCAAGATGAGTTTGCTTCAGGAATAGTTAAAACCGATTGTTCCTGGTTTTTTCCAAGACTAAGTGAAGGATGACGGACTAAAGCCGGAACAATCCAATCGAGAAAGGATTTAGCATTTCTAAGTTGATCATCGGGCAGAGGGATCTCTTGCCAGTCAGAAATTCGCTGCCACTTTAGTAGACTATTATCTAAGTTTTCTACATTCCCGTATAGAAATAAACGTTCTTTGGCCCGAGTAAGAGCAACATAGAGAATACGCAGTTCTTCGGCTAAGGACTCTTGAGTTAGCCGCTGCTGAACAGCATATTGGATCAACGAGGGGTAACGAACGTTATTTTCAACGTCAATGATTGGCATGCCCAGGCCTAATTGGGCGTGCAGAAGCAGCTTTCCTTTCAGACTTCGTGAATTAAAGCTTCTTCCTAAGCCGACGACAAAGACTACTGAAAATTCCAGTCCTTTACTGGCATGGACCGTGATTAAGCGAACAACATTTTCATTCTCACCTAAGGCACGGGCATTCCCCATGTCATGGCCCTGATCCTGAAATCTTTCTAAAAATCTAAGAAAGCGGAATAAGCCCCGGTAGCGTGTAGCCTCAAAGCGTTTAGCCCGGTCATAGAGTACCCGAAGGTTGGCTTGACGCTGAACTCCTCCGGACAATGTTCCCACATAAGCCAAATACCCGGTTTCTTCATAAAGTGACCACAGAAATTCGGCCAGCGACAAACGGCGGGACTGAGTACGCCAGTCTTGGAGGTTTGTCCAGAAATCAGATGCTTTCTCCTTTAACCCCGGAGCTGAGGCAAGTATGTCTCGGGCTTTTTCTTTGCGCAGCACTATAGTATCGTTATACAGATTCAGAATCCGGGTAAACATGGTCAAGTTATCTTCAGAAAGAGTTTCCTCGCTAAAACTCGACCAGGCAGCCAGTGCCAAAGCTTCATAAAAGTCCCCTTCCGGAAGGATCATCCGCAATTTGCCAAGTTCAAGCCCGTTAAGGCCGACAAGAGGCGAACGCAGAACTGCTGCCAAAGGGATATCCAGGTGAGGGTTATCGATAACTTTAAGCAGAGACAAGATAATTTCCACTTCATGTGCTGCAAAGTAACCGGTCGACGTCTCAGCATAAACCGGAATATCCGCCTTTTGAAATTCCTCCACGACTATGGGAGCGACCGCTGAGTAGGAACGCATTAAGACTACAATGTCGGAATATTGAACGGGCCGGAAATTGCCCAGATGTTTATCAAAAATTTGAAACTCAGAACTTTGCACCATACTTTGAATTCGCTCGCCGACAAAGTGCGCTTCAATTCTAGCCTTATCAAATTCTTCCGTAGAAGATTCTTGATTTGTCAATTCCTCGGGGCTTGAACTTGGTTCCGAAGAGGAAGTTTCTGTCGACCAAGAGTCTTTAATGCTCTTTAAATCGATAAGATGAACTTCAATTGGCCCTTCTGCAGTGGGGATTGTATCTTGTCCTTTGACAAAAGAGGCACCAAACCGTAAAGCTGCTTGATCGTCATAAGTGATTTCACCGGAACTTTTTGTCATAATTTGACGAAATAGAAAGTTCACGCCATCGACAATTTCTTGACGGCTTCTAAAATTGCGGTTTAAATCAATCACCATTTTGACAGGAGATGCTGTATCAACGTTTAATTCCGGATTCCAATGGGGTAAGTTCGCATACTTAGTTAGAAATAAACTGGGGTCGGCCATGCGAAAACGATAAATACTCTGTTTTACATCCCCAACCATAAAAAGGTTGGGAGAACAATCCTGGCGGGAGACACTTTTTAAAATTTGTTCCTGAACAGGGTTAATGTCTTGGTATTCATCCACTAAAACTTCATGGAAATAATCCTGAAGTCCCAAGGCAATAACAGTTTCTTTTTCTTCTTCTTCAAGCAAGCCAAGTGCAAAATGCTCAAGGTCGGAGAAATCCAAAATGTTGCGCTGCCTTTTGGCATCCGCAAAGCTGCGGGAAAATTCCAAGACTAAACAGCTTATAGTCTGAGCCATTTTTGCCATAGGTTTTAAAGCTTCTAATTGGCGTTCATGGGGATATGAAAAAAGTTCGCTCCGAAGTGTTGTTAACTTTTTCTTGGCCTCATCCCGAAGCTTTTTGCATTCTTCCTGCAATTGCTTATCCCCTTTTGAACGAGCAGCCGTTAGTTTAGGAAATTTAAGGGATTCTTGAACTTGGATTTCGATCTGTGTCCATGAATTGGCACTTACAAGCTTTTGCAAAATATCCAAGCGATTGATGTCATCTTGTAATGTTTCCGCATATTGGACCGGACCTTCAGGTTTTTGAGCAATTTGCTCAGCGCTTTTTAGATTGCTTAAGGCTTCCTGAAGGGAGTTAAGAAGTCCTTGGCGAATAATTTGTCCCCACTCGCTCTCCATCATTATTTCGAGATTATTCCAGAGATAGGCTTGATCAAGAGAATTAAGCCAATGCAAGGGGCTCGGCTGACTTTGGGCAAAATCGAAAATACGCAGTATTTGTTCCATAACTGCCAGATCATCTCGATCAGAACCTAAGGCATCAATAAGTGCGCTAAAGTCAGAGTCTTCTTTGTTATACCAAGCTTCAAAGAGATCTTCAATGACATCTTGGCGGAGGAGGGTTATTTCTGCTTCGTCAGCAACTCGAAAAGCTGGATCAAGATCTAATTGGTAAAAATATTTTCTAATTAACTCTAAGCAAAAGGAATGCAGTGTTGTAATATTTGCTTTCTGAAGCAGCGCACGCTGCTGGAGCAGGTGTTCAACTTGCCGGAGGTCATCCTCCTGAAACAAGGCCTCGTCGATAGCTTTGCCGATTCTCTCCCGCATTTCATTAGCTGCCGCTTTGGTAAAGGTAACGACTAGAAAACGATCTACATCGACCGGGTTGTCTAAATCTGTAATTTGTTTAATGATTCGTTCTACTAACACAGCTGTTTTACCGGAACCGGCAGCGGCAGCCACCAAGAGTTGACCGCGTAAATTAATCGCCGTATGTTGTTCTGCAGTCCATGAAGGCTTACTCATCATGATCTCCTCCTTCCAACCAATGTAATTCTCCTTTTGTTGACATGTGATTATTTTCCTCGGGAGAGCCAATACTTTTCAGACGATTCCATAGATCTTCTTGGTCTAGTGGGCTCAGCTCCCGATATTGATTTTCCGGAAGGAAAGGATCGAAGTGACATACGGGGCGATAGGAGCAATATTGACAAGCGGTGCTTTTGCCTCGTCGATAAGGGTTTAAGGAAATTTCGCCGGCAAGAATGTCCTCTCCCCTTTGACGAAGGGCTTGATAAAGATAATGTTGAAGTATGGCAAATTGGTTTTCGGTGAGAACATTGGCTCCTTTCCTAAAGGAACCGTCTTTATTTAATTTAAGGCCCAGTAATTCGGATTGTCCGGAGGCAAAGGAGGAGTCCATCGCTTCCAGAACCTGAGGATCCGCTAATAAATAACCGCTGACTTTGACGGCTTTTAGTCTTCTCTCTTCAGCTTCCTCCGCACTGAGGGGAGCTTTCTCGTCTAGTTGCGGTTCAAGCACAGGAAAATAGAGAATACCGGCAGGCAATGGTGACGCGTTAACGGTATTTAATAAAACCTCTGCTCCCTGAAGAGCGACGCTTAGATACGTGAGCAATTGAAGATTAAGGCCGTAGTAAATGGTATCCAGAGCCAAGGTCTGTTCGCGGGATTTATAATCAAGGATTCTCAAATAAACTTGACCTTGCAAAAAGGCAGCGTCAACCCGATCAATTTGTCCCGTTAAAACTAAGGAATCTCCTTCGGATAAAGGAACCTCAATTCCGGGAAGTGTTTCATTGGGACCGAATTTGACTTCCAATTGGATGGGAAGGAATACGCCTTGCCGCGCATGCTCTCCCAGTACTCGAACGGCATGATGAACTGTGCGTTTGAGCTTGTGAGTAATGTAGCGATAGCGAGCACTACTTAGGAGAATTTCGTGCTGTAATTGAGGTGCCAGTTGATCAGCACATTCCGTGACAAGCGCCCAGGACTCTTCCTTTGTCAATTTTCCCCAATCCAAATCTCTTTCCTGGAGTTTTTGGGCAAAATCCCGTAAAAGAGTGTGAAAAAATTCTCCCATATCCGGCCGGGAAAGTTGATACGTCGCTCGTTCACGCAGCTTTAGTCCATAATGGGCAAAATGTCCAAAGGGACATTTGGAGAATTGTTCCAACCGGGAAACACTTGCCTTTAACTGCTTGCCATAGAGGCGGCGAGCAAGTAAACGAGGAATTCGTTGTTCTTGGTTTTTGGCGGTAAGGCTGGACTGAATATAATTTAGCTTCCGCTGGTGTTTAGGATCTTGGCCCAGCCATCTCTCAGCAGCTTTCCAAAGGGATGACAGAGGCTCTCCCTGCTGCAGATGTCGTAACTGATCAGCATAATATTGAAGGGTTGAGTTCCCTTGAGTAATTAATTCTAAGGCTTCCTGATTGCCTAAAAAGTTCTCAGAAATCGGAAAAAGATGTTTGAGGCGCAGGATAATAGAGGAAACTGTCAGTGCTTTCCCCTCTTCATCTGTTAGAGGATATGAGACCACTAACTTTTCCCTCGCTCTTGTAAAAGCAGTGTAAATAAAAAATTGTTCCTCGTAGATTTGAGCTTTCCCTTTTGGCGCGAGAGAAATCCCCTCTTTTTCTAATTGTTCTCGTTCCTCCGCATCGAGAACTCCTTCAGAGGCAGGTCTGGCCGGAAGAACTCCTTCATTGGCTCCCAAGATGAATTGAATTCGCACCTCAGGATTGCGCGAACGGTCTAAGGAACCCACGAGGACTTGATCAATTCCCGGGGGAATCTGTCCGAGTTCCAGGGCTTCGATTCCTGAGGTAAGAATTAAAAGATATTCCTCAAGTTCCAAGGTTTCGTCTCCTAAACCGGAGACAATTTCATCGAAAACTTGGATAACAGCGTCCCAGAGCTGATCTTGAAGCCTGGCTTCACTCAGTTTTCCTTCGCCTAGAGATTTTTCCGCCCACCTCTTTAAGGTTAAGGGGACGTTGAGGTTCTCTAAAAATGAAAACAGTGCTTCTGTAATCCCCCGAACTGTTAAGTCTTCTTTTTTCTTTATTGAATCGAGGGTATTGAATATTGGAATGATGTGCTCATAGATAATTGATCTGCAGGTATTTAACTGAGCTTCGAATTTTTGTTCACGATCAAGTTGTTCTTCATTCTCGCCTAGTGACCATTGGCGATGATACCGCCAGGGGATATTGTTTCTCCAACGTTCTCCGTGTATCCCCTGCTCGAGAACATAGTTTTCCAAACGATCGATATCGTCTCTTTGCAGCGGGAAAAAGTCAGTCTTCAAACAGCGAAAGAGTGGTTCGTACGCCCAATTACTGGAAACCACTTCAAGGATCGAAAGAACTAATTCAATGAAAGGGTGATGAAGGATAGTGTGTTTATGATCAATATAAAGGGGAATCTCGTAGGAGGTAAAGACTTGAGAGATTATCTCCTGATACCCCGGAAGATCACGTGTCATAACGGACATGTCTTTCCAGAACATTCCTTCATCTCGGGCGTGACGTCGTAATTCTCTGGCAATCCCTTCAACTTCTGCCCGCCGATTGACTGCAGAAATTATTTGAATTCCGGGTAAATCCGTAGCGGAAGCGTGTGTTCCCTTATAAGGAATCGTAGGATAGGTAGAATAATTCTTCTCTAAATAATCAAGCCAAGGATGTTTAAAGCGTTTTGCCGTTTTAAGAATTGTCGGAGGCAGAACTTGAACTCCAGTTTCCAGGGCCAATCGCTGCAATGCTTGATAAGTTTGCCAGGGGCCTGTAAAAAACTCTTCTCCTATTTTTAAAGCGCTTTCTTCCCGATCCCTCTCTTTAGCGATGATGTCCGGGTCAAGCGGAATTGTAATCACAACGTCTGCGGACGTCATGAGGAGGTGCTTTAAAACCTCAAGCTCCTGAGGGGTAAAGCCAGTGAAACCGTCGATCCAAACTTGGGCTCCCTGAGCAAGAGGGGCCATGGGAATCTTGGCGGCTAGAAGGGAAAGCTCATCGTCAGGATCCCTTATATCTTGTCCAAGAGATACTTGAAATTCTTCATAGATTAAGGCTAAATCATGGAGCTTATTTTCCAATATCTCCTGATTGCTTTTAACATAACGCAAATCATAAGGGGTAATTCGATAGGTTTTAAATTCCCCGATGGTTTGTGACAGAAGGTCTGCCATTCCAGGCCGAGTTGCCGAACGGGCAAAGGCTTTAAGTTCCAGACGATGCTTTAAAAGAATTCGTCGCAAAAGCATTCGTTTGCCTGTAGCCCCAATCAGTATCTTCTGTCCTCCTCCGGTTTCCGAAAAAACTCGCCAGCCCATGCGCCGAAAACTTAAGACCTGAGCCCGCAGGCTTCCTCCCAAATCCGGCGTATTGGCCAGGGCCACTTCCATCTGATAGCTCGCCTGTTCGGGAACAAGCAGAATTATTGGATTTCCCCAAGGTTGGTTCCGAAGTTCTCGGCGGATTTCCTCTAAGCAAAGAGTACTTTTGCCACTGCCTGCTCGGCCAATTACCAATCGGAGGCTCAAATTAATTGCTCCTTTCCAATTATAAACATGACTAAATTTGAATAACTAAATCTGTCAAATCTCTATATGCCGTACTTGAGAAATCTTACTTAACAGAGCTGCACCAACAGATGGCTGATAAGAAGGTTGAAGCAATCGCAGGTTGGAAAACTCTTCATGAACTGTCATTAAGAAGGTTGGCTCAATGAACTTCCAAATATGGATAATTCCTCCGACAAGCCCCAGATCAATACCTCCAGTTTTCCGGAGCAGTGCTCTTGTAACGAGCCCTAAATCTCTTCCGGCTTGAGCAAATATAGTTTGAGCGACAGCATCCTGGTTACGAGCTGCCTCTACAACTATGGGAACTAAGCCAGCAATATCTTTATTTGTGCGTTCAGCTTGATTCAGCCAGTCAACGATTTCACGCACCTGTTTTAGCTTCAAATGATTTGTTACTATTGATTCTAAAATGCTTTTAGGTCCGTAGCCATCACAGGATGCAACCATAGCCGCAAGTGCCTTGCAGCCTATATCGTAGCCGCTGCCCTGGTCACCGATTAGATGCCCCCAACCTCCAACGCGAAAGACCTTTCCCTCGTCATCAACTCCGAGGGCCACAGTTCCGGTTCCAACAGCCAGAACATTTCCGGAAAATTTCCCTCGTACAGACATTAAGGCACCAAAAGCGTCATTCTCCATAACAATAGGAATATCCCGGAAAGATAATCCGAGCTCTTTCCCTAAACTTAGCAATTCAGCTCTTAAGCCATTCGCCATAATATTCCAGTCCTCTATGGTGTCAATACCAGCAAGACTAATTCCGACACCCTCTAAAGAGTCCTCTTTCAGAGTATCGCGAATTCCGTTTACGATATTGTTTACAGCTTGCATCCTGCCGACGACATGATAGTTACTTGAAGGATTGAGCTGAGAACAAAGTACCTTTCCGGTTGAATCAAGTGCTACAACTTCTGTCTTACTGCCTCCGCCGTCAACTCCGATTCTTATTCCCATGTTATCACTTCCTCTTCCTTGGTAAATCAAGTTGCTGTTTTGGCAATCCAATACTTTGTGCCTTAGAAGCATACTGCATAATAGATTATCTAAATTATAGCACGTGTCAACGACATCAGAATGTTCCTATAAAAAGTTTCGCAGCAAAGGCAACAGAACAACGGATAACCGGTTTTCTGCTGCCTTTGCTGCGAAATCGAATATGATCATGTGCTCGGAGAGAGCAGGTATGAGGATAAGATTTGGAAAGAGTAGGCATGGTTCAAGATATTTACCCATAGGATAATAAAAGCAATTGGGGGTGTAAGCAGTGGTTTTTTTGGTATTAACTCGACGAAGACTAATTGTGGTTTGCTCTTTTATCGCTATTTTGGGAGTTATTACCTTCGCAACAGCGTTTTCCTTAACGGCCCCTTCTTTAGTACGAACACCTGGAACCTATTATATGGCTCATACCCAGGAAAAAGTAGTTGCCTTAACCTTTGACGACGGTCCTGACCCCATTGACACGCCGAAAGTCTTGGAAATACTTAAGGAAAAAGAAGTTAGAGCAACATTTTTTGTTTTAGGGCAAGCTGTTAAGGACAATCCAAGGTTATTAAAGCGTTTAGCTAACGAAGGACATGAAATTGGAAATCACAGTTATGACCATGATTATAAACAACAACGCCTATTGAAAGAGATCAGTCAAACCGACGATGAGGTTTATGCGGCAACGGGTATCCATACTTATTTTTATCGCCCGCCTGGAGGTTTTCTAACGAAGGCGCAGTTGGAAAGCATTAAAAAGAATGGACATGTCGTTGCTCTCTGGAGTGTCGATAGTAAAGACTGGCGCAATCCCGGAGTTAATCAGATCGTTAAAAACGTCATGGATAACGTTTTCCCGGGAGCAATTATACTTATGCACGATGGCGGTTATCATCGAACTCAGACTGTTAAAGCCCTGGGATTAATTATTGATTCTCTTCAAAGGGAAGGTTATCGAATCGTCACCTTAAGTGAACTGAAAAAATTTGATACAGAACGTAATTCGGAACGTAATTCAGAACTAAAGTGAGCAGTTAGGAACTCAAATTAGAAATACCTTTGGACTTTGGATCATAGATTGATAATTGGTTTTTGCCATTGCGTTTTGAACAATAGAGAGCATCGTCGGCATGTTTGATGAGTTCTTCCGCTGTCATGGCGTGCAGCGGATAAACAGCCAGTCCCACCGAAATTGTGGTTTGCAGCAAAGGATTATTTTCCATAATTCTGACGCGCGTCGTTTCAAGCAACCTTTCAGCAATACTGACTGCTGCCTCGAGAGGTGTCTTAGGCAAGAGAATGACAAATTCATCGCCTGCATACCGCACCACAGCATCCCCTTCTCTTACAGTTTCCAGTAAGAGTTTAGCAAAGAAACGCAAATATTGATCCCCGACGGGATGTCCAAAATGGTCGTTAATTCCTTTAAAGTTGTCACAATCAATAAAAAGAAGCGAAACTTTTCCCTTAGTGGTCTGGGCATGATTGATAGCGCGTTCTGTTAAATCAGTAAGAGAACGGGAATTCAAAAGACCTGTTAAGCTGTCCGTCTCTGACAGACAACGAACATGTTCATATAAGCGGGCGTTCGCTAAGGCGACACTCACTTGGTTGGCAAAGATCTGGGCTAATTGAAGATCATCTTTGCTAAAGGCATTTAAACTCAGCGTATAGATCCAAAGGACTCCAAAGGTTTCTCCTTCTAATTTAAGCGGAATTCCCATGACGGATTCGTCATCATAGGGAGTACCTGGAATGTGTATAGCCCTTGGATCGTGTTCAGCATCTCCGGAAAGGACTGCTTCACCTGTCGCTGCTATCCAACCTACCAAACCAAATCCCACTCGAGGATGGTTATTGAGAATACTGGTTAGTATATCGGGATCACTTTGACTCTCACGGGCACTAATTACCCGCAGCGATTTTTCTTCATCTTCCATTAAGTAAATTGTACAGCCGTCTGCCTGAAACAAAGAAAAGATTTGATCAACCACTTGATTCGTTAAGTCACACAAATCAAGAGTTTTTGTTAAAGAGGTCGAGATATCGGATAATGCTGACATTTCTGTTTCGTGTCGCTGAATTTGACGAATTGCATCGATCTCTCGATTAACAGCAATACCTATAAAGAGATAAACAAATGTATAGAGGAGCCATTGCAGCAGTGTTAGACGGTGTGTATGCTCATATAAAATAAGAAATGTTAAGCCAGAGGCGAGAATGATCTGAATTAATAAAAATTCCCACGGGAAATACAGAGCAACTAGAGCTGTGATGAGGAAGAAAAAGGATACTAAAGAGATGCTTTGATCACCTAGGAGCATGATTATCATTGTAAGACCAAACATGAAACAAATCATGCCTAAAGCCCAAATTTTATTTGGGCTCCATTTCTTCTCGCCTATCACCGTTCGTCACCTCTGTTCTATAACTGGCAAAAGATAACTTGCATGTTTTATAGTGTCTACTTCTCTTTTCGCTGCTATAAATCCTGCAACAAGAATTTTATATCATTTTTATTCACTCATTTTTTAAGAATCCTCTGCCGAGAACTTCCCCGGCATTGGATACGATCATAAAAGCTTCCGGGTCAACATCACGCACCGCTTGCTTTAAGCGACCTAGTTCCGGAAGGCTGACTACACAGATAATAACATTTTTAGGCTCGTTAGAATAAGCGCCGCGGCCACTTAAAAAAGTTGCTCCTCTGCCTAAGTCCACCATAATCCGATCAACCAAAGCTTCCGGTTGATCGGATATAATCGTTATTGATTTCGAAGGAACGCCGCTTTGGATTATGTCGAGGACCCGCCCGTAGACAAAAAGATTAACTAAGGTATAGAGAGCCCTATTTGAACCTAAGATTGCCCAGGAAACCAAAATTATCAGGCTATTGATCGCTAAAGCAGACGTTCCCATGGGCACTCCATATCTTCGATGGATAACTTTCGAAATAATATCCGTGCCTCCCAGACTTCCGCCAAAACGAAACACAATACTTGAGGAAATCCCCGAAAACACACCGCCGTAGACTGCCCCAAGAAAGATATCGTTTAACGGCACAGGATTGATACCTTTAAAGAGATCAAGGAAGATAGAAAATATAACTAATCCCCAGATGGTTTTAAAAATAAAGTCTTTGTTAATTTCTCTCCAGCCTAAAACGAACAAGGGAATATTTAACAAAAAGGTCATTAAACCAATAGGGAGTTTTAATGTATAAAGGAGCAGCAGCGCTATGCCGCCGACCCCTCCACCGCCTAGCCCAGAAGGGACGACAAAGGCTTGAACTCCATATGCGGCAATAATTGCCCCAGCAGCAATTGCCAAAATGCCGCCAATAGATTTAGTACGTTTCGATAACTTCATGCCTACCTCCATGAATCAAACCTCCCCTGTTTCGCGAAGCGGCCGGGGAGGTTTGAAATTAGTAATATTATACAGACATTTGAAGATAAGGTAAAGTTGTGGAACTATTATAAAGTTATAACAGTGGTGAAAATAAACGAGCAAAGGACTCTTTAAGACGTTCAGAATAAGGACGGGTTTGGAACACTTCAAGGTCGATACTTCGGGATTCACTCAAATCATTTTCGAAGTCTTGAACTAAGAGCAACGTTAATTTCTCATCATACATAAACGCGGAGATTTCAAAGTCAAGGGAAAAACTACGTACATCCATATTAGCAGACCCTACAGATGCTAAAGTTTCATCAATGAGAAGAACTTTGGCGTGAAGAATTCCTTTCATATACTTATAGATTTTAACGCCTGCTTCGAGCAGTTCTTCAAGATAGGAGTTCATAGCCCAGTAAGTCACTTTGTGTTCCGGTACTCCTTGGATAATGATTTGAACATCTAATCCTGACAGAGCTGCAGTCTTGAGAGCCATGATTAGACTTTCATCAGGTATAAAATAGGGTGTCTCAATTTTTATACTCTGCTTAGCCATGGTTATCGCTACGAAAAAGCCTTGGAGAATGGATGCACAATCAGAATCCGGTCCGCTGGCACCAATCTGAATAGGAAGTATATCAGGGATTTCAACCCTAGGAAAGTAGTTTTCACCGTTTATCTCCTGATGAGTTACAGTATACCAGTCGTTTAGAAAGATACCTTGCAGGGTATGGACGGATTCCCCAGATAATTTGAGATGAGTATCTCTCCAAAATCCAAGTTTCGGGTCACGAGAAAGATATTCGTCTCCAATATTGAGCCCTCCCATGTACCCCACATATCCGTCAATGATTACAATTTTTCGGTGGTAACGTAAATTAAGCCTTGGTGTTAAAAAGGGAAAGCGTAATGGGAAATACCATTGAGCTTGGATTCCGGCTTGTCTCATGGTAGTCATGAAATTTCCAGCCAGGGATAGGCTCCCCACTCCGTCAAGGAGAACGCGTACTTCCACTCCTTCAGAAACTTTCTGAGAGAGAATTTTTAAGATGTCGGCACCTATTTCATCATCCTTGAAAATGTAATAGCTCAGATGGATGTGATGGGCGGCATTTTCTAACGATTGAAGCAAAGCTTTAAATTTCTCCCGGCCATTGACGAGAACGTCAACTTTATTATGAATCCTTAAGTGGGCATAACCACTATTCATAAGGAGGTTAGCTAATTTAAGGTCTAAATTGTTATCTGGAGAAAAAGTTGGGTATTCATTCTTTGGGAAGGTATCGTATTCATTGATTCTTTGCTTTGGCCTATTTGTTTTTTGAGCCTTTTTCTTAAACAGTTTATTGCGTTGCTTTTGCGCAAACAGAATAAAAAGAAGAAAACCAAGAAGCGGCAGGAGACTCAGAATAAACAACCAGGTTACGGTTTTTCCCGGATCTTTATTTTCAAGAATAATCACAGTTCCCAAGAGCAATACTTGAACGCAAACCAATAATATGACCCATAACATATTTCCACCGCCAGTTATAATTTTCAGCGAGTGCCTTATTTATTGCTTTTCGTATTATGTGCACTCAAAGGGCATTTTAACTAGGAACTGAAAATCCATCACTATAAGCATAACTCTCTTTAGGAATTGCACCTATTGTTCTATCTTACGTCTTATTTTCATCTTTAATCAGTTCATCAATCCGCTGTTTTGCTTCTGGAGACAATGTGTCCATTAAATAATTACGTGGTCTTCTCTGTATTCCCTGATATTCCTGCTTTGTTCTTTCATTAGTCTCTTCGATCTCGGACTTAAGTTCTCTGGCCGATAATAAGGCACATCCTTCCCCCCTGATAATAATCTGCTGTAAACCGTCTGATGTAGCAACGGTTATATTATACTTTTTCTGATTATCATGAGCGAATTTTTCAATATACTGGTCTGCTGTTTGTGCCTCCCTTGTATAAACCAGATGAATGTTATGATAGTCGATGACTTCTTCAAGATGCCCCTGAACGAGGTAAGCATCGAACACAACAATAATTTGGCATTTTCGAATCCCTTGATAATTGCATAGACTATCCAATAATTTCATTCTGGCGCCGTCCATATTGCTATCCGTAAGTTCTTTGAGCTCAGGCCAGGCATGGATTACATTATATCCATCGACAAGGAGATACTCTTCTTTGTTTACCTTCTCACTGCTTACTGAGACAAAGTCTTCGTAATAACTTTCGCGGGCTGTTTTGCGTTTTTTCCAGGCAGATTTTTTCCCTTGGTTCGCATAGAAGGTATTATTAATAATTTGGTCAATCTCATCTAAGCTAATCCACTTATCTTCTGAGTATGAGACACGGTTTGGGGCTATTTCTCCCGCTGAATCCTCTTTTTTCTGAAAATAGCTTTCAACATGCATGTAATCCTTCACGTTATCCCAATCCACCAAGAAGCCTGAGCCATGTGCACAAAATACAGAACCCGTTGGATTATCAATGTCTCTTTCTGAATCATAGCCGATACTTTCAATGATCTCTTCCGCATTGTGGCATGGCTCATACCCTTTTAGGCTGCAGAAAAGCCTGCCAAGACCTTTCGTGTAGGCGATAACTTCTTTCTGATAATTTCTCATGGTAAGAACAGGGGCACTACCCACAAGAACCGACATCTCGCCATTTGTCTGCGATAATTCGGATGTACCATGCATTTTCTCGATGTCCGTCATAGCTCTTCCTACCATTTTCACAGGGAGTTCCAGCTCAAAGGCATAATAAGGCTCCAGTAATATAGATTCTGCTTCCTTTAAACCTTGGCGTACTGCACGGTAGGTAGCCTCTCTGAAATCACCGCCTTCAGTATGCCTAGTGTGTGCTCTGCCTGAGACTAAAGTGATTTTCATATCTGTGATCGATGATCCTGTTAAAATTCCTTTGTGCTCTTTTTCTTCCAAATGAGTTAATATAAGCCTTTGCCAGTTTTTACTTAAGGTATCCTCACTGCATTCTGCTCCAAACTTAAGACCACTTCCCGGCTCACCCGGCTCTAATAAAAGGTGAACCTCCGCATAATGGCGCAATGGTTCAAAATGTCCTACCCCTTCAACAATATTGGCAATCGTTTCTTTATAGACAATTCTTCCGGCATCAAAGGTCACTGGAACACCAAAACGGCTTTGTATAAGATTCTGCAAAATTTCGATTTGCACCTCTCCCATGATCTGTGCCTGAATTTCTTGTAATTGTTCATTCCAGATAAGATGAAGTTCCGGCTCCTCTTCTTCAATCTGACGCAGTTTGGGAATCATTACTCTTGGGTCACTGCCTTCTGAAAGTATAATCTGATAAAACAATACGGGTTCCAAAACCGGTGTGTTTGAAGCTTCTTCTATCCCTAAACCTTCTCCCGGTCTAGTTTGGCTGAGGCCCGTTACTGCCAAGACTGAACCTGCTTCTATTTCATTCACTGCCTCGAATTTCTGTCCGGAATAAATACGAATTTGATTTACTTTCTCTTCCCAAATCCCATTCTTCAAAATATCTTTTACCTTTAGTTTTCCGCCTGTAAGTTTCATATGCGTGAGACGGTTTCCCTGCTCGTCTCTGGTTATTTTGAATATTTTAGCTCCGAATTGATTGGAATAGGTAGGTGCTATGGTATAGTCGGCAATGCCCTGCATGAATTGCTCAACGCCTTCTAATTTTAAGGCTGAACCGAAAAAGCACGGAAATACTTTCCGCTCCGTAATTGCCTTTTTGATCTGTGACGTTTCAATATGATCTGTTTCCAGATAGGCTTCCATCATTGTTTCATCACACATGGCTAGTTGATCGTAAAAGCGGTCTGTCTTGACATGTTCAAATTCAACGCATTCATCATTCAATTGCTTTTTTATTTCTCTCATTAAATTGTCCTTATCCGTCCCATTCTGATCCATCTTATTGACGAATAAAAATACAGGTATCTGATACATGTCAAGAAGCCGCCACAACGTTTTCGTATGCCCCTGTACCCCGTCAGCACCGCTTATAACTAAAATGGCATAATCCAGTACCTGAAGCGTTCTCTCCATTTCAGCTGAAAAATCTACATGCCCTGGGGTATCCAGTAACGTAATCTGAGTCTCGTCTATTTCAAATATGGCCTGCTTCGAAAAAATAGTGATTCCCCTTGCTCGTTCAAGCTCAAAGGTATCTAAATAAGCATTTTTATGGTCTACTCGTCCTAATTTGCCAATTTTACCGCTCAGATAAAGGATGCCCTCTGATAAGGTCGTCTTGCCCGCATCCACATGTGCTAATATTCCAATGACTAATTTCTTCATTATCTATGTTCAAATCCTTTATTCATTCATCTGATACTATTTAGCTTCAGGATATATAGGTTTTTAAGTCAATTCTTTAGATATTATGATAACAGTAAGTTTTGATTTTAACAATTTACCATATTATTATTTACATTATAATTAAAAGCTTTAAGATTTCTATTTAATATTTTCTTAATATTGTCAAATTAGAAGTGATATTTATTCCTCATTATATTTTGAAAAATGTATTAAAAAAACTCGACAATAATGCCGAGTTTAAAATGTTACTTGCTGAATCCAACAAAGGATAAATATAAGGTGTCAATCAGGCCTGTTTTCCTGAAGAAAAATGTTTCTGAACAGTTACAGCACGAGAGCCTACCGGGAGAACCGTACGACCATAAAGTGGATTTAGAATTCCAGCCGCTGAGGCATACCATGCACAAGCTGCCGTAATTAATCCAAAAACACCTCCAGGAACACTTGAGATTATTCCAAATTCGGCTAAATCCAGTAAAACAAAAGCAATTTCCACGAAGGTAAATACTGCCAATAAAGCATTATTAATTCTGAAAGTCCCTATCCACATATAGAACGTAAAAATGGTAAACCCTGTTAAGTATACTCCTAGAGCTATATGACCAGAAGCACCAAAATTGAGTATCTTGAGTGTCTCTAATATGACAGTGGCTGCTAAACCCATCCAAAATGCTCCATAAGTTGTGAAAGCCACTGCCCCAAACGTATTATTCTTTTTAAACTCCCACATCCCGGCAAGGATCTGGGCTAAACCACCGTAAAATAGTGCCAGAGGGACAAATAATGTACCAAGTTCCGCTGGAACTAGTTTCGCATTTGACAGACTAAGTATGAATGTTGTAAGTGCAAAACCGGCTAAACCAAGTGGCCCTGGGTCGGCAATTGAACTTTCTCGGATCTCCATGATCTCTGCCATTAATCATCGACTCCCCTTTACTTTCATGATTCGTAAGTTCTCATTGGAATGATAAAATTGTTATAAGTCCAAAACATAGCTCTCCAGTTGTTTCACCTCCCATCATTGTTACTTTTTTAGAATATATATTAAGACCTTAATATTTAATTATATGAACTTTCTAAATTTTCATGATATTAGTATACCAATTACTAACATTTTCGTCAAGTTAATACTCAAGCCAAGAGTATCTATTCCTTTTAACAATTTTTTTCGCCAGAGGCTGCGAGAAGACTAATTCATATCATAAAAAAATTAATGCGTTGGCGAGATGAATAAAATCTTCTCTGCCAACGCATTAATTTTTTTCAACGAAATCTTCTTATAATAAGTTCCTTTTACATTGCGTTTTTATAAATTTGAATAACTTGATCAAGGGTTGCAGTTCGTGGATTCGTTAATTGACAAGCATCCAGCTTGGCATTGCCTGCCATAAGGGCAAAGTCCTCTTCTTTAACTCCCAGTTCTGCTAATCCTGTAGGAATACCAACATCCTGAGAAAGTGTTGCTATAGAGCTGAAACATTTCTCGGCAGCCTCTCTGGCTGAAAGCCCGGTAATATTTTCTCCCATGGCTTCAGCAATCTCCGCATAACGTTCGACATTGCCAATCATATTAAAACGTGAGACGTGAGGCAAAAGGATGGCATTGCAAACACCATGCGGCAAATTATAAAATCCTCCTAATTGGTGGGCCATAGCATGAACATAACCTAAACTGGCATTATTAAAGGCCATTCCAGCTAATAATTGAGCGTAAGCCATTTGTTCACGGGCTTCGAAATCTTCCCCATTGGCCACGGCACGACGCAAATACTTGCTAATTAATCTAAAGGCCATTAAAGCAGCCGAATCCGTTACAGGTGTAGCTATTGTGGAAACATAGGCCTCTACTGCATGGGTAAGAGCATCCATTCCGGTTGCAGCTGTTAAACTGGGTGGTTGTTTCATCATCAATAAAGGATCATTAATAGAAACATTAGGTGTTACATGCCAGTCAACGATAGCCATTTTTATGTGTCTGGCTAAATCTGTAATAATGCAGAATCTTGTCATTTCTGCCGCCGTTCCTGCGGTGGTATTAATGGCAATCATTGGGGCCATCGGCAAAGGAGATTTATCCACGCCTTCATAATCATTAATTCTGCCGCCATTTCCGGCAACCAATCCAATACCCTTTGCACAGTCATGGGAAGAGCCTCCACCAACCGAAACAATAAGGTTGCAGCCTTCTTTAGTGTAAATATCAAATCCATCATGAACATTTTTGTCGGTTGGATTTGGTTCAGCCCCCCCGTAAATGACAACTTCGAGGCCTTCTTTACTGATAATATCAGCAATTTCTTGAGCCATACCGATCTTTTCCAGGAATGCATCGGTTACTAAGAAGACTTTTTTACCGCCCAATAATTTTGCTTGTTTTCCGGTTTCTTGTACTGCTCCTGCTCCCATAAGGTTTACTGTTGGCATGAAATACCCATAGACTTGATGAATGATTCCCATGTTTTTAACCCCCATTTTCTTATTAGTTTTAGCATTTGCTTTTCTACGCTGAATTTTTGCCGGAATTTTAATCCGGATTCTTGACTGAATATTA
Organism: Desulfosporosinus sp. FKB; assembly: GCF_002196705.1. Taxonomy (GTDB): domain Bacteria; phylum Bacillota; class Desulfitobacteriia; order Desulfitobacteriales; family Desulfitobacteriaceae; genus Desulfosporosinus. The sequence continues at coordinate 77,532 of NZ_NADJ01000015.1, forward strand.
TTGCAATATTAGTGCCAAAACTATCAGAAAATTTAGCTATTAATTTCACATGTCGTATTTCAACGAAATCCTCAGGTTAAAGCCGAACATCCAGATTGCTGGAGGACGAAATCGGCCCCACCGTAGCAAGCGAAGGGAGTCCCGCCAACTTATTACCGCTAGATTCTTAATAATATAAATAACTAATGGGACAAAACCATAATCCTTACATCAAATTAATCTATAAAATTAATGTTAACTCCTCAAAATGGACTATTTTGGAACACTTTGCTTCGAACAAACGTTTTAAATTGGAGCACTTTTAGCAATAATGTGAATAGTTACAAAATAGCAAAGGGTTAATTTATTGATTTTTGCAAATCAATAAATTAACCCTTTAGCGGTTTCCTTGACAACCAAATTGTTCATATAGTTTAATCTGTATCCGCAACTATCATGACAAAGTAAATTAACGCTGCCATAACTCTGTTCAAGTTGAAAAACATTCTCCAAGGGCATCCCAAGGACATGGCAGATGATTATTCTGTTTACGCCGGCATGAGCAATAATTAAAATTGTGTTTCCGGCAGATTTCATAAGCCACTCAAACGCCGGAAGGACACGTTTGGAACAGTCTGTAAAGCTTTCACCCCGGGGCGGGACGAAATTTGCAATAGTTTGACCACGTTCTGCGAATTCCTTAGGGAACTTTGTTCTAATTTCCGAGAAAGTTTTCCCCTCCCAATCGCCCATGTTCAATTCCCGGAACTCCGGACAAAGGATGGGAGCTGCTGGGCGAGGAACTGCGATAATCTTCGCTGTTTGCTGCGCTCTCATTAAATCGCTGCAAAAAATATTATCGAACGATATGGGGCTAAACATATCCTTTAATAATGAAGCCTGCTTTAGACCAAGAGGACTTAAGGGCAGATCAGTTTGACCAATATAACGTTTTTCACTCCCTAGGCCGATATCACCATGTCTGACCAAGTAAATTAATTTTTGCTTCATGTCTTCATGTCTCTCCAGGATCGTCTACTTTAAGGTTTGATCCATCTCCCTTTGAACTTTAATCAACTCGCTGAGAATACTAACGGCAATTTCCTCCGGAGTTTCTGCTCCTATCTTCAGACCAATCGGGGAATGAAGATTTTGAAGTAATTCGGCTGGAACTCCCTCTTCCTCTAATTCAGCTTTTAAAGCTTTAACTCTTTTGCGGCTGCCGATCATGCCAAAATATGCTGCCGGTCGGCGAATCACTTTTTCCAGACATACCTTATCGTAGCGATGCCCTCTTGTGACAATTACCACAAAGGTTTGGGGAGTGATAGTGATCCTCTCTAAGGCTTGTGCAAAATCAGCGCAAATAACTGTGTCTGCCTCTTTAAAGCGAACAGAATTGGCAAAGGCCGGACGATCATCAACTACTGTGATCTCATACCCTACAATTTTAGCCATAATGGCAAGGGGGAGCGCTATATGACCACCACCTAAAATCAACAATTGCACAATTGTTCTTTGCGGTTCTAAGAGTAACCGAAAGGATGGTTTGCTCACAGAGGTTTCGCAAGGCTCAAATTCAGAATCTAAACTAATTAATAACGGCTGACACCGTTTAGCGCAAATTTTGCCACTTTCTTGAGCAACACGATTTAAACCATCTAAATGAAGATCGCCGCTTACTTCCCCATTAGCCTTAATAACTAGTTTGTTCCCTATCAAATGTTCAGGAGCTGATTCGATTACGGTAACAAGGATAGGATTCTGATTTTCTTCCTCAAGTGCTGATAAATATTTTTGGTAGAGTTTTAATTGTTCGGCGGAGTTATGAAAACCCAAATAATCAATGAATAATCCCATGATTCCCCCGCAAACCATTCCCTCATCCTGAGCAATATCAGCGGTCATATTTAAGAAATACACCTTAGAAGTGCGTGCTGCTATGACATTGAGAGCTTCCCTCCTGGCTTCAGCCTCACCGCATCCACCGCCAATAGTACCTACGATTGTCCCGTCAGGAAAAACTAACATTTTAGCTCCGGGCTTACGAGGAGTTGAGCCAAGGACGCTGATGATTGTAACCATAGCAACTTCAGTATTTTTCTCTAAGGCTGTTTTAAGTTTATAGATTATTTCATTTTCCATTGTTTCCTACCCCTCTAGATTAACTTAATAGTTCAGATAAAGGCATGTTAATAATTTTTTCAATCTTTGTCTTAATCCACTCGGCATCCAAATATCGTCGTTGTATTTCCTTAAGTGCATCCGGGTTGTTTTGATGCTGCTCCAAGGGGCCTGCAAATCTGTCTTTAAGGGAAACAATCTGCTCGTCTTTAACAAGCTTATCAGCCAAATAGACGACTTCTTTTTCCGATATGGTCTGTTCAACGTTTAAACAAATGTCCGTATGTTCGGCCACAATTTTTGCAACCTCCGGGTAATTCGTGAGCATGCTTGCTCCAACTTGTGCATGGCGCGGTTTACCTTTGGCCAGATCATGCAATAAGGCTGCAGCCTTAATTAAGCCAAGGTTCATGCGGCATCCTGAACTTATTAAACAGCTGCCGATAGCGCAGCTAAGTGCGGCTACTTGTTTACTGTGGTTAATGACCCTTAAGGGAGTTTCAGCATTCTTGGCTATCTCATAACATTCCTCTTCAGAGGGCAGCGGGGTATCGCCACAGTAAGCAAGCAGTTTACGGTAGTCTTCTGGTGTGTCCATGTCAAGTAGAATACCTGAGTCTTCAACATGGACTTCGACGGCATTATCATCATACTGCTCTAACATTGCTCTCAGTCCGCCTGGTTTATTCCATTTCAGAATGTCGTTAAAATAGCGGCTGGAAATTAGAGGAGGGTGTCCCCTCTTGCCTTGAAACGATGGATAAACTATTCCCTCCTGCGTGGAAAAGAAAGTCTCTTCCAACATTTCAAGAGTGTGGCTTTTAATCATGGGATTATCGGCGGGTAAAAGAAAAAAACCAGACGTCTCAGGAGTGAGACTCTTAACTCCGGACCGGACTGAAGAAAACATCCCTTCGGAATAATTGGTGTTCACGATAATCCGAACCCCTAAATTTTCTAAAAGTGGAAACAGTTCATTCCCCCGATGCCCAACGACGACTCGAATATCCTTGAGGCCATAGCCCAGAAAACTATGAACAGCTTGTTCTATGACCGTAATCCCTCCCAAAGGCAACAATGGTTTGAATTGTTTCATACGAAACGAATATCCTGCAGCAACAATAATTGCTGCCAATACCCCCCTCTCCCGTCTGGCTTCTGCTTCAGTCAAGGCCGGACACCCCTTCTCCGGTCTTGAATCTGTCGCTTAGCACTGCTTTTGGGGGCTCTTACCTCGGAAGTTACGTTAAAATTAAGGTTAACCTGCAAACTGTTGGTTTGCAGTCCGGCCTTGAGGATGGGGATTTTGGCGAGAGATTGTAAAAGTGGCTGTTTTATGTCGGCATCAACTGGTTTCCTCAAGAGAATATTGAGGTTTAACTGGTTTTGCTTTGCCTCTTCAGTAAGCGTAACTTCGAAGTCAATAATATCCCCAAATTCAAAGAGAACCTCGTCAAAATCGGAGATCGTCAAATAATCCGTCTCATTCAGAAAAACCCGATCTCTGGATTTTACCCGTTCTAATCGCTTTAGGACCGTGTTACAGGCGCAGATGCCAGGTATAAATCTTGAAATATCGCCGGTTCGATAACGAACTAAGGGCATTGCTGATCTGGTTAGTGTCGTAAAGACGATTTCCCCTGGCCGCCCGTCTATCACAGGTGTTCCTGTCAGCGGATCGATAATTTCAAAATATAGGTCTGCTTCTCTCAGGTGATAGCCACAGAAGCCCTCACATTCAATGCCGCCGCCTAAACCCATCTCAGTCATACCATAATGATTAAACACCTGACACCCCCAATATCTTTGCAGTTCTTTGACAACAGTTAATGGTACATAATCGGTACTTAACAAGACGCTTTTGATGTTTAGAGAAGATGATTCGTCCCGTGAATCAATAAACCTTGCTAAATTCAGCACTTGAGTGGGTATACCGACAAGAACATTGATTTTTTCCCGTTTTATTTGTTCAAAGGCGGCTTCCGGATTACTAACGATTCCGTGAACGCTTCCTGTTACGCCTGCTCTTGCTAAACCTAAACGCAGTAAGTCACCGACACTTCCAGTCGTTTCACCGGGTAGCAAAATCAAGACTCTATCCCCTGGTTTAATCAAGGTGAACATGCCATGATGAAAAAAATCGATGGTTAGTTCTTGATCAGGTTCACTAAAGAAGAGGCGTTTGGGTTTTCCCGTTGTACCGGAAGTCTGGAGGGTAACGATTCTGCTGATGTTATCTTGGGAAACACATAAGAAATCCAGGGGATAATCTTTGAGGTCTTCAGACGTGGTAAAAGGCAGTTTGTTTATGTCTGCTAAACTGGTAATCTTACAATCCAATCCCTGATAGAGACGGCGGTAAAATCTGCTGCTAGCGCTTACCCAAGCAATAGTTTCCTGCAGTTTGTTCAACTGGTAATCCTCGATCAGCTTTCGCGTCAGTCTTCCCGAACAATTACCGGTAATTTTCTCCTGTACCCATGGTTCAAGCGGGGTAACATTTATGGCCAAGATTTATCTCCCCTTGCGGTAAATTGAGCGCCCATTTTTAGCGGTGAGATTATAAGCACAAAAGGGAATCAACTTGCCCTCAGGGCTTACAACATGGATACAGCAATTTTTTAAGCGTTCAAGATCCAGATTCCAAACATCTTGAAAAGCCATACCACTGAGGGAAAAAGCATAGGTTTTAAATTGTTGAATTAAGTTGTCCCAGGAGTCGCCCGGATTATCCTTTGCGGTCTGAACTTTAAACAGTTCAGGCCCTGACCACTGCCGGGCTACGAAGGTCCGGGTTTTTCTGGCCAGCTCATCCGCTCGTTCCGGTCGCTCACAGCAGGAATTGTTCAAGATTGGCTTCAAGCTCCCGTCAACTCTTCGCGTAAAGCTGCCGCTAAAAGAGCAACGACCATTGTGGGGCTTCAAGTTTTCAGCTTTAATCAGCCCTTCTGTCTGCTTCTCAATGGCTTGTATAACTTCCGGCAGTGTAATCCGATCCCGGTCCAACGGTTCTTTGGGAATTCTTCCGAAATAACTTACAGGTTGGAAATGAACACCTCGGACTGCAGGATGATTTTTTAAGGCAAACTTAATGATTCCACCGATATTTTCAGTGTTTATTCCCGGTATGAGAGTTGGTACTAAGACAACTCCGATTCCGTGTTGGGCACAGTTTTCTATGGCTTTAACTTTGAGATCGTAAAGATGCCGCCCTCTGATTGCCTGGTATATCTGATCCTCAGTACCATCAAATTGCAAAAAAACCGAGCTAAGGCCGGCCATCTTTAAGCGGCTTAGAAAAGGGAAATCCTCGGCCAGCCGTAAGCCATTCGTATTAATCTGGATAAAATTAAAGCCCAAGCTCCTGCCCATTTCCACGATTTCCGGCAAATCGTCCCGGAGAGTTGGTTCGCCGCCGGATAACTGGATATTCACCGGGCCGCTGGCAGCCAGGACGCTTTTATACCACCCTTCAATCACTTTCAGCGAAGGTTCGTCCAGCTCCGTTCCGGCATTGGCAAAACAAAAGCGACAGTTTAGATTGCAGCGCTGGGTAACTTCAAGCAAAGCCGTACAAGTTGTCTTATAATGGTCTGCGCATAAACCGCAGTCAAAGGGACATCCCTTGGCAACTTGCGTAAAACATTCCTTGGGTGGAGTAGGAATTGTAGGTCTGACCCAGGAGGCCCATTGAGGACTTCCATGCCAAATCAAGGTTCGATACCCACCATGTTCTGGGCAGCGTTTTACCAGATAAACATTTTCACCCTGAACCTCTCTTTGTGCCGGAATCCTGCGCAAACATTCCGGACATAAACTCTCAGTAGCGGAAGTCAAATTTCCCTTCCTATCCTCCATACGCTCTAATCCCTCTCTTACTAGAACTGGTATCCCTTGTGGGCAATCAGTTGGAAATACCCCATCTTTGCTTTTTTGACCGCTTCCTGGATAGGGTTAGGATCAACGAAGCTTAAGCACGAAGCAGATTTAAGCCAAAAATTTGTCATCGATCCATAGGTCATTATTAGATCAACCGTCAATTGGATCAATAAATTTGTATGATCACTCCAGTCAACGATATGAAAGCCAAAGTCATTAAGCATATTCAGCAGCTCGTCCCTGGTCAACGCCCTTCTGATGCATGACTCGATGCCGAGTTCGCGAAGGTCCTTTAGTCCATCAGGATTCCGGGCATAAACATCATTAATGATCAGCCATCCACCCTGCTTGAGCACCCGGAAAATTTCTTTCAGAACCTGATTCGGCTCTTCCATTACGGATAAGGTGCACTCAGCGAATACCCCGTCCAGGTCGTCAGGCGGAAAGGGCAGGTCCTCTCCCTGACCCCGAATCAGGTTTAAGTCAGGATTTCTTCTTTTTCCGATCTCCAATAATACCTCCGAGGGGTCAATCCCAATGGCTTGGAGCTGATATTCGGAGATCAAACGTTCAACCGTTGCACCACTGCCGGAACCCACGTCTAAGACTTTGTCACCAGGAAGAAAGTTACAGCGTTTCACTCCCAGGTCGGTTAGAAAAAAGCCGCCCGGACGTAAAGTATCTCCTGTAGCCTGCCGAAGAGCGTCACCTTCATAGACTTTAAAAACATTGTTATTCATACAGTTTTGAGTCCTCCGTCTGAGTCGCCAACTTCCGGTTTTCAGCCTTATAATTTAATAGATATTAGATATTAGATATTTTAATATTTGAAAAATAAGATTTAATATCTGATTTTTACTAGTTTTCTTCGACAAATTCTGTGTCTTCAGAATTAGCCGCTATTATCTCTTGAACTTTATTAAAAGTTGCTGCAACAATATTGCCGCAGCGTACCGGATACTCATTTCCCTCAGCCAAGGACTGGTCTAAAATTCCTTCACAATCAATACTGCCATGGACATCTTCAAACCAGTTCATTAATTTCTTGAGCATAGCGTTGATTTTAGGGTGCCCGAATTCGCCTGGGCTGCCTTTCCCGGCATATAAGCCAATCAAGCAAGCCCCTCCTGTAAGGGCCCCGCAGGTTTTTCCTGACCTTCCTATTCCTCCGCACAAACCATGCATCGCTTTGATAAGGTCAGGATTTTCCTTTCCAAGATCATCTAAACCCAAAATTAAAATAATTTGGCTGCAGCAAAACCCTTGAGCAGCCAGTTGAAACATCCGAAAGGCGTCGGCCGGCATCATCCATCCCCCTTTACTTATCTTCCAGGCTTTGCTCGACTTCAAACATCTTTCCTAATGCCAGTTCCTCGGTAATCAGGACCAGACCGCAGTTAAGACATTTAAGTTCTTGAACCTCGAAATCATTGCCTAAATAAGATGCCTTAACCAAACCCCGTTCCAGTTCGCCGCCGCATTTCCCGCACTTCCAAGGCAGTTTTCCCGTTTGTTTTGGCGTATTATTCATGAGCTCCCTCCACAATTTCCATGCGATGGCTATAAGCATTGTAGACGATAAAACCTTGGTTCTGAGGTTCGTATTCTACCCAGTACGTTACCCTGAGAGGGCGGTAATGGGCCAAACTACGGCCATTATCGGGATTTACAAACTTTCTTCCTGTCCGCTCCGCGTACTCAATAACCTGTTGGATATCCTCAATAAGAATATGGCGATCCTCCATTGTCTCCCAAACCCTGTCATCGATTTGAAGGTTTATACTCATATAGGCTTCCTCCTGATCTGACGGAGTTTCTTGCCACAGCGTATGCAGCAGTTTGCGTTTTAATTTGGCCCGGTTTTCATGCCGGTAGGAAAAACCAACACCGGGTTTAACTGCAGCCTGCTCAAGATCGTCTGCATAAATCAGATCTAGTAAATGCCATGTACGTTTACCTTTAGAGGCAAACCGATCTCTGCACATAGCGCAGTAAGCAACATAATCCACATCGGACTCACTGATTCGATCCTCGACAATTTTCTGCGCTAATTCCCGGTTGGCAAAGGACATCAGTCCACCATAACCGCAGCACTTGGTCCGCTCTCTGCTGTATGGCAATTCTTCAATGTCATACTTTAGTTTCTTTAAAATTTTTCTTACTGCATTATGAATCGACGGTTCATGTCTCGTTGTACAAGCATCCTGGACAGCCACTTTTCCTCCACTGAGCTTGTCTTCTTGTCCGGGAAGCTCCATGTCAGCCATCAGCTCCCACAAAGAGACGATGTGTGGGAACTTTGTTTGGAACATACTGTGACAAGTGGAACAGGCTGTGATGATCTGAGGTCTGCCCAACCGTTCCCATTCAGCAGCTAAGACTTCCGAATTTCTTCGGAACAGGTCTTGCTCACCCGCCCAGTCAGCTGGAGCACCGCAGCAGCCAAGCATTAAACCTACGCCTCCGGAAAGTTTCTCCGTCAACAATTTATAAACGTTTTCTACATGCTCAGGAGATGAAGCGCTCAATTGGCACCCGGGAAAAAAGACGTAGCTGCTGGAATTACAGTCTGGCTGATGCCTGGCTAAGGCAAACTTATCACTGTTGCTGAAAGCCATGTCCCGCAAAGCAAAATCGTGGGCCGATGGCGGCATTTTTCCTTTGCCGACCATGGTTACCCGGCTTGCTTTGCAAACTTCTCCCAGATCTAATCCCTGCGGACAAACTTCAGCACATAACCCGCACAAACTGCAGGAGTTGATCATTTTATTGGCATGCCGCATCCCCATGACGATGGAATTATTATTATAAATTTGGCGCAAATACTTTTTTGGATAACTTCCGTAATTTTCGATATATTTGCAGGCCTTTATACATTCCAGACACTGACAATTCAAACATCTGGAAGCCTCTGCTACAGCTTCTTCAACAGTGTAACCTGCTTGTTCATTACTCATGGACACTGCCGGCAATGGTTCAATTTCTTGAGTATTAACGAACAGTTTACTCTCATAAGAGCCTTCGCCTTCACGGGAAGCCGTTAAGGAAACACCTTGCAAAAAACGGTCTATAGAAATTGCTGCTTTACGGCCGTCAGCGACAGACCTTATCGGTGAGTTATTACCTGCCAGGGTTCCCCCAAAAATACCCTTAATCGCTGTTGCACTGGTGACAGGGTCAAGCTCATAATTTTTTCCGAGGAGTTCAACTGCGTCAGCTGATTGCTGGGCCAGGCCAAGATACATGGCAGCAAATTTCTCCTGAAGATTGGCTAAATCCAAGCGAGTTATTTCCCTATTTAGTTCGATCTGGACCTCAAGTCGGGATAAGACGGAAAGTTCCTCGACAATAACTTCCGGGGACAATTGGTCTACAGGAAAATTCCAAAGGCTGCCGCCAACTCGATCTGCCTTTTCAAACAAAGTAACCTTATATCCTTTTTTAGCCAAATCATAAGCCGCCGTCAGGCCTCTCAGTCCCGAACCAACTACCGCTACAGTTTGACTTTTTTTCGAAATCATCCCCGCTTTCGGCGAATTTCCAGATTGATTTTGTACACAAAACTTTTCTAATGCCGCTATTGAAATAGGCGATCCAACATCTCTGCGTTTACAAACGTCCTCACACGGGTGATCACAAATCCGACCTATAATTCCGGGAAAGGGCTGTTTTTTTTGTAATGTTGCCAGAGCGCTTTTTAAATCCCTTTTTTGTATGTCGGACATTAGCTTGCGGGCATCGACATGGATTGGGCAACCCGCCGTACAAGCCGGAGGATTTTCTTGGGTACATTTATCTTCCAGCTGTTTTAATTCCTCTTGTTCCATAAGCAACACCCGATTTCCTTAGTTATGGCTGCAAAACATTAAAAACGGGTATACCGCGGCTACTTAGCCCGGATAAAGCCGGGAACCTGCCATTACTGAGCATGTTCAGGTTCCCGGCACTGGATTCAATCCAAATCTTTAATCCTTAACCCTTAGCCTGAAGACCGGCAAGTACTTTTTCCGGACGGGCGGGTAAATGAGTTACCCGAACACCGCAGGCATTATAGATAGCATTAATAATGGAAGCATGGGGTGAGGTCAAAGGCAGTTCTCCTGAACCTGCGGCGCCAAAGGGGCCGTTGGGGCGATAAGTTTCAACATAGAGAAGTTCAATATCATCCGGTACATCTTTGATAAAGGGCAGTCCGGCGCCGATGAGATCTGAGTGTTTTTTCAAGTCCTCAAAATCTTCGCTCAGAGCCAGGCCAAGACCTTGAACTAACCCGCCGTAAAGCTGCCCATCCACAACCAGCTTATTGGCAATCTTGCCGACATCGGCAACCATTGTCATCTTGGCAACGTTTGTTTTGCCGGTTGTAATATCGACTTCAACTTGTGCTAAGAAGGCTCCGTACATATAAACGGCGAAGGGATTGCCTTGTCCTGTCTCCACATTGCACTCCGAGGCAGGAGCAGTCCAAGCACCTTGGAAATAAACCGGCAGATTCTCGGCGATCATTTCTTCGTAGGTGCGGAAGGTTCCGTCCTCTTTCTTAAGACCTTGCAGCAGCGTTTCACAAGCAACCCGAGTAGCATTACCGACTAGGACTTGTGAACGGCTTCCTCCGGCAGGCCCGCTATTGGGGGTTTTCTCCATATCATTCATTACAAGCTTAATGTTTTCCGGTTTAATTCCCAAGGGACGCAGAGCTTCATGGGCTGTGGCCAGTGATCCCATATCAGCTCCCTGACCGTGATCCTCCCAGGACGTGTAAACCGTTACACCGGTTGCCGTTAGTTCCACATTAACTGCAGCACTGTCTGCCCCGTCTAAGCCTGACCCGTAGACCCCAATCGAGATACCGATTCCGCGTTTTTTATTGGGAGATGATGGTGGCTGTTTAGCCCATTCTTTTGCTTGATCGTATTTAGGTTTAAGTTTATCCATAATCTCAACCAAACAATACACATCAGGTTCACAACCGGTAGGTGTTGTATCACCGGGGCGGTAGACATTTTTATAGCGCAGGTCAAAAGGATCCATACCCAGCTTTTCGGCAAGTTCATCCATCAAAACCTCAGAAGAAAATACGCTTTGCGGTGAGCCATACCCTCTAAAAGCTGAGCCCCAAGCATGATTGGTACAAACCGTTCGGCCAAAGCCGCGGATGTTGGGAATATTGTAGCCACAACCAATGAATTGGGAGCCCCTTATGGTAAGCAGATCGCCAAATTCGGAATATGGACCGTGATCTACGGACCAATCGGATTCCATGGCCATTAATTTGCCCTCTTTAGTTGCTCCAAATTTAAGATTAATAAAGAATGGTGAACGTTTTCCGGTGTAGGTCATCTGCTGATAATAATCAAACTCCAGGTAAACAGGCTTGCCTGTGGCAACTGCCGCGACTCCTAACAAAGCTTCGATAGTCGGGCTGAACTTATAGCCGAAGGTTCCGCCCGCGTTGTTTTGAACTAATATCAGTTTTTCAGACTCAATTCCTATGCCTGCACAAATCATGGCCTGATGGAGATGGATGCCAATACTTTTGGAATGGATAATTAGTTTACCTTCCTCATTGAAAAAGGCGAAGCCGACATCAGGCTCTATGGGCATGTGGGGTTGACGTCCAACATAAAAATCGTCTTCCACAACGACATCTGCTTTTTCCAGCAGAGGTGCAGTATCTTCACCCTTAACAACCTTCGTTTCAAAATAAACATTTGGGGTTCCGGGATGAATCTCGATGGCATCGTCAGCCATGGCCGCTGGAGCACTCATATATTCCGGCAGCAATTCAAGGTCCACTTTAACCTTGTCCACTGCGGCTTGAGCATGTTCCGCAGTATCGGCTGCAACGATAGCTATCGCATCACCAAATTGGAACACTTTTTTATCGCAGAGGATCGGACGATCCCAGCCGTCACCTTTATTCGTCGGGAAAGTAATTAAACCTGTAATTTTGTTTTTGCCCACGACTTCTTTGGCTGTAATAACTTTGTAGACACCGGGCATTTTTTCTGCTTCTGAAGTATCAATAGAAAGAATATTGGCATGAGAAACTTTGGCCTGAACCAGTTTCAGCTGCAAGGTTCCGCACGGCAATTTATGTCCGGCGTCTGCGCCAAAATCCCAAGTCCCGGTAACCTTGGCCAAAGCGGAGGGACGAATATAGTTAGTACCCCAAATATGGCCGTCTTCAGGTAATTTGCACCATAATTCTTCGGTGGTAACTTCTCCCCGCATTAAACGTGCAGCATCCATCACTGCGTCCACTAAAGGCTTATAACCTGTGCAGCGGCAGGCATTGCGATGCTTTTGAAACCAATCCCGAACTTCCTCTCTGGCAGGGTTAATATTTTCTTCCAAGAGCTGCTTAGCAGATACAATAAATCCGGGGCTGCAGAAGCCACATTGAGCGGCGCCATGAATCATCCAGGACAGTTGTAAAGGATGCAAATGTTCTTTAGTTCCCACTCCTTCAATAGTTGTAATCTCAGCATGATCGGCAATTCGTTTCATTTTTGTTACACAGGAGCGGATAACCTTACCATCCACGATCACGGAACAGGCACCACATTGGGCTTTGCCGCAGCCGATTTTTGTTCCCGTCATGTGCATTTGTCCACGCAGTACATTTGCCAGGGTAGCTTCACCATCGACAATTAAAATTTGAGGTCTTCCGTTAATAATTAAGTTCTTTTTAAGCAATTTTTTTCTCTCCTTTGCGGTCAATTAATCCTAAAAGGATGATCCATTCTTCTCCAGTTTGTTTTAAACACCAGTTTAATTTGAAATAAACGCCAATATTCGTCCGTATTTTACCAGAAAGTTTTTCCCTCCAAAACAGCGCATAGTCAACTGAAAATTTCCTCCCACCCCTTTTTTCTTAAAATGATACCTTTTAATAACCTTTGTGTAACTTTAATGTTTTTGATCCTTTACGCTAGTTTTAACTGCAAGATTTATGCCAATAATTTTATGAATTTTTAACTACCTTATTTTAATGAAAATTCCAGCTTGATCTCACCTATAGAATACGATACCATAAAAGATAGCCAGTATTCCTTCCCTCAGCCGCCTTGAAACTTCTGAAAGTTTTAAGTTTAACTCCATGATGCATAGTTTTAAACCCTCCTTTCCCTTACACAAATTGGAGGTTGTCACAATGGAAAAAATCAAGGTTCAAGATTCTGTTGGCGCTGTCTTAATTCATGACATGACTCAAATTATTCCTGGTGTTACAAAAGGTCCGCGCTTTCGCAAGGGACATGTCGTCCGTGAAGAAGATATTCCTATTCTGCTAAGCATGGGAAAGGAACACATTTATGTTTGGGATCAAACCCCCGGCCTGATTCATGAAAATGAAGCGGCAGAGCGCCTTGCCAAAGCAGCTTGCGGACCGGGGCTTACCCTTGACGAACCCAAAGAAGGAAAAATTACATTCACCGCCGCCCACGACGGACTCCTTTATCTCTCTGAAGACGGCGTTTTAGACTTAAACTCTTTGGAGTACATTATTCTCTCTACGCTTCACAATCATCGTCCCGTCAAAAAAGGCACTAAGGTTGCGGGAACTCGTGTTGTTCCGCTGATGATTGACGAGAAGGTGATCCTTGAAGCTGAACGAATTGCCAAAATGTTTTCAACCCCGCTCCTTGAAGTTCGTCCTTTGAAATCATTCAAAGTCGGTATTGTCACTACTGGCAATGAAGTCTATCATGGAAGAATTCAAGATAAGTTTGGCCCTGTCCTGCGGGCTAAGATTGAAGCCTGGGGTTCTGCGGTACTGAGGCAAACATTTGCCAGCGATGATATCTCTCAGATTCAAAGCTCTATCCAAGATCATTTAGACCAGGGTGCGGACATGATCCTTGTCAGTGGCGGTATGTCGGTAGACCCGGATGATGTAACACCCACAGCCATTAAAGAAATGGGCGCAGAGCTAATCACCTATGGTGCTCCTATTTTACCCGGCGCTATGTTTTTATTGGCCTATATTAATGATGTTCCAATCCTTGGGTTACCCGGATGCGTTATGTATTCTAAAACAACTGCGTTTGACCTATTTGCTCCGAGGCTGCTGACTGGAGAGCGGCTGTCACGCCGTGATATCGTCAAAGCTGGGCATGGCGGACTTTGTCTGGACTGTCCTGTCTGTTCTTACCCTCATTGTTCCTTCGGCAAATAAGTTGTTCACTTAAACTGCCAAGAACTTCAGAGCCCAACCTTCAGAAAATCTAAGTTGGGCTTTTGATGTTTCATAAAGGCTAGGTGATATAGTTTTCGCATATTATTATTAAAATATAACTTAATTTTATTTAAAATTTTAATAAAACCTAAAGATAAAAGTTCAAAATGTAATAGTTTGAAAAATAAAAATGTTCCATTTCTGATCTTTGTGTTCGTTTTAGTGTTCCATAATGGAGCATTTAACTTAGCGATCTGCAGTTGTTCGTCGAGAATATTTATGTTATTCTGAAAACGTGCCAGTCAACTTTAATGCTAGAGAAAGGGGAAAGAGTATGAGCAACCGTTGGAATCGTTTCATCAATGGAGAGAGCGTCGAATCGGAAGTAACTCCTTCCATCTATCGTTCCTGGCAGAGAAGTATTGAATTTCAAGTTGATCATAGACTAATTACAAATCAGGACATTCTCTCAAAGCCCCGTCTTAATGAGCGTCGTGATGCCCAAGAATCATTAATCCGGGCCGGTGGAACAGTTTTGCCTTATATATTCAGTTTGTTAGGAAGCAATAAGTATACGGTATTGCTCTGCGACAACGAGGGATATATTATCGAAGCTACCGGCGATGATTCTTTCATGAGTAAAGCCCAAAAAGTTTATCTAAGTCCCGGAGCCAGTTGGCGGGAAGAAATAAGAGGAACCAATGCCATCGGAACTGCTCTCCGAGATAATGCCCCCATCTCTGTCTTCGGTTGGGAACATTTTGTTCGTGAAAATCATTTTTTAGCATGCTGGGCCGCTCCTATTCAAAACACAGCAGGAGCACCTCTCGGCGTTCTTGATATCAGCGGTGATGCCGCTAAAGATCGTGAGAAAATTCTTAGAATTGCTCGGATGGGGGCAAGCATGATTGAAAAAAATTTGCAGCTTCTTGAGTTAGAAGATCAGCTGGAATTTTATCAAGAAGGTGCAAAGTTAGCTTCATCCCTTTTAAATCAAGGATTTCTGGCTATTGATCGAAATGGGATCATTACGAACATCAACTCTTTAGGGGCTGCACTTCTCGGGCGCAAAGAGGAGGAGATTATCGGGCAGCTTGCCGCCGACATTTTCAGTTCACCGAAAGGTTGGATGTTAAGCGGACGTTCCTTAAATCTGAAAATAAAGAATAGTTACGGAAATGAGATATCTTCTCATTTAAAACAGGTTATTAATGATAAGGGTTACTCATTAGGTGCAGTAGGGACTCTTCAAGTTACAACAGAACCCTCTGCTGTGTCCAATAACACATTATGGGTTGGACATGGTCAGCACACTCAGCAAACTTTGGCAAGAGCTTCCAAAGTTGCTGCCACTCACTCTTCCGTACTAATTCACGGAGAAAGTGGGACTGGAAAAGAAATTATCGCTCGGACAATCCATCAACTTAGCCCACGACGAGACGGGCCCTTTATTGCTCTGAATTGTGCTTCGCTGTCTTCTTCACTTGTTGAAAGCGAGTTGTTTGGGTATGTCGAAGGAGCCTTCACTGGAGCACGTCGTGGTGGAAAACCTGGTAAATTTGAATTAGCGGACAAGGGAACCATTTTCTTGGATGAAATAGGCGATATGCCCTTAAATGTTCAGGTTGCCCTACTTCGCGCCCTTCAGGAAAGAGAAGTCTGCCGCATTGGAGATACAAAGACGAAAAAAATTGACGTTCGAGTCATTGCGGCATCACACAAGGATCTTTCCGCTCTTGTTGCATCCGATCGCTTCCGACTGGACTTATACTATCGCTTGAAAGTTGTGACTTTAGAATTGCCTCCGCTTCGCGAACGGGTGGAAGATATCAGAGATTTAGTCCCCCATTTCATTCACAAAGCCAGTACATCCTTTGGCATTCAAGTCATCGGAATCCAAGAAGAAGTATATCCTTACTTGCTAGCCCAAAAATGGCCGGGCAATGTCCGTGAACTCGAAAATTGTATTGAGAGTATGGTTGCTCTTGCCGAAGGTCCCATTTTAACCTTAGCAGACTTACCCGATGAATTTAAACAATCAGATACAAAAACTGAGCCTGAGCCTTTACTTGAGCAACAAACTAAACATGCAATCCTCTATGCGCTTACTCAAACCAAAGGCAAAATAGCTCCGGCTGCCAAACTTCTCGGTATTGGAAGGAATACCCTTTACCGAAGGATGAAAGAAATGGATATACAGATATAAGAGGCCCTCTTCAGTTGGAAAAAGAAATAATAGTTGATTATCAAAACATCCTGGAGATAGCAGTTCTCCAGGATGTTTTGATAGAATTCAACTTATGCGATTAGTGAATATTATCTGTGCTTTTGCTGCTGAGACGAAACAACTTGTATCCAACACTTGGTACATTAGAACTACGGATAAGATTCAACTGATTTGAACCCTTGTATTTTGTTGCGTTCGTATTACGATTGTTCATTAAATGATAACCTCCCTATTGCGAATATTGTTAAAGTTATATAGCGAAATATAATTATATAGTTTCTCATTAACTTTAAGTATAGTATGGTAAGTTTTAATATTTTCTACAATATAACCCAACACCTTTCCTGAGTAAACTTGGAATTGTTAAATTTAGTTTAGTCCCAAAACTCTAAATCCTCCATGACGTCAGCAATAGAAAATCTCCACGGAAGATATGAACTATATTACAAATTCTCACGAAGTTTTTGCAATTTCAATGTATAGGCGATAATTCATACTCAAACTAACAAGTTCACCTAAGCCGCTGATTATTTCGAAAAAAATCTTGCCAAGGGTCATTGCCCTCGATCCTCCGGAGCGCCTCCGTCATATTAACACCGTTAGGTGCTACCGTGTCCAGTTCATCCCAAGCGATAGGCATGGACACACCAGCTCCGGTCCTCGCTCTCAGCGAATAAGGGGCAATGCTGGTAGCACCTCGGCCATTGCGAATCCAGTCGATAAAGATCTTGTTAGCACGCTTGGCCTTTCTCACATTACTTGTATAGCGGTCAGGCCATTTCTGCTCCATCACTTGAGCAACGCGTTTGGCAAAATCGTGAAACGTGTCCCAGGCAACGACAGGTTTTAAAGGAACGACCACATGGTATCCTTTACCGCCGCTGGTCTTCAAATAAGAATTCAGGGAAAGTTCGGCAAGAATAGTTTTCATATCCCGCACACCTTGGCGCACCCTGCTTAGATCCATCCCCTCATCCGGATCCAAATCAAAGACCATCACATCAGGCTTTTCTAAGTTGTCGACACTGCTTCCCCAGGTATGAAATTCCAGCGTACCCATTTGGGCTTCGGCAATCAGCCCTGATGTATCCTTTATATAGAAGTAATCTTCTGTTTCTCCGTCACTGGTGACTACAGGGATTGTGACAATTCCTTTGCTGCCCGGACCGGGATGTTTTTTATAAAAGCAGGTCTGGGAGATGCCCTTAGGACAGCATACAATGCTAAGAATCCTGCGGCTCACATAGGGCAGCATACGTTCTGCAACTTGGCTGTAATATCGGATTACGTCACCTTTGGTAATTTCCGAATCTGCAAAGATCACCTTGTCCGGGTTGCTAATCTTGATTCCTTCAATAATGATACAGTCGGCGTTTGTTTCCATAGCTCTCTCCATTTTATTGCCGGATGAGGGGGGGCGTATTTCTTCATCCGCCTTTTCCTTATTAATACCCCTTGGATTCTTATCTGTCCGCAGACCTTTGAAACTGGCCTGTCTTAAGAGATGCTCTGAGGTCCATTCGGCATATTTAACTTCCGCGACCAGCTCGGGTTCAAGCCAGGTGATTTTTTCCTGGGATCTAGGCTTGGGCGCGATCTGGAATGAAGGCTCCTTTCGCTTAAGGCCCGTAAATTTTTCTTCCAGCTCTTTTCTGTCTGCTTCACTCAGGCCGGTTCCGGCACGTCCGGCATAGACTAATTCATCGTCGTCATAGATGCCCAGGAGCAGGGAGCTTACTCCGCTTGTTTTTCTATCGGAAAGTGTATATCCACCGATCACAAATTCCTGCCTTTGCTCACATTTAAGTTTGATCCAGTCGCTGTTTCTTGCTCCACTATAGATGGAATCGGCTTTCTTGCCTACTATCCCCTCCATACCTGCCTCACAGGCCGCACGGAAACTTCCCTTGCCGTTTCCTCTCACATGCCGGCTGTAGTAAAGGTTTTTAGGGGCATCCTTCAGCAGCGCTTCCAGCCTTTCCTTTCTGTCAATCAGACGCTGTCCCCGCAGGTCCACACTATCCAGCGCCAGAAGATCGAAGACAATATAGGTCAGATTTTTGTCCTGGGGATTTTTTAGATAGTTTTGGAGAGCCTGAAAATCCGTCTTGCCCGCCGCATTCGTGACGGTCATTTCTCCGTCCAGAATCATCGCCCTGCCGCCGGCCCATTCCACGAGGGAAGAGGCAACTTCCCTGAAACGTTCCGTAAAATCGTTGCCGTTCCTGGTGATAAGCCGAACGCTGTTCCCTTCAATATATGCCAGTATCCTGTAGCCGTCGTATTTCAATTCAAAAAGCCAATCCTCACCCTTTGGGGCTGTGTTGACTAATCGGGCAAGCTGCACGCCGGTATTGCTGAAGGGATTGCTCGTGCTCTTAGTGTCTTCTCCTTCTTCAATTTCCGTCATGGTGCGTCCGGTTCTGATGCTCGTGATAAATTGGCAGATCTCGTCGGAGACTTTGGCATACTCATCTCTTTCTTTAAGTAACAGCCAGTTTTCCTGTTTCTCGTCTGTTTTCCCTTTTAAACGCACCAGAGCCCACTTTCCTTTAAGCCTGCAGCCTTGCAGAACAAACTTCAGCATCCCTGCACGAAGTCCGTCGGCAACATCCCCATAGGGCTCCCAGTGACCTTCATCCCAGATCATGACGACTCCCCCGCCATATTCCCCTTTGGGAATCGTCCCCTCAAAGTTTCTGTATTCCAAGGGATGCTCCTCCACCCGTATGGCGAGCCTCTTGTCACGGGTATCGAGGGAAGGACCCTTGGGCACTGCCCAGCTTAAGAGAGCTCCGTCCCATTCCAGGCGGAAATCATAGTGATCCCTGCGGGCTATATGGTGCTGAACAACAAACCTCAGGCCCTCTTGGGCCAATTCTGTTCTCCCTTCAGGTTCCTGGGTTCTTGTAAAATTCCTTTTTTGGTTATACTTGTAGAGATTTGCGGTCATATAATTAGCCAATTCTTTCTGCTTTTCGTTATTGTTTCCAATTGAATTATAAGTATCCTGAAACTCATTTTGTTATTTACCTTGATATGATAATAGTTAATAGTGCTTGTCTAGGGGTAACTGCTGGACTTCCGTCCATTTTGTGACCTTATAACAGCATAAATCCATTTAAATACTCTCCGCTGCCGGAATGTAGACAGCTCTGTCTGTTGGTTTAGCTAAATAAGGAGTGACAGTTTCATTCCAGGCTTTGAAATGAGCAGTTTTAAGATGTTCATCCATAGCCTGCTGAGAATTATAAACTTCGTACAGCACAAATTTTGATGAATCATCCCTGCACTGGAAAAAATCAAAACTCTCTATGCCTTCTTCCTGAATGGAATTCCTTCGGTTTATCCTCGTTGCCTCAATAAATGCCTTGACGTCTGACTCTTTTACGTAAAAGGTTACAATTTTAATTAACATATACCATCTCTCCTTCAAATATTGTTTTCCCTTTTATTGTTAAAGATAATGAAGATTAATAAGTCTTCTCTGGAGACTCGATAAACCATTGGATTAATCCGCAGCGAGTACAAATGAGAATAGTCGCTGACTTATTGAGCCAATCAAGATTTAGAAACGTGGCACCAGCAGTATTCAATTGTGCTGAACCTTCTTCGAAAACGTCATTTTTGCAATGAGGACATATCACTTTTATAGTTGCAACTTCATACCGACTTGGTCCGAACGATTCTTTTATGGCTTTAGCACCTCTTTTTAATCCTTCAATGAAATCCGGCATTATTTCACCATCCTTGTGAATTTAATCTGGTTATGCTTAGAGTTTGTAATCATATAGATTGACGTTTCTTTTATGTTTTTATGGCTGGGAAATTTCATAGGTATATTCTGCAGCTTACTTATATAACATTAATTCCCATAAAACTATTATACATAGTAACAATTCCATTATTATTGTCTTTTTCCTTCAAAAAAAATTGCAGCCCTTAAAACATTCCCTATCGCTCTCAGAAGGTAATTGAAATATCTATACAAAAAAATCCCCTCACAATGAGGGGAAGATAGAGGAGGAAAAGAGTGAATAACTCTATGTTAACCGCCAATTGGCAGATAATAAGTTAGCTTCCATTTATAGTTATAATTTGTACTAAACACTAGAACACTGCTTTGTTTTCTGACCTTTTCTGACTTTAGTATACCCTCTTTGGGTATATCGCTCAACCCATAAATTTGACCATTATTGACCTTTAATTCTGGTTTTAACTGATTTTGACTTTCTACCTTCTCAAGGATTAAAAATTCGTTAATATTGATACAAAAATAACCGATCACCAATCTATGGGAAACGGTTATGACTTAGTAATCAGCATAGTCCTCTGAGAGGTGGAGGAATGATGTTGGAATTTATGATGATATGATATCGTTTTTTTCTAACTTATTGTCCTTCAATAACTTGAGAAATACTTCAACAATAGCTGGATCAAATTGTTTTCCCGCACATGCTTTTAATTCTTCGATTGCCTCTTCTACACTAATGGCAGCTTTGTATGGTCTAGTATTCGTCATAACATCAAAAGAATCAACTATGCTTAATATTCTTGCCATCTTCGGTATCCCTTCGCCTTTTAAGCCATTAGGATATCCCTTCCCATCATATCGCTCATGATGCGAAAGAATATTCTTGGCAATATGCGATAGTTCCGGCGTTGACTCGGCAATACGAAAGCCTATTTCTGAATGTTTTTTCATGATACCCCATTCTTCTTCAGATAGTTTGTCCGGTTTCATTAATATATGATCAGGAATCGCAATTTTGCCAATATCATGGAGCATTGCAAACAATGCTAATTCGTCAAGTTCGTACTGCGAAAATCTCATTGCCTCACCAATTTTTACGCACATAGTCCTCAGTCTAGCTGCGTGTTCTTCGGTTTCTTGGTCTTTTTCAAAAAGGGTTCTTTCGAGAGACAAGAGCGTTGAACTTCTAAGGCTTGTACTTTCTAAAAGCTTATTTTGGTACATTCTTTCCTCAGCTATTTTTATAATATCTTTACTTTTGTAATTACCTGTCTTTTCAGCGCTTCCGATTGCAATGCTTAATTTTATAGGAAGATCCGGCGAAATATTTTTACATTCGCTTTTAATTTTTTTAATAACTTCTTGACAATATAGTTGATCCTTATCTTTAATGAGAATAATAAATTCATCTCCACCCCAACGAGCGATGATATCGCTCACTGAGCAGCTTTTCTTGAAAATTTCAGAGATTTGGCATAATAACTTATCACCCTGATTATGCCCATAGGTATCATTGGTATATTTCAATCCATTTAAATCACCCATCAAGATTTGATAGTTTGATTCAGCGGATTGATCTAAACTTTCCAGCACTTTTTCCATATACGCTCTATTTTTCAGACCGGTTAACTTATCGGTATAACTCAAACTATATAATTCTTGCTCAATCCGTTTTTGCGTTGTAATATCTGAAAAAGTCCCCACCACACGTTTGGGTTGTCCTGAAGAATCATAATCAACGACTTTACCACGATTTAAGATCCAAATCTGTTCCCCAGTTATTTTGCATACACTGTATTCTTCATGTAAATACTCCTTGTCTCCACGAATACACTCGTCCAAGGCATTATTTATAGTTGATCCATCTTCTTGAGCTGGACAGAAGTATTTTTTGTAAAGGTCTTCCTTATTAAGCGTTTCATCGCCAACTAACCTTAACCACTCAGAGTTAATATATAGATTCATATCTTCAATTCTCAGGTCCCAGAACCCATCATTGGTTGCTTCCATTGTTAACCTGAATCGTTCTTCGCCTTCTTGGATATCTTTGTATGCTGTTTTAATTTCTTCAAGCATCTGATTGATAGCTGTCGCTAACCTCGAAATTTCATCCTTTCCACTAAGCTCAATTCTTGACCAAACGTCTTTTCGTATACTTACCTCATGGACAAAACTATAAAGCTTGTGTAAACGTTTCAGTATTGTTCGATCAATTGCGAGGATACAGATTACGATTATCGTAAACAATCCCGCTAAAAACACCCACCTAAATAGATGCAGAGTTTTGATTCCCTGATCATAAATATTCCTTTGCCTCTTCATAGTTATTGCAATATCGGGATTTCCGTTAAGATCTTTGACAAAAGCTGTAGCCATTGCCAGGGTTTTGCTTTTTTCAATTACTAAGTCATCATCAAGAGATCTTGCTTGGATTTGATTAACGCTTCCAATTTCTATGGTCTCATGAGTAACTTCGTCCAGATAATTCAAATAACTTTTATCCAGATATTGCCCAATGACAAGATAACCTTCAGCAGGAGGCTTCTCATCGGATTGAGTAATCGAGGTAATAAGAATAATCATAGGTCTGTTTGAGACCATAAGCATTCCGGCAAGTATATCATTTCCTCGAATATTCAATAATTGTTGTTGATGTTTATTGATGTAACTAATAACACCAGTATCAATTGGAGTTTTAACACCATTCTCCAGATCATAACCTTTAGCGTAAATGATCTTTCCCTTATTATTTAAAAATATCATCATGTTAAGGGACAAGTCAGTAAATGTTGAATTCTGTAAATTGTCCTTAATATATGCTTGATTACTGTCTTTAATAAAATTAAACGTGTCATCCCATTTTGCCCAATCCAGGAGAGTGCTTCTTAAAGAATCTTTTCTTGAGTTTAACATAATAGATATACTTTTATAATTTTGTTTTAAGATTTGATCTTCTTGATTTAATAAGTTATCAATTAAAAATATTCGAATTGCACCTAACATAACTAGAGCAACAGCTAGTGCACCCGCAGAAATTACAATAAAAGTTTTAAGCCTGATCCCCATAACCCTAACCTCTTCTCAACAACCTATGAACTAAATTTAGAAATGTCCGTTTTTTCTTGATATACAATATTCGACGTAATTCGATTATTCTCCTTTAATTATTTGCTAAGAATTTTCCTCCTTTTAAAAACAATATAGTTTCCTAAACTTTTCACTGAAAAATCTTTTTTAAAGTTCATCACATCTACGAAAATATTTCGCATAGCAAACCGCTGAACCTGTCAGGTTCAGCGGTCTTAAGAGATGCTCTATGGATTTTGGATTAACTTTTTAGTCATTCAGAATTGCAGTGCAATGTGGACATCTTGTAGCCTTGAGGTTGATTTCGGTAATACAATAAGGACAAGTTTTAGTTTTCGATGGTTCATCTTCAACCTCTTTCTTCTTAGTAAAGCGATTAACTTGCTTAATAACTATGAAAATGGAAAAGGCGATAATTAAGAAATTAATAACATTATTAATAAACGTACCGTAATTTATGGTTGCCACTCCAGCATTCTTGGCCTCAACGAGTGTCTTATAATGTCCGCTTCCGAGTACAATAAACAAATTAGAAAAGTCAACTTTACCCAGAAGAATACCTAGAAGAGGCATGATGATATCACTGACCAGAGAAGTAACGATCTTACCGAATGCGCCCCCGATAATCACACCAATAGCCAAATCAATGACATTCCCTTTAAGCGAAAACTCTTTAAATTCCTTCCACATTTTCCACATATCCTCCCTCCTGTCCAAACTGACTCAAAGTATAATTAAAGGCTTCTTAAATCCTCTAAAACCTGCTCAACATGACCCTTAACTTTAACTTTAGGGTAGATTTTACGAATTACTCCGTCTTGATCAATAAGAAAAGTCGTACGTTCGATTCCCATACTCTTTTTACCATACATAGTCTTTTCTTTCCAAACATCATAAGCCTGAATGATCTCTAAATTCGGATCACTTATCAAGATAAAAGGAAGCTGATACTTTTCAATAAATTTGTGATGACTTCCCATGGGGTCTTTACTCACACCAATTACCAAAGTGTCATTACTGCTTAAATCTGTGTAATGGTCACGAAAATCACAGGCCTCCGTAGTACAACCAGAAGTCATATCTTTAGGATAAAAATAAAGGACTATCTTTTTACCGCGAAGTTCTGATAGTTTTACGGGCTGGCCGTGACTTCCTTCAGCAAGAAAATCAGGCGCAATATCTCCTGTTTTGAGCATCTTCATCAATCCTTTCTGAATCAAGAAGTAATCCCTTATTATAGAATGTAAAACATTTAATGATAAAACTCAAATCACTAGCCAGTTCCTGAATATGTGTATACCCAAAAATTCTCCAATAATTATGTAATTCCTGCGAATCTTAGGACTAAAAATCGTAAAAGCCATAAATTATATAAAAAATAAGCCCTGTCCTCTGACAGAGCTTCAAAATCAAATTGCTAACATTGGGTATTTCGTAGATTTCCATTCACATAACACTCAACTTCAATATCTGCACTTTTTTGCAAAATATTAAATACTGTGCAGTAACTCTTCCCAAGTTTTATGGCTTTAATTACCTTATTTTCTTGTTCCTCATCAACTTCTAGCTGGTAAATTATTTTAATTTTGGTGAAGAGCTTTGGCGGTTCAACGTCTCGCTCTGCCTCTGTAACAACTTTTAACGTCTTGAGTGATACTCTCATTTTAGCTAAAATCTCCAATAAAACTCCGATACTGCAGCTTACTAACCCTGCTAAAACAAGATCTGTCGCTTTCGGGCCGTTTTCATTTACTACAAGCTCAATATCCGGATTAAGAGACAGAACAACATTCTTACCGTTTTGCCAAGTCCCAGCTACCTGCTGCTTCATTATAATTCCTCTCTTATTCACTCTTTTTCATACAATCAAATAACACACAATCCTCTTGCTTGATATACAACCATCATTAATACCACTTAATCAATTAGCTTAATTGCCTCTTCAAACTTTCTTTATCCATTACACAAACAACTCGTTTGATTTCCCGTCCTTTATCAAGCACCACAACCGAAGGAACGATTTCAATACTAAATTTATGCGCGAGATTCTTCTTAGTGGCTATATCGATTTTCATGACGTTATAGGGTTCTGCCAGTTCTTTGTTTACTTCTTCTAATAAAGTACCGTATTCCAAGCTTGTATTGTTTAACGCATTGAAGAAAAGTAAGAGAACTTTTTTATCACTTTGGAGAACGTTCGACTTAAAGGCATTCAATTCTTCAATATACCGCTCAGCAGCTACAGCCGCCGTGGCCCCATCGCCGGCTGCCGAGACGACTTGCCTTAAATATTTAACCCTATTATCTCCTACCGCATAAACTCCTTCAAGATTTGTTTCCATCAGGTCGTTGACAGGTATATATCCTCGTTGATCCAACTCTACGCCACTGTCTTTAAGAATTTGCGTAGAAGGTATCATACCGACGAAGAAAAATACTCCCTGGCAGGTCAATTCTGAAGACTCCCCTGTTTTAAGGTTCTTAATTTTTACGCCCTCAACATTTTCTTCTCCCAAAACTTCTTCGACAGTGGCGTTCCAAATGAACTCCATTTTTTTATTTTGGAAGGCGCGCTCTGCACTGAGTTTATTGCAATCTAAAATACCCTCATCATGAAGCACAATCACTGTAACTTTTTGGGCAAACTTAGTAATATACATACCTTCCTCGATGGCTTGGTCGCCGCTGCCGATGACAACGACATCCTCACCTTCAAAGAATTCAGCATCACAGGTGGCACAATAAGCTACTCCACTGCCTTGAAGTCGTTTCTCACCCGGAATGTTCAGGAGTCTTGGCTCACTGCCGCAAGCTAAAATCACAGCCTTAGCTGTAAATTCCTTTCCCTTTTTGGTTTTGATGACTTTATCTTCTTGGGAAAAATCAGTACTTAAAACCTGATCCCTTAAAAATTCTACGCCAAAGCTTTCTGCATGTTTTTTAAAGTCCAGCATAAGATCAGAGCCGCTGATCAGTCCGTAGCCAGGATAATTGACAATTTCCCGTGTTGTATTCACTAATCCCCCAACAGTTCCCTTATTAATAATCAGGGTTTTAAGCTTAGCTCTGCCGCCATAGATACCGGCAGATAATCCGGCAGGTCCACCGCCGATAATTATTAAATCATACGCATTGGTCATTTGTTCATTCCACCTTATGAATCTGAATTTAACACATCTGTAATTCTTTCCTCGACGTCCTCTTCCTCAACCTTCCCGGTTAATTTACCTTGATATTCTCCATCTTTAAAGAAAAGGATTTGCGGAACGCCTTTGAGGGAAAATTTTTGATATAAGCTCTTATCTTCCTCAACATCAACATAATAAAAACCATACTTGCCATCAAATTGCGGCTGCAAATCTTCCAAGACAGGCACGACGCTTTGACAGACATGACAGCTTTTTCGGGAGAAAATAACCAAACAAGGTTCTCCGTCATTGTAAATCACTTCTTCGAAACGACTCGAATTTAATTGTACTAATGACATTTTTTGTACACTCCTTTATAGTGAAAAACTACAAGTGAAATGCTCCCTTGCGAGTACAGATCTAGGATTATTAATTATCTGTCGTCTGCTTCGAAGGGAGCATAGTGCGATGTTGGATTATCTTAAAAGTTTGCCGAAAAATGAGTATCATAGCGTTTATTATCAATATCTAAAAAGATGTGATAATCACCGGATAATCCTTCTCTGCTGACATAGAACTGAAAATCATTATCGTTTTGCTCCTCAAACGAAACACAGGCTGCAGTAACATCATGAACCACGGTTGGAACTGAGTAGAACCTGGATCCGTTCTCACCCTGTAATTCAATAAAGACTTCCGATCCTTCCTTGAAGGTTGCCCGCAGGGCCAAGCGATCTTCTTCGAGGATTAAGGATAGATTGTGTTTCGCCGGTAGTTCTACCCCTGCATCTTTAAATTTAACTTTAAATCCAAATTCGGGAGTTACGCCAAAGCCACCCAGGAACTCGCCTTTACCAAGGGTTAACTTCGTCGTTTCATCATATAAGGAGAGTCTTCTGGCTCGATAATAATTACCGCCTAAAACTTTCAATTCATATTTAACCTCATCATTTTGAACTTCAACGGTAATGGACTCCAAGGTTAAATGAATATGCTCGTCTTTATATTTATTTAATAACATTGCGCCTAAACCGTCTGTATGTTTTCCACGATAAGTGGCAATACCTCCGGAGTGAATCATATAGTTTCCTTCACTATAGTAATCAACGTTGCAAATATAAGGGGAGTAAAATTCTGCTCCTCGTTCTTTACCATACTGCCAAATTTGCTCGATTTCCATTTTGTCCGTATCAATTCGATAAATAACTCCACGTGAGAAGTTGTCTTCAGGTGAAATTCTTGTAGCTTCGTTCTTTGAACGATAGGTTCCATTATCAAAGACGAAGACATCCCCATTAGGCAGAATTCTGGCGGCATGTTGCTCATATTGCCAATCAAAATCACCTTTAGTCACGTTTTTGAAGAAATACTTTTGCCACTCCTCTCCCCACCCTTCGGGATCACCAAGAATCCAGTTCAATTTTGACGTATCATAATCGAAGTTAATAATCGCATCCTTATGTCTGCCCGACATTGTAATGGAGTTCGTCGCTCTGTCATACCATACTGCGTTATTATGGAACCAATCATGGTGGTTCCAATCTCCTGCATTCCCTTTTTCTCTGGGTAATATCTTAAGAAGATCCCAAGATTTAAGGACTTCCCCAGTTTTTCTATCGACTTCAACAACAAAATCTTCAACAGATTCTTCAAAGTCATTATCAGAAGCCGCCAAAAGGTTCCCGTTTTCTAACTCGATCGCATCATGATGGAACCCGCCCGGCAAGCGATATTCTTTATAGATTTTGCCGCAAAAATCCATTTCCATAAGGCCAACCGTATAATAGGGCTTTTGCATCGTTCGGTAAGAAGTATAGAGAAGTCTTCCATTAGCAAGTTTTTTAATATCCCAGCTTTGCTTGTTCGTTATAACCCATCTTAAATCACCGGCATAATCAAAACCGACCGTTTGGGCTGAACTGATTAACGGGGTCGTTGTCGAGATGATCATGAGATCTTTCCCGAAATACTCAGATGTAGTATGACAATACAGAGCTCTATTAACGTCGAGCTCTTCAACTTTAATTTTAACTTCTGACGTTTTCCCATTGCCAAGGACGATACTCACCGTGTTTTCATAGTTGTCGTATAGTCCATAAATCGGTAATACATGCTCCTTGGCAGATGCAAAGGTATGGGTAAGATCACCTTCTGCTGCTTTGCCTTTTACGGTGATTTGGGCAGTCGTTTCTTCATCAGTATTAAAGCAAATCACTGCAGCAAGAGGATTAATTAGATAGGGATTTTTGACAACAAGCGGGTTTTCCAGTGTATAAGTTCCAGATCTAAACTCAGCTAAATACTTTTCTTCTGACTCAGCTTGTAGGGTAATCAAATGCTTTTCGGTATTTAAGTAATTGCTCAAGATGTTCACTCCTTATCAGATGTCTAAGGGCACTGTCCTTGTTCTATTAATCACATTATACATTTCATAAAATATTACATAAAACACAACTTCATTGTTTAAAATCACAACGCTTAGTTGTGGACGTATCATCGAAGAGGTTCGTATTAAATATCTTGATACTTGATACAATTACTAGTAAACAAGTTAAAATAAAAGTAAATTAAAAGTCTATAGTTAACAGGAAGTGAATTCGGATGCGCATAAGTGATTTAAAACTTCTGATAGAATTATCTTACTCAAATTCAATTACTCTTACTGCAGAGAAAATGCATATTTCTCAACAAGGATTAAGCCAAATGATTACTCGTTTGGAACAAGAACTTAACGTTAAGCTTTTTCAAAGGAGTCGGCAAGGAACCACATTAACAGAAGCTGGTCAAAAAGCCATGATGACTGCGAAAGAGATCGTGGAAAAATATGATGATTTAAAGGCAGAATTAGAGTTAATCAAATTGCGGCAAACATCCCCAGTTGAAGGGGAACTAACCCTTCTGCATTCCCATAATTCAGGTACGACGATTTTGCCAAAGGCATTAAAACTCTATAAATCCAGATATCCAAACATAAACTTAACACTTAAAGAAAGCTCCCCGGTCGAAACTATTGCTCAGATTAACGATGATCCTTCGGTCGTAGGGCTTATAAACTTTCCGGAGTCTTTTTACCAAGATCCTGGAAATTATGTTTTAGCTTCGACTGAGTTAATATATCAAGAACTTTTACAAGATGATTTAATCGTTTGTATACCAAAATCCTGGTTATTGAGCAATGATCAAATTAATTCGGCAAGTGAATTAGTTAAACAGCCAATGGTCTATTACGATACAAAACAATATTCAGAAATCGTATCACTAATTTTTTGTGACGCTGATCGATCTCCAAAAGTATTTTTGAAAACCCTTAATAACGAATTATTTCGTCAAACAATCCTTGACGGGTTAGCTATGGGCCTTATTTCCAGGTTAGAATTGAGTGATAATCGACTATTAAAAGAGTGTACTGTCCAGTCGAATCTACGCTTAAAGCTAATCTTTACCTGGGTAAGTTCTGCAAAATACCCGATGTCAATTCCAGCCCAAAAGTTTTTGGAATGCCTGAAGCAATCCCCAAATATGTCGGACAGCTGACTACTTTTTGTTGTGAGAAAAGACAATAAGGTTCTGTTATATGGTGCCATTAGGTTTATGTATAATACGATTGAGGGAAAAAGTACAAACTAAACAGAAAGGAGTATAACCTTCCCAGCATAACCTTAACAGCCGATGTGCAGAGACCTTTGGTGTACTTTCTTATGATAAATTTCACAATGTAGGGGGATTGGAAATGGCAGTCGGGACGCAAGACAAAGATTATCTTTCCGGAGAATCTCTTCCAGCTCATAGAAAATTAAACAATAATTACTTTGATAACCTAGAAGTTACCTCAATCCATAAGTTATTATTCTTCATTATTATGTTAGCCTATTTCTTTGAACAAATGGACAATTGGAATTTCGGTTTTATTGCCCCTGCGTTAATGAAGAGCTGGCACATTAACATGGCCGCTGTGGGAAAAATAAATTTTGCCTATTTTGTAGCCATGACCCTCGGTGGATTAACAGGTGGTATTATTTCGGACTTTATTGGACGCCGAAAAACCTTTTTAGGAGCAATCCTTCTTTTCTCGATTGCTTCCATCGCCAATGGTTTTGCTCAAAATGTACAAGTGTTTACGATAACGAGAGCTCTAACTGGTTTCGGTGTTTTTTGTATGATGGTCACTTCTCAAGTGTATATTGCTGAAATGACACCAGCGGCTACACGTGGAAAATGGCAAAGCTTAACGGCTTCCTTTGGTTTTATGGCAGCCCCTTTGGTGGGACTTTTATGCCGCGTAGTTATTCCTCTGAGTCCCGAATCATGGCGTTATATCTTCTTCTTGGGCGGAGTTGGTCTTATTGGTTTTATAATGGGTCTCAAATATTTGAAAGAATCACCGCGTTGGTTAGTTACCAAAGGTAAGCAAGAATCAGCTGAAGAAGTCATTGAACAATTAACGAATGTTAAAGTTGACCTGACTGAAGCTGCTTCTAAAGTAGAACCTCGGGTTAAAACTTTAGATGTTTTAGCCGGAATATTATCACCGAAGTATCTTAAAAGGACATTAATCATCGTGTTCTTTGTTCTCCTTACAGTTCCTGCTGGGTTTGTCATCACGAACTGGACTCCGACACTATTAAACCAAAGAGGGTTAAGTGTTAATGATGCTTTGACAGCTTCTTCCCTCCTCATGTTTGGTGTTCCGGCAGGCTGTTACTTATCCTCCTTAATTGCTGACAAAGGCGGCCGAAAGGTTCCTATGGCAATCATGGCTTTATCAGTTGCATTATTATCCGTGATCTTTGGACAAATAAGCGGATTCGTCCCCATTGTACTTTGCGGATTCTTAATGATCGCGGTCAATATGGCTATGAACTTTATAACCTTCAGTTACATTGCTGAAAATTATCCCACGAAAATGCGGAATACCTCAACTGGAATTCACAATGCAGCAGGGCGCTTAGCAACCTCAGTTCTTCAATTATATATTCCTGTAGTCTTTGCTCAGTATAAATTTACAGGGGTTTACAATATGGTAGCGATTTTAGTTTGTATTCCCGTAGCCTTCTTATTATTATGGGGATTAAGAACGGGTGGCAAGTCGCTTGAAGAGATTTCCTAAAAGAGTGAACTCGTTCAGTAAAAGCTGAACATCAGAGCTTCGGTAGGACTCTCTCCCCATCGAGGCAAGGTATAGGAACCACTCCTACTCGAAGTGGGAGTCTTACGATTGGGTAAAGTAATCAGTTATACGTTCATAGTACAATTAACAGTAAAACACTGCCAAGAATAACCTTTGGGCAGTGTTTTACTTATCTCTTCATCTTTCGAAGTCCTATCTTCCTCAAACATCGGGTGTTGAACGCGGCTACAAATCAGCAAGCAGTTCCTTGGCACAGGCAAAATAGTAGTGACGCCCGTTCGCACTTCGTTCTTGTCGGGCAAGACTGATAAGGCCTTGAGCTTTATACTTTAGCGCCAGTTTATTGGTACTATCTGCGGCAATAATAATATCAGCAAGTTCAAGGGCCCATTGGGCCTCTTCGTTGTCTAGGGCTTGACTGATGGCAGATAGGACAGACTCTATGCCCCCCATGAGAGCAATGGTCTTCTCAGCACGAGTTCGAATTGGCAGAGGATTGAGCTTGGTCGGATTACCATCAAACCAACCCACATAACCGGCATATATTCCTCGCACAGACCAAGCAACTGTGCCATAAAATTCACCAAGATAAGGAAGGTTGGCCCACTTTTCAGGCAGTTTGACGGCCTCTGCTACCTCATCCATAGTCATACCTTGATTCATTCCTTTAAGAGTTTCTGTAAGAACATAATCAATAGCATCACGAAAGTTAGTTAAAGTATCTGTAACAGCGCTTGCGCCGATGATTGGGCGTGTGTGACCAGGCAAAAGATAATTAGCCTGATAAGCAATCAGCTTATCCAAAGTGTCTACCCAGGTACTGATATCTCGATACTGACTGCCTCGAATGGGATACAGATTGGGCCAGCAACCATAGTAATTGTCACCACAGCAAAGTACTTTTTGTGCCGGCAGCCAGATGAGTATCTGGTCATCAGATTCCCCTGGGGCTGCAGCAAGTTCAAAAGTGATTCCATCAATATCCCGTACGATCTTTTCCTCGCTATAAACAGTAGTTGGTGGCAAGAAAGCCCTTCGGCCCTTACCTTGAACAATACCTTCGCGAACGCCGATTCCTTCAGAAATGGCTTCTTCATCGCTGAGTTCATAGCCAAATTGTCTGATGCCGCGCTGATTGAGCACGTCCTGCAGGGCATCCATTCGCCCAAGAACCGGCTTAGAAGGTGCAAAGGCGATAATCTCCGGGTTGGAGTCTCTAAAAACACCGGCACCTCCAAGATGATCCGGATGGCCATGAGTGTAGATGATCGTCTTAACCGGCTTTTCAGTATGCTCGGCAATAAGGGCTTTAAGAGCTTCAGCGCGATAGTCGCAGTCAAGAGTATCAATTAGAATGACTGTGTTTTTTCCTATAATAAAACTGGCATTGCTGATGCCATAACCCATAACATGATAGACAACGTCGGGTATTATTTCTGTGACTTGGCAAGGATAGGCCGTTGCTGAAAATTCTTTTAATAATTGTTCACCGTCTGGTAGTAACATTACTAACACCTCTCATATTATCGATTTAGGACTGATATAGTTTAACACGTGAATGGCTGTAATGCGACCTGAACTTATTAATTAAGATGCCTTTCGTTCTATCGAATCGCTTCGCATGCACTTCATTTGCTTCTCAGCAAATTTTTTCATGCTCGCCCCTTGTCCTTACAGCCCTTATATCCAATGCTAACCCAAACTGTTCCTTTAACCAGCAGTAAGCTGTAGTAAGTGAACTCGTTCAGCTAAAGCTGAACATCGGGGCTTACAATTGGATAAAAAAAGATAAGAGCACATGGAGTCATGCTCTTACCTTTTGATAAAGATTTAGATGCGTCCTTTACTAATTAGAAGCCGCATATAGTTCAGCAGCTATACAAAGGTAATAGGAAAGCCCAATTTGCTCATTTTCAAGCATATTTCTATGAAAATCATCTTCCACAAAGAACTTTGCTTGAGCCGCAAAAGACTGCGCATTGATATTGTGGCTATGATTTTTTAAACATAGAATATGATTCTCCAACATCTGTTGTATCCTCTCATCATCTGCTTTCCAGCCGTTCTTTAGTGCATTGGAAATACCGCATATAAATTGTTTAGCTTCCGTTGCTTGTTCATTTAAGTTATCCACTTGGTGTTCCTTTACTTTTGGCATTGTATACCCATATTTTTCTTTAAGGTATTTCCCTTGCTCCGAAAGCGCATTTTCCCATTCCTCTTTGTTAAAACCGTTAAACATTTTTGATTTATCCATGACTTCTCCTTTCTTGGCGTGGACGATCGAGTCTTCAATTGTCTTTACTAAACGTTCCAATCTCTGCTTGCGCGCCATAAGCAGTTCGTGTTGGTTAGTCAAGCATTCTAAACGACTCGGCTCGTCCTTAAGTGCTTTTTTGATATCTTCGAGTGAAAAATCAAGCTCACGGTAAAACAAGATTTGCTGTAATTGTTCAAGTTCTGTTGACCCATAAAGACGGTAGCCGGCATTAGTTATTTTGCAAGGCTTTAGTAAGCCAATTTTATGATAGTGGTGGAGCGTTTTTATCGTTACTCCTGCAAATTTCGCTACTTCTTTAACCGTGTACTGCAAAATTTTTCACCTCGCGAATAATCGTAAGCCCTCCTCCAAGGTAAGAGTCAAGGTTTATAGTGAGTGAACTCGTTCAGCCAAAGCTGAACATCGGGGCTTTAGATACAATAATGTCCAGTGGACATTATTGCCGAGCCGCCTTTCCCAATAGGAATACTTAGCGGCGAAGGAGGACTCTACCCCACCTGAAGTTAACGAAGGACCCACCCCCACTTAAGAAGCGGGGGTCTTAAAAACTGGATAAAAATATTATTGCTGGATCGCAATAGAGAGTAATTAAGGTTTTACTCTACAAAGCCAGATCATGTGATCGTAATTTGATCCCCAATAATCTTTTACTACTTTATGGGGTTCTCCAAATTTCCTTAGCCATCGTTTCTGAGCATTTTTATAGCCACTGTCTAAACAAAACCATTCAATACCTTGTTTCGACAGGTGTTTTAGCATAGTATTAATCAATTCTGAGCCTACGCCTTGACCTTGGTAAGGTGGCAAAATGAATAAACTTCCTAATTCACCAATATTGTTGAGCTGGTTTTCGGTACACTTTTTGATATCTTCACCACATAAACCAAAGGAAATCGTGCCAATAACAGTTTCATTTAGTTTAGCGATCATGAAACACAAGGGGTAATTAGATTTATCCAGTGAAGACTTAAGCAATTGTTTCTTATGGGCAATTTCTCTGAGAATATCCTCTTGGCGGTGCCCAAGTCCCTCATTGTTAAACGCATCAGGAATTGTTGTCTCAAAAACAAGTGATGCCCCTCTTATCTCGGATTGTGTAAGATTACTTATCACTAATCCATTTATCATCAACAAACACCCTCTTACAAAATAATCAAACTAATGGTTGTCTTCAAATTTAAGACCTCGTATGAACCATGCCTCAACCTCTCTGCCAAACTATACAATAAAATACCAACTCGCTACAAGGCTAAAATGCAAAACCCTTTTTACTCAGCATCAAGTGAGTTACTTAATCGAACAACTCACAGAAAAGCCGGAGTAGCCGGACTAACATAATCCAGCTCAATAATATATTCATTTGGATTGTACATAAAATAATAAGCAGAACATACCAGTGTACATCTTTTGTTCTTGGAGATATTAATTTCCAGACACAAATATTCTTTTTAAATTCCAGAATTCTTTACATAATAATTTCAAAACGGAGGGAAAACAATTTGAAAATCATTGGTTCTCAAGTTTTTCAAGGCAAAAATATTTACTCTCATAAAAAATGTATCCGATTAGACTTGGATTTGGAAGGATACAGTGAAATCCCTACGAAAGATATCAAAGATTTTAACAAGACTTTAAAACATATACTTCCGGAGCTTTCGAAACACCGATGTGGGATTGATGAAGATCAAGGTTTTTATAAGCGGCTTGAAGAAGGAACGTACTTAGCCCACGTATCGGAACATATAATCATAGCCCTCCACAATATGCTTGGTTTAGATGTTAACTATGGGAAAGCCCGGGAGTTATCAGGAGATAACTATTATGTTATTTATCAATATGAATATGCCAAAACAGGTTTAGAAGCTGGAAGATTGGCCATTGACCTTATAAATTCCTTAATTGCCGGACAATCTCTTAACATCGATTTGCGGTTTAATCTCTTAAAACAACTCTTAAGAGCGGAACAGTTAGGGGTAAGTACATTAGCCATTTGCGAGGAAGCAAAAAAACGTGGTATTCCCATCTTAAGATTAAGCGAAGATCATATTGTGCAATTAGGTTATGGAAAGTACGCAAAACGAATTCGAGAAACGTTAAATTATGCTACACAGGAAATTGCAGCAACATATCGTGGAACCAAACGGAATGTGGCTGCACATATGGCCGACCAACTATTCAATGACGGGCAGACCTCTATTCCCTTAGTTGCTATAACTGGCACCAATGGTAAAACGACCACCACAAGACTTATAGCACATATACTTTCAATTGCTGGTTATACGGTTGGGATGACAACTAGCGATGGAATATATATTAATAATAGATGCATTTCTAAAGGTGATACAACAGGCCCCCTAAGCGCACTTGCCATTCTGAAGAATAAAGATATTGAGGCAGCGGTTTTAGAAACGGCTCGCGGAGGAATTATTCGGGAGGGCTTAGCATATGACCTCGCCGACGTTGGAGTTATTACAAATATAACCGAGGATCATCTTGGGATAGATGAAGTTCACACGTTAGACGATTTGGCAAAAGTTAAAGCTTTGGTGGGCGAAGCCGTGAAGGAAGATGGCTTTACCGTGATTAATGGGGATGACAAAATGAGTTTGACTATTATGACGCGATTCAAGAGTCAACTA
Organism: Desulfosporosinus sp. FKB; assembly: GCF_002196705.1. Taxonomy (GTDB): domain Bacteria; phylum Bacillota; class Desulfitobacteriia; order Desulfitobacteriales; family Desulfitobacteriaceae; genus Desulfosporosinus. Next base: position 113,937 of record NZ_NADJ01000015.1, read on the forward strand.
ATTATTTTTTCTCTTCATAAGGATAACAAAGCACTTCAGGCAAATTTGAAAAATGGTGGCTATGGTATATATAGAGATCAAGATAAACTTGTAGTCCAAAAGGGATCTTCTTCCGATGTACTCATGGACATCAAAGATATTGGCATAAGTATGAATGGTATTCTAATCTATAATGTTCAAAACGCCATGGCTTCCTGTGCAGCCGCCATAGGACTTGGCATCGATTTAACTACAATTAAACTGGGGCTATCCTCTTTTAACCATGAGCAAAATCCTGGCCGATTTAATATGTATTCAGTTAATAATAAACGAGTGATCTTAGATTATGGCCATAATAAAGACGGATATTCTTCCGTATTAGAGGGACTGAAACATATGGAGTATAAACATCTCTTTGGAGTAATCGGAGTACCGGGAGATAGAATCGATAAAGACATAATTGATGTGGGTAAGTGTGCTGGTGAAAACTTCGATTATATTATTATTAAAGAAGATATAGAAAAACGAGGAAGGATAAGAGGCGAAGTTGCTGATCTTCTGGAAAGAGGAGTTCTAGCAGCCAAGTTCCCTAAACAGAATGTCCTGAAAATCTTGGAGGAAACGGAAGCCTTTAAAGCGGCTTTAGAACAAGCCGAGCCTGAAGATATTGTCATTATCTTCTTCGAAAAATCGGAGCCGCTAATAGACATTATAGAAAGTATGCCAGCTAAAATTGAAGCCTTATCTGCTAAATAGAATTAAATAACGGTTATTCAATGAAGAATTTGGGGGATAGTTATTCACAAGAAGACCTTGTAAAAGTCCAAAAAGCAGAATAAGAGATTAACCAAGGAACTGATAGTTCTAAAATATTAATTGCTTATGATAAAAAGAATAATGGTTTATGATTCCTAAAATAGAGAAATATAGGGCTGCAAATTAGCGGCCCCTTTTTGTTTCCCACTAATAAGTCATAACTCCAAAGAATAATAAGTAACCAATATGTACATTTTAACTACAGAATAGATAGGGAGGAAAATTACATATGCATCAGCGAAAATCAATTTCAATAATTTCTTTTCTTATTGTCCTACTCTTAGTAGGATGCAGTAAACAACCTGCACCTGCACCTACAAATCCGCCCTCTCCTCAAACTGGGCAATCAACAAAATCGCCTACGGCTAACATCTCTTCTGGGGCATCAAACGCTGTAACCCAAGTAAGTGGCGCAGCTTTATACACGACAAATTGTGCTGGATGTCACGGTGCTACTGGCGCCGGCACGAGTGGCCCTGCTATTAATACGGACGAGTGGAAGAATAATTCTGCAAAGGTTCAAGGTATTATAAAAAAAGGACAGGGCACCATGCCTTCTTTCTCTGGAAAACTCAATGACACACAAATCAAGGCAATTGGAGATTTCGTTGCATCGTTGAAAAAATAGACTATTTTACATAAAAAATATCGTTTGAACAAAGAAACCCTTATTCCATATTTAAAACTTCAAATACCCTAGCACAGTCTAAGGGTATTTGAAGTTTTTTATACATAATTATATTTTTTGCTATTTCGCAGATTTTTGACGTCTATGAGTTTTACTTTAGAATATATATTTATCTTAGCCTTTTATTTAATAGGTCAATATTTCAAATATAATTTCTTTCTTTTTACATAAAGTTTTGAAAAGTCTCATCTTATAAATCAAACACTACTGAGCAGAAGGGTACTATAAAATGAAACAAAACTGCAAACTGATTTTTGGTAGAGCTATCATTCTAGCCCTAGTATTAATTTTGAGTAGTGTAACTGTAAGATTGCTTATACCATCTGATTTTAAATCCGGCAATACTTACATAACTAAATCTAACAATTTAACTAAATTAACCAAATCTAGGCTGTCATTGCCGCCTCCAGGTTCTAATTCTCCAGTCCCATACCAAAACCAAAACAAATCAAAACTGGTTGCCTTCCCCAAAGAAGGTATACCTGTGCTTATGTATCATTCCATTAAAACGCTTCCAGGCAACTCACTTGGCGTCCCAGTAAAACAGTTTACTGAGGAAATGTCATGGCTTCACCGACAAGGCTATAATTCGATATCCCCAAAGGATTTATATGATGCCTTAATAGACGGAAAACCTGTTCCCGAAAAACCAATTTTGCTAACATTTGATGACGGATATAGCGACAATTATAACTCCGCTTGGCCAATACTTTGTCAAAATGATTTCAAGGCTACTTTCTTTATAATTACAGATTTTGTGGGTTCAGGAATGATGAAATGGGACCAACTTAATGATCTCATTAAACAGGGAAATACAGTAGAAAGTCATACTGCACATCATCTTGACCTTTCCACGCTTAGTGATAATCAACAAGAACTTGAACTAAATGTTTCAAAGCGGGAACTTGAAAGTCATCTTGGGATCAATGTACAATCTCTATGTTTTCCTTCAGGAAAATATAATAAAACAACCCTGGCATTGATGCCAAAGGTGGGATATAAACTAGGGTTTACCACGAAACCCGGCAAAGTGCATTTAGGTGATAACATATTGACATTGAAGCGCGAGCGAATTTATGGAGGTATGTCTCTGGCACTATTTCAAAGACTTTTCCCGTAAGCTAAGTTTTCATTAATTCTCACTGAATACAACCACGCTTAAAACATTCGCGTTAAAATACGCCAATGGCCTCTATTCTAGTGGATCCCGATCTTCAAGATGGTATGCATAACAATGACATTACATATCTTGTCATCTTTGGGATTATAATTATTACTATGAAATTATAAATTGGTAACCTTATAAACTGAAGGGATTAATTAACTAAATGGATAATCCCCTCGCCCTCTTGTCTATGTAATAACTGGATTTATGTAGAAAATAGTCTCTGAAAATTTTTGGGGGTGATTCTTTTGGAAAAAAAAGATATTTGCAAAATCGAAGACGATATCAAGATAGTTACTGAATTATGTCAGCTTAAAGATTTAGATTATGAGATCAAAATCGTTAACCAATTAGATCAATTTAAAGATGAGTGAACTCGTTCAGCTAAAGCTGAACATCGTTGCTTTGGCGGGGACTCTAACTCCCACCGAAACAAGGCATGGGAACCACTCCCACTTGGAGAAGTGGGGATAAATTACATCCTTTTAGTTATTGAAAAGATCTGATTAATCTCTCATCGTCTGAACGGTGAGGGATTTTCTTTTAACAAAATAGCCCAAATATAGTTTTATAATAAATTTACTACATGGTCTTACTTCTCAGCTAATTTTAAGCAATTGATATTATAATCCTTTCTGTGTTATGGTCAGCGTACAAACGTAAGTGCACACAAAATTGTGCATTAATTGACCTAAACTAAAATCCTAAAAGGATGTGAATAAATGACTTTCTTTGCATTTCGTATTTTAGTAGTCGATGATGAGCCTTCGATTCGACAAATGTTAGATTTAGGTTTACGAAAAGCGGGTTACCTTGTAAAAACTGCTGCTAATGGGCAAATCGCTTTAGAACTAATTCCTGCATTTGACCCACATCTAATTATTTTGGATCTAATGATGCCTGTCATGGATGGAAATGATTTTTGTCAGACTGTTCCGGAAATTAGTCAAGCTCCAATGATTATGCTGACAGCCAAAAATTCTGCTACGGATATTGTTGTTGGTTTGAGGCAAGGAGCCAATGATTACCTGACCAAACCTTTTCATTTTGAGGAACTATTAGCTAGAATTGAAGTTCAGTTACGAAACCGCTACCCAGAGTTGACTGGAAAACATAGTATAGGTGCTTTTTGCTTGGATGAAGCACACCATTCCATTACATTTAACAATTGCCAGCTCTCCCTTTCCCCTACTGAATATAAACTTTTATCCTATTTGCTTTGGAACCCAGGTCAAATACTTGGCAAAAGCTCCATTCTAAGACACGTTTGGGGATACGACTTTGACGGTGAAGATAATATTGTCGAAGTATATATCCGTTACCTTCGTGACAAACTTGGCGACAAGGAACACAAATTAATTCAAACTGTGCGTGGTGTTGGCTATCGCCTGGTTCCTCCGCTGAAGAATTGAAATTTGTAAGATAAGCTTCTCAAAGGAGGGAAGGTGTTAGAATGCTGGATGAAGGTAATAAAGAAGATTGGAAAAATTCCCTGACTACTAAACTATTAGTGAGATTTTGGTTGAGCCTTTTACTGGTATCGCTGACTATGGGAGTGATTCAGTATCAGGCATTAAATTCGTTTTTGATGAAAGGAGAAACCCAGGATCTACAAACTCAGATAGGTTCATTTGGGGTTAATCAACTAAAGTTATGGCTGGATCATGAACAGCAATTTCCCAAGGCTTGGCAGAGTCTCAGCCCTGGTGTTGTCGTCGGTTTCTTTTCACCCGATAAAAAGCTTGAGGGTATACTCAGCCGCCAGGAAGTTAAGGCAAAAAATCCTTACGTTTTGGAAAAATCTTTTTTTCAAAGACAAATTACAAAAGATAAGCTTCGAACAAATGTTATTTTAACGTCCCCAAAGGGCATCCGCTACAGGGTTATTTCCGGGCCGATCTACCTAAATCAAGAAACTGGAGCCAGTGTAACAGGACAAATGTCAAAATCAGCGTCAAACAATACATTAATCGGTTATGCAACTCTAGCTGCCCCTCTAACACAGATCAACAATATACTCTACCACCAACTTCAGGTTTTCCTGATCAGCACACTGTTTATTCTTGTGTTTGGCGGACTTCTGACGTTGTATATTCTGAAAAAACCTCTCTTACCCTTATCACGCATGTCCGAGATCTCAGGAAAGATAGCCGCCGGCAATTACGCCTTAAGAATACCCGAGGAACCAGCAGCATCGGAAATTGTACATTTAAGATCTGTTTTAAATCAAATGCTCGATACGCTTAATCGATCTATAGTGACAGAAACAGAAGCCAAAGAACAAATGGCAAGGTTTATTGGTGATGCTTCCCATGAATTAAGAACACCTTTGACGTCTATTCGGGGATTTCTGGAAATCTTATTGTGCGACCCGGAAACAGACTCGGAAACTTTAGCTGCGGCCCATAAATCAATGCTCACTGAAACTGAGAGATTAATCCACCTCACCGAGGATTTATTGACTCTCAACCGTTTAGCAAAACAAATTGCTCATGATCCGCTAGTTAACCCGGAAACAATTGTTCAAGATGTTCTTCCAGAGGTTTTGCCCCTATTGAATTCATTATTAGGATACCGGACCTTAGATATCCAATGTGACGAGATAACCCTGCCGGTTGAACCAGGAGAACTTAAGCAAATTCTCTATAACCTAGTTCATAATGCTATTCAACACACTTCTGTCAATGGAAAGATTACGATAAAAACTGAAACGAATGGCAAGGTAAGCTATCTTTATGTCTCAGATAACGGAGAAGGAATTGCCCCTCAGGATCTTCCCTATATATTTGAGCGCTTTTATCGGAGCAGCCGATCAAGGGAAAGGAGGTCCGGTAGTGGTGCAGGATTAGGATTGGCTATCGTTCATGAATTCATAAATTTACGAGGCGGGAAAATCGATGTTGAAAGTACGCTGGGGAAAGGTACGACCTTTATAATTCATTTCCCCAAAGAGTCTTAAAAGATTTTTAGTGTTTAATAAATACAATCTTATTTGAGCTGAAGCCTTAGATAACGTTTAGAACAAAGAAGAACCGTACTCAAGTGTACGGCTCTTAAAAACATTAAGTCGCAGAAGATGTTGAAGATGAATTTGAAGCAGGAGTTGTCGTTGAAGTCGAAGTGTTCAAATCTCCATTTATTTTCTGAAGATCTGCTAAAATCTTTTGATAAACATTGATTCTATTTTGAATATCTGTTTGAATCTTGCTTAAGTCTGAAGTAACTGCCGAGGAGTTATTAGCTTTGTTATCAGTGCTAAGTTGTGTCCAATCCGCTTTAGCAGTTTGAGCAGCTTCCTGTGCATTGGCTATATCATCCTGCATAGGAATCATGTCATTAAGGGCAGCTAATAAAGCACTATAGTTCTTACCTTGACGATCTGTTTTGACTTGCGCATGGATTGTCTGTCTCAAAGTTTTAATTTGATCAAGCAGTTGTTTATCTTGAGCCTGAAGTTGGCGGATAGGAGCCAAATTTTGCTGAAATTGCTCTGCATTTTGTAGATGCAAAATTTCATTTTGAAGCTTCTGTTTTCTGGCAGCTGCTTTGTCAGCAGAGGTCATAGGAGTTTCTGTTGAGGAATTTTGACTTTGAGAAGTTGTAGGCACAGAGGATTGGGTAGTATCAGCAAGGACAGGAAGAGAAAAGCTAAAGATTGAAGATGCTATTAAAGAACAAGCTAACAATTTACTTGATTTTCGCATAGGTAAGTCGATTCTCCTTTATTGAATACTTTTTAATTATTTAATATCGTTGATTCTTAGTTCGTACCTTTTACTTACTAATATTACAATTTACCTAGACTTCTATCGAGAACGTTGAGAGATTTATCCAGGTTTTTGAGATTCTCATTAATTTGAGCATTAACTTCTTGCTGTCCCTTAGCCGCTTTTATGTTGATGGATTTAACCTGTTGTTGACTCGTCATTAGGTTAGGAGAAGATGCTTCTTGATTATTAGCTGTTGAAGTCGCATTTGAAGTTCCCATAGCGGAACTTGCAGAAGTCTGAGTACCACATCCAGTGAGTACTAATAATGAAGAAAAAATAACCAGCGAAGCAGAAATTGCTTTTAGACGGAATCGTTTCATCAATGCGCCTCCTTTCTTGTCAAATATTTCGTTTTTTTACATTGCTTATTCTAAAGAATGAAACTGAGAATTTGCTGAGAAATTCTAAAATTAAATACCAGACCTTATCGTCTGGCCAGCGATGACATCAACTATGCTGGTGGTTATTTATGAGATTGGCACAATAATTTAATTAAACTCCATTTTGCTATTTCCAGAATAGAATAGTATGTAATTATCCATGAATGGAGGATGGACATGATAGACTTCTATGCTCTTGATAAACCTTGCCCCAAATGTTCTGGACTCGGCAGGATAGAAAATCCTCAATGGCTACAATTTTGGACGAAAATGGAACCATTTCGAACCTCGATAGACCAACAAAATACTCTGAAAATGATAACCTCGGCAGAACCAACGGAACCCATGTTCTTTGTCTGTAAAGAATGTCATGGCAAGGGAAAAATACTTACAACCGAGGGGAAGAAACTTATCGAGTTCATTAGATTTTGGTTGAATCCGAATTATTAGATATACATTCTTGGACATTTGTAATTCATAGCTATTCACTCTTTTCCCGGAAGCACATCCGATATTTTCACAGAAACAGTATACCAAGAGATTATTATAATTATTAAAGGGTGGCGGCTTAAGCCGCTATTCTTTATAGTTGTATCGGAAAAATTGAGCAACGAAGACAGATTTAATATTCCCATAAATGCAAATTACCATAATGTACCAATATACTATACGATGCATATTATATAGTAACTTTTAACAAAGGAGGAAATGAAAATGGCATTTGGCGCTGTTGATGGAGTTTGTACCCCTAATTTTATGCCCGGTATCGCGATCGTTGTCGTAATTATTCTTTTGCTTATTGCAATGGGTATTGTATTCTAAATTTTATTTGAAAGGAGAAATTATATGTACGGATTTGGACATTTCCCTAACATTTCACCCGTTGGCGCTCCTCCACACATCGGACCTATCACAACCTGTCGCCCATTCTGTCCCCCTGTAACAGGATGCGTTGGCGTAGGAATTATTGCTATTGCCATATTAATTCTTATCGCTTTAGGCGTTATTTTCTAAATTAAACGGCTACCATCCTTCAAGATGGTAGCCGTTTCTACTTAAGCAGAAGAAAAATGTTTTGGCAGCCAATTTCTGGTTCAAAAGCATCGGTCAACTTTCGAAGACAATATAAATTGAATAATATGGAATTGCAGGAAATAATCATCCACTAAATAATTAATAGAGGTGAGAGAATTGGTTTATCCCCGAACAAATGTGGTTCCTATATACGGTCATTATCCGCATCAGGTACGCTGGTATCCGGTGAACTATACAGGCGGCTATGAACCAGCTTGGTGGGAACGTTACGAAGAACAGTTTGAACCACGCTGGATTAAAGAAATGGAAAAACGTATGGGTTTTATGCCAGGCAGAGAACCTATTTGGTGGGAACTTTTTGAAGAACAATTTGAACCCGCTTGGCTTCAACGTTTAGAACGGCGAATGGGTATCCCTCAGCCATTTGACCCGCGTTATGACAATCCTTACAAAAGATAGTAATTCAAGTGGTTTTTTGTGTTCAGGGCCAATAAAAAGGTCCTTTTTTCATCGGGTTTTTAGGACCCCCACTTCTATAAGTGGGGGTCCTTCGTTAACTTCAGGTGGGGTAGAGTCCGCCTTCGCCGCTAAATATTCCTATCGGGAAAGGCGGCTCGGCAATAATGTCCACTGGACATTATTGTATCTGAAGCCCCGATGTTCAGCTTAAGCTGAACGAGTTCACTGATATCCTTATAACGCGATCTGCTCTATCCCTTGATGCCGAGACTTCGTTTATACGCGAAGATTTCCTCGACGGCTCGATGATATCCTCCTGCAGCTCGAAAGGAATCTCCGATTTCTTCGCACGACTTTCGGAATGACGCATCCTTGAGCACACGTTCCGCCGTCTCTAGAAGGTCTTCCTCCGTTAGTCCTTCTTGCTTCAGTTGAATGCCGGCGCCAATCTCGGCCACACGTCTTGCAACAATGGGCTGATCTGCACTTTGCGGAAGTACAATCAGTGGAACGCCATAATAAAGCCCTTCACTGGTACTATTCATACCACCGTGTGTGATAAATAATCCAGCGTGATGCAGTACTTCGAGCTGAGGCACGTGATTCCGAACTATAAAATTCTCGGGAATGTCTCCCAGTTCCGCAATCCTGGTTTGCCTTCCGACAGATAACATGACTGTGTACTTCGTGTTTGCAAACGCCTTAAAGCATAGCTTATAAAAATCAGCGGCTTGATTGAACACGGTACCAAGCGAGATGTAAATCAAGTTATCTATATCTATTTGAGACCAGTTAAATTCGTCGTTTAAAGGAGGAACTACGGACGGTCCTACAAATTTGTACGATTCATCGAAGCTTTCTCCGCCTGGTTGAAAGTGCCTCGATGTATAGCTGATTGTCAATGGTGCCGGATTGCAGAAAACCTCATAGGTAGAGCCAATTTGCACATTGTATTTCTCTTGCATACGGCTAACCAACTGTTGAAACTCCTGTTTTGCAAATTCATTCAGTTCTGCGGGAAATTGGAGTAAGCGTTGGTCTTGTCTATTGTCAAAGCTATTTTTTTTGATTGCAAAACTCGCACACGAGTTGATAGCAGGCAGACCCAGTATTTGAGCAAGCAGATACCCAGAGCCGAACATAGAGTCATGAATGATATAATCAAATCGTTCTCCTTTGGTTTGCCGCAAAACGCTGGGAATGACCACGTCGGAGGTACGCAAAAGTCCACTTGCGCGAGTCCAAGGATTGTCTCCTCCGCCGAGGAATAGTTTCAAAAATTTAGCAGCATCATAGGTGATCACCCTTGCGCCTATCTGTTCGATTCGATCGCGAAATTGCTCTGTCACCACGTAAACCACGTCTTCACGACGACGAATAAGTTCTTGTACTATACCGAGTGTTGGGTTGATATGTCCCTCTGCACCTGCATTGATTATAAGAACGCGTGCCATAATTATCACCTTCCCCAAAATTAATGCGAGCAATTGCTCACATTATATTCGCGAAAACGTAATCCGTCAATAATAATATGAGCTATTACTCATATTATTATTGACTCAATGGTTCAAGGATAATAAAATTATCATGGAAGGTGTTAATGAAAATGGATGAAGTTAGTAGGATCAATAAGCAAGTACGTAAACCTAAGCAATCAAGAAGCATAAAGACCAAAGAAAAAATCCTCGAAGTTGCTTTTACTTTATTTTGTAAGAAAGGCTATTACAATACAACGACCAATGAAATTGCCAAGCAAACCGATGTATCTATTGGGAGTCTCTATTCCTATTTCAAGGACAAAGACTCTATTTTGCTAGAGATACTTGAGCTTTACAATCAACAATTTATCACGGCTAAAGAAGAAGTATTGGCTCAAGCAGATATTTTTGAAGAGGATAAGAAGGCATGGCTTCGCCTCTTGATTAACGCATTTATAAAAGCTCACGAAGCTTCAAAAGAGTTAATTAGGGAATTAAATGTTTTGTATTATGTTAACCCGCAGGTAGCATCCATACTGGATAAACAAAGAGAAGAATCACGCCTAGCTATCCTCGATTATATTTCTTTGCATAAAGACGATGTTCAAGTTGAAGATATCGAGGCAGCCACTACTCTGGCATTTGATTTTGCCTCAGTAATAGTAGACCGGGTGGTTTTTGGCCCAAACAATATTGATAAAGAACGAATTATTAAAAACGGGATAGACGCTATTTATAAATTTTTGTTCGACTAAAAGTAAAACCAGAGCATTTTGCTCTGCTCTGGTTTACGTTTTCCCGCTTTTAAACCTTCCCCAACGATTCATATCATATTATCTTAAGCCAATTTGTACCTCTTCCGATGCGAAAGAACCATTTACAGCCATACCAGGCAGAATTATTGATTTTAAACACTCCTTAGCTACTTCAGCGCTATAGCATTGTTATGGGCTTGGCGCTTTCGGCGAAAGTGTCCATAGGACACTTTCGTCACCGAAGCCCCGATGTTTAGCTTTAGCTGAACGAGTTCACTTCTCTTCCCTACTATAATTATCGATTCTGACACTTAATAGTTGCCGTAGAGATTCGGACTGCCTCTCTAAGAAATGCTGCCGCCCCAGGTCTATTCTTATCGTAATAAGCTTTGAATCTTTCGTCGTCGACATACATTTGAGTTACTCCTATATGCGCCTCTTTACTATAACTACTCCAAAAATAGCTCAGCCACTGACGGTGCAAATCCGCTGCTTTTTGGGCTAATTCGCCTGCGGGATCACCAGTTTCTACTGCATCATAAAGAGTCTCAAGAACTTCTTGTTCCAGCCGAGTGACCTCGTCATATTGCTCCGGTGTCATATTGAACACCTTTTGATTGGAATAATTAACCGCGTCATTACCGAATTTTGCACGGATTTCCTTGCCATACTTTTCTTCATTATCATCTATTAACTTCTGTTTGAAGCCTTCAAACTTTTCTTTATCAGACATTGTACTTCTCCCCTCTTTCACTGCAATAGATTTATCAACATTTATAATTAGTAAATCTAATTGCTTTCGTTTCTCAAGAAGTTTACCACGGTGTTCTCTCAGAGCTCTCATTTCGTCAAAGTCGGGGGAAGAGACTATTTCCTTAATTGTTTCCAAACTAAGATCCAGTTCTCGATAAAAGAGAATTTGTTGTAAACGATCCACCTCTGCTTGACCATATATACGATACCCCGATGAGTTAATTCTTGCCGGCTTTAAGATTCCAATCTCATCGTAATATCTTATGGTTCTTGGACTGATACCGGACATCTGCCCTAATTTTTGGACTGTATATTCCATGCTCTCACCTCCTGATGAGATAACTGTAAACCTTTACGCAACGGCAATATCAAGGACTTTTTTATGCTTATTCAAAAAGCGCCATACTTTCTTACGCTTCCAGACCATCTTTCATGATTTATTTAAAACTTTTTCAATAAATATTCTTGTTAACTCAGGGTCAAACTGTAATCCAGCATTTCTTCTGAGTTCTTCTATTACCATTGTTTCAGGAAGAGCACTCCGGTAACTTCGTTCACTGGTCATCGCATCATAAGCATCAGCAAGAGAAATGATTCTGGCAAATTTAGGAATATACTCACCTTTTAAGCCTTTGGGATAACCTGTACCATCCCATCGTTCATGATGTGCGAGTATACAATCTGCAATATCCAACATATAATTCGACGAATTTAGTATCCTATATCCAATATCGGGATGACGTTCTATTTCACTTCGTTCCTGTTCTGTAAGTCTTCCTGGTTTATTAAGTATACCTTCTTCAATGGCAATTTTTCCAATATCATGAAGTAACCCCACCACTTTAATTTTGTTAATTTCACGTTCTGATAACCCCATGGCAATCCCAATGCTTTGGCATAGTTCACTAACTCTTTTGGAATGTTGTTCTTCTCTTGGACTCTTTTCGTGCAAGGTATTAATAATTGTGGTTATTGTATCTTTAATATTATTTTGATTTTCCAAGATTTTATTTTTATACATATAATCTTCAGCGACTTTCAGCGTCTTGAGAATATCTTCACTTGTTTCTTTCTTTGTCGCCCATCCAAACGAAATGCTAATACAAATAGTATTTACTTGTTCGTCTGAACATTGATTCTTAATTCTTTTGACAATCATTGCCGCTTCATCCGGGTTAGTTTGTGGAAGAAGAAGGATAAACTCATCTCCTCCCCAACGTGCTACTATGTCATCCGTTCTACAGGCTTTTCGAATGACACCGGCGGCTTTACGTAAAAGTTCATCCCCTTTTTCATGGCCAAAAGTATCATTAACCAGCTTCAGGCCATTGACATCCCCCATAATTATCGAAAGAGGAAGATTCCTTTCAGAATCTAATCGTCTTATCTCTTCCTCGTAAAATCTCCTATTATAAAGGCCAGTCAATTTGTCATGATAGCTTAAATATCGAATTTCATCTTCCTTTTTTATCCTATTGTTAATTTCCTCTTCCAGCATAAGATTAAACTGTTTTAGATCTGCTGTTGTTTCCTCTAGTTGTTGATTTAGTTCCATAACTCTTTCATGCAAATTTCTATTTTCATCAATTAGTTCTTCGACGTCACCTGAATTAAAGTCTCTATGATAATTGCAGTCCTTGCTTTTAAAGACTAACATGGCAGCAGTTTGGTTCATGTGTCCAATAAATAACTCTCCATAAGAAGAAAAGCCAACGTTGGGTATTTCACTAAAAATTTTTCCATACTCCGTAAGTAAACCTGTCTTTTCTAATTCAAGTGTTCGCTTAATGCATTGGAAATTTATGATCCCTTCAATCTTTTTTGCTTGAATTTTATTTAAGGAAGTCTTTGTATCATCAATAATATTAGTTGATTCGAGTAATCTAACTTCCATTCCTTCAAGTATGCTGCAATCAAATTTAATGTTTGTCCCTCTCGTTTCACGAGGACTTCTTACTAAGATTTCCTTTTCTCCAATAACTAACCCAACAGGATTAGTCAAAAAATACTTAGTTGCTTCTTCGATAGATTCTACTCCAATTGCATCTGCATAAGCCAAAATCGCAGGTTTGTGATTAAATTCTATGACTTCTCTTGTTTCTTCATTAACTTTATCGGCAATAAGGACATGATCTAAGGCCTTGAAGCTTTGTGTTTTAATAATATCGAATTCAGCATAGGCATTGATTTTAAGAAGAAGAAGTACTGCTGAATCGGTATAAGCTTTGCCGTTTGCGTAAACATGTGTTTTAACATACTTGAGATCATCCCCAGCGGAACCACCAATAAAAACAACATTTGTTCTATCGCCAATTTTATCCATAATTTTTTCTTGTTTCATACTTAGCCCATCGATTAAGACAATTCCAACATACTTTCTAGGGTCCATTGTAGATGAACTTAAATTATAGTATTTTTCAAAAGATTTGAATGCTCCTTCTACGCTTAATTTGTTTTGAAGATGTTCGATCACTTCTACTTTTGCATCCGAAATAATCTTTGAATTGAAAGCCATCGCAGCAATAGAATTTTTCAAAAATTCACCATTTGCTATTTCACCAGCAGTAGAGCATCCGATCACGATACAATCATTAAAAGCTTCTTGCATACAAGCGCTTAATTCATACTGATCAAAACTGGAAGAGCCAAAAAATATCAAAAGTTTTACTTTGAAATTTAATAATTGTTGTTTAATTTCGGATACAGCTATGCTTGCGGTCATTTTAGTAGAATATACTGGCTTAATATTATTTAACTCTTCTCCCATATTATTCATATTCAGCTCTTTAGCAATCTTAAGCAATCTTTCAATGATTAATGGATCATCTATGGATGAATTGTCATATTGATTAGGATTAATTCCTTTTAAAATAAATTTAGCTTTTGTCATTTCTGCAATTGCGGGATTACCTCTTGATCTTTGAAAAATAATCTCATCAATTATCTGTTTGATTTTACCGCTCAAAATTTCACCATCTTTTACACTATTTATAAAACTCGCCGATTTTCTTTAGTCCACTTCAAATTTAGACAACCTTTTTTCAATCAGGCGCATTTTTAATTATTAAACCAACAAACTTAAGAAATATTTCAATTTATCTTTATTTACTAGTCATTTTAATTCTCTCAATTTTATGTTATTGTTTCGATATAATTTTTATAATCCCTCTAATTATTTAGTTAGCCCTTGCAATAATTATTGAGCTCTTCCAATAAAAAAATTATTTTATCCCAGAAAATACAGTGGCCTCGCTTTAAGTTTCCTCAAAAGCTAGGCCATTTTCATCCCGTTCCCAGAAGCCTAATATAGAATTAGACACATAAATATTGTCGACGTTTGCGTAATCACTAATCCTTCTCAATTTTTAACTATGGCCTGTAGACCGGTGGTTTAATTAAGTAATCCTTGATTTTGCCGTATTCAAGATACTTATCATAGATTTTCATTTCTTCTTCCATAAAGGAAATAAACAATTCTCTTATTTTGGGCGAAGTACTATGAATGAAGGCCATGGTATGAACCGGTAGAAAGGCCTGGATACCTCGTAAGATTCGCCTGTAAATATACCTGTCTGATATCAGCTCAGTATTTACCGTCTCTTGGGTTTGTTTGGGCGGCCGAATTGGTAAAGTAATTCCATAATTCAAAAGCTCTTTTTCTAACAACTCAGTATGCTTAGCAAGAGTTCTGTTACCTAAATTAAGGACTAATTTCAAATCATCATCTTTGACAAAGCTGTTTAAAAGATTGGTAATATAAATGACATTGTATCTCTGCATCAAATGATTCCAGAGATGATAAACCTCGCTTACATTTATGGTCGTTTGTTTATCCCTAAGAAACTCGTTCATTTCGGAGATATCTTTAATATACTTTAATATCTTCATAATTTATAACCTCAATTTATTTTTTACTTCTATGGACGATAGACAGGCGGTTGATTTAAGTAGCCTTTTAATTTACCATATTCGACGAGCATTTCTTGTAATTCTATAGTCAAGAGTAAGTGACTTTTTAGTCCTTTTCTGACATCAGGGGTGGTACTTTGCATAAAGCCAATACCAAGAATAGGAAAAAACGCAGCAATTACTTCGTAAAACATGAGAAAAATGTCCCTGTCGCTGACAGCCTCGATATGAACAGTTGAACTAACGTCTGCCGGCGGCCGTACAGGAAAAGGTAAATCGTATTCGCGCATTAAAGCTTCCATATCGTCGATCCCCATGAAAAGGCCATCCTTGACCTTATTTTTTATTATCATCAAATCATTATCTTCAATCATATGTTCAAAAATCTGGATGCTTTCTAAGGCATCCAGCTTGGTGACTAAAACATCCCATATATAAAAAACCTCTACTACATTTATTACTTTTTGCTTTTCCCTGGGTGATTTACCGATTTCAGCTACCTTTTGAACTTTATCCATAATATCTACCATTTTCAACCCTGCCTTTTTATATCTCTCACTAGTCTATAATTTCTTAAATATAAATTTTTATACAACGAGACATTGTTGATTATTAATAATCTTCGCCCTTTTTGATCCTCATAAGTATTCCTTGGTATCTATCTAAGGCAGTATGTAATTCGTGGCATAATTAGTATGTCCATCCGCGAAACACAAATTAGGAATACAGAATAAAATATAACATTTTGGAAACTGTAAGATAAATGTTAAAGGAGCATTCCTGTAAGTAACAAAAAATGAGCTTTGAAAAAAAGACGACCTCACGTTAAGCTTTGAGAGGATGCACTGTTGGCCAACAGAATCCAATCAAAAAATAACGGAGGTCATCCAGGTGAATTTTACACAAAACGAGAAACTAAATCAACTATCTGAAACGAGTATTGTCATCGGCGTGGACATAGCCAGCAAACTACATTATGCCAGAGCGTTCGACTGGCGGGGGGTAGAGTTAGGCAAAGTCTTTAAGTTTGCAAACAGTGCAGAGGGATTCAAGGATTTATCCGCATGGATTGGACAGCTAAAAAAGCAGACACAAAAGGATAGCATTGTAATCGGAGCAGAGCCAACGGGTCATTACTGGTTTGGCCTAGCATCCTACCTGAAAGAACAAAGTATAAAGCTAGTCCTGGTCAACCCATTTCATGTAAAGCGGAGTAAAGAACTCGATGACAATCACCCAAGCAAAACTGATGTCAAAGATCCTAAAACCATAGCCAAGCTGGTAATCGAGGGCCGATACAATGAGCCCTATATTCCGGAAGGCATCTATGCAGAATTGCGAATAGCAACGGCTTGCAGACTGCGCATCCAGAAAGAAATGAACAGTATAAAGAATCGCATACAGAGGTGGCTGAAAATATACTTTCCCGAGCATGAAACTGTATTTGGGAAGTTTGATGCAGCAAGCAGCATGCTGGTACTTCAGGAAGCCCCCTTGCCCAGCGATATTAAAAAACTTGGAGCAGAAGGAATAAACCGAATTTGGAGAGATAACAAACTCAGAGCAGTTGGAATGAAAAGGGCTAAGAGCCTGTATGAAGCTGCTCAGGAGACCATTGGTTGCACTGCAGGGGAATCTTGTTCCAGGATGGAAATTATGCTGCTACTCCAAGACTATCAAAATAAAACCTCACAATATGAGGCCATCATGGATGTTCTCGATGGACTGTGTAGGCAAATACCAGAAGTGGCAAAACTGCTTGAAATTAAAGGTGTGGGTCTTATTACAATAGCCGGTTTTCTCTCCGAGGTTGGAGAAATTAGACGCTTTAATTCTCCAAAGCAAATCCAAAAACTTGCAGGTTTGGCCTTGCGAGAAAGCAGCTCAGGTAAGCACAAAGGACAGACCACAATTAGTAAACGGGGACGAGCACGACTAAGGGCAATTTTATTTCAAGCTGTCATGCCGTTAGTTGCTAAAAACACAGAATTTGCAGAGATACACAACTACTACACGACGAGGGTCAAGAATCCTCTCAAGAAGAAACAATCGCTAATCGCCTTAAGCTGTAAACTGATCCGAGTATTCTATGCAATATTAATGAAGGGTATAGACTACGACCCACAAAAGCTAATTAAAGATATTCATCGTCCAGCTGAGTATTTGGCAGCGTAGCAAGAATCGTAACAGGAAGAGTAAAAGTAAAAAGTTTTGTTGGTAAGCGTCACCACAGAATTGATACAAATCATTGAATTCAAGCAAGACAAAAGAGCTAGTAGTCAGTCGCATATTATTCCATCAGAGCAAAGACTCGGTAAAGGAGCAAAACTGACACCCAATCATGGATAGGTGGAACGAAGGAATTTAGGGCAGGTTTAACATCTTGACCCTGTTAGACATGGGAGGTTTACCACCGTGAGAATGTGGGTTTACAACGGCCAACAATATCCAAAACAATAGACGTTGGCTTTGCCATACTCAAATTCTCTGAATTAAGCATTCTATGCAAGTTCTATCCGTGGTAAGTTCTTTTGGTTAGTTAGCAATTCTATGAAAACAAGAGGAAAACCAAGAAAAATTAAATTAATATAGGGAGGAACAATCATGACCAAAAAGAACATTTTGGCCTTTTTTAAAACTTCGGAAGAGGCTAAAAAAGCTGCCGAACAGATTAAAGGTTTAGGAGTAACCGATATCCAAGTTGACCGTTTTAGTAAATATCCAAACGGCAGTGCCGATTTTGTTAACGATCCTACAACCGGTGATAAATCTAGCCAAGCGGCATTAATTTTAGGAGCAAGCTCAGATCGGGACACCGGAGTATTAGCTTCTGCGGATGTCAGCGCTAGTGGTATGAGTGACGGAGGTCAAGATTCCGTATCCGGCCGTGACGTACTTGTGGCGGCTATTGTTGATGAATCGCAATTCGATAGAGCCATCCAATTTGTTAAGGATAACGGTGGCCTAGTTTAAGATCAATATAGGAGTTTCGAAGTCCGTGTGACCTTCCAAAAATTGAGCAAATAATTAAGCCTAGCAGTAATTTAACTGCTAGGCTTGTTATTTCTATTCGATCCAAGAAGAAGTAAAGCGTTTCATAACTATATCATCTTCAAGAATTTTTGAATATAATTGCTATTCCACCTTTACCCCTGCATTTCCCTGCTTAAAGCCGATGATATAAAACGTTAACTTTAGTCATATCATCATTTTAAATTACACTAAATATCACACGGATTTTTAAGCGCTTGATATTTGAATTGTGCAAGCATAAAGCACCTGCTCTCGAGCAAGTGCTTTTAAAACCATAAAATATCTTAATCAACATCGTTATATTATGGATTGGGCTTTGGCAAATGAATCAGTTTCGCTTTATCGCCATACATTTTAGATCGCTGTAAAGTAAGGAGATAAGAGACAAAAGAGTTAAAACGATGCAAAGAAGCCATGCTGATTGATAAGAACCCGTTTTATCATAGATTGCCGCCAATGCAGGTACAGAAATAGCAGCCCCTAAATATACGGACAGATTTACATAACCATAAATCTCACCATAGTATTTTGTACCAAACATTGAAGAAGTAATAACCGGTGGGCAGACGGTACCTGTACAAATGCCAAGGCCATATAAGATTGCCGTGATATACATTAGGGGTTTGGAGTTCGGATATAGCATACAAACGAAGGAAAGGGCAAAGACGATACAAATATAAAGGGTTCCAACTTTGGAGCCAAACTTATCATAAATCCAACCCAATGAAATCTTTCCAAGGGTAACTATGATTAAGAATATGGAAAGGATGCTTGCAGCAAAGACAGCTCCATGATGATCAGCAACGAAAGCTGCAAACTGGCTAAGAGATCCAAAGCCTACAAAAGAAAGGGCAAATATACCAAATAAGTAAATCCAAAAGAAATTATTTTTTCTCGCTTCCTTTAGAGTAAGATTATATTCAATACTAGGCGTGGCTGCTTTTTCAACAACTGCAACAGTTTCATCGGCGCCGTAGGCTTTCAAGCCCATTGTTTCCGGGGACTTTTTCATAACAAGAACCATAGGTAGAGCGATAATGAGCATAGCAGCGCCAAATATTAGATAGGATATTCTCCAGCCATAGTTCTGAATAACACGTGTCATGATTGGACTGATAATAGCTCCGCCCACACCGCTTCCTGCTAAGGCTATACTGATTGCTAAGCCTCTCTTTTTTACAAACCAATTGGTTAAGACAATACTAATAGGCAGAGCAATTGCCCCTATAGAAAATACACCCATAAAAACAGCGCTAATATAAAAATGGATAATGTTCTGTCCTAAAGAAAAACTGGCGTAAGATGCCGCCAAGCCAACGATACTGAGAGCCTGAATTAATTGCGTATTTTTCTGGGCGAGCCATTTTCCAAGGTATGGAGATAAAAACACGGTTACACCGTATACGATGGTGCTAATGATCCCAAATTCACTTCGACTAAACCCCATGCTTTTAGTCACAGGTTTAACGTACAATCCCCAGTTTGTAGTAATAAGCGGGTGGAGAATCGACATGATAAAAACTCCGGCTGCTACAATCCACCAGCCATAGAATATTTTTGTTTTGCCCATTTGATCATCCTCCAAACTAATTTTGCCGGTTCATTGCTTAGCCTTTATATATCATTCCGTCTTTCATCACCCAAGCCACATTCTTTAGAACAGAAATGTCCTCAAAGGGGTTCTTATCAACAGCTACAATATCAGCGAGCTTCCCAGGTTCAATCGTCCCAATTCGATCATCCCATCCCAACAATTCGGCTGCGTATCTCGTTGCGCTAAGAAGCGTATCCGTTGGTGAGATGCCTGCTTGAAGCATCAATTCAAATTCGCCTGCCTGTGTACCGTGGGGAGTAAGCGGAGTTCCGCAGTCTGTTCCAAAAACAATGCGTACTCCTGCATCGTAGGCTTTTTTAATGTTGGAAAGATGTGATCCTACCAAAGCTGTAGCTTTGCGAACAGCGAAATCAGGAATCCCAGCAGCTGCACCTTTTTCCGCAATAACTTTTAAAACGATAAACGTAGGAACAATGGCAATACCTTTTTTAGCCATCATTTTTATAGTTTCCTCATCGACCAACGTACAATGTTCAATGACAGAAACCCCTGCTGCGGCGGCTGCCATAATGCCTGCCGTACCATGAGCATGGGCAGAAATAATCTTGCCATGCATGCGAGCGACATCAACAGCAGCTTTAATTTCCTCAACACTCATATTTTGTTCTCCAGGTTCGTTGCCCGGGCTGAGAACACCACCTGTCACTACAACCTTAATCTGATCGGCACCATATTTTAGCATTAAGCGGGCAGCTGCACGTACTTCGTCGGGACTGTTAGCAACATTGCCGGACTTGTAAGTGCTATAACCCATAGTTTCTCCCGGATAACGATACTCAAGATGACCGCCGGTTTGGGTGATATACATACCGCTGGTGAAAACGCGCGGACCCGGGAAGAGTCCTGCTGCAATGGTATTACGTATTATTTCAGAGCCGCTTATGGTGGGGTATCCTTCATCGCGAACTGATGTAAAGCCGGCCAGCAAATCCAGTTTGGCATTTCTCATTGCTTTTATGGCTACTAGTTCCGGAGGTTCACTTACCTCAACAAGGGTTGTATTGCCGCCAAATCCGAGGTGGACATGCGTATCAATCAAACCGGGAAGAACAAACTTATCCGCGAGATCAATAATTTCATCATTCGCACTCGCTACAAAGTTCTCAGCTCTTTTTACATCGATGATCCTGTTATCTTGAATAAGAATAATTGCATTTTCTTGAATACTTCCGTCAATTGCTGAAAACAACTTTCCGCATTTTATGACCTTCGACATTACTTTTCCCTCTCTCCCTACTCTTCTCTCGTTATTTTCGGTTGTGATACTAAGCCCCCTTTCGATGAATTACGCGGTCTGCACCTATCACTCTAAGACCCCGCGATCAAAGTATAGGACTAAATACTTACTCTTTACTAGCAATTTGCAATTATGTGCTAAATTCCGAATTTATCAGTCACATTGTGTAAAGAAAGATAGTGCAAAAAAAATCTTGGGCTCTTCATAGGCCCAAGATCGTTTTAAGTTCCTTAGCTTTATTTCGGCTCACAGGAATTTCTTCTGGATAATCAGCAAGCTTTAGTAAGTAAGTATGATTGAACATAGGAAGGATTTTCTCGATTTTATTAAAGTTTACTAAATAGCTTTTATGACAACGAAAGAAATTAGAGGATTCTAATCGCTCTTCCCAATAGTTTATGGATTGTTTCGTAAGATAAGTCTTTTGTTGGGTATGAATCAAGGCCCCTCGGCCTTGAGGAGTAAACATAAGCACATCGGAAGGAGCTAACAAAAATATTCTTCCGGCCTCTTCAGCAGCAATTATTTTATTAAATCCATCGCCATAGATTTGTCTGATTTTTGGCAGCTTAGTATCCAAGGCTGTCCTTTCTTTACCGCTTTTTAAATTGGTCAGCACTTTTTGAATGGTCCGATCTATTCTTTTAAGGGAAACGGGTTTTAGAACATAATCGATGGCATTGTAATCAAAAGCGTTCAGGGCATATTGGTCGTAGGCCGTAACAAAGACGAAATAGGTCTCGGGTGAACTTTGCATAATCTCTTCTGCCACATCAAACCCACTGATTTCAGGCATCTTTATATCTACAAATATCAAATCGGGAAGATAATCTTGGATTTTTTCAAGAGCAGTTACCGGATCAGTGAATGATGCCATAATATTTATTTCAGGATATTGTTTCAAAAGGTATTCAAGTTGAGCTACTGCTAATTGCTCATCATCAATGAGAATGGTATTAATCAAAAATGGTCACCTCGCCAAGTTAGGTATTTTAACTGTAACAGTTGTTCCTTTATTTATGATACTTTGAACCTCTAAGCCATAGCCGTAGTGTTTTTGCAGCCTCTTCTGTATATTCCGGAGACCAACTCCCACTTCTTGAGCGCCCTCATCATTTAATAGGTGTTTAACTTTATCCGCAGTCATACCAACCCCATTATCGGTTACACTAATTACCGTTTCTTGATCGACATTCTTAATAGAAATACGAACGATTCCGCCTTGCCTTTGCGGATAAACACCATGTTTAACGGCATTTTCTACTAAAGGCTGAAGAATAAGCGGTGGAATAAAGGGATTAGTATTAGGCTCGACATGATATTCAACTTCCAGCCGTTTGCCAAAACGTACCTGCTCTATAGCCAGATACGATTTAACCAAATCCAGTTCTTGATCCAAGGGAATGAGTTCCATATTGTTGAACCGGAACTTTCCTTGTAAATAATCGCTTAATTCCTCTAATAGTTCTGCTGCTTTGAGGGAATCTGTCCGACAAAGTGCCGTAATTGAATTGAGGGTATTATACAAAAAATGAGGTTGGATTTGGGCTTGAAGTACCGAGATTTCAGCTTGCAGTATTTTGCGTTCCGTCTCTTTTGTGGCAATTAATTCCTTATTGCGATTTTCCAACGCTTCTCTGGCCGCATTACTCTGCTTAAGGTTCAACAATAAGAACATAATGTAAGCAAACATTAAAGTAACTATTATGATACTTGAAATAATAACAAGCATCAAAACATGTAACTCATTAGCGGATGCGAACAATTCATTTTCATCTGCAACCGTGACTAATGTCCATCCAGCAATTGGAATTGAATTATAAAAAGCGACTCTTTTCTCACCGTTGTCTGAGAAGCGAAATATCCCTGACTTAGTACTTGAAACAAGCTTACCGAGCTGCTGCATGTTTCTGTCCGAAACAGTTGACGTTTTTCCCCGCATTGCCCATAAAGCATTTGGATGGGTAATAAATGTACCGTCTTGAGCTAATAAAAAGCCGTATCCCTTTTTTCCGTAACCAGCCTGCTGAGCGATTTGCTGTATCGTCTCAATAGTTAAACTTGCAGCTGCCCCAGCTAAAACGTTCCCCTTGTTATCTTTGCGCCAGGCTGCCATAAGTACCATATTTCGTCCATATGCCTGAGAATAAACAGGTTTAAATATCGTGTCATAAACAGCTGCCGTTTGTGAATACCTCATTCCGGCTTCAACCGCTGCTCCTTCTGCCCATGGATCCGTTTTATTCGTTCCGTCTTTAACGTTATAATATCTGGCTTTAAGTGTTTTTAAATTCTTAGGATTTCCCCACTCATCAGGCTGTAAATAATTAACAATATGTAAGGCGGCATATTCATTGGGATACGCCCCAGAAACATAGTTCCAGCGAGACTGGTTAAGTTCATCAAGCAAGTGAATGGATTCATCTTTTCGAGTAAGGTCTAGCTGCGGATTTAATTTTAACGCCTGCCCGAGTATCGGACTTTCTGCAGTTTCCCGCACTTCTCCTAAACGTCCTTCCAGCCAAGTATTTATATAACCGGCCGATTGTGCTGTGTGATCTGACATTGTATGCATCAGTTCACTTTCACTGACTTGATTATATTGACGATAGGTAATTATCGACAATAATACTAAGCCAAGCATAATTATTATTATACTAGTAGTTGTGAACTTCGACTTATTTGATAAATTTATCATAAACTTCATGATTCTCCTTAGGATAATTTCTCACTCATACATGCTATCTTCCTTTTTCGAGTTTAAATATTCCACATGTTTATGATAATTCCTCTTAAAGTTAAAGAGGCCTTCTTTATGTATTCGTCTGAACTAAGAATAAAACGATAACTGATTTATGTGCTAATTTCGACAAAATAATTGTTATTCCAACAAATATCTATTGACCTACGGATGGTTTTCGGGTATCCTTTTAATACCCCCCGCCCATATGGGGGTATGGGTTAAAATGTTCACAATTCCGCTATCAATACCAGCAACAATCACCGAACAACAACCGAGGAGTGAGAGTATGTCAGTGGTTAGTGAAAAAGTTACTGCCCGACTCCAAGAAATTTTTGGCGAAAGGATACGGATTGATCGAATCGAAAAGAAACTCTATTCGTATGATGTTGGGGCCCTGCCTTTTCTGATTAAGCCTTTTGTCCCTGTTGGCATTGCTGGTGCAGTCGTGCGGCCAATGAGTGAAGAAGAAATCGTACAGTTGGTTCAGCTTTCCCGGCAAGAGAATATTCAACTTGTTCCCAGAGGTTCAGCCACCTCCGGCTATGGCGGTGCTTTACCGGCGGAGGGAGCTATTGTGGTAGACTTGAGCGGCATGAATAAGCTTATCGCTGAAGATTTCAGTCAACAAATAGTTCGCGTTCAGCCGGGGATCATTTGGGAACAACTGCAAAAACAAATTAACAAAAATAATTTGGATTTGCGGCTTTATCCCACCTCCCTCCCCGCTTCAACCGTTGGAGGCTGGCTGGCCCAAGGCGGTTCCGGATTTGGTTCCTATGAGTTTGGACAGTTTAAAGAAAATGTTTTGGCTGCCAGGGTTGTTATGCCTTCCGGTGAAATTAAGGAATTCAGCGGCCAGGAATTAGCGACCTATATTGCGGATGCCGAAGGAATTACTGGAATCATTAGTGAAGTGACCCTCAAAGTCCGAGAATTGCTGAAAGAGATACACCGAGCTTTTGCGTTCAAGGATTCTCAATCCTTAGGCGATGCTTTAAAGGCCATCTCCTATAATAAATTACCCATTTGGTCCATAACTTTCCTCAACCCGGAATCCATGCGCTTGAAGAAAAAACTGCCTCATAAACATGGTCATCCCTATGAAGAGGCTAATCCTCAGGTAAAGCCGCAGCTTCCGGAAGCTTTTGTCATGGTCCTGGCCTATCCTGAGTCACGCAGCTCAAACATCAATATTCCGTTAATGAAAATTATTGAGGCTAATAAAGGGAAAGAACTAGCGTCAGAAGCTGCTGAACACGAATGGGATTTGCGTTTTGCCCCCATGCGTTTAAAACGGATTGGTCCTTCCATTATTACAACTGAAGTTATTGTGCCCACTAAAAACTTAACAGCCGTTTTAAAAGATATTGAGAAGAAAATAAAACAGCCTTTTGTTGCCGAAGGTATGGTCGGCAAAGATGATAAAGTTACTATTTTAGGATTTATTCCTCATGATGAACGTTCCTTAGCCTTCAACCCGGCTTATGCTCTGGCCATTTCCGTTATTAATATTGCTAAGAAATACGAGGGTACGGCCTATTCAACCGGTTTGTATTTTAAAGGTGAAGCTAAGAGCGTTTTAGGTACTGAGCGTTATCAAAAACTGACTGCCTATAAGGCAAAAGTCGATCCCCATAATTTGTTGAACCCCAATAAGGTGATAGGCTCTGGCCTCATTAATTATATTATGAATTTGGCTTCGTTATTTGAACCACTGATTCGGCCGATTGCTAATGCGGCTACAGCTCCAACGGGCGATCTCTCTGAAAGAACCAAAGAAAAAAATGGAGTTCCAGGAAGTGTAGCCTTCTTTGCCACTGCTTGTGCCCGTTGCGGTTATTGTGTTTCAACTTGTGA
Organism: Desulfosporosinus sp. FKB; assembly: GCF_002196705.1. Taxonomy (GTDB): domain Bacteria; phylum Bacillota; class Desulfitobacteriia; order Desulfitobacteriales; family Desulfitobacteriaceae; genus Desulfosporosinus. The sequence continues at coordinate 139,609 of NZ_NADJ01000015.1, forward strand.
ACAGTTTATGGGCCGGGGCTGGGAGTCCCATTCTCCTCGGGGCAAATATGCCTATTTAAGAGAGGTTATTGCAGGCCGAGAGAAATTCGACCAAGAAATGGTCAATAAGTTTCTCCTCTGTACCACTTGTGAAGTCTGTAATACCCGTTGTCAACTGAATATCCCCGTAGAGCATAACTGGATGACGATGCGGGGGCAATTAGTTCATGAAGAAAAGCGAATGACCTTCCCGCCCTTTGAAATGATGGCTGCATCCCTGCGCGGAGAAAAGAATATATGGGCCGGCAAGCAGAAAAAAAGAGCTGACTGGCTCCCAGAGGACATTAAGCCAAAGATTAAGGAAAAAGCCGAGGTTATGTACTTTGCCGGCTGTACGGCATCCTTAGTCAACAGTGATGTTGCTGTATCGACTGTGCGTATTCTGGATAAGGCCGGTATCGATTTTACCTATCTGGGCACTGATGAGGCTTGCTGCGGCATACCTATGAAGGTGGCCGGTAAATGGGATGTCTTTGAAGAAATTTTCGAGCACAACGTTAACGAAGCGAAAAAACGCGGTGCTAAAACAATCGTTACCTCTTGCCCAGCATGTGGCTTAGTCTGGAAAGAACTTTACGCCGACTTGGCTCGGAGAAAGGGAATTGACTATCCGTTTAAAGTCAAGCACTACACAGAAATTGCCGCTGAGGCCTTAGCCAAAGGAGATTTGAAGTTTGACCACGAAATAAATGCTAAAATTGCCTTCCATGATTCTTGTCATGCTGGGCGTGCCCAAGGAATTTATGAACCGCCTCGTGAACTTATTGCCGCTATCCCGGGCGTAGAATTAGTCGAGATGGAGCATAACCGCGAAACCGGTTTATGTTGCGGTTCTGTACTGACTCTGATTGGCGAAACACCTGTAGCTCCAAAACTCGGGGGTATGAGAATTCAGGAAGCCATTGATGTTAAGGCAGATGCCTTGCTAGCCCTTTGCCCTTGCTGTCAGGTTCAATTGAGAACAGCAGCTAAAGCCAATAATTTCGATATTCCGATAACGGATTTAGCTCGCTTTATTGCCCAAGGTTTAGGATTTGAAACAGAAGACAAAACAGAATTCTCTTTGGAAATGTGGAGTTACTTTGAGAAATTTATTCTTTTGATGGATCCCAAAAACATGGCAAAAATCATGGGGGCTCTCTTCCCGCAAATGTTTGCCAACATGCCTGCCGGTATGGTACCGATGATGAAGATAATGAAATTTATCCCTGGCGGCTTAACCTTAATGGGAAAAATGATGCCTTTGATGATGCCTAAACTGGTTCCGGGAATCATGCCTAAGGTCATGCCGGATATGCTGGCCGAAGTTTCGCGCCGCGTCGGTCCACTGCCTGATGATATGGAAGAATTAATGCCTGATCTGCTGCCAAAAACGATGGATGCCTTAATGCCTAACATGTTGCCGCTACTAGTTCCGTATATTACTCCCATGATGCTTGAATATATCAGAAGCGGTAAAATATCCTCGACAGTCTTAGCTATTGCTGTAACCAGCGAAACGCAAAACAAACAGAACGCTGCGGCAAAATAAATATTAAGGGCTGTTGCAAAAGCATAACCGCCCCCCATTAAACAAAATCCTGCATAAATAGTGGTTTAAATCCTCCACTGCTATGCAGGGTTTTATTTATAAAAACGGATAAATATTCATTATGCAACGGCCCCTTAATACATACCTGGGTTATTCCTCGAAGAATATTTCATCCCTTTAGTAAAGATGCTCCGGTAATATTTATAGCTTGTACCAAGAAAATATTTTGAAAAGGGAAACAGACTTAATAATTGAACCAACTTTACAGTTAAAATAATAGTTAATATATAAATTAGTAGGCTTAATACCAGGAAACTTTTTATGGGATATACCTTGTCTAATTCCATTGCTACAGCTTGAAGTACAATAACATGAGCTAAATAAGCCGAGTAAGAATACGGGGAGGTTTCTTTAAATAGACGATAAAGCTTCGGCTTTTGGCTAATAACGTAAGATGCTAAACTATACAACATCAAAATTGACACAATCATATATGAAACTTTAAGAAAACAGTACAGATATCCGATCGTTATATATTTATGTCCAGGAAAATGGGGGTTTATTTGAATGTAATAAATATAGAGCAACAGCGGTATATAAGTGAGTAATATAAGTTTTCGATAACGTTGGAGCAACGCTATTAAATTAGGATACCCAAAAATGACATAGGCTCCAACTACGAAATAAATTGACCATAATAAAGGCGTTCGATCAATAAACATTTGTTCATTATATGTTGGTGTATTAAATAATCTTTTCCCAATCAATAAAGTAACCCCATTATTTTTAAGAAGAATTAGATATAACACAAAACAAATCAATAAGAAACCCACTTTATAAAATTTGGGTAATTTTTGTATATGCTTGGACAACCATAATATTAACGGAAAGAATAAATAAATTCTTAAAATCATCGACATATACCATAGATGATACCTTCCGGTTCCAGCAGCCAATTGCCCGATGAAATTGTCAAAAGAAGCCTGACCATACAGTTTAGCATCCATAATATTTATGATTGACCAGATCACATAAGGCAGAAAAATATAAAGTATGCGCTTTTTATAAAACGTCAGTATATTTATTCTTTCAGTATGATTATAGAATAGACTGATCGCGGTAACCAAAACAAACATTGGTACAGCGGGTTGGGCAATAACATAAAATAAATTTAGAATTAGTGATTCAGAAAAACCTGCCCCTGCCCGCCAGGCATATGCTCCAAAAACGTGCTGGGCTACGACGAATACAAAGCCAATCATTCTTAGTACGTCTAATTCTTTAATATGTTCTTTCTGCATATCTAACCACTTTTCATCAATCATAAGCCTAAAGAGCGGCTGTTCTTATTCTATATATTTTCCTATCTGTTTTTTCCTACTGGACAAACCCTCCTGCATTCCCAGCAGGCATACACCCAATAACCTTTGGGCAGAGTTTTTCCGACAATACTCCGGCAAAGCTTTTGAATAACTATTTGCTCTTCCTTTATAGCACCAACGGGGCAGGCATCAAGGCATAGTCGACAACTTTGGGGACACAGTTCCTTCTCGACGAGTGGGTCAGACTCTAAATCTAAATCGGTGAGCACGGAAACCAGATGGACTCTGTTTCCGTACTGCGGAGTAATAAGAAGAGAGTTTTTTCCCAGGATACCCAAACCTGCCGCCTGAGCAGCATGTTTATGGGACAAATCCCCCATCCCCCGATGATTTTCTTCATCCCAATAAGTATAAGGATCGTCAGCCGGTATAGGTATCGCCTTACCACCCATTTTCTCCACAAAAACTGCTACGTCACTTGCGATGTAATCTAACCTTCTGAGTATAGCTTGGAAGGTATTGGTATAGGCCGTACCAAGACTTCCACAGACAAGTTGGTCGGAAATCTTTTTAGCTATAACCACGACAGATTTCGTTTCCGGCATAATGTCGGTAGGATGGAAACCCGACGGTGCTCCGTCAAAACGTTCTACTGAAGCCACCCCTACAAGATCAGCTCCTAAGTTTAAGGCGCTTGTTTTAATTTCTTCCTTCAAACCCATGTACTGTTCTCCTTCCTTACTTGAGAAATAATTAGTATCGTTTAAAAACAAGTACCAATTAAAGCCATCACTCTTGAAGCTAACATTTTCGAAAGTTTTTCGCTGCTGCTGATTTGTTAATACTGTTTACAGGACTATTACGGCATCTACAGAGTGGTAGTTCGATTGAATTATTGGATACTTACATCATATTAGGGATAGATCCACAAAATCCCCTAAATATCGATCCTTATATAGAGGATTCTATCGAATTATGTCGAATTCTTCGTTAATATCTATAATGTCTATTCTGAAATGTATTAAAGCGAGGAAGATTTATGACCAGAAAGCAATTTGCTCACAAAAATGGTTTCAGCACTTATCATGAGATGCAAACTTCAAGTCGAGTGGTGTTTAAGGACACGAGCTCTTGGCTGGTAACACTCACAGAATACGGATTCTTAGCTTGGATTGACACATCTTTAGAAAAGCCTCTTGGCTATTTTGATTCTTTTGAGCTTGCAAAGCAAGAGATACTTGACGCAGTGAATCAGGCATTTGACACAACAAAATCACATCAGAACTTAATTAATCTTAAACTCTAAGCTCCTATGCCCTCACTACCTAGGTCAGTTTCGACACTAATACCATTTTTAAGGAGTTCCGCCATGATCTCGGTTGAAACTGGTTTACTAAAAAAGTAGCCCTGAATTTGATCACACTCAAGAGTATCCAGTCCTTTTAATTCTTCCAAGGTCTCCACGCCTTCTCCTATGGTTTGGAAATTCATAACCTTAGAGATTTTGATAATCGCTTCCGCCAACGTCATTAATTTTGAATTTGTGTTAAGGTTTTGGACAAACACGCGATCGATTTTGATGGTATCAATTGGTAAATCAACCAGATAGCTCAAGGAAGAATATCCTGTACCAAAATCATCAATAGCCAAGCCGATCCCCATCGCCCGAAGTCGTTGTAACGTAGTTACTGATTTATCAAGTCCATACAAACCAACATTTTCTGTGATCTCTAATTCAAGATTCTCCGGGGGGAAGCCAGTCTGCTTTAAGACTCGATTCACCGTCTCTTCAAATTGATCGTGAATTAATTGAATCGGTGAAATATTAACCGATAATCTCAGCTGCGATAACCCCTGGTTAAACCATGACTTAGCATCTCGACATGCCGTTTCCAGCACCCATTCACCAATAGGTATAATTATCCCCGCTTCTTCGGCTATAGGAATAAACTCTGTTGGTGTAATCAAACCGAGCTTATTATTTTTCCAGCGAATTAATGCCTCGACACCAACAATCTGCTGCGTCCTCGCAATAACCTGAGGCTGATAACTTAATGTGAATTCATCTCGCCCGAGAGCAAACTCTAACTGATTTTTTATTTCCAACTTACGAAAAATCCTTGTATCGATCTCTTTGGAGTAAAATCGATAGTTACTTCCTTCTCTTTGCTTAGCTAAGTACATAGCAGCGTCTGCATGTTCCAACAAGACTTCCATACTCAGCCCATTATGTGGGTAAAGGACAATGCCAATGCTAAGATTGACTCGGATTTCTCTTCCCTGGACATTAAGGGGCTTTTCAAAGGATTCAATAATTGTTTGAGCAATCTCTTCGACCTCGTCTACAGACGTTACTTTATCGATCAAAATAGTAAATTCATCGCCACCCATTCTCGCCACAAGACTTTCATCGCTAACACACTTTGCTAACTGTTTGGCGACTTCTATGATCAATAAGTCACCAGCAGCGTGTCCGAAGGTATCATTGACCATCTTAAAGCGATCAAGGTCTATAAACATAATTGCAATCATCGTTGGATAGGGATTATCGTTAATTAACTCTGATAATTTATCAATGAACTTACGTCGATTAGGAAGACTGCTCAATTCATCATGATATGCCATCGATTTCATGGTGCTTAACGCGATTTCCAATTCGTTGTGTTTTAGTTTAAGACGATCCGCCAATATCCCCATTCCAATCGCTGTAGCAAATAACCCCAGAGAAAGCGTTACTAGAACAATACCGTTATTCCCATTGTTGACCCCCATAAAATTGAAATACCTCTCTGACAATTTGTACGTAAGCTGGATACTTACACTAAAAAGAGCAGTAATGAACCCACCTTTTAAACCATAATAGTAGGCCAAGATCATCGCGGGTATTATATAGAGCATCCACATCAAATCACCAGGAACGAGTTGTATATAATCTGTTACTACAGGTATAAGGAAACAGATAAAAATAACAATCCAATGTGACCAGTGAACTCGAGATCGTTTTAATAACATATTTTCACTACTTCCTGCTAATTAATATAACAAAAGTCTTAAATCCTTTACTTTTAACTTGGTGTTTATAAGTATTTGTTAACTTAGCCTTATCTGGCAAACAGCTAATTGATATGATTACATTTTCTTACATTTATCCCTGAAACAAAGAACTGATTACTTAGATATTGTTGTTTATTCGACATAACTAAGATCAATCCTTTACAATAAATAAATAATTTATTTCAAGCTGTAAGTGTCTAAACTATCGAAATATAATCTCATTATGTGGTATTTGTTAAAACACATAATTATTTGAAAACAACTGTCAAGACGATAACAAAAAGGACCGAACTCGAAATTCAGTCCTTTATCATAATTTTATTCATACAACAGAATTAAACTTACCTGATTTTTCTTCAGAGATCTTACCGATCTTTATCTCGACGCAAATCTCATCTTGAGCCCGGTTTTACGCGAGATGCCTTCATTCGTCTCTTGAGGATCTTTCCCCTACCCAATTTGAAAATTCAGTAACAGGCATACTTCAGACTCCTATCGATTAGGTCTATCTACAGATTAATACAACTCTAAAGTACTTTAAAGCCTATAATGAATACAATCAGCAGGATAATTCCCAGGCTTAATGAATATCCTATAAGCTTTTTTTCAATTGGTAGCAAGTCGAACCATTCCTCCGCCTGCATTTCTGTCTTCGCATTTGGCTGTTGTCCTGCATTTGAGCTAACTTCTGCCACTAGCTGCACCTCCTTATCAGGATAATGAAATCTAGCCAGTTACAATTGGCGGCATGATTCCATGGTAGAAAATCCAGGATATTAAGAGTCCAACCCAAAGGATAAAGCCAAATAGACAAACAGCATATACTGTCACGATTCTGCCCATTCCTTCGGCCCATAGCTTGCGTACATTAGTGATTAAACCGATTGAGAAAAAGGTGAGAGTAAAATAAATTCCTCTCAGGCCATTAGCCTGATCAGCTGCAGCTGTAGCAGCTTTGGTTAAGTGAGGAGCTGCCAAACCTATCAAAAGAAGGATTAGAAAAGTAGCAGCATAACCAATCACAAATTTCGGGAAACGTTCCCATATTTCTCCTTTTGTTACCTTAGAACCTTTTTCTTGACTTCTTTTGTTAATTCCAAAAACTGACCAGACCACGGCAAGGATAAAGGCCCAAATCCCAATAAAGATGTCAATAAAAACCTTGGTAACTGTCGTAACTGTCAGGATCCATCCGGGTTCCCACTTTACTCCGTTTACAGCCAGTGCTTTAGCTCTGATTAACCCTTCTGTGATTGCACCGCTGGCGACTGCACCACCATCACTTTTGACGGCCAGGCCCATCCAAGATCCAGCAACCATCGGTTGATTATACAAAATGCTTTGGGCAAGCCATGGTAAAAACAAAAGTTCAACAGCCACAAAAACGATGATTACCGAAGAGAGAATAATTGGGATCTGAGGTCGGGATCTAATTGCCCCGCCAGTAGCGATAGCTGCTGCAACACCGCAGATAGAAATACCGGACGCAAGGGGAGCAGCCCATTCCGGTGTCATTTTAAACCATTTCCGAGAAATGAAATAAACGACAGGCCAGTAAATGAGGTATGCTTCAACAATAGCGCAGAGCCCCCGAATAATCACTGTGGAGGCTAGATTGACAGAACCAAGAGCTTTAATTCCCAAGGTTGCTCCTAAAATAACAATTCCAGTTTTGATATATAACTCAGGTCGTGCTGCTTCTTCAAGAAATTTGGCTAATCCTGTCCAAAAATTACCGATTATAAGACCAACTATAAGTGCGATAATAAACCCCCCTTCTGGGGTAAGTCCCACTGACCAATTAATATTAAGCTTTGCGTATTGGTCTTTGGTCGCCGCAAGGTAACCATAACTTCCAAGAATAAAAGAGCCGTAGGCCAATGCGAAAATAATAGTAAATCCCACGACAAATCGTTTTAAGTTCCAACCCATGCACGCGGCTCCAATAGAAGTTGTAACTAGAAAGAAAAGAAATGTCAGAAACAAGGAAGCCCATCCAGGCAAAAACGCATATGTTTTGGATAGGGGCGCCATTGATTTAGTTATGCTGAGCCAGACATTCGTTTTAACAGCCCAGCCTAACAGATCGCCTCCAAAGAGCTGACCTAAGCCAAGGAAAAACACCAATCCCCCCAGCCACACAGCCCACCAGTCCTCGGTCTTCAACAGCGAAGACTTAGTCAAAGTGTTTTCTTGGTTCATTTTTTCCCTCCTAACTTAAACTTAAGTTTTCGATTGAAATACGATGGTTTTCCTTACCTCCTTTCATTTACGCGATCATAAAATTCTTTTATAACCGTTTATTAAAATAAAGATCATTTCTATAATATTCTATTGGTCTAAATAGACAGTAGAACACATTTTCATTTATTGCCAATTTTTAACTCATTACTGGGAGCAACAAAAAAAGACCTATAGCTTCTGCTTACAGGTCTTAAGTAATTCCTTTGTCTCTTTATTTATATAAATTGGTGAACCATAAGATTAAAATTGAAAGGAGCTAGCCAATAATTCACAGGATTTTGATGATTTATTTTCCGAATCACATTTCAAAACGTCTCTGGCTCTTTCCAGATCCTTAGACGAAAATGCAAACGTCTCATTTTCAGACATAAATTTATTGTTGGAATCAATATCAAAATCAAAATTCGAACTAACGAGAATGGAATCAAGATCAGAATTTAAGCCACAAACAATGACGCTCCCCCCAGCTTCTTTAACCGATCGAGTGAAAACTTTGAGGGCATTTAGTGCGGTTACGTCAATGTTACATACATGCTTCATCCTTAAAATAAACACCTTTGATTTATTAATCAAACTAACAAGCTTTTGTTCGAGGTTATCCGCTAATCCAAAATAAAGGTTACCCTCTAATTCAACAATTAGAATTTCAACGTTATCCCTTACAACTTCAACTTCTTTTTCAACAATTTTAGGGTCTTCTGCTTCCATAGGAATAAAAATTCTTATGGGTGCTTTATTGGTGTCTTTTAAATGAAGCATAATTGTAAGTGCAATACCAGTATAGATTGCATAGGAAAGGTTAGGTAATAAGATGGTTGCAAAACAGGTTACCCACATTGCTAAAGAATCTGACTTTAATTTACCGAGACTTACGACCTTCTTAATCTCATCTTTATTCACAAGATTATAAGCTGTGACCATCATAACGCCGGCTAAACAAGCTGTAGGAATGTATTTGGCAAAAGGAGCGAAAAACAGGAGAACAATAGCCATTATTCCGCCTTGGAGAACACCAGCAAGTCTTGAAACGGCTCCGCTATGATAATTGAGAGCTGTTCTCGTAAAAGAACCAGACCCCGGGAATCCTTGAAAAAATGAGGAAGCTACGTTTGCAATCCCTTGACCTATAAACTCTTGGTTAGGATCGATCTTTTGGCGTGATAATGTTGCAATTGATTTAGCACTAGAAATTGCTTCAACACAGCCAATGATGGCAATAGATAAAGCTCCGCTAATATTATTCTGAATAAAGCTAAGATCAAAGTTAACCATTTTAAACGGAGGTAAGGAAGTAGGTATATTTCCAGTAAGTTGGACTCCAAGTTTATCTAACGAAAAAATAACGATGAAAATAATTGGAATAATAATCCCAATGAGGGCACCAGGTAGATTCTTATTAATTTTTTTGCAAACTACTATAACAATTATCGTTATTAAACCCATTCCAAGAGCATATAAATTGGTTTGTTGCAGATGGGTTAATACATAATACAATTTTACTGTCGTCGCCATTTGAGCTGAATTTTTAACAGGAATACTTAGAAGAGTACTAAGTTGGCCGAGAGCTATTAAACAACCTGCCCCTGTTGTAAAACCAATAATTACTGAGTGGGAAACATAACTAATTAATCTGCCAAGTTTTAAAACTCCAAAAAGCATCTTTAAAGTACCCACTAAAAATGTCAAAAGGAAAACCATTTGATAGGCATTGTCGAGCCCCATATAGTTCTTCATGACACTCGCTACCAGTAAGGCCGATGAATTAGTTGGCCCAGTAATTAGATGTTTAGAACTTCCAAACGTTGCACCGAAAATTGCGGATACAATCGCTGTATAAAGACCATAAACCGGATTTAGTCCTGCAATCAAGGCGTAGGCCATGCATTGAGGAATTGCTACGACTACCCCAGTCAAAGCTGACATAAAATCCTTGCGAAGATTTTCAATATTATAACTCTTAATAGTCTCAATAGAGGGGAAATGATTAATTTTTGTAAGGTACATATAAATACCACCTTTAAATCAACGAAATTTGACAAACACAATAGTTGTGCTCGTCTAAACTCCAATTAATGCGGATGACAATCTTTACCAAAATCCTCCCTTCCAAATCTTCTGGTCAAATTTCCAGTCAAATTTCTTAGCATCCCTTTAAGGGTCTTTCTAAACATTGTAACTTTTTTGAATTCAAGCCTCCTTTTATGTACTTATTCTCACAATTAAAGATTATCATTGAGTTTAGACAATGTCCATAACAAGACAATATTGTCGTAATCGTATTTATTAATATCAAATAACGTTTTCTAAGACTTTTATAAATATTCTTAAATAAAAATTTAATTCAAGCTATTTATTTCTGAAATAAATGCAATGTTATTCGCAATGACTGACTTTTAATTAAATATTTATAACATAAGTCATAAATATTTAATATAGTTTTATGCTTAGGTAAATAAGTCCACCATTAAATAAAATAATTTGATTTAGACTATAATTTTTAGCTCAATCTTACAAAATCTTGTTTTTAACCGAAGAATATCGTAATAGGTTTGCTTTCTGATTAATATTTTGTTGAATTTTAAGTATCCTTTTACTTGATAAATTAACTAAACTATCTAAACATTTTTTGTTTATAATCAATAATCCGTCAGAAGCCAAGTGTTTGTAAAAAGCTATTCTAATTACAGCAATTTAAACAAAAGAAAGTATAAAGCAACGCCCCACAGCTAAGAGTCTACAACTCGCCACTGGGGACGCCCTCATAAATCGTAAGGTATCCAGTTACAAACTAAATCCATGCTGAAAATGCCAAAAGGCTGTTTCAACGACTTACAGAGTCGCAACTCACTCGATCGAATAGGAAGGGATCAAGAACAAGTTTCCAGTTAATTTATCCGGTAACTGTTCTAGGTTGAACATCTAAATTTCGATTGAAATAGATCATAACGGCATTTACCAATAGAATCACCATCGTAACATAAAAAACATTTTTAATACCATAAGTGGCTGCTACTGTACTTCCAACAAGTGGGCCTATTAGATTACCTAAGAATGTGGAAGCCGAATTGAACCCGAACGCAGTAGCCTGAAGTTCTTTAGGCGCTTTCTTTTTAACCAGTACATTTAACGACGGTATCATACCTCCGATAAATAATCCTAAGAGGAATCGGCCTATAAGCAAAACACCGATATTAGTAGCCAAGGCTTGGGGAAAATACATACATGCTGCTGAACATAACGCAATGATTAAAACCTTTCGTTGACCGATATTGTCACCCAATCTTCCTAAAGTAGGTGCACCAATTAGATTTGCAATACCGCTCATTGCTACAACTAAACCAGCTATTAAGGCCAAATGCGCTCCTGAATATAATGTTTCGGCATAGATGGAAACGATTGGCTCGATACTCATCATACCAACTTGCGTGAATGTCGAGGCTATAAAGACTGGTAAAAGTGATTTTAATTGTATTAAATCACTTCTTTGATTAGTATTAACGTGCATTCTTGGCTGATGGTTTTCGTGTACAAATATCAAAACAATAATACCGGCTGCTATAAGAAACCCGCCCGTTAAAAAGAATACAGAACGAAAACCAATAGTTTCTGCTAGTACACCACCGATTAAAGGACCGATAAGATTTCCTGCAATTGCTCCAGTTTGAAGCATGCCAAGTGCCTGGCCAGAATTCTCATTAGGTGTTATAGAGGCTTGCAATGAAACAGACATGGAGATGAATCCAGAAAAGATTCCGTTGAATAATCGGAGGAAAAGCAATTGCCATACATTCACTACTGCGCCCATTAATGCTGTTACGACTCCCATACCAAGACCAGCACGTAAAAGCATGATTTTGCGTCCGTGCTTATCGGCAAATCTCCCCCAAATAGGTTGACAAATTACGGAGGTTACAAACTGGGCTGAGAAGACCAACCCTGACCAGCGCTCGATATCCTGTAATTGATGTACTCCGAGCTTTTCAATATATAAAGGAAGAAACGGAATCACTAAACTCATACCAGCCGTTACTAGAAAATTGGTAACCCATAAAATTACAAGTGTACGTTTCCAGTTCAATAAAAACTACATCTCCTCTAGTCAACAATTATCGGTCAATTAGCATTCTGCACGCAGCCGTTATTTCCTGCTAATATGAAGGGCTATTCGGTAAAACAAAACTACCCGAACAAATGCCTCCCTGTTTGATGGTCCCCATTCCTTAGAAAATAGCGTTCACTATGTTTCGAGTCTACCTGTTCCTCCCTAATTTTGCGATCAATTTCCTTTAATAAACACAGATACTATATTATGGAATATAATATAGTAGTTTGGGGGGAGGCCCTTGTGATATGGAATAATTGCGAATTTTGGTTAATTCAAAGCTATTGGATAGTATGGCTAGTAGGTTCCTTTATTGTCTCAATAATACTGGGTGCTGTTATTTTCCGAAACTATGAATCAATTCGATAGTATCTCACCTTATGAGGACATTTTGAATGCTTATGAGTTCAAATATGATAGAGAATGCTTGGAACAATACTTCTTCCACTCAAAAAAACACAAAATTCTGGGGCATATGGTTACCAGTCCCTACCTTTATTGCAATCTTAAATTCGCTTTTTTGGACTTGGCTCATTCTAAATACTGTTGGCTATTCCGAAGGAGCTATTGAAAAAGCAGGGGAACGAATAATTCAGCAGTTTTAGTTGGAGTGAAGATTTATGCCTCCAGAAAACAATCTAATTCTCGAACAATATTTAGGAAGATTTAGCCCATATTTTAGAGGGATATTGTGTAAAAACCCAATAATTTTTCAAAAGTATTACTCATTATTGCTGAACCAAGGACGAAAATGGTTTGCTGGTAAATTAAATCCATTTAGACTTTGTACTGATACCGTAATGTTTTGGTTTTTTGTCCGTCCTTACTGCGCCATCGGATTAGCTATACGCGATCTTCGAATCGTGCAAATTTTTTGGCGTCAACAAATGGAACCTAACGAAACAATATATTTGCTCTATAAAATAATTGAAATGAGACTGCCGTATTCCCTTACCCTATTGACTGCCTATGCCTCTCTTGCTTTTGTTATTATAGATGCTGCTTTCAGAGTCTTTGAGGTAATTAGCGGGCAAAACGGGCAAAGGCAAAGGAAAATGGATATGGCTGCCAGCAATCTTTCGTATGAACCGATTGAGTTAGAAAAGGTCATTACAGAAGAATTAGTCACTGAATCTCGTTGTTCTCAGCGTGGTCAACTTAACCCCTTTAGCCTTACTCCGAGAATGTCTATTTACTTTCCTGTTTACGATCATCATACATCTATAGGTTTTCTTACCATTGACTTTCGCCATGTAGAATTGAGTATAAAACAGTCCTTGGAGCCCAATGATAATGTCGTCAGTCTTATACGATTTCTCGACCTGTATACACCTTTTCCATTACAGATTGCTGTTATGATTCTATCATTCGGGCTATTTTTGAATGGTGCGATTTATAAATTTGAGCAAGCTAAATGTGAGCAACTTATAAGGGATAACCAAACCCAGTTTAATCAATAACCCTAAGATTATTTCAATAACCTTTGTGAAGGAGAGATTTTTATGTCACTATGGGATTTGTGGGCTCATGGAACGACTATGGGAGCCCAACCTTTTGCTTATTTTTCTCCTTTACTTTCGATTACGGTTTTTATCATAATTGTATATATAATTACTGCACTAAAACAGGTTGTCGAAAATCCGGATCAACACGTTTTATGGTAGTCATTCCTGACTGCTTTGATTGATAAGAGTTACTTGGGAAAATTATAACAGTATATGTCACCGTCTTCATGGAAACAACCGATCATAAGACATTTCAGATATTCTTGAAAGATTATTTTTCGGTTGTGGAACCTTACCATATAAATTATTGGCATAGGAAAAATCAAATTAATAAAATCTAGAAGCGTTGGAACGAATTGTTCTGACGCTTTTTGTTATCCTTTTTTGTTATTCCAAGTTCAAACGAATAATGTCCATCATTTTTATTTTCGAAAATCACTCTCTGTTTTATAGCATTGGGCAGTATGTCTAAATCTGGAATTAACTTTTTCATTAAAGTTTCAGCTCTCTTTAAGTTTATTTTCAGTTACAAGTATTATTCTTTTAGTAAATCCTCAAGGAGGAACATGTTATGCCAAACTAGCTAAAATGATTAGGGATATTCTTTCAATTTCGCATATTAAGCAAGAATCAAGTAGTGATTTTTAAGGTTATTTTCTTTATCAAGCATCAAATCGAATATGAAAATCAATTTGATTAAGAAAACACAAATAATAAGGGGTATATAATGGATAAGAGAATGGAATATTTAGATATTGCAAAAGGTATATTGATAATATCTGTCATATTAACCCATAGCCCTTGGCCTTATGCACAGTATATGTATTGGTTCCACATGCCCGCCTTTTTTATAATCAGCGGATTATTATATAGAGATGGAATTGATTTTCGCAAGCAATTCTTGAAGTTTTATATACCGTATTTTAGTTTCTCCGCAGTAGATATATTATTCAACTTTTTAATGTATCCAGGAACTGCTTCAATAGGAAAATTTTTATCTTCATTTACCTACTATATTTATGGTGGAAAAGCAGTATGGGGCGTATTTTGGTTTATTCCCGTATTGTTAATAAGCAAATTTCTATTCAGTAAATTGCGGAATAACTTTAAAACACCTTATGTAATATCAATCATCTCTCTTGGATATATTGCTGTCCATATATATTCAATAATGGTTATACCTAATTCTATTGTTGATATTAATAAGCAATATTGGTTACCATTGGATATAGATGTTGTTCCTTTGGCTTTAGCATATTACGCTATAGGTTTTTACGCTAAAACTATAATGAGATATTTAGTTACAAAATCCGCTATGTTTATTAGCGGAATCGCTTGTCTATTGTTAATTTTTATAAACTTCGCCTGTAGAATATATTTCTACATGAATATGAAGGATTCTTACTATAAATCAATTGTTTGGGATTTAATAATTCCTCTATGTTTTACTATCTTTATACTAGCTTTAAGCAATAATTTAGTTCAAGGACGTCTTAGAAGTTTTTTAAATTATTGCGGTGTAAACTCATTAGTTATTATGTATATGCATAGACCTATAGGAAACTTAACACTAAAAATTTTCCCTTCAGCTGGATGGATAGGTTATACATTATGCGGATTATTTGTATCCCTAGCATTCAATTTTATAATTAGTAAATCAATCATAACTCAAATTTTATTTAAAGGAAAACTGCCTAACTTCAAATTACTGCGCTTATCATTAAGTCCTTATCAAGATTTTCTAACTTCTCAACAAACTCTTTCAAGAGATATACTGTTGCCAAGAACAGCTAAAACCAGCCGTACAGTGAAACACAAATTAGCAGTAATTTCAATGCCGCCTCTTTTGTCGAGACACTTTTTAAAAAATCTAGATTTGAAAAACTTGAAAGCAGGAAAAAAGTATTTTACAATGGGGTCCCATTTATAGGTGCATATCAAAATAATCGGGTAGGAGGCTTACAAAATAATAGTTAGCCTCCTACCCGATTAAAATTGATGTGGCCGATGACATTTCCTAATCATTATTCTTTTCTTCCGTAAAAATCTAGAGATTATTTTGGGGGGAGATTATCTTTAGTCCGACTAGATAACCAAGGCAAGTAATTATTAACGGTAAAAACATGGCCGCAAAAAATAATTGACTCCTCATAAATTCCAAAAACATAAATCCGTTTACAGGAGCCATAATTGCAAAATTAACCATCACTAATGGATTAGGTCCTAAGTGCATGACAATAAAAGTTGTTCCTAATGCTACAGCCCAAAACATGATTGCAAATATTAAAAAGCTCTTTTTCCTTTCCCGCCCTCTAAAAATACCGAACAAGAACCATAATACTAAGAAAAGTACTGTTAAGATGAAATTCAAGACTGTTGGCGATGGACCATCCACTAATCCTCTAGTATTTAATATCGTTGCTAAGCCAATTGTCAAGAGAGCAAATGTAATATTTAGTACCATTTTAACAACCCCCAATACCTCATGTGAAATTTGTTTCACTAATTCTTTGAGAACTATCCAAGTTTCAAATGAGCTTTGTTCGCGAACTTTGGAATCAACAAAATACCCTCTGTTAATCTCCTACACTTTAGGCGACTTCAAAGATGATTTTGGAGATTTACTCCATTATCAAAACTCTATTACATAAATAATATTCTCTGTTTATGGTACTATCACCTTTATTTTACATGCTCTTTATATAAAAAATATCCTGCATCCAGTGTTTAACAGGATGCAGGATATGATAACCTACACTTCATATAATTGATCTTCCTTATTGAAGAACGTACGGTAACCTAACTGTAACATTATGATGACAGTAAGTGCCACAGCACCAAGGATTCCAAACATTATCGCTATTTGGTAAGCTATTGCAGTTGTCGGAGATGTACCGGAAAGGATTTGACCAGTCATCATCCCCGGTAAGAAAACTATTCCCATACCTACCATAGATTGAATTGTTGGCAAAATAGCAGCATCAAAAGTACTGTTGATTATGTTTCTTGTTGCAACCTGAGGTGTTGCTCCAAGTATTAACGCTTCTTCCACCAATGCTTTTTGTGTTGTCATCCCTTCAATCAGGGATCTAATCCCGAGAGATATTCCCGTCATCGAGTTGCCAACGAGCATTCCAGCTATTGGCACAAAATATTGCGGATTGTACCAAGGAGTAATCCGTACTATTACCAATAAAAAATACAAAAGGCAAGATAAAGTCCCTATACTCATTGAAATTACTACAACTTTCTTTAGCGGAGCAGATAATTTACCTTTAAATTTTCTGAAAATAGTGTAGATCGAAAATGCTTCCATCAAAATAATAATACCTCCGGTAATGAACGGATTAGGATAGCGAAATACATACACCAGAATATAACCGGTCAAAATTAACTGTAAAGTCATTCTAAATGAAGAAATTAAGATTTCCTTTTCTCTATTTATCCCTCGTATTCTTATAATCACAAGAACAATAATTACAAAAAGATATGCAAGCACAACCTGCGAAGCAGTTAAATCAATTATTCCCTTCATCATTACACCTCCGGGTTAAGCATCTACCTTTCGATATCTCGATGATAGTGTCGGAATACTTCTCAGCAATCGCTTTCGAATGTGTAACCATTACAATCGTCTTCTTTTCTCTCTTTACATGTTCAGTCAGCATTTGAATAATCATTTCCTCAGTTTCATCATCCAGTGCTGATGAAGGCTCGTCAAGAAGATACACTTTCGAATTAAGGAGAAGTATTCGGCCTAATGCAAGCCTTTGTTTTTCTCCTCCTGAAAGGGTATTAGCAGAGTTTTCCAGAGACTTGCTTAATTTCACTTGTTCTAAGATGTGATTTAATTCTTTATCACTTGGTAATTCCCTTTCCTGAAATCTTAATCCTGCATTTAAGTTATCTCTGATGCTCCCTTCAAATATAGCAGGGCTTTGGGAAAGCATACTAACAGTTCTACGATGGGCAACAGAATTTATCTGTCTCAAATCGGTTCCATTAAAAATAATCCTGCCCTGGGTGGGAGAAATTAACTTATTTAGCATCCTTAAAATTGTTGTTTTTCCACTGCCGCTTGCACCTACAAGAGTTGTAATTTCCTCCTGCTCTATTTCAAGCTTAGGAAGATCTAGTACATCCTTGTATTTTACATCGTAAAATTCAAACATTGTCATCAACCTTTACATTACCAATCTCACTGACCAACTCAGCCAGATCGTTCTTAGACTCAATCAACTCGTGTTTACCTGCTTCTGTTATAACATAATAAATACGGATTTCCCTATCTACATTTTATTGTAGATGAAAGTGCAACTGGACCTGTTGTCAGCTGCACTTTCACTTTCTCCTTATCTACTAGTGAACTCGTTCAGCTAAAGCTGAACATCGGGGCTTCAGATGGGGACTCTACCCCGCCTGAAGTTAACGAAGGACCCACCCCCACTTATAGAAGTGGGGGTCTTAAAAATTGGTTGGATAAATCCTCTCATAGCGTAGACAGTAATTATAATAATTCACATTGTACCTGTTCTATTTAATCAAATTCAAATTAAGCTTGAAATGTTTATCTTACAGTTCATTAAACTCACTATCATTTTCTATATTTCGCTCGAAAACCTTCCCGTTTGCAATAACCTTAAAATGGTCATCGGTTAATGTAATTCCAATATTATATAAATCTTTTGTCAAAAAAACGCATCCCATTTTTCTTTATTCATTATTATAACATAATATTTGTCGGGTTATTTCATATATTTCTTCACTTATGAGATGCAGATAGCGCATATATGAATACTAATTCAAAACATAAGTTCTGTAATGCTGTGAATTATGTTAATAACCCAGGTTAAGTACAAAGTGTCTCGATAGCATACACATTGAGATTGACTGAAGAATATCGGTTTTGTAAATTCCCTAATTAATTTGAGGTTTTAGGGAATTACTATCTTCAAACTAAGCCATAACAGAGAAAGGAGTCATAAGTGTGTCTGTGATTTATCAAGATTTACGCCAATTTAGCACGTACATTCCGCCAATTAACCTTACTTTTCACCAATATCTTCTATTTACCAGTGAGCCAATTTTGTTTCATACGGGCAGCGTTCAACAAGCAACTGAACTGGTGCCTAAGCTGAAAACCATTCTCGGGGATAATAACCTAAACTATATCTTTGTTTCTCATTTTGAAGCTGATGAATGCGGCGGATTGTCATACCTTCTCGAACATTTTCCCCAAGCTAAAGCAATATGCTCTGAAGTGACAGCCCGTCAGCTAACCGGATTTGGACTTACTCAAGAGTGTATTACCAAAAAACCTGGCGAGAAACTGACAACGGAAAGTTACGAATTAGAGTTCTTTAGTTACCCTTCTGAAATTCATCTTTGGGAGGGCCTGCTGGTCTTGGAAAAAAGACGCGGTATCTTTTTCAGCAGTGACCTGATGTTTCGCTTCGGGGAAGCAAGCGATGCTGTTCTAGAATCCAACTGGAAGACGGAAATCGACGA
The DNA here is from genome assembly GCF_002196705.1 of Desulfosporosinus sp. FKB. Classification (GTDB taxonomy): domain Bacteria; phylum Bacillota; class Desulfitobacteriia; order Desulfitobacteriales; family Desulfitobacteriaceae; genus Desulfosporosinus. Next base: position 158,914 of record NZ_NADJ01000015.1, read on the forward strand.
TATCAGTAAGGAACAAGTACCAGACCCGGAACGCCTTATAAAGTTACAACAAACATTAAAACAATTAAACCCCAATTTTGTAGCAACCGGCCACGGCCCCTGCCTAAATGTATAAAAGATAATAAAACATCAAGATTTCTTAGGTTAATACTTAATTTTAAGGAGGTTCTCTAAATGCCTATTGAAAAGCTTAAAGAAGTGCTAACTCACCCTTCCGATGGAGCAGTCGCTATCGTAACTCAAGGGATAAATGAGCCCCACGTGGTCAACACATGGAACAGCTACATTAACATAACACCCGATGGTAAATTTCTCATCCCGGTTGGCGGAATGAACGAAACCGAGAAAAATGTGGCAAGAAATAATAAGGTTAAACTCACTATCGCTAATCGCGAAGTGCAAGGCAAAATGTATAAAGGAACAGGCTTTTTAATTAAGGGAACCGCTGGTTTTATAAAAGAAGGTTCGGAATTTGAGATGATTAAAACTAAATTTCCCTGGGCAAGGGCGGTTCTAGAAATAACTATCGAATCTGCGGACCAAACACTATAGATAATGAACGTGATTTGAGACCGGGTTATGTTCATTGACGAAATATAATGCGTCAAAAGGCCGCCACATTAATTATTAAATTTCGCCAACAAGCCATTACACTTACACTTACACTTAAACATGGCATATAGAGAGTGAATAAAAAAGATCAGGCTTTCCTGATCTTTTTTTGATGGTCTGAAGCGTACAAAAAAGTCATCCCCTCTGCTCTAACCCATCGCCTATTTTGAACAATTTCTGTAAATCTTTACACATAGACTTAGACTTACCCTATTCATATAATAGAATTGTCGGTTAAAAAAATTCATCCTTTCTCTTTAGTTATGATCCATAAAACACCCTCAACGAATTTGTTGGGGGTGTTTTTATAATATATAAATAATCCTTGGTAAGACAAATTTCATGATATCCATATATTACATATTATGTAACAGATATGGTAAAGGAGGAAATAACAATGGCATTAGGTACAGGTGTTGCTGGTGCTTATGGCACAGGTTTTGGTGCTGGAATTGCTATCATTGTTGTGATTATACTGCTTCTTATCGCACTCGGAATCGTATTCTAATTTATTGGAGGGGTTAATATGTACGGAATGGGTTATGGCGGAATGAGTGGAGCATGTTGTCATCCCCCTGTCGCTGCTTATGGTTTTAGCGCAGGCGTGGGCGTCGGAATAATAGCAATTGCAATTCTGATTCTAATCGCTTTAGGTGTAATCTTCTAAATAATATTAAAAGGCTATCATCGACTAAGGTGGTAGCCTTATTAACCATAAAAAGGAGTTGATTTTATGTTTGGTTTCGGATTTCTTCCCTTTGCTCTGGGATTAGGTTTAGGAGCAACAATGGCTAGACCTCGTTATTACCCATCGGCGTACCCCTATGCTTACTCCCCATATCCCTACGGGTGGTATTAATATTTAAGCAGAGGGGCTAATCCCCCTCTGCTTTTAAAGATGAACATTTTTACATTTATTAAAGGATATTTTGAACTTTGGTCTCTCAAAACTAAACAACAGTTCTGCCAATGAGCTGCCGATCCCTCAGCTTAAGTCTTTCGACTCGTTTTGATCTCTTATTGAAAACTTAGTTTCTCAACTTCATTTTCTTAAGAGCATCGACCCATAGGATGTTCGTTTAAAGCACAAAGCTCTAAACCGTTCTCCTTAGAAAGGAGGTNTGGACATGACTCCAGTTGGGTTGCCCCATTCGGGTATCCACGGATCAAAGCCTGCTTACGACTCCCCGTGGCATTTCGCTGTTAACCGCGCCCTTCCTCGACTCTTAGCGCCTAGGCATCCACCGTACGCCCTTAGTAGCTTGACCTAAATCTTTACTACGTTTAGGGTTTCTCAAAACGTCGTTTGCACTCGGTTTTGAGGTGATGTTTCCTTTGACTTACTAGAATTTTTTCTCTATGCAGTTTTCAAAGAGCAAAGATTGAATTTGGTGGAGGTAAGCGGGATCGAACCGCTGACCCCCTGCTTGCAAGGCAGGTGCTCTCCCAGCTGAGCTATACCCCCAAAATCTTTTTCTCTTAGTTGGCGTTCTTCGTGGTCCAAGTGATCGTATTTCGTACACAAGCCACGACTTTTCGCTCCAACTTCCAATTGGTGGGCCTGGGTGGACTCGAACCACCGACCTCACGCTTATCAGGCGTGCGCTCTAACCAGCTGAGCTACAGGCCCATTTTTTTGAGTTCCATTTTATCGTTTGTCTGTTCTCTCTTTCAAATTTCCTCATGTCTTATGACGATTATTTGAACTTCGAACCTACAAACAATTCTCTGGTCTCTCAAAACTAAACAACAGTTCTGCCAATGAGCTGCCGATCCCTCGGCTTAAGTCTTTCGACTCGTTTTGATCTCTTATTGAAAACTTAGTTTCTCAACTTCATTTTCTTAAGAGCATCGACCCATAAGATGTTCGTTTAAAGCACAAAGCTCTAAACCGTTCTCCTTAGAAAGGAGGTGATCCAGCCGCACCTTCCGATACGGCTACCTTGTTACGACTTCACCCCAATTATCGGCCCCACCTTCGACGGCTAGCTCCCTTGCGGGTTACCTCACCGGCTTCGGGTGTTGCAGACTTTCGTGGTGTGACGGGCGGTGTGTACAAGGCCCGGGAACGTATTCACCGCAGTATGCTGACCTGCGATTACTAGCGATTCCGACTTCATGCAGGCGAGTTGCAGCCTGCAATCCGAACTGAGACCGGCTTTCTCGGATTGGCTTCACCTCGCGGCTTCGCTTCCGTCTGTACCGGCCATTGTAGCACGTGTGTAGCCCAGAACATAAGGGGCATGATGATTTGACGTCATCCCCACCTTCCTCCGGTTTGTCACCGGCAGTCTATCCAGAGTGCTCAACCTTACTTGTTAGCAACTGAATACAGGGGTTGCGCTCGTTGCGGGACTTAACCCAACATCTCACGACACGAGCTGACGACAACCATGCACCACCTGTCTCTCTGTTCCCCGAAGGGCACTCCCATGTTTCCATTGGATTCAGAGGATGTCAAGCCCTGGTAAGGTTCTTCGCGTTGCGTCGAATTAAACCACATGCTCCACCGCTTGTGCGGGCCCCCGTCAATTCCTTTGAGTTTCAACCTTGCGGCCGTACTCCCCAGGCGGAGTGCTTATTGTGTTAACTCCGGCACAGGAGGGGTCGATACCCCCTACACCTAGCACTCATCGTTTACGGCGTGGACTACCAGGGTATCTAATCCTGTTTGCTCCCCACGCTTTCGCGCCTCAGCGTCAGTTACAGTCCAGAAAGTCGCCTTCGCCACTGGTGTTCCTCCACATATCTACGCATTTCACCGCTACACGTGGAATTCCACTTTCCTCTCCTGTCCTCAAGATACCCAGTTTCCGATGCACTCTCAGGGTCGAGCCCTGATCTTTCACACCGGACTTAAATACCCGCCTACGCGCCCTTTACGCCCAATAATTCCGGACAACGCTCGCCCCCTACGTATTACCGCGGCTGCTGGCACGTAGTTAGCCGGGGCTTCCTCCTTAGGTACCGTCATGTCTCCTCCATATTCCTGAAGAGACCGTTCTTCCCTAAAAACAGTACTTTACAATCCGAAGACCTTCATCATACACGCGGCGTTGCTCCGTCAGACTTTCGTCCATTGCGGAAGATTCCCCACTGCTGCCTCCCGTAGGAGTCTGGGCCGTGTCTCAGTCCCAGTGTGGCCGTTCACCCTCTCAGGCCGGCTACTGATCGTCGCCTTGGTAGGCCTTTACCCCACCAACCAGCTAATCAGACGCGGGTCCATCCTTCATCGGCAGCATATTCAGAGGCCACCTTTCCTTATACGTTGATGCCAACTTATAAGCGTATCCGGTATTAGCCCTCGTTTCCAAGGGTTATCCCGGTTTGTTGGGTAGGTTACCCACGCGTTACTCACCCGTCCGCCACTATCTAATACTTAACACTCAGCGTTCCGTTTCCCAAGTATGTTGGCACTTTTAATGCGTGGAGCGCTCATGCTTCGCGCTCTCGCTGTCCCAACTTCACTGAACACTCAGTGTTAAGCATTAGACCGTTCGACTTGCATGTGTTAGGCACGCCGCCAGCGTTCGTCCTGAGCCAGGATCAAACTCTCCAAAAAAGTTATCTCANGCGTTCGTCCTGAGCCAGGATCAAACTCTCCAAAAAAGTTATCTCAACTTCTCTTGAAGAAGATGATTTCTTGCTCATGATTTCATGATTCTTTTGAAACTCTTCCGAGTTTCTCTCATTGGCTGTCCTTGTTGTTTAGTTTTCAAAGACCAATATCGTCAGCCATCGTGGCCGGAATTAAATAATAGCATTTTTAGCCCATGTTGTCAATTGCTAATTTTCACTCCTTTCATCCATGGATGGTGCAAACATTCTACTCGATGTCACCTCTGATTTTTTTCAGTCACTTAAATAGTAATTGTCCAATAACATATTTAAACGAAGCGAGGAATTTCTCAAACAAAATCTTGTAAGTTATAACATACTATAAGCTTGATATAAATTCACCTTTTAATATTGAATAATATAATCTATCTACATATTGACCATCCATATAAAAAAAGTCTCGTAATGTTCCCTCATAAACAAACCCACATTTTTCAATGACTTTACGCGAAGGAATATTTATAGACTTATGACATATTTGTACTTTATGCAAATTCATTTTGTTAAATCCAAATTGAATAACTGCTTTTGTAGCTTCAGTTGCAAACCCCTTTCTCTGAAAGCCTCTCCCAATACAGTATTCAATTTCAGCAAAATGATTATTGTTATCTACTAAAAAGTAGGCAATCTGCCCTATACATTCATCTGTTTCCTTTAATATTACAGCCCATCTGTAATAATTATCTTTTTCATAGAAACTGATATATTTATCCAACAATTCTTTAACATCCTGCTTGGTTGTGTAAACTGGTTCAGAGTACATTGACTGAATTTCAGGATCACTGACCCAATAGTTTAACATATCTTCGTCATCTGTATATTTAAATTTTCGCAAAACTAATCTATCCGTTTCAATCCGACTAGTACCAATATGTTCTAACATAAATCAAATCCTTCCCTCTATTTAGACAATTTCTTGTTTTATGAAATCAAAACCTATAATATGTAGCATTGAGTGGGAACCATCATGGCCAGAATGGATTATTATCAATAACCATTTATTTATTAATTCTCCTCCGTAAAATTATTTCAATGGAATATAAAAGATCCTTAATCTTTTAATGAACATTTCTCAACATGCGTATCCCTATGCTTCCAAAACTAAAGTTCATTATATTTTTTATTAGATCCGTAAGCTTTCTCAATAGGATACTTTTCTTCGTTCTTCTTTATTTTATCGATAATAGCTTGTTCAGGTTTAATATTTAATTCATTTGACAGCAGCAAAGCATAAATCAATACATCTGCTAATTCTTCTTGAATTCTTTCGAAATTAACGGTTACGCTCACATCACTAGTTTTCCATTGAAAATTTTCAAGTAGTTCACTGGCCTCTATGCTTAATGATATCGCTAGATCCTTTGGATTGTGAAACTGCCTCCAATTTCGAGAATCTCTAAATTCAACAATCTTTTGAATTAATTTATCCATCATCATCACCACGCATCTACAATATATTGCACTTTGCAAGTCTATATTAAATCGCCTCTCCAACTCTTTAAAGCTTCTCGTACTGAACGAGCCATCTCAGTTGAAAACTGTGCACCAGTTTTTCTGGCGTACATCCATTGTCCGAAGTTCTTTGCTCCAAAAGGATTGCCCGGAGAAAAAGCACTTTCCCGAATAGCTAACATTTCAGCCAGTTCTTCAGGGTTTAATTGATGATATTGCTCTGTGAAAGCAATGAATTTCCTATCGAAACGTAGCCTAGGGACCGGTCGAGCACCTTCGGGATAATACCCGAAACAGAGCATAGCAACTGGAAATACCCAAGCAGGCAAGTTCAATAACTCACGATGTTTTTCATAGTTTTCCATTATATCCCCAATATAGCAAGAACCAATCCCCCGGCTCTCGGCGGCAATGACTGCATTTTGCGCTGCAATAAGAGCATCTGAACATGCTAATAATAAGTCTGCTTCATCAGGGCCGCGGAATTCCAAACCATGATCCGCGCAAAAATTTTTAACATTAGAACTCTGATAATAGTCAAACCAGCGTTGGTAATCCGCAACAAAAACAATTATCAAGGGGGCTTTGGCTATGAAAGGCTGATGATCACAAGTTTCACTTAAGATTTGTTTTTTACAGGCATCGGTAATCAATATCATGGAATAAAGCATCATATTCCCGGCTGTAGGTGCTCTCATAGCTCCCTCTACAATCCAATCCACGTCTTCTTGTTTAAGGGGTTGATCAACAAACTTCCTAAGGGAAATACGCTTTCTCAGCAATTCCGAAATTGTTTGGTAATTATCTTGCGTCAACCTCGAAACCTCCTCTTTTCATATTTATTTAAGGGACATTCCAAATCCTGTTCACACCCTAAGTTAAGCAGCCTTCATTCCAACATGCTTACTACCCTTAGAAGAATCTCAGTCTTTGGCATGCAAAAATCACAATGCGCATATCCATAATGGGATTAATTCCTTGAGCAATACTTATTCCTATAATACTCCCAATCAATGGGGCTTGGAAAGTATTAGCAGTACGTGATACTAGTGCAAATATATTAAATAAAGAAAGAGATAACGCTACTTGTCCGCTTTTTACGGAATTCAATCTCACTGAATATGAAAGGGTGTCGACAAGGTGGATGATAGCTGTTAGTGTAATCACTTCAACCATCGTTCGTCCCATAAACCAGCAATCCTCTCTTAAAAAGATCATTCTTTCCAGCTCCAAATCTACTACGATTTAACTAAGTGGTTTAAATGCATTTATTTCAAGCTAAATTCACAGTTATATTTCACCTCGTAAGCATTAATTAATGCTTTTCAATTTAAGTTTTCAACGTTGACGGCTGTTTCCCTACACACAAGGCTTCCCACTCGATCACTAGCTAGCCTTATCGAGGCCCTATTTCTTCTTGAGGTTATCAAGGATGCTAGGATAGGGGTGATTGGGGATCGATGAATGGCCGAAATAACCAACTTAATTTGATTGGGATGAAGAACCTTTTCTAAAACTAATTCCACTATTATCCTCAATTTCCTGCATAAATCAGTCAATAACAAATATACCACCAAAATGCATCGGTGGTATATTTGTTATTTTTTTGCGCTATTTTTCATATCAGTTCAACATCAAACTTACAAATTAGTACTGCGCTTTTGAGTCTATCATCTATTTCAATCCGGTAGAAATATTATGAAAAGAGCTGTCGTTCACATTATATTCGGTTCAATAAGTTATGGAATTATTTACATTCTTTAATACAGATAAAATGAGAGCGATATAAGCAAAATATAATTTGTGAATGGCATTGAGTAGAAGGGGGATTACTGAGTGTTGCGTAGTTTAATAATCTTATTTATGAGAATAAAAGAATTCAAGAAATTACAAGATTCAATTTCAATTGGATTATTGAGCGGTTTAATAGGAACTATTTTCATGGATGCTTCAAATTTCCTAATATTTAAAGCGGGCAAATCTGAGACCTTATATGGATACATAGCAGCCGCTTTATTTGTTCCTTCCTATAAAACAAAACAAAAAAAGAATTTTGTTTTGGGTGAATTGGCCCATTTTGGGATTGGTTCAATTTGGGGAGTTCCTTTATTCTATATTCTTAGGAAAACTGGGAAAGATCATCATATAATTAAAGGTATTTTAATATCAATACTTTCCTTTGGCAGTCTAATAGGTGGAATAAAAACCGGTATCCTAAAAGAATTCGGATTAACAAAGACATATTACTCAGCATTATGGAACCATTTAGTTTATGGATTAGTTTCCGCACAAGCTATGATTTGGTTAGCTGACCCAATAGTTTTTGAATCTTCCAACAGCAAGCTTACAGAAGCCACCACTAGAGGCGAATATAATTCTTTAGAGTTATCGGAGTCTAATCATAATCCTGAATCATCCCATCTTATTGCATCGACTTAGTTATCGCCAATGAATCATATAAGCTCTCCATTACGGTTCTATCTACTAATTTCAATTAACTTTCAGATATCCTTCAGCATCATTTCAGCTTACCTTAAGAGTCATTTCAGTTTAATCCTTTATGATTAACTACAATAAACAAACATAAAGGAGCGATTCAAATGTATAATTTCCAACTCAAACCAACTGAAAAGGTATTTCTTATAACTATGGGAGGGCTAATAAATAAGCAAGAGAGTCATCAATATATGGAAGATTTATTGAAGAAATTACTTACATTTAAAACATTCGAATATTATCTTGTTCTTGATACGCAAGAATTAAAAGCTTCAACACAAGATATGCTCGATGAAGAAAAGAAGGGTATCGAACTTTTAGTTAAAACACCTTTCAAAGGCCGATTTAACATTGCATCTAAAACTCTCATCGCCAATATGCAGGCAAAGCGTATAGCTGGCGATGCTCTAAAACAAATTACTACCGTGCAGTCCTATGATGAGTTTGTATCTATTATTAATTTACACAGAGCAGGATAACCCCTGCTTCTAGTACTTAAGCTAATAAATTCAACACCCTACACCCTATGCAAACATACCCCGACGAAATTATAGCCCCAAACGCAATGCCCGTTATTAAAATTCTCATTTCGGCCCATTGACATTTCCTGTCAATGGGCCTTCATTAATCACCTCTTCTCTCACGATAATTCGTCGCTGAAATTCCAAAATATTGAGCTGTATCTAGGTTTTACTTGTTAAAATATGGCCTAAATTCCAACAACCCGCTAATGATAGAGGAGTTGTTGGCGTGTTATCCTTTATCATGTTCTCACAAGAACAAATTCATTCTTGGAGGTTACCATGATGAAGAAATTTACAACAATAATTATATCAGTCTTAATTGGAGTTTTATCTTGTGTTCCAGTAGCAAGTGCTTCTACAAGTTCAACTCGTTCCGCAGAAGTTCACAAAGTTATAGTGAAATCCGAAAGTTATATTGGTACCAGATACGTTTTAGGTGGGACAAGCTATCGAGGTATTGATTGCTCTGGCCTTACAATGGATGCTTTCAAGGCAGGAGGTATCAATCTTCCGCGAACAAGTACCAACCAGTATAAAACAGGAACTTATATTCCAGCTAGCCGTCTTATACCAGGTGATTTAGTTTTCTTCAGCTTTAATTCAAGTCATACTGTAACTCATGTTGGAATCTATCTTGGTAATGGTAAATTTATTAATGCCACTAGTCACAAAGGCGTAACAATAAACAGCTTTAGCTCATACTGGTGGAAAGCATATGTCGGTGCCAAAAGAGTAATAAGGTAAACAAGAAGCTGGGTGAATGTGCATCTTGTCTCTATCAAAGCATTTATGAGGTTGTCCATCTTTTTAGGTTATCATGGGCAACCTTGAAATATCCATGATGAAATAGTGCTTTGAGGATTAGTTCTTTATAGTATAATATTGTCATGAAAAAAACATGAGGGGAATTGCTTGTGAAGTTAATATCATGGAACGTCAACGGCCTTCGAGCTTGCCTTACCAAAGGTTTTCTTGATTTTTTCAATAAAATGCAAGCCGATATCTTCTGTATCCAGGAAGCAAAGCTGTCCGAGGGGCAAATTGAACTTACTTTAGATGACTATACCCAATATTATAATTTTGCAGAAAGAAAAGGATACTCAGGCACTGTAATCTTTACCCGAAACAAACCAATAAATTGCACTTTAGGGCTGGGTATTCCACAGCATGACCGGGAAGGGCGGATAATTACTCTAGAGTATGACGAGTTTTTCCTTGTCAACGTTTATGCCCCAAATTCACAAACCGAGCTGGCTAGGCTAGAATATCGATTAACATGGGAAGACGACTTTCGCCGATACATCCAAAATCTTGATACTCATAAACCTGTGATCTTTTGTGGTGATCTTAATGTAGCCCACCAGGAAATAGACCTTAAAAATCCTCAGTCCAACAAACGAAACCCCGGATTTACAGACGAAGAGCGCTCAAAATTCTCTCAACTCTTGGAATCTGGCTTTGTCGACACTTATCGGCATTTCTTTCCTGAGCAGAAAGATGCCTATTCCTGGTGGTCTTATCGTTTTAATGCTCGAGCACGAAATGCAGGTTGGAGAATTGACTATTTTTGCACTTCTGAAAGATTAACGGATAAGCTTGTAGCAGCAAAAATCTACAGTTCTGTTTTAGGTTCCGATCACTGTCCGGTAGGGCTGGAAACAAGAGACTTCTAACCAATCATTCCAATAATTATCCCAAACTTACATACCTCGCTAAATCAACAACTTTTCTTTTCCATCGCTATCCACTTGATATCGGCCATTTGTTTCATCAAAGACATTCACTCTTATCAATGCGACATCTTCCTTAAGCTCGGAACGTTCAAGGCTTCAAGATGATGTTTTATCTAATTGCTTTAATTACCCATTGTAATTCTATTCACAATCCTGTTAACTTTAATATCAATATTAAAGGTCTCTTCTTTTTTAAAATAGCTAGCTGGTATAGAAAAGCATATTATTTTCTTACGGTTCTTTAAATACGAATAAATAATTTGCGCTTCATCAATATCATTTTGAGATAATCTTGGCATAATTTTGTTTACTTGCCCAAACTTATTCAAGATGGTTTGTTTTATATGGCGTTTTAATTCTAAAATGTTTTTATTTCTGGTATCAATGACTTCTCTGTAAAATAACTTATTTCCTTTAATAAAGAACAATTTTGGATGGTCAGGATTTACAAATTCAATTGCTAAAATATTTCTATTTTTTATCGAAGATTTGACCAATCTCTGTTTACCAATAATATGCTTTAGTCCCAAATAATACTCTTTATATTGGGCTGCTTTCTCAAACTGCAGATTTTCAATTGCCGAATTAAGACTATTGAGAAGTTCCTCGATAGCCGACAAATTATCCCCATTAAGAAAACGTTGAATACTTTCAATATGAGTACTGTATTCTTCCGGTCTAATCCGGCCAGTACAAACACCTAAGCAGGCACCTAACTGCTTGAATAGACAACCATTTATTGTCTTTGCTAATCCGGGACTTGTACATTTTCGTATTGGAAAGTACTCGTTCAAGTAAGCTATTGTAGTCTCAACTGAATGACGGCTTGTAAATGGGCCAAAATATAATGCACCGTCATCATATTTTTCTTTTACTACCAAAACTTTTGGATATTGTTCAGCAGGAATTTTTATGTATTGATAATTACTTGAGTTCTTCATTAGCTTATTATATCTGGGTTTTATTTCCTTTATAAGCCGACATTCTTCAATAAAAGCATCTAATTCAGTATCCGTAACAAGATATTTTACGGCATATGTGTTATTTATCATTTCTTCAACTTTAGGTGCCCTTTCCTTCTGATTTCTAAAATACTGGGATACTCTATCTTTTAGCCTTTTCGCCTTACCAACATAAATTGTATTTCCCAGTGAATCAATCATCATATAGACACCTGGGCTTAGAGGTAGCTGCTTAAGCGTTTCTTTGATATTCATAGTTTTTTTGCGCATGAAATCATCAAAAACAGCCAAGACCAACCCTCCTGATAGTATTACAAATATTATACAACCATAATCACTTACCTATATAATAGCTTTATTTTACTACATTTTATCATTAATCCATGTTCTAATTAACTCATTAAATTTATCATATGCAACCCATGGATATGTATGGCCAGCCCCTTTTATTATAATACCTCTTGATCTAGGAAGAGCCTCCCCTATGTCCTCTACAGACTGCTTCATGGCCTTTGGTTCATTTTCTCCGGCTAATATTAAAGTCGGGACGTTGGCATGTTTTAGCTCGAAAAATGGAATTCTTCCGAATTTATAGAGCTGGTCGTATAATCTGAATAGTGAATCTCCGGTCAGTCTACTAAAATCAGCCATCAAGTTATCAATTGCCACTTTGTCAAGAAACTTAAACTGCTTAGCTAGAAATAATAGTATTGCTCTATTTCTTAACATAGCCGCAGAGAGTTTATAGATAAAAGGTCTATGGACAAGACTCAACAGATATATTGGTCTAAATAATGCACTGGCTACAACGGCATGATCCACTAAATCCGGACGTCTGGCGAGGAGTTCGATTACAACTTTACCTCCAAGGGAATGGCCAACCACATGAGCTTTACGATTATTCGTTTTGTTTTCGATTAGTTCCGCTATGCGGTCTGCACAATCTCTTAGATTTAGCGGCCCTTCATTTATACTTTTCCCGTGTTCTGGTAAATCAGGTACAAGACAATGGTAATCGCTAAAATGCTCAATCTGCTTATACCACATCCATCCGCTTATTCCCCCACCATGAATAAATACTATAGAAGGCATACTTTTATTTTGGGTCTCTTCAAAATACATAGTCATCCCTATACCCCTCTGATATAGTAAATACTATTTTTTATCCAGCTTGCAATACAGTATCCCACTTTGAAAAGATTATTCCACCCATTTCCAATTTTTATTTATATATGGACATTTCCCAAATTACTTGTGCCTTCTTTGCATGAGTGCACATGACTAATTATTTTTAAGATATATCACCCAAATATAATCATTAAATTTCCTTAAGAATTTACATTATTCTATGTAATTCTCCAGAAATCCTTTTTGATATTCTGGGGTACATAGTTTTCCGGGTAAAATTAGCCTCTTCTAAACCGTACAAAAAAAGTAGTTCCTTTTGAGCATGTCTCAATTTCAATTTTTGCATTATGCCTAGCTGCAATGCTGTAACAAACCGCCAATCCTAACCCCGTTCCGTTTTCTTTTGTAGTAAAGAATGGAGTGCCAAGTTTTTCAAGCACCTCTTGCGGTATCCCTTCACCATCGTCAACAACGGATAATACAATTTCTTCTTTATCCATAAATGTTCTTATTTTCATAGTCCCACCCGGTGACATTGCCTGCGTACCGTTCTGAACAAGATTCAGAACCAGCTGTCGTATTTCTTTTTTGTCTAAAGGGATTTTCTCTACGTCTTCAAGTTCCAGATTTATATACTTGTCGCTAACCAAACCATCAGCTTGGATTAATGGGAATAAGTTTTCAACAATTTCTTTTATGCTTTGCATTTCTAATTCAACAACCCTGTCTTTGGCCAATGAAAGGAAGTTCGTAATAATCGAATTCGCTCTATCCAATTCTTCTATCATCAGGGCGAAAAAATCCCGATATTTGGTGCATTCTTCTTTGCGGGATAATAATTGCAAAAATCCTCTTACAGTAGTCATTGGGTTCCTGACTTCATGACCAATACCAGCGGCCATCTGACCGACCAAATTCAATCGATCGAGGTGAGCCATTTCCTTTTCCATCTTGTTTTTTAGGGATTCTTCTTCATACTCTTTAATTATTGTTATATCATCAGCGATACCTATACATCGAATCATTTTTCCATCTTTGTCAAGTATAGGCATTGATCTGTCCCAAATCCATCTGATTGTTCCATCTGGCCTGATAATTTTATACTGTTCATTTAATAACCCTTTGACAGTGCGCTTTTCTCCCGTATATTCATGGACAATTCTTTCTTTATCTCCAGGATGTATGGCGTCAAGAAAAGAATCGGGGTCATCATATAAACTTTGACACGTTCTCCCCCATACCTTCTCGTAGGCAGGATTAATATAAACAAGCTGCTCGTTCTGCCGAACCCAAATCACTTCACCGAGATTTTCAGCAAGTTCCTTAAATTTTTCTTCACTTTCCTTCAGGTCAATTTCGCTCAGTTTTCGCTCTGTTATATCTTGAACAATCCCGTAAGTTCGAACTAATTTTCCGGACAAATCTTGACGATATTTGATTTTTACATGAACCCATCTGTTTTCAGCATCCGATCTAATTATTCTAAAATCTATTTCAGGACTTGTATCAATTATAGGATTTCGCATGATTTTTATTATTAATTCTTTATCGTCAGGATGCACTAATTTTATAAAATCCTGAATGACCGGTACAAACTCTTGCGGCTTGAAACCACATATTCGAAAGAGTTCATCAGACCAAAGATTTTCTCCAGTGATTCTATCTAATTCCCAGAAGCCTAAATTAGCAAATTCCTGGGCCTCCTCTAATCTCATCCTTGTTTTTCTTAGTTCTTCCTCATCGTTTTTTCTTTTAGTAATATCCCGTATTATGACAGCGAAATAGCCAGCTTGAGGAGAATAAACATTAATCACATACCACTTACAAAGTGACGCAGAATAGTTTTCAAAAGTTTCTGCAATCCCCGTTTGGGCTACTCTACCATAAGTTTCGATCCAATACTCACTCGCATTCGGTAATATTTCAAGGACACGTTTTCCAATTACATTTTCCCTCTTCAGGCCAGTATGTTTTTCAAATTCGGAGTTAACTTCCAAAAACACATAATCAATCGGGTTGCCGTCGCAATCATAGAACATTTTATGATATGCAAAACCATCCATCATATTTTCAAATAAGAGACGAAATCTCTCTTCACTATTGCTATGAACGTCTTGTTCAAGGTTCCATGAATTATATTCTTCATCTATTTTCATATCAAATCTCCCGTCAATTCGTCCCCAAACTCGAAGATAGCTGTTTTTCAAATTCGCTATTGTATTAATAAATCTTATTATCTATGCGTTATTTCGAGCGATATTTAGTTATTTCTACATATTCTGCATTTTAATAGAATTTCCTCTCTCTAGAAAAAGTATAAATAAATGAAAAAACGAAAAGGCCAGACCCTCCATAAAAATATAGAGCAATCTGGCGATTATTCGTCCCTACTATTTTCTAAATCAATAAACTCTCAACCTTTCCTTTGATAATTATCAACATTTCAGATAAGCCGCTGCCTGAATCCCCGCAATTGCCCCATCGGAAACGGCTGTAGCAATTTGTCTCACCTCTTTTTTGCATATATCACCCACTGCATAGACACCAGGAATATTAGTTTGCATTTTCTCATTTGCAACGATATATCCATTCACATTATTAAGCGTAGAATACATTGAGGAATTAGGTGTTGACCCAGCATAGATAAATACATAACTATTTGAAGCTTCCACGATTTCGGTCTCATTGGTATTTATATCTGTAATCTCCAATGTTTCAATACTCGTACGCCCTTTAATATTGGTAATTCTGGAATGAAGACAAATTTTCAGGTTCGAAGTTTTTTCCGCTTTTGATGTAAACTCTACTATAGCTCCTAACTTTTCTTCAAAATGGATGAGGGTAACCTGTTTTGCCAACTTCGATAAAAACAATGCCTCTTTTAATGCACCATCGGAGCCACCCACAATAAATATTTCCTTTTCCTTATATAAGCTTAAATCATCGGACAAGCAATAATCTACCCCTTTTCCGATAAGTTCTTGCTCACCTGGTATATCAAGATGTCTTGGCGTAGTACCATTGGCAATGATTACTGTTCTGGTTTGGTATCTACTTTTATTAGTTTCTACTTCTTTGATCTCCGCTTCCAGATTCACTGCAGTTACTTCCTCAAATTTAAAAGCCACCCCTGCTTCTATAGCTTGATTATACATTCTAGTCGCAAAAGTCTTACCAGTTTCATTTTCTGTAATTCCCGAATAATGAGTTACGTTTGAAACTTGTCGGATAGTTCCACCTACCTGCTTTTTTTCGAGGACCAACGTTTGTACTCCTCTACTAACAGCATAAATTGAGGCGCTAATGCCTGCTGGGCCTGCACCTATAATAATTACGTCATAAATCATATTCTTTAACTCCTTATTGATATTTATTTTTCCGAATCTCTCTATATTATTTGAATTTGAAGTAAAAATAATGATAGCAATTTCACTCTGATCATATAAAAACCCCACCCACCATTTAGGCGAGTGAGGTTTGGCACAGATGTCAGTCATACTAAAACTTTGGAAATCGGAAATGGCCGGTTATTTTAGAAGGCCAACTTTGAAGTTGATTCGTTTCGCTCGCCGTGGGACCCCCATTATGTAATAAGTATGGTACGCCATCTTTCCTCCGTTTATCTGAGATAATTGCAATATGTTCATGAGGATTATCGAAAGTAACAATGTCTCCGGGCTGCCACTGATATAAATTTTCAGCGTCCCCGGGTTTTATATCCTTTGTAAGTTCCGTTCCGTACCTTCGAAAGAAAACAATTAAATTAGGAACCCGACGAAAGTCTATATTTGGATCGGGATTACCCGCAATCCGAGGATATTTGGCAGGATGTTCCCGGATATCATTATCCACTAATGATTTTAAATCGTAACCCGCATCACGCATAGCCCTCCATACAACATCTGTACACACGCCTTCATTGTCAGGGGGAAATCCCCTTTGATAATAAGCACTGCGATATTGAGGCTTTCTGTTCACTTCCGCTCTGGCACCATTCACAATGTCTTGTAAATCACTGACACCATCGTTGTCCTTATCACTTGGGCAAGAAATATTGGAAATCTTAAGTGATTGTCCTAATGGCAACTTATCTAAAGGACGGAACAATTCAATACCAGCCCAAGATATCAGGGCTAATCCTACTAGGCTGAACAAAACCATATATCGTTTGGCAGACCTTTTCAGGCTGATCACCTCACCAGTACCATACTTTAAATGTATTAACATTTAGACTCCCATCCACCTCTAAGACAATTATCTTAATAACCGAATCCACTTAAGATATACGATATTTCGCTAAATAAACTTT
Source organism: Desulfosporosinus sp. FKB (assembly GCF_002196705.1). Lineage (GTDB taxonomy): Bacteria > Bacillota > Desulfitobacteriia > Desulfitobacteriales > Desulfitobacteriaceae > Desulfosporosinus. The sequence continues at coordinate 175,748 of NZ_NADJ01000015.1, forward strand.
ACCTTCCTTCTACCTTGCCTTATTTATTCTTATTAAATTAATTAATGTTTTATAAAAAACAAGGCCAGAAAAATTGTCTGAGTCAAGAAAACAGCAACTCTTGCCGGAGTCCCGATAACCGACAAGCGGATAATCAATTTTATCATGGGTAATTTGTTCTACTTGGTAATTAGAATAATCTTTATTGTCAACCTTCTTCAATACATAATAACTAGAAGGCATGTTCCTAAAAATATAATCTCCGCTTTTCCATTCAAAGAACATATATGTCGAGCCATTTATGTCTTTGATTATGTAATTGCTCGCTGTCTTCTCTTGCTTATTAATCACTTTATCCTTTGTACAGGTGAACGAAGTGTAAGTTAATCCACCATTTTCTGTCGAACTCAGCATCTTGCCATCTTTTACAAAGGCTAATGAAGTCAACAATACCCCTCCTATCTATTAATCTACTATATATACACACCAAGCACCGAAAGGGTTCGATCAATAGTATAAAAAATAATTAGTATAGATATCATCAATCCATCCTATCCCATTTTCTTCTTGCCATTACGTAATAGTAGGGCGATCCGATAATAATTAACCAGCTTGTTAAAACAAGTTTAATCCTTTATGATTAATTCAACAAATGAAACATAAAGGATCGATGCAAATTTCAAGACGGTATCAAGTAACGTTAATGCACAAATAACAGAACAAGGTAGTTGGAGGTGTATAGGAATGAATTTTGGTGAGATTTTTAAAGATATTTCTGCTGGACTTTTGGTTACTGATGCAGATTTCAATGTGATATGGGCCAATAAATTTGAGGAACAGTTCTATGGTAAACCTGTTGTGGGTTTGTGGGCTTTAGACTGTCACAAGGAAGAAAATCGCCAAAAGATTGGGGACTTTATAGCACGCTTTAAAACCGGGGAATTAAAATCCTTTACCAAAGTAGCCTTTGGGATGGTTATTACCTATAGTAGCTATTTCAAAAATGAGGAGTTTGCCGGAATGATTCGAACAAGAATTTATTTGCCCGAAGGGGCAGATGCAAAGGAGACCGCTCATTATCCAAAGTGAAAACTAGAAATAGAGTATTAAGAGATGCCAATACCTCAAAAGGAACAGCATCTCTTTTTGTCATGTGATTCTTTTCTTGAAATTGCCAAAATGTTATTTACAAGGCAATTTGGATTTGCCTTAAAGGGTGACATGGCACTTCCTGCAATCAAATTTTAAAATTGACAAACATAATATTATTAAATAAAATACCATTATCAATACTACTACATATAATAGTAGTATTGATAATGGTATTTAGAGGTGTCTATTAGCTCACTAATAGCGAGCTTATTCCCCTTAAATTTGTCCGGCAAAAACCCTCGTATGCTTATGAAATTGAACGGATGATAGAGGAAAGAGGAATCCGAAATTGGATGAAATGAGTGGTTAAACAGTGTTAGCAAAACTCAAGAAAACATACCCTGCATTAACTCAACGAAATTTTCGTTACTTTTGGCTTGGCCAATGCATTTCTTTAATTGGCACTTGGATGGATACGACTGGCCAACAATGGCTGGCATATACTTTGACCAAATCTGCACTATTATTAGGTCTGCTCGGAGTGGCACAATTTGGACCAGTCATGTGTTTTTCACTTTTTGCCGGAGTCATTATCGACCGTTACCCTAAAAAACAAATACTCCTATTTACACAAGCATGCCTAATGATCCTTGCATTCATTTTGGCCATTCTGGTCTTGTCCGGCCATGTAACCTATTGGCATATTTTCACTTTGGCTATCTTCCTTGGACTCGTAAACACTCTTGATCAACCTACGCGTCAATCTTTCATGCCGGAATTAGTAGAAAAAAAAGATCTAAGAAGTGCAATTGGACTTAACTCGTCCATTTTTAATGTCGCCAGAATGATTGGACCGGCCATAGCTGCCTTGTTAATGGATAAATATGGAGCAGGCCCATTGTTCATCCTAAATGGTATCAGTTTTATTCCCGTCCTAATTGCAATCAACTTGATTAAAACAAAACCCTTTGAAGCTAAAAAAGTACCTAAGAAAGTACTGACCGAAATTTATGAAGGGTTAATGTATATCAGACATTCAATCTTTCTGCGCAGCGCTGTCCTATGTATGCTCTCAGTCGGTACTTTTGTAATGAACTATAATGTGATTATCCCCTTGTTTGCCGGAGAGGTACTTAAACAAGGGGTTGGCGGATATGGTTTTCTCTTATCTTCCAGTGGTGCAGGTTCACTCATTGGAGCACTTATAGTAGCTTCTTGGGCTAAAGGTAAACCTAGGTTGAGGCTGCTTTTCGGCAGTGCTTTCGCCGTATCTGCCTTTCTCACACTACTATATTTTGTCCACCTTCTACCTCTAGCTTCTGTCATGTTAGCCTTTATTGGGTTTTCAAACATTTTATTCATGACTACAGCAAACTCAACCATGCAGTTTAATTCCGCCGACGAATTCCGGGGCAGAGTCATGAGTGTTTATTCGTTTGCATTTTTAGGGACTACCCCCATTGGAAATCTTTTTGTTGGGAGCATTTCGCAAAGATGGGGAGCTGGTATTGGAGTTTTGATCTGTGGATCAATTTCAGTTTTACTGATTGTGCTAATAGTTATCAATACCGTGGTAAAGAAATCTGCCATTCAGCCAAATGCCTAGGATTTCCTAAATAAAATATGCCCTTTGAGCAATAATAGATTCAAAGGAGTGAGATTATGCGTTCTAAAATAAGTAAAGATGCCTTAACAGCCAATGAAATTAATGCTATTTGGTCCGCATTTATGAAAAATAGCATGGAAATTCGATTTCTAGAATATTTTTTAGAGACTGCGGAAGATTTTGAAATAAGAAAAATTATTCGAAAGATGCTGAATCATCGAATGAAGGATATTGAATGTATTAATAATATTCTAGTTCAAGAGAATATTACTGTTCCCTTAGGTTTTACAGATGATGATGTATGCACAGAAGCCGCCAAGATTTTTTCGGATAATTTCATATTGTTTTTCTGTTACGATTTAGTTTTATTCTCAATAAGTGTTTTATCAAATGCATTAATTGATTGTGTAAGATATGATATTAGAGAGTATTTTCAGACAAGCTTAGAACATAATATCGAAATGCAAAATATAATTATAGAAATTAAGATATCGAAGGATGTTTATTTGAGCTTTCCAAAAGTTGCTATAGACAACGAAGTTGATTTAGTAGATAAAATGAACTTTTTAAAGGGAATTTTCGGTGATAAAAGACCTATTAATGTTGGTGAGATTGCTAATTTATCTAAAATAATAGATCGAGCACAGTTTTCAAAAATGGTTTTTGTTGTTTTTAGTAAAATATCTAAAACACATCACATCTCACAACATTTCAATAAAGGTAGAGATGAGACTCAAAGAGTATTAGATGTATTAACTCATGTTCTTGACGAAGAAAATATCCCAATATCATCGTCGAGTGATTATCAGATATCTGATATTGAAACGTCTCCATTTTCTGATAAGTTAATGTTATTCTTTGTTAATATGTGCTTAGGTATGTTTTGCTTTACTATGATAGCGCAAGCATCAACCTCATGCCTTAGAAATGACTTGATATTGAAGATCTCCAAAATTTCAAATGACTTAAAGTTTTATTATTTGGATGGTGTGAAATTATCAATTAAAGAAGGTTGGCTCGAAAGACCTCCACAATCAATTAATAAATGACTCATCAATAATTAAACCGTATAACATTCCAAATTGCGGTAAACATAAAACAAAAAATGGGAGGTGATCGATCCTATGACCTTTAAAACAAGATTTTCTAAGATGTTATCGTACATTGCCAAAAGTGATCCCTTATCCTATTATTTATCGTATTCAGTGGACGAAAACGAAAATCAAGCAAGATCGAACAATGAATCCCGAGAATAGGGTGAATCTAGAAGAGAATTCCACTGATTCAATGTTCTACAAAGGCCCCTAGTACTTTTTAACTCAAAAACAGGATGCGTTAGAGAGAAAACTAAGAAATTATACTCCATTCTTTTCTTCCAGCTTGGGAGATTTAAGAAGACCATAAGCTTGCTTGAATCCTATGAACACTGAGGTTGGACTGTATCGTTTATACCGAAGGACTTAGTTACTGACCTCCAGGAGCTTAATACTTAACGCTTGTTTCAAGTTCTTATTGACTATTAAGAGAGGGAAACGCTCTTAATAGTCAATCCATAATTTACCTATTAGTTCTTCCCTTCTTAGACTCCCGTCTATGCAAATCTGCAATAATTTCACCTTGTAAATTTACTGCTAAATAAAAAACATCCTCCAGTAAATTAGTTCCTAATTTATTAAGTTGTTCTTGTAACCATCTTTCATCATGTTTTGTACTTTTTAATTTATCATAATCTATTTCCCCATCAATAATGATTTCCACAAAGGGGCCTTGCCCTTCTGGTGAAAGGTCAGGCCCCTCAACAAGGTCGACTTTAGAGACAGATTGGTTTTCCTGTTTGGGGAGAATGCTCAAATTCCCTGTTGTCTCTAAAATAGCATATTCGATATCTGAATAAGAAAAATAACCTTTTTCCCGTAGTAACATCATAAGAACATCCAGATTGACTTTTGTTTTTCTTAAGTTTTCTCTAAGCATAATTCCTTTACGAATAAGGACAATAGGCTCACCATTTGTAATTCGTCGAAACAAACGGAATTTTAAAGATATTATTGCTGCAATGATCGAAATAATTGAAAATAGAATTAGAGTATAACATGAAAGGAACCATTCCTTAATAGTTCGTGAAGCAATCATATTTGCCGCGAGATTTCCCATTGCAGCTCCTGCTACCCAATTAAAAAAAGTCAACTGAGTTAATTGAGTACTCCCTATAAAACGGACTAATATTAATAGTATAAGGAAAGTAATTAAAGTACTAATTGTTAGGATAAAGTATAACATTTTCAACGTCCAATTTCTTAATTTTTAAAAAATTGTGTTTTGAAGGTGGTACAATACGTACTTAGGCAAACTTGTATAGCCTAGGGATCTGATGACTATTGCAAAACAAGTGGATACAATATTCTTATCTTACCCTGTATCCATTTTATTATTACACAAGGAACCTTGTTCAAAGCGGGGAATTATATTTAGAATATCCCCAGTGAACTCGTTCAGCTAAAGCTGAACATCGATGCTCCAGATACAATAATGTCCAGTGGACATTATTGCCGAGCCGCCTTTCCCAATAGGAATACTTAGCGGCGAAGGAGGACTCTACCCCACCTGAAGTTTACGAAGGACCCACCCCCACTTATAGAAGTGGGGGGCTTAAAATCCGGATTAATTGTTTCAAGAGAAACGAAAAGACGCTGATTCAGCGTCTATCTGGGAGCAAAACGTAACAGCCCCGCGATCGAGGACCGTCAAATTCACAAAAGCAAACCCCCTACCACCGGTCAGGAACGATTTTCCGTTATTAGCAAACGTTTAGTGCGGCTCTTGCACTTACTAAGGAATTTTACGGTGATGGTCCATTAGTGCTGGTTTTTAAATGGGCAACAGAATTACCTTTGATGTGATGATTAAATTCATAACACACAATTAGGTACACCTTTATTGAAAGACACTAAAGGAATAACTTAATAATGTAGGGATTAAACACAGTAATAAGCCAAGCACCCACTGGAGGAACAATGTATAAAACTATTGGAATAGCCCCTTCCTGTTCTCCAATACATTGAAGGGTAGACATAGTACTTGCTGGCATTCCCAAACTAAATCCAATTAACCCTGAAGCTACATAGGCGGCTAATGCGTCTCTGTTGTAAAAACGAAAGACTAAATAAAAGCTGAAAAACATCAGTATACAAGCCTGCAGGACAAAAATTAAAATAGCGGTAGTATTAAGTTTCGCAAGTGCGGTTAGGTCCATTGACATGAAAGAAATGATTAAAAGCATGGATAAAGAAAAATTACCAATTATATTTACTTTCGGTGATTGGATCGGAGATTTACCCGTTAATTCAAACATTTGTCGGATAATAAGCCCTGCTAGAAAAGAACCCCCTGCCGGATTAATCCACTTACCAAACCCAAATTGTGTAGGAAGCAAACCCAGACATATAGTCAATAAAAAAATTAAAAGATGTTGTAAGAATTCATATGGCTTAAATTCGATTGGTGTCATTTTAGGCAATTCCAATTGGGTTCGCTTCTTTAATAAAATAAAAAGGCACCCCCCTAGGACCGTACCAAAAATATTTCCAAACACCGAATAGCCATTAAACAACCCAAGATAAGCATGCCCTTTTGATATTAGACTGGGAACCCCCTTGAGTACAGAAGCGTCCCCCATCAGGCCCATTGACCCAAATATAACCGTTTGAAATGGATTGTAGCCTACAGCCTTACTAACCAATAAACTGACTACATTCTGAAATAATGCCACAAAAATAACAATCCCTAAAAATAGGAATTGACCTTTATAACCCTTTTTTAAAAAAGCACGATCTGTTCTTAGTCCAATTGAAGCAAAGAATCCAGCAACAAACACAGGAAGCATAGAATAATCCAAATTCCATTTAACATGTCCAATACTTTTTAAACAAAGAAAGAGAACAGAAGCCAAAATACCTCCAATAAATGGAGCTGGGATGTACAATTTTCTTAGCCAAATTGCCTTACTCTGAAGGTAATAGCCGAATAGCAAAAAGAGCCCTGCTACTGTTATCGTTTGTATTGAGTTAAAATTCATAAAACTAAACTCCTATATGTTAACAGATTTAATTGTATTAATTAGCTCTTCATCATCCAACAATTTGTCTGTTACCCAAGCCGCAACTTCTCCGGTTATTTTCACACAGTGAGCTTTGCGTTCAGGAGAATCAAAGACTAAATCTTTTGTAATGACTCGGCAGCAAGTGCTTCTATATAAATTTTTAATATGATCATGAAGTTCTGCAGCAATAGGTAACATTTTGCTATTCATTGTATTGCCATGATCTCTTCCGTAAGCCATCCCTAATGCCATTACACCGCCACTTATGGCTCCACAAACACAACCCGATTTTCCGATCCCGATCGGAAAGCCTGAAGCCAATCTGGTAATTGAACGATCAAAAGGCCAGCCAAGCAACTCATTGAGAGTGTGGATCACAGATTCAGAACAAAAAAACTCACCTCTCTGGAAGTAACCTTCCGCCTTTGTCCTTGCATCATTAATAATTTTTTCTCTTTCCATATACTAGCCTCCGTTAATAATTAATTATTTAAGTTTCGCACCCTGATAGGAGTTATTTCCCGGCGGAAACTTGGTCACCAGTTTGAGTTCTTGCATCTTAACTCAGACAATTCCATTGGAATTTTACTGTTTAACAAGCTTTATC
>NZ_NADJ01000016.1 GCF_002196705.1 Desulfosporosinus sp. FKB
ACCTCAATTTTGGTAGATTTGTACGCAATCAAATTATACCAAAACCCTGTGTTCATGCGGAATTTTTATATCTGTTTGACCCAATTAAGCCGGAATTAGAGCTGATTTATTAGGTGCGAAACTTCAGTGATTAATATACTAGTTGCAAACTTCGTTTTTGTCAATTCTAATTTAAAAAGTCTAATGCTTCGAATTAATTTTACAGGCAACAGCTTGATCAACCATATCCTTTGCTAAGATATCCGCATACACTTCTTCGTGTCTTTTCAGCCAGCTATTAGCATAGGTACACGTAGCCGAAGCCTTAAGACCTTTTTCTCTTAAATAATCAGCTACAACCTGCATCATCTTGCCGGCCACACCTTGCCCTCTCAAGCTTGGATTTACATAAGTATGGTCTATATCTAACTCGCCATTCTCCTTAGAAACAAATGTTGCTTCACACATTAGTTCGCCTTTTTCATCAGTTGCATATATACGTCGATCTTCATACTGCCAGTTCATAACTAATTCCTCCTTGCCTGAATTTGCGATAGTTTCGTTTGGCCTCTATCGGGCCTAGGTCTTACTTTAATTACTATTGAACTCTTCTGATTTACCAGTAGTATTCTTTACGGAAGTTTAGTTGATACAAGTTTACCAGGAAACTAAGGATTTTTCACTATTAATTGTTAGATGATCCCAATTAACCGCCTATTATTACCAATAGCTATTCCGGTTTATCATGATATAATACATTCAAGGGGAAAGTCCCTTAGTCTTTTTCATGGTACTTATATTGCCCTCCGGGGACAGCAATTCGGAGGGACTTTTTTCTAAGAGCTCGTCTGACATCAAGTTAGGCATGTCTCTTTGCGTAAGATTAAGGGGGTGCTGCCAATCAAGTTCCTTTGGCAGCACCCCCTTTCGGATGTTGCATTTTATAATTTCGTTAGTCACATTTTTCAGCAGCCTTAGAGGCTGCTTTTTTATTTTTTAGATAATTCCTTCAATCATTCTTCCGCTCACAGTACTGAATTAATTTACAAATAGGTGCTATAAAATACCCATAAGCTCACTACCACTTAAGGAATTTTCAGCCAACATTCAGTAAGTTTTAAGTTTTACTTCAGTCCAAATTCAGCTAGCAGCCGTAGAATGTTTGTTTCATGTTCCTGGTCATTTAATTCATTTTAGGGGCAAATTTCATTAACTCACAATTATCCTTAGAACTCCATTTGTAGGCATAGAAAGACAAGGGAAGAAAAACGGGTTTTGAGAAGATACAAGTTTTCTTGTCCGAAAAACAGCTAAATGATATACTAATTTTCCTAACTTAGAATCAGGAGGATGAGAGAAATGGAGCTTTTTAATCAGCTTCAATTAGAAACCGAACGACTTATACTAATGGTATTGGATGAGACCTTTGCCGATTTAGTTTTGGATTATTATAAGCGTAATAGCGAGTTTCTCCAGGAATGGGAAGCTAAAAAGGAACCTGAATTTTATACGATTCGTTATCATCAAGAAGCGCTGCGCAAGGAATTGTCCAAAATTAATGATGGGGATGCATTCAGGGTCTGGCTTTTTATAAAAAACGAGGCGTTGTCCAAAACAATTGGATCAATTGGCTTAAACAATATCATACATGGAGCCTTCCTCTCGTGCCACCTAGGCTACAAATTGGACCAAACCGAAATCAACCACGGCTATATGACCGAGGCTCTAAAAAGAGTTATTGAATTCGCCTTTACAAAATTAGGGCTTCATCGTATTGAGGCCAATATTTTGCCGCGAAATGCACGATCGATGCGAGTAGTAGAAAAACTCGGTTTTTATAACGAAGGCCTTGCCAAGAAATATTTGCGAATCAACGGCAAATGGCAAGATCATATTCATATGGTTCTTCTAAATGAAGCTATGGAGTGAACTCTAATTCATTGCAACTCTTCAACAAGCCATTCTTTTTCGCCGTATTTAATAAAGTACTGACCATCACGCTCGATCAAGTTTTTACACAACTCGCTGTAGGAAGAACGGGACAGTTTCGTATCACCCGGCCAAAACAAAGAAATGTAAGGGATCTGATTCTTTATTAAAATATTGCCTGAAGACAAGGGGAATTCTCGCCCATCATAAAGTTGCAATATTATCTGATCAGCCTGTACAGTTACCGATTGAACAAAAAAGGGGACGTCTTCTACTTTTACAGGGTACAATTGATTCTGCCATTCTATATTAAAGTTATTAAGATCATCTTTCTTGAGATTAGAAGCAAATAAGTTGACAATTTCTTTTCTGATCATTACCAAACCATCAGCGTACCATAGACCATTCCTATCAATAAAGAGTTCTGGGGCACGTAAATTACTCACGATATTGCCTCCTCGCCATAAAAATAGTTATTAACTATTGCCGATAAGATATCTTCTTAAAATCATTCCACGATTATCCTTTATTTCCTCCTTATCATAATGTTTTGCTCCAGGAATCGCTATCATAGTTATAATTATTTATAATTATTCTTTTCCTTATCTCGCACCATTAGATTGCAGACTTTCGTTTTTTTTCATCGCGGAGTACAATTAAAATAGATCACAGAAAAGACTCAAGTTAAGGAGGAAAAAGCCATGATCCAGGGTAAAGGCTTGTCCCATTCAGAGCTTAGCGAAGTTGCCCGGCGAATGCGCCGTCATATTCTGAAAATGACCCACAAAGCCAAGGGAGGACACCCAGGAGGCTGCTTGTCAGCAACAGATCTCCTTGACGTTTTATATATGAACGTTCTCCGAGTCGATCCGCAAAACCCTCACTGGGATAAACGTGATTTTTTCTTTTTGTCGAAAGGACATGCGGCGCCGGCACTATATGCGGCCTTATGCGAACGGGGGTTTTTCCCGGAAGAAGAGCTTCTCACTTTTCGTGAAGCCGAGAGTCGGCTTCCTGCTTATCCAAGCTGTGAATCGACCCCGGGTGTTGATATGGCATCAGGTTCGCTGGGCCAAGGTCTATCTATTGCTAATGGTGCAGCACTGGCAGCGAAACTTAAAGGTTCTGATCAACGTGCCTTTGTGATGCTGGGTGACGGAGAATTGCATGAGGGACAAGTCTGGGAGGCTATGTTAACAGCTGCTCATTACCATTTAGATAATGTTTGTGCTATAGTCGACTACAACAAATTGCAGCTTGACGGTCGTCTCGACGAGGTAAAATCGTTAGGAGATCTGCCGGGAAAGTGGAAAGCTTTTGGCTGGAATGTCCTCGAAATCGATGGACACGACTTCCCACAGATTGAGAAGGCCTTTGCGCAAGCTCAAGCGGTCAAGACACAGCCAAGTGTGATCATCGCCCATACGATTAAGGGGAAAGGTGTATCTTTCATGGAAGATCAAGTGGACTGGCATGCGGCTGCTCCCAGTGATGCAGAATTAAAAATTGCACTTGAGGAGTTGAAGTAAATGACAAAGATTGCACCACGTCAAGCTTACGGGGAAGAACTTGTTCGCTTGGGGCAAGAGAATCCTGATATCGTTGTCCTCGATGCAGACGTAGCCAAAGCCTCGATGACATATTTGTTTAAAGAAAAGTTTCCTGAGCGATTCTTCGACTTAGGAATTTCGGAGTCCGATATCGTGGGAACAGGTGCCGGCTTCGCCGTTGCTGGAAAAATTCCATTTATAAATGCCTATGCTAATTTTCTGCTTGGAAACGGCTGGGAGCAAATCCACATTTCGATTGCTTATGCAAACCAAAATGTAAAAATTGTTGGTCACAATATTGGCGCCTCTTCCGGCAAAGATGGCCCAACCCATTTACCCTTTGAAGATATTGCTCTAATGCGTGTTTTGCCTGGCATCATGATTGTGGAGCCGGCTGATGCCATAGAAATGCGCAAAGCGGTGCGAGCGGCAGTCCAGCACCAAGGGCCGGTTTATCTGCGAGTCGGGCGCTTACCGACACCCCTTGTCACCTGTGAAGAAGATCCCTTTGAACTGGGAAAAGCCCGTATCTTAAGGGAGGGACAAGATGCAACCATCATAGCCACTGGGGCAATGGTTGCCAAAGGACTGGAGGCAGCCGAGAACCTTGCCTCACTTGGAATTTCAGCTGAAGTCATTAATCTTCATACCATTAAGCCTTTAGACAAGACGACACTACTGCGCTCAGTTCGAAAAACCGGTGCCGTAGTCACTGCGGAAGAACATACGATCCTCGGCGGAATGGGAAGTGCCGTAGCTGAACTTTTGGTTGAGGAATATCCCGTTCCATTACAAAGAGTTGGCGTTAAAGATCGTTTTGCCGTTTGTGCTCCCTATGATGAATTGCATGATGTCCTAGGCTTAACGGCAGAGACAATTGTAAAATCCGTCCAAGATGTTATTTGTAAAAAGCGTCAGTAGTTATTAATTACATTTGAAATTTGATCCGTAATAACCTATTAAGATTATCCCATTGGATAGATACTCTTCTCTTGATCCCTACTTTAGTATGAGCTTTATGATTATTCTAGAAGTGAGAGGTAATGCTCTATCTATTAAACTCAAAAAAATGCCCCCACCGTCCTGATGGGGGCTAATCGAGATAAGACTAGTAATTTTTGAGGATGAATCGGTCACAAAACCAAACTTAGTAAAAGGCAGATGGAGAATTCACAGTATGACTAGGATCTGCTTCACCATAAAATACATGATTATCAGTTATTAACCCGGCAGCCTCATAGGAACACCTTTCAAGAACACTGGAATAGGCATTTGCCTTTTCAACAAAGAATTCAGCCATTTTGGCGGCATCTTCTAACGTGTCAAAAATTAAAAGAGTGTAGCTGTAGAGTACCTTGTTTTTAACGCGGAATATTGTATGTGACAGATTACTCTTCTGAGCCAGTGACATTAACACTGGCTTTCTGCCTATTCTCATTAAAATGCTCAATGCCTCTAATGACACACAATTATTTGTCATCGATATTGATATAGCTTTCTGCATATTACACTTATTGTTAACTTTAAGATCGATATTATATTCTTTAGCCCACTCCTTGGTCATTTTGTTGTATAAATCGCGAACGCCTAAAACCGCGAGGGTATACTTGCCAATTAATGAATCAGGCATATTATCGAATTCTACTGGGGTAACTCCAATAACGATATTCCTTTTTCCCATTTAACGTCACTCCTATCATAATTTTTCTTTATAGATAAATCTTTAAACTTATTGAATATAATTATTAAACTTTAAATATTTGCGATCTTAGATAATTATTTGCGCCTAAAATCAAATTTTTAATTTATTTATTTTTCACAATAATTTAATTTATTTAAGTATAGCACTTTATTTTGCTGGAATAAAATTGCTATTTCGAATTCTGTGATAATATAATTTAATTCTGAAATTTTTTCCTAGTCATATACCGAGATTAAACGAATACTTAATATCACCGGTACGGGTAATTTGGGTATTAAATGAGCGTTGAAAAAGAGGCCACTCTTAAGTTAGAGTGGCCTCTTTCGAAAATCCATTTCTATTTAATGTTACGTATCATTGCCTATCGCAAATGCCTGGGCAATTTGTTTACCGACAACATGGTAACCTCTGCTTTCAGGCGCAAATATTAAAGGTTTTATTTGTTCGATAAGCGGGTGATCTCCTTTTTCCTGAAGGGTATCATCAATTTTCGCATCCAAAACCTCACCAATAAACTGAGTATGCAGGCCAATTTCAAGAACGTTTATGATTTTACATTCTAAATTAACCGGAAATTCCTTGATATAAGGTGCATCAACCAAATCACTTTTTACCGGTGTTAGACCGGTATGAGCAAATTTATTTTCCTTTTTGCCAGATACTAAGCCAAAATAATCAGCTTCTTTAATATAGTTCTCTGACGGAACATTTAAAGTGAAGGCCTTTTTAGCTAGAAGGCTGCTGTAAGTATAAGTAGCTTTGCGTAGTGAAACCGCGACACAGGGCGGAGATGAACAACAAATACCTCCCCAGGCAGCAGTCATGGCATTGGGATTACCTTCATCATCATAGGTACATATCACAAATACCGGTGTAGGATAAACCAAAGTTCTAGCTCCCATACTTTTTTTCATCAATTTCACCTCTTATGTTATTAGCCAAGCCAATGGCAAGGTTCCTATTCTAAATAGTAAACAGTCAACCTGTTTAATTGAAGACGTATAGCCACAAATTTTAATTTTGAAAGATAAGAAATTAATTTTGAAAATAAATAATGTTTCTTAAACGCTAAATTTCGACAACTTTTTCATATTTTTTATGACATAATTTGATCTATACCCACCCCGTAATAAGGGAAACTGATATTTCCACCTTTCCCCCTCTTCGCGAGGGGCTTTTTTTTGCCAATATCCCTGCTCTATTAGTTTGCAAGCTATGCTCTAATTTTAATGACATTAGCCCAATCAGGGGCTATTCCATCTCCGAACAATAATACAATAACTTTCATCCTTTGTGGGGGACGATCGGGCCATGGAGTTTGTCCGTCAGTAATGACAATTCCTAGTTGAGGTAAAGGCTTTAATCTTGCCGCGGCTTCTAAGCCAACTCTCATATCTGTTCCGCCGCCTCCCGTAAGTTGAATCTGTTCTGGACGAAACACTCGGCGACAAAACTCAACCGTCTGATCCACAGCCAAAACGTAAATTTTTTCCTTATGTGCCAAGAACCTTAAAATACCGAATATTTCAGCTAAAGCCTGGGAAAGCATTTTCTCAGACATGCTTCCACTGGTATCCGCCACCACCGCCACTGAAGGCAGGGGACAGCGCAGGGACGGAAATATAACATTTCCCTGTCCAATCTGCCCATGCCGACGCGAGGGACGGCAGTATGAATAATCAGTTGCCCCAGTTGTATCTGCAGCAGCAAATCGTATAGCTGCAGCAAGCTGTTTTCGCCAGTCTACCTTAGGTTGAAGCTTGTCTTCTGCCCAGCGAGACCAATGTCTGGGAACACTGCCCTGACTTCTGGCATGTTCTCTGACTTGTTGAGCAACATTGCGGCGAATTAATTCTCCTTCAGTTAGACTGACTCCAGACGCAGACCCTTTGCTGGGTGGTTGATCCTCCCAAGACGCCATTTGACCGGTGGCACAAGAACCGGACAGACCGGAACCAGGCCTGGGAGAGGAATCCAGACCATTGACCTCAACCGTTTTGCCCGTTTGCTCTTGAGCCGGTGAACCTGACGTTTGATTCTTCTTTTGATAAGCTAATGGCAACTGTTCCTGTTTCTCCAAAACAGCATAGTATTCTTCTGCCAAAAGGCTTTCCCAATTACCGGCAGACCTGAAAAATCTGAAGGTTCACGAATGGAGGCCAGGACAACTTCGAGCGGAATTCCCAAAACATCCGCGAGCTTAGTAATTGATGCCGTTTTTCCCACACCTGGAGGCCCCCAAGTTAGAACCGGAATTCCAGCCTGAACAGCGATGGCTAGAGCACAAACTGTACTAGACATAACGTTCCGCACCTCTATATAGGCCCAAGCTGTGCTGTTATCGTTACAGCAGTACCCCAGCCTGACCATTATTATTTAACTAAATCCTTTCCATTTCACCTTGATAATATAACGAAATTTTCTATATCATCTTTTGCCCCACAAGCAAGGGAATAAATTAAAAAAACTGCCATTTTGGCAGTCTGTCCCTTGGGTCTAAAATTTTTCCTTAAGTTGTTATCGCTGGAAAACTATTTTGTCCCATGGACATAGGCAACAATTTCATCAATTTTCGTTTTACATGTAAAATCTGTAGACTTGTCGTAAATTGAAAGCATACCTTTCTCATCCGAAGTTAAAGGCTTATTTCTTTTTTCTTTCCATTTTATAGATATCTTGAGTAGATTCATCAATACTTTATCTACAACGTTTAATTTCTTATAATCAAACCCACCCCGCAAATAAAAAAACTTTATTAATTTTTGTTGTTCAGGAGTGAAGTTCTTTTTGAACACATCATTTATTACTTCGTCTTTTGATAAAGACAGCCCTGTAGCAAAAACTACAATCTTTTTGTCTTTGAGCTTATCAAGGTTATTTGTGATAAATTTCAATCCATTGATACCTACTGCATATAAGCCGCCGCCATAAATGATAGTGTCATAAGCTTCTAACATATTAACAGTTACACTTGAAACGTCGAATCTATCAGCTGACAACTCCTTAGAAAGCCATTCGGCATATTTTTGAGCAAAACCTGTTTTCGACCTATATATCACCACAGTTTTTATTAGAATCACCTCAACAGTTGGTATTTTGTTTATCCACTTGTAAAACTCCCACTTCGACAAGTGGGAGTGGTTCCCATTCCTTGCTTCCGTGGAGACGAGGTCATATGTATATGTATATGTATATGTATATGTATATGTATATGTAATATATTAACATACTCACAACTGCAAGTCTCCATTTCTTCAATTATCCATTTATCCTTTTCACCAATCCCCCCGGCCAACCTAAAAGGTGCTTTTTTTAAAAAGCAGGAAAAACTGTTAGCAAGTTGACCGCGGACACAGTCACTTGCTAACAGTTAGGCTGCAACCTATTATAAACTTTTCGTTTCGTCATACAAATAATCTACTACCGGTTCAAGAGGATCGATGATATTGTCATCTTTCACTTTATAATTTAACTTTTTCCCGACAAGGCTTGAGAGAACCAGAATTATTTTTTGGTTTTTATCGTTAAAGAGCGGAGGGATATCGTGTTCAACAACTTGTATAATACCTTCGGAATTAATCCTTAACTTACAAAGTAAGTCTGCTACATCCCACTTATCTTCATTATAGTAGTCCTTAAGGACAATGGTTGTAATTCCATTCTCTTCGAATATGTCCGAATCCACATAGCCCTCCACGGGCATGACTTCTTTCAGCATCATTTTTAAATCTTCCAGCCCAATTGTTAATTCTTCAAAATAGCTATCTTTAACCTTTTGGATATAATTATTTTCTGTCATATTAAGCTCCTTTTTTTCTCATAACCTCTAAGTAATTATTTCATCTATATTAAAAGTATATCCAGAATAAGTCGATATTCTCAGCACTATTTTAAATGAACAGAATCTCAAGGTTCAATTACAAATTGATGTTAATAAAGCAGCAAAGAATGACAGGGCTATTCCTAAGTCTAAATTAGGTATAGTCCTGTCATTCTTCTCAATACATTAATTTAAAACCCGTCAGTAATGTGTTTCTTTCTGGTCAAGAATCTTTCCATATAATACGTTAAGATTACGAAGACACTCATTATTCCAGAGTATTCTATAATTATTGTAAGTACATTAAGTGCGTTAGGGCTTTGGAATTGTCCTTTGGCTTCTCCTGAGAATGAATGATCAGAATCGCCTCGAGAACCTCTTCCTCTAACTCGTTGTTGTTGGGTTTGCTGTTGAAACCCATCATGCGTGGTTTGAGAATTAGTCATCGTAAAGACGTCGTTGATATTTGCAATTTGGTCCACAAAATTTGTTGCGGCTAGCTGATAACCACCGAACAGTAGGAAGATAATCATGAAAACCCTGGCAACAACTTCTGATGTCTTAGTTGATTTAATTTTAAAGGCGTTTTTGAAGAAACCCATAACCCACTTCCAATGTAACCCAATATGAATACCAATCAGAACGAGAGTTAAATAAGAGACACTGACGTGTAATGTTCTAAACAATCCTTCATTACCAACGCGAAGATTGGGAAAGAGGACTTTAGAAATAAGTATTCCGCTGACAATGATTAAAGCAAAGGCAATTAATAGAAAGAGATTAAGGACATATCCCAAACGAGTTTTAATGGGGAGTTTTGAATCAAACAGCCTCAAGCTTACCTTCCTTACCCATTGCAAATTTAGCAAGATATGAACTAGAATACCGAACCCGATGCCAATTCCGCATACTTCATGGAAAGGCAAGGCAATGACATGTGTATTAAAAAGCAATACGAAGATAACCGATAGAAGAGCATCAATTAACAGTTTTACTAAGTTTCTTTTCACAAACCTATCCTCCAAATCCAAAGTTATTACTTGGTTATTATGGAGGATAAAACTTAAAAGAAGATGAGTAGTACCTGAAAGGTTACTGAAAGTTTAGGGTTAAAAGCCTGCCGCCAAGGCAGCAGGCTAGTCGCATACATTTTCCTATTAGGCAAATACTCAGACACTTTGGAATGTCTTATTATCTAAAGTTCCTTCTGTATAACCGATATGCCAAACCTTTTTCTTTGAGCAGGCTGAATACCAGATACGTAATTTCGTGGTATCTCCGTGCTCTATAACAAAACTGCTCCGATAAATGTATCCATTATCCCACCTATGCCCTAAGCTAGGTTCAATTAAGGCCCTCTCATAAGGGATACTAAGCTCTTTTGGTTGTGCCATTGGTGCAGTTGCATAAAATAATTGACAATTATTAATAGTTTCTCTTTTCGGCCAACCTGCAATTAAGAACTCAATTCTTTGTTCGGGATAATTGGGTTTGGCTGCTATATGCCAAGGAATATATCCCCCATTCCATGTATCCCAGGGAGCACTGCAAGGTTGACCTTCACTCCACATCAAACCGTTTTTCGAAGTATGCAAATACATTGTAAATCGCGAATCAGTAGTCCACATATACCATTCTTGAGCACTTTTACGCCAAACGGTAGGAGATAAGATTAAACCTGTTCTTGTAAAGTCCCAAGCTTTTTCAAAACAAAGGACTTTGTTACTTAACTCATGGGTTGGACTTATTTTTCTTGCCCATATTTTCTCAAAAGCATTATTACTATATTCACGCCAGTATAAAATCAGTATGTTATCACCAGGATCATAGACTAATTCAGGGTCGGAATTATAATTTTTGTCCAAAATTCCGAAGGGCTTCGGAGCTAAAGGGTTCTTTATACCCGGTGGATTAACCCAGTTGATCCCATCCATACTCGCCAGGAGACTTGGATTTTCGCAAGCACTATTAAAATTGGGATACGGTGTAAGGGCCATCCAATAACGAAAGTTTCCCCAAGCCTCCAGTCCATATTCCGTTTTAAAATCAATGACACTTGGATGAACAGCTTGGTCAGAATGATCATATGTCGGGGTTACAATGTAGTCAAATGCATTAATTAGAGAATTGTTCAGTACTTTTTGGGGAAGATAATGTGGTTTAGGTTCCGAAGCAATTACTGAAACAGATTTCTGAGTAACAGATTTCTGAGTGAGAACTTCAAGAGGGCCATTCTTGAATGAAAATAACCCAAAAGAGTAAAAACCTGCGGCTGTCCCGGCGATCATTTTAATGAAAGTCCTTCTTGACGTCATAATTTAACCCCATTATTTATTATTATGAACTTGTTTGAGGCCAGGAAATTTACAGATATCGTCATATCAACAGTATATAGTTAAATAAAAACTCAATCCATACTCCAATTTCTGGCTTAATGTCAAGAAAATATTTCCGTAAATAATTCGAACATCTTTACCTTTACAAACAAAATGCGTTGGCGAGAAGCTTCTTACCAACGCATAAACTTTTTACCGACAATTTAGTCTTTCCTTGATAAATCTTCCTTTTTTCTATTAAATTCCTCGACATCAATCTCGCCTTTAGCAAATCTTTCTCGAAGAATTTCTAATGCATAGTCATTTGGTCTTGTAACACCATGATGTCTATCCTTATGACTGCGAAATAGCCTTACAACGATCATAATTAAAACAATCCATAGTACAAAATGTATCGCTATGCTGAGAAACCCCAAACCCATGATGAGACCACTGCCTAGAAGACCAAATCTAACCATGTTAATTCCTCCTTTGTTGAGTTCAATACGAACTATACACCTTATACAACGCCTATTGATGAATAAGTTATGATAAAATTGTTAAATATGTAATAAGATCAGCCCCTACTCCAATGAAGGAGCAGGGGCTGACCAATTGAGCGTTTAACTTGTCCCACTTTTGAGTGGTTCTACCCTAATAATACAGCTACTCTGCTAATACAGCTTTTTTAAATTCCTCAATTTCAATGCGCTGCATAAATCTAGCAGTTCTCTCATTAGGTTTCGCATTTTCCCGATAATATTCCAGGCATTTTTTAGTCAATTCAACCACCTGATCATCGGTTAAATTCTCAGCTATGACATCACCAATACGTGGATTTCTACCTGAATTTCCTCCAAAAACAAAGGTCCAACCCGTTCGTTTTCCAAAGACGCCAAAATCGCGCACAAAGCTCTCAGCGCAACATAAGGGGCAACCGGATACACCTATTTTTCCTTTTGCAGGGAGTTCTGCTCCCACTAAAAGTTCCTCCAAGCGCATTCCCAGACCGAGAGAATCGAGAATTCCAAATTTGCAAACGGTAGTACCTGGGCAGGCCTGAACATAATGAAAACATTTCTCAACTGCAGGTCCAATACCGGTACCTAACTCTTCCCACACAGATTCGACAATCTCAGGTTTCATTCCCACTAAAGCAATCCTCTGAGCAGAAGTAATCTTAATGATAGGAATTTCGTATTTTTTGGCAACACTCGCGATCTTTTCTAATAATTCAGGGGTAACTATCCCGACCGGGGTTCGTGGGACAATGGCATAGGTTTCTTTATCCCTTTGAATAAAAGCTCCTCTTGGTGCATTCTGCTCTGACATAGTAAGCCCTCCAAATCTGGTTCTATCAAATACTTTTAATTCGTTATAAATACGACTAATCCTTCTAGCACCAAAAATAATGTAATACTATAGGATTCATTAAATGGCAGTAAATTTTCATTAAGAAGAGGCTATACTTCTCAAAAAATGAAAACATAGCCTCTGGCAACGTCATAAGTAAAGCGACCCCTGGACCAATACCCAAACCAAAGGCCATTAGTGATTGTACAATAGGAACTTCCCCTGCAGTTGGTATGATAAACAAAGTTCCGGCTATGGCAAATCCAATTACTGCCAGCACGCTGTCAGCCCACTCTGTGCCTATTGCCGGAAATAACCAGGCACGAATAGCCCCGAGAATAACGACAACGATGAAATAAGCAGGAAGCGTATCTCATCTAATTTCCTAGCGAATAATTTTTTACAGTTATAATGACAAAGCAACAGTTCATTCACTGCTGCTTTGTCATTATAACTATTAGTTCCAATAGAGTTAGTTATTCAAGGAAAAACAGCCCATATAAATATAGAAAGCTGTGCAAAATACCCATAGTACAAAAATCTACTAAATAATTAGGAAGGTGTTTGCCAATGCCTAATCAAAATGTAAACCTACCCAATTTTGATTTTCGTGGACCTAGTCCTCTATCTATGTTATTAGGATTTATTTTTCTTTTAGTCGGTGGCTTGATTTGGTTTATGACTGGGTGGTTGGGCTGGATAATAATTGGAGTTTTCTTAGCCCTATTGTTTGGGTATGGTGTAAAAGTCGCTAATCAATGGGAGAAAGCCGTCATTCTTCGTCTTGGTAAGTTTAGCCACTTAGCTGGACCAGGTATGTTCTTTGTAATTCCAATAATCGACTCTGTAAGTAACTGGATTGACCACCGTACAATCACCACAACTTTTAAGGCTGAACAAACTCTGACAAAAGATACGGTTCCCGTTGACGTCGATGCTGTGTTGTTTTGGACAGTAGTAGATGCTAAGAAAGCTTCATTAGAAGTGGCTCAGTATAGGGATGCTGTTTTTTGGGCAGCGCAAACGGCCTTAAGAGATGTTATCGGCCGAACAAATTTAGCTGAAATGCTTTCTGACAGGGAAAGAATTGATCGCGAGCTAAAAGAGGTAATTGATAAGCGGACTGAGCCCTGGGGTATTGTTGTAAATGCTGTTGAGATACGGGATGTCGTATTGCCCTCAGGACTTCAGGATGCCATGAGCCGGGAAGCTCAGGCTGAACGAGAGCGTCGAGCCAGAATAATCTTGGGGACTGCTGAGACAGAAATTGCGGCTAAATTCTCCGAAGCCGCCAAATCTTATGAGAATAATCCCGTTGCTTTACATCTGCGGGCGATGAATATCCTATATGAGGGTATCAAGGAAAAAGGAGCTATGGTCATAGTACCCTCCTCCATAGTAGAAACGATGGGGCTTGGTGCAGTCTCCGGTTTAACAAGCTTGGCTTCAACGGTTAAACCTTCTAATGAGTAAAAAGGCTCTCCTTCTACTAAAAAGAGAGCCCTTCATTGGCAGCATCGGCCATAGATGAAAAATTTGCCTATTTTTAATTACTTACTGGGTAAATACAACAGTCAAGATCATTTTGAATTTTTTAACCGCCAGCAACGCGTGTGGGACACCGGCTGGCATAACTATTGTCTCTCCCTTTTTTAAAGAGAACTTTTCTTCCCCAATCGTAATTTCCGCTTCTCCGTCTAGAAGATAGACTAACGCGTCACCGCTTGAGGAATGTGCACTAATTTCTTCCCCCTCAGCAAAAGCAAATAACGTAATACTTAGGGATTTCCCTTGGGTCAGAGTTCTGCTCACGACCTGACCCTCGGTGTACTGAACCAATGTTTCCATTGTCAAAGCCTTGGAAAAATCAATATTCTTAATAAAATGTTCAGTCATCAGCTGCAACCCTCCGCTTAAAATTCTACTTAAGTAGTAGTATGAATCACAACCTATATTCTAAACGAAGCAAATAATAGATTAGTAACCAAATTATTTATAATCATCATCATTTTCTGGCAGCAGGCTAAGGCCACCCAAAAATGCAAGATTAGAAAATAGCAAGGGGCCCAGTAATGGATTTCGATACATGATTCTTGCCCAGACAATACTCTGAGTTCCGGCTAAATCACCCCAAACGTGGAAACCAAATCCCAATAAACCTACGAGTAGGTTAAGTGTTACAATGCTTAAATAAAGATAAGTTTCTGTAGTGTTTACTTGACAAAAAGCCGTATAGAAACAGGCAATTGTGGCAAGTGAGCCAGACACGATAGGAATTAGGGTATAGACTGGTATAAAAGCCAGGCGTGCATGATCTAAAAATGCCGCGACAACCGCCCCTAAGAAGCCAAGAGCAACCAGCATCAGTAATTTTGATCGTCTCGCTGTTCCTCGATAACGTTCACTTACTAAGGCATAACTGGAAATCCCAGCAAAAGCGATCGGGGCAGCAACTGGAGAGCCCTCGACTAAAAGTCGAAACAAACTCTCACGGCTGAATGTGGCGTTTCCCGATAGGTGAAAAAAAGTCCCTAATACACCAACAGCAACACCTAACCACATAACTCCCTGGAAGACTCTCTTTACTCCTGTATTAGAGCCAAAAATGAGTTGGGCAAGAATAGCTAGAACGGCAAGCGGGGTATAAATTAGGGGAATTAGTTCCCAACGAAAGAAATTGTTTTGGGAGTGGGCAATGAAGACATCAACTCCCGTGAGCAGAAAATTCATACCCATCATACCAAGCAATAGAGAGGTCTTATAGCGAATAGCTATTTGATAGAACCGACGGATCATATCTCCAATCCTCCCCTAATGCTTCGCTTTCAAAGCATCGGCCTGTGATTGCATGTCAACTAATGCTTTTTCTTGCTCATAAATTCCATTCCAATTTACATAGTCTGCTCCCCCCATGACGGCTCCAAACCGTGCTCTACGGCCTTCATGATGCCATAGTTCGAAATATTCAAAGTCGATCGGAGTGCCAAAGGGCTTGGTGCCTAGCAAACCAGAATTGCGCAGATCTTGGACAATCGATTTACCCTTCTGGACATTTTGATTGGAAAGGGCAATGGTTTTGTCTGCTTTGCTCATGACATCATTGATAAACGACTGGACGTGACAATTAAGGCAAATTGAATTCATCGTTTGCTGGTGAACATCCCCATCCTTACGCAGTGAAGCAATTTCAGGAGTTAGGTTATCTTTCAGACGCTGCCCTACATCGTGAGTCCCTTGAACGCTGCCAAAGGCCGACATATGACAGGTGGCACAAGTTGGAGCCGGAAAATCATTTACAGTCAATGTTCCAGAAGGCGCGTCCATATTATATTTTGATTGATTTGCTTGATAATAAGTTCCGTGAGCCGATTCGTTATATATTTCTGCCTGCGGATGATCGGGACCTAGATGGCATTGGGCACATGTTTCCGGTTTGCGGGCTTGTGCTACATCAAAAGTATGCCTTAAATGGCACTTTGTGCAATCCCCAAAACTGCCGTCACTATTCTTTTGACCAACAGCATGGCAAACCTCGCAAGATTGAGCACTAGCATCTTTACCGATGAGATTATAAACGGCATTAGCATTGCCCCCATTGAGAGGCTTGCCATTAGCATCGAGTAAATGATATTTAGCCAGTTCTTCCGATGTGAAATTTTTTGCTCCTTGGACCGCATACCATGATTTTGCAGAATGATTGCTTGCCTCGAACTGTTTGACTTCGGTTGCGTGGCATTGAGCACAATTATTAGGAGTCGGTTTAGAGATAATTGCAACATTGTAATGCTGTGTCGTTAACGTATCTTGCCCTTTCACTGCTTTGTGGCAATCGAGACATTGAACTCCACGGCTGGAATGTTCGCTGTCATGATATTGCTGGATAATTCCCGGATTTTCTTTCTGGTGACATTCTACACAAGCCTTATTGTCCCCAGTTGCAACCGCACTCAAAGACGGCACACTCGTACTTAGTCCTTCTGGGCCAATGATGTAGTGGTAGGTTAAGAATAATAGAGAACATACAAGAACAGTTCCCATTCCTAACAGAATAATCATACGTTTTGAAGTCGGCTTCATTGTTAGGCCAATCCCCTCCTCATAAGTAATTTCCCATTAATAGTGGGTGTTTTTTGGTAATGACTATGTGTTTTAAATAAGAATAAGTACGACTATATTCTACATTCTTTAAGTAATTCTTAATTCCTTCCTGCTTTTAATCATAATTTTTCGTCAATTTTCGACGGTTGATTCTAAGTGCCTGAACTCGGCATGATTTCGTACCCCCTCTCCTTTTTCCTATAATTTTTGATTTTCTTACTAGTTGCTGACCTCCCTAACATAAGACTCTCTCAACTGTCCTGATTTACCTATTAATTAATCATAAACTAAATTCTCTCATTGATATGTGATTTAGATCACTAAATAAATTTCTTTCCGAAATATCCCCAAAAGTTACTTATCCAAGGAACACCCCGACAACAAAAGGGCTGAATGAAACCTTATCATCCAGCCCTTTTACAGATGAGTTGTCTTTTTATAAATCAAAAACGTACTTAAACAGTATGGAATACTTTCGTTATAATTGTAAAATATGCAAGTGCAGCCGACACCATGAAAGCTGTCAAAGGAAGCCCTATTTTCAAATAGGTCATAAAATTAATCTCCACATTTTCCTTTTTAGCAAGCTCCACGACAATCAAATTGGCGATTGAACCAGTCAGTGTCAGATTCCCTGCAAACGTGCTGAAAATAGCCAATGAAGCCCACCAAATATGTCCCATATGCAGCGGAACTAGATATTTCAGCAGCATTACAGCTGGTACATTACTAATAATATTGGAAAGTATCACAGTCAACATTGAAAATACCCATAAACTTTGGATACTTTTCATCCATGGCATATGAATAAGTAACATGAGCAGGCCACTATGCTCAATGCCACCAATGATTACAAATAATCCTATGAATATGACTAAAAGATTAAAGTCAATGCCGCTGTATATTTTATTCGGTTTAATTCGACGAGTTATGAGCAAATATGCTGCTCCTAGACTGGCAACAATCGCTGGATCAAATCCCATTAAAAATCCTACCAAAACTAGAAATACAACAACTAAACCCTTCTTGACTAAATATCCATGCACTACCCCCATCATCGGCTGAACCTCTGGAAGGTGACCGCTCAGTTCCCCTTTGTACATCCAACTAAGCATAAGGTAAATAAGTCCAAGTCCTAAGAGTATAAGTGGAATTGCCAGTGCCATATACCAAGCGAAATTGATGTGTGAAAGGCTGCCAATTAGGATGTTTTGAGGATTACCAATTAAGGTGGCTGCGCTGCCTATATTCGAAGCGGTTGCTACTCCTAGTAAGTAAGGTGTGGGATTTAACTTTGCCTGCCTGGTAATCATGATTACAATCGGGGTTAAGATTAAACAGATAATATCGTTAATAAAGAAGGCAGACAATATACCTGTTATAAGAATGACCATAAACATTAATTGATTTTTGCTATGCAAACGATTTAGGAACTGATTTCCAGCTAGTTGAAAGAATCCTGACATATTTAAGTAAGACGTAATAATCATCATTGAGAATAAAAGGACTATCGTCCGGTAATCTACAGCCTGGACCGCCTGATCGAAACTCATTACTCCTGTTCCAACTGTTAGAGCAGCACCAATAATTGCAATTCCAGCACGATCTACTCTAAACACCGGACTTTTCCCCAAAGCAAAAACTAGCATAGAAATCGTTAGAATCAATCCAGAAATAATCAAAATTCGGCACTTTCTTTCTATAATGGCTAACAGGCGAAAAAAGTTGTCCAAGGAAATTAAAGGTCAGATGTTCCAAAGATCTGGAACTTATTGATCATTTGGTTTAGCTCTTCAGCTAAATCACTTTGTTCCTCAGCGATCTTAGAAATATTTCCAATGGCTTTTGCTGTATCATTCATGCTTATTGAGATTTGTCCTGAATTCGAAGCGCTTTGCTCTGTCGATGCAGCAACTGACTCAATAGTCCTTATAACTTGCTCGATTGAAGTAGCAATTTCCTCAGCATTTGATTCGAATTTCTGGATTAACTCATATACAAAGTCCATATCCACATCATACTGCCTACTCGTTTCAACCATCTGTACATAGTCATTAGTTACTGGTCCATTAATATAATCCAACAGATCCCGTGCATATTCGGAGAGATTTCCGAATACAGTTTGGACCTCTTCAGTAACTGTTTGAATGCTTGAAACCGTTTTCGCCGACTGTTCTGCAAGTTTACGAACTTCTTCTGCTACAACAGCAAAACCTTTGCCGCTCTCTCCTGCCCTAGCAGCCTCAATCGCGGCATTCAGAGCTAATAAATTAGTTTGGCTCGCAATATTAGAAATAATATCTGTCATATTGGTAATTTCGTTAACGATTTGGCCACTTTCAATGGCCCTTAAGATATGCTCTTGTTTCTGTGTATAAATTTCTTTGCTAAGATTAGCTGAATTTACAGTATCGGTTTTTAGATTTTGAACTCGTTGCTTGATTTCACGTGTGTGTCCTAAACCTTTATCGGCCACATCAAAGAGCTGCTTGGTAGAATCTAATATAACCTGGCTTGATGCACTCACTTCTTCCGTCGCTGCAGTGTTTTCTTCCATGCCTGCAGCAATTTCTTGAGTCGATGCATTTACCATCTGAGTTTGG
Organism: Desulfosporosinus sp. FKB; assembly: GCF_002196705.1. GTDB lineage: Bacteria > Bacillota > Desulfitobacteriia > Desulfitobacteriales > Desulfitobacteriaceae > Desulfosporosinus. The sequence goes on from NZ_NADJ01000016.1 coordinate 19,350, forward strand.
GCAGAAATTTCTCTAATAGACGATGAAATAGTTTTACTCTCTGTATTCAATTGATTCGAGTCCTGCAGTATTTTTGTAAGCAACCCCCTGATACTTTCAATGAATTGATTAAAACTTTCGGTTAGCTGACCCAATTCATCTTTTTTGTAGATCTCGCCCCTTATAGTAAGGTCCCCGCCCCCAGCTTTATCCATTAGCGTATTTAGTTGTCTGATAGATTTTACAATTCCCCTGTAAGTAGAAAATAGGAGAACCGATAGTACAATAGTTAAGAATATGCCGAGTCCACCTATTACTACTAAATCCTTTCTAAAATTATTGGCATTAATATCCGTATGCTTTACCATGGCTTCATTTTCTGAATTCGTTTTAGCGACAATTTGATTCACCAATGAATCCATATCGTCCGTTGGTTTTCGGTCAATACCTTTCACAAGCCCATCAACAATATGTAAACTTTCCCTGTTATTCATATCGTAGTTTTTGATGGCCGAAGTATATTTTTCAAAAAGTTCTTTGTGATTGGCTATTAAGGCATCGACTGAAGTGCTACTCATCCCTTGTTTAGCCATATCTTCTTTAAGCCTTTTCAAAAGAGTTTGAACAGTATTATTCTCTTGCTGAAACTGGGTGTAGTAATTTTGAAAAGATTTTGGGTCATTACCTCTTATCAACGTATCCTTCCAATTTTGTACTTGCTTTTTAAACTCAACTTGAGCTTGTCTTGATTCGTTAACCATATTAGTAAATGCCATTGTTTTTTGTGCATTCTCTTGATTTAGCTTATTAAGGCTTTCAAACTTAGCAAAAGAAAAACTACTGGACCCTAGGATATAAATTAAAACAAATCCTAGCAATAAAGATAATCTGACACCAATCCCTTTACTATTCTTGCTGCGGCTATTCTTCAACTTTTTCCTCCTATTATCTAACATTATATTATTTTCAAGCTTATTGTAGCATATATCTATCATGAACTTAAGACATAACTGCGTTTGAAGAGAACCTCAACTTACCTTTTGTAGGTCTGCCATAAAAAACAGGCCCTATGGTTTTCAGGTCAATATTCGACATATTTCATTATATTCCTCTACAGTATACAATTAACTAAAATTCGCCTCACATGCTCTTTAGCCGACACTAAAGCTCTCTCCATTTTAAGGGGAGAGCTTTCTTATCTTTTTCAGCATCAGATACGTTGCTGTTTTTAAATAGTATTTTTGGCTGACCTATTAATTAAATATTTCTAGTTAAAATGGTGCAAAATAATACGGTTTAATTACTTGCTGGAACTTCTAATATGGGGAGGTCAAAATATGTGTCTAAATAAAATTACTTTTTGGGGGCTAATAAATATTTTCATTCTGGCATTAAGCGACTACCCATGTAACCTCTCAGATTCCTTATTATCAAATCTACACAGTTCATCCACATGGAGCGGAAGGCAAGTTTTTGGCATTTGCCCACTCTTTAACCATAAATCCAAGATTAACCTCTTTTACCAATTTCATCTGTGATCAACGTTTTAGCAATGTTCATCGCATCAATAATCTTTTGAAAGCGCTTGTATTGAAGCGCTTCCATCTCATGTTTCTTCTGCCCCGCTTCACACTTACTTATTACAGATACTATCGGTCTTAGGGCATCAATCAGTTCTTCTTTTGAATATATCTCAATCTCACGATCCTCTGTTATTAGCGCCTTTGAGATATACATAGCCTTTATTCTATTCTTAAGGAGTGTGTGTTGAGAAGTTCCTTCTGCAAATTTAGGTCGTATCTTTTCACATTTACTAATGGTAGAGGATACGACTTGATGTGCTCCTAAAAGTTCTTGTCTCGAATATTCTACCATATCATTTTACCTCATTCTCTTATTCTATAACGATTTCTCCGGGTTTTGAATTCAACAAAACGAAAATGTAATTTTCGGATACAATTAACCAAGATTTATTAAGGAAGGAAGAATAAGATTTTACTTAAGGGAAAACTTATTTATGAGGTGAGTTTATGAAAACCCTGATTCTTGGTGGCGGAGTTGGTGGAATAGTTGCTGCTAATGCTTTAAAAAATACTATGGGTTCTTCAATGAAGGTAACTTTGGTTGATCGGGAACCAAACCACTATTTCACTCCTTCTTTTCCTCGCTTAATGATCGGAGAAACGAAGCCCTCAAAAATAACCCGGCAATTAAATATTTTAGAAAAAAAGAGAATCGAAGTTTTACATAGAGAAGTTGAAAATATCGATCTTATCGGACATTTGGTAACTACTAATCGGGAACAACTAGAATATGACTATCTCATAATATCTCTTGGGGTAGAGTACCATCCGGAAACTGTACCAGGATTTAGTAAGTTCGCTTATAATGCTTACGATTTTAATGACGTGGTGAAAATAAACCAAAGATTAAAGAATTTCACTTCCGGCCAGATCGTATTTTTTATTTCCAGCTTACCTTATAAATGCCCCCCAGCTCCTTATGAAATGATGTTTCTTCTTGATCAGTTCTTCCGACAACGTGGGCTTCGCCATAAGATCAAACTCACAATAGTTACCCCAGACTTTTCACCCGAACCTATAGCTCCACCAAAAGTTGGTCAAAGTGTCAGAGAAATGTTGAAAGATAAGGATATTGAATTGATTACTGAGGCCAAAGTTATAAAAGTTGAAAAGAACTTATTAATTTTAGATCACGATACAAAAATCTCTTCGGATCTTTTACTTGGGATAGCTTCTCATTGGACCCCCAAAGTAATACGTAATACAGACTTGATAGACAAAAGCGGATACATTGAAGTAGATCCATTAACTTTGGAAACGGGTTATCCGGGTGTCTATGCAATTGGGGATGCAACAGCGATCAGGTTACCTGTATTAGGCGCCTATGCCCCAAAAGCAGGATCTTTTGCACATGCCCAAGCAGTTGTAGTAGCCAAAAACATTCGTCTATTATCTCGAGAGTTGAAACCCAAATTTCGTTATGATGGGAAAGGCTTGTGTATTATGAATACCGGGTTCGGCCGAGCCCGGTACTCAACAGTTCATTATTATAAGAAACCTCAACCTTATGTTACTTTATTACGACCTTCAAAATTATCCTATTATGCAAAATTAGCTTTTGAAAAATATTGGTTTAAACGATGGTTTTAGCTTGGCACTTTGATATACCCTGTAATCGAATATCTGCTCAAGTTTGGAATGATTGTCTAGGATTGGCCAAAGAACATTTTCAACAAACCGGTAACTGGATTAACCGCGGGATGTTGCATTTAGCTACACCCCTATCCTACGGCGAAAACAGTGTTTTCGTTCTTATCTCATAATATCCTTCTTTTAATTCTTCTCCAAAAGCGCGTAATGAGAACTTAGGCTCTTTCTCAGCTTCCCGATAAACTTTAATACAAAGAAGACTTAATACAGAACCTAAAAATGTTAAAGCATCGATTCCAAATCCTACCGAATAGATATGAAGGCTTGAAAATATTCCTCCAATTACTGGTCCCAAAAGTGTAACAAACTGATTGGAAATTTCCGAAAGAGCATTGGCGGAATTTCGAATTTCTTCCTTATACAGACATAATGAATCCCATTGATAACAAGGAACCAGTAATTGAATAAACAATAAGGGGCAACATTAATTTCATTATTGCGTCACCAAATTTTGAAGTTAATTGTCCGATTAATAAAGCACTAATTTGTTTATACTTAAATGGTTTAAATAAATTCCCGAACATGAATAACCTCTCTATGTTCTAAAATTTGCCCCCCAATTAGATTCCCCTGTGAAAATAGCCATGGGGTGTTCATAGAATTTAAAGATGCTTCATCAGGGCCGCGGAATTCCATGCCATGATGAAGCAAAATTTAACATTAGATATCCATAGTCAAACCAGCATTAGTAATCCGCAACAAAACAATTATCAATTATGAACAGTCGCCCGCTAGATTATGCTTACTTGTTTAGGAAGTTCCGGGGCGGGTCTATAGGACGTGGATTCAACTCCCGACTCTCTCCCCACGGAGCAAGGCCTGTAGGTCAGCCAGTCCTACTTTACACCCATCAGCAAGTTGTAAGGCTCCCCTCTTGATCATCACATATCCCCGAACTACCTTCCACATTAAGGCCACAGTCGGGTCATCAAACGTGTAATCACGTATCCACGGCTTGGGCTTGGTAAGCCGTCTCTCCTTCTCGAACAGTCGTTCCAAAGGAGTCCCGACCACAACCTCGATCTTGTTATAGTTGAAAGCTTCGGGGTAACCAACCGAGCGTAGGAACTCTCCGTTTTGCAAGAGTTCCGTAAAAGATATAGACGGATCAAACGGGATAAATCCAATTTTGACCGGCAACCCCCACTCTTTGAGCTTGAGCAAAACCTCACGGTTTTGCTCAACTGTTGTCCCTTTGCCGTAACGGTCCAAGATACGTTGCACTCCTGACTCGATGCCCAAGCGAACCTCCACACACCCAACGTCACGCAAAGCCCTGAAGAGATCTTCCTCTACGTTATCAACCCGGCACTCTACCGAAAACTTGAACCGCAGGCCACGCCGCCGCAACTCTTCGATGAAATCCCAAGCCCTCTGAATCCCTACCTCACCGCCGCCGAAGAAGTTATCATCCAGAAAATCCAGATGGTTCACATTGTAGCGCCGCTGCAGATCCTCCATCTCATCGACGACGTTGCCCGCGCTGCGCGGACGCCACTTTGAACCGGGCGACTTGGCATTCATTGCAGCCGGACAGCAAAAGACACAGTGCCCGTCGCATCCCCTAGAGGAGATGATCATTGGCAGACGGCCCCATCTGAGGATATGCGGGAGCGTATCTCGCGTCGGGAAAGGTAGCGCGTCGAGATTCTCGATGAGAGGGCGCGGTCCGTTGGTCCGAATCACGCCACCTTCACGATAGCACAGCCCGAGTATCCTTGAGAAAGAATCTCCAGAGGGTTTCGGGGAACCGGATGAGTTGAGGGCCGCCAGTAGCTCGGGCAGCGTCTCCTCACCCTCCCCCACCATGAGGCTGTCTAGGCCTTGGACTAAATTAAGAATCTCCGGCCCCATCATCGTGGCAACCGGCCCACCCGCCGTAATATGCCCCAAGTAGCCCCCGCGACGCAGACGCGCCACCAGGTCGATCGCGTATGGCATGGTGACATCGAGCAGGCGAAAACCAATCACATCCGGCTGTTGGTCCTGGATACGTTTAAGAGTTGCGGACACATCGAGCCGGAAAAGTGACGCATCAAGGATAATCACCTGGTATCCCAATTGCCTGAGAACAGCAGCCAAGTAACCGAGGCCAAGGTTTTCGCTGTGCGGCTCCCAGAGACGGAGCGCCGCAGGTGGGTTTATGAGCATGATTTTCCGGAATGCAACGTGCATGTCAATGCCCTCCATTCAATTTATACATACAAGTAAACTAATCAATCATTTAACCTATTCCGCGCCTCTTGCCCCACCGCTCCGGGTAGAAGTGCCCCCTCGGGCAGACCCTACCAAGCAAAACTTGACACTCGCCTGCTGGGAAAAGAAAATGCGTCTAGCCTAAATTATGACATTTCTGAGCTAACAATTTACAAATTCCACATGTTTCCTATTTTTCCTCCCAAGACCGAGAAAATAATCTACGAAAAATCGAAATCGCCAGACTTCCATAAAACATGGAACATTCTGGCGATTCTTAGTCCCTGCTGTTGGCTAGATCAACAACAGTCCCAAGGGGAACCTAGTTTAGTATTTGCATTTTGCACCTTATTTCTGAAACTAGTGCCACAGGGGCCTTCAGAGTGTCGATTTCTTAACCCTGTCATTGTCTCAACGTGCATTGAGGATACAAAAAAGATGCCGTATGACGCTGAGATCCTCCTGGTGGCTGGGTATATTCAGAAATATAACACGCACGAATCCTTTACTACAAAATATCGATATGCTCTCCTGCAAGTGCTTTGTTCATACTTCTTATCGCACAAAACTTTCCACACATGGAACAGGTGTCTTCATGCTCAGGTTTCCTATCCGCTCGGATTTTTTTTGCCGTTTCCGGGTCAATCGCGCACTCCCATTGTGCTTCCCAGTCAAAAACTTTTCTTGCATCTGCCATCCTGTCATCAATCTCCCTTGCCCCTCTTACACCCTTGGCAATGTCTGCTGCGTGGGCAGCAATCTTGGAAGCAATAATCCCCTGCTTTACATCCTCTAAATTCGGCAGTGCCAGGTGCTCTGCAGGTGTCACATAACATAAAAATGCTGCACCAGCTGAAGCTGCAATGGCACCCCCGATTGCTGATGTAATATGGTCATAGCCAGGTGCTATATCCGTTACCAATGGTCCTAATACATAAAATGGTGCCCCATTACAAATAGTCTGCTGGATTTTCATGTTGGCAGCAATCTGATCAATCGGCATATGGCCCGGTCCTTCCACCATTACCTGGACATCCTTTTCCCAGGCTCTTTTGGTTAGTTCACCGAGCCGCACAAGTTCCTCAATCTGACACACATCGGAAGCGTCTGCAAGGCATCCCGGCCTGCAGGCATCGCCTAATGATATTGTCACATCATATTCACGGCATATATCAAGAATTTCATCGTAGTACTCGTAAAAAGGATTCTCTTCACCAGTCATGCACATCCATGCAAATACCAGAGAGCCTCCTCTGGATACTATATTCATTTTTCTTTTATGCTTTTTAATCTGTTCTATGGTTTTCTTGGTAATACCGCAGTGCAAGGTTACAAAATCAACCCCGTCCTCGGCATGAAACCTTACCACATCAATAAAATCTTTTGCTTTAAGGGTGCTTAAATCTCTCTGGTAGTGGATAACAGAATCATATACCGGCACCGTCCCTATCATAGCCGGACATTCCGCTGTAAGCTTTCTTCTGAAAGGAATTGTATTTCCGTGTGACGATAAATCCATAATTGCATGGGCGCCCATATTAACTGCTTCCATCACTTTTTCCATTTCCATATCATAATCCTTGCAGTCTTTTGAGACTCCGAGGTTTACATTGATCTTTGTTTTCAGCATGGAGCCCACTCCCTGCGGGTCGATACATTTATGATTTTTATTTGCACATATTACCACTTTTCCTGCTGCAACCAACAGCTTCAGTTCCTCAACAGTCATCAGCTCTTTTTGGGCTACTTTTTTCAGTTCTTCAGTAATAATTCCTTTTCTTGCAGCTTCCATCTGCGTTGCATATTCCCTCATTGCCATTTCTCCCCCTTATTGATATTTCATGCGCGGTTAAGCGGTCCTCTTCCTTTTTCCAGATCAATGCCTTTAGTAAGAACCAAAGCAATAGCACTGATAAAGCTCATCCTGATCAAAGATTATACTCGTAATCATGCCGTCACTATCTTTTCGGTTAATCCTTTCAGCTCAGATGCGGCCTTTTCAATGTCTATCTGAGCGAAGAATGCGCTGATTACGGCTATTCCGCATATTCCGGAACCTGACAATTCCATTACATTATCTTTGCTGATACCGCCAATCGCCACAACAGGAATACTGACAGCTTTACAGATTTCTTTTAAGATTTCAGAGCTCACATCCTCTGCGTCAGCCTTGGAGCCGGTAGGAAATACAGCCCCGACTCCTAGGTAATCTGCGCCTCTTTTTTCTGCCAATACTGCCTGTTCCACCGTCTGTGCCGATACTCCAAGAATTTTATCCTTGCCAATCAGTTCACGTACATTGCCTGCCTCCATATCATTTTGTCCTACATGGACTCCATCTGCATCCACAGCAACGGCTATATCAACATTATCATTGATGACAAAGGGGACATGATATTTTTCACACAAGCCTTTTATCTCTTTAGCTTCTTCTAAGAATTTTTCATACTCCAATTCTTTTTCCCTAAGCTGTATAAAGGTTGCACCACCTTTCAGCGCTTTCTCCACCACACCTCCGAGAGTCCCATCACCCAGCCAGGACCTGTCTGTAACAGCATACAAAAGCAAATCCCTTTTATCGCACTTCATACCTTGCTCCTTTTTCCAGTGTTTCCCCGTCCATGTTATAGATGGCATCAATAATTCTGTTCCGGTATGTAGCATTTCCATCAGAAGGCTGCATATTGCTCCATCCGATTTCTCCTGCAAGACCCATGGTGCACACCGCTGCTGCAACTGCTTCAAGCTCATTTTCAGGATTGGCTGCAAGAAAGGCCGTCATCATTCCGGAGAGCTGACAGCCTGTGCCTGTGATTTTACCCATTTCCGATCTTCCATTTCTGATGACATAGCACTTATCTCCATCCGTAACAAGGTCAATAGCTCCCGTCACTGCTATGATGCCGCCTGCCTTTTCCGCAAAGACTTTAACAAACGCAACAGTGCTATCAAGAGAAGCTTCCGTTATGGCATCTGCAACATCAGCGTCAACGCCCTTCGTACTCCCGCTTCCAAGTGCTAAGGTCTTGATTTCTGAAATATTTCCTCTGATTGCATTAAACTTGATCTCTTTCATCAGCTTTACTGCCGTATCTGTACGAAGCTTGCTTGCTCCTGCGCCAACCGGGTCAAGCAAAACCTTATGTCCTAGTTCATTTGCTTTCTTTCCTGCAAGAAACATGGACGGTATTGTATTTCTGTTCAGCGTTCCGATATTAATGTTCAGACCGCCGCAAATGGAGGTAATTTCTTCCACATCTTCCAAATCATCCGACATGATCGGACTTCCCCCACACGCAAGAAGCACATTTGCAACATCGTTCACGGTTACATAGTTTGTAATATTGTGAACAAGAGGTACATTTTTACGGACATTTTCGATACATTCTTTAATCATAATATCTCCTTTCGCAAATACAAACTGAAAGGCATGTCAACATAAAAAACTGCATACATACCAATGAAAGTATATATGCAGCAATCTCTGCTAAGTATATCCCTACGTTGGCATTACCCAAATCAGGTTACGGGTCTAAGCATACAGCTTACTCTCAGCCAGCTTATCGCAAGCTCCCCTTTGTATTTTCTTGTAATTATACTACAGCATAACGAAAAATCAACCATGAATAATTAACATACGCATTTTGAGTTTCGCATTTTAAGCCCCATTAAATATAACTTTTATGGTGGTACCTTTTCCAAGATTCAGAGTATGAGTTTTCTTAAACGATCAACGGTCCCGACGTGGGTTGATGTAAATGTAATGAAATACAATTTGGGGCATGTAGTAGTCTAGCCAATCTACCGCAAGGTGTTTCGTTAATTAAATCAAGGGGCTTTTATCTCCTTTATAATAAATAACCAGTCGATGGAGTGCTCGTGTACAGGTAATGTACAGTAATTGTCTATCGAAATCACTCGCATAGTTTTCTTTACTAACATCATAAGCGATCACAACATCAAATTCTAATCCCTTTGCCATATAAGTTGGAATAACCAATGTACCTTTTGTAACTTCCCCTCCTCGAGGTTTAATAAGTGTTAGTTGCACCGATTTTTTCAACCGACTAAACACCTTTTCTGCATCTTCTTGAGTTTTACATATGACGGCTACGGATTCATACCCTTGCTCTGTAGACTTCGCTATATCTTCAATAATCGACTGATCCATTGCCTCTAATGTTTCTCGAGGGATAACCTTGGGTTCCTCACCATGCCGTTCAATAGAACTATAACCGTGTTGGGTCCCTTCACCTAGTAGAGACTGTGTGAAGGTGTTGATTTCACAGGTCGACCTATACCCTTTATTTAAAGACAGCTTAATCGTCTTACCTTTATTGAGTATCTCTGAAATATCGTCGTATAGTGAACCTTCTGTTGTTTTTTCAATCGTCTGATTGATGTCTCCTAAGACAGTATAGGTTGCATTATTATACAACATCTTAAAAACCTCGTATTGCAGAGGAGTATAATCCTGGGCTTCATCAATGACCACATGTTTGATCCCCGAAACCACATCATTCCCTTTGATTTTTAACTTCAAATAAAGAAGCGGGACATAATCTTCATAGTGCACTTGCCCCTTTCGTAGATTTTGAAGCGTTGTTGAAATAATTTCTTCAATAGTTTCCGGAAGTGTTAGACCTTGCGCCAACTTGAGCAAAAGCCCACGGTTCTTGAACAGCAGCATATACAAGTCATTATAATCAATGTTCGTGAATTTTTGAATTCGTTCCCGAAAAGCCACTGCTTGTCTGATGGCTAACAATCGGCTAAAGGACTTTATTTCAAACTCATGCCCTTCACTTTTTTCCACAATCTTTTCCAAGCGTTGGAGTCTCTTTTTCTGTAATGGATGGACTTTTTTCAAGAGGAACGTCTCGATGATTTTGAGCTGTTTGGCCATCGGTATTCCAATTTCATTGTGCAGAAAACGGTTCTTTAGCTGTTGCCTCGTCGCTAGGATTGTTCCATTATAATAGACATCCTCAAAGAGAATAAGACGATGAGCGTAATACCATAATAGTCTATCAAGAATTTGCTTAAATACCCTCGAACCCTTGAAATCGATGCTTTGCCGCCGAACGTCATCACTCGCCTTCCCTCGGGAATGTATCAATGTTTCAATCTGCATATCCCTTGTTTCTTCCCCAAACCTGCCTTGAAAAGCCTCAGAGATTAAATCGTCAAAAACGCTTTGCTTCACGTTTTCTTCCCCCAGCTCAGGAAGAACACTCGAAATATAGTGACTAAAAACGGTGTTGGGAGATATTATGACGACTTCATTCGATCGCAGATTGGAATTAAGACCCTCATAAAGGAGAAAGGCAATCCTATGCAGTGCAATCGATGTTTTGCCACTACCCGCTGCACCTTGTACAATTAAGAGCTCGTGATCCCTATCCCTTATAATGACGTCTTGTTCCTTTTGAATTGTTTCGATAATATTTTTCATTTTGGCTGAAGTATTATGACTTAGTACTTCCTGCAGTATTTCGTCTGTAATTCTGACACCGCAATCGAAAAAGTATTTTAGCTTTGAATCTCGAATCTTATATTGCCTTTTCAGAGAAACATCTCCCCGACTAACCCCTGCCGGAGTGTCATACATTACTTCACCTAGTTCATACCTATAAAATATACTTGAAATGGGTGCGCGCCAGTCATAAACGTAGACTTGACCCGTGCTCCTATCCATTAAATTGTAAAGTCCAACGTATATCTTTTCTTTTTCACTCAAACCTTTCTCTATAAAATCAAACCGACCAAAGTAAGGTGAATTGATCATTTTCTTGAGGTTCTTGATACGCCGTGGATTGTAACTAGAGATATAATTATTAATTTGCATAGAATGCAGGTTTATATCTACAAGACTTTCAAAGTCACTCGAAGCATGAAGGGTGTTTTCGTACATATCCTTTCTAGCGACGATTAAATCACTCTTTTTCTCTTCTAAATTCTTCGCTTCTTTTTCCACTTCTTCCTCGATAAAAGCCAATGCCTTCCTAAGATACTCAATCTCCTCTTGATAATTTTCTTGGTAACTGTCCATCGGATCACGCTCCTATACTAAGAATCTTAAAGAAGCAGCTTGACATTTCTATGGTATTTGTGTTAAAATGTATATGAATAATGCAATATAATTTGATTTATTGCATCTATTTCCTATTATATAATAAATCCATCTTCAAGTATAGTAAAAAAGCAAAAAACAATTTTGAGCGATGTCAAATAGACAGAGATAACATCATCATACTAAGAAGTTTCGACTCCGATAATCTATAGGAGTCGTACTTCTTAGTATTTTTTTACTCAAAAACAAAATGCGTTGGCGTGAGAACCTCACGTCAACGCATTAAATATTTCAACCGTATTATAGGCCCATAACAAACTTACAATGAAGTAACACTAACACACGCAGTAGATTATTTATTGAAATAGTGGCCTTGCTCCAAATCCGCAATCAATCCTGGTTGCACCGGGTTCCACCCCAATATCTCTTTTGTACGTGCAGAGTTTCCCGGCATTAGACTTGGAATATCAAGTGCAGCCAATGCACCAAGAAATCCGAAGTGAGTATTTGCTTCTTCACGGGAAATGCTTACCACCGGAACGTTTAAGTGTTTTCCGATAGTACTGGCAATTTCACGAAAGGGAATTCCTTCTTCGCCTCTTCCCGTAAAATATGAACCAGCCGGTGCTTTTTCTATTGCCAGACGAAAAAGCTTAGCAGCATCAAGCCTATGAACAGCCGGCCATCGATTAGCTCCTTCTTCAACATAGGCAGATACTCCTTTTGAACGTGCAATACCGATAAGTTGTGGAATAAATCCATGACTATCCGCATCACTATGCACGGAGGGTGCAAGACTAATGACAGCGGAGCGAACCCCTCTCTCAGCTAAAGCTAATGTAGCCTTATCCGAGGCATCCCCATTGGCATGTGCAGTGGTCATAAATGGTTTTCCAGTATCTATAAGGGTTTCACCTATTGCGTTAATTACATTTAAATCAATGGCAAGGGATCCTGCGAAATCTGAAAAATCATGTCGAAAAGCCATATGAATAACACCTTCAGCCATGGAAGCACCTTTACAAAGACATTCCGTATCTTCCAGCGTCCCCATCAGTGCTTCCGCTCCTATATTTTCTAATTTTTTGGCCCCCTCTTCCGAACGTGTTAATCCAATCACTTTATATCCAGCATCAATGAGTTCTTGGGCAACAGCAGAACCGATATAACCTGTTGCTCCAGTGACAAAAATACGCATAGTATAATCCTCCTTAAAAGTTGATCAGTGAACACAAGTGCCTCACTTCGTACATTTTGTCGGATCATCCTATAACAACTCCATAGTAACTTTCCCCCTTTTGCAACAATTGCATTCATATTACAAGTTAGATAATTTAATATTTGTAACTGCAATACGAATTATATCACCTCAAATCACAAATTACAACAATATAAATATGTAACTTGTAATAAAACTAATATTTATTTTCCGGATAATGAAATATTAGTTTTGATGACAGCTATTATGTAAGAACGTGTTATAAATGTTCGTCGCTTCCAGCTTAATTATGCTTTTGCAAAGCATGTGAAAAGTCTCGACATACAAATAACGCCCACAACAATTCCTATTTGGAACGTCAGGGGCTTAAAAGTTTGCTTCCATCGTATTTGGAGTTTTGTCAACCAAGTGCGGACCCTCAGGTAAGTGTTATGAGAGGAGAAGGCTAACCGTCCTCTCCTGCGCGATTCATTTATTAGGATTTTCAAGTCCTCTTATTAGAAGATTTACCACAGATTCTATGTTTTGTTTCCGATCAGGATCTTCGAATGAGTTTGGGTGGATAAAAACGCTGGTTGCAAGATATACAGATCTTGCCACACTGTTTTCGCCGTAGGATAGGGGCTTCCAGCAAGCCCAAAATGCAAGATGGTGAAAATAACCAAGAAAAAGCCAAAAGACCAGACCATCCTAAAAATATGGAACAATCTGGCGATTACTGTTTTCAAAATCATAACACTCTCAAGGGAAGCTTAGCTTGGTTATTATACAATTAACACCTATATTTTGAGAGCCGCATGTATGGGGAGCGGCTTTCAGAGTGTCCTTTTTCTTAAACTTGTGACAGTCTCCAAATGCTGCGTTCACAGGTACATATTGGATAAAATTATGTCTCTTAGCCCCGAGCACAATACCGAAGACCACTTTATCTCAATTATTTGTCCTCTTTTATCCTCATAAGTATTCCTTGGTATCTATCCAAAGCTGTATGTAATTCGTGGCATGCTGCCACAGTTTCTGGATCAGTAAAGGAGTTATTCTTTTGTACGTTGATGGTGCTTGAGCGCAATTCTTTAATTTGGTTTATAATTTTATCTAATTCAGACACTAGCATCCCTCCCATTAGTTCAGTGATTAGTGTTTCCATACACGATACGAAAATTAGGATTACCAAATAGCCTTTTTGTGGGGACGTTTTTCATAATTCTTATCACTTTTATTAATATCAGCTGAATTTAATATTATTTCCATAGTTTTTTTCGGACTTAATGATGGGTTTTCGACCATTATTGCTGCTGCTAAACAAATCACTAAAGGTGCTGCTGCAGAAGTTCCATTAATACGACATATATTAGTAGTTTTATTTCCTTTTGAATCAGACATATATAATGCAGGATTGAAGGGGTACGCCAGCTGACCAGCGGCTAGCGTTTATGACATGGCGGGTATTTGGGCTTGAGGGTAGCGCGGTGCGGGATGAAAGATTGCCGAAATTGGCATTAAAACCACTCAGTCTAAAAATTTGGACTAGATACCTTTAATATATAAAAGAGCAAAAAGGCGAGAAATAATCCAATTAGAATAATTGCAAAAAGAATTCCAATCACTGTCCCTTCAATTAGAGTTTCATTTGCATAACCTTTAAGTTCTTCAGTATTGCTTCTATCTATTTTCTTGATATGTCTGTAGAATGAAATATTTGAAACTATTAAACTCATCAAAGCGCTCGGAAAAAAATAGTAGAACGCAGATCTTCCATAACCAATCGGATGACTATTTGGAGTTACAATTCCTAGATATATTATAATGACTGCAAAAAACATAATAAATGTTAATTGTCTATTTTTTAGTTTATTATACTCAATGCCGAGTTTCTCACGCTCATAGGCATATAATGGCTTCAATGAGGGAATTAACTTACCTATAATAATTTCGCCATGACTACGGTTCATTAATTCAATTATTATATAACATAAACATACTGCACCAGCTAAAATGCAAAATGTTTTTAATGATTTTATTTGTAGGCAAACGATACTAGTTATTGCTAAAACAAATAGCGATAGAATATAGTTTATGAGCATTTGTTTCCTACGCAATTTTTTTAGTACTAGCTCTTCCATCTAGATCTCCTACCTTAAAATGATAGCCCTTAATAATTTCCAGTACGTGCTTCATTCGGGATTTCTAAATAATACAACAATTCCACAAATGCCCTCTATTTCCTGCAATAAGTACGAGAAAAGAGCGTCTAAAAACGCTCCGCTTATTATGCACCAACACTCCCATCATGTGACGCGCTCCCTCAGCCTCCAGCTTTCCGGTTCGGTGAGCGCCTTTGGATAAGTAATGACATCCTGCGGGATTAGCTGTTAGGGGGTTCTTATTTCTGTACTATGGATTATTGCTCTTTTTCTTCTTAGGCTTTGGAAGCGGAATTAACGGCTCTAATATTGTTATGATCTGTTTACTAAATTCAGATTTATCTATGTCCAATATATAATGTTCCTTTGCTCCATCATATGGAAAACCCTTCTCAGCATCTTTCATCTTTTCACTGATAGGGTCAAGTATTTTCACAAAAACTGTATTGTCACAGACCAGAAGTAATGGTTTCTCATTCACATAAACAATATACTCTCCAAACATTTTCTTATATCTGATCGCGCCCACATTCGAAATCTGTTCGCAGACATAATCAATGTAGTCTAAACTAGTAGCCAAAATATTTCACCCCCATGGCATTGTAACTAAAAAATCCCCGCACCAAACACTCCGCCACTTGACTCCTAGATAACCTTTATACGTGGCGGCTATTTCTTCTTGAGGTTGCGGGGCGCGAGGTGGCTATCTATATTTCAGATGTTCCAAACATCTGGATCAAGTGATGATCTAAATGCCTCAAATAATCTTGAATAAGCTCTGAAAAAGTAAAGAATTTATTATTGCCGATATCGCATGTGTATGATAATTTCTCTTCCGGAATATTAGAGACAACTCTAACAATTTGCCTATTTATAGCTGTCCAAAGTCCAATAACCTCATCAAACGGTATATTTTGATAATCCTGAATTGATACCCAGTCATTTTGTTTATATGGCACAACAACAAACGGCTGCTCTTCAAACTGAATCCTGATAAACCTATGGTAATTATTCGTGGCGGAATCACACAAATGTCCAAGAATTTCTTTCTTTGACCATTTGCCCTTGGGCTTTGCAACAATTTCCTCTTCAGAAAATTGATTTACCCTACTTGGAAGTACTTCAATTAAGTAATTTAACCTTTTGATTATCTTTTCCATCCTTTACCCCTCACTTTTGAATAATTCCAAATCTTTATGTTATGAAATAATTAAACTCTCCCATCAACACATCCCCTCTACAGGATAAATATCTTTCCTTTAGTGCCCACTATGCCTTTTCCTTAGATCTCTGTAATCCTGCAAGTGGTAATGAAAAAGTCTTGTTGAAAATCTTGTTGGGACTCAAGAAGGAACTTCCTAGTCCCTGTTCCAAGAGTGGCAGATATTGAGGAATTAAATCATAAGCTTTGGGATGCTTGCATTCATTATCGCGAGAGCCATAAAGTACAACATCGTGCTGACCCTGTAAAAGTAATGTACCAAGAAGAGGTAAGGTTATTGAATCCAATACCCAGATTTAGGTTCGATACGAGTAGGACCGTGATAGCAAAGGTGGATGATTTTTCCACAGTACGCTATGAGAAAAACAACTACTCAGTTCCCACAAGATATCTTAGAAGAAGCGTTACCGTTAAAGGATACGCCAATAGCATTAGCATCCTTCATGAAGGAACAGAAATTGCTAACTTCTCCCGCCAGTATGGCTCAGGCAACACGAAGTATTGCTTAGAGCATTACATCGATCTTCTCGAAAGAAAGCCACATTTTTACAAAATGCTAAGCCTGTCAAGGAGACACTTACCCAAGAACTTCTGGCCTGGGGCAGTCAATTACCAGGTGGAAATAAAGAGATGGTTAAGCTCCTGAGGTTATGTGTCGATTATGGAGAGGAGCACATTCTAGCCATTAAAAAACGTATTCCCGACCAGATCGTTCCTACCGTAGATATGGCTTCACTGACAACTACTGTCAGTGAAGCTATCATGATTGATAATATTCCATTAATTCCGATGCAATAGAAATAAGCTTTTTCTTTAAACTCTGCGGTTCAATCACTTGAATAGCCTTTCCGTAAGATAAGAGAAAATGGGGTACATATGCATGAAGTGCTCTTTCGTCTAATAAAAAAACTGCTTGATTTGATGTACGCTCTTTCAGGTGATGACCTAAAAACCAATGAATACACAAATCGTCCAAAGCTTCTGACCTGCCACAAATAATTATTGAGGCCAACCCATCCTTACTTTCAGAATCCGGTAAAAGATTTTGAATGAAAAATCTCCTGGCAGAAAAGGCTTCCGGCCTTTTAAACATCATTTGCGTCCGTTGTATCCGAAAAATCCGTTCTGCCCGAAAGCTTCTGATTTCATTTCGAAGATGGCAAAATCCAACCGTATACCATTTATTGTTCCAATAGAGCATTCCATAAGGGTCAATCACTCTTGTCCGAGGTTGTTCATCATGGCTTGTACGGTATTCAATTTCAACAGAATATTCGTCTGCTACAGCCCGCTCCAGTTCTTCCAATGTCAGCTTAACAGACGGGGCAATATCACGGTTTAACACTTCGAAACCGGCTAAGTGGCGATTGAGGATACTTTCCTGTTCCCGGTTTGAATACATTTTTAATTTTTGTGTTGCATTGTTTAACGACTCACTGAAAGGGTATCCCGCTTCGTTGGCAAATACGGCGGCATGAAGCAGTGCTTTTTGTTCTTCAATATCGAAAAACAAAGGTGCATGGATAAAATTACTCAGTAAACTATATCCACCGTTCTGTCCTGCATCTGATACAATCGGTACTCCGCTTGCGCAGAGCGAATCAATATAACGGTAAACAGTTCGTATATTTATTTCTAATTTTTCCGCTATTTGCTTCGCAGTTATTTTTGATCCAGAATTAAGCATCCATAAAATCGCCAGCAAATTATCGTTTTTTGCCATTGGACATCCTCCTTTCCTACCTTTATTCTATCCTACCCAAATAAGAATTAGAGGAACTTGACAGGCGACGCTATAAGAGAAGAATATGAATAAATGGCACAACATTTATTACATAGATTCAGAGGAAATTACATTCGTGATCGAGTATTGGGTGAAAATATATCAGAGTTACTCAATCTATAAGTTTTCTAGGTCAACCTTTAGACCTACCGAGTCACCGAAGGAATTTCACCTTGTGCGGAACCTGTTGAGGCGGATTCCCAGCACCTACTCATTCACCCCATCACGATGTGACGATGTGACGCATCCCTCATCCCTTCAGTTTGGTGAGCGCCTTTGGGATAGGTAATGGCAGTTAGGGATAACTGGATTTTGTGGAGTTCGAGGACTTGGGTATTAACTGTGCAACCGAAGATCATGTCAAGCCAAATAATCTGAGTCATATGGATACTTAGCAAATGCAGTTTTATGATGCTTAAACCCTAACTTTCTATAGAACTCCTCGTTTCCAAAAGTCGATGTCAAATGAATGCATAGGTGCTCGTTTTCTTTTAGCAATCCAGCAATCAGACCTTTACCGATTCCTAATTTCTGATATTCCGGCAAGACACCTACATCAAAGATCATTCCATAACAAACTCCATCCGACAACATCCTGGCCGCTCCAATTAGTTTTTCATTTCTCCAAGCTGTTACTACCTTATAGCTTTGTTCAAATGCCTTACGAATCTTGTCATGATCCTTTGTTTTCCCATAGCCAGCAACTAATCCAACCTCATCATATATTTGAAAGAGCTGTTGCCAATCGATACAGTCTATACCAATCTTGTAGTTAAACATGCTTTCACTCCGATTTAAAACTTTGCTCATTCTATCTGGATTTTTAACCAGCCCCAACATGCAACCCATCCTTTCAGCTTTCCGGTTCGGTGAGCACCTTTGGATTGGTAAGGACATCCCGAAGTATTGGCTGTTAGGTTACTAAATAGTAAACAGAAGTCATAATTCCTTCGTCATAAAAACACTATTTGGGTCCTCTATGTAATCCGCAAACGGCTTACAATATTGGAACCCGAAATTTGTATATAATCTTCTAGCCGGTTCGAAAGCATTTATTGAACCCGTTTCCAAACTCAATCTCCGATATCCGCGCACCTTGGCCTCTTCAATAATATGTTGAAGAACGCCTTTAGCAATACCCTTTCTGCGATGCGTTGAGGAAGTTCGCATTGATTTGATCTCTCCGTGTTGTCTATCCAGTTCTTTTAGAGCTCCGCACCCAACTAATTCATCGCCTTCCCAAGCGCTCCAAAAAGTAACTTCAGGTTTTCTTAGGGATTCAAGACCGAGCGCATGCATACTCTCCGGCGGAGACTGAAGGACCATACTTTGAAGATGCTCTCTCACTAATTCAGCAACTTGTGGCCCAGATAAATCATCTATTTTAAGATACATAGAAATACCTCCAATGGATGGAACTTAGTTTATTGACCTGCTTGATCACCAGCTAATCTTTATCCGGCTATTTCTTCTTGAGGTTAGCGGAGGGCAGCGGACGGGGTGATTCACTCTCGTTGAAGTGTCAGAAATAATAATATTATAGAACAAGAAACTAAGTTGTATTGGATCAAAAAGATTAATATTAATATTAATACTCATGCGCTGTAAAGACCAGTTTAATTTTTATTTTTACAATACCATTTTTAAATAAAACTCAAAAAAACTCGTAAAATATTCAATGAATATTTATAATAAACTATTCTCCTAAGAATTCAAGTTAACTTGTTCACACATTCGAAAAATTAAATATTCTTGTTTTATCCAATACCCTTTTTGCTGGTTAATAATAAAGTCAATGGATTGTTTCATGATGTCACAAAAAACAGGATATAATTTGCGCAATAATTTGTCATGAGTTACCTCATGAATAGTTGGACAATTCTTATCATCTGGCCAATCTTTTTTATCATCTTCGAGCAAGTTTTTGAAATCTGGAATAGTAGATTTGATCCCCCAATAGTTGCATAATGAAGTATAGATAGAATATAGATGTAGGGTTAAAAAAAACTCACTGTCATGTACAAAGATAACAATATTCCTTCCTTAAATGCTCTTTCCATATTTCATACCTTTTATTGTCCTGGTTGCAGAATTCAATTATCATCTGCGAGTTTGTGAGGGCCGTGGTTTCAGAGTTATATTACCTAAATATGGATAACGGAAAGTTGGGTATTGAAGTTTCACTTAAACGTTTTGGGCATTACCGAGCTTCAGATCATATTCATCTTGCAGCAATGCCTTGTCAAAAGAAAGAAGTAACCGTTTACATTTAATTCAATCGACAAATATTTTTTATACGAGTATTGGTCTATAAATATATACTTAACTAACAAATTGCTGCGATATTTCTATCTTATCAAATAAATATTTAAGATGATCGCTAAAACCCCAATTTAAATTACTCATAAGGTGATTTATATGTTCTAATCGTTGTTTATGATCGGATTCAATTTCTGGATTCTTTAAAGGCTCATAGTAATGTTTTTGGATAAAGTCATGAACTTCTTTATTTTTGTTTAAATAGTTACAAACAGAAGACATAACATTTGCCTCTAATAATAAACCTATTTGTGTTTTCATAAAGACATATGTAGTATCCAATGAGTATAAATATTCATAAATTTCTTCTTCTTTACATTGTCCTTGCTTAAGTTTCCTATATAAATCCGGATTATGATTCTTTAAGAATATTAGAAATACAAGAAGTACAGGATACATAAACTTATTATCTGGAATTGTTCTCAGAACAATACTTATTTGAGTAAAACACTGTTCTATCGTTCTTAGTGAAAAGTTAACTAAACTAAAAAGATTAAAAGATATTTTTATAAAATGCTCATGATCATAGCGTAGTTCGGGATGTGTTCGCTTCTCGAAAAAGGCATTAAACTGGAATCGTTCTACTAAAAACTTGCAAAATAATTCTGTATTAGGAGCCGGCAGATAATAGTTTAAGTCAATAAACCTTCGCAAATACCCATCTGTATCAAATTGATTTCCATAAATCGCCTTTATTGAATAGCCTAATTCTATTTTATCTATGGAAATTACGAATAGAATATTTTTTACATTAAACAAGTGTTTGGCTTTTTCTAAAACTTCAATTGCGAAATTTGGTCTACACCTATCTAACTCGTCTATAAAAAAAATCAACGGTTTATTACTTTCGCCATATAAACTTTGAGCGAAATTTTCTAATTCCTGCTTAAAGTTCATAATGTCTTCTTGCCTTTTCTCATAGCTTTCTATACTATCAAGTGCAAATTTTTCTGTTGCAGACGAGATTAAGTCTTTAGCCATTTCATTAGTATCGATTATGCCGGCTGTTGCCAATTTAACAACTACAGGTATCGATCTTTTTAGTATTTTAGCACTTACTGTTTTAACATTACTAAACAACTTACTTGACGTAGTCTCATCAGGTGCTGTTTGAATACCTTTTTTAAGCTCTGCTACCAAAGCAGAAAGTGCATCATTGCTGATATCGTTTTCCCACGCATTAAAGTGAATTACTTTATATTCGTTATTCTCTAGGTATTGTTTCCACATTGAGATGAAAGTAGTTTTGCCACTTCCCCATTTCGAGTCAATCGATAAGACAAAAGGTTCGTCTATTGTCGAAATTAACTGAGTTAATATAATTGCATTTTCTGCACGGTTAAGAACATCAAATTGAAAAGGATTGTCCTTTGGCACCTGTATTTTTGGAGCTTTAACTAACATAATTTAATTCCTCCACTTGAGAATAAATTAGTATTATCATCCTAGACCCCTCTCTACCACTATAATTAGAATTCCCATTAGTCGAGTAAACCCAGGGAATTTCAACCTGAGTTTCTCACGGAACCGAAGGTGAAAGTCTCCTTTCATTCGGCTCTTGTTATCCAACCGACGGGCGAAGCCCCATCCGCCAGTGGTAAAATAGATTTGGTTGCTCCTTACAAATGCGACCGAGCAATTTATGAGACTTCTAGTTGGTTTGGTCACTTACACTTTTTCGAGGTTTTGGGGAGGTACTCCCCTATTTGTCCTAAGAAAGATCAGTAATATCAATGGGTTTGAGTTATGAAACTAATTCATATATATAAAAATATATAGAAAGTTCAAACAATGCGAGAGCGAAAGCAATAACAACTATCATCGAATAAGACGGTAACTTGATTCCGATTATGCTCTCCGTGGTCGTAGAAGAAGAGCCATTTGAAATAGTAGACTTGATATCAATCGGCAGTGCAAGAAAGAGATAAATAACGCTCATTTTGAGTTTCGCCCCGCAATGAGGACATGTACTGGCTGTCTTTGCCACTTCTTTTAAACATGTTTTGCATGTTGTCAATTGATTTGTAGCCATAGTAATACCTCATCCGCTTTACTTACTTGTTCTTATGTATTCTCTGTTGTGATTTCGAAATAATTTGCCAGCAAAAAAAATTTACATTACATTTTTGATCCTTGCGTCCTCTATAAAGAACGAAAGAACGTTACGGTGTTTTTTACTCCTTTCTAAATCTCTAGTTCTCTCCTTAACCGTAATTTTCTTCGGTATTCCTAACATACCCTGAAAGATTTACTATTCATAAACTATCTATTCCTTCACATAGCGCCCGAAAACTTTTTCTTCCCTTTTAACTACGTACCCCATTGATTCATACAATGTAAGTGCGTTTCTGTTCTTGCTCATTACCTCTAGCCTTGCTTCTCTTAGGCCATGTTGAGCTAAGTAATTTAAGCCCTCCATAATTAAATATTTTGCTATTCCACGTCCTCTCCAATTGGGTATAACAAATATTTCCTCTGTAAATCCGCACGTTTCAATTCCGTTATTGTTCAGGGTTTCATCCCAATAGACCATAATACTACCCACAATCTCTCCACTGATGTCAAAGGCACTAATTGCCGTACCCGTTGCCCATTGCGGAGACTGTAACAAATACTCTAGCGCTTCAATAGTTGTAGGAGAATCAAGAAATGAAAGATTGTCTGCTTTTATGTATTTTTGTCGTTCTTCTTTTGTTTCAATCTTCCATTTTCTGATCTCAATATCTTTCGTTATTGATTGATTCGGAATCTGGATCGTCAAATCCCTAGTCATCTGAAACAAACTTTCAGTATGAATGAACCCTCTGGAAAGGAAATATTTAATTGCTTCTATCTCACTTAAGAGAAGGCCTGTACATAATCGAACACTTCTCTCCGGTAACGACTTGCTAATGGTAGCTACTCTTTCGAGTACTTTCTTAATCATGTTATCTTTTATTTCGTCTTGATTTTCCTGTATCGGATCGACCTTGACTTCAATCCATAAACTATGAGGCAAATTATTTGGGACATCGTCATCGACTGGCCTTGGAAAAATCGAAGCATAAGCTATCATCTTATCTTTACTGTCAAATCCGCAGAAAATGTTCTTTCCCTCTTCATAAACTGGATGAGCTGGATGCCTTAAATTATCATCTGTACATATAGATACCTCGGTATATATTCTACTGTACTTATTCTGTAATTCCATTACTTGAGCAATGTCACCAGGAACATAATTTCGTATATATAAATCTTCCATTTAAAATCAGCCCCTTCTCAAATTAGAGTTCAGCTATTTATACTTCAAACAACGTTTAAAATAAGATCGGGATATTCAATTTTCTTTTACGGAGGTACAATGAAAACCAAAGTGTTTCAGGATTTTCTCACTGGCAACATTGTCTACAATAACATCTGCATAAAAGATTGCAGATGTATATTTTGTTTGCATATAGTTTAAAAGCCATTCTATTGCTTGGGTGGCGATTCCTCTGTTCCAGAACGTTTTCTTAAAGTGATAGAAACTGCCATACTCCTCTTTTATTTTACTGATACATGGGCAGCCAATTACACCTGCCAATTCACCTTTGTACCTGATCACAAACACGTCAAAGACTGCCAGGCGACAAATTCTTTGCTGAATTTCGCTTAAAGAACAAGGGGCATGAATGTTGGTAAAACAAATTACATCTTCATCTCCCCAAAGGGACAACAAGTCCTCCGCGTGAATTTCTGCAAGGGGTTCATATTGCAAATCGTTCATGAAATCACCACCTAATATAAATAATCTGACACTCACAAATTCTGAACAGAAAAAGATAAATGATCAATTCCCTTAAACTCTTTAACCATAATGGACTTGATGGAATTTTTATTTTAGGTGCAACATATGTAATGCACATCTGACAACTTCCACCGATACTCCTACAATCATCTTCAATCAATATATCAGGCCGTACACTTTCAAATTATGTTTTTATATTTTTGCCTTTTTTCTCTCTGAAATAAAGCTTTGACCCAGCAAACCCATAGTTTTTAAGCAACGAGGCAATCTCCTCAGCCTGTTTCCCCCTTCGAGATGTGCAAAACATTATTTTAGCATTTTGCTGATACCAAGTTTCAATTAAGGAAACTACATTACCGATGGGGACATAAGTTCTGTGATTGTAAAGTGAGAATAGCGATTTGGGCTTTAATATAGTCCCTTCTGCAAAAATCATAATTCTAATCTTTGAATGTTAGGAATTTGATAATTCGATATGTGGCAACGATCCTTCCTCCTAACGTAAGAGTATGCTCATAAGGGGAAACTAAACATATTTTACGCCTTTGGAAACGGAAGCTAACTAAGATTATATGGATTAATGCGGAACAATGCGAATTATAACAAGGCTACTCCTGTAATTTCGCTTCCAAATAAACAAGGGGAAAGGCTGCTTTGAGCACCTTCCATGTTTGTACGGAAAAACCGTTTTGATTGATGAAGTCAACATACTCTTCCGGTTTCCATTTGGAATAGGTTTCAAACCCAATCATCTTTAGCAAAAAAGCGTTCAACTTCCATGTTGAATCTCTCAAGTGACCATGTGAAAAGGTAGGCGCTATCAGTAGACCGTTTGGTTTTAGGACTCTTCTGATGTTTTTTAGTACCACTCCCGGGTCTGGCATGATGTGAAGAGCGTTTGATATGATTACAGCATCGAAAGTTTGATCTAAAAAAGAGAGCGCGGTAGCATTTTCAACTGAGAAATGCACGTTGTCGGGTGCTCTTTTTTTCATTGCGGCCTCTATCATTTTGGGCGAAAAATCAGTAGCCACAATCGATTGCAAGGAATCGGCAATATTAATTGCAATTAATCCGGTACCCGTTGCAATTTCAAGCACTTTCATCTCTTTCGTAAGTGCTCCCGATATAAGTCTGTACATTTCTGAATAGGCTGAACGGTTAAACCTGCCAATCTCAATATCATATATCTTCGCGTAGCGATTCCAGAAATTTTTATTATTTCGATCTTTTTTCAAAATTTATTCCCTCTTTATATGCGCATTATAGCCATACTGTTTGTTAACTTTATCGCCTTATCGTGAATCTCCGATTATATAAAAACCCGTCACTTGATAAACTCTGAGTACTTCGTATTTTTAGCCAAATGGCATATGGCTTAGCGAAGTTTATTGAAAAGAAAAGTACTAATGCGAAGTCAATTATAAGATCCACTCCTAGTTATAAATTGGTCCCATTCCAAACCCTTTATGCTTGTTCAAATCATATACCCTGATAACATACTTGTTCTTTTCAATAGTATCCGTAAACTCTTTTCCACCATCAACCTTAATTTAATACTTGCTTGGTTGATCATCGGTAATCATACCGAAAAATACGCCATAAACTTTCTCTGAATTAGTCCCTTCATTAGTAACCAATACCGAAGGGGACCCCTGAAAGAAGATATCATATTTGTATTTATTATTTGGAAGACGTTTAAACACTGCTAATCCAGTCACTTGAGGAAAATTCGGGGTTGGCGAGTATGCTAAAAGCAGTAAATGCAAATTGTCAATGTCTTTTTCTAACTCAATAGTAAAGTTTATTGGCTTACCCTGAAACCAGTATTGGTCAATACATTTCACTAGTTCATCGTGTGTTAAATCTTTGTTCGCAATGTATGCTTGACTATTGGGGTAAAAGGAAAATCCATAAGACCCAATTATCAGTAGGATACCAACTAATAGTATTAGAAATTTTGCTTTATCCTTTGTCATTAATATCCCACCTAACAGCAAAGATCAAGACGGCAATGCTCAATTGAATTAGGGCATCATTAATGTCATGTTCTTCGAGTTTAATAAGTGCCTCTTGAACTCTCGCACTAATCGCCATTGTACTGCACCCTTCCATAACCCAAGCTTTTTACATATTTTCAACTTAATGAGTTACCCATTATTGAATATAATTACAAGTATCCTTAGTCTCCATTAGTCGAGTAAACCCAGGGAATTTCACCCTGAGTTTCTCACAGAACCGAACGTGAAAGTCTCCTTTCATTCGGCTCTTGTTATCCAACCGACGGGCGAAGCCCCATCTGCCAGTGGTAAAATAAATTTGGTTGTTCCAGACAAATGCGACCGAGCAATTTATGGGACTTCAAATGCTTTCTGCCTGTCGATTTATATTTGTACCTAATACACTGGATCAGCGTGAGATTTACATAATTGAGAACATTTCTTGTCTCGCCCGCACTGTATTTGTAAAAGTAATTCATCCAACCTCTAAGAACAGGATTCATCAATTCCGCCAACACTTCAAGTAACGCAGTTTTGTGGTTTCTTCGTATCTCTCTGATACTGTCTCGCAGGTGTTGACTTGCTCCTTTGCTGACTGCTGGTGTAAAACCATTGAAATAGTTGCCAAATTTGCTTTTCAATATGCACCTCCGAAAAGTGTATCCAAGAAAATCAAAGGACTCATGCTCATAATGATCTGGATTCACATCACTTCTGCAATATACAATTTTCGTTTTACCGGGATGTAATTCCAATTTGCATTCTGCCATGCGTTTATTGAGCTGAACCAGCAGCACTTTTGCTTCTTTCTCTGTCCGGCAATGAATTACAGCATCGTCTGCATATCTTTCCCAAGGATTTTGTGGATGCTTATGTTCCATCCACCAATCAAATGCATAATGCATAATCGTGTCAGCGCTTGGATTTTTCGCTTATCATCAAGGTTCAACTGTATTTACCGTCAATTGCTTTACAAAATAATGCCGTTTACTGGTTAGTGGATATTCCTCTAATGTGAAGACTTCCTGATATCCTGACTTTATATAAAAATTCTTGGCTTGAAAACTAAAAGTATCAACAAATGAATATTTACAACCTCTTTTTATTGCTTCTTCTTCAGCATCTTTTAACAGCTTTGAACCTATTCTCTGCCCTCTTATTTTCTCATCAATCCATAATAATGATATTTTTAACCAATTACCATGAGTTTCTGCTGAAATTCCCCCCATGGTATTGCCATTTTCATCATTAACGAAAATTGCAAGGGGTATAACCACATTTAACTCTATACGGGAAAGATTGTATTTTCTCAAATTGTCTAGAATTTCACCTATATCTTGGTCTTTTGGATTATCAGTCATCATATATTTCATAAAATCCTCCATCTTTAATTGTAAGTTTCTGATTTCAATTTATATACAGTTGTATGGTTCGTGGCGAAAAGTTGCTGGTTTTACTTGACTGCTTACACTTGCGTTCTATAGCGAAAGATTATGACTATAGCACCAGCAATTAATGCTAGTGCTACTTTTTATTGAGTTTATGACCTCTATTTCCTATTCCAAAAGCTAACCCATACACTACTCCAAAAGCTATTGCGTTAACCAAACTATTTTTATCTGTCGATAATAAATTATCTTTTGTCATGAAGAATACAATCAAAATTCCTATGCTACAGACTAAACCTATAAATTCTTTTCCCTTCGGTATTAAACGTCCTATCTTTTGCCCTAGAAAGAAAGCTATTGCACAGAAGATTATCAAGCAAATTAAATTTATTACAGGAGGCAACTTTCCTCACCCTTTTTTATCCTTAAGTCCGAGAAAGAAGGTTATGTTAAGCAACATAGAATTCACTTATTATCAATCCTATATATCAGTTCGCTTATTTTTGTAAGTTGTTCGACTTCCAAATCATTCTTCGTAACAATATTGCAAATTCGTTCATGCGCTGTATTGATAAGCCACTCCTCATTCCCTTTCAAGAAACATAAATCATCTGGTAGGTTTGGTGCACGCCAATTGAATAATGAATTAGTTATTTCTTTAACTATATCTTTACTGTTCTCTGAAGTATAAAAATAATAGACTTTTGCGGTTGGAACGGAAAAGGTACCGGGCCATCGATTCTGTTCCTTAAAATAAATAAAATCTGGCTCTAATGCTTTCAACAACATATCAAACGATTTTTTATTATACGAGAGCTGACTATGTTTAATAAAAAGAAATGTATCACATGTGTCAAAAGCAAGCTGGATCAGCTTTTTATAACTATCTCCTTTTGGCTCATTTAAAACAATTCTCATTATCTTCCTCCAGTAAGTTAATACAACTCACTTCCATGTTTTGGGGCAAAATTCCTCCCTGACTCGGTTCGCTAAACTCCCATTTTACGGAGTTATATAGAATCCTTATTGATTATTGAATCTTAATGCTTCCAGCCTTTTCGCTCGTTCAAACGCTTTATGTAAAAATTTCTCTGCCGTTAAATCCTTATAATCCCAATTCATGGCCTCTATTGAAGTCGCACCTGAGTAACCTGTTTCCGTAATTTTTTTCATGATTGTAGACCAATCAAGTGTACCGTCAAAGGGTAACCGGTGGATATGACTTCCACCATTATCATGTAAATGTAGGGCCATCATCCGGGAACCGTACATGGATAATAAATCATTGCTCGGATAGTGGCGGTAGTGATGTGCGCAGTCATAACAAAATCCGATACGAAGGAAATCCACTTGCTCCAGCATATATGATAAATTGGTTAGGTTCTGTAAATTCTCCAGCGCAATATTGACGCCAAGCTTTTCCGCTTTTTCAGCGATTCTCTTGATTCTATCCAGTCCCAATGCGTTGTATGGCTTGCCTTCATCGGGCAGATGCACCACCATTGTCGGAATCTCAAATTCGGCGCAATCTGCAACGCATCGCAAATAGCAATTGATTGCTGATTCGCCGTTAAGATTGTCCAGCCAGATGTTGTCTTGGATTTGGAATGGTGTGTGGATATTTTCTATAAAAAGACCAGCTTCGCGCACAATTTGCGGCCCGTTCCGGTAATCGTTCCGACCAAGGTGTTCGCTCCACCATAGTAAAACGCCATCAAATCCCGCTTCTTTTATTAACTGATAACGTTCCTTAATCGGCAATTCATAGTCAAACCAGTCATAAATAGTAATCATAATCCAAGTTTCCTTCGCTTATAGCGTTTGTATTATATAAGTACCTGTCACTTGAATAAACTCTGGGTAACTTCGCATTTTAAGCCTAACGTAACCTCTCAACTTCGCAGATGAAACGGCTACAAAATGGACATAGGCACAACTCGATTTTACAATCAATTACGTTTTGTCTACTCACACTAGGATTCGAGAGAACTACACATCCCACTTTGTCATCTCCATAGAAGTTACCTCTATGGCTTCCACATTCTTCCTCCATTTCCTCCTAAGATCACCATAAATATTCCAGGATCAAACAAAAAGCGCCAAGTCGTCAAACCTATCGTTTCTTGTAATCATTAACTTGTCTTCAAACTTAGTCGCGCATCATATAGAATTGATAGTTTAAATAGAACCAATATACAGTTACGGAATAACGGCATAACGGAATAACGAATTAACCTATTTTCTGTAAACTCATTGGGCTCCTACCTTCCCTAAATGGGAGTTTAGCGAAGCAAAAGTTTCGAGTTAAAGGGCACTGAAACTACTTTGCCATAGTGCCAAAGTATCCAAGAATGAAACTTTTTGTACGTCCTCGAGAGACAGTTAAGAAATCTTAACTATTGGGTGATATAGTGATTTAGCGTAAGAAAGGGAAAAACAGACTTTACCCTTCCAGAGAAAAACATACTTAGAATGCATAAATGAGATAGATTGAAAAACAACTTAATCACGGGTCAGGGAGGAATTTGCCATAAAACAGTGAATTAGGTTTCTGTGAACTTGTCAAAATGTTAGTTATCGGACGCATAAGGATATTTATTCCAATAAGTAAGGCGAAGACAAAAGTATAAAAATATGATGCTACAAGATATTTTTTACGGAAGTGGTGAATTGCAATCCTATCGGTTTGGGGAAATGCAATATTTTGTGCTGGTGTAGGTTTACCAGTAAAAACTTACTTAGCCTTTTGTTCCAGTTCTGTAATTGGCAATAACGCCTCTTTGTTGGTTACGTATTCTGTGATAACTTTTGCGTTGAAACTATCTTTGCTATTTCTTACTCCCTCAAGACCACCAGATAATTTAGAGTCATACTTTTGCTTCTGTTTCCAGAACTTTCGGTTTTTTTAAGAGTATCTGCTTCCTGTTTGCCTAAAGTGAAAACACCCTTAAGTTTACTCTGTAGATTAAAGTTAATACTTACAAAATCACGGTTATAAACTCTTGTTTCTAATGGAAGACCATTCTTCCAAGAAACACTGCAGTGAGGAAACTGTGATTGATTGGCAAGAATATTACTTATTGTTGTTTTTCCAGACCCGTTTGCACCGAAAAAATAATTGAATTTCCTAAGGCCATCAATGACTTGAGAAACATTTCCATACGTAGCGGCGTTACAAATATTGATCTTCGAAATCATTTGTTTGCTCCTTTCTAAGGTGTTTTACTACCTACACAATCCTCCAAAGCTGCTTCTCACTTTTGGCCTGCTGTTCGAGCTTGTCTATATGCCATCTATAATCTTATCTTAGGCTCTCCAAAAAGCTCCTCTTATCTGGCGATCATGGCCCGCATAATGAGTTTGCTTTACCGTTTAGATCGAAGTCAGCCTGAAGTTTGATGGAGGTTGAGAGGATTTTCATGGGGGCATTACATTGTTGTGAAATATTATTCGCATCTCTTGCCATATTCCCAATTCTGATATTTTGCCATAATGCTAGAACCCCCAATCCGACTGTTCCCGAAAATGTTAATAATGAACCATAAAAGACGAGTGCATCACCAACCTTTAAACTTGTATTTATTAATATGAATCCATTATCGCCTATAAAATAGATAAACCATATGAGGAGTGGAAAGAAAATAATAAATAAGATGAACAAGAACCCATATAAATACGGTTTCTCTGCGGCTTCAACTTTACTTTTAAAACACATTATTTTAGTTAATACTTATCGGATGAGTTTAATGTTTCAGTGGGCATAATATCTCTTGATAGCGTGAGAACAATTATCAAGGAGGCTTATACAATGCCCAATATAAACTCCGGGGACACAGCTTTGGTTCTAATTAGTGCCGCTTTAGTATGCCTCATGACACCGGGTCTTGCATTTTTTTACGGTGGTCTGGTGCGCAGAAAGAATGTGCTTACTATCATGATTCAAAGTTTTGTTTCCATGGGTGTAGTGACACTTATTTGGATTTTGGGTGGTTTTAGTTTGGCTTTTGGTCATGATATTCATGGGATTATCGGAGATTTTACCCAGTACTTTGCCCTTCGTGATGTTACAATAGCCCCTAATCCTAACTATGGCCCAACGATCCCTTTCTTGGTTTATTTTCTCTATCAAGAAATGTTTGCAATTATAACGCCTGCTCTTATAACTGGGGCATTTGCAGATCGGATAAACTTTAAAAGTTACCTGAAATTCCTTGTATTATGGAGTCTTTTTGTCTATATCCCTTTGGTTCATTGGATATGGGGTGGTGGTTTCCTTGCAAAATTAGGGGTCGTGGATTTTGCCGGAGGTATTGTCGTACACGTTAGCGCTGGTATTGCAGCCCTAGCTTCTGTCTTTTTCGTTGGAAAAAGAAATATATTACCTGGAGAAAGCACGGCCCCCCATAACATTGCCTTCGTAGCACTCGGTACTGGTTTACTCTGGTTTGGTTGGTTCGGATTTAACGGTGGCAGTGCATTAGCTGCCAACGGACTCGCAGCTACAGCATTTGTTAACACTGATATTGCTGGTTCCATCGCCATGATCAGTTGGTTGTTGATTTCCTGGATACACGAGAAGAAACCTACTATGGTTGGTGTACTTACAGGGGCCGTGGCTGGTCTAGCTACAGTTACCCCTGCAGCAGGTTACGTTCAACCTTGGGCTGCAGCTATCATTGGCTTACTATCGGCCATAGTGTGTTATTCCGCTGTCCAACTGAAGATAAAGCTTGAATGGGACGATGCACTTGATGTTTGGGGGGTTCATGGGGTAGGTGGAATTCTAGGTTCAATCTGTGTCGGTATTTTTGCTGTATCATCTGTTAATGGAATTGATGGCCTCATTCAAGGAAACGTACACCAATTCCTCGTACAAACTTTTGGCGTGTTTTTTTCAACAGTTTATTCCTTTGTAATTACCTATTTAATTTTATGGTTGCTAAATACCTTCAGTAATGTTCGTGTCTCGATTGAGGATGAAAAAGAAGGATTAGATGCAAAACTTCATGGTGAAAGTGCCTACGATCTTAAATAGCTAAACAGCTGAATTTTGGACGTCTTACTGTCATGTAAGACGTCTATTTACTTTGAAACACCGAGAAGGCATCACTAACTACTTTAATTCTCCTAAACACCAAATCAATTAATAAACTTTGAGGAGATTTTACTCGAATTAAACTTCCAATGAAGTAACACCCACATGCCCGGAGTATCGATGTGTCGGTTTAGAAGCACCACGATCCAATTTCATGAAAATTAGCCATTTCTAAATCTTATCCAATATGTCTTTGAGTTTATCGAGATCAACCGGCTTTGCCAAATGACAATTTAAACCAGCTTCCTTACTTTTTTCTAAATCTTCCGGTTGGGAGTATCCTGATAAGGCAATCAAATAGATATCTTTCAGATGATCATCCTTGCGGATTTCTGTAGCCACTTCAAACCCGTTCATTCCTGGCAGTCCAATATCGCAAAAAACCACATCCGGTTTGAAGTCTTTCGCTCTGGATAATCCCTTGATTCCATTTAAGGCTGAAATAACTTCATGTCCTAAGTACCTGAGAAGGGAACAAATGATTTCTGCCACATCTTCGATATCGTCAATCACTAAAATTCGCCTAGTAAAATTTACGTTATTATAAGCTTTGAAAATTACGGCTTATACCGCTCAACTTGATGATTTCGTGCGATACAAGTTAATTTATTTATTTGGCCATTTAAAACTGAACTTATAGTAGAAATAATTAGCACCCTGATAAATAATAATGACTAATGGGAATGAATAGGCATGTTGCCAATGATACGGAATATAGAGTCCAACCCACACAGCAAACGGCTGCATTATAAATGAACCCAAAATCCCTAATACTAGAGACTTGATAATCGGGCTAATTGATTGGCAGTAATGAAGAAAGATCATCGTAATCACAGGAATCACGGACAAATCCCATGTCAAGTATGGGGGAACAAGTGGCACTTCCTTTGTTGGATAACCCCAAAGGTGCAATGCCATCCCGATGGTGTCCATGTATGTTGCCGCCAACATCGTGAAAAAACAAGCACAAACCAAGCGATATGTATCTGTTTTTTTTCGTAAATAGCGACAGGAATAGACCCATGGCAATATCATAATCGATATTTCTATCCACCATCGCCAAGTAAAAACGATTTGATTCACCCATGTTTTTAGCATGACCACATTGGCTTCATGTACCAAATCGTTGGCTTTTTCTATCCCAGTATGTGTAAAAGCCTTCAAACTAAGATCCCCTTCCTATCTGCCATTAACTATAAGATTATTTCTATAGAGATATTTATTTATTAGTATCAGGAGGAATGATAATTCCCCCTGACCCATTTTACATAAACTTGACCTTTTCCACTTCTCAGGTATATTTACTTCATCTGTGATATCGGAATTTTAAAGATCAGAAATATCGTTGTGCCCAGTATCAGAGCAATAATCCATGCCAAAGGCGGATATTTTTGGTGAACTATGATCATAGGCAAAAATACTAAATCAAAAGATGCAGACCACCAAATATTCCATCCATTACTGTATTTATAATAACCTAACATTAACATAATAAATTCGATTGTTGTCGCACCAGCTAACCACAGTATCAAATATAAACCTCGTTTTATCCAAGGCTTATTCTCAGGATAATTAGAAAGAAATAGAAGCCCCATAGCTGGAAAGGTTAATAAGTCAGTGATTAAATGATTAAAAGTTATGTTCATGATAGGTGCCGTTAGTTCCCACAATGATGGTTATATGTGAGTATGAAGTAAATAAGATCCCCTGTTATCCCGAATAGTATTGTAGAATAATACTTGCGCCAATCACGCCAATGTCCCCACTTGTAAGCTAAAACTGTCCAGATAAACATTTTCACCAATCTAATCATTCTAATTCACTTTCAATACTCATCTTAAGTTCTAATACTTTACTGCATATGGCCAACTAGATTATTATGTCCGGAGTTCAATAAATTATCTAGTATATTTTACCTATTGCATCCCCTATAAAATCTCTCTAAGCTCCAATCCAGCCTTAAACACAAACTCCACCTCAACCATCGACTCAACTCTAACCTTCTCAACCAACTTTCTGAACAAATCACCATCAAACTTATCCAGCAGCTTGCCGTCCCTAGCATCCAGATAAGCCGTGAATTCTTCTATCATTCTACCCTTCCAAGCACTCTCAGCCTCATCGTTGAGTATTCACAAACTCTTTTTCAAAATATATAGCGACCCCTTTCTCCTTAAGTTGCCGTACATATTTCAAAGTATCGAGAGTATTGCGAGCAAATCTGCTAATTGACTTGGTAATAACCATGTCAATCTTGCCTGCCATACACTCATCAATCATCCGGTTAGTTTTGCGGTAGCCTCTAAACCCTTTAACTCTTGCATCGGTTTAGCCGGAATAACTGTTACTGTTGCCATTAATAAAAACCTCCCTAGAAAATATCGTGGCCGTGAGATTATTAAAGCTAAGGGTTTATTAATTAACTTTGAAGTAGTTTACCAAGAAGCATGTACCTCCTACCAATATTTTCATAACATATAGATATAATAATTTTTTCTTGGAGGGCAATGTGATGAACGAAACTAATTATGAAAGACATAAAAGAGGGGAATACTCTGACCCATCTCCCTACCCTGAAGTGAAAGTTCTTAGGCCTAATCTCAGATATGCTGAAATATTAATGGACGACTATGCGGGTATAGTTAGTGAGTTTTCTGCCATTAGTCAATATCTTTATCATCATTTTCTATTCAGCCAAATTGATAAGGAGCTTGGGGATTTACTAAAAAATGTTTCAATTGCCGAAATGCTTCACATGGAAATACTTGCAGATACAATAATTAACCTTGGGGGAAATCCAGCTATAAGGGGTTCCAAAAGTTCACTTCAAGGGAATTTTTGGTCTGGAAAATTCATTTATTATGGAACAAATCTATGTGAGCAATTGAAAGCAGACATTGATGCTGAATATAAAGCAATAGAAGAATACCAAAAACACATTCGCTACATTGAGGATTTTCATGTACAAGCAGTACTTCAGCGAATCATATTGGACGAGAAGGTTCATATTTGTCTCTTTAGTAAAGCCCTTCAAAAATATTGTGGCTCTAAGTATTCCGGGAAAACAACTGATTGATTTGATGATCAAATCTATTCAGCTTCAATTATTCAGGTATACTGTTACTGTTGCCATTAACAAAGACCTCCTTAGAAAATATCATGACCTCGCTTCAAGGTGTACGTTTCCTCAAAAGCAAGGCCATTTTTTAAGTGAAATATTAATTTGGTTCGTTCTTTGACTACTATTTTTTCAACTAACTTCCTATATAAATCATCGCTGAATTCTATGAGGTTACCTCGTTGAGCCTCAAGTAAAGTTCCAAGCTCAAGAGTTCTCGCCATTCTGGTATCTCGATTGTTGATTTCAGCCATCCAATCGGATCGTTCTGCTTGAAGTTGTGTTAAGGTTTTGACCAGTTCTTCATGTTCTGACTTCACCAAATTGTGGTCTGCATAACCCTTTTCTTCAATTAAAAAGAGCGCTCGTTCTTGTTTGATGAGTTTCTCAATTTCCTCATTCAACTTCGCGATGCGCTCATTATCTAACCCAGTTAACTTTTCTCTTTCCAATTTGGCTTTGTAATCTCCCAGCAGCTTGGCCCTATCTGTATAAATCGCGTTAAACATTTTAACAAACAAGCCTTTAATTGTCTCTTCCTTAATCCTCCCTACCCCACAAGAAATTTTACTTCCGATTATATAGGCCCGTTGTAATGGTCTTTTGAAGTCGTGCGTCTCCGGCATACTTCTCATTTTTCAAAATATCGCGGATGCTTGATTCAACCCATTTAACTTTTCTGGAAATATTTTTAATTCCATCAGCTTCAAGAGCTTTGGCTATTCGGAAAGCACCCAGACCAGAAAGATAGTCTTTGAAGATTCGTCTCACTATGGCGGCTTGTTCTTCATTAATAATTAGGTTCCCATCTTGGCCTTTGTCATACCCCAGAAGCCGTTTTGTACTAACTGAAAATTTACCTTTCTTAAAACGCCGTTGGTTACTCCAATGCATGTTTTGGGATATGGACATTTTATCGTAAGTTGAAAAATCAATTTCCTCAAATTCTACTTCCTTTATTTCATTTAACAATGATTCATAATATTCAACAGTTTTATCCATTTGTTTTGCTAAAACACTTGAAAATATTTTTACAGATACAATGTCACTCTTATCCTGTCTGATATTTTCATATATTGTTCTTCTTCTGACTGCAATTTTTATGGTTTTCTCGATTATATCCGCGACATTGTATCCCATAAACTCCCACCTCGATTAAGTAAAAAGCTTCTAATTATTTCCGATTGTAAAGTCGCTGTTTCAGCGTCTATCTAGGAGCGACACGTAATAAACCTGCCGTAAAATAATTAATAATTGACCTATATCAATACATCTCAGTTTTTGCCCGCTAGATTATGCCGACATATTTTAGACCTCAATCAGCGTTGCGATAATCCTTCTCTTTTTGCAAGCTTCCGCTTCTTAGGCTTTGTGGGATTATTTCTAGGCACCATTAAAGATTTCATAGCCCATTCCGCTAACTGTTCTCTGTTTTCCAAAATATCAACTGGAACCTCATAATATGGCATTACCATAGGTTTGTCATCAAATGGTTTGAATGGTTTCATGCCTGCCATTATATAATCTGACTTATTAGAGTCATCCACCTTAAAATAAAGGATGTCATCGGCTAGTAAACCGAAAATCAAACCGTCATAGTAAATACCAGCCCCACCAAACATCTTTTTGACCGTAACATACCCTAACTTTCCAAGTTGGTCCACTACATATTCTTTGAAGCTTTCGCTGACTGCCATGATGTCCCTCCAGTATTATCAGGTCCTTACTACCATGTCATGGTGTAGAAACTTAACATAACAACTCCGCTCCCTCGGCCCATCGAATTCACAAAAATAAATCCCCTGCCATCGGCCCAGGAGCAATTTTCCGTTATTAATAATTACGGTTTGGGATGGTCCTACAGTGCTGGCTTTCAGGTGGGCAGCGGAGTTACCCTCACTGTGCCGGTCTTTTGGAGTCTCCTGTGGGTATATTTCATCAAGCCTCCGAAGAAAGTCTTTCTTTACATCCGGATCAGCATTTTCGTTTATCGTTATACCGGCAGTTGTATGAGGACAATACACTACGGCAAGACCATCCCGGATATTTTGGGTAGTTACAAAGTTTTGTACTTGGGCAGTTATATCGATCATTTCGTCGTGCTTTTTGGTCTGGAGTTGGATTTCATGGATCATTTATGTTCTCCTATTTCTTACAGATTAATTTCACCCAGCACATCTCTAAGCTTCCCAAGCTCATCTTTGGCAAGCGTTACGTCTTTGCGCATTTTATTGTGATCTGGTGACCATTCTTTCTATAAAGTTAATAATCTTTAGAAGCATCATAACCAAGGTGCAATTTTAAAACAAACCCTTGCCCTTCGGAATGCAGCTTTCAAGTTGGCATGGTTAAAAGTTTTTTAACTTCCTCAACTGATATGACTTCTGTGAAACGTTTATTCCAAATCTTATAGTTATAAAACTCATAAAGTTTCTCTCCGGATAGATAATCATTATCAAAAGTTGTATTTGTTTCTTCAGGTATAATTATTTTATAATCATGATCAAAAGCACTTTTACAAGTAGCATCTATACAATATTCTGTTTGGAGCCCTACCAATATAATGGTATCTATTTCGTTTCGGTCCAAATACTCCTTTAATCCAGTTTTATGAAAGGCGCTGTTATACTTTTTTTCAAAGATTAATTCATTCTCGTTAGGTGCTATTTTAGAATAAATCTGCCATCCATCTATGCCTTTTTCAAGTTCAGTGCCTTTTCCGTCATCATGACGTACATACAGAACTTCTTTCTTATTATCTCTTGCAGTTGAAATTAATTGTCTTATATTTTCGATTACTTTTTCTTCATTATAAGGATGTTCATTTATCAATGCGTTTTGAACATCCACAACCAACAATACAATATTCCTCATAATACGTACTTCCTTCACTTAAAGGTTCTCCCCATCGCTCCGAGCATGATGATTATTGTTTTTTAAACAAAAAACCATTGGCTATAATTATTACATTACTCATACAATTACTCTAACATTAATTTCTTAAAGGATTCAAAACCTTTTTGTGCAACTCTTCCATCTTCATCTGAGGCTAAACCTCTTACCCCTATTGCACCTAGGACTTTATCTTCATAAATTAATTGTATGCCGCCTTCAATAGGCATACAGTTAGGAAGGCTTAGTATACCTAAGTTCTCATTTCCTTTTGACAATAATTTCTCATGAAAAACTGTAATTCTCCTATAATTTCTGCATGGAAGGCTTTCTTTTGTGCTATACCTATTTATATGTGAACCATTCTATAGTGACAAAATCATATTGGTTACAGGTTCGCAGAACAATTCCACTCTAAGCGGTATCACAGACGACGAGCTTAGAAGGCTACCTTTATTATCCTCTGCAATACTGACGGAACCTTTTCAAGAATGGTTCTACTCGGTTTTTCCAAAAAACTATGTATATCCACTGGATATCAATATTAGCAGTAGCATTATTACATTTTTAAAAGAAGGGATTGGCTATAGCTTCATGATAGAGCCTGCCGCCAGGAGGTTTCTGGAAGAAGGTTCACTAGTGGAAGTAAAATTTCTACTGGTTTCAGAACTGTCATAAGTATAGCTCCTGCTACAAACAATGAAAGAGAGTATACTATTAATTTTGTAACGTTCATTTTACTTTTTAACCCAAGTATTTTAAATATGTTGTAGCTTCCATCTTCCTTTTTTGCTACATAAAACAAAAGCCCAAGTTCTATAGGTATTGTAGAAAAAACTGCGGACAGAGCTGCAATAACTACTTTGGGATATCCCGCCAACAGTCCTAACTTCCAAAAGAATATGTAGACTATACTTAATGCAATCCCAGGAAACAAATGAAGAAATATTAGTTTCCCTATGTTTTTTATTTCTTTGTTTTTATTCAACATTACTACTCCTAGCATATATCTTTTTTCAAATGAATTATACGCAGTAGTCAATTCATAGTGTGATTTTTGAAGAACGTATCTTTGGAAATAATTGATATGTCATTCGGCATCTTAATACCGGAAATATAAAAAGCGTACCTCCTAAACGAATTGATAGGATACCATCTGCCATTATCTCGGCAAAATCCATTCTCTCAAGGAAGCCCGGTATCAATCCTGTTCTCTCGCGAACGGAATACGACCTGATAGACTGATTTCCTCGCACAAGCAAAATCACGTTTTGAGTGTACAGTTTAAAAATCGCAAAACCACAGAAAGGGCTTATTTACTGGGTTTTCCGTACATTCAATTTTTTACCCGCGAGACATCAATACTACCGTCTCAACGTGCCTGGAGTTGCCAAATTGGCTCGATAGAAAACACATTGAAGCCGTTTAATGAGTCCGAGTCCCCTTGCCCTCCACTGTCAAATGACTCAATAATTGATACAAATTAACGATGCACCCACTCTATTTTAAAGGGGTTCATTTGCTTTTAGGGAGGCAAGTATGGAGGTTAATGGTATATATATGTTTTTTCCACTAAGCAAAGTAATTCCTATGTCAATTACAAAAAAATGGCCACGAATAAGAATGGAAATAAATGAATACAAGAAGAAAGGACTTTTGTATGCCTATAGGCGGAAACTAAATCAAGGGGTCTGTTGTGCTCTTCTTAACGAACTTGCAGAGTAATCTGTCTAGTTATACACTATGCCTCTGCTATTTGTTTTTTATCAAATGTAGCTGATAAATTTTTTCTTGATTAGTTATTCTGGAAATACTTAAACCTTTTTAAAGATTAAACAAATTAAACGTGTGTTTCATAGCAGTACAAAACTAAAGCCACAAAAAGCGAAAATCGATTTTAAAAGTAGCTCTAGCAAAACAACATTTTTTGTACGCTTTCCTGTTACTGCCTGAGTTTTTACTCTTGTTCATGCATTTCACCCTATTTTTGTTAAGCTATTTTCCATAAGTATCCTTATTTAGAAGTATTTCTACATCTAACATCATAACCCTTCACAAACCGCGAATTTCTATAGGCTTTTAATGCAAAAAATTTCTCCTTCCGCATAAGCAAGATGTCAAGTAAAGTTGTGATTAGTGACACAAGCACTTGGCTGGTGACACTTACAGAATACGGATTCTTAGCCTGGGTAGACACATCTTTAGATAAACCTCTCGGCTACTTTGATTCTTTTGACCTTGCAAAACAGGAGATACTAGATACCATAAATCCATCGTTTATTGATACAAAACCACATCAGAGTTAATCTAAAGGCCTAGGCTACTGTGCCCTTATTCAGATAGTTATGTTAAATACATACAATGAATTAGCAAGTAAAACTAAATCAAAACGACACCCCAACAAAACAAGGACCAAAATCGAAATTGGTCCTTGTTCTTAATTGTATTCGTACAACAGAATTAAACTTGATTTTAGTTCTTGGGCCAATTCCAGAAAGCATTTTACTCCCCGCTGCGATTTCTTCTATTGAAGCAAGAAAAAGATAAATTAGCCAGTCTTCACAAAATCGATTACATGTTGGATAAACCGTTTGATTTGGAACATCTAAGTGGTGTTGTTGATGACCTATTGAATACGGCGAGTATTACCGTTAGCATTTTGGCAAAATAAATCAAACCAGAACTTTTTAAAAGTGTGACTAATTATTAAGCCGTCCCTTTCTTGTGGGACGGCTTTTGATTTTGTGGAACGTAATGGATCAATTTAAGCATTTTGAATGTTATGTTTACTAACCTAATTTTCGTTTAAAACCGTTCCTTCATTATTTGCCAAAATAACTCTGTTTCGGCCTGCTCTTTTGGCTTGATACAGTGCAGAATCGGCTTGCTCCACTAGCATTTCTATATTCCTCACTGTGTATGGATAGATTGCTACCCCTATTGAAATAGTAATGTTTATTGTTTTATTATCCAGAAGGAAAAACTTATGCTCCTGGACTGCTTTTCGAATTCTCTCAGCCACTTCCAAAACTTTATCTCGTGGACACTCAATTAAAATTACCGAAAATTCTTCACCGCCATTGCGCGATACTATGTCTGAAGAACTCGTAGAACTGAGCAAGATTTTACCTATCTCTTCTAAAACCTTGTCTCCATTTTGATGTCCGTATAGATCATTGACCTTTTTGAAATAATCAATATCAATAAATAGCATAGAAATTATACTGTAGCTACTTAAGTTATCAATTAACTTATTGAGTTCTTTATCAAATTGTCGAACGCATAAAAGTCCGGTTCGATGGTCTCTGAATGATTCTTCTTTATATCTCTGATAGGTAAATCGTAAGAAATCAATATAGTGTAGATAAACATAGACCACAATTGAAGCAATAATAGTGCTAATCCAGTAAATTAAAATTGTTTCAATCAACAACTTACCATTCCTAATAGTAATAAGAAAAGTTAGAGTAGGGAATACGAGCGTGTAGATACTCATTGCTATCCATTGTTCCCTACCCTTTTTCATATATTTAGATGTAAATGCACAACAAATAGAGATTAAAATGATATTTAAAGCTGCCATTAACGATGCAAACGTTAAGCCTTGGAATAATAGTCGAAACAAACTCAGGACAAGACCGGTTATTATTACTGACACTAACCCGCAGTAAGAAGCTGATAGCAAAATCGCTATATTCCTCAAATC
Source organism: Desulfosporosinus sp. FKB (assembly GCF_002196705.1). GTDB lineage: Bacteria > Bacillota > Desulfitobacteriia > Desulfitobacteriales > Desulfitobacteriaceae > Desulfosporosinus. The sequence continues at coordinate 61,483 of NZ_NADJ01000016.1, forward strand.
CATAATCACATTTGGGGTAATTTCTATACTATAAGTCATCAAAATCATTCCAAGCATTGCTGAGGCAATGCCAAAAAAAATTCGTAACTTTAACGGCGAAAACGGTGTTATCTCCTTATTGATGAGAATCTGATTGCCTATACTTATTGTTGCAATAATCACTGCAGCATTAATAAATAACTCGCTAATCATCTTTGAAATCAACCAATCCTAAATTTTTAAACCATTTTTGAGTATACCACAACTTAAACTCCAAATGGGAGAAATAAATATTTATTACAAAATCCTGTATAAGGTATCTTAATCGTATGGACACTCGATATCCATATGCAAACATTAATAGCCACTTTAAATTCAAGCAGACAGCCTGACTTAACTTAAACATCTAATTACCCATAATCGTGCCGTTCCTTATTATATATTCGGCCTTTATCAATGAATCTCGGAGGTTGCCTGCAAGACTAAGCTGACATATTTTGGGCATCAATCAGAGCTGTAATGTTACTTTTCTTTCTTTTCTGTTTTTCGCCTCTTAGGCTTCGTGAGATTATTTCTTCCCTTTTGACCGTAACAAAACCCAACTTTCCAAGTTGGTCTAATACATATTCTTTGAAACTTTCGCTAACTGCCACGATGTTCCTCCAGAATTATCAGGCCCTTCCCATGTCTTGATGTAGAAACTTAACATAACAACTCCGCTCCCTTGGCCCATCAAACTCACAAAAGTAGAAATGGGCAACAGAGTTACCTTCAAGGTGTCGGTCTTTTGTGATGAATTTAATTATACCACCGTACCTAGACAAATTGTTGTTCAACGTCTCCTGTTTTCGCTTATATAAGTAAAAATCCAGAACAACACGCCCTGGATTACATTCCCGCAAAGCCGTTTAGATTATTTGGTTTTCTGGCAGGTGGGGATTTTTCTTAGTCTTCCTCAAACAGTGGATGGTTGACCTGATTAGTAGATTCACGAAATTTGCTGCGAAGAAATTGATATTTATTTCCTTCCAAAAAGAACTACAAAATTAAAATATTTATAAACGCAATCTACATCTAAGAAGCCACTATCCTTTATCCATTTCAGTTGGTCTGATAATGTTGACATTCTATCTAAATTTGCTCTTTCATATGCTGATTGAATTTCTTCCTTTGACAAGCCGCTGCTTCCGACCTTATTTTTCCAATCGTTTTTGTACAACGATTCCATGAAGTGGGTTTCCCCCAGAACTTGGTCTGCATTAATAAAAACCCCATCCTGATTTAAACTAGAATAGATATTTTGATATAACTGTTTTTTCTCATCACCAGATAAATGGTGTATTGAAAGTGAGGAAATCACGACATCATACTTTCTATCGAATTTATGCTTGGTATAGTCATCAATTATGTACGTGATATTCTGATTAGCGACAAACCTTTCTTTTGCCATATCTAACATTTTTTCAGACAGGTCAATCAAAGTCACAAATGCATCCGGATATTTCTCCAAAATGAAAGAAGATAATAAACCGGTTCCAGCACCAATGTCTAATATTTGGGGGTTTTTAGTTTTAGTTTCTGCGAGTGAAATTGCTATAAAATAGAAATCATCAAAACAGGGAATAAGCTTTTTTCTTTGCCCATCATACTGACTGGCATTTTCATCAAATTTAATTTTTACATCACTGCGTTCAAAACTCATAGAGCACCTTCTTCACTTTTTTCTCATCTTAAACTTTATATTATTTAAGAAAACCTAATTGTCATGATATTTTAAAAATAAAACGATAGTTTCTCTTTAGGAAACATTATATCATAAAAATAAACAAAAAGTAAAGATTGTTTTAATTGGGGTATTCAAAAAGGGTAAATATGACCTGCTGAGCAACTCACATATCCCGATATGTCGAGCATCTAATCTGGCAGGCCAGCCTACACCAACCCGTAGACCGATTTCAAAGCCGCTAACATCCTTAATAGCCGAACCGGACGTTGCACTGGCATCGTTATGAGTTTGAATCTTCTTGTAGTTTAATCTTCAAATCAGCAAGATAAGTCTTTTGAATCTTTTCTAGGTCCCAAAATAAATGGGACATCATTCTTATTATTGGATTCTTAATCAGAATATTTTCCGTGAAAATTACTTTTGTACCTCCCGTTTCGGTAGGAGAGAAATATCCTGTCCAGTGGCCAATAAACATTTTGTTTTCCAGGTCAAAAACGTATTTGTTGTTTTCGACCTTTTCAACAAGAGTAAATTTCGTATAAGTTTTTTCATTATAGTACTCCAGCCAATGGTTCCCATCGGGATAAACTTCTATTTTCATAATATCTGAACGCCATTTATAATCCACATTATTAGTTACAACATTCCACACTGTCTTAACATCTGATTTAAAATACGCAGTAATTTCAGGCACTCTTATTTTTGGCATATCGTAGATCTCCAATCCAAACTATTAAAACGCATCCCCTCAGCATCCCGGTTCAGTGAACGCCTTTGGATAGGTAAGGACATCCCGCTGGATTGTCTGTTAGGATTTCTTTATCCAACGTTCTCCGGCTAAATAACTATCCCTGCTATACTGGATGGAATATTACCGGGTTGAGTTGTCCGCTAACTGTGAATTGGCGTCCGGGCCAGTTATAAATTTATAAAATCCGCAACAATTAACTTCTTAGTGACTTTATATTCTTCTATAATTTCCCTTCAACATCATAAAATTAATACAATAAAACTAAATAGACCAGACCGTAAAACGATCTGGCTGTAGTAGCCTGTCTGGGCAGGCTCATTCTCTTTACATAAATTACTAATGCATTATCCAGAAATTATCTTCACAGTCTCAAGGCCCCCTCGACACTGTGGTACATTTTATTAGCATATTTTGCCTGTTTTTCCCTAAAACATGTTCCCGTGTGCGTAGGTTGAAAAAAATGCGCCCTGTTTTTGATCCAATTCCGAAAATTTGCAAACCCTACAACCCGTATGAATAGCGGATTTTTAATCTGTAAGTGTTTTCAAACTTGTAACCGTCTCAACGTGCCTGGAGTTGCCAAATCGGCTCGGTAGAAAACACATTGAAACAATATAAAGAGTTCAAGTCCCCTTGCCTCGACTGTCTAATGACTCAATAATTGATATAAATTAACAATGCACCTCCGCCTTATAGGGAGTGCATTGTTTGAACTGAGGGTACAGGATAACTAACTTGATTTACTGACTAGCATTGTTTGCTTTTATCTAGGACTATCAGCTCTTTGAATAACCAGCTTCCGGTAAGAATAAACGCTGTAAAATCAGCAAATGGTCCAGCAATGATCACGCCATGAAGATTTAAAAATAAGGGAAGAATTAAGACGGCGGGAATAAAGATTATGAATTGCCTGGAAAGGCTTAACAAAGCCGCAGGTCTTGGTCGTCCCACAGACATAAAATAGTTGGAACCTACAACTTGAAATCCGAGCACAGGGAGCATGATTAAAAATACGCGCATTGCGTATACTGTAAAATTAATTAGCCGAGCGTCATTACTATTAAAAAGGCTCACGATTTCTTGAGGGAAGATTTCAACAAGAATGAAGCCTAGAATGCATATAAAGCTAGCGCCTAAAATGGCCAGTTTTAGAGCTTCTTTTACCCGGTCCAGTTTTTTCGCCCCATAATTATATCCGATTACCGGTTGAGCGCCTTGGTTTATTCCGAACAACGGCATGAGTACCAAAGCTTGTATGCTCGTTACAATACCCATTCCGGAAATAGCCATATCCCCCCCATAATACAATAAGCTTTTATTGAGAATTACATTCACTAAACTCGTGGCCATTTCCATGGCAAATTGCGCGGAACCAAGGGCAACAATCCTGCTTACAACTTTTATATTGGGCAAAAGGTATTTTTTATGAATTTTTAATGAACTCTTTCCGAAAAAGAAGTAGTGGAGAACCCAGACGCCGGATAAGCCTTGCGCTATAACGGTGGCCAGAGCCGAACCTCTAATGCCCATCTTAAAGCCGAAAATCAAGATTGGGCAAAGAATAGCGTTTAAAATCGCACCCATTAGCATAGTCATCATGGCTACCTTGGGATTGCCTTCGCCCCGAATAAAATTATTCAAACCAAACCCTAAACTTTGCAGAACTGTGCCGTATAAAATTATTTGAAAGTAGGCTTTCGCATAAGGGAGTACTTCATTGCTTGAACCAAATAATTTAAGCAACGGATCCAAGAAGATCAGCCCTAAGACCGTAATTATCACTGAAATAATGATAAGCAAGCTAAACGCATTTCCCAGGATATGTTCCGCCTCATCTTTTTTGCCCTCACCAAGTTTTATCGATACCAGAGAGTTTGCTCCGATACTAGTAAGTAATACAAATGCTATCATCACAAGTTGTAAGGGAAAGCAAATTGTAATTCCGGCAATACCTAAGGCACCTGCACTGTTTCCGACGAAAATTCTATCGATAACGTTATATAAGGACATAACCATCATCCCCACAATTGCAGGAATGGAAAACTTCAGTAAAAGGCTGATAATCTCTTTTTCTCCTAGTTGTTGTGAATGTTCCATATTCTCTTTGCCTCCTTCCAGCAAATATCTTTATTTCAGGCACTTCGCTAATAAACATACTTTTAGATAAAAAGCCCAATAGGAAGAAAAAACGCAAATTATTGAGCTTTCCCCCACGGGCTTTCATTTCCATTATATTTACTATGTGCCTTAATTACTTAATAAATCTTCAGTAACTGCAACCGACCTTTTCTTCCTCATAAATTTACCTTTTAAATCGTCCAACAGAGTATACACCACTGGCACTACGACAAGTGTTAAAAAGGTTGAGGTAATTAAGCCACCAATGATTGTGTAAGCCATAGGTGCGCGAGACTCCGATCCCGTTCCTGTCGAGATGGCGGTAGGAAGCATACCAAAAATCATTGCCAAAGTTGTCATAATGATCGGTCGTAACCGCGTTGTCCCAGCCTGAAGTATTGCCTCGTTCCGTTCTGTTCCCGCCGCCCGACTTTGTTTTGTAAAGTCAATGAGCAAAATAGCATTCTTTGTAACCAAGCCCATCAGCATAATCACCCCAATAAAAGCCATCATGCTTAGGTTGCTGTGGGAAAGGTATAATCCCAGAATTGCTCCAATAATCGCAAAGGGTAACGAAAATAAGATGGCAAATGGGTCCATAAAACTTTCGAATTGGGCGGCTAAAATCAGGAAGATGAATAAGATCCCCATTAACAAGGCTGTAACTAAGCCGGAAAGACTCTCCGCCATCATTTCTTGAGAACCAGCGGCAGATTGGCTTACCCCAACCGGCATTTTTACTTTGCTGTTCAAGGCGTTGTTAAACTGAGTATTAAATGTTCCCGTGGAAACTCCGACGAGATTTGCAGACAACTCAATTTCTCTTTCCTTATCGTAGCGATTAATCGTCGTCGATCCAGTGCTAAAAACTGTTTTTGTCACCTGATCAAGAGGAACCAGTCCGTTCGTCCCTTGTACATAAATATCTTTTAGGTTGTCTAAGTCCTTTCTTTGATTGTCCTGCAGCAAGACCTTGACATTATACCGATCTTTTTGTGTTTCATAATGAGTTGCAACCGTTCCGTTAAATAGTGTTTGTAAGGTATTGGCAACATCAGAGGGACTAACACCCAAATCCGCTGCTCGATCACGATCGACGTCAATTTTTGCTTCCGGCTTTCCCGCTTGATAATCCATACTGACATCAACTGCACCCGGTGTCTCTTTTAAAATTTTTTCCGCTTTTTGAGAATAGGCTAAAAGCTGGTTAAAGTCATTTCCTTTAAAATGCAGCTGGACATCCTTACCCGACATAACACTCGACCCTGCGGTAATCGATAAGCTAATTCCGGGGATTTTGTTCAATTCCGTACGGATCTGATTTCCAATAGAGCTTAAACTTTCATTTGTTTTGCGGTGGTTTTTATCCGGAAATTTTGCTGTTATATCAATTTTACTTGAAGTCACCGTAGTATACAGGTACTGAAGTTCAGAATTCTTGTTAAGAATTGCTTCCATTTCCTTATAAGTCTTGTCTGCTCCGTCCAGGGTTGTGCCTCCGTCGAGATCCGCTTCAATCGTGACTTTCCCATTGTCAGTTGACTCCATTAAACTCATTCCTAACCCAGAAAGAAGAGTCAGACTGGCGAAGAACAAGGCGAAAGCAATAATAATAGTTTTTCCCCGGTGACGCAGGGCTACCTTAAGTATCCGTGAATATACTCCGGCCAGTTTTTCAAAGGATTCGTTGAACCATAATAAAAACCGCCCCAGCGGTCCTGGCTTCTTATTTTGGGGGGCACCTTCGTTAAGATACTTTGAAGATAGCATTGGCACTAAAGTAAAGGAGACAAATAAGGAAACCAATACACTGGCTGCAACGGTAAGTCCAAACTGCTTAAAGTAGGCGCCAATCATCCCCGTAACCAGTGAAATCGGAAGAAAAACGGAAACAATGGTAAACGTAGTCGCCATAACTGCAAGCCCAATCTCGCTTGTCCCGTCCTTAGCGGCTTGAATTGGAGATTTTCCCATCTTTAGATGACGGACTATATTTTCTATCACCACAATAGCATCGTCAATCAATAGTCCAACCGCCAAGGAAAGTCCCATCAAAGACATGGTGTTCAGAGAGAAATTCATGATTCGCATCGCCGCAAAGGTCGTAATAATTGATGTTGGCAAGGCTACGGCACTAATCGCCGTGCTTCCCCAGTTCCGAAGAAAGAGGAAAACAACAATAATCGCTAGGGCACAGCCCTCAATGATCGTCTTCTTAACTTCATTGACCGAATCCTGAATCGTCAGGGAGTTATCATCCACTATTTCTATTTTTACGCCTTTAGGCACGGACCCTTGAAGTTTAGATATTTCCTTTTTTAAATCGCTGGCAACCTGGGTCGTATTTTCACCCGATTGTTTGACTATGTCGATACCGATTGCTTCAGCACCCTTGTAATAAGATAAGCTGTCCCTATCTTCGATACCGTCTTCAACTTGAGCAATATCACCAATTCGTATTTCTGTCCCGTTGCGGTTGGCCACTAATACATTCCGGAAATCATCAACTTCCTTTATTGGGCTGGTGGTCCTTAAAGTGACTTCCTTGTCCCCGTTGGATAGACTCCCGGTCGACATATCCACATTATCTTTTCCCAGGCTTGCCGTGACTTGGGAAGCTGTCAGATTCAGAGCAGTCATCTTTTGATTATCGAGTTTGATATGGATTTCCCGTGTTTGGGTTCCGTAGGATGTGATCGAGCCAACGCCGTTAACCGTATTCAATTGTTTGGTGATATCATCGACAATCTGAGACAAATCTCTGTTGGGCAAGGGACCAGTCACGACCAGTGATAGTATCGGTTGTGAATTCATATCAAATTTTTGTATGACAGGTTCGTCAATATCTTGCGGCAAACTGCCCCGGATACCGCTGATCTTATCTTTGACATCCTGAGCCGCCACATCAATAGACTTACCTGAGTTAAACTCTATCGTGGTCTGGGATCGGCCTTCATTAATGGTGGAAGTAATATGTTTAACACCGGAAATCTGTCCGACAGCTTCTTCAACTTTTTTTGTAACGTTCGATTCCAATTGTTCTGCGGAAACTCCCGACTCGGTAATGGAAATACTCACCATAGGAATATCTGTCTGAGGATACTGATCAATAGGTAATCCCAAATAACTAACAGCCCCCACTGCAAGCAGGGCTATAATAACTACAACGGCGAACACAGGCCTTTTAATGCTGAGGTTAGCTAAAAACATAAGTCAAAACCCTCCCTATTTAGAAACTACTGCAACCGCATCGCCATCCTGCAGTGTATTGACATTGGTGGTAATTACGCTGTCCCCATCATTTAAGCCATTTTTGATCTCTACTAATCCATTGGCAATTTGGCCGATACTTACGATGTGTTCCCGGGCGGTCCCTTTGTCATTGACAAAAACCGAATAATCCCCTGCCGATCCAATCAAAGCATCAGTAGGTACAGCCAACATTTCTTTCTTCTGCCCACCGACTATAGTTACAGTACCATACATTCCAGGTTTTAGAGACTGATCCTGATTGCTAAGTTCGATTTTACATTCAAAAACCCGTGAAGTCGTATCCGCAGATAATTCTATCCTTTTAACAACTCCATCATATTCTTTGCTATTGTCCTCTCCAACCATGACTTTTACGGTCTGGCCAACTTTAACAGAGCTCAAATCGTTTTGGGGGACAGCAATAACAGCATAGATCGGGGATATGTCTTTCACCTTTCCAAAAGTTGAACCAATGTTGGCATATTGACCTAAATCCACATTTTTTTCATCCATCACCCCGGAAATGGGGGCGGTGATCGTTGTATTAGCCAGCGATTCTTGGAGATTCGTCAACTCAATCTGGGCCGTATTAATTGTGGCCTTTGTTGACTCTAAATCATACTGAGCATTTTTAAGCTTCGTGTCAGCTGACTCTAGATCAGTCTTGGAAGCCGCACCTTGATCATAAAGAGCCTTAGTTCGATCATACGAACGCTGTGCATCATCTAAAGTCAGCTGATTTTTTTCCAGAGTTATTTGGGAACTGGTTAAAGTACTTTGTGAAGTGGCAATATTATTTTTAATATCTTGATCGTCCAGTTTTACTAAGGGAGTTCCTTGGGTTACATGGTCACCATTCTTAAACATGACTTGAACGACTTTGCCACTGACTTTGTTACTCACAATTCCCTCTTGTGAAGCTTGTAGGGAAACTTTGTATGTAAGCGTTATATCTTTTTCGGTCTTTTTTACCTGATATACTTTAACAGAAACTTTAGTGGCTGTGGGAGTGGACACTGTCATACTGTTAGGTTTCTTTCCTTTAGAAATTGTGAATCCAATAATTAAAGCGAGTATAATAACAATTACTGGAATTACTTTTCTTTTACTTATTTTTGTTATTTTAGCTATCCTTGATTGTTTGAGTCTTATGAACATCTTAATCATCCCCCTAGTCTCTCTTCATATTTGTTACCGAATAACAACCCCTTCAAAATCCCCTTATCCTTAGGTACATTTTTAGAATCCTCCTTTTATTATTTATCCAGTTTTTAAGACCCCCACTTCTTGTAAGTGGGGGTGGGTCCTTCGTTAACTTCAGGTGGGGTAGAGTCCCCATCTGAAGCCCCGATGTTCAGCTTTAGCTGAACGAGCTCACTGCTCCCTCCGAAGAATGTTGTGGATTCCGTCTACTTCAAGACCTTTAGATATTCTAGGAACCCCCAAGCCCGAAAGATAGTCTTGCGAACCCCTTCACATACGTGTATTATGATACGGCATAAATCTAAACCGAATCTAAACAAAAAGAACCGCCGTGAAAAATCACGATGGCTCATGCTTGTTAATTCTCTATTCTTTTGGTAGCAGAATGGTAAAGGTCGTTTCCTCCGGTGAGCTTATTACGGATATACTGCCCTTGTGAAGTTCTATGATGCGCTTTACTATAGAAAGTCCAATGCCAGTCCCTTCTGAGGAGTGAGATGTATCGCCCTGATAGAATTTACTGAAAATCCGTTTTCTATCCTCTTCACAAATTTCGGTTCCATTATTTTTGATTGAAACGGCAAGCACCTCTAATGACTTTGTGATCGAGATACCTATTTCACCAGCTATAGGAGAAAACTTCACGGCGTTATCAATGAGATTGATCCAAACCTGTTTGAGCATCTCCTCATTGGCATCAATTTCATATTCGTCAAAATCAACAGTAATGGTCAAACTTTTTTGCGACCATTTCTTTTCAAGCAACAGGACGCAGTTCCGTATTTGTTCTGAGAGGTTGAAGCGAGTGACATCTGTAAGTATGCTTTGATTTTCAATCTTTGTGAGGTCGAGAACATTGGTAGCCATATCGGCAAGACGGTTAGATTCATTCACAATAATATCGAGATATTCACGTTGCAGCTCGTCAGTGAAATTTTCTTTCTTAAGTAACTTCGCAAATCCACGGATGGAAACGATTGGCGTTTTAAACTCATGGGAAAAGTTGTTGACAAAATCCGAGCGAAGCATCTCTGTATTCTGAAGTTCGCTAGCCATGGTGTTGAAGCTTTCCGAAACTTCGCGTGCTATTGAAAAGTTTCCCAAGTCAATCATTGCTCCGTAGTCACCGCTCGCCAACCGGTTCATCGCGTTTATTAAGACGTTAACCGGCTTTAAAGGAATGCGGCTTATAACGGCTGCGACAACAGTACCTACCAGTATACTCACAATGGCAAGCATGACTACGAGAAACATCACGTTAGGTGAGTCATTTTTCTTGAGAACGCCTACTTGAATCAATGAAAATACCACGGTTCCGACGATAAGATTCGTAATGGCAAGAATGACGAAAACCACTATGGAAAATATAATTCTTAGAGCAACATGCGGTGGAACTTTCGGTTCTCTCATATCTTTTTCACTGCCCTATAACCCAGCCCTCTCACGGACTCTATTTCAAATTCAGGCCATCCGTCAAAGCGTTTTCGCAGCCGCCCGATATGAACAGTAACCGTTTCCCAACCGGTGTCGCTTTCAGCACCCCATATCTCATCCATAAGTTGGATGCGAGTAAAAATTTTTCTAGGATAAGACAGCAGTATATAGAGAAGCTGGAACTCCTTCTGTGGAAGCATCTGCGTCTCTCCATCTCTTGTAACAATTAGAGAATCATAATCCAACGTGACTCTGCCAATCACAATTTTTCGTTCATTCGCAATCTTAGCGCGACGCAAAAGTGCTTTAATGCGCAACAGCATTTCTTCCTCATCTACAGGCTTGGTCATGAAATCATCCGTTCCCGCAAGAAAGCCCAGCTTCCGGTCAACCGGAAGCTGCTTAGCTGATACCATTAAAATTGGGAGCTCGTTATGAACACTGCGGAGTGTCTTTGTAAACTCATAGCCGTCTTTTTTGGGCATCATGATGTCCAGTACCACAAGGTCAATGTGCTCTGTACCTATGACCTCAAAGGCTTCTTCACCATTTGCGGCAGTAAATACAGTATAGCGTTCTGCTTCCAATACGGCGCGCATCAGTCGCCGAGTATTTTTATCGTCATCTACGACGAGAATGTGGAACATGAGTCATCACCTCACAATAGAGAATATACCACTAATGTAAACTAAATCTAAACACAACTGGGATGGTTACCTGTTTTTTTAATTCATTTTACCATGTAAATAGAAAGTTTTCTATTTAATAGCAAGTAGCTTCTCGATCCCCCTATGGCGAGCGAACATTACCGGCAAGTAAGGCAGTTAGAACACACCTTACTTTTTGTTCCACAAAAAATACCTATAAGTACAGTCCATGACCTTGACGTTGGAAATGATAATTTATCACATGTCACATTAACAAGACCTTCCTCACCTCCAACCCAAGCTTAAACACAAATACTACCTCGACCATCGACAACACCTTAACCTTCTCAATCAACCTCCTAAACAAATCACCATCAAACTTACCCAGCAGCGTACACTGCGCTGCCAGATACGCTTTGAACTCATCCAACTTACTATCTCTCCAAGCCTTTTCATTCTCAGCAGTTTTTACCTCACCCCTACGTCCCCGCAAAATTTCAATTTCGTTTACCACTCTTGAATATTCATCATTATTGGCCCCCAAACTTCTTACCACACTCATCAACTCTTGCTGGAGTTCTTCCAATTTGGTATCAACGTCCTCAGTCCCACCTACACAATTACCAGTTTCCTCAATCAAAAAAGCTTCCTTACCGCTAATGAGTTTGTTCATTACCCGTACGAAAGCTTTCTCTAAATCCTTCTCTCTAATTGATTTCATGCCGCATGATTCCACTCCATTAATTTCCCGGTTAATACATCGCCACACGTACTTTCTGTTTTTGCCACTCCCCCAAGCTTGTCGTCTAAACTTCGAACCACAATTTTGGCAGAACAGCTTCCCCGAAAAAGCGTATTCACTAGTAAAAGAACTTTTCCCAGTCTTGGAATATCCCCGCATATTTGCCCGCCTCTCAAACTCAGCCTGCACCGCTGCGAACTCTTCTTTAGAAACAATAGCCTCGTGACTATCCTCAACATAATACTGAGCTGCATGCCCAGTATTTTTCACTCTTTTCTTAGTCAAAAAATCAACCGTATATGTTTTCTGCAACAAAGCATCCCCCATATACTTCACATTTTTCAGTATTCCAATAACCGTGCTGTCATACCACTTCGAACCTCCTGACCCTGTGATAATCCCATCTCTTTGTAAATCGCTTGCTATTTTATAGGGACTTTTTCCATCAAGAAACTCCCGATAAATCAGGCGAACTACCTCAGCTTCTTCCGGCACAATAATCAACTGGCCCTGTTCATCCTTGGTATAACCAAGGAATTTATTATGGTTGACCAAGACCTTACCTTCTTGAAATCTGTAACTTATACCCATCTTAGTTATCTGAGACAAATTGGAACTCTCTTCTTGGGCCAGGCTTCCGAGCAAAGTAATCAAGAACTCTCCCTTACTATCGAGCGTGTTCACATTTTCTTTTTCAAAATAAATAGCCACCCCCTTCTCCTTCAGTTGACGTACATATTTCAAAGTATCGAGCGTATTCCTAGCAAATCTGCTAATCGATTTTGTAATAACCATATCAATCTTACTTGCCATACACTCATCAATCATGCGGTTGAACTCAACCCGTTTTTTAGTGTTCGTTCCGCTTATACCTTCGTCCGCAAAGATTCCACAAAATTCCCAGGCTGGATTGTTCTGAATATATGATGTATAATGTTCGACCTGCGCCTGATAACTTGATAGTTGCTCTTCATTATCTGTGGAAACCCTTGCGTAAGCACAAACTCTAAGCTTTGCGGTAGCCTCTAAACCTTTTAACTCTTGCATTGGTTTTGCCGGAATCACTGTTACTGTTGCCATTATAAAAACCCCCTTAGAAAATATCATGGCCTCGCTTCAAGGTGTAAGTTTCCTCGAAAGCAGGGCCATTTTTTAAGTGAAATATTAATTTGGTTCGTTCCTTGACTACTATTTTTTCGACTATATTTCGGTACAAGTCATCGCTGAATTCTATGAGATTGCCATCCTGTGCCTCAAGTACGGCTTCGAGTTCCAATGTTCTAGCCAATCGTGTGTCTCGCTCATTGATTTCAGCCATCCAATCAGATCGTTCTGTCTGAAGCTGGGTCAACTTTTTAACCAGTTCCTCATGTTCAGCTTTCACCAAATTATGGTCAGCATAACCCTTTTCCTCAATCAAAAAAAGCGCTCGTTCTTGTCTGACGAGTTTCTCAATTTCCTCATCCAACTTCGCGATGCGCTCATTATCTAACTCAGTTAACTTTTCCTTCTCCAATCTTGACTTATAATCCTCCAGCAGCTTGGCCCGATCATTATAAAGGCGGTTATACACTTTCACAAACAAACCTTTAATTGTCTCTTCCTTAATTCTCCCTACCCCACAACAATTTTTTCTCCCTATTATATAGGTGCGACAAATCCAGCAAACCGACTCAGCCACCGTCCCGCAATTGTCTATATGTCTTTTAAACGTATTTTCACAGTTACCACAGATAATGGTTCCTGTTAAAGCATATCGATTTGTGTATCTCTTTCGGTTACCCTGAATATTGCCTTTCGATTTAGCCCTCTCCGTCATTAATTCCTGGACTTTCTCAAAATCCTCACGGCTAATAATAGCGGGATGGCTATCCTTCACATAGTACATTGGGACTTCGCCGTAATTTTTTTTCCTATTATATAGGGCTGTTGTAATAGTTTTTTGAAGTCGTGCATCCCCGACATACTTCTCGTTCTTCAGGATATCTCGGATGCTTGATTCGGCCCATTTAATCTTTCCAGAGATATTTATGACTTCATCAACTTCAAGACCTTTTGCAATTCTAAAAGCCCCCAGGCCAGAAAGATAGTCTTTGAATATTCTTCTCACTATGGCTGCTTGTTCTTCGTTGATTATTAGATTTCCATTTTGGTCCTTATCATAACCCAAGAATCGTTTCGTCGTTACTGAAAACTTACCTTTCTTAAAACGCCGTTGATTACTCCAATGCATGTTTTGAGAAATTGAGGCAAGTTCTTCTTCGGCGACTGAGCTTAGGATGGAAAGTAAAAGTTCGCTTTCGGAGGTTAAAGTATTTATTTGTTCTTTCTCAAATTGGACTGCTATTCCAAGAAGCTTAAGTTTACGGACGGTTTCCAAACAATCTTGAGTATTCCTAGCGAAACGGCTTATGGACTTAGTAATAATAAGGTCAAACTTCTTATTATCAGCATCTTGAACCATCCTCATAAACTCTGGTCGTTTTGCTGCGTCCTTGCCGGATAGGGCATTATCGCTATAGACGCCTGCAAGGATCCATGCTGGATTGCTATTTATATAAGAAGTGTAATGCTGGACTTGGGCTGAAAAACTTTCCTGCTGTTCGACTTGGTTCGTAGATACCCTGACGTAAGCACAAACTCTAAGTTTCTTATATTGTTCATGGAAAACAGGAGTTTTCTCAATAGTACGTATCTTTTTTATGCTGCTCAACTCCCTTCACTTGCAAGGCTTGTGGGAACATATTGATGGTAAAAAAATATCCTACAACCAGTGGTTGTAGGACATGATAGCTCTTGTATAGGGTGGATTGCAAGTTGAATTTGAAACAGTTTCGTTAGATGGTCTTTAGCAAAAAACTATTGTTACGCATAATCGGTCTGTTGTGGATCATATTCACAAAACGCTATTTATGCGGATTTGAGATTTTTACAAGACAAGCTAATTTCTTGCTTTTTAGAGAAATCGCGAGCATAATTAACTTGATAGATAATTTTTCTTGTGAATTCTTATTAATGCGATATTTCTTATGCTCTTCTACATGTTTCAGCACTACACCTAATATCGTGTTATCACCAAACATAATTTGGTTTAAAAGTAAAGACAACCCATAGGGTACCTTTACTTTTTATTCTTGTTAGCCAATTATTATATACACATTGAATCTAGAATAAATCAAATATATTAAACTTTATTAAACCAGCAATTAATGAACCAATCGAATTAACAAAATTATGACTGCCTTCAAATGTGGCCAGAATAAATGTAAAAAAATCTATTACTGGTATTCTATCTAATTTTATATAATATTTAAAAATATAAACCGCTAGGAGTATATAAACTATACTTTTAAATGCGCAGAACCACCATTCTTTAATATCTAATTCAAAGTCTTTAAAAATCAAATAAATCGTAAAGATTATAGTAAAAAGCACCGCAATTTCAGCAAATGTCTTCAATACACTAACCGGCAAAAAAAGGTAATTGCTCATTCATATCCCCTTCTATTTAATATTTTTAAATTAATTCTACAAAATGAGTAATATTCCTCTTTAGAATCATTTATCTCATATTTGATTCGCTAAGTTACTTCTACGCATTATTGCGGATTAGGCATACTTCCAAATCCTGCATGTAAACTTTAGGTTCTAAATCTTATACAAAAACCACTTGCAGGTATTTAGCTCATACTTCAATTGAAATTGTCTCATTAGCCCATGAATCTCACTCTGACAATCATAAATCCTCATTCGGTTTCCGGCAATCTTCTCTTCAGATATTCTTTTAATCATTTCAACCTTCACAACATTGCCATCATGTCGAAAGCGAATCGGACGCGGTGTGCCGGGGATATCAAACCATGCAATCATTTCGATCGGAGCCATAACGACTTTCATGTTAACCACACTTCGCCCAATCACCCGTTATACACTCAGTACATCCCCCAATATGTATGAGTTTGTTCCGACACACTGGGCATTGATCATGGGCAATTAACCACTCTTCACAGGGTTTCATGCAATAGGATTTCCTATTACACTCAGCACAGGCATTTCTCATTTTTATCGCCTCTTAGTACATATATTTGGTTTTTTACCGAACTTGTGTTCTTATTATATCCGTTCTCAGTTTTACTATCAATATCTCCTTCATAAAATTACACCAACCCTCATCGACAAAATTGATGAGGGTTGATTGGTTATAGAATGGATTTATTAAGAGTTTTGTCCGGTGGTTCATTTTGGTGCAGAATCTCAATGCTATTCTCACTGGCTAAAAATATTCTACGCACGGTGGTTTGAAAGGGTGTAGGACATGATAGCTCTCACATTGGGCAAGTAACAAAATTAGTTGATATCTATATCAACAAATTGAAATAATTCTTCAACCGAAGTCTCGAATACCTTGGCTATATCCATAGCCATTTTTAATGAAGGATTATATTTACCATTTTCCAAATGAACAATCGTTTCCCGTCGAACTCCTATTAACTGAGCAAGTTCTTCTTGTTTCATATTATACCTTGCTCTATATTCTTTAATTCTTGTTCTTAACTTTGGCATGTTTAGTTTCCTCGTATATCGAAAAATAAAAATAGGATTGAATTCAAGATATACATACCAACAAAAATAAGGACTAATTCTATCATTGAAATTGTAACTGAGGTTCTATAGTATAAACCATATGACATGACCAGCCCCACCGCACTTAATATGATAACATAAGTGACATTGGCCGCTTTTAGTTGATTAGACCTTGTCATTTCATCATTAAGTTCAAATTTCTTACGACGGGTATAGATAAACGAAGATAAAAAAATTACTATGTCAATGATACTTACTGTTTTAGCCAAGATATCAGGTTTTCCTCGCATGACAATAAATCCGCTGATGAGTATTATTAGAGTAGGAATTATTGTTTTGACGATGACCCTTTTACGCAAACTAGTTTTCATTTGTATTTTCACCCTTTCTCGGTGTGATAAATTCATAACTTTATGTTATAAATTTATCACACTAGGGTTTCCTTGTAAACATTTTTATCCTAGATAGTTAAATAAAGCACTGGAAATAATCTTGATATAGCTTCAACAAATCAGGCAGGATTTACTTATTAAATAATATTGAATAAGCTCTTAATTTATTATGCAACCTCCGTCGAAGTATTAGTAGCTGGCTCTACAGGAACCGTTTCCGGTTTGCTATCCGTTTTAGTCACTGTCACCGGGCTTTGAATTTGCAACCCATTAAACAGTTGCCCTGCTTTGGTCACAATATCAGCCAAGAACTTCACACTAATTGTGGCGGCAATAGTAAAAAATAACGTCCCAAGTTCAGCGTTCACATTGGAAAAGACAGCTAACACCAGAAGACCGCCAATATAAGGAACCAAGCTAGTTTCAACGAATTGAGGCAGTTTACTGAAACTAAAATTACTGTTTCTAAGTGAAAGCAACACTCCAAAAATGAAATCTGCCAGTATAAAGCCAAGAACTGTCTCTAATGTGACTAAGACTTTTGCGGCCATTAATGATTGGATAAAGTTTAACACTAAAATTCCCCCTTATTTTATTGTCCCAAATACTTAGCAACCGCAGCAGCGGTCGCATATTTGTCTTTACCAGATAACAGTACTTCGTTCGGATGCCCGGCGCTTGGCCCACCAACAACTATTAACTGTTTGGCACTCTTAGCCTCAGCCGGAACAGACTGATTAGCTGATCTTATAAATAAGGCACAGTTACCATTTTTAGCAGCAACATCAGCCCCGGCCCAGTAATCATCCTTGGTGAATAATAAAACTGCAACGTTTAGCACACTATCTTCCTCCCCCATCAAGTTATATTGGGCCGTAACATCAGCAACCACATTGGCCCATGTTTTCCCGTGGCTAGCTAGATATTCGATCGGGTCAGTATGATTACTCTCATGCCACTTGGCGGAAACTTGAGCATGAGACATCAAAGTTATCCCATCAACAACAGAAAGCTTCCTATTATATAGGAGCTTTGCTAGCAACCAGGTGTACATGGCGTAAGCCTTATTGAATTTGGTCGGATCTGTCGTTTGGCATAACTCTACTTGGACATAACCCAAATGGTTGGCAGTATGTCCTGCACCATAACAGATATAATTGGTATCTGCGACTTGTTCGATTTTTTGGTCATCTACAAAAAAATGGGCGAAAGCGTTTTGCCAAGTGGTTAACTCATAGTTACGTTCTCCATCTACAGAATCTCCATTATTGGCTGTTGAGTGTGCAATAACTCCAACATAGTTTCCAACGCCGCCGACATATGGCTCTTTAGGCAGTCCTGGGATAAGGTTTTGTTCAATTGTGTAGCTCATTAGCCCTCCTATTGCTAAGTACCATTGTCCTTATTTCGAATACATCATTTTCCTTACGCAAAAAAAGCCACCCGTAATCCGGGAGACTTAACGTTGAGTTATCTCGTGCCTTATCTGTTGATTTTCTTCTTAATCCAACGTTTATAAATCCGTGATTTTCTTTACCACGTTCTCCACAGACTCACCGTCTTGCGGAACAGGATCTTCTCCTTGCTTGGCCAGTTTCTGAATCAGCCATACTGGGAAGGTTATTTCATGAATTCCGTTGGCAGCACCATCTTTAGAACCACCCGTATGGTGTTCCTGACAGAGTACCAACATATTTCGAACATCATCGACGGTTGTTATGGGCAGGTTCCTAAGAAGCCGCCCATAACCATAGGGATCCCATTCTTCACAAAACACCTTGAGCTTTTCAAAATCTGTCACGTTTTCTAAGCTCCACTCAGCTCCAAAATGGTGGACCTGCAGATTTTCTGTGGTTCCACATATCCAACATTTATAATGGCCATCGGCTTTCAATCGTTCCTTACTTCGCCGAAATTCTGCCGATTCTTTCCTCTCTGCGTGGGAAGGATCAATGACAATTTCCGTGAGCGTCCGCTTAATCACATGGGCTTCTAACATCTCGTCGTTCCCCTTTTTCAAGATAGTCAATACGCTTGTGAGCTAACTTAGTTCCTTCCTCAACCCGTGCAAGGCGTTCAGACAGAGTATGAAAGTTCTTGTTGGTCTCCTTCTGCTCCATTAACAAATCGTCAGTCCTTCTCATGATATATTTAATGTCTGATTTGATGCTTCCTTTTTCTTGACCATCCAGGGTGGATTCCTTCTTAACCCCTCTCGCATAACCTAAATAGCCAAAAATCAGGGCACTAATCGCCTCTGCAGCAACAACTATGGGTATCGTCGTCGATAGATCCAATCAAGACTCCTCCTCTTTGAAATTTACGAACCAACTTTCCTGAGAAGTTTGAAGAGCTCAGATGGACCATCTTAGGATCCTTATTTAAGCTTCTCAGTACAATCGATCAAAAGTTATATCCTCGACTGTACCAAGGATCATCGTTTAATTTAGAATATGCAGACAAGCCTTCTTCGGTGATTTTTTAACGGGTCACCAAATAAACAATTAGTCCTGTAACAATCGTCATGAGTCCTGAAATCGCCAGAGCCACAATCCACGTTGGTCGTCCTCGGGCAGCCTGCAAAACTTGATCCAACTTAGCCTCAAGGCGGTCGAACTTTTTTCCTACATCAATCTCCAGGGAATTAAGTCTTACTTCTGCAGCTTCATTCTTCGTTTCTAGGACTGCGACTCGGGTCTTGAGATCGGCTACTTCTTGCTCAGACATAGAATCAACCCCTTTCAGAGATATAAAAATAAACGCCCGGTTGAAGGCGTTAATCCAACAATATCATTCTAAAGGCTTCCAACTTTCCGGAGTAACTTTGAATTGGCCAAATCCCCTGGGCTCGGGAACTTAATTCCTGGACAAAGATCAATTCCCGCCTCCCTATAGGCATCTGACCAGAGTGTTGAACAAATCCGCACATTCTTTCCTTCCCTATAAGGTAAGATCCTATGGATCTCATAGCGGAAAAATTCCCAGGCAAGCAGGACGTAATCATAGTGACCGCCGACTTTATTCATGGCAGCCTTGAGAATAGCTTGACGTTGTTGATTGGTTAGGCTATCACAAATGTAAACATCTGAAGTTCCTATATAAGCGGAAAGGCCAATGAATCCAATCGTTTGGAATCCATTGGCCTCTATAAGTTGACTCTCTCCAACATAACCTGCGGTGTGCGAATACGGACTCTGTTCCACATCCTCAATGGCCTTGCTGATTAAACCTGTCCCGCGCACCAGGATTAAATCTGCTGACTTTAGTTCACTTACCACGTTATAGCACTCACTGCTTCTATGGTCGTGGCTGCCTGAACTGCGGCGATCCTTGTCCGCAGGTTCGTGATTTGTGCCCATTTATAGCTATAGAAATCCTGGCACAACTGTTTAAACTGATCCGCTGTCGTAAAGGAAACCGAACTTCCATCCAAAGCAGCCCACTGAATCGGGTAGACGGCAATTCCTGCATTCACACTGTTGAGCTCATCACTCATATTCTGTTGGTCACTCGGGAGGCCATTGACAGGATCAGGAGAGCAACCATACTTGATTTGTGATCCATTCGCCGCTGAGACAAATCCTTTAAGAAATCCTTGAGTAAATGCCAAATTGAGTTCATCCCTCTTAGCCTCTTGTGCTTGAGCTAGCGTTTGAATTGGGTTTGGTGGGCTAAAAGTATCTGTGGATGAATCATAATCCCAACCTTCCTGCGGTTGCGGTGATAGGTTTGTGATATCTTTTATGACTATGTCAGGTGCAAACATCGGTACTGCATCAGCATCAAAGACCCACCATGCTCTACCTTTATAAATTTGTGCTAACTTCATTGCTGAATCCTCCTATGCGTACCAAACAATTTTCATATATCCAGCTCCACCGCTACCACCATTTGCAGAACCGCCTGTACCTCCTGATCCTCCTGCACCAATGGTGATATTGTAGACCGTGCCCGAAGTTACATTGATAGGGTGGTCTTTTACCCAATCTGCACCGCCTCCTCCACAAGCACTTCCTGTTGACCCTCCACTCTGACCGGAAGCACCAGAACCTCCTGCGCCAAGTTTCCCGTTATTTCCTGCTGTAGGATATGCCCCTACTTGACCTGCTCTCGAAGTCTGTGGGCCTAAACTTGCTCCACCTGAACCACCAAACTCTGGTGAATACCCAGTGCCTGAGTTGTGAAATCCCGTCTCACCATTTTGGCCGTTCCCTGCTCCGGCCCCTGCTCCAACGCTTTGCCCGCCACTATTCCCGCCAGAACCACCGACTAAAGACAGGAGTACATCAAATGATGTGGTGCCTCCCGCTGAACCAGGAAGGTTAGAATAACTGTAGGCGCAACCACCACCGCCTCCACCTCCACAAGCTGTAATAAATACTTGATTCACGCCACTTGGGCATGTCCATGTCCCGTTTGAAGTAAACACTTGAGCATGTCTTACTTTGGCTCTATTGAGAATTGCATTATAAACAACAGCATCCATCCCTTAAACGACCACCGTTCCGTTTAAACTTCCATCAGCATTAAAGTAATACGTCAAGGTCACGGTTTCACTCGTATTTAAGGTTCTCGTTTCGGTGATTTGACCGGAGGTATAACTAAAAGTATCCGTCCTTACAGTGGTACTCCCTGCCTTGTGAAAAATTTGGGTAATTTGACCATTGGTGAAGGAAGGCGTTTGAGTTGTCCCCTGGATGGCATCACTATACAATTGAGTGCTTAAATAAATACCTTCTTCCATATTATTCATTCGGGCCGCCGTCACCGGAGTACCGGCTTGAGTTGGGTTATCGTACAGGGTTAGTGTCACATTTCCTGGTACACTACCGGTTGCTGAAAACTGGCCGGGATTCTGGGAAATCCTATCTTGCCACAAGCTTGGGCTGTACAAATTTAACCGCCTCCTGTACTTTGTTCAAATACGCATATTCCCCGAAATAAAAAAGAGCCTTTTCATTATAGGCTCTTGCAGCTTCTTCCTCTGAATTGAAACATCCAATGTGCTTATGCTTTTGGTTTACTTTTATACTGGCTATCCATTTCCTAGTACTTTCACGATAAAATACACCCTTGTATCTACTCGTTTTTCTCCTTTTCTGTATTTGCTGGTTAGCAGCATTTTCCCTTTGAGTAACAATTCTCAAATTCTCTTTCCGGTTATCAGCCGGATAATGGTTTATATGGTCAATAACCTTGTGTTGAGGATTTCTTGCTATTAATCTATGGAGTTTTAGAGCTTCATAATTTCTTTCAGTTCTAACATATCCCTTTCTATCCATATACCAGGTATAGCCTTTTACCAAATCATAATCTTCTTTATCAAAATAAACTTTTGTCCCTTTCTTGTTATCCCAACCATATGCCCATCTGGATGATCATAAAAGACATTTTTCGAACATTTTCCACATGATCTTGACTTACCTGTCGTGAGGTATTTCCTCGGGATGACTGATGTTCTACCACATTCACATAAGCATTCCCAATACGAGAGGCCATATTTGTCATTATGGCTAAATCTTACAACTGTCCACTTACCAAATATTTGAGCGGATAAATCTTTTTTATAACCCAAATTAATCACCGCTTTCTCAGTTATTCCAGACCAAACCGCAAATATTTAGGCTTTGCCCGCAAACCTGGTATTCCTGAAGGATGCCGTTGATCATGTTATAAAGTGCTAGTTCATTCCCTTCCATCCGATTGGTATCCTGGTAAGAAAAACTCTGGTCATAACTCCAGGTTGTTTTCGGGTCAACCCATCCCGTAGGGGCTACGGCATAACAGTTATATAGGGCTAAAATATTGCCTTCAATTCTGTTGAGAGAATCGTAAAAGTCCAGGTAACTCCCATCACTTCGATTGGTGATTGTTGTTAAGGATACATTAAAGCCACACGTTTGTAAGAGTACGGCAAGTTCGGCTGTATCTCCTTCAATGCGGTTAAAATCGGTAGTGTTGAAGTAATTTTGGGTCGTCCAAGTGGTAATTGGTTGTTGCCAGGCCAGATCATCCACTTCCTTTCCCATTCATTGTTGCTGAGAGAGTCCCAGAGAAACGAAATTCCTGCCGAATAAGTTTTGCTTGTTTCACTCCGTTAGAATACTGACTGTCCCAAAACAGACAGTCTCCGCATTCCATGGAGGGATCTCCCCAACCCTCTACTTCATAGAGGTAAGTGTTCTGACATTCCGCAGCATACCAGTTCAGGATGTTGGCCGCCATCGCCGCATCCGTCACCAACGGATTGTCCAAATCCACTGTATTCACAGGCTGAGTTCCGGCAGTGTTTAACACAGATTGGACAGAGGTGCTGGTAATGATCTCTCCTGTGATGGTTATGGTCGCGTTTCCAGAACCACTCACTGTTAAGAAGGCTGCATTCGTATAATAATTAGCAGAAACCAGCGTCCCGCCGGATACAGTTGCCGAGCATGTGGAAGCGCTGGCCGGTGTCGTGTACGTTACCCAAAGGCTCGTTTGCCCATTCACCGGTATGGTACTGGAATAGATGGTACTGGCACTTCCAGCAACACTACTCGTATAAATGTTCAGGGTGAAATAATTATATGGGTCTTGAATTCCAATCTTGGGGTAGGTCTCTTGCATATTGAGAGTGAGTTCTGCAGTATAGGGCATCGGGTTTAAAGGCTGCATACTCACCGACTGCTTAATGTGCAGAGTATTATACCTGTCTATATACATGACAGACATTCCCGCCTGGGCAATATACATCAAAGCATTATGGTGAGTCATGGACGGGAGAACTCCGTTGGTGCTAATAGTTTGTAAGGCTGAATCGATAGTGTAATTAACCGTTAATCCGGCTTGGGACTGGAAATCCTGAATGACTGACACCGCCAGGTTATACAGTGTTATCGGGCTGCCGGAATAAGTGTACTTGTAATAGGTCGTCCCATCCATAAGATCAAGTAAATCGCGGGCATACAGCGTGGATGATAAATAATTACTATCATTTCTCCAATTATAGAGATAAAACGTACCCATCGGCACGGTTTCCGAGGTTCCATCCCCATAAAGCAAGGTGAGTGATGGGATGAACTGCTGTTTCTTCTGGAGAAAACCTTCGTATAAATTAAAGTAGTTCAGGTTGTTGGCGATGCTGGCATGGGCTTCTTTGGGAGGAGCGCTGTTTCCGAGTGGATCAAGTTCCTCCAGGATACTAAGCTCGAAGATATTCTGCCCTGTCCAAGTGAATAACTCACCAAACAGGACTTCCGACAAGTGAACCCGACGACTTGGTTTATTCGTGCTATAAAAAGTTACGACAACTTTAACAATATTGGTCAGCTGTTGTTCCCAGACATAAGACGCTGAATTTAGGCTGACATTGTACGTCGTTTGGGTGTTGTTACTATCTGTACTAACGATCTGAAGTGAAGTGCAGTAATCCCCCGTCAGTGACGAAAAGACAAAAGTTAATCCTAAACTCGTAAAGGGCGCGGATTGATTCAGCGTTAATGTAGGATAGGGAGGAGCAAAATTCCCGTTCGCATCAGAAATCGCCGCACTCCACCAACCTATTTCATCACTGGTGACATTGTCCGTGGGCTTAGGTGGCGTGAAAAAACTGCCATCCAAGAGTAAATAATTTTGTTCCTCGCTCATATAGTTTCGGGTCTGATTATAACCATCCGTAACCTGGGCCACTCCGCCAACCGGTCCGATAGAATTCGCAGACGGTGTGCAGTTTCCCTGGGCCGCCGGATCAACCATGCAAACTGCACTGTGGCCGTGATCGTGCGGGGAAATGTACTGATGCTGTTGAGAAATTTCTGAGATACACCTAGCATAAGCTTTACCACCTAACATTCTATCAGCTGGCACTTAATGGTATTGAAGGTTACAGTACCATAAGTATCAATTTTCACATCATCATACGACAAGTCTCCGGCATAAAAATTCCCGGTGTAACTGCCACCGGGTAAGCCTGGATCAAGAACCGTCAGGGTGAATTGCGGAGTACTTGATTTGATGAGGGAAATGAGACTGGATAATTGTGCTGCCGTCATCGTCCCCCACTGAACATCGTATTTCCGTTTGTTGGCGATATACTGCATATTCATGGTTCCCGCTGCGTTTCTTTTAGAATCCCCAATCATATAGAGATTGTTGGTA
The DNA here is from genome assembly GCF_002196705.1 of Desulfosporosinus sp. FKB. Lineage (GTDB taxonomy): Bacteria > Bacillota > Desulfitobacteriia > Desulfitobacteriales > Desulfitobacteriaceae > Desulfosporosinus. Next base: position 86,450 of record NZ_NADJ01000016.1, read on the forward strand.
ATTTTTTGCGGTTCAGGTAAGTCCGTACCATTAACGATTAAAGTTGCCATAGAATCACCTACTTCGGCAAATTATAGCTGGAATTATAGCCGATCATTTTGCCAATCCGGTCGTTTTCGTTCACAGTGTAGGAATAGAGTGTCCTTGCCAACGTCCGGCCATCCAGGGTTAAGGTCACTTGAATCGGTTGGGTTCCACTGTTTAGGCCATTCCCTTCGGCACTTCCTGAATGACCGGAACTCATTAAGCTCCCCAATTTTTCTAACGGAATGACCGCCTCCGGTCCAGCTTCCCCGATCATGGCCAATTGTGGCGCTATAACAATCCCCCCAGAGGCCATCGCCGGAATGGCGGCCCCAATACCTGCCAAAGCTGAACCTGCTGCAGCAATTCCACCAGCCAATAAGTCTGTCCCGCCTGTAGCTAAGGTAAATCCAACGCCTCCAGCCGCAGCTCCAAGAGGTACGAGCCAGGATTTATTCGTCTCTGCCCAATTGGCTACACTGGAATAAGCCCCAGTGACGCTTTGCCAAGCTGTACTCGCCATATTAGGGATGGCTTGTCCTGTCATAGCCGCCAGAGACTGCATTTCCGAAGATACTTGGCTGACTGCCGAGGTAATCGTTTGACCCATACTGTTTGCCCAAGAAACCGCCATTTGTCCAGTCGCTTGAAAGACTTGGTTAAGGCTGTTATGCAGATTGTTCGTAAACGTAGTAATAGCGGAACCCGCACTTGCGACCATGGAGGAAAGGCGCTGTTCTGTCTCAAGAGTCCAATCGTTGGTTAATGAGCTGACAGAGGAATATCCCGTTTTCAATTCACTGACCATGGTTGAGCTGTATTCTCTGAATTTCCGGGATGAATTCGTTACCCAGGACGATAAGTCTCCTTGTGCCTTTGTTAAGGTTGTTTCTGTGCTCACTTCCCAGGCTGTTGTCGTCGTTTGCACCTGGTTAAAGACTTGGTTGGCTGATATTTCCCACTGAGATAACTCCCTTTGCATGGACGCTAAGGCAGAAGCAAAACCTTCCTGACCAATCACGGATACCGGGACGTTAACAAAAGAAGGACTAAAGGCTCTCAGTTTTGCTTCAGCTTGGCTGTATCCGGTTTCCAGCCGTTCTTCTGCGACAACTCCAGCTTTCCAGTTCGGTCATCCGATAGGTAAGGACATCTATCCTGCGGGATTGCCTGTTAATGTCCCCAACGCCCTCCGGTCAGAAGTGCCACCATCCGGTTACTCACCACGCAATCCCCGCCACTATGACCTCTGACTAACCTTTACACGAGACGGCTTCTTGAACTTGACAAAGGACAAGTGGGCGGGGTGATTTATCCTCGACGGTGAAGTGAATGAAATAACCAGCAAAGCAACCAATATTAAGAAACGCCCTCCAACGCTGATCAACGAAGGAGGGCAATTCCGTCTCTGCACAGGATAATCGCTATTGTTTATTTGCCCTTTCTGCCAATACTTTGGTAAGTACTTTACCTCCAACACCCCAGTTATCCATCTCGTTTTCTTTTATTAATACCGTAAACGCTTGCTCAGGAATGCCAAGGTTTTCACTTGCAACTTTTGTTAACCCACTAATCAGTTTTTCTTTTGTCTCTTTGTCCATTTTCCCAGCTTCAAGTTTGATAAACGGCATTGTTGATCCTCTCCCTTCTTAGTAATTATCTTAACAAAATTATATTACGAGACATCATAATGTGCAAATATTACCAGTTTGTATTTTCTAATAAACATTCCTATAATATAAATTCACATAAATTGCTATTTCACGTTGTACACATACTTACCAAAATCGGACAAGTCCCATCGATCTCCGGGTAGAAGTGCCACCGTCCGATGACCCCACCCCCACGGAAAACCCGAGTGCGTATTTCCCGTACCACGCAAGACTCAGTACTTAACCGCTGGCTAGGCTTTATCAAGACAGCATATTCTTGCAAGACACATCCGGCGTGGTGAATTGTTATCGATTGTGGTCGGAACACAGCAGATCAATGCAAAGAACCTTCCCTCGTACTAATTCAATAAATATCATCCATTTCATACATATGATGTCTTCATCTAAATAGTAGGTTGCTGCCGAAAATACCCCAATGATAGATAGGAAAGTAGCAAGCGTGCAAACAACTGCTATCCGAAGCGCCCAGTCTTAAAAGAATCGGCCCCCCCCCGGCTTCTTGCACCGCCTTGATTATTTCAAGGTGAATTCGAATATGGTTTATATTAATTTAATTGCATTTGGGAATAAAGAATAGAAAAGTAGTAGCCATGAATAAACTGCAAGTCTACTTGTGACACAGTTTGTTGTGCAAAATATGGCCGTACCCTTTTATAAACAGCATAATTGTGATGACACTGGCCAAAAGGTCTGTTATAGGCTGTGCGAACCAAAGTCCATCCTGTCCGATCACCCTAGGTAGAAGAAATATCGTTAATGACAATATCACAAACTGCCTTGATATGCTTAGAAATACCGCTGTTTTAGGTTTTCCCGTCAGCATCATAAAGCCTGAACCGAATGTTGGGATGGAAGCGAGCGGAAGAAGAACCGAATATTTCTTTATGCCGTTAACAGTAATGTTCACAAGCTCAGAATCATGAGTAAAAAGGCCAACTACAAATTTCGGAAATACCTGCATAATCAATGTGCCTGCGGCCAAAATGGCAGCGCCGCATACGACAGCCAGCACAAGTGTTTTCATTGCCCTGTCATACCGCTTTTTCGCATAATTAAAGCCGATAATTGGCTGAAAACCCTGTGCTATTCCATAAACAGGCATTAGAAATAACGCCGCAATGGAGTTGATTACAGTCATCGCGCCAATTGCCAGTTCTCCTCCATATAAGTTCAAAGAATAATTGCTAACGATTTGCGCGATGCTGATGGACAATTGATTAGAAAAGGGAACAATTCCGATTAAAAATATGGCCTTTACCATTGCTGGGCTTAATCTAAAATTAATCTTTGTGAGCCCTAAGGTAGGCTTTCCTTTTACGAAATAGGAAAGTCCAAGCACTACCGTAACAAACTGTGCAAGAACCGTAGCTATCGCAGCTCCCCTTATCCCCATATGGAGTACCAATATAAAGATCGCATCCAACCCTATATTCAGTACACATCCGGTAATTGTAATCGCGGCAGAATATTTTGGATTTCCGTCGGAGCGAACGATAAAAGGTAATGCAAAGCCCAGCATATTAAATACTGTACCAAGTATAAGGATAGTAATGAATTCCTTGGCATAAAACAATGTCTGTCCTTGTATCCCAAGCCAGCCTAATATTTGATTTTGAAATATCATATATAGAATGGTGATTGTAATCCCTAAGACGACGGATAACGTTATTGCATTTCCGGCGGTATTTTCGGCGTCTTCATTTTTCCCTTCGCCTAATTTTATGGAGATATTAGAGCTGGCGCCCATTGATATAAGGGCAGACAGGGCCACTACCACCGTGGTAATCGGCATTGTAAGGCCGACTCCCGTCAGGGCTAACGCGCCAACCTTCGGTATATTTCCTATAAAAATTCGGTCAACAACGATGTAAAGCGAATTGACCAGTAAACTGAGTACTGTTGGAACGGAGTATAGAACAAGCAATTTTCTAATCGGCTTTATTTCAAGTTCTTTAATATTGTTCATTTTGTCCTCCAATTAGATATTAAAGATATTTTATATCTATAATTTGAATATAAAAGATACTGTAGAATGTGACTAAATTACGTTAAAAGGATTTTCCTTTACCTATTTGTATTTTGGCTACTTCATAAAGTTTTTTATCCCGCAGATAAGTCTCCATCAAATTCTCTGCTTCTGCCATTACATTTTGAATCAAACATTTACTTCCCTCTTGGAATTTACATTCAAATAATGATCCGGTTCCTTCGGTTGCCTTGATGACATCCATATAGGAAATGTCCTCCATCTTTTTGCGTAAAGCGTAACCACCGTTCGCACCTGAAGTTGACTCAATTAAATCAGCTTTTACCAACTGCGTTAAAATCTTTGAAAGATAGGTCGCTGATACATTGAAGTGGTCTGCAAGTGTGTGTAAGCTCAAATTTCCACTTTGAGCATGTTCAATCATGTATACAATCATATGCAGAGCATAGTTTGTGGCCTTTGTATATTTCAAATGAAAAACCCCCTTTCGAGATATTAAAGACTTTATTTATCTATAATAATATAGACCGCAATTGATTTTGTCAACCATTTAACTTGAGTTTGACATTTTAAAAAATGAAACCCTTTCGTATCAAGGATTCCATAAGATATCAGAAGTACGCACCACTACATTTGCTTAACTTATGAAAATTGTGGTCTTCCTATAAACGATATTTTAAATTGTATACTTTTTTATACAAAGCTCGATTTCGTCCGCAACTTTAATAAAAAGCCAGACCATCCATAAAAATGGGACAATCTGGCGATTACTGTTTTCTAAATAGTCACAGTCTCAAGGCTCCCTTTGATACTGCGACACATTTATTAGCATATCTTTCCTGCAAAAACGCTATATTTACATTCAAGATGTTTCCGCAAACGCAGTCTTAACACGTTCTTGACATTTTCAGCTAATTTGAAAATAATCCCAGCCTCGAAACCATTGGTACAGGCGGATCTCAAAATGTAAGTGTTTTCAAACTTGTCACGGTCTCGACGTGCTGCGTTCATGGGTACATATTCCAAAAATTATGTCTCTTAGCACCGAGCACGATATCGAAGACCACTTTATCTCAAAAACCTGTCCTCTTTTATCCTCATAAATATTCTTAGTATACCCAAGGTAGTAAGTAATCCGTGACATGCAGCCACAGTTACTTGAGTAACGGGAGAATTACTATTTCTCAGGCATTAATTAAATTTTTGGAAGTTTATAAGCAGGAATATACTGGAGCAAATTTAGAATTATGGGAACCTAACATATGTTATAAACAAGACAATCTCAACTTCTTCAAAGAAGTATCCAGTATAAGGTATTGCTTTCTAGCTGGGATTACTTATTTTAAAAATTTCATGAACCATATCTTGTCCATTATACCTTTTTATGAATTCTTCGGTTCTCTTCATGGGAACGACAGGTTATGATTGGTAATCGGATAAACCTCTAGCTTTCAGTTTTTCTACAATATCATTGACGGTAACCACATCTGCAAACTCGTCATCAGTAATGGTTATCTCGAATTCATCCTCCAGGTCCCCAATAATCATCGACATATCTACCGAATCCACAAACAAGTCTTCCCGCAAACGGCTCTCCAAGGTTATCTTTCTCTTCTTCTTTTGTAAAATATGATTTAAAGTGAATAGTACTCTGTCTTCCATTTTTAGTCACACACCTTCTCTCTACGCTTTTGTAATTTTGTGTAACCATACTCCGAAGGTTCAAAGTAACGGCGGTTCTTAGATTCTGATAGAAAACTGTAAAAATAATGTTTCCCCACACTTACATTGCAGTACGAGGAAACACATGATTTTTTGACCAAAACCACAATATATAGTGGCTCTATCACTGGATTTACGCCCTATATTGTGGTGTGTTTTCTTTCGAGAAGAACTACCGTCTCTATGTGGGCTATTGCGCTGAGTGCCGAGATAAGGATATCTTTGTCCGTTTCGCTGGTTCTCAGGTTTTGCTGATGAAATATAACTTCGACACCTATTCCTTTGAGTCGGCTTACAGTTTCAAGCAAATCTACTGTATTTCTGGCAAAACGGCTGATGGTTTTCACTAAAACGATATCAATCCGATTTTCATAGCAGTCAAAAATTAGTTTCTGGAAGTCGGGCAGGAGGGATTACTATTACTTTAGATTTTGGTTGTTCATTTTCCATAGTATCACCTTCGCCTTATGAACTTCTCGCTCTGATGATAAGTAGTCTAAATTGCTCAGCAATTAATTAATCAATAAGGTCATTTTGGAATCTTGAAAGATGCTCGTACGGAAGAATTAGTCTTCCACGGTAGAGGCCACAACCATCGTTAATAAGGGAATTATTCACTGCTGAAAACATATTTACATCTAATTTTGATAATTCAAGCTGCTGCAACATGATACCTCTTTCATAAGCATCATCAAAATAAATATTTTCTCCTTTTGGAATTGCATCTCGTTTAGCTCTTTCCCTTTCCTGTCGCTTTTCGTAACCTAAATGATTGGCATGACCAATTTCAGCAAAATCGTCCATTTCTTTTGTACGAAGTTGTACTTCCACATAACAACGGGCAATGTTATCATAAAATGTTATATGTAGCGAACGATAGCCACTATACTCTGGATTTGCAACATAATCTCTATAGTATGGGCTTACGCTATCTCTTAACAAGGACGATTTTTTCTGACCCGTAAATGAAGCCAATTCTGCGGTAAATCCGCGTTCTTCAAGGAAACCAAGCAACTTGTTAGCAACATCATATAGATATTTATTTTCTTCATCAGCGCAAATCTCACCTTCTTTTAGATGACATTTGGGAAGAGAAATCACGATTCTGTATGCAATCAGGTCCCGAAAACAGTTTAAATAGTTTTTCAGTTCAGGAAGAGATGGGTAATTGCCGTGTTCAATATAATACTCGTAAATATATTCTACGATGTATCCATTAAATTTTGCTTCCGCGCGTATCAGAGATTTAATTCGGCCCTTAAAAGTAAATGCAAGAAAAGGATATTCATTTGCCATAAGTTTATAGAATTCCCGAATCCGCTGAGACTGCGAAGTCAGGAATTCGTTGTGCTGCAAAAGTTCCGCAATTTGAAGCAGAAAATTACAGTGCAAAAGATCAATCTGATTATGAGTTTCTTTCGCCGACTGTTTCAAATCCTCAGCATATCTCTGTAATATCTTAAGAACGGTATCGCCTGAGTATAAATAATCATTTAATTTTTTCATTATAATTTTTTGCATCTGTTCAATTTTTTATAGATGCACTTTCCTTTCCTAGATGGTTTTCACCAAAACGATATCAATCCGATTTTCATAGCAATCAAAAGTCAGTTTCTGGAGATCAGGACGAAACACATTCCCACCCGAGTCTTTATCACTATATACATCGTACAATCTCCATTTTGGGTTATAGGTAACATACTGCTTTAATGTTTTTTCAACCCCGGCAAAATCCATAAAACATCTAAGCTGAAAAATATATGTTTCCCCACACCCCTTTCAGTAGTATACAGAAACATAGGAATTTCGGCCAAAAATACTACATATAGTGGCTATCAATCTTTGCTCACGCTATATCTAGGGGGTGCGTTTTCTTTCGAGGCGAACGATGCTCTCAACGTGCCTTGAGGATACAAAAAAGATGCCGTTTGACTCTAGTATCCCCCTGGCGGCGGGGTATCTTTCAGAAATCACAGCCTGTTGCAGGCTTTTTTGCAGGATTAAGAACCGTATTTTGCTTTACAACCTTAGTAATTGTAAGCAATAAAACCTTCAAAAGAGTGTTGACCTCTTGAAGGCTTTATTCGATACAATTTCATACCAACAATTTATTGCATAAAATCGGCGGCTATAAACGGAACACCAGATTTTAATAGTCTCTCTCCTCAAGAAATTTTATATCATTTTTTCTTAACAATCTTCCTATCTCATATATAGCGCCTAATTCAAAATTCTTGACCTCTTGAATAACTTGGTTACTGTCTACATCCCGATAATACATTCCATCAAACTTAATCTTTTCATATAGCGAGGCTAAATTAACCATCTCTGTTGGATGGATTATACCTTCTCTTTTTATAATACCACTCAAAATTGAATGATTTCCATTATGGACAATGGTAACCCCGATGGGCAAGAATAACTTTGACATGTGATTCAATTTTTGAAATTCAAATTGGTTTCCACAATCAGTACCTATTCCTGTAATAGTAGTTTCGAATCTGCTCATATTCCAAGCAACAGGAATGACCAGGTTATCTTTCAGACTTATTGATATTTTTTCATTGTTTTCGATAGTCTCATAATCACTAATATAATTTTCATTTTTTATATAATGACACAAATCATAAAACAAAACATCTACATGGTCGACTTCTTGACCAGTAAATAATTGCATTAAAAGCCTCTGTAGAACCGAAGAACCTATTGCATTAATATATCTATAAATTGGATGCAAAAAATCGCCGGACATTTCCGATTTATCAATAATGTTTTGAGCAATAGCAATGATACTTTGCAAATGCCTTTTCATATCTTCATTTTTTTTATTTATAAAAAACATTGCCCTTATCTCCTTGCGGTGTATGCACTAATAATCATTGGTTACTTTTACCTATATTTCTGTGCCAAATATGTTGATATAGTCTATAAGCCTGTTTTGAATCTTTGCAAAGGGCTTTTAAGACCATATTCGACACTCGAGAGTGCTTTTTCAAAAAGCTAATTAGTCGGTCTTTTTTTATGAATCTCCAATCCACTTTTAATTGAGACGCTAAGGTATCAATTTGCTCTATGCTATATTGACCGTTTATTTTGGGATTAACGTATCCAGTTACAACATATTCCTCGTTGTTATAACTGAAGGTAAATTCTGGATCTCCATAAATACTTGGTTCAACTGACTCCAACTTATATTTACAGCATACTTCTTTGAAATGAAGAAAAGTCTTGTATTTTTCATCATTTCGACTATAATAAGCAACATCTGCCTTTATAAACGGGGCTCCTATAACATTTGCATATAACGATCGGTGATTTCCGTCACGTCCTACCTTGTACACATCTTCATCGCTAAAATATATGAGAGCGACAGGATCATATAAATTTTCGTACCAAGCATAAAGCTGTCCAAGGGCATCGTCTCTTATATGCTCTATTGCTGTAGCCATCCTATATACATTTAATTCTGATTCATATCTTCCGGTCGCATTATCGTAAAATGAAGCACATACATTAGCCCTGGAAATACCTATAATTTTTTTTGTTTCTACCAATACTTTATTTTTGTCGTTCTCCGATATGTGCTCATAATACTCGTAATACTCAAAGAAATCTTTTGGATTATTGGCCTTGAGATATGCTATATGTTCTGCCGATACTCCTTTTTGTACTAATGCTCGTTCTAAATCAACATTATATACTATATCGTTTGCCTCCATATAATCCATAGATTATTCCCCTTATAAAGATCAGGCATTAGATTACAGTTGATTGAGTAACTGTTGCCCGTCAAACATCTCTAATGATGCTTCGAGTCAGTTTTGTGTTTTATTTACCTATAAATATGAGATAATACTCTCCGATGCTGAACCGGCCTGGGCAATTTTAATATATTTCAAGTAATCGATGGCTTGTTTCAAAAATGCACATTGGTACTTCGTTTCCCTTTAGTACACTTAGCTCATTAATACAGTGCCTCAAACTTCGCTTTAGTTGCTCTACCGTTTTAATATCTGAGATGAACGGAGCATCAGACTCTAATAATAATCGTTCAACAGGAATTCTCTGTATTATCGACTGCCCGTTTCGAGAATTAAGCATATACTCATTGACCGAGAAAAAGCAACCAAGTTCTATAGCTCTATCTAGCTGTTTTAATGTTCCAGAATACCAATGCAAGATACATTTATTATGTTTTGTGCAATCATATTTTTCTAAAATATCCAGTACATCTTTATCCGATCGAACAGAATGTATTGAAATAATCTTCATGGGTGATCTTTGGCACCATTTGATGATTTGTGAGAATACATCTATCTGAAGTTCTTTGGAATGATAGAACTGCTTATTAAAATCCAAACCAATCTCACCAACGAATTTTGTTACGTGTATATATTTTTCAATAAGACCAAGCTCCTGGAATCTATCGAAAACAAGTTGCGGATGTAAACCCAAGGCAACTTGAACATTAGAAAAATTTCCAATCCTTTTCTGCTCAATCTCAAATGCCTTTGGCGTTGTTGTCATCGCCAATAGATTGATTCTCTCTTCCAGAGCTGCTTTGCTGAATTCATCCATGGATTGCATCAAATCTACATGGCAGTGCATATCATAAACATCCATAACCAGTCACCACACCATTCTTCTTTATACGCTTTCTTGTGTCTGCCTCTCACTTTCGGAATTTTTTATTATGAAATTGTCAACTTCCAATAGCCCTCTCCGATATACTTCCGATAACTCTTGCAGATAAGCACTATCGCCAGGAAGGGGACCACTCTTGTGTATCAGAATTTTTGCCAGTTGCGGTTGCTCCTTAATTTTTTTAATTGCAATTTGAAAAGAACGAAGTTGTACTCCTTTTCCTTTTGCATGATTGGCAATTATTTCTGAAACACTGTCTATTAGATAAGGAGTACAGTCCTTTTCTTCCCTGAAAGCCTTATTCATTGCTGCCCTGCGGATTATGCAAGGTACACAATACCCACAATGTTGAGGAGCAGAACCACTCCAACGAGCTTTATGAGGAGAAGAACAAGAAATTGAATCTTGTATCACTTGCAGTAGAAATTCTTTGTTTAAACACTCGTCAGCCATTTCACCTTTTGTTTTATTCCAGTATGGATTCAGAACGGATAAGTTAATTCCCAACCCATTTAACGCCCGATTCCACGACTCCAAGTAGAAGGGATGTGTCGTACGTGTACTGTGGGAACCAATACGCAATTCATCCAACGGAACATTCAATGCTATCAAGCCGTTTTCAGGAACTTCCAGGGTCGACACCCCTTTCATTCCACTCATGGCAAAGATACCAAACGCTATGAATAGAAAAGACCGGCTTCTTGTTGAGTTTTCTATTCCCCCACCAGGAATTATATTTTTATCAAAAACCATCCATAAATCGAGATATAGCGGATAGAGATCAGGGTATTTTTCACCAAAACAACTCAACAGCTTGCTTTGGGCGTTTTTTGTATATCCGTCTCCAGCATGGCTTATAAGGGCTATTTTATTATGGTTTTCGAGGTGATTGATTGTGCTGATTAAGCTATCCATTCCACCAGAAAAAAGAGTAACCGCATCAAATTCCGGCGGCTTTGCATCATCTTTGGGTTTCTCTGAAAGCTCTTTATCTCTTTTTTTGAACGATATTATCCAACGATCTCCCGTTAGGAAATTTAGCTTCCTTGTAAACAACTCTCCAAGAGGCACCCACTTTTCAAGGTGAAAAACGGGTATTTCAATGGCGATTTCTCTTGTCCAACTGTCTTGTGAGTGGAGACTTCGTGAAATTCGAGTATCGGCAAGATAGATCAAACTAGCGAGGCTGAGAATATCAATGCCCTCTTCGGTTGGATATAAACCATTCTCTTTAAGTTTTTCCAGAGCATGACCTATACCAAACCGAAGAGAATTATCATTACCCGTGAAAGGTATGATAACCTCTATGTAATCTTCTTTTTTCGTAGACACAACTTCTTTGCAATCATAATCGCCGACAAGAAGGTATTTATTCATACGCTATTCCTCCAGTTCTGATAAAATATCATAAGCTGTTCGATAGATGGAATCCACTATAGCTTTTGTTTGCGATGTATCTATAGATCGAATGTCTATTTTAAGCTTGGAGACAGCATCCGAAACCGCTCCTTTTATATAGTCTTTGAGTTGCCCCTGAATGCTTTCGACTTGAGCGACATCTTTGGGCAAGGCAAATAGTTTATTCCCGATGTCATTTACAAGCCTTCCCTCAATAACATTAGCCATATAAATCTCAGCAAAAGCGAGAAACTCAGGAGGGGTGAGGGATTCAATCGGCTTGTTCTCCCAGTCAGGCAATGTGGAAAGTGCTTCGACATAAGAGTTTCTGGCAATCCCTTCATCAGTACTCCCTCCGTCGGGACAAACAAAATCCATAATACGGAGTAAAACATCAGACGCACTTTTCCCAATAATATCCCCAAGTTTATAATCTCGGCTTGTGTCAGCTACACCACGACTCGCAAAACTGCTAAACACAGAAAGAAGGCGAGTGGTACTATTTCGGGCCGAACCCAACCGGGTAGTCGCGTTTTGCGAACCTCCTAATGAATGCCGGACGTAATTAGACGCTGCCCGATGTAATTTTCCGTTCCCGCTACCACCGCTATTTACATATCGCGTAAAGTTACTACGAGGCGCTGAAAAGCGTTTGGAGTCCGCTGGTTGAGGTTGTTCCGGTTGGGGTTGCGCTGGCTGAGGTTGTTCTGGCTTTTGATCGCCATCATTATTATCACCCAGCCAGGAAGGTACTAACGGCGTATTGCCGTTTTGTCCCCGATTACTTGTTGATGTTCCCATTTCCAGCACCTCACTTCCGCGTATTTTTCAAAGCTGTCTTTACAATGATGCCGCCTTCTTTAGATAGGCTTTCGTAATACTTACTCAAACTTGATTTAGATTTTTCCGAAGTTAAGCATTTATCCCATCCAGTACAAATCCAAGCCCCAACTCTCTTGCAATCAAAAGTTTCAATCAAACCAATCAGCGACGGCTCTAATTCGGCATGATGGGAAACAAGTGCTTTGATCCCTTCAATTCCATTAGGCTTATTAGCAATGTCGCCATTCCTGAAAATCTTTGAGGATAGAACCTCGAAGACTTTCTTAGCGTCTGAAGGAGACAACGCCTTAATCTCATCATTTGCGCTGGCTATATTCATTTCGCCGCCCATAAGCTTACTAATGAGGTTCCGAAGCTGTTCAGATTTAACTTGTGCAAAGAAAAAGTCTTCTTTTTCTTTGCTGGCAAAAAAGTATGGACGCAAGTCAATTTCGCCCAAGTAGGGTTCACTGGATGCCCATGCGGTAAAATCGGCATTACTTTCCCATGCGACTAAGTCTTTGTCTTTTTCAGGCTTTGATATTAAAGTCGGTGTTTTTGTTTTTTCTTGTTTCGATTTTTCCGCATCCTCATCCGCTGTCTCAGACTCCTTTGAAAGCTGCTGCTTTTGAATTTCAAAGGTATGAAGCAAAGAACACTTTCCATTGTCATCTGTTAAAGCTGCTATTTTCTTATATTCGTCTACGAAGAAATATTCCGCGAGCATCATTTTTGCCAGGATAGGTATCTGTATGGAATCTCCAAAACCCCTGGCTCCGGCAATTTTATCTCTCAGCAATAGCATATTGATAAAACGTTTGATTTTTCGCGGATTACCTTGGGTGTTCTTCGCTAATATATCAGCTATCTGGTTCGATACGGTTATCTCATTTAATACAGATGTATATTGATCTCCGAGAGCTTCCTTGAGCTGTTCAATTGTGAAGCCTAAATTCTCCCACGGCTTTTTCATTTTATCAATCGCGACCGTCAAGAGCTTATCAAACTGCGCGCTATCCTCTTTTAATCGTGACCCTATCAGAAGTAGAGTTATATACATTCCGGACTCAATTTCACCCAATGCGGGAATTCTAAACGGCACTTGAATCAATTTTTCTAAGTAACGCTTTGAGTATTCAAACCCCGTCCGGATGTCGCCCTCATCGGGCAAATCAGGGAAGTGATTTCGAACTGCGTATTCTATCATTGCTTCGTCTGCGGCTATTACGAAAGCCGTAGACTTAGAGAACATAAATAGGCGAACAGCCTCCAATGTTTCGATTGTGACCTTGGGCAGACATCTGTCCAAATCATCTATGAGCACCACAAGTTTTTTAATCTTCGATTCTTTTAACAGATCTTCAAAAGAAGTTTGGAATTCGGAGAATTCCTTTGCCAGAGAATTGTCTTCAAACACTTTGGCGTCCGCGAGATATTCGCCCACGCTCTCAATAGCGGTCGTTACTTTTTCTTTATCGGTTACTGAACCTTTTAGATTCTCCATCAAACTGCTTAGTAACCCAATGGGAGGAATACCAGTAGCGGCAGAAAAAGCTACACCACCTGCGGCTTTTGCTACACTAAGCCAATTGATGTTCTTCCAGAGCTTTTTCAATATATCCTTTGCCTTTTCAGTGGGTTTTCGCTTTTCTGTTAATTCGGAAACAATCGCGCTCATCAAAGCTATCTTAGCATCTTCGAAGCCTTGATGTTTCCAACCGTTGAAGCGAATGCACTCGATGCCATCTTTTTGCTTTGAAAGCTCATCCTCGACCATTGCCAAGATGCTCGATTTTCCGGCACCCCAATCCCCATGAACCCCAATAGAAATAGGACGGTCGTCACATTCTATAATAAGTTCAGCAACCGTCTTGGCGATGGCACGATTGTTTATCATATCAATTTTTGTTTCATTATCTGATAGAATCATACTGATACCCCCCAAAACCCCTTAGCACTTAATGCTCGGAAAACGCTGCTTGAATCGCCGCTTTGCCTTAGCATATATCTTTGTCAATCCGTCAATATCCTCTCTACTTTCCATTAATACTATATCTACACATTCATCCGGTGTAAAAAGATGTAACGGCGCACTCAAGCGGTTCATCCGGTCAAGCATTGCTGTTTTAAGTTCATCATCAGTTAAACTGAGTTCTTTCTGACAATGTATAACAGCGCTTGTGATGCCAGGCGCCATTGTAACTGTAGAATCTTTGTAAGGGAAAAAATGCTTAGCAAAAATATCCAGATACTGCGGATCGTAGTTGTTACCAAGGCCGCTCAAATCATAAAACACCACTTCTGATAACATGCCTAGCGCATCTTTTATCTTCTTTTCTTCCATCAGAAAATTATGCATATGATGTCGGCAGTTTCTATATAATCCAAAGTTACCGGATGCAAAGTGTTCCATGCTACGCCTATTTAGATAACCCCATATTTTATCTCGGTATGGCATATGGGGCGGTTCATGCATTATTTTATTAAGCGACCAAATATCCAGATCTTCAAGCGTATGCCGGTGTATATATGGCACATAACCTTCTTCAGCAAGCGCTTGCTTTCCAAGTTCGGTTAATTGATATGTTCTTTTTGTAAAACGAGAATTAAGTTCTTCCTGAGATACCTCTGCCATCAGACGCTGTACCAGTTCGTCTTTTTTACCGCTCACTTTAAGCCCGTATTTTTTCAATTCATCCTTGAGGACTGTTGCGGTTTCTTTTTCAATGGCACTCTGCAGGTTTCCGACTTGCAGAAATCCTCGTTCAAGCAGGGAACGAAGACATTTGTCAACATCCCTCACACCGTATCTGTACCACCAAAAGCCTTGAAAAGAATTACCTTCCGTATAGTACGAACCAGCATAATCAAGAACCAGCACCTCATGAGGATATAACCCGTGTTTGCTTGCAATGGCGTCTTTGATTCTTTTCTCAGCCGGAATAACTTCCTCTGCTGCAGAGGGTATTATTTCTGAAGTCACCTTTATAAATGATGATATATTGGATTTAGTCAGTTTTGATGTTTCGACCGGCACTATATTCTGTGTAGGTAGCTTTTCAGTATTAGCTGGTTTCGGTTTCCTTCTGAAAAGATCGAAGAATGACACGGTATACCCCCCTCTCCGTTTATATCAATACGAAAGACCGTCTTCGTGTCATTGCTAGGCGGTAGTCATTTTATCTGTTAGTATTAAAGAAATTGTGCAAATAATCAGCTACACGCTGTTCCAACTGTTCTGCCGTAAATTGGCAAGGTTGTAAGCGTTCAGCCCATCTACGACCGGGATGTAAGCAATCCCATGGTGATTTTTGCTGATTGTATCTTCCGCTGCCAGGATCATGATTTCCGAATCCATCAAGTACCCGGTTCCATACGGGCTGAAATCTCTCAATAAGCAGTGATTCGGTTAGCGGTATCCAAATATCGTCCACAACGAGAAAACGGCAGAAAAAGTGGTTAATATCCAAATTACCAGCAGCAGATATAGACTCTCCGTGCTCTGCCAATCTTTTTTGCAGAGCTTGTCCGTGGTCAACATCCAAACCTAAACCGCCTTTTCGTGCCCCAGCCGGTACCGCCTTTCCTACATAGATCGGGCATCTGAATTGATTATCCCGATTTACAGCTGCAAGTTCTCTGTAAGCAGAAAAAGGGCCAGTATAGTATAAAGCATATACACCCGCGCCTATAAAAGGTTCGGGTGGTATGGGATGGACGTTTGTTGCAAGTAATGCTTCGGCTGCGCTTTGGCCGAGCTGCTTCTTGTCGAGTGGGTTAAACGGCTTTATAACCGGAATGTCTTTGTTTTTCATATTCATTCAACCTTTCAAGTTGATAGTAAACAGAGCCGCCAATAATATTGGCTAACTGTACGGGTACTGCGTTTCCGATCTGACGCATGCTTTCTGTCCACGAGCCGTGGAAGATGTAATCGTCAGGAAATGTCTGCAGCCTTGCGCTTTCCCTAACTGTATAATATCTGAGCGAACCATCATCCAATATGATCATATTTTCGCCCCCCGGAACGCCGTGCGCACCAGCCTTCAATGTTTTTGAAGGTTCGTCCATGACACTTCCGGAGTGCCCTGGGTATGATTTGGCACCTGCTCGGAATTCATGGTTCTGGAATCCGCTTTCTCCCTGTTCTTTTTGAGGATTTGGTAACCCGACGAAGGCATCCCGCACGGTTCTCCATCGTTTGAGCATATCTTCATGGTCTGTGGCTTTGAGGATACGCATACGCTCCGTATCAGATATTGTCGGTCGTTTTGCCTTTGCTATTTTGTGCTCTTCCCAATATTCACCGCTGATCCATTTTGAGTAGCGCAGGGCGTTTTGAGAATGCGTAGGGTTCGGGAACGACCAGTTAGCGTTCAAATCATTTCTGAAGCCTACTATAATTACACGGTGTCTTGCCTGTGGGATACCATAATCAGCTGCGTTAACCAGCCGGAAAACTACATTATAGGAAAGTCCGCGATCACCAACAGATGTATGGTATTCCTCTAAAGTTTTTAAATGATCGAGCCAAGTCATTCCTTCTTTGATTGTAACTTCAGGGTGAGACAATTGCAGAAGAATATAATTGAAGTATGTACTGAAGGATTTTCTCAGTAAACCCTTCACGTTTTCAAAGATAAACGCTTGAGGCCGCAGCTCACGAACAGCCCGCACAGCTTCTGGGAACATATCCCTTTTGTCATTATACGCCTGATGTTTGCCACCTAAAGAAAATGGCTGGCAAGGAGGTCCGCCGGCCACTAATTTGATATTGCTACCAAAATCATCATAGTGAACCAACCTCACATCAGTTTGAATTACATTCCAGTGTTGAATAAGATGGTTACCCCTCTGAATATTTGCCTTGATATTGTCGCACGAGTCCTTATCCCATTCAAGCAGCGCTCGATGGCTAAACCCGGATTGCTGTAAACCTAACGCAAGACCGCCGGTTCCACTGAACAATTCGATTGAGCTGTACAATGTGAACACCTTCTCTTTCTGATTGTCTTTATAATCAATCTTAATCTTCTTCCATTTCCATGATGTCTGAAATATCACATTTTAGGGCGGTGCAAATCTTTACAAGTACGTCTGTAGTGACGTTTTCATTTTTCCCTAATTTAGCCATAGAAGCAGGGCTGATACCAGACAACTCCCGCAGATCTTTTTTTTTCATATTCCTATCAATAAGGAGCTTCCATAGCTTCTTGTAGCTTAATGCCATTCTTTCCACCCCATAGATTTCGTTTATACGATAATAGCATAATATGGGGTTGTTTTCAATTAATAAATTCGCGAACATGAATTAAAAATACGCGAAACCTACCCGGTACAATATCACTGCCAACACTAAAGCCCTCAGTAACACTGAGGATTTTAGTCTTAACAGATGCTATCTTCAGGCAAGAACAGCTTTTATGCCGTTCCTGCCTCTGTGTTAATCAAAGTATGAAACCCGCTGGTTCATCACTTCATTTTCATACCAAATAGCTCATCCTCGTCATTCGACATATCCAGATGATCTACCTCAGTGAAATTGACGTACTCACCTGATATCCAGGGCTTCCCCGTAACTGCCGGAAGCAGTGATTCTCTGACACATTTGGTTAGCCTGCTCCGGCATGCCTGCCGCTTTTAATGTGCATGAGGTAATCCCCATCAGATTGAAGATGTTTCCGTTGGCGCCAATGAGCGGAGCATTCGGCTTCTCCGTCCGTGTCTGTACCGGCTCCGGTCGTGAGATGGCAGAGAAACTATCCTCACCGGGAACAAGGGCAAGGGTTCTGCCATTGTCCCAGGTCATTTGAAGCTGACCGATGTCATCTACAAAATCCACCGTCCCCATCAATCCTGAAGGCATGTCCATTTCTCCAAACATTGCAGCTAATCGAATGCGGGTTCCTTTAGGATACATTTTCTTAAGGCGTTCAACCATATTTCGTTCATTTAGCATGTTCTATTCCCTCCTGTGTTTTTATAAACGAACAGGGATGACCTTTTTAGCCGTCCCTGCCTCGTTTTAATCAAAGTATGAAACCCTCTGGTTCATCACGATTCCGGATTTGAATTGGATCTCTATCAGATCATCCTTGACAGCCTTGATGCTCTGCAGTAGCCTTCTGACCAGGTCGTTGTCAAATTCCCTGACCTCGCAGGTGGTTTTCTTCAGGCAGGCATCCATATCGTCGAGCCTCTGCTGAAAATTCGCCGCCATTTTTTGCTCCCGCACCAGCTCCAACTTTTTCTGCTTCAGTTCGTTGATCTTCTCTGAAATTCTCTTATATCTCTCGTCAAAATCCTCCGTGATGGAGCCTTGCTTGGCGTTTTCCTCTATCAAGGCCAGCATTTCACCCTGCAGCTTTTCAATCTGCCCGTCATAGTCGGTGGTCATGTTTTTAGTGGAATAGCTGCCGATGACTCGGATTACGTTCTCACGGAAGGCTCCGACAAACTCGCCACGGTTTTCCACGACGCTGTTTATGGCGGTCATTATTGCTTCATGCAGGATATCCTCTTTGAAAGTGGGGGAGTGCTTGCAGTTCTTAGTTCCGTTCTTCAGGCGGTTCTCACACCGCCATACTGCGGTTTTCTGGCCATATTTAGACCATACCTGCCTGCGGTAAGGCTGGCCGCATTCTTTGCATATCATGATGTCACTTAAAGCGAATTTGGAGCTGTATTTGCTTTTCTCTTTCTCTTGCTTTGCCCTTCGGGCTGCCGCAGTTTTACCAAGGCTTGCCCGCCTCGCTTTTTCCTCCTGCACCTGATAATAAAGCTCCTTTGGGATAATAGCTTCATGATCATCCTCTATGTAATACTGGGGGACGATGCCTTTGTTCTTCACCCGCTTTTTTGTGAGAAAATCAATGGTGTAGGTTTTCTGCTGCAGGACGTCGCCCATATATTTTTCATTGCTCAGCATCTTTTCGATGACTCCGGGGCACCACCTGGTCAGGCCAGTGACGGTTTTGATACCTTCCGATTCTAATATCTTGGTAATCTGTATGATACTGCTCCCTTCAAGGTAAAGGCGGAAAATACGTCTGACCAGCTCCGCTTCCTCCGGTACGATGACCAGCTCGCCGTTCTTATCCTTGGTGTAGCCTAAAAACTTATTGTGGTTGACCGAGACGATGCCATTCTCAAACCGTCTGACAAGACCCCACCGGGTGTTCTCACTCAGGTTCCGGCTTTCCTCCTGCGCCTGGCTGCTCAGGATGGTAATCAAAAGCTCCCCGGTCCCCTCCAGCGTATTCACGCCTTCTTTTTCGAAGAAGACGGCGACGTTCTTTTCCTTGAGCTTGCGGATGTTCTGCAGGCTGTCCACCGTGTTTCTGGCGAACCGGCTGACCGACTTGGTGATGACCATGTCAATTTTTCCGGCCATGCAGTCCTCGATCATGGCGTTGAAGTCGTCACGCTTTTTGGTGTTTGTAGCGCTCTTCCCGTCATCGGCGTAAATTCCGGCAAGCTTCCAGTTGGGATTGCTCTTGATTTTTTCAGTATAGTAGGATACCTGGGCTTCATAGCTGGTTTCCTGCTGCTCCAGCGTAGTGCTGACGCGGCAGTATGCCGCAACCCGCAGGGCTTTAAACTGAGGCTTTATACTCCTGTCATACTCCGGCTTGGAGGGTATCATAGATATGCTTTTCTTTTTTGCTGTCGCTGTCTGCATCATTGTTTCTCCTTCCTTGGTTTAGTATCTGGCTTCCAAGGTTAATCTGTTTATAAATTCAAACACTAGCCGATGGTCGGCATAGACCGTGATTTGCTTTATCACCATCATAAACAGTTCCTCATCAAATTCCGTGAGAAGCTGTCTGCCTGAAAACGCCTGCTTCATCTTTTCGGTGTTATATTTGGCGTCATCGATTTTCGCTGTTTTATAAAAAGCTTGCGCTCGCTTAAAAATAAGAGCCGGAAGCTCTTTGGACGAAAACCGCCCTTCTGCTTCCAGCTCTCTGATCCGCTGATCCAAGCTATTAAATTCAGGGTTATATGAAATTGGTTCTTTCTTAGGCTTCCGGTCGAGGATTTGTAACCTTGCCAGAATCCGGTTAGCTGCCTCAAGGAAGACCTTTTCAAGCTGCTCATCCGTAAGAAAACCGCACCGGCAGCAAACTCGGTTCTTGTAAATATACCTTTTGCACTTCCAGAAGGACTTCTCCGATAGTTTCCCGCAGTGCTCAATGTATTTGCGGTAAACCTCGCCGCATTCTCCGCACCGTAGCTTACCGGTGAATGGATATTGATGGTTTCCGCTGTTTGGCTGGATGCTTCGCCCCAGCTGATCACAGCGTTCCTTGCGGCGTTTCTGCACCTGCTCAAAAAACTCGGTGCTAATCATCTGAGGGTAGAATTCATCACCTAGGTATTTGACATTCTCCAATATCTTGCCGATGGACCCGTGGTTCCAAGAGGCTTTGTTGTTGGCGTTTGGAAATCCCATTTCGGTCAGCCGTTTTGCAAGCGCAGAGGTGGAGACTCCGGACAGATAATCTGAAAATATCTTTTTCACAACAGCGGCTTTGGGTTCATCAAGCCGTATTTTCCCATTTACCAGCTCATACCCGATGGGCATATGCCTTTGTATCATCCTCAATCTCCCCCTTCCTGCAGGGTTCGGACAGTTCGAGCCGGTTGATGAGCCGGAAGGTGATTTGGCCGTTTTTCTGTACGATGACCTTGTCTATCGCCTGTAAAAATAAATCCTCACGGTATTCTTCTATAACGTGGGGATTGTTTCTGATCAGCTCCAGCAGCTGTTCTGTACCGCCAATCTCTATGTCGAAGCCGTTGTTGTCCAGAAGCTGGCTTCTTTTCTTTTTCACAGCGGCAAGCTCTATGGTCAGGCTATTTTGCCGCTCTATAAATACCGCAGGATCGATATACCTTTTCGATACAAGTCTGCTGAGTATATGACCCTGCTCTGTCAGTTCCATGATTCTATTGCTGCATTCCCCAATTTTCTGCTCTTGTTGCTCATCCATCCGGAGCTTTTTAAGCGTATCCAATAAGGGAGTGAGGATTTCGGCATAATTGCTTACGAGCTTGTTCCACATTACGGTGAAAGCCCATTGAATATCATCCTCCCGGATTGCCTTCTGGCTGCATCTGGTGTTGTGCAAAATGTGCTGCCGACAGCACCATTGGACCTTCTCATAGGGCTTGCCGATGTAGATTTTCTGTCTTCGGAACGTACCTCCGCATTCGCCGCAGAGGATTTTACTGCTGAAGGTATATCGGCTTTGGTATTTCTCCGAATCGTCCATCCCCATCTGCATTCTGCGGTATTCAAGGATTTCCTTTACTGCCTCCGCCTGTTCATGTGAGATAATGGGTTCATGGTTATCCTCAACCAGATACTGAGGAAGCTGCCCTTTGTTCCTCTTTTTCTTAAAGGGCAGCACCTCTGTGGTCATGGTTTTCTGATATAGTAGATTTCCTATGTATATGGGATTTAAAAGCATTTCCTTTATCACGCCGTCGTTCCACTTCTCAGCCGAGCGTATTGTGGGGATTCCTTCCTCGGACAAATCCTTGGCGATTGCATAAGTGCCCTTTCCATTTAAGTACTCCCGGAAAATGCGTCGGACTATAGCAGCTTCTTCCTCCTGAATTATCAGCTCGCCCTTATCATCCTTGGTATAGCCGTAGGCTGGAGTGCCGAGGATGAAGGTGCCGTCTTGAAAACGTTTAACTGCTGCCCATTTATTGTTGGTGGAAATGCTTTCGGATTCGCCCTGCGCCAAAGAGCTTAAAATGGTCAGCATCAGTTCGCTTTTCTCCGACAGGCTGTTGATATGCTCCTTTTCAAAATAGACGGCGACGCCAAGCTCCTTCAAGCGACGGATGGCCTGGATGCTGTCCACTGTGTTTCTAGCAAACCGGGTCAGGGATTTGGTTATGACCATATCTATCCTGCCATCCTCGCAGTCCTTCAGCATCCTTAAAAAGTCATCCCTTTTTTGCAGATTTGTTCCGCTTCTTGCTTCATCGGCGTAGATTCCGGCAAACTGCCAATCCTCTTGATTTTCAATCAAAGCGGTGTAATACTCCATCTGTGCGGTAAAGGAATTCTGCTGCTCACGGGAGTCGGTGCTTACCCGGCAATAGGCGCAAACCCGCTTTTTCGGCTGTAATTGCCGGACGATCTGCTGCTTTACAGGATCTATTTTTACTACGTTCTTAGCCATGCGTTCTCTCCTTTCTCTCGTTTTTGACTCCTGTCAGCAACACACAATACCACACAAGCTTTGAGATATCCAGGTGTTTTTACGCATATACCTTGGAAAGCTCCGGAGTGAACGTTTGACGGTTCAATTCATCGATTTTTTTGTACTCAGCAGGGGAGATAAGGCCGTTTCGGAGCAAGATATCCAAAAGCTTTAACGCTGCCTTATACTTGACTTCATTGGCCGTCTGATTATTTGACATATCGCTCACCCCCTATTTTACTGCAGAGAAAGGGATGGGCTTTGATATTCCAATTGGATTTGACCCTCCAACGGCGAATAAAGTTCAATGCCCAGCTGATCCAGACCTCTTTGAAGCTCCAGTAATTTGGCTGTATCCCGCTTCAGGCAGTCAACCTTCTTTACAAGCAATACATCCATTATGCCATTTCCGGCAGCCTTCATGACCTCCGCAAGACCGGTACGGTCAAAATCCAGCTCGCTTCCTATATCCACTGATTCGCCGACAACAACAAATCCCATCTGTTCGGAGTAATCCATAAGTTCCTTTTTCTGGCCTTTCAGAGCGCCGTGGGTATCCTCCGGCGCGTCGATCCGACAGTAAATCCATGCTCGCTTCTGGCTTCCATGGCTTAAAAATTCAAGAGCCTCATCAACGCTCACAATCGGAATATTTACAGGCTCCTTTTCGCCTTGCTGCATGGGTACCAGTTCTTTAGTGATCCCTTTCAGAAGCCTCTGATCCGGGCAGCGGTTGATAAATTCGCCGAAGGTGTCCAGAACCAGCCTGTCCAGCGTATCTGTTAAAACCATCTTGTCCGCATGCTCTTTTTTCAGCATGATAAAGCTTGCAATGCCGGACGGGGATTTCTCAAAATAGAATTCCTGACTCTCTCCGTCAAGCCCGTACACGTAACCGATAATTAGCTCCTTCTTTAGCAATTCAGCCAATGCTTCCTTTTCCATTTCGTTTTCCTCCCTGATATTTTGAATTTAATCTCAGAAGGATACGGCAGGGCGTTAAAAAAATAGCCCTGCCGCATTGTTTCTGAGATCAAAAATGATCTGCTTGTTCTTCATTACGAATTGCCGCTTCTATTCGACACTACTTCCCGAAGCGGAAAAGCCTTGCGGCTCTCAGGGCGGCAGCATAAACGGTTTGCCGGTTAAGCAAACACCATAAGAATTTTACCTCCCCCAGGATCTCTGGGAGCCGCCCCCATTGCTTAAGCCTGTGGCTGGACGGAAGTAGCATTATCACTGTCCATTTCATTGCGAAACAGTCCACCACGGACCGTTCAATGACCGGGCGTTCCCGCTCGTCACCTTCGATGCCATCGGTTCGACGGATGAAATTCATCCGCAGGCAGTCTTGGCGCGCCCGTCAACGTCGCTGCCGCTTTTCACACGGCTGGATAGCTCATGTATCTATGCTGCCGGATATAATATTTTCAAAGAACAACAGGAGAATAAAAAATTCCCCTCACTTCTTTAGGGAAAAAAGTGAGGGGTTGGACCAAAAAACTTTTATTTTTCTAAAAGTTTTTTGAGCTGACCAAATATTCGTTTTTTGCGATTGTGTATGGTCATGCGAGGAATACCTGTTTCTGCAGACAATTGATGCTCGCTTTTTTTGAGGTAATAAAGCGCTATAATCAGCTGGCGTTCAGATTCATTTAGCAGCAACAGACATTGTTGAAGCCTTTTAATCATATCACGCTGAACAATTTCATCCTCCATGGAATCCTCTGCAGTAGAAATTGTATACTCCACAGAGATGCCTTTCTCATTGCATCCTTCAAGCGAGATATTGTTATCCCCCGCCAGCCTGTCCAGGTATTTTTCTCTGTCCCGGCAGTGGTAATAGGCTTTGTAGACCTCCTTGGTCACTGTGACACGCGTCCCTCTGACCAGCAGGGTATATTTTTTATCATGATTATTCATAAGCTTGTCCTCCATTTCGAGAATCTAAAAATCCGGAAATGAAGAACAAGCGGAGGAGATCTGCAGCGAGCCGCTGTTTTGTTATTGCATAAAATAAAAGCCACTCGTTTTGCTCCTTTCTGGGGAGCCAAACGAGCAGCTTCTTCTAATGCAGAACCGGCCGGGCCTGACGCATAGCAATAGTGCTACTCGTCAGGCCCGGCCGGCACCTTTATAATCACTCCGCTTTACAAGGGGAGGATAGCGTCAAGCGCTGGAATCGAATATCATAAGTTCATTTATTTGATTGTGGAGTCGCCTTATAACTTGAGGTCTGAGAACTTCTTACTCTCATAGACCTCGTTATTGTCCAGCAAAATTGAAACCTGAGACTTGCATAGATGACACTTTACGTTTACAACATCACTTTCAGCCTCACTCGTTTCAGCTAACAGGGCCAGTGCCTCAGCATTTCCGCTGTAATCAGCAATTCGGCGTCCGCAATTTGGACATTTGAGCCTTTTCTTTTTTACCATCTCATACCCTCCTGCATCATTTATCTCTATCAATACAAATACCTGCTCTGAAAAAGGGCAGGCATTCGCAAAGATCGGCAACCAGGCTGTCATAGCGCGTCAAACGCTTTAGACCCTCGGCTTTGCGTCCCTGCCTTTAGACAGGTTTGCCCTTAACTTTATCTATTTTTAGCTGTCAGAGTAATTAAAGCCGTCATGCGCTTTGCAGACGGTAATTTCCCGGCAATCTGTTGGGTTCAATCATTTTCACAGAAGAAATAACTCTTGACACCATATGCAACATGAATTATTATGAATGTGCAGGTTATCTGCATATTTGAATTATATGCAATCTACTTGTATTTGTCAATATATAACATGAAATTTACCTGCTTATACTTAGGAGGGCGGTCTACATGAAATTCGGAGAAAAAATAAAAAATGCCCGCGTCGCAAAAGACATGACGCAGGCGGAACTGGCGCAGGCAGTCGGAGTATCTCTCCGCACAATGGTCAGCTATGAAAACGGAGATTGCTATCCTAAAAAACGCGAGGTGTACGGGAAGCTGGCTGAAGTTTTAGGTGTTGATACGAATTATCTGCTGACCGAGAATGAGGAATTTATAAACGCTGCCGGAGAAAAATACGGCTACCGGGGAAAGAAGTACGCTCAGCAGCTCATCACAGAGGTCAACGGCCTTTTTGCCGGAGGCGACATGGATGACGAGGATTTGGATGCCGTTATGAGAGCAATCTCCGACGCTTATTGGATAGCCAAGGAGAAAAACAAAAAGTACACGCCGAAAAAGTATCGTAAAGCAGACAAGGAGTAGTCCGTTTTTTCGGACTGCTGCTGTGATAGAATTAGCATAGGGGGGGAATTCATTGAACAAGGCGCTTATTTTTGAATCAGCTGAAAAATATATCAAGCGCTTCGGAACGCGTGATCCTTTTGCCATAGCAGACGAGCTGGGCATTGAGGTTCTGTTCCGCAATGACTTCACTAAGCTGAAAGGGCTTTACCGCGTGATTCAGCGCAACCGCTTTATCTTTTTAAATGGTAACTTGCCGGAACAGGTGCAGACCTTGGTATGCGCCCATGAGCTCGGACATGACGCACATCATCGGAATCTTGCCGATGACAGTCCGTTCCGTGAATACGTTCTTTATTCCATGAATACACGTCCTGAGTATGAAGCCAATTTGTTTGCGGCTTCACTGCTTCTTCCCGATGATGAGGTTCATAAGTATGCCCGTGAAGGTTATGACGTTGTCCAGATTGCAGCCATGATGAACACAGATATTAACCTCATGCTGATAAAGCTGGGAGATATGAACTCCAGAGGCTATTCGTTCAATACAGCTTATACACCACGCTCAGATTTCTTGATCAGATAACCGTTCTTTCTAAGGAGGGTTTGAGGGTAATGTCTCAATTACCGAAAATAATATCGGCCGCTGGTTTGTTGAGCGGAGATAAAGATAATAACACGAAAGCCCTTCTTACTGCTCTGTAAGAGGGGCTTTTGGATGACTGATGCTTTTAGATTTTTCTGTGTAAAATATACCGAAATAAAGACTACTCGGTGCACATTATATTTCCATTTTGTAAAATGGACTTAAATTAATAAATAGCTGATTGTCGATTTCCGGTAATTTCTCTGCTGATTATCTCTATTAACTCCTCTTGTCTTGGCTGCCTAATGTCAGTTGATATAACGACAGTATTTTAATTAAGCGATTGTATCGCAAGTGATCCTGGCTCAACTGATACATCGGAACGATACGTTTAATCTTGACTGGAGCTGCTTCTCCATCCGTCAAACACCAGTACGGAACAAGATTCGGCAGATCTCCCTTTTCTGTTTGTGCGGCTTTTTCAAACATAGCATCCCATGTTTTTTCACTGCTGTATTTGTGTGCAATATTCTGGTGCACTGCAAGGCACTTGTACCGATTAATACATCCCTCACGCTGCTCCAGGTCTATAGGGTTTGACGGTAAGTTCCAGCACATGACCTTGCGGCAGTGGAATTGGAAATCCAATCCTTCCTGTCCGATTGATGTAGTGGACAACACAAACGGACGGAATGGTGAATTAAATGCTTTGCGGATTTTCTCAGTTCTCTGCACATTTTCGTTGCTGATGCGAGCATTGAAATATCCAACAGCAAAGTGCGTGCCCAGACACGGCTTTTCTTTTTCTGCTCCTGTAAAGGATTCCAGCGTATCTACCTGCAGAGAGGCCGTATCCGAAAAAGCATCGATCATCGCATCTGCAAGAGCATCTCCCTGTTCGCCAAGTATATGAGCGTATTCATCCAGCATAGCCTGCAGATTACCGCCACACAATATCGAAAGACATTTTCATAATAGGAATCGCCGCCCTTGCTGCCATACAGCAAGTCAAGAACAGCCGAGCTTTCGGCTTTATTAAATAAGCTGACAAATACTTTTTTAGAAAGCTCCCTGGGTATCACTTCGTTAGAATTAAAAAGCCTGTAGGCACAAATGGCAGGTGAACCAATTGCCATGTTGACTAATATGCCAACATTCCAGCTGGGATAGTCGAAGGTGTCGCTGATGGATTGCTGTCCAGTGCTTTTATGAGCTCTATCAGCGACTTTGCACCGGCAGCTCCGCTTTCGGAAAGCTTGTATTTGGCTTTAACGGCATTCAGCTTTGGCTGAAGCTTTTCGGCAAGCTCTCTCCTGATTTGCTTAATATCCTTGCCGATGTGCTCATCTGGATTATAAAGCCGTGCAAGAATGCCGGATACATGGCAAACAATATCTTCCGTCACGTTTTTAAGCCTTGTAGTACCAAAACGACGTTCTTCCCTAGTCGCAAAGTATACTCTGCCATGCTTCAGTTTTGCGTTATGAGAGTTTGCCGATTGTCAGCCTTCCGCTTCATAAGAAAGCATAACCGACACCATTCTCGGCACCATTTCCCATGAGGAAAATACGAGTACCTTTGAATAGTCTTTGTTTTTATCAAATATACTACTTCCTGTAGGAATTATTGTAATTTATATTCTTATTAATTTAGAAGTTAATTCAAAGAAGACTTTACAAACAAGGCCGTGTAGAAACTTAGTTTTCTCACGGCCCCGTCGACATAGCTTATTAGATTCCACAAAGAGGTAAGATTTGAGCTAATACTATTTATTTTCTAGTACAAATTATTTATTCTCTTTTTAAGGTCTAAGACCTTTTGTTCAATTATTTTAACGGTTTTTACAAACTCCTCCTTATCTTTACCAGTTGGATCTTCAAGCCCCCAGTCTTCCCTGTATTTACATGGCAGAAAAGGACACTTTACGTTACATCCCATCGTAATTACAACATCGACAGGGGGAATATCAGATAGTAATTTTGATTTTTGAGTATCGTTCATATCCACAGCATAGAGTTCCTTAATTACATTTACCGCATCCTGATTAATTTGAGGTTTAGTTTCAGTACCTGCTGAATAAGCTTCAAAACTATCTGCAGCCAAAAGCTTCGAGAGAGCCTCAGCCATCTGGGAACGACATGAATTATGCACACAAATAAAAGCGACTTTTATTTTTTCTGACATATTAAGCTCCCTTTACATGACGTTTTGGCAAGCCATTCTCGTCAAAATATTTCCGTTTGAAAATTAAGGCAGCATTAACTAAAGCTATCATTACTGGGACTTCGATCAGGGGGCCTATCACGGCTGCAAATGCCTGGTCTGAACCAATCCCGAAAACTGCTACAGCAACCGCTATTGCAAGCTCAAAATTATTACTTGCCGCTGTGAAAGCTAATGTTACGGTCTGATCGTATTTAAACCCACCTTTGTAGGACATAAAAAAGCTTGAAAAGAACATAATTGCAAAGTATATAAGAAGGGGTATGGCGATTCTAACTACGTCACCAGGAAGCTCTACGATATACTGACCTTTTAAAACAAACATTACAATTATAGTATATAATAAAGCAATTAAAGCAAGGGGAGAAATTTTAGGAATGAATACTTTTTCATACCACTCCTTGCCTTTTACACCTAAAAGGCTAAACCTAGTCAAAAATCCGGCGGCAAAAGGAATTCCTAGGTAGATCAGTACGCTTTGAGCGACACTCCAAATTGTAACTTTTTCTAGTCCCTCAACATTCCATGATAAGCCTAAAAGTCCGGGAATCAACCTTACAAATAGGTATATGAAGAAAGAGTAAAAAAGTATCTGGAATATAGAGTTTAAAGCAACTAAGGCTGCACAGTATTCGTTATCACCTTTTGCAAGAGTATTCCAGACAATAACCATGGCTATGCAACGGGCAAGGCCGATAATGATTAGGCCTATCGCATATTTTGGCATATCAGGTAATAGTAAAACTGCAAGAACGAACATAAGAATTGGTCCAATTATCCAGTTCTGAATAAGGGAAAAAGTAAATACCTTTTTATTTCCTGCTACTTTCCCAATTTCCTCATATTTAACCTTTGCAAGTGGAGGATACATCATTACAATTAAACCAATTGCAATTGGCCATGAGATCGTACCCGTACTCATTCCTTCTAGTGTTTTGCCAAGACTAGGGAAGATAAAACCACCAATGACCCCGATAGCCATTGCCAAGAAAATCCAAAGCGTTAAAAATCGGTCTAAAAAAGATAACCTGACAGTCTTTTCTCTGCTCATAATAACTCCTCCTTAATCACATGCAATATTTTTCCTTTGAAGCCATTCATAAAGACTTTCCAAGTCATTGTTAAACAGTTCTTTACTTCTTAAGTTGTTAAATACCAAAGTGTCTAAAAACTTATTTTCATCATCTTGTATAATTGAATAATAGACCCATTGAGCATGTTTTCTGTCTGAAACTAGTCCAGCATTCTTTAAATAGGAAAGGTGTCTGGACACTTTGGTTTGAGTAACTTGCAGCGTTTCCATAAGATCACAGACACAAAGCTCCTTTTCATATAATAAGTTAATTATTCGAAGTCGGGTTTCGTCAGATAACGACTTTAAGGTATTGAGTAATTTTTGCATTCAATCACCTCCACTAGATCTTATATTCGCTTATGCGGATATACAAATATTATAACTTATACTTTAGAAAAAAGAAACCGTTTAACCAAACTTTATTCATATGTTCAACTAAGAGAAACTTCAAATAGTACCCAATGCTCCTTTAAATTCAGAACATTGGTCATCTAAAAAAACTCACAGATATTATCTGAGAGTTTCATCAAACGTAAAGAAGGGGCTGTCTCATTCAATGAAGAGGCAACCCCTTGTTTATAAAATTACTCTTGATTAATAGTTCGAAAAACCCATATGACGTCTCTTCCCACTCTGCCCTCTAACTGTCAGCAAGATGCCTCATCAAGGCTTCACCTTCTTGAAATTGGTGAGCAAGTATTTTCTGAACGTTCCCAAGTACAGTTAATACTTCGGGGTATTTGATCCTGTACATGACTTTTAACCCCACTTTAGTCGATGAAATAATTTGTTGTTTACGCAAAATACTTAAGTGCTGTGATAAATTCGATTGTTCAATTCCTAAATCCTCGATTAGCTCACAAACACAAATTTCTCCGTCTTTTGCCAATCGTTCAAGGATACGTATCCGGGTTGGATGCGCTAAAGCCTTAAAAAAATCGCTCTTTAAGGATACGATCTGTTCTTCCACACAAATCCCTCTTATCATCTAGATAATTTAAGTCAGTAATAAATTCTTATTATAATATTATAATATATCTTCATTAATTTCAAAGGTTTTTCTTATAATTTGCTAATTTTCTTTTCCAGAGGGGATTAAGGAATTAACAGAAGAGCTAGTCCCCAGCATCCTGACGGATAGTAGTATTTAATGTATAAAGATGTAAAGCACAGTTAATAATACCCAGACCCCTGTAAACAGGACAAAAATTACTCTAGCCCAAACTCTTGTTATCCGACTCGACAACCAAGGGTAACCCAACAGTAAAATGAAAGAAATAATAGGAAACAGCCAGCCGCTGACCCAAGCTGGCCAATGATAAAGAAGGAACTGGATTGCTCCGAATACCCAAGGGGCTTTTGCCTGAATAATGGAAACATCATCAGGAGAACTCCCCAAGGATATATCCATGAAAGAGGCAAAAATCAGTAAACCTGTCAGATACAAGAACAAGCAAATAGATTCCCGCGCCCGCAATTCCAAGATTGAAACCTGACCACGCTCATCCTCAAATTTTATTAAACTATTGATTTTCTTTTCTGCCATTTAGAAATGTCTCCTAAATAAATCCTTTTATACAGGGGTTTAAAATTTGATTTTAGAGGGATCTAATTCCGCCATTACGCCGGATCCGCCAGAAATGATACATTTGAAGAACGCTTATTACCCAGGCCAAAACATGCGAGTGCCAAATATATAGGTGGAGAGTACTACTATTTAAAGGGCTCGGATTACCGAAAAAAATAAAAGCCAGAGCTTTTCCACCCGGGATGACTTGAAGCAAGGATACCCCTACACTTGCAGCTGCCCCGCCCTCTTGATCCCCTCGAAGCAAGTAGCCTGAATAATCCATAATTAATGTAAGTCCTAGTAATAGGACGCCAATAACCCAATTTAATTCACGGGGTGGTCTATAGGCATGGGAAACCACTACCCTTACCATATGTAAAAATATTGATATAACCATAAACTGCCCTGCCCAGAAATGTAACGATCGGATCAAGGCTCCGTATGGAAGTACAGAATTAATTTCTACCAATGAAGAATATGCTTTTTCACCTGGTTGATAGTTAAATAATAACAACATCCCTGTCCCGACTAGAATTAAAAAAGATAAAAAGGAAAGACCTCCCAAACAAAAAGTTGCCTTGAATCTAAGGGACTTGCCGGAGATCCGTTGTGGGCGAATATGTTGCCATAGAGAAGTCTGTTGTCGTCTATGCACGAATTTATTCTCCATAATTAGATATTCTTAGAGATTTATTTGTTTATGAAAATCAGTCAGCTATTTCTTCAATTCAAATCAAAGTAAGAAGATTTTACACTGGTGGTTTTAACAAAAAGTAACCTTTTTGTTCTTCAACCTTAGCCATAGGCAAGGGAAATTTGGCCGGACCGGAAATCGGCTTGCCTTCAAACGAATACTTACTGCCATGACAAGGGCAAACCCAAAGATCTTTGCCGGGGTCGAAACGGACTTCACAGCCTAAATGAGTACAGGTTGCCCAGATAGCCTCCGGCCTTTCTTCCCCCTGTCGGAGCCAAAAGCGGGTATCGGCGACTCTTTGCCATTTGTTAGTTAATTTGATCTCATCTTTAGAAAATCGTTCCACTTCGGTGCGTTTATCACCAAAAGCCAAGTATTTCCCAATAGGAAATACTGTAGAGAGTCCTACTAAAACCAGGACACCTCTACCCAATATTATAAACTTTCGTCTGGAAAATAAATGCTCCTGCGATGACATTTTTAATCCGTCCTTATAAACTCAAACTTTTCTGATGCCTTAACCTTTACGTGCAATATCTCTTTGATCCAGATAAGTTAGTAACGTCAGTCATTAATCAACCCATTTTCCATAGCATATCGAACAAGTTCCGCCCGCTTGTGCAAGTCGAGTTTCTCCATAATACGCGTTTTATAGGTTTCAACAGTTTTTACGCTAATATGAAGAAGGCCTGCAATATCTTGGTTCGTATGCCCTAAGGCCAAATACTTTAGCACTTCTCGTTCTCTCTCGCTCAATCCTTTTTCTTTCTTTTCTTTGCGTTCACGTGTCTGAGGTGCAACAATCTGATAAAGCAGGGACCCAGCCATAGGTGGATAAATATAGAGTTCTCCACGCGAAACCGTCCGGATAGCTGATAGCAGTTCCACATCTGCCGCCTTTTTTAAGACATATCCTTTGCCCCCGGCCCGAATAACAGCCTTCATGTACTCCTCATCATCATGCATGGTTAAAACCAGAATTTTAGTCAGCGGGTGTTTTTCCAAGATACGTCCAATACAATCTAAACCACTGATCTTTGGCAACGTAAGGTCGAGTAACACTAAATCAGGCAAGGTCTTCTCAACCATCCGAATAACTTCTTCACCATCAGCTGCCTCACCAACAACTTCAAAATCCTCTTCAAGGTTCAGCAACACTCGCAACCCTGCCCTCAGCACAGCATGATCATCACCGAGTAAAATCCTCAGTTTCTTTTCAGACATGAAACTCCTTCTTTCCCTGCGCTTGATTCATGTTCACAGGAATCTTAATGAAAACGGTTGTTCCTATTCCTAATTGGGATTCTATGTTAAAAGTTCCCCCCAGTAACGCAGCTCGCTCTTGCATCCCAAAAAGTCCAAGTCCCCGTCCGGGTTGGACAACGACTTGATCAGGATCAAATCCCCTGCCATTGTCTTCGACAATAGCCAAAACCCAGTCGTCCCTCCAGTCCAGCAAGACAGACACCATACTGGCTTCGGCATATTTCGCAACATTAGTTAAAGCCTCCTGGACAATTCGATAAAGCGCAACCTCAATAGCTGCAGAAACGCGGTATTCACGAAACCCGTTGACATTAAAATCTATTTCTATGCCGAATTTTGACTCATACTCCCGGATGTAACGTTCCAGAGCCGGAACCAATCCCATATCATCAAGCACACTAGGTCGAAGCTCCCGTGCAAGATGATGAACTTCTTCTAAGGTCTGCGAAACAACCCGACGCATTTCTTGCAAGCGATCCCCTACGGCACAAAAGGAAGTTTCAGTCTCTAAAACCTTTATTCCCACCATGAGGGAAGTTAATGCCTGGCTTGTTTCGTCATGAAGCTCTCTTGAGATGCGTTTTCGTTCCTCTTCTTGAGCCGTCATTACTTTTTCTAAGAGCTGAAGACGCATCTCTTCCTTCTCCCTTAGAGCATCCATTAAATTTTCTCTTTCACGGTAGTTTTGACTTAGAGATAGTGTCATCTTGTTAAATGCTTCTGTAAGGACTCCGATTTCATCCTGAGAATGAACGATTCCCTGTACGTCAAGTTCTCCTTTTGTCACCCTTTGAGTTAAAGCCACCAACTCACGGATCGGTTGAGTTAACACACGGGTCAGCAATACCGCAGCAATTATACCCAGGGCCGACACAAAAAGTGCAATAAGCAAGAGATTCCATGTCATCTGGAGCACTGCCTTTTGCAGACCTTTTTCATCCATTCCTACCCGATCTACACCCAGTTTGCCATTCAAGATAGGAATGGCAACATCTCGAACAATCCCCACTTCGGTACGGAAAGCCGTTAAGTGATAATCAGCCGTTCCCGAGACGGTATTTGCTTTGAGCAATTCTTTAGGGAAAGCCTCGCCAAATGTGTGCGCCAGAACATTTCCTTGGGGATCGACGACGAACAGGTAGAGGACATCCTCATTATTTTTTAAGGTGTTTTGCAACAACTCATAAACAGCATAGTCGTTATTAATCAAAAGTTCATTAGTAGCCCTTGCCGCGACATCACTCCCGATCGAAACGGCCCGCTTGTCGAGTTGGTCTCGCAAATTGTTCGTTAGAATATTTCCCATCTGCCAAACAATCATACTACTCAATAGCAACACTACTCCAACAACCAAGCCAAGTATCTTTTTCTGGACACGAACACGTTTAAGTATATCCAGCGCGTACTTAACGAGGATATACTTCTGTAATCTTTCGCTAGTTTTTTTAACCCAGGATATTAAACCCATAAGACCTCCCATCATCACTTCCGCTGTTCAACCCAATTATTTCAGAAACTCATTTCTTTTGATCGATCGCGGAATTTGCGTTCACCATCGACTGAATAGGTCCATAAGCAGCTTCATTGGGCATAACAAAACGATCATATAATAGCGCTTTTAAGGCCATTTTACCTACAGAATCATTATCCATTTGCAACAATGCTTCCAGCAAAGCTGCCTTAAGATGAGAGTCTATATTCTTATTTACCACGACCGGGGGGCTCCCGACCTCAGGAGATTCGGCAATAATCCGGATTTTCTTTGCTAAGGAAGGATCCTTGGCTACAGAATATTGATACACCAAAGAATCCACCCCAGCCGCAGAAACCACATTATCCAGGACAGCTTTGATCGAATTATCATGACTATACGTATAAACTACTCGTTTAAAGAAATCGGTTGGTCGACTGTTTAATTGTGTAACCATATAGGAGGGGGCAATGGTCCCGGAAAAAGAGATAGGATCTGTGAAGCCAAACACTTGCCCCTTAAGATCTTGAAAAGTTTGAAATCGACTGTTCGAATTCACGATAATATAAGACTGGTATGTCGATTTCCCATTCACTTCGGGAACGGCCAACAACATGAGATTCTCTTGTTTTCCCGAAACATAGGCACCTGAACAAATAAAGGCTACATCCACGCCATTATCCCGAACAAGATCATTAATTTCCTTATAACTCTGGCGTTGGATTAATTCCACCGGTCTGCCAATTTTTTTCTGGAGATAATCGGCCAAGGACTGATAGTTTTCCAGTGTTTCACGAGGAGATAAAACCGAAGAAATCCCAACCCTTAAGGAATCCTGATTTTCTAAGGGCTGTGGATTAGTGAGTGAAGGATCTTTTGATTCTATGCTAACCATAGGCAAGCGGTCAGTTCCTTGACAACCTGCGAGCATAAACACCGCTAATATGAGAATTATTGCCAAACTAACATGACGGCCCACCTTTTTTCCTATCTGAAAACTCATGATAGTACCTCCAAATGCATTACACCTATACTAACCTGTTTTATATACCATAATTCGTTTTTCACCCTAGATATCCTGCACACTTAGGTTACTTTTTCAAATTCCCCGAAACATCATGGCATTTATGGCAATCGTTTGAAGACTGGGCTTGGGGGTTTTGCTGACATCCGCTTCCTGACACCAAGGGGATTGGATATTTCTCTCCCGTGACTTTACTAGTCAATACCCATCCTTCAGTCTCCAACTTGATATTGGGTAATTCCTCCCCTTTGGCAGTTTTCAGGATTCTATCCCCCACTTTCAATTTCGGTAAATTCGTATTTGCCTGTTCTTCTTCAAAAGCAAGGTCATCCGGCGAACGAATCGTCCATGACGCAGGAAGGTCTTCTTTAGTGCCATGACAGTCGTAGCATTGGAGTTTTAAGGCCTGATATTCCGTAGGGTAGAGATGTCCATCTCCCATAACCTCTTGTCGAGTATGACAGTCTATGCAATCCAGTTCCACTTCGCACTTTGTAAAGACCATTCCGGGCTGGTAGACATTTTTCACTCGCTCACTCAAACTCTCCTTGCCAGTTTCGGAAGACGCTTTTATTTGAGACAGATCTGGCCGGAGATTGAACTGAAGGGTATAAAGATCAGGCATACCCAGATTATGGCATTGATTACACTGAGTATACGGAATCTGGGTAGTGAGGCTATGAGTAAGGCCATGCCCCGCCTCTCCTTTCACAGTGACATCTTGTCCCTGATAGGTATGGTTTCGATCGGTTAGAACATGGCAACTTTCACAGCCATTTCCTAAGGATGCTTGTTCCGGCAGTTTTCCATTGTTCTGGTGGCACACTTCCAGACAATTTTTTATTAATTTTTGTTCAAGTGGTTGCCCATTAAACGGCGCCTGGACTTGCGAAGCAATTTCACCAGGTTTTACGGATAATTTTGGGGAAATATCAAGGCCATACATATAGCGAACCATGGAAAGTTCCCCTCCTTTATTCGCCATCAAGGATGTGGAGACTAAGACGGTTTGATTATCCTCCATTCGCTTATGCCCGGCATGGCATTGAGCGGTCGAAGCTTGAGAGCCGCAGCTTAGCTGACTGACCTCTAAGCGCCCCGGATGTCCTGCCCCATACATTCCGGCGTGAGCCTGATTTTGATCCAGAGAGAGGGCATTTCCTCCGTGACAAACCACGCAGCCAAATGTCTCAGACGGATGGGAAGCGGAAATTTCTTCTATTCCCAAATGGCAAGTCTGACAGCGTTCTACATTCCCATTGGGAAGGATTAAGGTTTTGATCTCCGGCTTTTGTTCTTTCATAATATCCCGTTCCCATTGCTCCTCCAAAGCTTTCTTAAGCACAGGATTTTGAGTCGCCTTGATCTTTTGGTTTAACTGGGCAATTTGAGAACGATAATATTTAGTTTGCCACATTTCCCAGCTGGGATGACTATTAACCCATAGAACACTTAAAAACACTGCCACGAAGAGCAAAACAGAGCCTAGAAATAACCATTCAAACCCTTGTCCCGTTTTCATCCCCGGTAAACGAATTTTAAGCAACGGGAATTCACCTCTTTTTTATAAGCAACATGAAAACCCTAACGTCGAGAAGTTCCCACGATCTTTTTAATTCAATCTTTTTAATTCAATCCGTGTAATCAATCTGTCTCTCATCCAGGGACAGCTGGATTAATTCCGTATTCTTAAAAAGCACTGCTTTCAGGGGAAGTTGCATAAAACGAGCCGAGGCCCGGATCGCCCAAATAAATATTACCAATAAAAACAAAGAGTAAAGGATACCTACAAGATGCTGTACTCCTGGGTTTCCAGATAGAAGCTCGGGCCAATTGTAAGCCTGATGAATTAGGACGGTTGAACTGAGCCATGCTTCATGAGCTTTCGGGAACAAAGTGTAGGGAAGGTAGCCAATAGCAAAACCAATAAACCCGATCAGTGTGTTGCCGTAGAGGAGCCCAAGACGCATGTAGGAACGAATCTCACACCCTATTAAGGCTACTGCCCCAAAGCCCAACATCGCCCCACCCAGCAAATGCCCTATGTTAAGCTGATCTTTAATCAAGATGTGATGCCCTAAAGGAATCCCGTAGCCAATCCAGGCAATAATAATAAAGACATTGGTGATGACGATCGCGGTCATTACTCCGATGAAAGGAAACATTCCCTTAAACAAAGTTTGCGTAATCCGGGGCAATCCCAAAGTTTTGCACCACTCGTCGTTGTTACGTATAGCCGGCGATAGTTCCAGAGAGACCGTAGCGCATTCAGTGCCAAAACCACTCTTGGCCATAGCAATCCCAGCTATTATGCCGGCTAGAAGCGTCAATAACGGATAGGCCCAGCCTGCTTGAGAGAATCCCATAGTATAGGAAAGGTTAAACAGGCTGCCCCGTACCGCTACCCCAATCAGTAAAACCAGGAACAATACGCCAATCCAACGCCAAGGATCCCGCCAAGGCCTATACGTTGGCTCATAACCCAAGCTCTCCCCTTTCCAGCCCCTTAACTGTGCTGTTTCTACATAAGAGCGAGTTTCCTGATGTTTAAAATACCCTGCTAAGCCTAGCTTAGTCAATAACATAAAGGTCAGCATTCCACTGAGACTCATGACCACCACGACCACCCAACTATCAATCTGCATCAGAGGAATTCCTCCCAGTAAATGATAGAGAGTACACCCTCCGGCAAGTCGAGTGCCATAACTAAAAACAATTCCTCCGCTAAAGGAAACAATCAGCATCTTTTTATCATACTTTACCCAGCTGCGAAATTCTCCCTCCATTAAACCTACCAAGCTTCCCCCCAGAATCATTCCAATAATCGGCCACCAAACATCCGCTTGAAAGACCTGTCCATACAAATTGGTCTTTCCCCCCAAAAGAAATATTTCCAGTCCGCGGAACATTTGCCCAAGTCCGGCAGTCACTCGCAACGGATCGACGACTGCTCTACCGTAGACCTGGTAATCTCTTTGAATATCCGCAATCATGAAAAGGATTTGGGCGATACCAAAGGTTAGGCCAGCCCAAAAGAACGACCATTGTTTCTTAACCGCCTTTACTACGCTTCCGCCCACATTTTTAACCTCTCTTTATCTCTCATTGATTCTGCTCGATTGACTCAGTTCTCCCAATGAAGTACAGCCCTTGTTTGAACTTTGACAAACAAGGGCTGTACTTCAAACAACCTGAATTTCTTCATTTTAACATCCGCCAATGCTCTCTGTTACCTCGCCGCTCCCTAGGTTTTTCCATTGCTCCATCCCGCCAACCAGAACTTTAACATTGTTGGGGGTATAGCCTTTTTGAGTAAGTATTTGCCAGGCAGTGAAAGAGCGTGATCCATTTAAGCAGACAAGAATCACCTCTTTGTCTTTTGAAATCTCGTTTAAATGAGATGTTATATTCCCTAACGGCATATTCATCGCTTTTTCTATATGGCCTGAAGCGAATTCATTAGGTTCTCTGACATCAATGATTTGCCAAGCGTCATTGGCTTTCATTCCGGCAGCAAGCTGGCTCGCAGAAATCATAGACCCTGAAGGCAGCGTTTTATCCGTGGAACTTGAGGACCCTGGTGTCGATCCGGAAGATTCCGGGTTGGCCGAAGAAGGCTGAACAGATTGTGCAGGACCCGCTGGATTAGATGTGGAGGGCGCTTTCGTTCCGCAGCCGGATAAAAAAGCAATGACCACCATGCTTAGGAGAATGAACTTTAACCTCATTCTTAATCATCACCACTTTTCAAGAGCGTTCAGGGATACTCTCCCACCAATTTTGGAAGAAAGTTTCAATTAAACGTGTTCACGAAGGTTTCTTCTTCTCTTAGAAAAGCCCGAAGCAGCTTTGCAACCCCTCTGTAGAAGGCAGTCTCAGCTTTATTCTCCATATTGTCAAGTAATTCATAAACCCATAGAGAAAGGTGGTTGGCTAAAATCTTCTTCTGCCATTCTAAGAGTCTTTGCCGTTCTTCTTCGTTGGCTTGTCGAGCCGTAACCAGCTGACAAAGATTACCCATGAAGGAAAGTTCAATCGCTATATGATCCGGAATAAGGTCCCAACCCTCGGCAAATTGAATTTCCCACTCCTTGAGAATCCGATACATATTCTGGGCAGGCTCCTGCCATAACCGACCAAAAGTCCCATCGATATTGCGGTGCGTATAACAAGATTCGTAAGGGAAGATTAGCTTTGTCCCGGGAACAATAAAAAGAGCATCATAGTCCAACTGGACTTCCTTAAAGTACCCAGGCTTATCTGCTGCTTGAGACAGGGAGGATAATAGTTCCTCTTTACCCTCCACATCCGGTAACCCACTGTTCAGTTGTCCCTGAAAATGAGGATTAAGCCATGATTCATCCAATTTACGGGCCATAACAGCCGCGAAAATGTTATACAATATAGCCCGAGTCTCTGACTCTTTAATAAATCCGAGATCTTTAGTTGCCTCAATCATCTTGTCACTCTTTTCCTCGATTAATAATATAATAGTCTTTCAATATATTAAGGCACTAGGAGATATCTGTCAAAAAACTCCAAAGTATACCTGCTTAATCTTGCCTAAGTGTGTATACTTTGAAATTCCGATGTAAGATTTTCTCTAGCGTATTTGATCGAATAGTGCAGGATATTCCTGCACTATTCGATTAACAGTGTGATGCTCGTTGGATTAGGCTCTTTCAACTTTCACACGAGAATCATAGAATGAACAACTTCCGCCAATTTTGTCTTCCAAGCAAACATTGCCGATTGAATCATCAACTCGCAGGGCGAAGTTGATATTAACCCCTGTGCCTCGCCTCTTATCTCCCGCAACGGTCTTACCGTCAATAACAGAGTCGATAGCACCATAGTGCCAATGGCCATAACTGGCACAGACTGTAACCACGCCGGGGCGAACACCGGGACGCAAGCGAACTTTGCCTTTAACCCCTTCTTTATTGCTCAGACTGCTGACTTTAACCATATCCCCGTCCTTGAATCCTAATTTTGCCCCGTCTTCATTATTCATTTCAATAAAGTTTTCGGGTTGGATTTCCGTTAACCAGGGAGCTGAAATTGTCCGACTGTGCGAGTGAAAAGCTTGTTTATACGTCGTAGCGATAAAGTCATAACCATCGTCTTTGACGAGCTGATCTTTTGCATCTCTGACAGGGTAATATTGAGGAATCCCATCGAAGTTTTTACCTGTCATAGAATCTTTAGTGGTCGCCACTTTCTCCGCGTAAATCGTGCAAAGACTCGCCACTTTGTTCTTCATCATGGAACCATCATAGGCTCCTCCGGAATCAAAGACACCCCCGCGATCCAGAATATATTTAACTTGTGCTTCCTCTGTAGCACCGGGGATTTTGCCGTATTGGCTGGCAAAATTAGCGACCAGCTTCAGGTACCAATCCTCTTCTTTGTTCAGTGGCATGCCGGCTCCAAACCCATTGTCGCCAAAGCCTGGGAGATTCATTTTCTTTGCAATATCGATAAACATATTCTCCACTGATTTTGCTTGCGGGAATACATGGGTCATCGGTTGACGAACATCTGCTACCATACCCAGAATCGTTGGAGGTGCCCCAAGAGCATTCCATTGCTCCAGATAAGTAACATCCGGGAGAATGTAATCGGCGAACATCGTGGTATCCCCAATGACGATATCGGTAGAAATCAGAAGCGGTATCTTCTTCGTGTCTTTAAAGGCACTAATAATTCGATCTTTCATGCCTGGGATGGAATAAGCAGGAGTAGCCATATGGAGCCATAGAATCTTTACCGGATAAGGATAACCATCAATACAGCCTGCTACAACCTCCTGATACACATCCCCTGTCAACGGGAACCAAGGACGTTTTGCCGGGTAGCCATTCTTCTTAAATTCCGTTGAATCTTCATATTTGGCCTTTTCCCGAGAAATCCGGATTCCTGTCATTTTTACGGCTCCGGGGTGTAGTTTAGCCACTTGATATTTGCCGTTCTTATCGCCCATGTAGCTAAGGGTGCTGCCACCTGATTGATAACCGCCACGGTGATCCACATTCCCCATCAGCATGTTGAGAATGCAGATCGTACGTCCAGTCTGGAAGCCATTGGTATGCTGTACCGGCCCACGGTAGAAATCGGCGACTGCCAGTTTACCATAAGAAGAGAATTGATCCGCTACCCGCACGATTTGTTCTTGAGGAACCCCGCAGATTTTAGCATACTCATCCAGACTTCTCTCTTTTGAACGCTCACTGAGCAATTGGAGGACGGTCTTACAAGCTATTCCATTGATGGAAACCTCTCCAACCAAGTCAGCGGCATTCGCTTTAGCGGCGAGCAAAGGGGTCCCTCCAACTAGAACAACATAGTCATCTTTCGTACCACCCAAACCGGCTTCATCGCCACGGAGATATTTCCCGTTATCTGTGCGGACAAGATAGGTTGCATCTGACCAGCTTGACTCACCTCGAAGTGCCGCGGCATCTTTAGAAGGCGCCTCCAAGAAGAACTTATCATAACGTTTGTTGTCGATGATCCACTGAATCATACCTAAAGCAAGTGCTGCATCACTCCCCGGCAGAACAGGAACCCATTCATCAGAATGCGAAGCGCTGACGGAAA
This sequence comes from Desulfosporosinus sp. FKB, assembly GCF_002196705.1. Classification (GTDB taxonomy): domain Bacteria; phylum Bacillota; class Desulfitobacteriia; order Desulfitobacteriales; family Desulfitobacteriaceae; genus Desulfosporosinus. The sequence continues at coordinate 128,684 of NZ_NADJ01000016.1, forward strand.
ATCGTGGGTCAACCGTAATCAAGCGTCCTCCTTTAATGCGAAAGTCTGCTAATTTTCTGCTCAGACCATTCATGGGGAAGTTCGCTTCGCCATAGTTGGCACCAAAGTTCATAATCAATTTGGCATTCTCAAAATCCGGTTTCAAATGCCCTTTACCGGCAAAGGTGTTCGCTGTCGCAATATGATGGCTTTGTTCACAAACCGTTGTGTGCTCAAACCAGTTTATCGAACCAAAGGAATTGTTAACAAAGCGTTTGACTAATTCAGCACGGCTGTTCTCAATTCGACCCGCTAAAAATACGAACTGATTCGCTTTTGGTCCAAGTTCCGGTGCTTCTGGATCAATTGGCGTAGATAAATCGCGCACTGAGCGCAGGCCCTCTACGTTCCCCTCACCAAAGAGGTTGCCGCCCTCGATGATCTCTTTATACGCTTGATCCCAACTGATTGCCTGCCACTTGTTTTCTCCCCGTTTGCCCACCCGCTTTAAGGGCTGCTGCACCCGTAAGGGATCATAGAGGATTTGCAATCCGGCTTGCCCACGCGGGCAGAGCTTTCCGGCAACTTTGCGGGCCTCTTTTGGATCGGTAGAATATTTAATAGGGTCATTCAGAGTCATCGGACTATAGGGATTGCCATCTAATTTAATAACAACACCATCTTTGACCTTGCCTCTTAAGCTGCAGTCACTCCGACATCCTAAACAGGTTGAATAGATAAAACTGACACTTGGATCTGTATCCAAAGTATCCTCAGCGGGAGAGCCTTCTGTCCAACTAGGAATGGGCTTCTGAGTAATATCTCCAAAGGCTAACGGCGAAACGGCCATCGTAGCTCCTAAAGCAGCAGCCGCCTTTAAAAAATTCCGGCGCGATGTTTTCATATTATTGAGCAACCCCCTTCGTGGCTTGACTTGTCAATTTAACTTGAGCACCCGGACGATTCATCGGCAAGACAGCATAAAGGAAAGAAAGTACCACAGTTGTTGCCACAGCTAATCCGATAACAATGGTAAGATCATGTCCTGAAACAACATACTCAAGCATCTTGCTGCCAGTCAAAGGAAGTTCTTGTCCACCGATCACCAGATTGATCCGCATCGCTAAAACCCCAATAATCGTCAGCACGGAAGCTACCACCACGGCCGGTATACTTTGGCGCGCTTTCTTAGAGAGAAGGATCAAGAGCGGAAGGAGCATCCCTAAACCATTCTCCAAGCCCAAGAAACTCCAGGCATCTCCGTGTAAGAGATAGTAGGCTGCGGCATAACCCGCTTCACTGGAATACCAAAGTACGATAAAGTAAATAATCATCAGAGCCCCATCAATGACAATAAACCATTTCATAAGATTGGCAATATCAGGAATGAGGGATTTGATATCGTCACTTACCTTGCCAAATTTAAATTTCTCAACCAACAGGAGCACAATGATAAAGAGTCCTGTTCCCGATACCATAGCAGACATCAAAAAGATAATTGGCATTAACGGTGTATGCCAGATTGCCCGTGCTTGAACATTGCCCAGAATGAAGCCCGTGTATCCGTGAACAGCCAAGGCTAAAGGGACACCTAAAGTTCCGAAAAACTTAGACTTCTTCTTGTCATTTTCTTTGGCCGCAGCAGACATGTCAGTCTTGCCAAAGAGTAAGAAACGATAAAGTCCTGCTTTAAAGCCTGATCCATTCATATTATTGACAAAATCCTGACGGAACATATACCAAGCATAGATGAGTAAACAAATCGGATATAAAACAAGCAGGTAGACACCCCAGGACATTGCCGAGCTTGGATTGACGTGCAGAAAAAGATTGAGGGCGCGACTCGGCTGCTCCAGGTCAAACAGCAGGTGTAAAGGCGCAAAGAGCAAAAGGACGATAGCCATTAAAACACCGACTTTGGAAACCTTTTTATATTTCTCTATCCCAAAAACAGTTCCCAGGCTTGTCAGAATAAAGGAACCGGCACTCATGCCAGTGTAGTAGAAGTATACGGCGATGAGTAATCCCCAGTAAATTTCGTGATTCGTGTTAAATAAATGCACCGTCGTCATTACTTCTCACCTCCTACAATATTGAGGAGATTTGGCCGCAAGGCTTTGTCGTCAGCCCCAATGTAATATGTTTGTGGTCGATTGTTCGTTTCAGGCTTACTGACATTCACGGGTTGAGTGGCCACTAGTTTAAAGACTTCGCTCGTCGGATCGTTTAGGTCCCCAAATACCCGAGCTCCCGAAATACAGGTATTAACACAAGCTGGTTGTAACCCAGCCTCTAGTCTTTCGTGACAATAAGTGCATTTTTCGGCGGTTTTTCTCACCGGATTGATAAACCGGGCATCATACGGACAGGCCGCAATACAATACTTACAACCGATACAACGATCATAATCAATGAGAACCGTACCATCCTCAAGTTGATAGGTTGCTTTCACAGGGCAAACATTGAGGCAGGATGGATTTTTACAGTGATTACACAGTCTAGGCAAACGTTGACGGGATACAGTGGGGAATTTACCCGTCTCTAATTCGTCGACCCAGTTCCTAAAGACGCCAAGAGGTACATTGTTTTCGCTCTTACAGGCCACTTGGCAAGCGTGACAGCCGACACATTTGCGCAGGTCTATCACCATGGCGTAGCGTTTTCCCATTATCTCATCTCCTTCATATAATAAGTGCTTGCCACCTTCGCCAAATACGGGCAGGCGCAGATTTCCGCACCCTATCGGTTCCAACTTGAAACAGCCGGAACTCGGAGGCAGATGAACTCTTTCATCACTATAAATTTTAGATTAATTTTAGCTATTTACTAGAAGGTAAACACCTGATTTATTTACTCAAAATCCCTATGAGGACTGATTGCTTTGTAAGGGATTTACCTTACAAAGCGGTCTCCTTTAGCTAATAAATAAGAGGATGTGTAATAAATCAGTCCTCAGAATTCCAAGTGGTTATTTCGAGCAAACAAAAAGCGTCCTCCTTTTCACTTATCCAAGTGGAGTGAGAACGCTCATGTTTTATTGTGCAATCTTTTAATATTACCCTTCTTCTACGATAGTTTTAGCGTTATCTTTTGCGTTATCTTTCTGAGTTCCAATAGTTTCAACTATTTTAATAGGTTCTTGAGACGCATTCTTGAACTCGTTGATTCCTCTGCCTAAGGATTTTCCTAGCTCAGGCAATTTGCCTGGACCAAAGATGATTAAGGCCACAACCAGAACAACGATCAATTCGGTTGGAGCCAGGATACCGAATGAAATTAACACATATTCCGCCTCCGTTTCTATGAGATGTGTTAAGCATAAACGAAATTAAGTAGATTGACTATACGTGAAAACCCTGACAATTTATCCGTTAATACCATGAAAAATCCTGCCACCAAGAATCTAAGATAATTATAGGTTAAATAACCTGGTATAGGTATATTAGGGCTACCCCTTATTCACATTGTACTTTGAATGGCTAACTATTGTCTCATCCAAGTAAGATTAACGAAAGTTAATGCTCTACTGTTTCCAACGATTAAATAAAATAACTTGACAGCCATCTCCATCATTTAAAACCGCTCCGGGTGCAAGATCAATTACACCATTAGCCTCCGCAAGTGATTTCAAGACACCCGATTTTTGTTTTGGGGATATCTTTGCTATTATCCCCTCTGAAGTCTCCACAATTTGCACTCTTATCATTCTGCGTGTTGAAGCTGGTTTACGGATATCCCCACGGACTCTCGCATAGCACCTTTTAAGATTCGCCTCACGGTGTCCTAGAATCATTCTAATTAAGGGAGCTAAAAATAATTCTGCTCCAATCATGGCGGCAGCAGGATTCCCGGATAAGCCGATAATGATTTGATCCTTATAAAGACCGATAACCATCGGAGTGCCTGGCCTAATGGAAACTTTCCAAAATAGTATCTCACCTCCCATATGAAGAATCGCTTCTTTTAGTCGATCATAATCTCCAACTGACACCCCACCGGTTGTCACTAATAAATTCACTTTTTTTAGAGCATTTTCTATAGCTAATGAGGTTGTTTCGAGGGAGTCCGAGACGATACCTAAATCTAGCGCTTCTCCCCCTAAATCCTCTACTAAAGCAATAAGAGATGGTAGATTGCTGTTAAATATCTTACCCGGAGTTAACGGCTCACCCAAAGCAACTAATTCGTCCCCCGTTGAGAGAACCCCGACCTTTGGCTGTCTAAAGACAGGGACTTTAGAGATTCCTTGGGCTGCCAGCAACCCAATATATGCTGGTGTAATAACTGTCCCTTTACTCAACAAAGGTTCACCTTCAGTTACATCTTCACCACATAAAGCGATATTATCTCCCGGCTTCCATTGTTTTTTAACAACTATTTGTTCCCCTTGGACACACACATCTTCTTGGCGGATGACCGCTACGATTCCCTTAGCAACCGGAGCACCTGTGAAAATCCTTAGCCCATTGCCAGGGGTTATTAGATCTTCATAGGTATAGCCTGCGGGTGTTTCCCCTATGATCTTAAATTGATTGAGACCCGTATCTTTTGAACTTATCCCGTAACCATCAACTGCCGAACGATCAAACGGCGGTATGTTTGTTTGGGCTGTAAGGTCCTCTGCCAATACTCTTCGGAGGGAATCCCTAAGCAATACGTGCTCAACACCTAATGTTTGGCCATATCTGCTTAGAATATGGTTAGATTCCTCAAGCGAAATCAACTCAAACATAAACACTCTCCTCATCTGGTTTATAAAAATAGAAGTTGAATTTATTGTGTAGTCTGATTAAAGAAATTTATCAGCCGATGTATTGTTGGATGCACAAGCTATGCAAAGATGCGCATTATTATCCTCAAAAATCTGTTTTCCACAGCAGCTGCAGTTTAGCGGAATCCCCTCGTGCAGCAACACTTTTCCAGTCAAATACTTGTAGGAAAGATGTTTCATTTCTGATTTCATCGCTTGGGGGCGGCAAGTATCGATGCAACGGTTGCATTGAACGCATTTATAGGGTTCTAATATTATCTTTATCGAATCCCCGTTTTCCTTTTTCAGCAGGGCATTCTGAGGGCAGATTAAAGTGCAAATACCACAACTCGTGCAACAATCAGATATCGTTGGTACCATAAAAGGAATTTTAGTTTCAATTCTGTCTTGGAGTAATTGAATCAATCTTTTCCTTGATTTCGGTATGGGATATCCTTTTGTATTTATTAAACTTGGCAACACATCTTCTAATTTTCTTTTGTTTTGATTCAACCACCCATTGAACTCCTGACGTCTTGATAACCCAGATTCCTTATTTCTGTCATGCTTTGAAGATTGTGCATTATTCAAATCATCCCCAGTATCTGGAGCGACTCTAATTTTTAATGAAGCCTTCGCTACTTGTTCTGAGTAATATTCCATTAATGTTTGGATACTTATTTTACATGCTTGTTTGTCCGGACAGTTTCTGCATTCACCCGTGTAAATGTTAACCGGTTTTTCTCGTGCCATAATCAGCAAGCTTCCCCAGCTATCCTGATCAAAGATACCTAAACATGGGATTTCAAAATCCATTCTTATTGCCTGTGGACAATTTAATGACACACTTTGGCTGAGAGCCACATAATCCATAAGCTCATCATAAATTCTGTTTACAAATCCATCACTCGGACAAATCGCCATACATAGACCGCACTCAGTACAATGATCCGCTTTAATTTGTATTGAACCGTCTATTGCTTTATGGGGACAGGAATCAAAGCATAAACGGCAAGGATTGGCAATCGACCGTTTTGTATTCAAACAATTCTCCTTGAGATTAATTACATCACACATCACTTTAGCCATTGTAATCTCCTTAAGTCCTCGGGAGTATTAATATTGCAGAAAATCCTATCCATGTTTCCAAATTGGGAAAGTGCCTGTTCGGAAACAACGTTAACAGTACAGTAATGGTAAAAATCAAGAATTTTATACAGACCCTCTTTAATATTCTTCTCTATATAAGGAATACACTTTTGGGAATAAAAGGCATGTAAGGGATGCAATCCCCTGAAATCAGGTACAACAACATCAGCACATGATGTACGTTGATAAAGCGTTAGGATAAGCTCAGAACTTAAAAACGGCATATCACAAGCAACAAAAAATAGTTTATCGTAATTTGCTCTCCTCATGCTACTGTAAAGCCCTCCTATAGGACCCTTATCAATAATCTCATCTCTAATAACCTGTACATCATACTTAGAAAACAAAGATGGTTCATTACTGCTGATTAACACTTCTGAAAAGACTCGTTGGAGCACTTCAAGGCTTTTGTCAATAAACAGACGTCCATCAAGTTCCAGAAAAGCCTTATGTCTCCCCATTCTTGAGTTCTTCCCGCCTGCTAGTAGTACACCGGTAGCCTTAATTTCCAACTTATCGACCCTCCATTTTTTGTTATGCCTTCCCGAACGGGCATATTGGATATTTACACTCCGGACATTGTAAACATAATCCACCGTGTGATAGTTCAACGAGATTCTGTCTGACTAAACGTTCTCCACATAGAATCCGAGGAAGCACGAGATCAAGAATTGAAGCCTTACTATACATCACACACCCTGGAAGGCCCATGATTGGAATTTCTCCATAATACGCCAAAAGAAACATTGCCCCAGGTAAGACCGGCAGTCCATAGGTTACTATCTCGGCACCAGTTTGCCGTATTCCATATGGAGTTACATCATCAGGGTCGACTGACATTCCCCCAGTCACTACAATAGCCTCTGCACCTTTACTAATAAGGCTCTTAATAGTATCTGAGATTTTCTCTGAATCATCCGGAACAAAAACTTGTTCTAACACTGAACTGCCTAACGCCTCAAGCTTTTTAGTAACCACCGGCCCAAATTTATCCTCAATTCTTTTGTAAAACACCTCATTGCCCGTTGTTATCAACCCGACCTTAAACAATTGAAAAGGTAATATTGTCACTAATATATCCTGATGTAATACCGTCTCGGGGTACCGTCAAGAGTTTTTCGCAAATTCGCTTCCACTTGGTAAGAATACAGGGGTTAATTTCCCGTTGACCCCAGAGTAAGACTTGATATGGGGACGGCGGATGCTACCCTTAAATGAGGGATGGGGCTTACCCTAAAGAAATACCTCCTGATAGCCACAGCCCTCGACCCATTGATGTATCCGACGTGGGGACCCATGTCAAGTCTGCCCCAGAGCGTTCTTTTAAGTTAACCTGCAACAGAATTTGTCGCCTCTTGATTCATTTCATCGAGATGGGTCATGCTCATGTATCGTTTCGTTCCCCAATCCTTACTGGCTACATGTCGAAGTAGGGCACAGACCAGCATCAGTGCTGAATTACCATCTGGAAAGGTGCCAACTACTCGGGTTCTCCTGCGAATTTCCCGATTTAATCGTTCAATGACGTTGTTACTACGCAGCCTGGACCAATGGACATACGGGAAATCCATATAACTTAGAGTTTCATGAATACCTTCTTCAACCTTTTTGGCCGCTTCTTTTAGCTTCATTTCCTGAAGTTTGAGTACGACTGCGGCGGCTTTTTCCTTGGCGGCCGTTTTATCTTCCTGGGCATGGATCGCTTTAAGCATCGCTGATACTTCTTTCATTTTTGAACGAGGAGTGACTGAAAAAATATTTCGGTAAAAATGAACGTAACAGCGTTGGAATTTGGCCTCGGGAAAGGTTTCGTTAACCGCTTCCAAAAGCCCCAGGCATTTATCTCCGACAACTAATCGGACTCCAGAAAGTCCACGTTCTTTTAAGCTCTTGAGAAACTCTTGCCAACTGGCTTTGTCTTCTTTCATTCCCTCGGATGCTCCAATGACCTCCCGGTAGCCATCTTCATTCACACCGATAGCTATAAGGACAGCTACATTTTCGTATTCGCCACCCCAGTTGCGCTTAAGATAAATCCCATCGACATAAACATAGGGATACCTGCCTTGTAAAGGCCGGTTGCGCCATGTCTCAATGTGCCCATAGACCTTTTTATTAAGTTGGCTGACCGTCCCGGCAGAGACCTTGGTTCCCCATAGAGCTTCGGTAATATCCTCGACTCTCCGTACGGAGACACCCGCTAAATACATCTCAATTAAGGCTTCTTCAACAGAACTTTCTCTCCGGCGGTATCGTTCGATGATTGCTGTTTCAAAAGCGACACCTTTAAGTTTGGGTACTTTCAAAGTGACCTCTCCGGAAGTCGTAGTTAGATTACGCTCATAATGGCCAGATCGATATCCCTTACGATCTTCGGTACGCTCGTATTTACTGGCATTTGTCAGTTCAGTGGCTTCTTGGTCCAACAGGCTGTTCAGGGTCTCCTCAACGCTGTTGCGTACCAATTCTTTTAATTCCTGCTTTATGGCTCCCTCGTTTAAGTGTATAATTTTTTCAGACATAGTCGCAGCCCCTTTCTTGGAAGATTGGTGTGGTAACTTTATCTTTCCAAGTGGTTGCTTCTATGTCCTTCTTTTAGGACAAATTATATTTGCGAAACTTATGATACCTTATCCGTCTCGGCTTCAATTATTTTGTCTTCCTCAATGACTAAGGGAACCACTCTTGTTCCTGCAACTACATCCCCTTCATTGACCAAGGTATTATTATGCCTCGATGCAAAGATGATCTGATCAATTGAATTCAATGAATATAGCAAGTCTTTGTTGATTTTAAGCAATCCTCGTTCTTTGGAAATAAGATTGACTTTTCCTTCAGAAGGTTCAGTTAGCGTCAAATTTCCCCCACAGGCTGCGCCAGCAAGCCGTAAGGCTGCTTCATTTTCATGGATGGTCCCCTTTGTTATTTCCCAAACATAAATATGCTCTTTTCTCATGCTGAGAAGAACCTCTACGTCCTCTGGGCGTATTATATGCCCTTTTTTAAAAAGCGGCTCCTTTGAATTTGCCGGGAATAATTTTTGTGAGATCATGGCAAAGCGCACTGCCTACGGCTTCTGACACATGAATCATTTTCATAAATCTTACCTCCATTTTTTACATTTATTCGTAAACAAATCATAAAAAAATCCTTGTTTGGAATATGTCAAACAAGGACTGTGTAAACACAACCCGAATTCTCCTTTCCAAAAACGCGGAGGCACGGTTGTTTCCTTCCGTACCCGAAACGGCCAAATTACCCTGCTTTTATCAGTTTAGGTAAAGAGGCTCGGAGATTCTCTATAACTTTTGCGAAAAAATTGACTTCGAATTATCATATGCTTATTAAGGTATCTTGTCTGTTATCTTGTTTATGAGTCTACTTCATTTTCATTGTCCTCATAAAGTCTTTATACCCTCCTGCCCCTAAAGAATAACGACTATAAATTCAATTATAAGAAATGATATGAAAAATGAAATCTAGGATAAATGCTAGTACCTGTAAGGGAAAACCCTAATAGTAATATTGAAGTTTCGCACCCAATGAAAACGGCTTATAATCCTATCAAATAAAGGATAAAAGATAAGCAAAATCCGCATGAACACTGGGTTTTTGGTATAATTAAGTGTCCAGCCAAATCAACCAAAAACGAGGTGTTATCATGCGGAAATCTGTCAAAGAAATTGAAGATGTCCTCCAAAGTCATGGTTATTCGATTGACACTATTATATTGAATGTCATGAAAACGTTCAAGCTTAAAACACTATGTTGTAAAGTAGGTTTTCAAAAACAGGATGGCTATAGCGCTTCTGAAATTATCACAATCATGGTCATGCTCCCTCTTATGTTAATTGAAAGTGTTAACGCTTTGTACAAAAGTGAGTTTCAAAAGATTACCGCTATGAAAAAAGATGCTCTTTATCGCTTGAAAAACAATGAGAAATTGCCGTGGAGGGCTTTACTACTGGTAATAACAAAACAGTTTCAACATTTGGTAAATCCTAACAACGAAATCGCAGACAAATCTGCCTTCATTTTGGACGATACAACTCACGCTAAGACAGGGCGCAGAATTGAAAAGATCTCCAGGGTATTTGACCATGTCGCAGGAAGAAAAGGCATGAAACTTGGTTATAAAAATTTAACCCTTGGTTTCTATGACGGAAAAAGTTTCAATCCTTTGGATTTCACTCTCCAGGCAGAAAAGCCGTTAAAGAAGGCCCGACACCGCAAGGAACAGTACAAAAAATTGCGAAATCCCAAATCTTCTGGAGCCAAACGTATCCGTGAGTGTCACGTTAGCAAAATTACCAATGGTCTTAACCTGCTAAAGCGAGCCGTCAAAAAGGGATTTCGTGCGAACTATGTGCTTGTCGACAGTTGGTTCAGCAGCCATGAGTTTATCGAAACGGTCCGGGGCTTAGGTAAAAAGCCTATGCACCTGATCTGTGGGGTGCGACAAGATCCAAGGAACTATACTTACAATGGGCAATCTCTTAACGCCCGTGAATTGCATAAAGTTTTGAAAACTAAAGGAGACGAAAAACGTTGCCGTAAACGGAATAGCCGTTATTTTGAAGTCATCGTTGATTACGAAGGGATCGGTAAAGTCAAACTCTACTACTGTCGTTTTCCCTATCAAAAGAAGTGGCGATTGTTTCTGTCAACAGATATCTCCCTTGGATTCCTAAGCATGATGGAGATTTACAGCGCCCGTTGGAGTATCGAAGTATTTTTCAAGGAAACCAAACAGTACCTAAAGTTAGGGACTTGTCAATCTCGGGATTTTGATGCTCAGATTGCCCATGTAACAACGTGTTATATAATCTATACCTTGCTGGCCTATTTTAGGCGAGTAAACGCTTATGAATCATTAGATGGATTATTTGCAGCAATCAAAGATGACCTCATTGAGAAGAATCTAGCCGAGCGACTCTGGGAATTGTTCGATGAATTGTTGCAAGTGGTGATCACAGGTATCTCCAAGTCTGGTATTGTGGACATTTTGGAATTTAAGAATTCCGCTGAATATCTGTACCTAAAAGAGCTTTTCGAGAATTCTTTTTTAAATAATCAGCTTAAGAACCTTGAAAAAGCCAGTTAAACATTAAAATCGAGTGAAATACCCTTTTCTAAAGGCTAACTAGAAAGTGAATCAAATGTATTTCAGGGGTGCGAAACTTCAGAGTAATAAATACTACTACAATCAAAAAGCGTCCTCCTTTCACAATCAAAGTGGAGTGAGGACGTTTGTGTTTTTTATTGTGGTGATCTTTTAATGATTACCCTTCTTCACTATCTTTAGCGATATCTTTCTGGGTGCTTATAGATTCAACTATTTTAATAGGTTCTTGAGAGGCCGTTTTAAACTCGTTGATTCCTCTGCCTAAAGATTTGCCTAACTCCGGCAACTTGCCTGGACCAAAGATGATTAGAGCGACAACAAGAACAACAATCAATTCGGTTGGAGCTAGAAAACCGAAAGAAATTAACACATCTCCCGCCTCCGTTTCTATAGATGTATTAAGCATAAACGAAATAAACCTTCTTTGCTATACGTGAAAACCCTGACATTTATCTGTTTAATATCCATGAAAATTCCCGACACCGAGAATCTAAGCGAAGCTAAAAAATAATCATAGGATACCTCTTGTTTTTAAAAAATAAAGTGATAAAATTATTATATTAGAATTTACTAATATGATAATAAGGCAAATGCCATGTAGTTCTTCACAAATACTCTAAATTTATGGCATTAAAAAAAGAGGAGGCAAAACTCATGTCAACAGTAAAGCTTATCCAAGATCAAGAGGCATCCCCAGAAGTAAAACAAGTGTTTGCGAATCTTGAGAAAGAAAAAGGGATGGTTCCTACGACGTTTCGCGCTTTAGCCAATTTTCCCGATTACATGAAAGCGACGCTCATGAAAATGAAAACAGCAATGGCTCCCGGGAAAATCGACGCTAAAACAAAAATGCTGATTGCCTTAACTACATCCATCAACAACGGCTCAGATATGTGCATTGCCAACTTCAGCAAACAGCTCAAAAACATGGGGGTTACCGATGAAGAACTCTTAGAAGTTATCGCGGTCATTGACAGTGCAACCGGCATGAACCGAGTTAATACTGGGCTGCGCATCTTCCCTCAAGAATAAAACCTTCCGACCCAACCCAGGAATGATCGACATTTTCCGATCATTCCTCGGTAAACTACAGTCTTGTAAACCATAAAAATTTAAAGAGGTGTATTTAAAATGTCAGACAATAATGTACGATGCTCCTGTCAAAGTGGAGAACCTCTCCAAGATAACTTAGTGAAAAATCTCCCGAATACGAACACAAACGTTTCTGACTCCTCCGGCTCACCTAAGCCTGAGGGAGACAAAGACACGAATTGGTACCTTCCCTATATGAATGCCATTACAGAAGGAAAAGAAGTTGAAGAGAAAAAGAGCCCTGTTGCCCTGTTTTATTGCGCGGGGGCCTCAAATGTTGGGCAATCCACCGTCACAGGCTGTGTGGAAACAGCTGATATCTTGGGCTATAACCGTGTCGCACTCCTTTGCCTAGCCAGCATATCCGCCGGCTTGAAAAATATGATGAATGGTGCTAAAAACGCTCGAGGAATTGTCGCCGTAGATGGATGTCCGATGTCCTGTGCTAAAAGAACCTTAGAAAAGGCTGAGCTCAAGGTTGATCAGCATCTTATTGTCAGTAAAGATTTGAATGTTCCTAAAAATTTCCGGCTCAGCGATTCGAGCGCAATTAAACAAGTAACGAATGCTGTGGTCCAAGCCGTTCTAAGCATTGACTAAGGAGGTTAGGGCTATGTCTTCTTCTGTATCTCCCTTACCGGCAGCTAAACAAAAACGTTCCTATGTATTAGCCTGTGTTGCCACAGGCGCCTTTCTATCAACCTTTGACGGTGGAGTCGTAAACGTCGGACTCCCACGTATGGCTGCGGAATTCAAAGTCAGTTTGTCCATGATCCAGTGGGTACCCTCTGTTTACCTCCTAACCATGTCAGCGTTACTTCTAATCTTTGGGACTTTAGCCGATATGTTCGGCCGGAAGAGAATTTATAACGGCGGGTTTGCGTTAGTTGGCATTTTTTCGCTTCTCTGCATAATCAGCAATAATGTCTATCTCTTGATCTTTACCCGAGTCTTGCAAGGGGTCGGGGGAGCCATGATCATGGCTAACGGCTTAGCAATCGCCACGGAAAATTATCCCCCTGAACAACGCGGGAAAAACATTGGTTTCCTTGGCTCAGTAGCAGCTATAGGGAGCTTAGCCGGGCCTTCGCTCGGCGGCATTGTGATCGGACTTTGGGGATGGCGAATGATTTTTGTGCTTATCGCTATGGTTGCAGCCACTGGTTTCTTAGCCTCGCATTTTATTATCCCGGCAGATCATGGTAAAACCCGCAATAGTAAAAAGTTTGACACTTGGGGAGCTGTGTACGTCATCATTGGGATGGTTAGCTTCATCTACAGTGTTTCTAATCTCAATGATTTTGGTTGGTTCTCTACACCAATTCTGACGAGCAGTACAATCTTTCTCCTCAGTCTGATCGCTGTCTATTTTCAGGAAAGAAAAGCACTCAACCCCATTTTGGATTTCGAGCTCTTTAAAATGCGCATTTTCTGGACATCTATCGTAGCTGCACTAATCTCCTTTATTACCATGTATTCCAGTACGGTACTCCTTCCTTTTTATTACCAAAAGGTCTTAGGATACACGCCGCAGCTGGCAGGACTGTTTATGATGGCCTTTCCCCTTGGCATGGCGATTATGGCGACCTTCGCCGGACGGCTCTCTGACAAAATCGGCTATTCGTTTTTAACCAGCAGCGGCATGATTCTTAATGCCTTCGCTTTGGTCCTCTTGGCCAATGTCGGCGAAAAAACTCCAGTTATTCAAGTTATCCTCGCTGTCTTTGGCATGGGAGCCTCCTTGGGTCTTTTTCAAGCCCCCAACAATTCCTGCATTATGGGTGCAGTACCCAAGAATAAATTGGGCGTAGCCTCAGGCATCAGCCAATTAGTCAAAAACTTAGGGATGGTCTTAGGGATCACTCTTTCGGTCGCGATTTTTCAGTATGGTATGAACTCCAGAACTTCCCTTCCTTATGTCGCCGCTTTTTTACCCAGCTCTGCGATCGTTTACTATATAGCTGCTGGGTTAAGTATTATCGGTTCCCTGTTCTCTCTCAATCGCGGTGACAAAAGAATTCCTAAGAATCAATGATACCTTATCAATAATCTGCGCATAGTGTTCACAATTTGAAACGCAAAATGTCTGAGACGAGGAGTCATTTTGAACTATCTTGGTCATCACCACTTCTGCCATACAGATTGCCAAACTCCGCAACGTTTAAATGAGCTTGTACACTCTGTCGAACAGATTAAGCGAGTGACTCCTCTTTTCAACGCTCTTGCTGATAAAACACGCGTTAAGATTATTTATGCCCTGCTTCTGAAACCAGATCTTTGCGTCTATGAGATTGCTCAGCTTACAGATTTGACCATCTCTGCGGCTTCCCATCATTTGCGGCTGCTAAAGTCAATGGGTCTCGCAAAGAAGGAAAGCTTGTTCGTTATAACCTTTACGACAAACACGTCAAGATCATCTTAGAGAAAGCGCTCGACCATAGCAACCACCTTCCTACGTTTTAGGTGTTATATTTTTTTACTTCACATTCAAACGTATGTTTTAATATTCATATAACCTAAACATATTTATAAAACAAGAAACAATAAAACTAAAAATTTGATATTTATAGAGGGAGGGAAAATTGAATGTCAAAACCCAATAATTTCGAAATTGGAACTCATAACCATAAGCATGAGCATGAGCATGAGCATGAGCATGAGCACAACCACGACCACATCCATGACCATGACCATACTCAGAATCAACTTGATATTGGCCATGATCATCACGGACACAACCATGGTGCTCTTGGAGGGCATGTTCATGCCACAGGAACGAAGTTAAAATGGGCCTTTTTTGCTACCTTCTTAATTTTGGCTGTTGAAGTGATTGGAGGAAGCTTAGCAAATAGCTTAGCCCTGCTCAGTGATGCCGGTCACGTACTGACTGATGTTGCCGCCTTAGGTCTTGCTTGGTTTGCGGCCGTCCAAGCGCAGAAATCTCCAACTCTTGATAAAACGTTCGGCTACCATCGCACTGGAATTTTAGCGGCTTTAGCCAATTCTCTTACCCTGATTATTATTGCCTTCGTAATTCTTTATGAGGCTTTTTACCGTTTCCAATATCCCCAACCCGTTGAAAGTACCATTATGTATTTGAGCGCGGGCGTCGGTGTGCTCGTTAATCTAGCAATCGCTTTAGGCTTCCGGGGAGGGGAAGATAACCTTAATGTCCGCTCGGCCCTGCTCCATGTTTTAGGAGATGCTGCAGCCTCGGCCGGTGTCATCCTTGGTGCAGTGCTCATGCAATTTACGCACTGGTATGTTATTGATCCAATCATCTCCGTTTTAATTGCTCTTCTGATTGCTTGGAATGCCTGGAAGATCGTAAAAGAAACGCTGCACATTTTAATGGAAGGGGCTCCGATCAATTTTGAATATGATCGTTTATTATCGTTCATTCGCACCCTGTCCGGTACTAAAGATATCCATGATCTTCATGTCTGGAGTGTGACTCCGGAACGAGTTGCCCTTAGTTGTCACCTTGTGATTGATTCCAATAGTTCTCTGGATCAGAGCAGGGAAATAATGCAACAATTAAAAGCTTATATTCTTGAAAAGTTCGGAATTTCACATACAACCATCGAAGTCGAGTTTGAAACATTTCCCTGCGGCTGTAATGCACTCCTTTGTCAGGAAACTCTCTGGAGAAAAGCCGAGTAAACATTTTTGCGAGCTATTTACTTTCATAGAACTCAACCGCAAGGGAATTTGGAATAAATAACAGGTGCATCTATACCAACTGTAAAGATGCACCCGTTCGTCGCTTGGGATGAAACTAATCATGCTATACCAATGATGTCGAGTATTCGCTTGCGACCTTTCTCACTACCTGCAGCACAGTTTCAAGTTCTTCCTCACTCGTGAAATGGGAAGGGCTAAAGCGAACAACTCCCTGACTTAGGGTTCCGAGCATCCTATGGGCATGGGCCGCACAATGCAGCCCTGCTCGGGCAACTATTTCTGCTTCTTCTTCTAAAGCAAAGGCGGTTTCCACGGAATCCAGTTCTCCAATGTTAAAAGCCACAATGGGGGACCGTCGCTCCACCATGTCGCTTCCATAAAGCTTAACCTCCGGAATCTCCCGTAAACCGTTCCATAATTTCCGGCAAAGTTCCTGTTCTCTTACCCGTATCCGATCGATTCCCTGGTCTAGGATGTAGCGCACGCCCGCCCCTAGTCCCGCAATTCCTGGACCGTTCAGTGTACCGCTCTCCAAGGCATCCGGCAGAAAGTCCGGCTGACGGTCCTCTTCGGAGAGGCTCCCAGTGCCACCATAAATTAATGGCTCCAAGTGAATTCCCGGCTTGAAAATGAGCCCGCCCGTTCCTTGAGGTCCTAAAAGGCCTTTATGTCCCGGAAAAGCAAGTAAGTCCACGTCAAGGCGTCCTAAATCAATAGAAAAAACCCCTGCCGTTTGCGCAGCATCTAATAAATATAACGCCCCGTGCTCATGAGCAATTTGACCAGTTTCTCTGATCGGTAACAATGTTCCGGTGACATTTGAGGCATGTAAGGTTACCACTAACTTGGTATTGGGTTGAAAAGCTTTGTCGTAGGCCTCAAGATCGAACTCTCCTCCTAGCGTCCCGGGAATTTCGCTTACCTCTACCCCGCGATTTTTCAAGGCGAAAAGTGGTCTGGCCACTGCATTATGTTCGATCGAAGACGTAATAACATGATCCCCCGGCTGCAACAGTCCAAATAAGGCTTGATTCAAAGCATGAGTGGCATTCTGAGTAAAGACAACTCTCTTCGGATCATCTGTACCGAATAAAACACACAAGTCTTCTCTCGTCTGATAGATCAGCCTGGCCATCTTCATTGCTGCGCCATGTCCACCTCGGCCGGCATTTCCCATTTTAGTTACAAGGGCCTCTTCGATAGCCTCCACAACTTGTTTTGGCTTCGGCCAAGTCGTTGCCGCATTATCTAAGTAAATCATGATCTTTCAACTCCTTTCTGAACAACCGGATTTTGTATTTGCTTAAATCGTCGTCACCATACTAATGAGAAAAATCCATCCTCGCGTGCTTCATACGCTCCCGTCAGAACGACTCCATCATCAATCACTTCATCGACAATTTCTTTGCGCTCCAAGGGAAAGCACAATGACGTATTACAGCCGGATCTTAAACTTCGTGGAGTAGGAATACTGGCAAATGGACAATCGAACCGAGTGAGGACCTTCTCTGCTCCCAATGCTTCCGTTAACGATGGGAACGTGATTACAGCCCTATACTCTTTTAATTTTCCGTATAACACATAATTCCCCCCTTACTGCGAAGAACATTTCCCCTTAGCTGTCTTAAGCAACGTTACCTGCCTGATCATAGATGTATTGCTTTTCTTTTTCATTAAGTATTTTTGCCGTGATATAGGCAATTAACATAATCCCCGGTATATCGATGACAAATCGAGTCATCATAAACTTCCACCCCATGGAAGAAGCCTCAAATAAAAGCATCGGTATTTTGGTGGTTGACCAGGCCCCAATAAAAATTAAGACGTTAGAAAACTTGCTCCCCTTCTGCAGGAGTACTCCAGCAATAGGAAACGCTGCATATAACGGTCCGGCCGCGGCCGAACCTAAGAAGAATGCGATGAGAATGCCCAGGATTCCTGATTTCTCGCCCATCAACTTGATCATTGTTTCTCGTTGTACCCAGACATCTAAGAGACCTAAGAGAATAAATATGGGTGGAATAACCGAAAGCATTTCCACCGTATTGCTCCAAGTGATCTCAGCAGACTTTTGACCGACTGTTGGATACAAACAATAAACGACGATATTAATGACGAGCAGTACTAAGAAATACTTATAGCGTTTAAGCAGCATTTTCATCTCAGCACCACCCCGATTGCAATGGCTACGATAAAGGAGAAGGCGAAGGCTAAGCTATTTCTGAGTAGTGCAGCTTTTCTGCCGAAATACTTGATCTCTAAAGGGATGGTCACGATGCCAACCATCATGAGGGTTGAAATAAATACGGCAATTTGCATGAAACCAGCACCGTTTTTCAATAAAGCTGACGCTAACGGAAAAGCTACAAATCCAGGGATCAAAGTAACAGAACCGACCAGAGAAGCCATCAACATCCCTAACCACCCGGATTTTTCTCCGATTAATCCCGAAATCACTTCAGGACTCAAAACCGCCAGCATGATCCCTATAATCACTAAAATAGCCAAGAACTGAGGCAGGATATTTTCAAACGATTTCCAGGCCTTTTTTAAGGCCATATAGGTCTTTTTCTTATCCTTTATAAAGGAAAGGACAAGAAAGCCGAAAGCTGCTATATACATCAAAATCGTAAACATATTCCAACTTCCCTTCTTAATATTACTAAATTATAATATAATTATAATAATACTCCCATTACCTTCTCTGTCAATATCTGCATAGAAATAATCAAGGGTCAGCAAACAAACATTGATGTTTGTTGCTAACCCTTGATTTGGATAGTTCAAGGTTGTTACATTACTTCTTCACATCGTACTTAACCATTAGGCAAACTTCTTAATCGGTACTTTAACCCGGGAGAGATCTCCTGCTTGAAAACTGACGCTGATCTGACCTTCCCCTATTACTATTGGCAAATCTTCTTAACCTCATCATAGACCCTACTGTGGCTGATTCCGCCATAAAAGCGTACCACCCCGTTAACCGCAACCAGTGGTAAAGCAAATCCGTTCTTAAACATTGTGTGCGCAGTATCGTAGCCCTTTAGATCATCTTCAAAAACATCAATGAACCGCAATTTTATGTTAGAAGCTAAATCACTTTCCTGACAAAACCGGACCAAATCCTCAAACATTTCCCCCATGGTCTTTTCCGTCGTTGACCCACAGGCTCCACCGCAACTGCACGTACCAGACGGAGCCTCTTCACGGATTCCGAACACATCCACCTGAACCATGCGTCTCCCCTCCCCCGTTAATTGTTTCTCAGATTTGTTACACAATAATATTATCATAATTTTGGAAATTTTGCGCTTCTGATAATTACCTATTGAAATTATGATGTATATTCACCGGATCACCCCTTTGTGTCTAAGCGAGAATAATTCAGAAGAATATGTTACCCATCATCATTCGTGATCAAGGGTATGGTATTGCTGCCGATTAACTCTCCTTCCTTTGGACCGTTTCTACAAAGTCGATAAATCCCGTCAAGGCCTTGGCACAAGACTAGGACTTGCGATAGCTAAGCATTTATTCGATCTACATAACGCCAAGGGTAAATTATCTGATGGTAATACCCTTCTTGGCCAAAATAGTGAGCAAGTTCACTTTCTAAAAATATCATTTAGAAACTGAATTAACCCGGGGAACTCGTGTACCGGTACCTCGGGTTAATTCAATTACCTAGCGGTCCTAATTTAGACAACAGTCGAACCCAATAATCGTTCGATCACTTCCTGCACTAAGGATACCTCTTCATCAATATTTAATAACTCTGCATATTTTTCATTATTTTTTGGATCAAAATCCTTAGTCATGACGATTTCTTCATGTGGTTTAATTCTTGCTATCTCAAATTCCTTAGAAGCACATTTTGCCGGACAGCCATTTAGGGCAATATACTTTTCGTGAATACCACTTTCATTGTCAAGAGGTAAACCTACATGGGGTAGTACGCGTATTATTTCGTCATCTACGAAAAATTCAGCCACCGTTTTTGTCATCATACTGACGTTACAACGACCTTGACATGGGAAAATCCCGATATTCATAATTGTAACCATCCCTTTCGATGCACTCTAATGACGTGGCGCCCACAATATTATAGAAACACCAACTAAACATATTGCAGCTCCGATCCAATCGTAAATATCTGGTACTTTATGATCAATTCCCCAGCCCCATAATACGGCAAGAAAGATAAAAACTCCTCCATAGGCGGCATAAACTCTGCCAAAGTCAGGAAACCTCTGTAAGGTGGGTATGACGCCATAAAGTATGAGAATTAGTCCTCCTAGAATTCCATACCAAAATGACTTGGCTTCCCTGAGCCATAGCCAAACCAGGTAACCTCCCCCTATTTCCGCTAAGCCAGCGAGAATAAAAAGTATCATGGCGTTAAACATGATTTAGCTCTCCTTAGTAATTGACTCCAAGAGACATTTTACGTTACTGAGGCAGCAAGAACCCTCGGGGTTATTTACATCACACCCACATCGGCCAGCCTTCGTATGAGCAGTAATCTCCTCTAAGGCGGTAGCTCTGCCCGTTTCCTTAAATTCTTGCAGCACTCTTTTTTTAGTCCAGCCGAAACAGTAACAAACTGGGCAGTCTTCATCCTCGCTTTTTGTGTAGACTTCGACTTTAATGTCTATCGTTTTAAATACCCCTTGTCTTTCGTTAAAATAAACTACGGAACAAGCTTTGTTGGTACACATTTTGTAAGAAGCTGAAGGTTCTAGTTTAGCTAAGGCACTTGGTACTAACAGACTTTTCAACGTAATAATTTTTATGGGTCTGCCTTTATCACCGCACTCCGGGCAAGTAAACCCTAAGTCAAAGTTTATTGGTTCGTTTTGAAGAGCACAATAATCCACCACTTTTTCACCATCTTTCTATCAGCCTTCAAACTCATTCCCATCTAATTTTAGCAAACAAGCTGCATTTTTACTGTGCAAGGGGGATGGAGACGGTCTTTGAGTGCACAAGCTTCGAATGGGTTCAGCATAGTCTTTGAAGACAGAAGGTTCATCTTCAGGAAATAGTGATTGAAGAACATCGGCATTGAGAGAATAATAAACCCATTTGCCTTCTTTCTTGGCGTTAATTAATTCTGCTTGCCTGAGGATTTTCAGATGGTGGGAGACTGCCGGTTGAGACAGACCTACCCCAACAATGAGCTCGCAGACACACATTTCTTGCTTTGTTAACATTTCCAGAATGGTTAGCCTTGTTTCATCCGCTAGAGCACTATAGAATTCAGCGATTTTCCTTAGTCGGCCCAAACGTTCCACCTCCTTGAGCTTAGTAAATTAGGCTACGCCATAATGGCATTAAAGAGATAACCCACAAAAATAATCGTTACGGTCATAATCCCAATAAATATCCCAATCAACTTCGGCTTTAAGACTTTACGCAAAATAATCATCTCAGGCAAGCTCAGAGCGGTCACAGCCATCATGAAGGCAAGTACCGTGCCCAAGGCCATTCCTTTTTCCATCAAAACATTGACAATCGGGATGATTCCTGCAGCATTGGAATAAAGCGGTACTCCAATTGCGACAGCTAAAGGTACGGCAAACAGGTTGTCTTTCCCGGCATATCTAACCAAAAAATCAGCAGGTGCATAGCCATGCATAAAACCGCCGATGGCAATCCCGATGAGAACATAAAGCCAGACTTTCTTCAAGATATCCTGAACATAACCCCAGGCGTAGTCCACTCTTTCTTTCCAGGTCAACTTAACTAACTCGTTTTCCCCCATTTTGATGTTATAGACATAATCCTCAACCTGATGTTCCAATTTAAGTCTGCCTATTATTATCCCACCGATGATAGCTACAATAACTCCGGTCGAAATATAAATTGCAGCGATTTTCCAACCAAACATTCCCCAGAGCATGATAAGAGCCACTTCATTGACCATTGGTGAGGAAATCAGGAAAGAAAAAGTCACCCCCAGCGGCACACCTGACTCCACAAAACCAATAAACACCGGAACTGCTGAACAGGAACAAAAGGGTGTTACTATCCCCAACAGAGCTGCCAGAACATTCCCGAGAAACTCGCGCAGGCTGCTTTCTGTTTCAACGGTTACGGCACCCGTTCCGTCTCCTGTATCTACCTTTACCTCCCGCTTCCCACTGAGAATTTTCCTTGTCCTCTCCGGTGGAAAAAAACTTCGGATAATGGAAACTAAAAAAATGATTACCGCTAGCATCAAGAAAATTTTCACAGTGTCATAGATGAAAAAATCTAATGCTGAACCTAAATGACTTTGAGGGGATAACCCCATGACCTGGTAGACTAAATAATCCACAAAAGCTTGCCACATATAAGTCACCTTCTTTAAGCATCTTCGCTCATAATAAATTCTTTAATCGTGTTCTTGGCAGGCAGTTTACCAGCAATCTTCACTTTGTTATTAATGACCAAACATGGTGTGGACATCACTCCGAAGGACATGATTTCCTTAATTTCCGTTACCTTAATAACCTCGGCCGCAGTTTTTGTTTCCTTTAGCACCTCCAAAACAAGCTGTTCCATTTTCTTGCAATTGGCACATCCGCCTGTACTTAGAATCTTGATTTCCATTGTCTTGCACATCCTTTCAATAGTAAGGGTAGTTGTTAAATAAGTTGTAGTCTTATCTTTATTATACTGTTATATTTAGATATTTCAATATGTAAATATATTTTTTTGTTTATTGGTTAAATAATGGTGCAAACCATAAAGATGACAAATGAACGCAAAAAGAATTGACCAGGAATAAGTAAATGGTCTTTCGTTTTAAGAAAGAGAAGAGCAAAATGCGAAACAAGAAAATATGAGAGTCTCTCGCCAAAACGAAAAACTCTCTAGCAACTTTTGTTAAATCTTGAGGAAGCATCATAAAATTACAATGCTTTACTAAAGGCAGCACGTAATTCAGTTAGTTTCTTAATTGCACATGCAGTCTCCATTCCTGGCGTCAAACCCACTCCACAAAAGTAAGTATCATTCACAGGGAAGATAATCATGGTCATTTTTGATGCTTCAACTATAAGTTTATCGGGTATTCCTCCATCAAGATTATTCAAGGATGTCCCTAACCTCTTCAATATAGCAGTACATTGCTGAGCGAAAAAATTTGCTGGATCACTTGGGTCTGATTCTTCGTTGACTGCAGAAACACCCTTCTGGTAATTAACTAAGCCATGACAGATATAGCCTTTGGTTTCAGATAATTCCTTTATCCAATTAGTCATTTCGTCAGTAATTTGCATTAGTCATTTCCCAACCCTTTCGATAACTATTTGATATCATTTAATCATTACCATTCTATAATAGCATAGTTGTAAATATAATCATGGTTTACTATTTTATGCCATTATTCTTATATACCCTATACATACATGAACTACCCTTAAAATGAGGTCAACCCGAGGAACTCTTGCTGTTCCTCGGGTTGATTCAATTACTTAATGGTCCTAATTTCCATTCAGTTAGATTAGAGGGTAAGCAGCTTATCTCCTTTGATCTCCTCAGCACTCCAAGCGATAACGGCAAAATTCCCCTTCGAATGTGTATCAACTTTGTTGATCCACTCGATCTCATTGCTAGCCTTAGCGGACAACAGTTGATTCGTTGTCCCGGTATGATACAGCGAGGAATTGATAACCCACCATTTGGTGGCTATATCCGCCCGTTGCAAATCCTCCTCCAGACGCATTGCTTCATACACGGGTGTAGCTTCCGCAAGAGTAACAATGATGACCTCGGTTTCGTCGGCATTACGCAATCGTGGCAGCAGCTTGACCACAGATTCGGGAATATCCCCTTGGGAACGTTGGATCTCCTTGTGGTAGCTCTGCGTGGAGTCCAGCAGCAAAAGCGTATGACCAGTCGGTGCCGTGTCGATGACAACGACTTGATCTTCTGCCTTTTCCACAATTTGAGCAAAAGCTCTGAATACGGCGATTTCCTGGGTACAAGGGGAGCGCAAATCCTCCTCGATATAGGCTATATCCTCTTCGGACATGGTTTCTCTGGCCTTGGCAAGCACTTCCTCTTGATATTTTTCCAATTCTGCCTGCTCATCAATATGACTCATAGTGATGCCGTAGGTCTCTTCGATCACAAATTTGAGATGTGCCGCAGGATCAGTAGTGGTAAGGTGTACCTTTTTACCCCTGGCGGACAATCCCATGGCAATGGCTGCTGCAATGGTCGTCTTACCCACTCCCCCCTTGCCCATGGTAAAGATGACCTTTTTATGGGTATGATGGAGATCCTCAATAACATCCTTAAGCTGAGGGATTGCCTGAGCCTGTAACCGTTCCTCGCGGACGATATAATTATCCTTAGTCAGCAAGGCTCTTACATTCTCCATACCTGTAATGTTATACGCTCTGAGCGGCACGGTGAAAATAGTGAGGGATTGCAACCCCTGGGGCATATCGGCCAGCGCTTTCTGCTGCTTGTGATAGAGACTTTCAGAAATACGATCATCGTACGAGGTCAATACACCATTTAGGATCATTACCTGATTGTTGACACCAATATCCGCCAGCTCTTTCGACGCTCGTTCAGCTTCTTTAAGAGGTGCTGTTTCAGGACGGGATACAAGAATGAGGGTCGTCAGATTGCCGTCGGCTAAGGTTTCCACTGCCTTTTTATAAATCTCTTTTTTGTCTTCCAAACCGGAAAGCTGTCCTAAACAGGAGGCACCGTGGGTGCTTTCACTGATAAAATTGCTCCAGGCAGAAGGTAATTGAAGCATTCTGAGGGTATGCCCTGTTGGAGCGGTATCAAATATAACATGGTCGAAGTCTAATTGTGTTTTTTCATTCGTTATAAAGTTGGAAAACTCATTAAAAGCAGCAATTTCCACCGTACAAGAACCGGAAAGTTGTTCCTCCATATTGTTAAGCACCGCATCGGGCAGTTTACCGCGATACGGAGAGATGACACTTTCTCTGTATTCTGCTGCCGCCTGGAGGGGATCAAGGTTAGCTACGATGAGATTCGGTACTCCCTTAACGGGAACCCCTTTATTCGTCAACTCCGTCTCAAAAACATCCTGCAAGTTTGAAGCAGGATCCGTGCTGATGAGCAGCACCTTCTTCCCACTGTCGGCAAGATTCACGGCCGTTGCACAAGCGGTGGAGGTTTTCCCGACGCCCCCTTTGCCGGTATAAAATAAATACTTTGTCAGCGTAATTTTCTGTGGATTGAAAATCTGCATTGTTTGTCACCCTCATTTCCGGAACTCACGATTTGAATTTACTGAATCAGCAGTTCCCGTCCGAACAACCACATCCTGAGGTTTTAGGAAGAATTGTAAACGTCTCGTCTTTTTCTTTCTCACTTAGTAAGGAAATTGGAATGTTGAGAAGCTTTGCGAACTCTTCATTACTGGGGTATCGGCCTGTAATCAAAATTTCCCCATCTAAGACCGTAGCCGGCAGTTGCTCAACCCCTTTAGTTTGGAGAAGGTCATTCACTGCCTTATTGTTGACAAATTCCATCGGTGCATTCGTAAGATTGAAACGGTCAACTTCAACGCCGTTTTTCTTCAATGAATTAAGAACGGTAGAAATCCGAAGCAATTCCGTGTCAACCCCTACACCACAGAGTCCGGTGGAACAACACATAGCAGGTTCAAATATTTGCATCTTTTTCATATCATTCGCTCCCCGTTTTAATTTGTAGGACGGTTCAAATTTTTAACTAACGATTCAATGCATGATCCTATATTTTGTGTCATTCCTCTTATGTTTATTGCAAATCATGCACTAAAAATCGTATTACTAAGTAGGACATCCTTTAGACATCATAATCTTTTTTTCGTCCTCTTCTGACTTGGGCAACGTAGGAATAAGCAGAGCCAGCAGAGAATTTTCCATATTCAGCGTATAATAGATCCATTGCCCTCCACGGCGTTCATTCACAAATCCCGCTTTATGCAGGCGTCTCATTTGTTGGGATACCCCAGGCTGGCTTATACTTAAGACTTCCGTCAAATCGCAAACGCGTAGTTCCCGACCTTGCAGTAGCACTAAAATTCTCAACCGTGTTTTATCTCCCAAAACCTTGAATCTTTCAACCATTGCATCAATACGCGGTTCATAAGCCAAAAGTCTCGGCCTCCTCCCTTATCTATAACTCATTAATTATATAAGCATATTATTATATGTTAAAGTCTTTTGCAAGTAACTTTACCTTTAAGAATGTCCTTTATCCGCTTCATCTTAAAATTTATCGTCAGGCAGCAATAGTTTTAGTGACTAAATGCCGTAATAGTGAACTTCACAAGTACTGAGAGACAATGGCAGCTCGTACTAATACTTTCAGACATAATTTGAAAAAAAGGGTGCAAAACTCAAATCCCCACTCTAAAATCCTAAATAAAACATATAAAACGCTATGAGCAGAATTGAACTACCCAAGACAATTCTCAGTACAACGGTGAATGTACCATATCGATGGGTTGCTGTCATGTTTTTTACAAATCCGATTGATGTTCCTGCAGCCAACACCAAGGTACTATGACCGATAGAATAGAATAATAACAAGACGATCCCCCATAGCAAACTTCCTCGTTCTGCCACAACTGCAAGAAGTGTAATCAGTACCGGCGTTGCACAAGGGGATGAAAAAACGCCCCCTAATATTCCTGCTATAAAGGCTCCAATGTACCCCCTTCGAGTGTTCTTGGCAATGAGGAAAGTAGAAGGTACGAAATTATAAATCTCCCAGGTTTGCATAGCCATAAACACCATGAGAACTCCCAATAAAAGATACCACCAGGATGATGTTGTTCCCATCAGTTTCCCAACAAGTGACGATACTGTTCCCAGGATTGTAAACGTGACCGCTGAGCCTGCCGCAAAGGTAAGTGAAAGCCAAAAGGCCCTTTTCATGTTATTGTTTCCAGTGCCGCCTACATAGCCTATGACTAGCGGAACACTTGATAATGCGCAAGGGGTCAGGGACGTCAGTACACCGGCAAGCAAAGCAAGCACTGGAGCTATCCACATATTTTGAGAAATAAGCGTCGAAAGAACATCAAGCCATTCCGTGATCATTCCACACCCATCTCCTTCAGAACAGCTCTAAGCTGTGCTTCCGTCATACCTCCTTGATGTGCAGTATAAACATGTTTATTGGTATCCTTCGTGGAATACATCATCATTTGCATGGCTTCGGGGTCTTTAGGCACAAAGGGATTGCCGTCTTTATCAAAGTAGAACTGCGTTGGGATTAAGTCTACCGGGAAATTATCAGCTGCATTTTTATTTTTCCAAACGTCTACGAACTTGATAATAGCCTTGCCTTGCGTCTCCTTATTAAGTTTCTTAAGTACGGGTGCCATTTCTTTACAAGGAACACAGGAATCCGCACCAAAATCAATCACAATCGGTAACCCGTAAGTTTTTAGCTGATCTAGATCTATGGCTGTTGCTTCGAGCGCGAATTCGTCATTTGTATCTGCCATAAGCTTCTGTTCGCTACTTTTTAAGATATAAATTCCCACTATTACTCCGATAATAAGGAGAGGAACTATAAATTTGAGGACAAATTTGGTTTTATTGTCTTTATAATTCATTAAACTTTCCAACCTCCCGCGTTTTTTACCGATACAACCTTCGGTGTCTGAGATAATATCATTAAATGACTTCTGCGGAGTCTTGGCGAAAGCAAAGCCGCTGGTAAAAGTCGAACCCCGAAACAAGCTGTTTCAGGGTTTGCAGAGAATATAAAGTGGGTTCAAGGATAAAAAATAATGTACCGGTATCGTTTAACCATTAATACGTTAGGTGATCACGGCGAAATAAACTCATTGTGTATTTGAGCTACTTGATGTACCTGCGCTTGGCACTGTATTATAACCCCAAAAACCGCCATGCATACCTCTGCCGCCACCCATGCCACCGTGCATTCCCATTCCTCCGGAAACAAAAGTACCTTTCATAAGGGCATCTTCTTGCACTTTTATTTGGGCTTGCATAGCATCAGTCCAGGCTTTAACCTGATCATCCGTCAAGCCGTTCGCCTTCATAGCCTGAGCCTGTGCTTGCAGACGAGCTTGAGCTGCACTGTCCCAAGCTTTAAGCTGATCATCCGTCATAGGTTGACCGTTATTATACATCATGCCGCCACGCATCCTCCCCATGCCCGGGCCAAAAACCTGACCACTCGCTATTGCTTGGGTACTGTATTGCTGGCGCAGGTCAATAGAGCTCTTCATAGCGTCAGCCTGTGCTTGAGTAATGATACCAGCCTCAACTTCTTTGTCAGCTATTTGCTTTTGAATTCCGAACACTTGCTGGGTTAAGCTTTTGATCTCATCAAGCTTTGATGAATCTGTGGCAGCGAACGCTGCCGTGGCTCCTCCCACCAATAACACAACACTTAGCACCCCTATGGCGAGTTTCTTTTTCATACAGTAATACCTCCTTCGTAAATTGACCTCAATATATTTTTCACCCGGTACAATAGTATCTTAACCAGCAATCGTGTCAAAACTGTTACATTTTCAAACTTCGTGAAAAGTATATTTGTGTTCAATATATAAGAAGGAGGTTTTGAAAAAGGACGCATTAAAATCAAAATATCACAGGCAATTCAGTTGCCTATAGAAGTTAATGAGAATTTTAGATGAAAGATTTATAATCGAAAACCATTGTTAATACTAATTTTCATTTTTCCCTTCCCTAATTCTTGCTCGACCAAAATAAGATGTTGTATTGGAGGCAAAGGCTCGCCATCCTCTATAATCTTATCAATGAAATATAGGCAGTCGGATTTTTCCTCATCTGAATTGCTCGCCGTCTTGTATTTAAAACAGCTTATTAGGTCGTTGCTTGCCTCAATACCCAACCCACAATTACGACAAGTTTTCATGTTCTCACACCCTCCTACTATTTTCCTATCCAAATCATCATCTTTTCTCTAATCAAGCACAATGTTAGCTACAGGTTAGGGCTAAATTAAAGATCCCCCTGGAATAGAACAATAAGTAAATCTATACAGGATGTTTTTTAAATCTATATCTCTGTTTCACTGAGCCATAGGGCTACATCTTTAATAATAAGCGCCTGATTTCCAGATTGACTATTAATCTTTATCAGACGCTCAATCATCCTGTCTTTCTTAAAAGAGCATCCTTCAAGGCCTTTTCCGATATCGCTGATTAAGCGCTCTTCAATGGCATCAGAAAAAACTTGCACTGAATCAATGCGGCCGTTTTTCAAACAAAACCCTAATTCCATTTCTCCCCAAGCAAAGCGGCGACAAATTGAAATGTCAAACTTCGGAGTGTTGCCAAACCGCCATTCCCAAGAGGAATACTTCCTAACCAACGGTTCAATATTGAAGTCATTGCGATCCACAGCCATTTCTTGGGTGCTCCCCCGGTAATTATGAAAAAAACTCTCTTTCATGCTTTGGGTTACATCGGATAAAGTGATAGCTCTTTTAACTTCCACTAAATTCACCACTCTGGAACGAACAGAATCAACCCCTTTGGAAATTATCTTTTCACTAGATACCTGTAGGTAACGACTAAGTTTCGTCAAATCGCTATTAATTAGGATCGTGCCATGATGCAAAGCCCTGTCTTGATTAAAATAGTAAGCGTTACCGGAAAACTTTTTTTCCTCAATCATCAAATCGTTACGCCCAGAAAACTCGGCCTTTATGCCAAGTTTTGTTACTGCCTGTAAAATTACATTGAGCTGTTTTGATAAGTCATAATGTTTTTTATTCATAATGAAGGTGAAGTTCAGATTGCCTAAGTCATGGAAAACCGCACCACCGCCGGATAAACGCCGGGCTAGTTTTCCGCCCTCTTGTTCCAAATCAAGATGCCGACACTCTTTCCAGGCGTTCTGATTTCTGCCAATGACCACCGTGTTGTCATTTTGCCATAAATAAAGGATAACTTCATCCTCGGCTATTTGTTTTAATAAATATTCTTCGATGGCCAAATTTACCCACGGATCATACGATAATGATTCAATAACACGAGTTTGAAGTTGCGTAATCATAGTAGTTTCTCTTTCTATATCTTTACAAATTTCTGATCATTTCCTTTATTTCATTAGGTTCCACGACATGATCCCGGATTAAGACAAAGCTCAAAAGCAGCGTAATAACCAGGGCAAGCCCGTTAATTAGAAAAAGGTTGTCGAGTCCGGCGGCGGCAATCACCCTTCCGCCAATTGCCGTACCGATACCGCCACCCCCCATGAAGCAAAAGGCAACCAAGGACATGGCTGCACCCCTAGCCTTCTGGGCAAACTCTGTAGCTCTTGTGAGAAGGGTAGAATGCGTAAAGATGAAACCAAGTCCCAGCAAGGCAATACCTAAGATCAGCATCCCCAGAATATCCCCATACAAGTAGATAATGATATCCGCCATGGCTGCTGACACAAGCCCTAAGCTCAATACTTTGCGCGCCCCCATTTTAGCCGCTAACTTACCGCTCATTCTCCCGCCAATAACGGACATGATTCCGAAGGCCGTCATAATTAAACCAATATATAAATAGTTAAATCCATAGGTTTTAGCAATGTAAGCCCCTCCATAAGAAAAGCTTCCAACAATAAATATCCCTTCCAGTAAAACAATGAAATACGTAAACAAACTCCTACTGGTCCCCAACAGTTTCGCATACGGTGCAAAAATTTTGTTGCCAGGGTGCTTTTCCGAAGGCAGCGACTTGTAATTTTTAAGGAGCAGCAACGTCGGAATTATGGCCAGTATAGCATAGATGCCAAAAACCCCTCTCCAATTAAGGAAGTAAGCAATCGTGCCTCCGATGGCCATACTGAGTCCTTGCCCCAGAAACGAAATTCCCATAAACGTTCCTATGGCACCCTGTCTTTCCTGGATCGGGAACATATCCCCGATCAAAGCTAAGGATATTGGCATGACCGAGGCAGCAAACACTCCTGTTAGTGCTCTGTATATCGCCAGGTTAGTTAGACTCGAACCTAACGCACAAAGCCCTGTCGCGATCGTAAACATGATCATCGCCAACGTTATAACCTGTTTTTTTCCATAGCGATCTGCCAAGGGACCAAAGATAATCTGAAAAATTCCAAAGGGAATCATATAGGCTGTGATTAAGAGTCCGGCTCTTGAAATATCAAGCGTCAAATTTTGAGAAATGGCGGGCAATATCGGAGATACTACCCAATTGTCTGCCATAACGATAAAACCAGCTAAACCGAGCAACAGGATGATCTTGTTTCCATCCTTATTCATAGCGTTTCACCCCTTAATCCTTAATAATGATTCTCATCTGTTCTTCTATGCTTAGTGGTAATTTGTGATCCTGCGAAACTTGACCTTGTTCAGGGCATCCCCACATCCACTCCTTTATTATATTAGTAATTTATAATATATTAATTTTATTATACTTAAATTTTATAATACTTCAAGAGGTATATTGAAATAAAGAAATGCTTGGCTGGCGCAGGCGGCTGCCAAGTTACACTTATGCATAATAGAACAAAACCTTGCTCTTCCTCCCTACCGAGTTAGAGTCTGCCCTTTCGGTTACGTTATTTTTTGTACATAAATTTTTAGTGACTCTTGCAAAGAAAGACAGAAAAGAATAAAATTAATATTATCATATTATAAATATATCATATTATTATTTTGTAATAAGCTTCCGTCTTACATATTTATTGTTAACGTCTAAACAAACTGATTCAAGGAGTGAAAAATAATGAAGAGATGGCGCTTAGGAACTCAGGTAACCGCCCTTATAGTACTCATGGCTTTAGCCGCTGGAGTGGTCGGCATAATTGGAGTTTTTGAAATGTCTCAAATGCAAAACACCTTCACAAAGCTCCAACAACAAGGGATACTTCCGATGAATACCCTTTCCGATCTATGCTATCATTTGCAAGCCTATCGTTTCATCTCCAGTGTTCTCGTGGTCCTCGATATCATTGGCAGCCTCTTAATCGGAATCTTCCTTAGCCGGGCGTTAACGAAAATGTTGAGTTCTCTTATCCTTACTGCCAATAAAATCAGCGCTGGTGATATAACCCAAAGGAAACAAGCCCTCTGGATGCCTTGGAACCGAGAGGGAGAAGAGATTCAACAGGCCTTTCGCGGGATGATACAGTCGTTAAGCACAATGGTCGGAAGTGTCAGCGAATCGGGTGAACGCCTTAAAAGTACCGCCGAACAGATTCGTCTTGGAGCCGAACAGTCAGCCATGGCGGCAGAACAAGTAGCAGCCGCCACAAGCACCATTGCTGGGGATATTCAGCTTCAGTTAAATCACATGGCCGAAAACCAGGAACGAATGCGACGGGTGGTTGAGGAATTGTCCCAAGCTGAAACGCAGGCAGAACAAGTTAGTTACTCTTCCAATCGTTCCGCGGATCTATCCAAAGCAGGAAGCGAATCTCTGCAAAATGTCGTTACTCAAATGGAGGCTATTGAATTACAAGTGAATAGTCTCAGCGAAGTCATTGGGCAAGTTGACGACAAATCTGAGCGGATTGCCCAGACAGTTGAAATTATTAACAGCATAGCGCAACAAACAAACCTGCTGGCCTTAAACGCGGCTATCGAAGCAGTTCGGGCAGGCGAACATGGCCGTGGATTTGCCGTGGTGGCTGAAGAGGTACGAAAATTAGCTGAACAGGTTCAACAGAGCCTTGGGGACATCACGGCACGTGTACAAGAAATGCAGCATGCCTCGCAGGGGGCACATTTAGAGATGGAGGCTAGTGTGCGGAGCGTCAATCAAGGTGGGACATACATAAGAGAAATATTTACACAATTTGAGACTATCCGATCATCTGTCGAAGATAGTGCGATTTTAGCGCATGCAATTGAATCCTCAGTGCATCAGATTCAAAATGAGGGGCAAAACATGAGGACTAGCACCAAGAAAATAGTGATGGAAGCCGAAGGAATTTCAACGGGTACGCAAACAGCAGCCGCTGCCGCAGAGGAACAAAATGCCACTGCTGTCTCTTTATTTACTTCAGCAGAGAACCTTGATAAACTGGCTAAGGATCTTCAAAATACTATTGCATGCTTTAAACTTTAAAAATTGCATTATCGTTTTAACGCATTTTTATATAAATGAACCCTCAATGGTCGATTACTGGGTAATGAACGATTGAGGGTTCATAATTATGTTTTAGTAATTTTACAGCATTCCTCGCCCCCAAAGACAATCTACAGGAAGGCGCATTGTCCCTGGTGCAAAGAGACGTGCCCTAAGCACGTCTACCAAAGGACTATTTTCGCTGTTCTTAATTCTATTCCCTATGACTATCTCTATCAACAACCGCAGCTGCAGGTTGTCTTAGGGCCACTACCATCGTCTCCATAATACTGAATCGCTTCTGCCGGACATAGTGCCTGACACCCTGTACAATGATCGATACATCCCTCCGGATAGATGACAATTGGCTTCGTACTCTCTTTGTCATAGACACCATGTGAGCATTTATTAATACAAGACCCGCATTCAATACAATTATCATAATTAATAATCGGATACCAACTCGTCGTCATTTTAGCCTCTCCCTATAATGCAATTTCTTTTTTACTTTGTCCCACAGCCGCAACCACAGCCTCCGGAAGGACCACTACCTACCATGGCCAGGCCTTTAGCCACCAGGTCTCTTTGCGCAGCCCTCAGTACTTCATCAAACTTCACCGTTATCTCGCTGACCACCTTCTCAACCATTGCTGAGTGTTCATCCGTCAGGTTTCTGATGGACAAGGCTTCTGCTTCGGCTACTTCCTTGCCAATAAAATCCGAAACATCAATTGCGGCGCTTACCTTGCCACTATATTTCTCCGTTGCCCTTTTGGCGCAAGCTTTCGAGCAGCCATCCACGGAAATCGTCGGGAACTTTTCGGCAAATCCCCGTTCTTCCACTCCCCCTGCCAGAAATAACGGCAGACATATTGTCACTGTCGTATCCGGCCGAATTTCGTCCAGCATTTTCCGAGTAGCAAGTCGAGAGATAGTCCCTCCCAAACAGTCCTCGCCGCTGCAGGATACTACTCCGACTTTCACCATATTTATAGACATTATTAACCCTCCTTGCTCAACAGTTTAACTTTTTCAGCAATTTCGCCGGCTATTTCATCCACAACCAGCCAACCTTC
This sequence comes from Desulfosporosinus sp. FKB, assembly GCF_002196705.1. GTDB lineage: Bacteria > Bacillota > Desulfitobacteriia > Desulfitobacteriales > Desulfitobacteriaceae > Desulfosporosinus. The sequence goes on from NZ_NADJ01000016.1 coordinate 162,604, forward strand.
TTCTGTAAGATCTGTCGCTGTTCCAGGCTTTGCTCCCTTGTGCTTGCGAAACGAATCGATAACCCTTACCTTTTCTGTAACGACACCACCAGCCAACTCAGCGTTTTTCGCCGCACACATGGCAGGACAGCCATCGAGCGTAATACACTTTTGCCCTTCGATCAATTCCTTAGCCTCTTGATCTCCTGTTACGATATAAGCAAGGCATACTGTGCTGGATTCCTGCGGGCACAGCTCCTGAACAACCTTCAAGGCACTTTCCCTCGCCACGAGACCGTAGACCTTGCCCATTCCGCTACAGGGGATTACTTTAATCCTCTCAGACATGAAATTCATCTACCTTTCTTTTTAAAATCGTGAAGTATCCCGTAAAATCAAGCAAAAGTTCTCTATCACTTTCCAAATCAGAGAGTTCGACTTCAGCGATCCAGCCCTTTTCATAAGGATTCGAATTAATAAGTTCTGGTGCGGCAGAAAGTTCTTCATTGACAGCGATAATCTTACCCGACACAGGGGAGACCACTTCAAAGACAGCTTTGCCCGATTCTACCGTTCCTAACTCTCCAAACTGTTCCACCTCACTCCCGACGACAGGGGGAGTAAAAAACATGATATCCGATAGGCTTTGCTGGACATAATCAGTAACCCCTATTCGAGCTTTATTACCGGATATATATACCCAACTGTCGTTTTCATTAAATAAAAAGCCTTCTTTGGGTACTCGGAAAATGAATTTATCCTTTTGATAAACTTCATAATCATGCGTTTCGGGGTAGACTATCTCACTTTCTGAAACCTTTTCTGTTTCTTTTACTTTTAGCAGTTCAGTTACAAGATCTTGAGCTAGTTTCAATTCCTTTTCCCTAAGCCTTAAGGAATCTCCCAGTTCTATTCCTCTGTTTTTGGCTTCCTCGTTTACCATAAGTTTTATGTTAACTTTTAACCCTTTTTCCGAAGCAAGCTTACTGGCACACCGTGTCTGACAGCCGTCAATCACAAGCAAAGGTTTCTCTTGAGCAATTTTAGTATATCTTGCATCAGCGATCCGATATAACACAGGGCAAATCATCTCGCTTTCAGAATTCTCGAGAATGTTTAACGCTATTTCTCGGGCGATACAGCCCGCAGCTTTGTCCAGACCATTGCAAGGTAAGACAGCAAAACTTTTACTCATCGGCTCCCATCCCCTTTCGAGTTTCCTTGATCTTCTTGGTTGTTTCCCCCTTGTTTGGGAAGGTTATGGCGTCCACGCCACAGGTTTTTCCACATGCACGACAGAAGACAACGCAGTTGTCCGGATTTTTTACGATTAGCTTTTTCTCCTCAGTTTCTCGGATTTCGTATACTTGGTGCGGACAAAATTTTACACACTCCATACAATAATTGCATTTGTCATAGTCAATAATGGGGCTCCAGTCGATGGTATTTCTCGGAACTCCCATAAACGTCTCTTCACTCATGTTTATCCCTCCGCTTCGATTTGTTCTGCCAATTCTTCCACCTTTTTGAACGCTGCTTCGTTGGTCATATCCCTTATATCTAACATATAAGCGTCCTTTTCAATGTCCAATCCTGCGTCTTTAAAGGCCTGCTTGAACATCTTCCGCTGCATATTCGGGGCACACGCACCAATGATGACCTTCCGGTGGGCTTTTAGGTAATCTGCCAAGAAACGGTCACCGTCTTCTTCGCATAACTGAGGATGGATAAATCCATATTCCACCGGCAGCTCGACTCGGACCTGATTAATGAAATCCCAGATGTCCATACTTTGAAAACCTGGGCATTTTCCCGTGCAAACACACATTATAAATCCTGGTAATTCTTTTTCTGACATTTTGATTCCCCCATTTATTGGAATTTGCAGGCTTCTATAAATAGAAACCCAAAACTAATGTTCATTGTCTAACTCCAACGGACTATTTATGAATGGCCCTGCCGATCGCATCCCCGCACGCTTCCATGACAGCTTCCGCTAAGGCTGGATGAGGATGAATCATGTCTGCCAAGACCTCTGCCTTAATTCCCAGACTGACTGCCAAGGTAATTTCGGATAGCAATTCAGATGCATGAGGTCCCAGAATCCGAGCTCCTAAAATAACCCCAGTGCTCTCCTCCGTTATGATCTTAACGAACCCTTCCCGCTCTCCGTGACATAGGGCCCTGCCGTTATTACGGAAATCAAAACGTCCAACCTTGACAGAAAAACCTTGTTCCTGAGCTTGTTCTTCACTCAAGCCCACTGAAGCTACTTCTGGATTAGTATAGACGCAAGACGGCACAGCCTTATAATTTAGTCTGCTTTGGATACCCATTGCATTTTCAGCAGCAACTCGCCCTTCGGCAAAGGCTAAGTGCGCAAGTAAGCTGCCGCCGATGACATCACCGGCAGCATAAACTCCAGGGATATTGGTTTCCATCTGGTCATTTACCACGATGGAGCCTTTCGTTACCTTGATGCCAAGAGCTGTTATGTCGGGGGATATCCCTGCTAATTTTCTTCCCACGGCGACTAATACCATTTCTGAAGACAAGACAATTTTTTTCTCTTCTCCATTTGTGATAAAGGTCTCCAGTACATTTTCAGAGTTAGAAATCTCTTGGACCTTGGCTTTAAGAATAAATTTGATTCCCTGCCTCTTCATGATTTTAAGGAGTTCCGCTGTGATTTCTTTGTCCTCGTTCGGAATGATTGTTTCTTGCGCTTCAACCACTGTTACCAAAGTGCCCATAGAGTGATAAAACGCGGCAAACTCCATGCCTATGGCCCCAGCTCCAATAATGGTAATGCTCTCAGGAATCTTTGTGAGTTCCAGGGCCTCATCGCTGGTGATAACTCCTGCCAGCTTTATGCCAGGTATATCTGGAATCAATGGTTCAGAGCCAGTGGTTATAATTAGGCGGTTGCAGTTAACTTTCACTTCCTCTCCATCGACAGTTTTAACCACCACCCTTTGTGCTGAGTCTATCTGGCCGTTTCCGTTTAGAACCTCAACCCCATTCTTGGCGAGCAAATGCTCCACACCCAACCTAAGGCTTTTTACGACTCGATCCTTTCTAGCTCTGATCACTTTAGCATCAATCGATGCGACCGTTGCTGCGATACCCAATTCCTTTGACTTGGTGAACAAGGATATGGCTTCAGAAGATTTAAGAAAAGATTTTGTTGGTATACATCCCCGGTTGAGGCAAGTCCCTCCGACATCTCTCTCCTCAATAAGCGTCACTTTGGCACCAAGCTGAGCAGCTCGTATGGCTGCAACATATCCTGCAGGACCACCGCCAAGAATGCAAATCTCTGTAATTTGCTCCTTACTGTTGATTTAAAACGCCTCCTAAAATTAACATATTAGTATTTTATCATATTTTAATATTATTTTGCTATCATTCAGTTTAGATTTTATCATTTTTAATGTGTTAAATATCGACAGATACAGACATAATTTGCTTCTTTGTTCTAAATCAACGGTTCTTTTATTTATCACCTATAACCTATTCAATGTTAATGTATAAGTCATTGTTATAAAATTCTGGCTACCTGTAGTGCGGTTTAAATCTCTTCTTCTTTCGAAGAATTCTAAGGGCTAATTGTTTTCAAGTTAACTTCCGCTAATCCTACTAATACACACAACCCGATTATCGGAACCTCTTAACAAATTACTTGTTGTTCTTTTTCTGTCGTTATATCTTCTTAGAGTGATAAGTTCGCCTTCACGGTTCATCATGAACCCTTCCATAGTCCAACAAGCAGACAGACCTTCCCCTCGGCGGGGAAGGTCATTTTTAGCCTATCAGCCTGAATCTGTCTGCACCAAATAATACAGATTGCTGCTCTTGCCGCCGTTCTCACGCCATCTTTGCTCCTTGCGCAAACGGCCGTTTTTTTCAAGGTCAGCTATGGCTCGTTTGACGGTGCTTCGGGACAGCTTTAATTCCTTGGCGATGGTACCAATCGCCGGGTAGCATTTGCCGTCCTTATCTGCTCGGTCATAAAGGTACATATAGACAGCCCTGGCACGATGCGGAAGCTCCGAGGAATAAAGAGAAGAAAAGTAACCCACAGCTTTACCTCCTATTCAATCCGAACAGGTGCTTTTGTCCTGGCAGGCGCTTCCGGCTCCTTAATCGGTAAGTGCAGTAATCCGCCCGATGCGGCTGCTCTGACTTCATCTTCCTCCGTCACATCCACACAGGCAGACTGCCGGCAGATGATTTCTTCCTCTACTCTGCGCCTGTCGGCATACTCCACCTTTCGGGCCGATTTCTCGGCAATCTCATAAGGCTTGCCGAAGGTTATACCCCATTCCGTAAATAGCTTTAGCTTGGTACGCATCGGGTAGGCGCCCGTCTTTGTGACAATAAAATGGCCCTTGGGCATGGACTTCAGCTCGTCCGACGTCATCAGCGGGCGCTCAATCATCTGCAGACTCTGCGAAGGGTCGTTTTTACCCCGGCTAACCGAACCGCTCATGACAGTCTTGCTTCCCATGGCTTTTGATAAAATCTGCGCCGATTCGCTGTTAGGAGCGAATCCTCCGAACACTGTATCCTGACAGTTGTCTATGATGATGGCAGAGCCCTCACGGCCATAGTTTTTCTCCAGCTGCGCAATGCTCTGAATAATCGCTACGATGGATACACGGCGGGAACGGGAAGCAGAGAACATCATTTCCGCCGACTCGATTTTGGGGATGGTTCCGATCTCATCGAGGAACATCATCACACGGTTCGGGAGCTTTCCGCCATACTCGTCAGCCACTGACAGGATTTCACGGTAGAGCTGCTGGACGATCAGGCTGATAATGAAATACTTTGTGTTGTCTTCCTCCGGCATCACCAGGAAGATTGCACTTTTGTTTGTACAGAACTTCTCCGCATCGATTGCCGTGTCAAAGCACAGGATCTGCTCCAGTTCAGAATCCAGAAAAGCGTTCAATCTGGATAGGGCTGTGGAGAGGACACTCTGCATGGCCTGCTCCGCCGAATTGAGTGCCGCCCCGGCGAACCACTTGGTCTTGTGCTCATCCGGGAGATGAGCAAGGAGCAGTTGAAACAAAGTCCTGCCCTTGACGCCGCTGGGCGCCAGAAGATCCTGAATGAGCTTGAATACGGATACTATGTGTCTCTGCTTCGGTTCACAGTATTCCGCTATAAGCAGAATCACAGATGTCAGCAGTCCTTCCGCTGCGTCATAGAAGAAGGCATTTTGTCCAGCCATTGCTGTATCGAAACCTCCGGAGTTAATGATAGTCTTTGCGGTAATCTTGGCATACTTCTCCGCTCTGGCTTTAAACGCAAGATTCTGAGGATTATTTAAATATGCATCCATATACCGGTTGACCAGATGGAGAAGATTGTTTCCGTCCGAGCGGGTGGGGTTTCTTAGGTCAATAACAGCAACATCGTATCCGTAATTTTCTTTTGCGATCCCGGCATAATTGCGGTAGAGGTCTCCCTTGGTGTCGGTAGTCACAAAGCTCATTCCGCAGGCGCAGGTGTATTCCAGATTCGGATATAGAAAGTTAGCGGTCTTGCCGACACCTGCGGCACCGATCATCAGACAGTGGATATCGTCATCGTCCACCAGCGCATAGCCGTGCGAGATGGTGCCGTCAAACAGAGACGCTTTTCTCCAGCCGACTATCAGGCCCTGCACTTTCGGAAGACTTTCTCCTTTTCTCCATTTCTCCGGCTCATAGGGTACTTCAGTATAAGTCTTTTTAATCTCCCGCTTTGTTCCCCAGCGCGCCGTACCATGCTGGCCGTCGCCGACAGTTTTGGACTTGATGCCATTGAGCGTATAGTAATGAGCTATGAGCGATAACAAGCCAATAACCCCGAACATAGACATTCCGGCGGCTGATAGAATTATGATTTGTGACGTCTGCAACTCGATCCCTCCTCTACATGGTCATCAAAAAATTTACTGCCGGCTCCTGCACCGGAAGCGTTGACGGCAGTTCCTGCTCAACAAACATTATGGTTTTAACGCTGTCCATTGCGAGACGCTGATAAAAGGACAAGAGCTTTTCTTTATCATCCAGCGTGCGGATACCGGATGCCTGAAACTGACGGTTGACAGCCAAAACATCCTGGCGCAGTTGCTCCGCCTTGGTACGAAGCCAGCCCCGATCTTCATGAGGACGGTAGCTGTCCTGCAGCTTTTGAATAAGCTGCTCTATTGTCACAGGCTGTTCCATCTGGCACAGCTGCCTTTGCTTGGCTGTCAATGCGCCGGCTGCCATACACTGCAGGCATTCCCGAACGGCTTCAGCATTCATGGCCGCTGTATTGCCGGAGGCTAGAAGCGGCTCCACTGCCTCGCCGCACTCTGCGAGGAAGGAGTCAATATCTTTATAAGCTGACAGAGCTTTACATAAATCGTGCAGTTTAGCGCACACCTTAGGCAGAAGCTCCAGCTTCGGATGCTCCCGTGCCGGGATGGGACTGACTCCATGCCTGGCTTTCAGATCCTCGTTCCAGTCCTTGTGATGTGACTGAAATACAGAAATATTCGCATAGCCCTTCTCCTGCAGTATATCCTTCAGACGGCCACTGGCTTCAATGCCTGCCTCGTCATGGTCCAGGCACAGCACGATGTTTTTCAGCCGTGGATTCGTATCAAGCTGACAGAGCATAGCGTGTTCCGACACACCATCAAGCGTGACATAGCTGTACTGCTTCCAGCCATCTTTATTTAGGGTGATGAACGACAGCATATCCACAGGTGCCTCAAAAACGTACAGCGTATCGCTTTCCCCCATCCGGTGAAAGCTGTATTTAGGATCACTGCCTTCCACATTGCCCTTGTATGGCTCTCCCTGGGTGTAGGTTCCTCGCTTGTGAGCATGACGGGGAACGCCGTTTTCATCCAACCCCACAAACACAGCATTATGATATTCCTTATCCTCATAAATCAGCTTTTCATGGGCAAAGTGCGTCAGCACCTCTCGGTCAATAAACCGCTGCTTGATAAGATAGGCAAACACCCGGCGCATATCCTGATTGGCTTCCGGCAGCGCGAAGGATTTACGCGGAGGCGGCGCACTCTTGGAGGTCTGGTTCCATTCCACGCCGGACTCGCCGCCGAGAAGCAGCGTAACGGCTTCAGGAAAGCTCATGTCATAGAACTGCTGGACGAAGTCGATGGCATGGCCCCCTTCTTTCCGGGAATGGCGGAACCACTGACTGCCGCGCACGGTCACGCTGTCGAAGCGTTTCCAGCGCCACTCACGGCCGGAGCGAACTAGCTGTTCGCCCTGCCGTTGGAGGAAGTCCACCAAATCCACTGAATTGGCCCGTTGTTTTTGTTCGTCTGTAAAGTGAATATATGTCATACTCTACTACCCCCTTAGTCAGCGTTTACGCTTACCGCACCGGCGAAAAAAAGCCACCCGCCGATGCGCGGATGGTTTGAGCGACGTTGGTTTAATTTTCTCAGGAATCGGTTCTTTTTTATGCAGATGTTTTGATTGAAGTTTCTGCATGGGGAGCCCTCCTTTTAATTAGGTTATTTGCCTGAATTCGTGATCGTCCGGTGCATGTCCTTGGGCGATCTTCTTCTCGCGTATCTTTCGGCGCAGCTTGCTGTCCGTCTGCATGCCGGTACCACCGGAAAGTCTTTGCTGTTCATCCCGGAAAATCCGGCTCAGGTGATGCAGGAGCCTTGTCGCCGCAAGGAACAGAAACGGATTACTGAAAGAGTCCATATGGTCAAGAAAATACCGCGCATAAACATTACCCTGTTCAGCAGACAAGGTAAACCAGCGTACTGCGACTTCACGGTCACAGGGAACATCTTCGCCGATAAGGAATAGCTTGCCGAGAGCATATTGTGCATACTGATTGCCCTGCTCCGCGGATGCGGTCAGCCATTCGACAGCTGTTTCTACATCCTTGGGTACATCCTGTCCCCTTAGGAAGAGTTTTCCAAGCTGAAACTGAGCGAATGAATTGTTCTGCTCTGCTGCTTTCGTGAACAGCTCCACCGCTTTTGCAATATCCTTCTTCACATGACTGCCGTCACGATAAAGCTTGCCCAGGGCAAATTGAGCAGGGCTGCTGCCGTTATCCGCAGCCTTGGTCAGCCACAGGACAGCTTTCTCTGAATTTCTGTGTCCTCTGTTCTCGTCGAGATAAACCCTGCCCAGCATATACTGAGCATGGACATTGCCGAGGCGAGCGGCTTTTTCAAAATATCCGATAGCCGCATCCAGGTCCTTTTCCGTTCCGGTTCCGGTATAGAGCATCTGCCCAAGACGGTATTGGAGCCTATCGTCATGACTTTGTTCCTCCAGACGCTTAAAGCCGTAAAAGGCTTTCTCAAAATTGAGCTCCGCTTCCTCGGCGTCCTTCTCTGTACCGATACCGTCCCGATACATTTTCGCCAGCTCGTAATAAGCATATGGAACGCGCTGGGCGGCAGATTTACCGTAGAGCCGGAACGCCACTTCATAGTCCTGTTCCACGCCCTGCCCCCGGCAGTACAGACCGGCAAGAGAATATTGAGCATATTTGTGATTTCGGGAAGCCGCCATTTCAAACCATCCTGCCGCTTCCACATAATCCTGTTCCGTACCGAGCCCAGCCGCGTGCATTTTACCGATGCGGTATTCCACATACCGGCTTTCTTTATTTGCTTCAATGTCCAGGAATGCTGAGAGGGCTTTTTCGTACCAGGCAAATGCGGTTTCTGCATTCATATCCACACCGAGACCGTCAGCGTACATCCTGCCTAGGTCATGCATGGCTAGAGCATTCCCGCCCTCTGCTTCCTCCAAAAACAAGCGAAGGGCCCGCTCAAAGTCAGGCTCCGCCTCATCGCTGCCATAGAGAAAGGCACGGGCCTCCATATATCGATCACTCCACTCGATGTACGATTTGCCGGAGTCAGTCTCATCCGAATCCTGACGGGGTGAACCCTCCGAAGCTGAAGACGGTATATCCTCACTGTCCTCCGGCGCTTCATCCTCGACTGGCATGTATTCATCCCCCAGCATCACGGAAATGGATTCTTCGGCTTCTTGAAGCAGTTCGTCTGCCGGATTATCCCCCTCAAAGGTGAAATGGTGACCGCCAATGTTCATTGCTTCTGCGATCACCATATTCCTAATATTCTTAAATTCTTTCTGCTGCGATAACGGAACAGGATCGGGGAGCTTATCCGTATATGTGCGCAGCACCTCGCTGCGAAGCTCTGACCATTTTACATAGGCCTCCGCCACACGCGCATCCTTTGCCAGCTCATCCACGACCTGATTCACGATGGCCTTCAAGGGTGCTTTGAGATAGCCGTATTGTTTTTTACCGGATGTATGCCTGAGACGCTCTGCCAGATGTGAGAGCAGACTTTCAATGATACCGCTTTCACACACACCGCTCATTCTGCCGATGATTTCTTTCAGGGCTTCATGGCTCTGTTCATAAAGCGTATTTCTCTGTGCGGTCTGCTCTGCATAAATCTGAATGAGATCCTGTTGAAAGATCTCCCTAGCCAGGGTGCTTCGCATCTTTTCGATGGCGGGCTTGGTGACATACCCTTCACGGGGATTCACTGAGTACACCAGCATGTGGCAGTGAGGATGATGCCCTTCGTTATGAAAGGCCGCATACCAGCGAAGGTTTTCCGGTGCAATCTTCATCTGCTCGGCAAAGATATTCCGCTGTTTGCGGATGAGTGCCATCCACGCAGCGGCATTGTCATATCCCAATCGGGCGGCGTCCTCCCGCCGCAGAGAAATGATGGGCGTCCACACATTAC
>NZ_NADJ01000017.1 GCF_002196705.1 Desulfosporosinus sp. FKB
CATACTTAATTTCTCTGAATTGAGTATTTTATGCAAGTTCTATCCGTGATAAGTTCTTTTGGTAAGTTAGCAATTCTATGAAAACAAGAGGAAAACAACGAAAAATTAAATTAATATAGGGAGATAAGCAAGTTTTAAATTTGATTTTGTCACGAACAGCCAAGAAGAACGGAACGGGTTGAATATAGCCAAATGAGATTTGATTAAACGGATTTTGGCAAAATCCGTTGTTTTTTTGTGAATTATTAAAGGAATAAGGATGATAGTGTAGAAATATAGAGAATTGTAGGTTGAATTAAAATAATAATAACTTCAATTATTGTGAACTATATTGGAGATATTGCTAAATATTAGTGAGGATTTCATATATAAATGACATTGATGCAACTCCTATAAAGAACTATGATTCTTTATAGGACAGTCTTACAGAATCATGGCTTGGAAGGTAAGTTGGCTAAGGAACAATATTGGACTTGCTCAGGATATAAAATTGATTGACAAACACGGAAGTGAAAAAAACATGGTAAGAACTGATGACGAAAGAATACTCCAGAAGTGTTGTGCTGACGGCTTGGGCTGTACAGGCAGTTTGGATATTACAGACCGCAAGTCCATAGAAAGCCAGGTCAAATATCGTAGCTTATTCATGAATATGCGGGAAAGCTTCATACTCATGAAAATTGTTCTAAGCGAAAATAACGATCTTAAGGATTTGGTGTTTACTGAAGTCAATAGTCGGTTTGAAAGTATGTTTCATCTGAAGCCTGTAAACGTAATAGGAAAAAGCATTTTTGAGGTATTTCCTCAGATCACTCGATTTGTCTTGGACCATTTGAAAATCGTTAATGACGAATCAAATGAGCAAGAGATTCACTTTGATGCCGTTGACTTTTATTCGGAATATTATGGCCTATGGCTGTCCGTTTCGGCTTTTCTTCCGTTGCCGGGGCATCTTGCTCTAATTATTACCGACATAACCCAACAGAAATTGTCCGAACTTGCCCTGCGTGAGAGTGAACATAAATATAGATCTTTATTTATGAATATGACAAGTGCTTTTGCCTATTGTGAAGCAATCTGGGATAAGAATGGCGATCTTGAAGATTACCAATTTAGAGAAGTTAATGATCACTATGCTCGGCTAATGGGCAGAGATAGAACCGAACTCATTGGAACAAGATTTTCGGAAGTTAACAACATGAATCATCATGATCAAAAACTCCTTTTGAAACAAATTAATGATTTTCTTAAATCAGACGAGAGAAAGTACGAAGGTGAATTCTTCAATGAAAAATCAAAACTTTGGTATTACAGGTCCCTTTATTGCATAGGCAACGAATGTTTTGCAGCAATTATTACGGACATTACCAAACCGAAAACTTATGAAATAGAACTCAGGGAGGCCAAGGAGGAGGCCGAGAAGGCCAGTGTAGCTAAGAGCGAGTTTTTAGCAAATATGAGTCACGAAATCAGGACACCCCTTAACGGTACGGTAGGTATGATTGATTTAGTTCTTCAATCACCTCTGACTCCAGAGCAGTATGACTGTTTGGAAGTTGCTAAGAGCTGTGCTTACTCCCTTTTAAATATTATCAATGATATTCTTGATTTTTCCAAAATGGAGGCAGGTAAAATGCAGACTGAAAGCATTGACTTTAACCTCAAAACACTTTTGGAAGAACTAGTTAAAGCACATACTCCCAGTGCCGTTGGCAAAGGGCTGGAGTTAACCAGTACAATTTCTCCCTCTATACCAACGCATTTAAAAGGAGATCCCAATCGGCTTAGGCAAATCCTTAATAATTTAATCAGTAATGCAATAAAATTCACATCTCAGGGACGTGTGACTATCCAAGTTCGAGACACCAAAGCTGATGATACATTGGAATTGATATACGCGTTGGAATTTTCTGTTTCCGACAGCGGAATAGGGATAGCAGAAGGCGAAATGGAAAGGTTGTTTAAGAGTTTTAGCCAAGTAGACGGTTCCCATACCCGAAAATATGGTGGTACCGGACTGGGGCTAATTATCTCCAAGCAATTAACGGAGTTAATGGGAGGAAGAATGTGGGTTAAAAGTCGAAAAGGAGAAGGAAGCACGTTCTTCTTTACCCTTAATTTTTCCTTGGGGCAAAGCACTGATGAAGCATTGGCGGCGAAGGAAATTACAGAGGGGCAATACCCTTTAAATATCCTTCTGGTGGAAGACAATTTAGTTAATCAGGACGTTCTCACGAAGATGCTGCAGATGGGAAACCACAACGTTCATAAAGCCTGTAATGGCTTGGAAGCTTTAGATGTTCTTGAACAAAAGGAATTTGATGTTATACTCATGGATATCTATATGCCGGAAATGAATGGAATTGATACGACAAAGCTAATACGAGAAAGAGAAAAAAAATATAACCTAAAATATACACCGGTAATTGCGCTGACGGCTTACGCTTTGCAAGGGGACAGAGAACGTTTTCTTGCTCAGGGTATGGATGAATATCTGTCAAAGCCAGTCCTTATGGAAGATTTGTTGGATGCTGTTCAAAAAGTTACCGCCTACAAAACAGCTGAATTTGCAGGTGATAGGCAGGAAATACGAAGTTCCAGCCAATTCGTGGCTTTAATCACTCAGCTCTTAGATTTAATAGCAGATAACGATTTACAAGCTATTGAGAGAACGGCTCACCAATTGAAGAAACTGGCCAATAAGCATGACGTAGAAGAGTTAAAGATTTTAGCCTTTAAAGTCGAACTAGCCTCAAGAAGAGGCGATTTACAAACGGTTATCGAAACTATTCTAAAACTAAACGAGGAATTTATGCCTAAACGAGTTATTTAATAATAATCAAAATTTAAACCTTGCAAATGCAAGGTTTTCTTTATGTAGTATTCATACTGATCGTTGCAGCCTTAGCAGATAGAAAATTAATTTCTTATATTCTTCTAAGTTGCCGTTAAACATTAACATATTATACTAATATTTACTTAAATTAACAAAAATACAGATATCTGTTTTGCGCATTTTTGGAACTAATCCATCTAGTTTTAACATTGAATTAACATTTAATTCATTAGGTTTTTACAAAAAGCTATTAAGATGTAAATAAGAATTAATTTCTTGATAAATTCGACATCATAGTAAATGCCTGAAGAAGGGGTTTTTAGATGTTTGCGTCTAAAGTTAAAGGCTTACAAAAACTATATCGACTACTGAAGGACAATAAAACAATCTGGGTAGTATATCTTGATATCGTTAATTTTCATGAAGTTGAGTTTCGTTACGGTTATAAAATTTGTCAGGAAATTTTGACTGAGATTGAAAATGAGATATATTTCACTCTTAAAAAACAACGTAGTCTTTTCCTGTTCTCGCATTCAGAAAGCAGAGGGGGGGATGATTTCGTTGTTTATTTTATTCCGGGGGAAAACACACATTGGGAAATGTCCGATCTCCTTGAACAATGGGTTCTTCCCATGGAAGAACGGTTTAATCGCAGATTAAGCAAACTTGTAAAAGAAAAGATCCGTTTGCGAACCGGAATTGCCCGGTGTGTAAATGTAGACAGCAGAAGTGCTGATTATTTACTTTATGCGGCGGTGAAAGAGGCTTTTCTTCTCAACAAATCCGAACCAGATCCTCAATTTTTCGCCCGGCGCGAGGAGATTACTCATTTAATTGAAGAACCGGAGAAGTACCTGAGAACAGCTTTTCAACCAATCATTGAAACGCGAAATGGTGACATTTTTGGTTTTGAGGCACTAACCCGAATACCGGGTTCAATCTGTTTCAACAATGTTTCAGATCTCTTTCCCTTTGCTGAAAAAATAGGTCAACTTTATCCCATTGAAACCCTTTGCCGCCGGCAAGCAATTAAAGCTTATCCCAATGTTCTAAACGACAAAGAATTTCTTTTCCTTAACATTAACCCTCAAATCTTGCTCGACCCCGAATTTGCCTCTGGCCAAACGAGAAAGTTACTTAGTGAGATGAGAATTACACCTGCCAATGTTGTACTGGAAATTACTGAGCGAAGTGCTATCGATAACTACTCCACCTTTCGAGATGCCTTAGATCATTATCGCGGTCAGGGCTACTTAATTGCCTTAGATGATTTAGGGGCCGGCTATTCTTCTCTGCAATCCGTCGCCGAACTTCATCCGGACTTTCTCAAAGTTGACAGGTCTTTAATTTCGGGAGTTCACGCTGATCCTACAAAATGGGCTTTGCTGGAAACATTTGTTACCTTTTCCAAGCGCATCGGCTGCAGTATTATCGCCGAAGGGGTTGAAACAGATGAAGAAATGCGTACCGTAGTCCAGCTGGGTGTTGATTATGTCCAAGGTTTTTTTGTCGCTAAACCCGATTTCTTCCGTGGGAGTATTAACCCTGCGGTTATGGAAATTCTCAATCCCGAACGCCGCTTAAAATATACGGAAAATAAACCTATCATTTCCATGATAGAACCCTTGCCCCTTTTTGAAACCAATGTCCTTGTCAGTGTTGTTGAAACATATTTTCGTGACCATCCTCATCAATGGCTCGTTGGAATTACTGAGGATTCGCGAATTGTTGGAGTCATGCAGCGGGATAGACTTTTTGCAGCTCTGGGTACTCGTTATGGTGTTCCTCTTTACTTGGAACGTACTGTTCCTATTTTGATGGATACCAATCCGCTGATGGTTGAAGATACTACACCTTTGGAAGTTGTCTCTAGTCTAGCTATGCAGCGTTCAGATTCCCAACTTTATGACGGAGTTATTGTTGCTAATCAACGAAAGCCCATTGGCATGGTATCTGTAGCAAATCTCATGAAAGCTATGTCAGAAAGACAGATTCAGTTGGCCCAAGGTGCCAACCCCCTGACAGGGTTGCCCGGTAACCTGCGTATTGATCAGGAAATACGGCAGCATATAGAACGGGATCTTACCTTTGGCCTTCTTTACATAGATCTTAATAAATTCAAATACTACAATGATTTACATGGCTTTCAACAAGGTGACCTGGTAATCAAGATGTTAAGCGAGGTCTTGCTGAATGTGAGAGATTCTTTGAGTGACGAGACCTTTGTCGGACACATAGGCGGTGATGATTTTATTGCTATCGCATCCCCTGCAAATCTGGAAACTTTAGCGGCTAATATTATTGAACAATTTGAGCAATCTTGTAAACAGTTACCCGGTCAAGAGAACTTAAGCGTTGCTTTGGCCGGGCTCGTCATTAACACTGCTGAGCAAAATTGGACTCCTTTATTAGTCTCCGAGCGGGCTGCCCGAATTAAAAAAGAAGTAAAGGCTTTAGGAGGCAACTCTTTCATATTACGCTAAATAATTAATGGGATAAAACTAAAATCGAAGCGAATTTAATACATACGATTCACTAAATCGACGATAATGGAGGAATTATTGTTGAAGATAAATAATAAAATCAGAAATTTGTCAAATACAACTGTAACAATCAAAAAGATTTATAAAGCTATTTCCAGCAAATTAAAGAACTTAACGTTAAGAAAGAAAAATGTTACAAAAAATAAGACCATAATGAAATTCTTCAATAGTTTTCGCAACCTCAAAATAGCCTATAAAATTAATAGTTTAGTTCTGATTATGGCCATCTTGATGGGATTTATCGGCTACATAGGTTATGCTTACTATCAAAGACAAAATAGCGAATTTAATAAAATGTATGCCAGCTCTTTATCAGCCGTTAAGGTTTTAAATGAAGTTAGGGCTAATACGGGAGTGGCAGAGGCTTTGTCCATGGAGATGATTTTAGCTCCTATTGACGAAATCCGCAGACAAGAAATTCTTAAGGATCTAAAAAACGCTGATAATACTATAGACGCCTCTCTTAAGGACTATACTTCAATCCGCAAAAGCTCGGAGGAAACCGCAAAGTTAACCAGCTTAAAAAAGGCCCTTACGGACTACAGAAATGAAAGGCAAAAGGCTTTTGATCTCAGTGATCAGGGAACAAAACAAGAAGCCTATTTTGCTTACTCCAATAATGCTTTAACCTATGTTGATACGATACATATTCTGCTGTCGAACCTGATTTCTTATAATCAAGAGTCCATGGATAAAACTCTTGCCCAAAATAATCAAGATTTTCTTCTCGCCGGCAAGGTTTTGCTCATTTTTCCAATTGCTGCGGTTCTTCTAAGCTTGCTTTTAGGCTTATTTGTAGCGAGACTTTTAGCAGACCCTATAAAGCAAATGCTAAAAAGTGTGCAGGAAGTTGAACATGGGAACTTAGTGGGTAATGAAGGGCTTATTCTCTCAAGGGATGAAACAGGTCTATTAGGTCTTGCTTTTGATGCAATGCGAACTACCCTGCGTAATTTAGTAGGTGAAGTTTCGCGATCCAGTCAACTTGTTTCAGAATGTGCTCAGGTAATTCAAGCGATCACTGAAGAAAATTCTATTGCTTCAGAACAAATTGCCGGGACTATGACATCAGCTGCCTCTGACACTGAAAAGCAAGCAGTTACAGTCAATGAGGCTTCCGTTGCTATCCAGCAGGTATCTGCAAGTGCCCAGCAAATTGCAGCCACCAGTATTTTTGTTGCAGATCTTACCGATAAGACCTCAAAAACAACAAAATCGGGCCAGGAAGCAATTGACAGAGTTGTTCAACAAATGTCTGTCATAGGGAACAGAACTAAACAAATACAAAATAACATTAATAACCTTACCGCAAGTAATCGTCAAATTAAGGATTTCACGAAATTTATCAGTGATATTGCTGCTCAAACCAATCTGCTAGCTCTTAATGCTGCCATTGAAGCAGCTAGGGCTGGCGAAAATGGACGTGGGTTTGCTGTGGTTGCTGAAGAAGTGCGGAAGCTGGCAGAACAGGCTCAGGAGGCCTCGAAGCAGATTAGCTCCTTGATTAATAATAATCATGACAATATTACCGCGGTGGTTTCAGTCATGACGGACGCTTTAAATGATGTAGAAGAGGGAATTCAAGTCGTTGAGGTAGCCGGAGAAGCATTTGCCGTGAACAATGGTCATATGGAAGAGGTATCGACCCAGGTCAGGGAAATATCCACTTCGATCCAGCAAGTTGCTGTCGGCAATCAACAGATCGTGGATTCTATTTTTAATATTCAAGGTTTTAGTGAGGTTACAGCACAACGTGTTCAATCTGTGACAGATAATATTCAAGAACAAGTGGCAACCATCAGTCGTTTGACTAGGGCAAGTCAAGAATTAGCTACAACCGCCCAAAAACTTCTCACCTCAATCCAAGAATTTAGAGTCAGCTAATTCCTTTCAATGGTTACCCTACTCTACAAGAAACGAGTTTTAGTGGAGTAAGGTATAGTTTTACTATTATTGAGTATTACTTATTATCATCCTTTAAAAGAAGCGATAAGTGGAACGGAGATGGTACTGTGTACAGTATGATGTATGGCGAAGTCTCTTTCGAAGAAATGTACTCAATAATCAAAGCTTATTTATCGCAAGATAAGAAAGGAGAGTATAAAGTCTCAATTGGTTCAGACAGCCAAAATTTTAATGATACCAAAATACCGATAACCGTTGGCATTCATAAAATTGAAAATAAAGTCGGCAAAGGCGGAATTTTTTTCTCGGAAATTAGAAGAGTTAATAAAATAATCAATATACGCCAAAAGATTTATTATGAGACGAATCTAAGTTTGGAACTCGCCGAAAGATTAAAGGGAAAATTTCTTGCTGATAAAATTCCCAATAAGATAGCGATTCATGTTGATGCCGGATATAATGGCCCTACGGCAAAGTATATTGCTGAGATAATGGGTTGGGTCAGATCTTGTGGCTTTCAATGTGTCATCAAACCGGATTCCTACATGGCTTCCAGCGTTGCTGATCGATTGTCTAAATAAAGTACTATGATGTCGCCGACCCCAAATTAATATTGACGTCTCTTTGCCTGCAATCGAACTCGGCTCAAGTTCGGAATGATTGTCTAAGCTTAGCCAAAAAAGATTTTATTATTGTAGAGTTCTTTATGATAGGTTTATTGATCGGAAGGCTGGCCGCGTATTAACGAGAAGCAAACGGGAATAATTTTAAACATAGATAGTCAGATATGGAGTTAGTATATGAAAGAAGTTAATAATATTGAAGTCGCTTTGGACAACCCTGAGGAGGCATCTCTATTTGAAGGGTTTGATATTGCAATTCAAAAAAGAGACATTCAGCGAATTGACAGATTGGTTGATGATTACGAAAAGAGCATTTTAAATCGGCTGGAAGAAGACTATACCAGCAGAACTACATATCCTGACCGCCTAGCCGATCGTATTGCCCAATTTGGCGGAAGCTGGAAGTTTATTATTTATTTCGGACTGTTTTTAGCTGCTTGGATAGTCTGGAATGGACTTCTTTGGACAAAGTCATTTCATTTTGATGAACCACCATTTATTCTCCTGAACTTATGTTTATCGTTTCTTGCAGCTTTTCAAGCCCCAGTTATCATGATGAGTCAAAACCGACAAGCCGCCCGTGACAAACATGAATCGGTAATTGATTTTGCTATTAACTATAAGGCTGAGCTGGAGATTGATGATATGCAAAGTCATTTGCATCGTATTGAAACTGACGGTAAGAAAAATATGGAGCAAGTTAAAGCTGAGTTCTCACAAATCAGGCAAATTTTGGAGTCTATTGAAACCAGGCTGGAAAAATAAATAAACATGAATAAGGAAATTTCATGCAAGGGGAGCATCGCATACGACTTTAAACGTAATATGCGGGCACCTCTTTTTTATGTTTTAAATTTATGCTATTTGCTCTCCATGCCGCAAAGCGGCATCACTATGAAAGTGCAACTAACCTGCCCCTTTGCTGGAAGCTGACAAATCCAAGTGTTCTTCGCGCGCCAGATAAGTATCTTTACACTGAAAAAATAGAATCAAAAATTAAGCATATAGAAATGCAATCAAATACATACTAACTGAAGTTTCGCACCTAATAAATCAGCTCTAATTCCGGCTTAATTGGGTCAAACAGATATAAAAATTCCGCATGAACACAGGGTTTTGGTATAATTTGATTGCGTACAAATCTACCAAAATTGAG
>NZ_NADJ01000018.1 GCF_002196705.1 Desulfosporosinus sp. FKB
AGAGATCTGGTGATCATGCCGGAGGGGTTCCACCCGTTCCCATATCGAACACGGAAGTTAAGACCTCCAGGGCCGAGAATACTTGGGGCATAGCCCCTGGGAAAGTAGGTCATCGCCAGGTAAACAAACGATAGACTGCCGATAGGCAGTCTATCTGTGTTTCATGAAAGTAAAGGTTAAGTTAAAGTAAATATAATAAGTGTTTAGGGAAGAAGTCCGGGGCTCCACCCGTTCGATCCACGCTGCAGGAGAATGCGTAACGGGACGCAACGTGGCGAAAAGCTCGTCCGCTTTTCGTATATCGAACACGGAAGTTAAGACCTCCAGGGCCGAGAATACTTGGGGCATTGCCCCTGGGAAAGTAGGTCATCGCCAGGTAACAAGCGACAGACTGCCAAAAGGCAGTCTGTCTGTGTTTATGAAAGAAATGAAAGATCCCTACCGGGGTTCCACCCGTTCGGATCCACATTGCTGGAGAATGTGTCACAAGTCGCAATGTGGCGAAAACCTCATCCGGTTTTCGTCACGCTGCCAAGAATGAAATATCTATTAAATTCGCTGATCAATAACGAAGAAATCGTTCTATATCCAAAATTATTATATAATGCAAATACAGATTTTTTGATAGCAAAGCAATTATATTACATTATTGAGAATAAGTTAAAGGGGATTTTTCATCTGGGAGCAGAGGATGTAGTTAATCATAAAGGTTTTTATAATGAATTAATACTAGGGTTGGGTTTTAATAATGCAAGGATTCAAGAAAACTTTGAGGAAGAAGGGTATTTTGCACTTTTATCAGAGAGACATGATGAATTCCCTGGACGGTTAAGATTAATGAATAAGTCGGTAATTAGTTATTTAATCAATTGAAGGTTTAATTCATATGTTATGTCGCATTCTACTAATGTAGCCTCGCAGTCAAATTCTAATTGGATTATTCTTTAACCGTGAAGTAACATGACTTTGCTTAAGAGCAATCATGCGCCAAAAACGCCTTAACTTAAGGGCGTTTTTTGTTTTACACGGCTGTTCTGTAGTTGGGAGTGTAGTGATGCAGACAGCAATCCACTGCAACAGTTGTTTAAAGGCAACTTGCTTTAGAAAAACTAAAAACTATACAAGCTTAAAGGTTTCGCATAAAAGAAATAATGGCCGCGTTAACCTCTTGAGGTCTTTCTTGCTGAATCCAATGCCCACAACCGGGAAGGATGATTGTCTGACGGAGCAGTGGTACAAGAGTAGGCATCTCCGAAATTATTTGCTTCATCCCGGGGATACTGAGGCCGACATCGCGTTCACCCGTCATAAATAATGCGGGTATAACTACCTTTATTCCGTTGAAACAAGATAGCAATTCCGAGTTGCGATCAAGGTTACGATAATAATTCAAGCCTCCACGAAACCCAGATGCGGTGAATGCCTCAGTGTAGATGTCCAAGTCGGCTTCCGTAAGCCAGGAAGGTAATGGAGGGGTAGGCAATTGCGCGAGCAAACCACTGCTCCGCGAAACCATTCCGAAGGGATTCGGAGTACCATCATTCTCGTTACGAGGTCCCGCATCTCCGGAAGCTGCAAAGAGTAGGCTATTCATTGTGGAGCGGACATCATGTTCAAACTCCATCTCTGCGGCTCCGGGTGTTTGGAAGTACAGAGTATAGAATAATTCATCCTCATTCTGCGGAAAGATTTTAGTTGGTGGAATCGGTGGTTGGTTCATCATTGGTACGCATAATCCAATCACCCCGCGGAATCGGTCTGGTCTTAATATGGCCGCATGCCATGCTAGCGTTGCGCCCCAATCGTTGCCAACTATTACGGCCTTTTCAGCGTCTAAAGAGTCGAGCAATCCGACTATATCGCCAACTAGATGAAGAAGTGTATATTGTTCGATCTCTTCCGGTCGCTCTGTCCTGCCGTAACCACGCAAATCAGGTGCTACAACATGGAACCCAGCTTCCGCCAGCACAGGAATTTGGTGCCGCCATGAATACCAGGTTTCAGGAAACCCATGGCATAGCAAGACAAGTGGTCCTTCACCTTGTTCAGCTATATGCATCTGAATATTATTGGCTCTAATAATACGGTGTTTTATATCAATCATTGAGCTTCTCCTTCCTACGCTTGGCGGGGAAATGTTCTTATGTAAGTTTTATTTCCATTGCGTAATTATGCATTTATTTATTTTTATCAGGCGTTACGGAGATCATCCTATCGAGTTGGTAGACATCAGCAGCGATATCGGCTAAGGTTATCATCGCGAGACGTCTATCAAGGAAACGATTTGCTTCTGCCACAGCCTCATCTAGAGCGAGATGAACCGCTTTTTCGATGAGACAGCCGGGGCTTTCATCGTGCGGCGTTGGGACGGTGAATATCCGTTCGTCAAGAGCGCGTTGAACCTCCTCTAAGCTTATTTTGTTAAGGGGTTTGGCTAGTCGCCAACCGCCGCCGTGCCCCTTCAACGATGAGACGATTTGCGCCTCGCGCAAGCCTGCGAACGTGCGACGGATTACTACCGCATTAGTACCGACGCAAGAAGCCATCTCTTCTGATGTCATAGCTTCGTTAGGTCGCTCGGCCATGTGAAGTAGAACGTGTAGAGCAACAGATAAACGTTTGTTTCTTTTCATGTAACTTATAATATTACATGAGATTAAAGAAGTCAATTCTATGACACTCTTCCGCTGACGTAACGTTTGGGAACACAATTAAAGGTTTGGACAATAAAGTTTCTTTGTCTATCTCACAAAGCTGAAAAGCGAAAACTTATTATAACCTTAGAAGTAACGGAAAAATGACCGGAGCAAGAACGATGGTTGCTAGCCCAGCAAAGATCATTGCGAGACTTGCAATCGTACCCTCGAGAGAACCTAATGATAAGGCGGCGGATGTTCCGCAGCCATGTGCTCCCGTTCCCAATAAAACTCCCTTAGCTATCGGCGAGCGAAGGTGGAGAAAACGGATTACCAGTGGGCCGATAACAAGCCCCATTAAGCCGGTGAAAATAACGAAGACTGCAGTAAGGGAAGGGATACCACCTAAGTTATTGGAAACATCAATAGCAATTGGAGTTGTAACCGAACGGGGGGCTAAACTCAGGATAATCTGAGGTTCAAAATTAGCGCCCAGCCCCAGCAGGGCAGAAGACAAAAATGCAGAGAGAGTACCTACTAATACACTGAGAATGATTTCTGGGAAATACTTTTTTAATAATTCATAGTGTTTATACAATGGTAAAGCAAAGGCTACAATTGCAGGTTGTAAAAGTATGCTCAACCATTTTCCGCCGATAATATAGCTTGAATAGGAAATATGAAGTGTTAGTAAACCAATTACTAATGCCGCAGGTGCAATTAATAAGGGTGAGAATAGCACAAATCGAATACGACCATATAAAGCCTTTGAACAATAATAGAAGATAATGGTGAGAACTACACTTATGAATCCTACAAATTCACTCATAATGCCTTTCCTCCTTTTCTAGTTATCATTTCTGCGGTAAGGCCACTGCTTACCATGACAGTCACTGTGCTAATTAAGATGATGAGGAATAGATCAAGACCTTCACGGTGGAGAAATTGCATGTATTGCATTATTGCTACGACTGATGGAATAAAGAACAAAAGCAATTCAGCAAGCAACCAGTTACCGCCGATGACAACCCAGTTATACGGAAAGATCCCGAGGCGCAAAAGAATAAATAATATGCCCATACCAATAAGACTTCCGGGAAAGTTTAGGTGCAATACTTTACCTAAGAAACTTCCAACTAATGAAAAGATATAGAGAATACCTATTTGAATTAATGCTAGAAAAATCCGCCTTAGTTTGAACATCTTTGTTATTTTAAGTACTTTTTTCATCGCTAACAACCTCTTGTTTCATTTGCTTGTGGTTAAGTTAATTTATGTAACAAGTATATAGCGACGAGTTTTATGTGTGAAATACATATATAGAATATGAATAATTCCGTTTGTCTATAAATAAAAATACCAACGGGAGGATATAGCGATGGATATTCCGGATATTCCTGAAAGGCCGCTTTAAAATGTGATATTTAAGGAAGCTAGATATTTCAAATGGAAACATAGTTACACATTTTAACATAAACTTCTTACATATGTTTGCCTTTTTGCCTTTGACAAGAACATATGTTTTGGATTATAGTGTTGATAAGATATTTATGAAATTAAAAATTGGAGGGGATAAACATCGATATTTATGACAAATTGATGATTTTATCAGACTCGGCTAAATATGATGTAGCGTGTACCTCCAGCGGTGTTGATAGGCGAGGGAAACAAGGGAGCATAGGAAGTGCTGCAAATGCGGGTATTTGTCATAGTTTTGCGGCTGATGGACGTTGTATTTCGTTACTAAAAGTTTTAATGACGAATATCTGTATCTATGATTGCAAATATTGTATAAATCGCACCTCAAATGATACCAAAAGAACGGCATTTACTCCTAGTGAGCTGGCAGAACTAACGGTCAATTTTTATCGAAGGAACTATATTGAAGGATTGTTTCTTAGCTCCGGAGTAATTAAAAGCCCTAATTATACTATGGAGCAAATGATCAAGGCATTAACACTGCTGCGTGAAGTTTATCACTTTAATGGATATATCCATGTTAAAACTATACCTGGAGCGGACAGTGAGTTCGTTACTCGCTTGGGGCTTTTAGCTGATCGTATGAGCGTTAATATCGAATTGCCATCCCAAGAAAGTTTGAAGCTGTTAGCCCCGAATAAGACAAAGGATTCCATATTACGGCCTATGGGGTTTATTAGTCATAAGATCCAAGAGAATGGCTCAGATCTTGTGAAATTTCGACATGCTTCAAAGTTTGTACCCGCAGGGCAGAGCACACAGCTGATTGTTGGTGCGACGCCTGATACGGATCATAAGATCCTAATCTTAAGCGAAGGACTCTATAAAAAATATCGTCTGAAAAGGGTTTTTTATTCTGCGTATATACCGGTTGCGGAACATACTCTGTTACCATCTGTAGACACAAAACCTCCTCTTTTACGTGAACATCGTCTTTACCAGGCTGATTGGCTGTTAAGATTTTATGGCTTTGAAGCCAATGAACTGCTTGATGAGCAAACCCCAAATTTCAATTTGCAAGTTGACCCTAAGTGTAATTGGGCAATTAATCATCTGGAACAGTTCCCTATTGAAATAAATAAAGCGCCTTATGAGATGCTTTTGCGTGTTCCGGGAATAGGAGTAACCAGCGCTATGCGTATTTTAACGGCAAGGAGAAGTAGTTTAATTGATTTTGATGGACTCAAGAAGATGGGTGTTGTACTAAAACGCGCACAGTATTTTATTACTTGTAAGGGAAAAGTTATGAATCGACTAAAGATACCATCAGATAGTTCTTTGAGAACGTTGATGTCCGATCAGCCTAAATTATTAACCGGTTTTGCGGAACAACTCTCATTTTTTCCCGATCCTCCTATGACGAGAGAGGAAGTGAGTCAGTGTTTGACAGAGCAGAGATAGTTTATGAATATGATGGGAGTTTCGAAGGGTTGATGTGCTGCGTTTTTGAAAGCTTTGCTCTCAAGGAGGTCCCAAGTGCTATCCGAACTCCCAGTGATCAGCAAAGCCTTTTTGATACAGCGAAATGGATTGAGACGGACATCAACAAGTCGGATCGGGTCTATAAATCGATTGCAGCAAAAATCTCAGTTCAAGCGCAGGAATTGGTTACGCTGGGTTTTTGGACAAATGCTCCCCAGAAGGAACTATTAATCTATTATTTTTTACGCTTAGGCTATACACACGGGAGCAAGGTTATGTCGATGCTTACAGATGATACTGTTAGTACCTTGCAAAAAGCCGTCCGTCATTTGACGTCAGAAAGTCATAAGTTCAAGGGATTCGTACGATTTGCTGTTTATGATAAGGTTATGGTGGCAGTAATTGAACCTAAAAATTTCGTATTGCCTCTTATTTCTGATCATTTCTGTGATAGGTTTTGCAATGAGTCGTTTATGATTTATGATAAAACACATAAGATGGCTTTAGTTTATCAGGGGCAGGAAGCAAAGCTGATTTATGTCGATGAATTAACGTTACCTGAAGTTGATAAATCGGAAGTTGAGTATCGTCGCCTTTGGAAGCAATTTTATCAAACCATCGCTATTGAAGAGCGATATAATCCGAAATGCCGTATGACACTAATGCCGAAGAGGTATTGGGGACATTTAACGGAAATGGAGGAGTATAGGGAACTACATAATGTAAGTGAGAAACAGCGAAATCTGAGTAAACATGCTATCAGATCTTATGAGCCTCAACGGTTGCCCTAGATTTTGTTCATTGGTGATGTCCTCCAACAGCTACAGAAATGTTGGGGGTTTTCTTATTGCTGAGGGACATTCACCCCAATGTCATGGATTACCATGAGCATACGAAGGTCGTGGCGTAATTATTAGTCACATTAGTACAGAATGTACTTTAGGGTTTCGGGAATAAGACCTTAATCTTATTTTTTTTGCTATAATAGATAGAAGAGTTATCCTTTTAAGGAGTTGTTCAAAGTGCTCATAGAAACGGCGCTTAGAGTATTGCGGAAGTATTTTGGCTATACTCAATTTCGGGATGGTCAGCAAAAAGTGATAGAGAGTCTGCTTAAGGGCAGGGATACGCTGGCAATAATGCCCACAGGTGCAGGTAAATCCTTAGCCTATCAAGTTCCTGCTTTAATTTTTCAGGGAACCACCTTGGTTATCTCACCGTTAATTTCTTTAATGAAGGACCAGGTTGACGCTCTCCAGCAATTTGGAGTTTCAGCGACCTTTATAAATAGTTCCTTATCCCTCGGTGAAGTAAGGGCCCGAATAGAGCGAGTCCTTCACGGAGACTATAAACTACTATATATTGCTCCGGAACGATTAGAATCGGAGAACTTTCGTATGCTCTTGAAATCTCTGAATGTTTCTTTTTTGGCAATTGATGAGGCCCATTGTGTTTCACAATGGGGACATGATTTTCGGCCAAGCTACATTCAATTGGGATCTTTTGTGAACTCTCTGCCCCAAAAGCCGCTGATTGGTGCCTTTACGGCAACCGCAACCGAGGCGGTTCAGAGAGATATTGTTCGTTTGCTCCAGCTTGATAACCCTAATGTTTATGTGACAGGCTTTGATCGGCCTAATTTGTCGTTTACAACTCTTCGGGGAGAGAACAAAAAGGCATTTATTTTAGACTATGTACAGGCACATAGGGATCAATCAGGAATAATTTATGCTGGAACCCGGAAAGAAGTGGATCATCTCCAGGCTTTTTTGACGAAACATAGGCTAAAGGCCGGAAAATACCATGCTGGGATGAGTGACGACGAGCGTAAAAAGAGCCAAGAGGATTTTCTTTTTGATGAAACTCTGATTATGGTGGCTACTAACGCTTTTGGAATGGGTATCGATAAATCTAATGTTCGTTATGTAATCCATTACAATATGCCAAAAAATATGGAGGCCTATTATCAAGAGGCTGGGCGTGCGGGACGGGATGGAGAACCGGGGGAGTGTATTTTACTGTTTTCGCCTCAAGACGTTGTTCTGCAAAGATTTCTCATCGAACAAAGTGTATTAAATCCTGAGCGGAAATTAAATGAGCATAAAAAGCTTCAAGGAATGGTGGATTATTGTCATACCCCTCGTTGTTTGAGGAAAACTATTTTAGAATACTTCGGGGAAGAAGAAGTTCCGAACCATTGTGAAAATTGTAGTAATTGTAATGATACGCGTGAGATAGTTGATATTACATTAGATGCGCAGAAAATATTCTCTTGTATTTATCGGATGAGAGAACGCTTTGGGATTGGCATGGTTGCAGAAGTACTGAAGGGATCACGTAAAGCGAAGATTATTGAACTAAATTTCGATAAGCTTTCTACGCATGGACTTTTAAAGGATATGTCACTTCAGGAAATAAAAGATCTTATCAATTATTTAGTCGCTGAGAGTTATTTGCAATTATCGACAGGAGAGTATCCAGTATTGAACCTTATGCCTTCCGCAGTTTCTGTCATAAAAGGTGAGACAAAAGTTATGAAAAAAGTGTCTCCACAACCTTCCCACGATGTCGTGGAGGAGGTCAGTCTCTTCGATCGGCTTCGGGCACTGCGAAAAGAATTAGCAGCACAAGAGAACTTGCCTCCCTATATGATTTTCGCTGATAGCACCTTGCGGGAAATGTCCCAGGTTTGCCCGTCAAATCCTAGGGAGATGATTCGAATCAGTGGAGTTGGGGAACGGAAATTAGAAAAGTATGGAGATGAATTCTTGAATGCAATTGCTGATTTTATGGGAGCTTCCAAACCCAAAAGGAACAGCTTGCTTTTCTTGACCGCAGAGAGCAGCATGGACACATCGGCAAAACAATCCAGCAAGGCAACAAATATTAATTTAGCGATAACAGATATGTCAAAGGATAAACTTCCTAGTCATGTCCAAACGCTGCTCTTGTATCAAGAAGGGTATTCTATTGCAGAAATAGGGAAGGTTAGGAAAATAACAGAATTAACGGTACAGAATCACCTTGTGCGCTGTGGTCTGGAGGGACATGCTGTACCTTGGGACGACTTTATTCCCGTTGCTCAGGAACCTTTGATTTTAGAAGCAGCCCAAAAAGCTGGTCGCGAAAAATTACGTCCAATAAAAGATTTGCTTTCCGATGATATTGAATGGTTTACGATAAGGGCAGTCTTGGAGAAACATCGAGAATTGAATTAAGGATTGAACTGTTGAAGATCTTTGAAACTAAATTTTATACGGTTCGGTTCCAGAAGGAGTTATTTTTTAATGCATAGTTCGGATCAAAATCACGCAAGAGAAAATGCTAAGACAAATCGCAAAGTTACATTAGCTTGTATTATGTTAGCGATGTTTATGGCAGCCATTGAAGCGACGATAGTAGCTACAGCGATTCCAAGTATTGTAGGTGATTTAGGCGGGTTTTCAAAGTTCAGCTGGGTGTTTTCGGCATTTCTCTTAGCGCAGGCGGTAACAATCCCGATCTATGGAAAATTGGCTGATTTGTATGGCCGAAAACCTATCTTTTCATTTGGGGTTATTGTTTTTTTAATAGGTTCATTACTTTGTGGGTTAGCCAAAAGCATGAATATGCTCATACTCTTTCGTTTAATCCAGGGTGTTGGGGCAGGTGCCGTTCAACCGATTGCCACGACTATTGTTGGGGACATTTTTGATATCTCAGAACGTGCTCGTATTCAAGGGTATCTTTCAAGCGTTTGGGGGGTATCCTCAATTATTGGCCCAGCTTTAGGTGCTTTTTTTGTACAATATGTTCGTTGGTCTTGGATATTCTGGATAAATATTCCGATAGGCCTGTTTTCTATGATAGGAATATGGCTTTTCCTTAAAGAGACTGTACATGCTCAAGAACATAAAATTGATTATTTAGGATCGGCTTTGATATTTACTACAATCAGTGCCTTAATGGTTATTTTTATCCAAGCAGGAACAGTTTGGCCAATGACTTCAGCACCGATTCTTATATTAACCGGAATTGTCATTCTTGGCATCTTGTTATTCATTTTACAAGAGAAGAGGGCTATTGAACCCATTATGCCTTTGTGGATTTGGAAACATTCACTGATTCTTGTATCAAATTTAGCCACGTTAACTACAGGTGTTGTCATTATCGGATTATCATCATTTTTACCAACCTATATCCAAGGAGTCATGAATAAAACTCCATTAATTGCGGGTTTTGCACTTGCTTTTATGTCCATGGGCTGGGTCGTTGCGGCGACTCTTTCCGGCAGAATAATGTTTAAATATGGGTTCCGTAATGTTGTTATAGTCGGTGCAATTTGGGCCGTGATTGGTTCAATGTTTTTTGTAACGCTGCAGCCAGATAAGGGCTGGCTTTGGGCTGGAGCGGGTTCAGCAATTATAGGTATAGGTATGGGCCTTGCAAGGACCGTTTTTATTGTCGGAATTCAGAACAGTGTTGATTGGAAAATGCGCGGTGTAGCTACAGCTTCGAATATGTTTATGAATATATTAGGCAACACTATGGGGGCGGCACTTTTAGGCGGCATCTTGAATCTGAAATTGCTGAATTTTCTACGGAGCAGCGGTAAAGGAGGGGGCCTGCAATTAGATGTTATTAACATCCTGCTTGACCCAGTTAAAAGAGGAGCTTTACCACAGAGCGAATTGAAATTACTTACCTCAGGGCTTTCCTTATCATTGCATAATGTTTTTTGGGGTCTACTGATATTTTCTGTTTTGAGTTTTGGTTTAGCCATATTATTTTCCAAGGCGATCAAATCATAACAAGACTTGGCTGATAGAAAAGTCTTATTTGACGTTACTTGCATAGTTGTGGATATGGTGTTCGAATCAAAAGTGATATGTTTAAATTGACAATGAATCATGTGAAATAAATAAAAGCAAAAGAGTAATAAAAAAGTGTTGACATAGTTAAGGAAGAAGTGGTATTATAACAAAGCGCTCGAGAACAGCGCCTTTTAAATCCTCTCAAACCTGTTGCTTGAAGAAAATAGTTGTTGACAGTATTAAGAGA
>NZ_NADJ01000019.1 GCF_002196705.1 Desulfosporosinus sp. FKB
GATAAAGCTTGTTAAACAGTAAAATTCCAATGGAATTGTCTGAGTTAAGATGCAAGAACTCAAACTGGTGACCAAGTTTCCGCCGGGAAATAACTCCTATCAGGGTGCGAAACTTAAATAATTAATTCGAACTGTGTGGGTATATCTATACTAATGAAGACAAGCCTGTATATTGCAAGGCTTGTCTGTTTTATTGACGCAATAGCTTTTGGAACAGGAAATAGAGACTAACTCATAGCCTGCGTCTAAATATTTATAACATTTAGATAATGTTTTTGAATAACCAGCTAAAGAATATTGAAATGCAACCACAAAAGAATAGCCGAAAATGCTCCTCAGAGTGTTCTGGGAAGCGATAAAACGGAATGGTCAAGTGTTAGTATTGTTAGAATAATAAGTAATAAGCTCCAAATGCTTGAGGACATTTTTCTGTACTTGTCAAAAACATAACGCGCCCATGATGTAATTTTAAAAGAGAACAATTATTAATGCTTCATTCTTTTTAAAAACTCATGAGATTACTAAAGCAAAAGACCAGGTTCAAGCCCCGGCCTCTTGCTTAAGCTTTACGGCTTGATATCCAGCCTCTCACTTAAAAAGGTAGAACCCAGGATCAAAACACCACCAATGATTTGTATAGGACTCATTTTTTCTCCCAGAAAGACAGCCGAGATGATCACTGCCGTGATTGGGTCAATATAGCTTAATGCGGCGATAGTCTGTCCTTTTAAGTCTTTGATCGCCGTGAAATATAAAAAATAAGCAATCCCTGTATGAAGAATACCTAAAATAAGGATGAAAATCATAGAGTGTAAGGTTAACCCAGACAAATCTACTGTATCCGCTAAAATAATATAGGGCAGAAGAACCAAACTTGATACCATTAATTGCACAAGGGTAGTTTCAAACCCTGTTAGGTTTTTAATAAACTTATTCATGATGATAACGCCCGCATAGAGTACTGCTGCTGAAAGGCCGTTATGCTATGCCGAGAAAATGATTACTCCCGCTGCCTGTGTCGCCGCCTCCCAGGTTAATTAGAAACAATCCGGCCATAGCAATAATAATGCATCCAACCTTAGTGAACGTTAATCGTTCCTTAAGGAGAAAGGGCGCCATTATCATGACAAATATCGGAGCAAAATAATAACTTAAGGTTGCATTGGATATGGTCGTGTATTTATAAGCTTGAAACAAAAAAATCCAATTACATCCGATGGCAGCACCCGATAATACTAAAAGTAACCCATTTTGTTTAATTGACTTAAAGGATGGCCTTTGTTTAACAAGAATACTTATAAAAATCAAAAAAGCACTGCCAATAATTCCTCTTAGAAAGGCGATCTCACTGGAAGGCAAAGCAATATTACGAACAAAGACCCCGATACTGCCAAATATCAACATGGCTGTCAGGATTTTAAATTTTCCCATTAACGTTCCACCCCTGTCTGATCTCTTTATGTCAAGCTGCTGAATCTATACTATTCTCTCTTTTTCAGCGGATACCTTTTTCTTCCCGTTTTATCCAATCGTAAGACTCAAAACCTTTACATAAAAAAGGCACCGGTGATTACACCGCTGCCAAAGCTCTTGCCTAATGCTTAATGCTTATTTGGTCTTGAAAAATGAGAATGACTTCTATAATAAGAAGAACTAATTCCTCTCAATCAAATCAAGGTACTTTTGTCTCCGTGCCACACTTTTATAAGCCGGCCGGATAATTTTCCCGGCATTAACAATTTCCTCAATACGATGGGCACTCCAGCCTGCGATTCGAGCAATAGCAAACATAGGTGTATACATTTCGACAGGGATATTGAGCATTTTATAAACGAATCCGGAGTAAAAATCGATATTGGCACTAACTGTTTTATACATCTTATTAAACTTAGCGATTACTTGAGGCGCTAACCTTTCTACTGATGTGTAGAGTTTAAATTCATCATCCAGTCCTTTTTCCTGGGCTAGTTTGGCTGCATAATCCTTAAGAATAACGGCTCTCGGATCTGAAATAGAGTAAACCGCGTGGCCAATCCCATAGATCAAGCCAGACCTGTCAAAGGCATCTTTTGTCAAAATCCGAGTTAGATATTGCTCAATTTCTTCATCATCATTCCAATCCTTGAGTTGATTCTTCATATCTTCAAACATCTTGATTACTTTAATATTAGCTCCGCCATGCCGCGGCCCTTTGAGAGCACCTATAGCTGCCGACATCGCCGAATAAGTATCTGTGCCGGTAGAAGTTACGACATGAGTAACAAAAGTCGAATTATTTCCCCCGCCATGTTCAGCATGCAACACCAGAGCGAGATCCAGGAGCGCAGCTTCAAGTTTGGTGTACTTGCTGTCCGGTCTCAGCATTGTCAAAATGTTCTCGGCTGTGCTTAACTCCGGACGCGGGCTGTGAATAAAGAGACTTTGATTGCCATGGTAATGGGATAAGGCTTGATAAGCATACACCGCTAAGGATGGAAAACAGGCTATCAGCAGCAGGCATTGTTTTAAAACATTGCTGATGGAAGGATCGTCAGGGTTATCATCAAAAGAATATAAGGCTAGGACACTTCTTGCAAGAGCATTCATAATGTCTTTGCTGGATGCCTTCAAAATCAAATCGCGGGCAAAATCTTCCGGCAGCTTCTGATTACCGGCCAGAATTTGTTTGAAATCCTCTAGACCTTTCTGGTCAGGAAGATGGCCAAAAAGCAATAAAAAGGCAGTCTCTTCGAAACCAAATCGGCCGTCTCGCGTGAATCCATTGACTAAATCGGAAATATCATAGCCACGATAAAGTAATCGGCCTGGAACTTGTATAATTTCACCTTCGTCCAGGATATATGAGTGTACTTCACCAATTTCTGTCAGACCGACAAGGACACCTCTTCCGTTAACATCCCTAAGCCCTCGTTTGACTTGGTATTTGCTGTATAATTCAGGATTTATAAAACTGTTCTTTTCGGCAACCTTGCTCAAAGTGACAAGAGTTTTCCCTTCGGATGGCTCATAATTTGGCATACTATATATCCTCCCTCTATAAATAAAATAAAACCCCGAGACGCAATGTCTGGGGTCAGCTAAGTCGAAAAAGCAAAAGAATAAAAAAGCAGGGCAATAAGAGCCTAGCCTATCGTTCTTTCCTTTCAACGCTTACGAAGTTAGCTGACGGATTCGGGTCGAAAGTAACCCTACCTCACAGGAAAAAATTCCTTTAGAGGATTCACCCCAGATAAATGGTTCCCCCGCTTCTAAAAAGAATTAAGCGATTTAGGATATTCAGATAATCTTTACAGATTATCGTTTTAACCATGCTGCGAAATACATTTATTGGAATCTATTATATCACATCTATAGACTATAATCAATTATATAAAATAGAGCTAAATTGAAACGAACTGCCAGCCCTGATGGTTTCTCAAGTATTAATATATACATTAGTATATACATAAGTATCTATAAATAATTGTTATTAAAAAGGGATTGGGATTAATTTGTAGAACTATTATTTATCGATTAGTACTTATTAGTCTTATAAGGGCATTTGATACTTAGATGCAGAAAAGGAGTTAGCTTTGGATACAAATATTCCAGAGGTTTCCTTAAAGGAGCTTCTTAAGCTGAAAAAAGTCTTCTTAAATTTCAATTATGTCTTTATTATCAATTCCTTAGATGGACGGATTCAATACAGCAATCCAGTTTTGCCAACACTTCTTGGAATTACCCAAAAAACCATAAAAAATCTAACAGCAGTGGAGATCATCCGGCAATTTGTTCATCCTGATGACCAAAATTCTTCAATCCAAGCGGTCACAGAAGCGATGAAGGGAAAGCGAATTCATGGCTTAACGAATCGCTACTGTCTTTCCAACGGCACCTATCAGCAATTTTCCTGGATGCTGATCCCCATTCCTACGGAGGAAACTTTTTATGGGATTGCTTGCCCGACTGCTGACGGTATCATCCCTAACAATATGGCTGCTGATCAACCGGATATCAGAATCCACAGCATCTTTCACAATATATCCGATTACTTTTATGTTCTGGATAATTCCTGGAAATTCGTTTATGTCAATAGTTCTGCTGCCCAGCTTTTCTTAGCTTCAAAAAAGGAAAAAATCCTCGGGAAATATTACTGGGATATATTTCCTGAATCAGACGATTTGTATTTCCTCAAATTTACAGAAGCTAAACTTACCCAAAAACATATTTATTTTGAAGCTTTCTCAGTACTTTCCTGCGGCTGGGTTAGAGTTAACGTTTACCCTTCTCCGGAAGGTCTCTCTGTTTATTTTCGAGATATTTCCGATCAGAAGTGCTTGGAAAAATCCTTGGCAGATGAGCAAAAACGTCTTCATGCTATTTTAGATGGACTCCCCGGGTTAGTTTATCTGCGTACCACTGAGGGAAACGTTGTTTTTGCAAATCATAAGTTTAAGGAGATTCAGGGCGAACCTGGTAATAAGAAATGTTTCGAACTCCTTTTTAATAGAAATCGTCCTTGTAAGGACTGTAATATGGAATCGAAAACCCAAACCTCCGGGCCCCTGCAATGGCAGTGCATTATCAAAGATGTTATTTATGAAGTATATCAGCATCCGTTTGAAGATATTGACGGAACCCAACTATTTCTAATGCAGCTCCTGGATATAACCAAACGCAAGCTTGCCGAAGAAGAAATAGGCCGTTTAGATCGCTTGAATCTCGTTGGTGAGCTGGCAACAAGTATTGCCCATGAAGTAAGGAATCCCATGACAACCGTTCGCGGCTTTTTACAGCTCTTAAAGAGTAAAAACATTTCTCAGGAAAACGCAGAATATTTTGATCTTATGATCAGCGAGTTAGATCGGGCTAACGGCATTCTTAATGAATTTTTATCTGTTGCTAAAACAAACGCCAAATTACGGACACCAGTTAAACTCAACAACTTAGTGGATTCTTTATATCCTTTAATTATGGCTGATGCAACCAACCAAGATAAACTTGTCGTCCTTGAGGCAGAGAATATCCCTGAACTAATGTTAGATGAACGCGAAATGAGACAACTTATCCTTAATCTCACAAGGAACGGCCTCGAAGCAATGAGCCCAAAGGGGACTTTAACCATTAGGACCTATCAAACCAAAGATAGTATTGTACTGGAGGTAAAAGACCAAGGATCCGGCATCAGTCAGGAAATTCTGGAACGTTTGGGCACTCCTTTTCAAACAACGAAAAAAGGCGGAACAGGGATTGGCCTGTCTACGTGTTTTAATATTGCCGAAAGACATATGGCTAAAATTGAGGTGATAACTTCTCCTTCCGGCACAAAATTTATTGTGCGGTTTAAGGATCCCAGCCTTAAGGAAATACCCTCTTAGTGAAAATCTCTAGCAACACTCCAGCCCTAAGAAGAATGATTATAAAACCTTTAGATCTTTCTTGATGCTCTAACCTTAAACTTTACAGGGGTTTGAATGCTTTCTTACTGGCTCCGCATAATGGGCATCTCCATGTATCGGGCAGTTCCTCAAAGGGCACACCCACAGCTACTTTACTTTTTTTACAACCCTTGTCAGGATTATAGATATACCCACAACTTTGCATTTGACATTGCCATAGTTTACTCTCTTCGCTCATCTCAACTCCCCCTTCTCGTTTAATTTTATCACTAAATAATAATAATTTAAATATAATAGAGGAACCTTATGCGTATTATTTAAATCTTACGCATAAGGTTTTTACTAATTGTCTCCATTGAGGACTAAAGGGGCTGTGCAAATTAAATCTGCAACAGCCCCTATTTCTATAATCAATCTTATAAGTTATAGTCTTTAAATTACCAGTCCAAGGGATAAACCATTTTTTCGCCGTTAGTTAGAGTCTTGCCCTTACTTATGCCCGCAAAGTACTAGGCAAGCAATGCTGCACCTAAAGCAGCGGTC
Organism: Desulfosporosinus sp. FKB; assembly: GCF_002196705.1. Classification (GTDB taxonomy): domain Bacteria; phylum Bacillota; class Desulfitobacteriia; order Desulfitobacteriales; family Desulfitobacteriaceae; genus Desulfosporosinus. Next base: position 5,922 of record NZ_NADJ01000019.1, read on the forward strand.
AGTTCAGGTTCTGGAGGAATCACAAGGTTTACCTTTAGTTCCTTCTCAAGAAAGCGGGTCAGGAGATCGTAGTGAGCACCACCGCCAGTGAAAATCAACGTTTCCGGATGCCCCACGGACTCGACAAAATTGGCCAGACGCTTGGCGGTACTTTTAAAAAGACCTGCAATAACTTCAGGTTTAGGAACCCCTTTCGCCAGCATTGTGATCACTTCCGACTCTGCAAACACCGTACACATGGAATTAATAGGCATTGGGCTGGCTTCAGCTGCCGAACTGAATTCCTCCGCTGTCAGGTTTAATCCTTTGAGGATGACATCTAAAAAACGCCCGGTGCCTGCGGCACACTTGTCATTCATGATAAACTGAACAACTTTGCCATTTCCATTTTTTCTGATGACTTTGGCATCCTGTCCTCCTAGGTCAAGAATATACTCCTTATCCGAAAAATAATGATGACACCCTCTGGCCTGACAAGAAATCTCGGTAATTACCCGTCCTTCAGCAAAGTTTACTCTTCCATATCCTGTAACCACGAGTTTCTCGGGCTTTTCCCCCTCTTTATCGACATAGGTTTTTAGTAAAGCAATGCCGGCCTGTACCGAGTCGAACCGAGAAGGAATGATCTGTTGATAAACCCGTTTTCCATCTTCCAGAACCACTAACTTTGTATTCACTGAGCCGAGATCTAAGCCGGCTTGCATCATCCACGAATCATCTCTAATAAAGCTTCTATCCGAGTTAAAAGCTGACCTTGATCTTCTTCAGAAAAGTCGCTTTCCAGCCGCAGATATGGAATTTGTTTTTTCTCCATTTCTTTGCCCACAAAATAACTTTCCACACCATAGGGCTGACAGAATTGAAGCGAGAAATCGATTACAGCATCCGCTTTTAAGTTCTCAGCCATGTACGCAATATCTTCCAATCGTCCCTGATTCGGAGTAAAGCAAGCGCAATTTACTTTTAAAGGCCGTTTGGCAATATTAGCAAGCATATTTCCGACATCATCAGCCGGTTCAGTAACATCCTTATAATAACGTTCTCCGGTGCAGGTTTCCTCTCCAACTACAACAGCCCCTGCCTGTTCAATTAAAGCGTGAAGCTTCCATGCGGGTAAAGGCTGGGGAGTCCCCGTTACTAAGATCCTTGGGGCATTGGCTGGTGCTACCCCAATACCCTCTTTGACTCGCTGATCAAGTTCATCGCACAAGGCATTAACTTGGGCAGCGAAACGAACAGGATCATCAAAGAAAGAGAGCTGATTAATTAAGAGGACATCCAAACCGTGAATCGGTGCCGGAGTATGTTTTCTTAAGTCAGCTAATCTTTGTAGGGCAAGGCGTTTATTGTTAATCGTTTCAATCCCCTGAGCAAGATTCTCAGCAGTTAATTTCACCTTTGTTTCGCGTTCAATAAATGAGGCGAATTCCTGCACTTCTTCTTCCCAAAGAGAAACATCCTTGGTTTCCTTCTTTTGCGGCAGTTCCATAACGTATGTAGGGATATACTTGTTAAGAATTTCCCAGGCCTTCTTCTTTCCATCACAGGTCGTTTCCCCAATGACCCAATCAGAAACTTGGAAATAGGGGCAGATGCGGTCTAATTTGAAACCCATTGTCGATTTAATCAAAGGGCAAAGATTGCGGGGCAGAACCTTTTCCCCCGAAGAAACAGTAAACTGAGCCCCGGCACACAGGCCAATGCTGGCGCTCCCCGTCGCCACGATAATTTCCTCCGGCACATATACGCAAAAGGTTGAGAACACTTTTTTGCCGGCTTGTTTCATGGCATAGAGTTCATGAACACGAATTCCATGAACATCTCCAACCACTGCATCAAAATATCCCATTCCTTTGGGGCGATTAGGTCGATCTAAAAATAAGCTCGTGAAAATTGCGGGTACCGGAGCCAAAAAATCATCGTGTTTCTCTAAATCCATACCCAGTGCTGTCCATAATTCCCGGTTCTCCATTAGTCTTTTCCCCTCCTCAATCTCTCTACACCAAATTTAGATATGTATCACTTTAGCGCTTTGATGCATGACAGCGATGATCTCCGGCATAGTCGATACTTTGCCGACTTTGATTTTATCCTTAATGCCGTAATAATCCAGACAAGTCACGCAAGCCGCAAGCCAAGAGAGCAACACCCCAGTCCTTTTCTAAAATCTCCAGAGCATCAAAGGCCGAGAATTCCGGCAGTAACAAGCTCACTCCTTTTTCCAGAAATACAATATGGGAAGGTTTTTCTGCAGCTTCTGAGAGCTTTAAAAAGAAACTGTGCATCAGACGTTTGCCCAATTCCGAGTCTTAATGACCGATGGCATCTGAGCTGACAAAATAGGTAAAAGACATTGAACCCCCCTCCGTCATAACTTTCTACTTATTACATATTATCATTAAATGTCTATGACTAGAAGGATAATTTTAAAATTTTCCAGTGCATAAAAAAAGCCGGAACGCATGTGTTTCCGACTTATCATTAAAGGTCCCATAAAGGTTTCTGAAACCATAATGTTAGTCTGGTTACCAGAGGATGCTTAACACTCTATCAAGTAATCTCTGTCGTATAAGGTTCAATTCTGCCTCCAGCCTTCATCCCTAAATGTTTTATAACATCATATAAAGTGTTAAGCTCAATTATATCAAGATTCTTAAAGCGAGAAGAATCACGTACAGTATTTCTCGCCACGTAGACACGTCGGAATCCCATTCGGTCAATTTCTCGTATCCTCGCTTCAATAGCCGGAACTTTCTTTAGTTCTCCAGTCAGCCCTACATCAGCTACGAAGACTGTGTCATTGGGAATTGTTTTATCCATGACTGAAGAAACAATACACATGATAATTGCTAAATTAACCGCCTGTTCTTTGAGTTGAAGACCCCCTGTTGTTTTTATCACAACATTTTTATCGTAAAGGCTAATCTTTCCACGCTGTTCAAGAATAGAAATAAGAGTATTTAGTTGGTCCCGCCTTAAACATTCGGCAATTCTGGAGGGATAGGGTGTAAAGGATTTTGAAACAAGGCTTTCAACTTCCACAATAATCGGACGTGTACCTTCTTTTATAACGGCTAAAGCACTTCCTGATATGGTTTGGCCTTCTTCCCTCTGGGTCATGAAGAATTCTGAAGGGTTATCGATGGATAACATTCCCTTTTCCGTCATGGAGAAAAAACCAATTTCTCCTGTGCTTCCAAACCTGTTTTTCGAACACCAGGCCCCCCGTAATTCTTCCCCATTTTCCCCATTCAAGATCAACACAGCATCAACCAAGTGCTCTAACGCTCTTAACCCGGCAATTTCATCGTCCTTTGTCATCTGACCAACCATAATTACTGCTCTGGGGCGTTCATTGTTTTTGGCAACTTTTAAAAGTTCATTGGCACAGCCCATAGTTTGAATGGGAGAACCTGGACGTGAATGGTGTTCTTCCAGCGTAAAGGTTTGAATACTATCGATAATAACCAAATCCGGATCCAATTCATTGACTGCCAGAAGTACATGATCCATACTTGTATCAGAGTATATCCAAATATTGCTATTAATTCCCTTTAAGATTCGATCTGCTCTATTTTTTATTTGCGTATCGCTTTCTTCTGCAGATGCATATAGCACCTTGTATCCTTGAGATGCCACATCATCAGCAACTTGTAACAACAAAGTTGACTTTCCGGCTCCCGGTCTTGCTGTGAGTATAATAATCGAGTCTTTGACGATTCCACCGCCTAAAACCCGGTTAAATTCAAGAATGCTTGTAACAATTCTGTCACTATTAGCGGATGAAACTTCCGATAACCTCTTGACGGAACTCGTCTGTTTCGCTGTCGAAACCTGAGTTGAGATTGGTTGATTAATAAGTTCTTCAAAGGTGTTCCATTCTTCACAGTTCGGACATTTCCCCATCCATTTCGGGCTCTCACTGCCACAGTTTGAACAGCGATAAATGATCTTAACTTTCATAAAAAACCCCATTTCATATCCCTTCGGATGCTCACGTGTACCTCAGACATATCACTGTTTCCTAGACAATATACGGATCCCGACTCTCACTTTTGGATCTTACTCTTATTATAATGCTTTATGAGAAAGAGAAGTATAGTATCAGATCAGAAATGCAAGTGAATCAAAAAACCAGGTAAGCTCTCTGTTGGCACATTACAGGTCTTACCCGGGGTTACTCAATAGATTTCTACAATCGTTTTTAAGTTAATCAATGTAAATAGGTCTGTTTCTGATCCGTACTCATACCATTTTCGATTAAATACTGGTAATCACCTTTCGAGTCAAACGTTGTTGGATTAATACGTTCACGTTTTTCAAAAACATTCGAATCAGCTATCATTAACATAGCCTTTGCAGAAGTTATTCCATAAATCAAATTATTGAACATCGCCGAATACTGAGACTTTGTTAGGTGGGTCTTTTTATATAAGCCTACTTTTTGGCCACCCGTATATAAAACACCCCAGGTTATGATAGATGATACTAGCCCTTTGGCCACATAATGGTCCTTACCTGTCTTCTTTAAAATGTACATTAATGGGAGGCCAAAAATCGAACCCGTTGCCAAATGTAAAACCTGGCCTAGAATGAAATTCTTTTTTTGCTTCGTTCTGATTGGGCTCACAAACATTTGACCTGCCATTGTTGCATAACGGCCTTCCGTTTTCCCAGCTCGATAGATCACTTCATTTGATATATCCATAAAGATAGTTCCAACCAGACCTCCCAATAATCCTGTCAAAATGGAGTCTTGGGTTTTACCCATCTTATTGAATAAACTTATTGCTTTCATGAACATTGATTACACCTCCCTATATTAATTTAATTTTTCGTTGTTTTCCTCTTGTTTTCATAGAATTGCTAACTTACCAAAAGAACTTATCACGGATAGAACTTGCATAAAATACTCAATTCAGAGAAATTAAGTATGGC
>NZ_NADJ01000002.1 GCF_002196705.1 Desulfosporosinus sp. FKB
CTCAGAGATCTGGTGATCATGCCGGAGGGGTTCCACCCGTTCCCATATCGAACACGGAAGTTAAGACCTCCAGGGCCGAGAATACTTGGGGCATTGCCCCTGGGAAAGTAGGTCATCGCCAGGTAAACAAGCGACAGACTGCCATATTGGCAGTCTGTCTGTGTTTCATGAAAGTAAAGGTTAAGTTAAAGTAAATATAATAAGTGTTTAGGGAAGAAGTCCGGGGCTCCACCCGTTCGGATCCACATTGCTGGAGAATGTGTCACAAGTCGCAATGTGGCGAAAANGTTCGGATCCACATTGCTGGAGAATGTGTCACAAGTCGCAATGTGGCGAAAACCTCGTACTTCGCCACGAATCAAATTGTAAGTTTTAAATTTATCTCCAGATACATCTCTAGTTGCTTCTAAATTATCTGATGGTGAACCTCCCCTACCTACACTTCGTTAAGAACGAAAACACTGTTTTCGCCGTAGGATAGGGGCTTCCGGCAATCCCATAATGCATGTCTCAAGGGTATCTCGTTAGAGATGCCTCACCTGATAGGCGTGAGTCCATCATTTCGGTAAGACCGGCAACTCTATGCATTTGCCGCATACAGGCCAGGTTCATGGCATCTACTACTTCTTACCTTAGGCAATCCGTAGATACTTTGGCTCTTCTACATATACTTCTCGAAACACCCCATATTTGTAGTTGCTCAAGATATTCTTGGCTCCGTGAATATCACGGTGTTCTCGATATCCACAAGTACACCTATAATTTCTAGAGGAGGTTTTCTTTCTTCTCCCACAAACAGGACATGTTTGTGTTGTATAGGATTCATCGACCTTTTGAAAACTTATCCCTTCGACTGCCAATTTATAGTATAGGTACGTGGTGGTTCGTCCAAAATGCCACTGAGACATTTTTTGATTATGTTTACGTGAACGTTTGTGCTTGTTCTTTTTCTTTTTCTTTTTCTTTTTCTTTCTGGGTGAGGTATGTCGCTCGATGCCTTCAACGTTGCCGACAACAACTTCCTTGACGTTATTCTCTAGACACCAGTTTACAAACTCACGGGTGGTTTTATGTAGGGTCTCCATCAACTGGGCATCACTTTTGCTTAAGATATAGGTCAAAGCCCGTCGGTACTTTTTCCATTGACGGGACCCTTTTTGGCATTTAGCGATCTTTTTTTGAAGTTCCTTCAGTTTCTTGTTACGAAAACGTTTGATACTTCGGAGCTTACGACCCGTGATGATCACTCCTTGGCCGTTATCACAGACTGATGCAATGGTGTGAATTTCTTCCAGATCGATGGCCGCGATATTCACATGATCGTTTTCGTTTGGAGAGTTACCGTCATCGTAAGTTATAGCCAATTGAAGACCGCGGTCATAGATGAGTTCGATCTCTTTAAGTTTACCGGAAGGCAACTTTTTGATCTGGACAGTGATAGGTTTCTGACGTTTGCTGTTGAGAAGTCCCAAACTTAACTCAACTTTTCCGTTGTTACCCATGCGAAAGCCGTCCTTTTTCCACTTGGTATTGAAATGCTTCTTATGTTTGTACGGGTAACGAATTTTAGTGAATCCCATTAGCTTTGCCTTATGGGCATTGTCTCGAGCATCAAGGTATTTTTCGAAGACTCCTTGAATGGACTGACTGTGAATTGGGTATTGACCTTTCGTCGCTAAATGCAGCGTCCCACGGTCAATCCAGTGACCGGTTCGTTGAAAATGTTCTTTGGCCAAGCTTAGACAATCATTCCAAATTTGAGCCGACGTGTGATTACAGGCAAAGAGACGGTTAATATTAATTTGGGAAGTCTGGAATTTAGTTTTTAAGACACGGATTATCTTAACCACCACCTCGACCATTCGTTCGCGTTATCCTTATTTTACCACAACGAGAACGAATTCAGAACAGGCGTTCTGCAATAATTGGGGGGCAGCGATTCATCTCGCCACCTATAGAGGATGGGAGTCTTCTCGCCGCAAAAAGATAAACAATTTTAATTATTATTTAGAATCATGGGAAATTATATGTTATTTGACGTTCATTTGAGGGTCGACACATGGCAGGAGAGTAATTGTCGCTAGGTCGACGGCGAAAACCTTATAGCTGACCATGAAGTTGTTACTTCGAAAGTCAGTGGATCGATAAAATTAAATCCGCACCATGTTATTAAAGAGAGACTTTCAACAAGAAAAGTAAGAGCTTGCTGAAAGCAGAAGCTAGAGTGACATGATAATTAAAAGACTACCTCATCTGAGATAGTCTTTTGTACCAAAAAATTAGTAAAGAAATAAATGTTTAAATAATGCAGCTTGTACTTCAATGGGAAGCTCATTTAGTAATACAATTTTCAAGGCTTGAATTAATTGTAATTACTTTACTTGTTATCGAGATAAAATGTTAGTTGAACTAGTTGCTTTGAGTTTTAGGTTGACAATTGATCAGCATGAATTGCTTTTTCATGCTTTTCAGCTTCGTAGCCAAAGCGAAATCTTTGGTTACAATAAGAACAGTGAATAAATTTACCATCCTCTGATGGAATTGGCATATTAACCACCTCCTTGGTGAGAATTTTAACCATCATGATAGGAATTTAAACTTATTTGCATAAAAGTTGATCATCTTCTAAAGCGCCTCATAAAGTAAAAGTGAGGTGATGAATATGTGGCGGAGATGGATTGAGATACTGAATATAGAATTCTACTGGTGGAAAAAAGACATAATTCGACGATTTAGGTTGGATACACCGGCATGTATATCGGGTATACTACTTTTATCGTCTGCTATTATTTTGCTGGTTATATTAGGTAATGGGGCAGCTAAAATCTTTCGGGATTTTGTTCCCTGGATATCTGGACGGCAGATTGGGGAGGTTTACTGGCAATCGATTAGTTTTGGTATAAAAGCTGCATTAACATTCATGATATTTAGTGGGTCATTAATAGCTTTTATTTTTTTTAAAATAATAGGACGAAGATAAACATGACAATAATAAAAAATTATAGTTCTAAGAGACAAATATGGAAAATAAATGTAATACATAGATAAAGTGGATAAAGTTCTTAGCAACTATTCTTGCATAGGTCAAAATCCTATGTTAGAATTTATTGGTCAGAAGGGGGTCAGTTAGGTGGATTTGTTCTCTGGGCTTACGGTAACACAGTTATTTAACGTAATTATGATTCCGGTCCAAGTTATTATTATTTTTTTGACATTTTATTATTTTGTTTTGTCTATGTTTGGACTGTATAGGAGACGAGAGGATAAGATTCTAACGCCTGAGAAGAGTTTTGCCGTTGTTGTTGCTGCTCATAATGAGGAAGCTGTCATCGGACCGCTTGTAGAGAATCTGAGGATGCTGGATTATCCTAAAGAGCTCTTCGATATTTTTGTGGTCGCTGATAATTGTACGGATAAGACTGCATTAATAGCTCGGAATGCGGGAGCCATTGTTCATAGACGTTTTAATACTGAAAAACGTGGTAAAGGTTATGCCCTTGAATGGATGTTCCATCGCCTTTTCAAAATGGAGCGCCAATATGATGCAATCGTAATTTTCGATGCTGATAATTTAGTAAAAAGCAATTTTCTCTTTGAAATGAACAGTAAACTTTGCCAAGGACATAAAATAGTTCAATGTTACTTAGATTCAAAGAATCCAATGGATACATGGGTGACGAATACATTTTCCATAGCATTTTGGGTAACAAACAGATTGCTGCAACTTGCAAGGTATAATACGGGGCGGCTTTCAAACGTTCTTGGCGGGACAGGCATGTGCATTTCAACCGATGTTTTGAAGGAATTTGGTTGGGGAGCTACGTCTCTGACAGAAGATCTTGAGTTCAGCATGAAGGCGTTAACCCATGGTATTAAAACCACTTGGGCTCACGATGCTGTCGTTTATGATGAAAAGCCTTTAACCTTTATGCAGTCTTGGTATCAAAGAAAACGTTGGGCTCAGGGACAAGTAGATGTAGCGGGAAGATATTTCTTTCCCCTGATACTTAAAGGTATACGCGAAAGAAAAATTATGTATTTTGATGCCGCAATACATCTCTTTCAGCCTGCTCTTGTAATGATCGCAACATTTTTTATGATGACGAACTTTATTTCCGCCTTGCAGTCAAGTTATACTCATGTCTTTACTTTAGTAATGCCTTGGACAGGGTGGCAAATACTTTCTTCAATTCAATATCTTTATCCTATCGCAGCTTTGGCTCTGGACCGGATACCTTGGAAAGCCTATGTAGGCCTCATTTTGTATCCTGTTTTCATCTATAGTTGGATTCCTATTGTCTTTTTGGGATTCATTAATCGTAAGGATAAACAATGGTCACATACTAAGCATACTCGTTCCATTAATATTGAAGATGTCGTTAAACAAAAAAAGGTATCCACAAGTTAGTTGCGAATCTACCATTTTGCTGGTTTAAGGACAGAGAACCATTTTAAAAAAAAGTTTTGACACGGAAGACTTTTTTGTGTATACTGATAATCGTCAGTCGCCCGGGTGATTAGCTCAGCTGGTAGAGCGCCTGCCTTACAAGCAGGATGTCGGCAGTTCGAACCTGTCATCGCCCACCAATTTGATTCAAGACTGAAAGTGGCCCCGTGGTGTAGCGGTTAACATGCCTGCCTGTCACGCAGGAGATCGTCGGTTCAATTCCGATCGGGGTCGCCATTTATTGTATGCCTCGGTAGCTCAGTCGGTAGAGCAGAGGACTGAAAATCCTCGTGTCGGCGGTTCGATTCCGTCCTGAGGCACCATCCATGCGGGTGTAACTCAGTGGTAGAGTGTCACCTTGCCAAGGTGAAAGTCGCGAGTTCGAATCTCGTCACCCGCTCCATTCAATAAAGTTGGCGGCATAGCCAAGTGGTAAGGCAGAGGTCTGCAAAACCTTTATCCCCAGTTCAAATCTGGGTGCCGCCTCCAAATATTTTGCCGATGTGGCGGAACTGGCAGACGCACGGGACTTAAAATCCCGCGGGTTAATAGCCCGTACCGGTTCGATTCCGGTCATCGGCACCATTATGGGTTTGTAGCTCAGCTGGTTAGAGTACCGCGTTGACATCGCGGGGGTCGGAGGTTCGAGTCCTCTCAAACCCACCATAATTCATCTATAAACCCGCTGTTCATGCGGGTTTAACTGTTTTATAGAGGCTTTCCCCCCTTTGCTAATCATACGAAATAAAACTAAGCCCAGCTCGCCTGTGGCTTTTTCTATGCCCTGATTTCAACTCTTAGCCAACTGTAAACCGCCATACGCTGAATCTATTTATCTCGTAGGAGGATTGGCACTGCGATTTGTTTCTCCTAGAAATTTAATAACCACTGCCACAGTTAAGCCGAAAAATCCATGACTAAAGAAGCACATGATTTTGCTAAGCGATGTTTTTAAATCCTTAACTACCTTGAAATAGCTAAACAAATAAGGAATTATTCCTCCAAATGTTCCTAAAAGAAAGCCTTTCAAGATATGAGAACGTTTGTTGAAGGACAATAGATAGGTAATTAATATGCCTCCGGTTGTGCAAAAGAATGTACTAATTATATGCGATAACCACACATCGTTTTTTGTGCTCCTGAATACCCATTTTCTGCAATTTAGGACTTGACGGGACATCGAGTGCAATGAATTTTTTACAAGACCAAATTTGACAAACAAATAATTGCTTGACATAATGGCCAGCTCGCCAAAAAGACCGGAAATTAAGCCTAAGATTAACTTACTTCGTATTTTTATCATTATCAAGCCTCCATGAAATAGTTCTTAAACTATTCGACAATCCTATTCCCCAAATTTGCGAAAGCCTCTCTCGTTGATATTTTGGATAATGTTTAATATACTATTAATGTTGTTTTTTAGAAGAATATTATTCTAATGTTTAGAACTTTAAATCTTTGAGACAAATCGTATTGTTGAAATTCTATCCTTTTTGTAGGAAAATGAAATCGTTTCATAGGACAACAATTATCAGAATAAGGTAAGGAAAGGCGGTGCTTTACATGCATTCCCTTTGGCAAGGCAAGGCACCCATTTATGAGGCATTGCAAAATTATCAATCTATGAGAGTAGTACCCTTTGATGTACCTGGACACAAGCAAGGCAGAGGAAACCCTGAACTTGTAAAGTTTCTGGGACAACAGTGCCTATCGGTGGACGTTAACTCCATGAAGCCTCTTGATAATCTTGTTCATCCTGTTTCAGTTATCAAAGAAGCAGAAGAATTAGCGGCAGATGCGTTTGGAGCAGATCACGCTTTTTTTATGGTTAACGGTACTACGGCTGCTGTTCAGGCTATGATTATGAGCGTATGTAAACAAGGCGAAAAAATAATTATGCCTCGTAATGTCCATAGAAGTGCAATAAATGCACTTATTATCAGCGGAGCAATTCCTGTATATGTTAATCCCGGTGTAAATAAACAATTAGGAATACCCTTAGGAATGTCGGTGGATGATGTAAAGCATGCTATAGAAGAAAATCCAGATGCTAAGGCTATCTTTGTTAATAATCCGACCTATTACGGGATTTGCTCGGATTTAAAGACTATTACTGAACTTGCCCATTCCCATAATATGTACGTTTTAGTTGATGAAGCCCACGGCACCCACTTTTATTTTGGTTCTGACCTGCCTGTGAATGCAATGGCAGTTGGCGCTGATATGTCAGCGGTCAGCATGCACAAAACAGGCGGATCACTAACCCAAAGCTCGTTCCTGTTGAAAAGCAATCGTCTTGGTACAGGTCATGTGCGTCAAACGATTAACTTAACCCAGACTACCAGCGGCTCTTATTTGCTCTTGTCGTCCCTGGATATTTCCAGACGTAACCTTGCCTTGGATGGAAAAAATATCTTCAACAAGGTATCCTCTCTGGCTCACTATGCTAGAGATGAAGTCAATAAAATTGGTGGTTACTATGCTTTTTCGAAAGAACTAATTAACGGGGATTCTGTGTTTGATTTTGATCACACCAAGCTTTCTGTTTACACCCGTGAGATAGGGCTGGCAGGAATAGAAGTTTACGATATTTTACGGGATGATTACGGGATACAGATTGAATTGGGCGATATCGCCAATATATTGGCGATAATTTCTGTGGGGGATCGCGAGTTAGCTTTGGAACGACTTGTATCATCACTATCGGAAATTAAGCGACTCTATACAAAAGACAAATCCGGGATGCTTGATCATGAATATATTAATCCCGATGTCATAATGACGCCACAACAAGCCTTTTACTCGCCTCAGCGTTCTGTTGAACTTAAGGAAAGTGATGGACATATATGTGCAGAGTTTGTGATGTCTTACCCGCCGGGTATTCCAATTTTAGCTCCAGGTGAACGGATAACCGATGAAATTATTGATTATATCTCCTATGCTAAGGCTAAGGGATGTTTTCTAACCGGGACGGAGGATATGTCGGTTAAAAGTATCAAAGTATTGGAGGAATAATAACATGGAATTGTGGTATACAGAACAACACACGGATAATGTTCGTTTTTCTATTAAGGTGGATAAACCTCTGTATACGGGTCAGAGTGAATTCCAAAGGATAGATGTTTTTCATTCTAAAGAATTTGGGACTTTTTTTACTTTAGACGGCTTAATGATGGTTACTGAAAAAGATGAATTTATCTATCATGATATGATTGTTCATGTTCCAATGGCGACAAACCTAAACACAAAGAATGTTCTGGTTATTGGGGCCGGTGATGGCGGAACGGTAAGAGAACTTACTCGCTATAATTCAATTGAACGAATTGATATGGTTGAAATTGATAAAATGGTGGTTGATGTGTGCAGGGAATATTTGCCCCAAACTGCCTGTAAACTAGACGATCCACGGGTGAAACTATATTTTGAGGATGGGTTAAAATTTGTACGCTCCAAGGAAAATGCATATGATCTAATTATCGTTGATTCCACCGATCCTTTTGGACCGGGAGAAGGTCTATTTACTAAAGAATTTTATGGTAATTGCTTCAAGGCACTTAAGGAGAACGGTATTCTGGTTAACCAGCACGAAAGCCCCTATTATGCTGAGTATGCTCAGTCAATGCAGAGGGCTCATAAACGGATCAAAGAATTCTTTCCGGTTTGCAGAGTCTATCAAGCGCATATTCCAACATATCCGTCAGGACATTGGTTATTTGGATTTGCCTCCAAAGTATATGACCCCGTAAAGGACCTAAACGAGCAGGCATGGAATAGTTTGGGGATAAAAACAAAATATTACAACACTGAGATTCATAAGGGATGCTTTGCTCTTCCTTCGTACGTAAGGGAGCTTCTGGTAAGCGAAGAGAAATAATTTTTTAGGCATACCTATAATTCCGGAATAGAAAAAAGGCTGTAACAAAATTTTTTTGTTGCAGCTTTTCATGTATTTGGAGGTTGCATTGCCCAGAAAAATAACATAATATTTAGTAATCAAAATATTAGAATTTTTTATAAGATTAAAGGAATTGAACCTATGATAACGAATAATTGATTTGAGTAATCATCATAGAAAAGGCCTCGCCCTCGAATCATTAATTTATGTTATTAAGCGATAGATATTACAATCACAGTAAGGATGTGAAAAACAGTGCATATTACGGATTATGAAATTGCTTTAAGGTTATTGCTGGCTTGTATTTTTGGAGGAATTGTCGGTCTTGAACGAGAACGAAATGATAGTTCGGCAGGATTTAGAACTCATATTTTAGTAAGCTTAGGCTCAGCGTTGATTATGATTTTATCAATGTACGGCTTTACTAATTTCACGTCAGTTAACAAAGATCCTGCTCGCTTAGCTGCGCAAGTTGTCTCAGGGATCGGTTTCTTAGGAGCCGGCACAATCTTGCGAGATAAAACATCGATCAGAGGCTTGACGACTGCAGCATCCCTATGGGTTGTCTCAGCTATTGGCTTGGCGACTGGAGCCGGGTTCTATTTTTCAGCTACATTGGTCACCTTTTTAGTGTTCATTACTCTAGAGCGTATAGTAGAAAATTATTTTTTTAGAAATAGTACGACAATTAAGGTTGTTGCAGTCAATGGAACGTGCCGAGTTAAAGAGATAAACAGGGTTATTGAGTCTCACAACATTGTTCCGCAAAATATTACCATGGTTCTGCAAAATGAAGAACAAAATAAAACGGTTATACTGTTTAAATTGAGAACTCCCTTTCGCAAACTCGACGTGGAAAACCTGATTGGGGATATTAACGAAATTGACGGCATTTATTCTGCAGAACAAGAATTTAACGATGATAGAGACTCTATTCGATCTCTTTTCCCTCGCAAGAAATCGGTGTCCCAGAAGGATAGTAACAATTGCTCAATGTAAAACATGGTTAAAACAGAATAAAAATGCTATAAATTGGAAATATTATGGAATGTCCGAAATACCTTTTGAAAATATATTGTTTAAAAGGTATTAACAGATTGGCCCAATCGAAATATGGCTTCATTAGAGTCATATACTCTAATATGGAGGGGTGCCAGTGGAACATTCCGTGCAGTTGGGTACGCAAAGATACCATGACAGTATATGTAAGTCCTTAAGGGAATTGAGTAAACGTGAATGTCTCCCTTTACAGATAATTGAGCAGCAACACGGAAAGCGTTGGCTAATTCAGTGTAAGTTTCTTGCTACGTCTCTTGCGGGGACTGACAATGAAGAAATGGTCCAGAAAATCCAGCGATATTATTTAGCGAATGCCTTAGCGGAGACGATCTTGCTGCATTGGGAGAAAGAACATGTACGGGGAATCCTTAAAAAAAATAGATATTTAATTGATGATAATGGTCAAGAGATTCTAAACAGTGCTCTGGAATATTTGAATAAAGGTTTGGGCCAGGATCGTGCCTATCGTATCAATCGTAAGACAAAGCTTGTAACTCAAATCTTAAGTTGTCTTAATCAGTCTTTGATTTTCGATCTTGAAGGTTTTCTAAGTTTCCGGGCCCAGGAATATAAGCATGACGTCAGTAAAGCTGTGGAGTTTGCCATCGAAGAGTATATCGTAGAAAAGGAGTATCTGGAATTTATTCAGCTCTTAAAACATTTTGTCGACACCCAGACGCCGCAATTAGAGAGGCTGCATGTAGGAATGACTTCGAAAGGTGAGTTTCATCTTTATGACGAGGACGGAGAGGATATAACCCGCGACTACCTGGAAGATTATCAACTGGATAATTTACATGAGTTAGGTTACGAAGACCTCTTAGTAAGTTCCCTGATCGCAGTAGCTCCAAGACAGATCACTTTGCACATTCGTTATAATGGGTATAAAGATACATTACAGACCATAAGGCGAGTTTTTGGTAATAGAGTTCGTGATTGCGGAGGCTGTTCTTTATGTAAGGATTTTTGACAAATAAGCAAGGTTTTTGTATAATTAATCTATTCGCTTGGTATATTAATCTTAATAGAACTGTTTCTAAAGTAATTACTTTAAATCGCTGAAAGGGAGAGTATCCTGATCTTAAGTGCTAGAGAAGAAATGCCGCGGCTGTAAGCATTTCTCACAAAGGTTCAGGTGAAGACCACCCTTGAGTGCAGGGCTGAAATAAGTAAGCTTTGTCGTTTCCCGCGTTAAGGGGAATCGAGTGGAAGGAATATCCTTTCAGTTGGGTGGAACCACGGGAGTAAACTCTCGTCCCTAGTTGGGGCGAGAGTTTTTTGCGTTTATCGAAATTTGTTAGGAGTGATAGCAATGATTCAAGTAACTTTAAAAGATGGCTCAATACGTGAGGTTGAACAAGGAACGACTATAGCAGAATTGGCTGCCTCTATTTCGCGTGGTTTAGCTAAAGCTGCAGTTGCTGGAAAGGTAAATGACAAATTAAAAGACCTTTCTTATCCTCTTATGGAGAATGCGGCAGTTGAGATCATCACGCTGGACAGCGAAGAAGGATTGGAGGTTCTTCGACATTCAACGTCTCACTTAATGGCCCAGGCTGTAGAAAATTTGTTTCCCGGAACAAAGTTGGGGATAGGACCAGCTATTGCCAAAGGTTTTTATTATGATTTTGATTCTGAGCATGTGTTTACCCCTGAGGATCTTGAGAAAATCGAGAAAGAAATGAAACGCCTGGCAAAGGAAAACTACACTTATCAACGTAAGGAAGTATCGCGTACCGAGGCTCTGGACTACTTTAAAAAACTTGGTGAAAATTATAAAGTGGAACTTATTGAAGGGCTTCCCGAAGATGCTACCATTTCCATGTATACTCAGGGGAATTTTACGGATCTTTGCGCAGGTCCCCACATCCCATCAACCTCAATTATTAAAGCAATTAAACTCATGAGTTTGGCAGGCGCCTATTGGCGAGGTAATGAGAAAAATAAGATGCTGCAGCGTATTTACGGCACAGTCTTTGCTAAAGCAGCTGATCTCGAAGATTATCTATTCAAATTGGAAGAGGCCAAACGCCGCGATCATCGTAAGTTGGGCTTAGAACTTGATCTTTTTAGTCTTCATGACGAAGGCCCTGGATTTCCCTTCTTCCATCCTAAAGGAATGGTTTTGCGCAATGCTCTTGAAGATTTCTGGAGACAGGAACACCGCAAGCGGGGCTATCAAGAAATTAAGACTCCGATCATTCTCAATCGTTCCCTCTGGGAACAATCTGGTCACTGGGATCATTATAAAGAAAACATGTATTTTACGAAGATTGATGATCAGGATTTCGCAGTTAAGCCTATGAACTGTCCGGGCGGTATGATTATGTACCGGACCAAATTGCGCAGTTATCGGGATTTGCCGCTGCGAGTCGGAGAATTGGGACTCGTTCATCGCCATGAACTATCGGGTGCACTCCACGGTTTGCTGCGGGTTAGAAACTTCACTCAAGATGATGCCCATATCTTTATGCTTCCGTCCCAGATTAAGGAGGAACTTCTTGGGGTTATTGAACTGGTAGACACCTTCTACAAAGTGTTTGGTTTTGAATATCATGTAGAGTTGTCCACCCGTCCTGAAGATTCTATGGGTTCAGATGAGGATTGGGAAGCTGCAACTCGGGCGCTACAAGAGGCCCTCGTAGAAAGAGGTTTGGATTATAAGATCAATGAAGGCGACGGAGCTTTTTACGGACCAAAGATTGATTTCCACGTTAAAGACTGCCTGGATAGGACTTGGCAGTGTGGTACCATACAGCTTGATTTCCAAATGCCGGAAAAATTCGACCTAACTTATGTCGGTGAGGACGGACAAAAACATCGTCCGGTTATGATTCACCGCGTGATCTATGGTAGTATTGAACGATTCATAGCACTTTTGACTGAACATTATGCTGGAGCTTTTCCAACCTGGTTAGCACCTGTTCAGGTTCGTATTTTGCCGATCAGTGAGCGGCATCAGGGCTATGCCAAAGCATTAGCGGCCCGTTTCAATGAATTAGATATAAGAGTTGAAACCGATGAGCGTAAAGAGAAAGTTGGCTATAAAATCCGTGAGGCCCAAACTGAAAAGATTCCTTATACCTTGGTTGTTGGAGATCAAGAAGCCGAGTCGGATACCGTTGCTGTACGTCGTTACGGTCAAGGGGATGCCGGAGAGAAAATGACAGTAGATGAGTTTGTTAATCTTGTCCAAGATGATATAAAAAATAAGAAGCTTTTAACAGCTCTGGCCCAATAAAAGTTGACAAAACTTGAGAGTTGATATAAAATGTTCGTTGTCAAGTAGAAGCCATCCGCTTCTCACCTTACGGCTAAAGTCGGTAAGGTATCTTCTGGGCTTGGGCTTAATACGTGCTCATGATTGTTTAGAAGACGGGTGGTATTCATCCGTCTTTTTCTATTGTGCTAAGTTTTAATGGGGGTGGTTTCTTATTAGCAAGGACTTAAGACTCAATGACGAAATCCGGGTTAGGGAGGTCCGTCTTGTTGGGGAAGAAGGAGAACAACTTGGAATTATGGCGGTTCGAGATGCCTTGAACCTAGCAGTCGAGAAGTCTTTAGATCTCGTAGAGATCGCACCGACGGCGAAACCGCCGGTTTGCAAACTAATGGATTATGGCAAGTATAAGTATGAGCAAGCGAAGAAAGACAAGGAAGCTCGTAAAAAGCAAAAGAGCATGGAAATTAAGGAAGTCAAGCTGCGTCCCAATATTGAGGATCATGACTTTGAAACCAAGGCTCGTAATGCTCAGCGGTTTCTAAGCGAAGGGGATAAAGTGAAGGTTACTATTATGTTCCGCGGGCGGGAAGTCACTCACCCTGAACTAGGAAGAACCCTTTGTCTCAGACTTGCAGAATTCTGTAAAGCGGAGTCTAGCATAGAGCGTGATCCTAAACTTGAGGGCCGCAATATGATTATGATTTTGGCTTCTGTTAAACATGACTAATACCGAGAGGGGGATACGCAAATGCCTAAAATGAAAACTCACCGTGGTGCGGCTAAGCGCTTCAAGAAAACTGGAACAGGTAAAGTTGTTCGTATGCACGGCTTTACAAGTCACATTCTGGAGAAGAAGTCTCAGAAAAGAAAACGGAATTTACGTAAATCAGCGGTTATGAACCAATCTGATGTCAAGAGAATTAAAAACTTGATTGTTTATCTATAACGTTGCACTAAAAGGAGGTTTTTGGGATGGCCCGTGTTAAAAAAGGCATGACAAAACATCATAGACATAAAAAGATCTTAAAATTGGCGAAAGGTTATCGCGGAGGGAAAAGTAAACTTTACCGCCCCGCGAATGAACAAGTCTTAAAATCCTTAGCCTATTCTTATGCTCATAGAAAAGACAACAAAGCAAACTTCCGTAAGCTTTGGATTGCTAGAATCAATGCAGCTGCACGTATGAATGGTATTTCCTACAGCCGCTTGATGAATGGCTTGAAGAAGGCCGGGGTAACAGTTAACCGTAAGATGCTGGCAGAACTGGCAATTAGCGATGCAGCAGCATTTACTGAAATTGCAAATGTCGCTAAAGTTCAAATTAACGGCTAATTACCAAGTGAAGAGGATGCGCTAGCATCCTCTTTTTATAGATGTGTTTCCTTCGAAGCAAACGAAATTATAAAGGACTCTGCCAATGGGTAGACTATATCTATCTCTGGAGCTGGTCCCTAGGCCTTGGAGGTGGAAAGGTGCTGGAATCCTTACAAAATGAACAGGTTAAATTCATCGCCTCTTTGCAGCGGCGTAAAGTCCGTGAAGAGACGCAGCTATATGTTATAGAAGGATGGCGGTTCGTTGCTGAAGCTTTACGCAGGGATGCTCCAATAAAAAAAGTGTACGTTAGTTTAAAAGGAAAACAATCTGAGTGGAGAGACCTAAGGGAAGGATTGCAAGATCGAAGAATCCCCTTTGAGGAAGCCGATGAGCGGGTTTTTCGTAAAATGAGCGCGACGGAGGAACCGCAAGGCATTTTAGCGGTTGTAAATCAAACAAGGTATACATGGGACGATATACATATTGATGGAAAATCGGTAGTGCTTGTTTTGGACGGAGTTCAAGATCCCGGAAATCTGGGGACGATTCTCCGTACTGCCTTGGCGGCGGGAGTTCGTTACGTTTGTTTAACGTCGGGAACCGTTGATATTTATAATCCCAAAGTGCTGCGCAGTACTATGGGAGCCCTTTTTTCCTTAGTCCTTCTCCCGGGCTTGTCTCCGGAGGCAGTGCTAAGCTTTTGCCAAAAACAGGGTCTTCGGACAATTTTAGGAGATACAAAAGGAAGAGCACTCTACGAGACGAATTTATTGAATGGGCCTTTAGCTTTGGTTGTGGGGAATGAAGGAAATGGTCCATCCTTTACCTTTCAAAGGGAGGACGTGCAAAGAGTTACGATTCCTATGGCGCAGGAAGTGGAATCACTTAATGTAGCCATGGCAACGGGAATTCTTCTTTACGAGATTGTGCGCCAAAGGGATTTCTTGTAATTTACTGGGGCGCTATGCTATAATAGCTTGATAACTTGTTGATAGTTTACAATATTTATAAAGCGATGATAGGGTAAAAAAGGATTGTTTCTTCACAGGGAGGTGGGCCAAGACTGTAAGCCTGCTAAGAAAGTATCCTCCTCTTAGAAAAAGAGGTTAAATTTCGCCCTGGAGCGGCTTTTTGATCTGTAGAAAAGCCCGGTTTCCGCCGTTACCGGAACATGAGTGTGGCTTAAAAAGCCAAACCAGGGTGGTACCGCGAGAATGACGCTCGTCCCTTTTGTAGGGGATTGGGCGTTTTTATTATAACCTTAAGCGAGGATCATATCGTCTCACCAAAGGATGGATAGGCATTACTAATGAGTGATGAGACGCTTACGCAGAGTTTGGAATTTGGAAATTGGAAAGGATGGTTGTCTTGAAGAAAGAAATACTTCGCATTGGAGAAGAGGCCCTGCGTGAATTGCAGCAACTAGATAAGTCGGAAGCTCTTCAGGAGCTTAAGGTCAAGGTGCTTGGCAAGAAAGGGACTTTAACAGCATTGCTGAGGCAGATGGGTAGTTTAAGTCCCGAAGAGAGGCCGGTTATGGGACAAGTGGTTAATGAGATGCGCAGCCGCTTGGAAAAAGCTTGGGAAGAACGAAGCGCGGAGTTGGAAGCTATTGCTCTGGAGAAACGTTTAGCTGCAGAGCGCATCGACATTTCTTTACCCGGCAGCCGTGTTGCCCGCGGGCATTATCACCCCTTGACTCAGGTTGTCGAAGAGATTGAAGATATTTTCCTGGGGATGGGCTTCCAGATTGCTGAGGGACCGGAAATCGAATCGGATTATTACAATTTCGAGGCGCTTAACCTTCCTAAAGATCATCCGGCTCGGGAAATGCAGGATTCCTTTTATATCACAGAAGAAATATTGCTGCGGACTCAAACTTCTCCTGTTCAGATTCGGACCATGGAAAAACTTCGCCCTCATTTACCGGTGAAGGTCATTGCTCCTGGGACAGTTTATCGAAATGACGATGATGCCACACATTCTCCGATGTTCCATCAAGTTGAGGGACTTATGGTTGATCAAGGGATTCGGATGTCCGATCTAAAGGGGATTTTGCTGAATTTTTCAAGGCAGATGTTTGGCGAATCTCGTGAAATTCGCTTGCGGCCCAGTTTTTTCCCATTTACTGAGCCAAGCGCTGAAGTAGATGTTTCCTGTATGCTTTGTGGAGGAGCGGGATGCCGCCTTTGCAAAGGAACCGGGTGGATTGAAATTTTAGGTTCGGGAATGGTTCACCCAAAAGTCCTGGAAATGGGCGGATATAACCCGAAGGAGGTCACAGGTTTTGCCTTTGGCATGGGCGTTGAGAGAATTGCCATGCTGAAGTTTGGCATTGAGGACATGAGACTTCTTTTTGATAATGATTTGCGCTTCTTGCAGCAGTTTTAAGGGGGAAAGACTATGAAAGTCAGTATGGAATGGCTTCGCGAACTGGTGGATGTCAATCAGAACGCCGAAGAGTTGGCAGAAACATTAACTCGCGGCGGAATTGAGGTAGAAAATGTTGAAAATCTTAATAAAGGGTTTGAAAAGGTAGTCATTGGGGAAATTAGTTCTTTGACTAGGCATCCTAATGCCGACAGGCTATGGGTCTGCGACGTTAATTTAGGTCAGCAAAACGTAACAATCGTTACCGGTGCCCAGAATTTACAGGCCGGAGACCGAATCCCTGTAGCCATGATAGGCGCTGCCTTGCCCAATGACTTGTCGATTCGGAAGTCGAAGCTGCGAGGTGTAGTTTCAGAGGGGATGTTATGCTCGCGTGAAGAGCTCCTGCTTGATGCTTCCGTAGGCTTGGACCGCAGCGAAGGCGGTATTCTGGTCTTAGCGGCCGAGGCTCCAATTGGGGAGAATTTTGGCAAATATTTAGGGCGTGAAGACAGTGTTTTAGATTTAGAACTCTATCCCAATCGCCCCGATTGTTTGGCGATGGTTAATGTGGCACGCGAAGTGGCGTCACTCACCGGTAAACAGCCCCATTTGCCCAAATGGGCAGATACAGCGAAGGGATTAGATCTTCCTGTTGCCGGAGATTTTAAGATTATCATTGAAGAGGAAGAGTTGTGCCGCCGTTATGCCGGTTTAGTTGTTGAGGATGTTCATATTGCTCCTTCACCGGAATGGATGCAGCGAAAACTCAAGGCGGCTGGGGTTCGGCCAATTAGTAATATCGTCGATATTACGAACTACTGTATGTTGGAGATGGGGCAGCCTTTACATGCTTTTGACCGGGATAAGATTACAGGGAACATTCATGTTCGTAGTGCTAAAGCGGGAGAAAAAATTGTCACTCTCGATGGAGTTGAGCGATCTCTTCAAGCGGATACTCTGCTCATCGCCGATGATCGACAAGCTTTAGCAGTTGCAGGCGTCATGGGAGGTTTTGACAGTGAAGTAACGGGGGATACGAAACGTTTATTAATAGAGTCGGCCCATTTTGCCGGAGTAAGTATACGCAGGACAAGCCGAAGGCTGGGACTCAGGTCAGAAGCTTCAAATCGTTACGAAAAGGGTGTTAATCCTTACGGTTGTGTGGCAACCTTGGGACGAGTATGTGAATTGCTGCTGGAATTAGGAGCAGGACGCCCTGTGGCCTTCCTTGATGAGCTAAAGACTCTTCCTCCGCAGCGTCAGATTACACTATCAGTACAGCATACCTCTATCGTTCTTGGCCTTGAGCTGAAGGACTCGGATATCCGACAAGTTCTGGAAAACCTAAACTTTAAGTACGAGGAAAAGGAAGGCATCTTCGTTGTAGAGATTCCCACCTATCGTGCGGATTTGGAAATTGAGGAAGATCTCATGGAGGAAGTTGCTCGTTTAATGGGATATGATCTAATCCCTACGACCTTGCCGCAAGGGGATACGACTCAAGGAAGAAGGACACCGGAACAGGACTTTCGCCGTCGCTTGCGCAGGGTACTTGTTCAATCCGGAATGGATGAGGTTATGACTTATACCTTTACTGGTGCTGCTAAAGACGCCCAGTGGGGGAGCGCTCAGCACTCGATTTCTTTGCTTAACCCCTTAAGGGAAGAACTTAGCGTGATGCGTACGTCGTTGGTGCCCGGATTGTTAGAGGTTGCGGCCAAGAACACGGCACGGCGCAATACGGAAATTAGTATTTTTGAAGTTGGGACGACTTACTGGGGGGATGAAAAACCCTTGCGTGAGCTTCCGCGTGAAGTATTGCGAGTGACTGGGGTTGCCGTTGGGAAGAGCGGCAGGCATTGGCTAAATTCCCAGACTCAATATGACTTTTTCTACGTCAAGGGAATTTTGGAGGAGATTGTTCGGGAGTTTGGACTTAAATTTGATTATCGAGTGCCGGAAAATCGTCCTCGGCTCCATCCTGGACGTTCAGCTGATGTTTATCTTCACAATGAATGTATCGGCTTTTTGGGTGAGATACATCCTTCGGAAGAAAAAGAATGGGCTCTGGAGCGGGCTGTAGTCTTTGAGTTGGATTTGGGTGTCTTATTTAAGCATATGCGGCCGATCGTGCGTGCGCAATCCATTCCGCGTTTTCCTGCAATCAATCGTGATTTGGCAGTCGTGGTACCCATAGATACTTCCTCTGCGGCGGTGATGACTAAGATTCACAAGCTCGGAGGGGAACTGCTGCAGAACGTAGAACTATTTGATGTCTATACCGGCAAGTCAATACCAGAAGGACGCAAAAGCCTTGCTTTTTCCTTGCGCTACCAATCGCTGGAGCGGACTTTAACCGATGAAGAAGTAAATAACTTGAATTCTCGCATTTTAGAGGGAATTCAGCAGGAATTTGATGCAGAATGGCGAAAATAGAAAGCGTTTCGGCAAAGTAGCAAGAAGAGAGCGGGGGAAAATTGTGGCTCAGGAATCAGTCAAAGTCACTGTTGAAATTTTTGGAGAGAAGCACGTGGTCCGCGGTGAAGGAACAGAAGCGTATATCCAGGGGTTGGCTCACGAAGTGGACAAAAAAATGCGTTTGATTTCCCAACGACTCCCTCGCTTAGGCATTCACCAAGTGGCAATATTAACTGCACTTAATTTGGCGGATGATCTTGCCAAGCTGCGAGAGGAGCAAGAAACTCTCATGCAGCTGCTGGGCGAAAAGACTGAATAGCTAAGGAAATTTTTGGGTGAGGGAGCATCTTAAACTACTTTGCAAGCGGTTTGAGATGCTCCCCATTGTTTTGCATTAAAGTATGAGAAATTGTACATATCTAAGCTAAGCAATTATAATAAGTATGTTCATTGGAGTGGATAAACAAAATATGAGGGTGGAGCGTAAAATTAAATGAACAATCAAAGAGAAGCGGTAGTGGAAAGTGAAACACCCCCTCTGGAGCTTCTGGCGCCTGCAGGAAGTTTTGAAGCATTCAAGGCAGCTGTGGAAAACGGTGCCGATGCAGTCTACCTGGGAGGCAAAAGTTTCAGCGCACGGGCAAGTGCCGCAAATTTTGATTTGGAAGAGCTGCGTAAAGCAGTCTGCTATGCTCATGAACGGCAGGTTAAAGTCTACCTAACAGTTAACATATTGATTGCGGATCAAGAGTTTCAAGAGCTGATGGACTACCTTTATGCTGTTTATGATATTGGTGTTGATGCTGTCATACTACAGGACTTGGGAGCTGCAAATCTTATTCGTGCAATTCTGCCGGAACTGGAAATCCATGCGAGCACGCAAATGACGATTAACACAACATGGGGTGCTCAACATATGGAAAGACTCGGCTTTTATCGAGTTGTCCTTGCAAGAGAAACTTCTGCAGCTGAGATCAAAACTTTGTCTGCAAGTACTTCTTTAGATCTGGAAGTTTTTGTACATGGTGCACTTTGTGTATGTTATTCCGGCCAGTGTCTGATGTCCAGCTTTATCGGAGGAAGGAGCGGGAATCGAGGCACTTGCGCCCAGCCATGCCGGATGACTTATCAGCTGGTAAATCAAGAGCGCAAAAATCTATTGGCTGTTAAGAATTTAGGGGAGCATATATTAAGCCCCAGGGACTTGAATTTAGTAGAGGATTTAGCGGAGTTGAAGGAGATTGGGGTTCATTCTCTGAAAGTAGAAGGCCGAATGAAACGACCAGAATATGTGGCAACAGTAATTAGGCTGTACAGAAAGGCTCTTGATCGAATTGAACGTCAAGGAGAGAATGGCCCCCTACTTACAACAGAGGAACATCAAGAATTATTGCAAATCTTCAATCGTGATTTTACCAAGGGATATCTGAGAGAAAATCCTGGTGCGGATCTAATGAGTTACAGTCGTCCAAACAATCGGGGAACACGTCTTGGACGTGTAGTGAGTCTCAACTCAGGACGATTAGATCTCAAGCTTGAGGCTGCTATTCACCCGGGCGACGGAATTGAGTTTTGGACAGGTAGGGGACGGGAAGGAATTACTGTTGGTAACATCTGGAGAGACAAGCAACCAGTTAATGATGGCTTCCCAGGGGAAACTGTGCAAATCGAATTTACTGGGGCGGCACGTCCTGGGGATCGCGTCTTTAAAACAAATGACGCTAAGTTAATGGAGAAGGCCCGGGAAAGTTTTCAAGAAGGTAAAGAACAACGTAAGCGTCCGCTGACTATGTACCTGACGGGGCATATTGGAGATAAACTGACTTTAGAAGTTGTCGAAGGCACTCGCAGGGTCAGGGTATCTTCTGCTAATCCTGCCCAAAAGGCTTTGAAACGGCCTTTGACTTGGGACTATGCTAACCAGCAGCTTGGACGATTAGGAACTACACCTTTCTGGTTGGATCAATTAGTGGTTGAGGTTGATGAGGGTCTGATGCTGCCGGTGAGTGATCTTAATGAAATGCGGCGAATGGCGGTAGAGGAACTGCTTAAAGAAACTAATCAGCGGAATGTTGATCGATCTCTTTATCGACAAAGAATTGGCAAATGGAACAATGAATTGGCGAAAGCACGCTTAAGCTCTGGAAGGAGAAACCTGCCGCTGGTTTCTGTAGCTGTAAGCGATCCGGAAACCCTTCAGGCGGCCCTAAAGTCCGGGGCGAAAAGAGTACTCATTGGCGGAGAACACTGGCGTTCGAGGAAGAATTTTAAAATAGATGAAATACGCTCAGGGTTTGAGACCTGCCGCAAACAGGGTGTTGATTGCGCTTGGCGGCTCCCCAGAGTTTTAAATGAAACTCAGAGCATGAGACTCCTGGAGGATCTTAAAAAGGCAGCTCTTTGGCCAGAAAAGCCAAAACTTATGATCTCGAATCTCGGTGAATTGGAAATTCTGCGATCTTTGGATCCCAATTGGCCTTTTGAAACGGATTATTCTTTAAACGTTTTTAACGAGGCCAGCCTTGCTCACTTTTTGCATCTAGGCGCTCAAAGAGTAACCCTATCTCCTGAATTGCATCATGAACAATTGGCCCATTTGGCAAAATGGGGGGGGATAGAGTACTTTGTGTTTGGTGATCTGGAAATGATGGTAAGCGAATACTGTCCGGTAGGATCGACCTTGGGTGGAAAACAAGGAAGTCATTGTTCAGGTGTATGTGTTAAAGAACCCCATTATTTACGGGATCGTCTGGAGTATGACTTTCCTTTGGAGACGGATCAGGAATGCCGGATGCATCTTTATAATGTTAAGGTCTTGAATCTATATGAAGAATTGCCGCAGCTCAAACGAATGGGTGTATCCAATATACGTTTGCAGCTAACTCGCCAATCTCCTGAACAGGTAGGGCTGATCGTCAAGGTTTTTTCAGAAGCATGGGATACCTTGCAGCTTGGACACCGGTCCCTATGGACTCCGGATGAAGGAATGGCAAAGTTGACTTCCATGTTTCCGCAAGGTTTTACGAAGGGACATTTTTTTAGAGGCGTGCTTTAACTGACGCCTTGTACTAATTATTATGTTTAGGATTGCGAACGTTGATTCCAATGATGCTGGGTATTGTGTTTTTGAGTGTATTGAGGAGGATCTATGGGAATCGAAGATAAAGTATTAAAAAAGCTGGATTTCCCTAAAGTTTTAGAACGTTTGGCCGAATATTGTCTTCTTCCAAGAGCAAAAGAATTAGCCGAAGGGTTAACCCCAAAGGTTGATTGGGAAGGGGTGCGTCTTGGACTTCAAGAAACGAATGAGGGAAAAAACCTTTTGCGCGGGAACCCCCTCTTTTCTGTTCGCGGCGCTAAAGAAATACGGCCTTACCTTGAACGTTGTTTACGCGGAGGGATTATTCATGGCGAAGAATTGCTTGAGGTTCGGGACACCTTACGGGTTGGCAGAAAACTAAAACAGTACTTCCAGGAAGCTCAGGCAGAGTTTCCTGGATTATGGGAGATCACTCTTTCAATCGAGAGTCAAAAACCTTTGGAGGATGAGATTTCTCGTTGTATTACCGAGGATGGCAAGGTCGCAGACAGCGCATCATCGGAATTAGCAGAATTACGCCGTGCTATTTATCGTCTGCAGAATCGCATTCGAGAGAGTCTGGAAGGGGCATTGCGTAACCCTGCTTATCAAAAAATGCTGCAGGACCCTATCATTACCCAGCGTTCGGATCGCTATGTTATTCCCATAAAACAGGAATATCGTTCGGTTTTTCCAGGTATTGTCCATGATCAATCGGCCAGCGGTGCAACGTTATTCATTGAGCCCATGCCGGTTGTCCATTTGGGCAATGAACTGCGGGAAGTGGTTTTAAAGGAACAGCGTGAGGTTCAACGTATTCTTCAAATGCTCTCTGCCCAAATAGAGGCACGAGCAGAAGCAGTGGCAGATCTTCATGAGGCCTTGGCAAAACTTGATTTCGTCTTAGCTAAAGCAAATTTAAGTATAACAATGAATGCGGGAGCACCTGAATTAGTACCCAATCAACAATTAAAGCTGGTGCAAGCCCGTCACCCCCTGATCAGTGGTACCGTCGTTCCTCTCTCTGTTGAATTGGGGATCGATTTTGATACTTTGGTCGTTACCGGGCCAAATACCGGGGGAAAAACGGTGGCTTTAAAGGTCGTTGGTCTAATGGCGGCAATGACTCAATCTGGTCTGCACATCCCTGCGGAGAGTGATTCTCGCATGGGAATCTTTAGTCAGATTTTTGTGGATATTGGGGATGAACAAAGTGTCGAGCAGTCTCTGAGTACTTTTTCCGGTCATATGAAAAATATCGTTGATATTATTCGGCGTTCCGATGAACGGTCATTGGTCTTACTTGATGAAGTCGGTGCCGGGACAGATCCAACGGAAGGCGCGGCTTTAGCCATGGGTATTCTTGCGGAGCTGCATTCAAGAGGATGCCGGACGGTTTCTACGACCCATTATGGGGCCCTAAAAACCTTTGCCTACGAGACGCCGCGTGTAAAGAATGCCTCGGTAGAATTTGATACGGAGACCTTGCGTCCGACGTATCGGTTATTAATTGGGATTCCGGGTAAAAGTAATGCCTTTACCATCGCCAGAAGACTTGGTCTAAGTGAGCAGGTCCTTGAGCGGGCTAATACATTTGTGACCGAACGGGAAATGCAGGTTGCTGATCTCATTGAAAATCTTGGCGAGACACATCGGGAAATTGAGTTAGAAAAGCAAAAGGCCGAATCCGGACGGCAAGCGCTGGAACAGCAAACGAAGGCACTGGAAGAAAAGTCACAACGTTTAGATGAAGACTATGAACTTTTAATGACCTTAGCGAAAGAAGAAGCCGGTGAGCTTGTTCGTGAAGCAAAACGTGAAGCGGAAGCAATTATTGCCGAGTTGAAAGAAGCTCTCAAGAAGGAAAACAAACAACAACAGGACATTGAAAAGGCGCGCCAAGGTTTTCGCCGGGTTTCCAATAAACTTGAAAAAGGACGAGCGACTGAACATACCGGCGGTGGTTTGAAACCAGATCAGATTAAGCCGGGACAGACGGTTATGATGACAAAACTCAGGCAGAAGGGTCAAGTGCTGAAGCTCCCCAATGCCAGCGGTGAAGTCCTTGTCCAAGCGGGTATCATGAAAGTAATGGTGCCCTTAACAGAATTAAAGTTGGCGCGGGAAGAAAAGACAACTCCGCCCCGAAGTTCCCGGAAAGGGAATAGTCTTGGACTGCAAAAGGCAGAAGAGATTCGAAGCGAGATTGACCTGAGAGGAATGTTAGTAGAACAAGGTACCGAAGTCCTGGACAAGTTTCTTGATGATGCGGTTCTCGGCGGTGTTGGTCAAGTCTATGTAATTCATGGCAAAGGAACAGGCGCCATGCGGGCTGGAATTCAGGATTTTCTGCGAGGTCATCCTCATGTACGCAGCTACAGACTTGGCGAATATGGGGAAGGAGATTCAGGGGTCACAGTCGTTGAGCTAAAGTGAACTCGTTGAGCTAAAGTTGAACATCGGGGCGTCGGTGACGAAAGTGTCTATCCCATACAAATGCTATAGCGCTGAAGGATGGACTCCACCCTCACCGAAGCAAGGTATGGGTATGGAA
This sequence comes from Desulfosporosinus sp. FKB, assembly GCF_002196705.1. GTDB lineage: Bacteria > Bacillota > Desulfitobacteriia > Desulfitobacteriales > Desulfitobacteriaceae > Desulfosporosinus. The sequence goes on from NZ_NADJ01000002.1 coordinate 24,366, forward strand.
ACCACTCCTACTTGTAGAAGTGGAAGCCTTACGATTGGATAAACACAATAAAAACGGTTGTAATAAACTTTGGAAAGTTTATTACAACCGTTTTATTTAGCGTTGATCCCAGCTTCAGTTGATAGTTTTAGTCAGTTATCGTTAATTTTACACTTCCCGAAGACGGCCCGACTCCTGATCCATTGGGATTCTGGAAAGCGGCCCAGAAGAGGTAGTCACCGGGTATAGGAGGCTTCCCGTTGTCTGAGAGTGAAATGGAAATGGAAGTTTTAGTGGTGTGGGAGGCGTTTATCGGGAAGCTTTCTATGGTATTCTGACCGGAACGTTGAAGATAAAAAATCGTCGAATCGTTTTCACTGTTAGCAGGAACCGTCATGGGTATAACTGCTGTGTAGGTTTTGGGGTCATAGTTCACTTGACCAAGGGAAGGTTTAGGGAGAGTGGAAAGGGTTGGGTCCACTTGAGGGTTTGTGCTTGCATTCGGAGCATTTGAGTTAGGATCGGTCGAATTGGCTGTTGTTGAATCAGGAGCAGTTGAATTTAGATCATTTGAAGTCCCTGACCCCGTCATTTCACTTGGCGGTCTGTAGGGGGCTTCACTGGACGGCCATATCCAAGAGGGGGAGCGATTGGGCAGATTAAGGAATGTTCTCGCAACTACATTTTTTGTTGAGGCGTTTGCTAAGATGTTAGGGTTATCTGCATCGACGTTCTTTTGAATCCAAACATCGCTGACACGGGTAGGGAAATCCCCTTGGGCGGCTATTTCGGTGCCGATAAACTGAGGTGGAGTTAAACTGCTTGGCAGGAGACCGGATTTTGTATCGAATTGTCCGCTTACAATCCCGGCAGGTTCTTCAAACTTCGTTTGAACAGGGAGATCTTGAAGAGCGACAGTCATCACCTTTTTCCAGATTTGGGCCGGATAACTTCCACCATAGACATTGCGTAAATAATGTTTTCCATCAGGGTCAGAATCGTATCCCATCCAGACGATTCCTGTAAAATTGGGAGTATAGCCGGCAAACCAGGCATCCGGATTACCAGACTTATTGCCGTATTTATCAGGATCCAACGATGTGGTCCCGGTTTTTCCGGCAATAGCCCAGTTTCCTATTTGTGCACTATAGGCTGTACCGTCTGTAACAACACTGCGCAGCATATTGTTTATGATATAGGCTGTTGTTTCTTTCATGACCCGGGTTTTCAATATTTTGGGATTAATAATCGTGTTTTCTTTAGAATCAAGAACTTTAGCTATTGCATGTGTCGTTACTTTAACTCCGTTGTTAGCATAAACTCCATAAGCAGATGCCATATCTAAAGTGGATACTTCCGGTGTCCCAAGGGCGAGACTAAGGACACGGTCTTTGTCCTCAAGCGGTAAGCCCAAATTATCTTTGGCAAACTTCCAACCATAATCTACTCCAATGAGATTAAGAAGTTTGACAGCATAAACGTTTACGGAATCTTCCAGGGCATAACGCATAGTAATTAGGCCCTTCCAGCCTTTGTCAATGGTATCAAAATCTGTAGGAGTCCAAGCTTTACCGTTTCCGCCATTATAGCTGACAGGCATATCGTCAAGCACTGTCCCGGGGAAATATCCACCTTTTTCGATGGCTGGACCGTAAACAGCTAAAGGTTTGATCGTAGATCCGGGCTGCCGTTTGGATTGCCAGGCTCGATTTAAGCCCCGGGTTGTATATTCCCGCCCGCCAACCATCGCCAGTATTCCGCCGGACGTTGGATCAATGACCGTCATAGCGCCTTGAACCTTTGTGCTATCAATTCCCTGCGGGAAATTTGAGGGGTCGGCAAAAGCGGATTCTGCGGCGCTTTGGATTTTAGTATCAATGGTTGTATAGATCTTTAATCCGCCGCTGTAAATTTGATCTGGAGTTAAGTTATAAGTGGATTCCAACTCTTCGACTACATAATCAATAAAATAAGGGTATTTGTAATTTGCAGTGGATACGGCAGTGTTTTCAGCCCCACCTTTTTGTTTCATAGTATCGACATAAGTAAAAGGAGCATCTTTGTATTGGTCGTATTGACTGGCAGTAATCAGTCCGGCATCTTTCATGACTCCCAGTACAATATTACGGCGATTTTTGGCCGCTTCAGGATGGATATAAGGGTTATATTGACTCGGAGCTTGGGGCAGCCCTGCCAAGAGTGCGATTTGATCCGGTGTCAGAGCGTTGAGATCTCTGCCGAAATATGTTTTGGCTGCAGCTTGGATTCCGAAGGAGGATTGCCCTAAAAAGATTTTATTGAGGTAGAATGTAAGAATTTCGTCTTTGGTATATTCGTGTTCGAGTTGAAGTGCAATAATAGCTTCTTGAACTTTACGGGTCAGGGTTTTGGCTGTAGGGTCTTCAATAAAGGCATTTCTGGCAAGCTGAATAGTGATGGTGCTTGCTCCTTCTTTAGCACTTCCTGAGCGAATGTCATTGACTGCTGAACCAATAATTCGAATAGGGTCAATCCCAAAATGCTGATAAAAACGTTTGTCCTCGACTGCCACGAATGTCTTTTTGACAAGATCCGGTATTTGCGATGATTGGACGACTTGACGGTTAACTCCCCCGTACAATTGGGCTATTTGTACGTTATTCTTGTCGTAAACATAGGAGGTTTGCTTTTGATCGTTCAGTGCACTGGGATCCCATTTAGGCGTTTGTGCGGCAACAATTCCAACAAAAATCCCTCCGCCAATGATTGCTAAGATCATGAGGCTAACAAGAAACTTGATAACAATCCGAAATTTCGATGGACGACGCTTTTTTCGAGGAACTGTTGGTCTTCGAGATGATGACATGATTGAACCTCCTCCGATAAATATGAGGCTTTAGATACATGATATAATTCTTTGAATTATATCATACTTCTGCAATCCTAAGGAAATTCTAATTCTATATAGGTATGTGACAGTTCGATATGGTGTGTTGCATGTCGGATTAAGAAAAGGTATAATACAATAATACAAATCTACATTGTGAATGGTATGATTGAGAAGAAGCTTGGCAGAAGGTATCAGAGAGTCGGTGGTCCGGTGTGAACCGACACGGAAACCAAGGGTTACACCTCAAGACTGGAGTTAAAAGCTCTCGGAGTAGTTCCGTTAACGCTACAGAGCTGGGTGCCCGTTTCGCTGCAGAGAAACGGCATCAATGTGGGTGGTACCGCGGAGCATTTTCGTCCCTCAACGTTAGTTGAGGGATTTATTATTTAAATGATTCGGGAGCATTTACTAAGTAAGAACTCTAAGTATTCTATCTCATCTGAAGAGCTAAAAATATTTTTGGAGGTATGATTATGGATTTGTTTCAAGACTTGAAAGACAGAGGGCTTATTTATCAGCATACGGATGAACAATCATTACGTAAACGATTAATGTCAGGTCCCATTACATTGTATTGTGGTTTTGATCCCACCGCCGATAGCCTTCATATAGGAAGCTTGCTGCCTATACTAATATTGAAGAGATTTCAGCTAGCAGGGCATAAACCTATCGCCTTAGTCGGCGGAGGGACAGGTCTAATTGGTGATCCAAGCGGCAAAGCTTCAGAAAGAGTACTCAATCCCCAAGAAATTGTAGAAGAGTGGGCTGATAAAATAAAAGCTCAGTTAAGTCGTTTTTTGGATTTCGAAAGAAAAGACAATCCAGCGATTATTGCTAATAATTACGATTGGCTTGGTTCTCTTCAGGTCATTGAATTCTTGAGAGATATCGGTAAGAATTTTCCCTTAGGAGTTATGTTAGCTAAAGAGTCAGTTGAAACACGAATGAGTAAAGGAATTTCTTATACAGAATTCAGCTATATGATTTTACAATCCTATGACTACATGAAGCTGAACGAATTGTATGGTTGTGAACTTCAAGTGGGAGGTAGTGACCAATGGGGGAATATTACAGCTGGCATCGAACTAATTCGCCGAGCTTCTGACGAGCAAGACAAGGAAATGTTTGGTTTGACCATGCCCCTTGTCACCAAAAGTGACGGCGTTAAATTCGGGAAAACCGAGGGTGGTGCAGTCTGGTTAGATCCTAAAAAGACTTCTCCCTATAAATTTTATCAATTCTGGTTAAATACTGATGACCGGGATGTTGTTAAATTTTTAAAATACTTTACGTTCTTAACAATCGATAAAATTAATGCTTTAGCTCAAGACCTGGAAAGAGAGCCCGAAAAGAGAAAAGCCCAGCGAACTCTGGCAAACGAGGTAACAAGGTTGGTTCATGGGCAAGAAGCTCTTGACCGAGCTGAGAAAATAACGAAAGCTCTTTTTGGAGCGGGATTAAAAGGTTTATCCGCTTCCGAGGTTGAAGAGGGATTTAGTGATGTTCCCTCTGCTGCGATTGACAACGCGGATATAAGTTTTGTAGATTTATTGGTGCAAGCGGGGGTTGTCTCCTCAAAACGTCAGGCTAGAGAGTCTATTGAGAATGGTGCTATCTATGTCAATGACCTTCGCTGCAATGATTTAGAAACCTCTGTATCGCAATTGGAACGTTTAGACGGGAAATATCTTATTGTTCGGCGAGGGAAAAAGAACTATTATCTTATTAAATTTGGACAATAACTCTGCTGAGTTGATTTAATTGTTATTTCGTAAAACTTTATTCAATATCTAATTGGATCAATTTGCAATATCAATCTGGAACCAGGAGATTAGTTAATAATTTGCCTTGGGGATTTCAAAGTCTCCAGGGCAAATTAATTAATTTGTAGTATTTAAGGATGCTCATAAAGCTTAACAACGTGATCTTTAATATAAAGCAGTATTGAGATTCGTATTTACCATATTTTTCATATGGACTTTTTGAGAAATTGCAAAAAATATTATTGACAAGATAAAAATGAAATGTTAATATACTTAAGTGCCGCGAAACAAAACGCAAATATCACAAAATCGAGCGGACATTCTTTTCTGATCTTTGAAAACTAAACAACAAGGACAGCCAATGAGAGAAACTCGCAAGAGTTTCAAAAGAATCATGAAATCATGAGCAGATATCATCTTCTTTAAAGAAGTGAGATAACTTTTTTGGAGAGTTTGAT
>NZ_NADJ01000020.1 GCF_002196705.1 Desulfosporosinus sp. FKB
TGATAAAGCTTGTTAAACAGTAAAATTCCAATGGAATTGTCTGAGTTAAGATGCAAGAACTCAAACTGGTGACCAAGTTTCCGCCGGGAAATAACTCCTATCAGGGTGCGAAACTTAAATAATAAGATTATTATCAATTTCATTTTTCTCACATCCTATATGGTTCTTACTGTATTCATCCAAGCGTAAGACTCCCACTTCTACAGGTGGGAGTGGTCCCGATGTCCAGCTTTAGCTGAACAAGTCCACTAGTAGATTTCTCCACGAATATGGCATATCCTTCCAAATTTATTCTTTATGGTTTTTCGACATTTAAGGAAACAATGTTTACATTGAAAAATAATGCAAAAGAATATATACTGCATTACATCAGTAACGCACTACATAGATCTGATATCTCTAATTTGGGAAGTGAGAATGTGATCCTGAATTCCGACAGTATGAAACCTATCTACATTCAAATATCCGAATGGCTGGAAACAGAAATTTTGCGGGCTAACCTTAAAGAGGGGGAACGTATTTACTCACAATACCAACTGGCAGAAATGTTTAACATTAATCCTGCTACTGCAGCCAAAGGGCTCAATATTCTCGTGGATGAAACTATTGCTTTTAAGAAGCGAGGCTTGGGTCTGTTTGTAGCACCGAATGCCAAACAGTTTATTCTTCAAAAGCGCAGAAGCCAGGTTTTAAAACAGATGATTAACGAACTTGTTCTTGAAGCGAAGCATCTGGATGTTAAAGAGACCGAATTAATGGATTTGATACACCAGGTTTTCAATGAGATTGAGGAGGATTAAGAATGACAGTTATTCAGGGGGAGAATCTTACCAAATCTTATGGCAAAATTTTAGCCTTAGATAATCTGACCTTCCAAATCGAAGAAAATAAACTCACCGGCCTAATCGGCAGAAATGGTGCGGGAAAAACAACGCTGCTGAAACTCATAGCCGGGTACTTGAAGCCCAGCCGGGGAGAGATCAACGTGTTTTCTCAGAATCCCTTTGACAGTCTTCAGGTCTCTGCCAATATCATCTTCATCGACAACCAGATGGTTTTTCCCGCTGCCTTTAGGCTCGATGATATCTTAACCGAAGTTGCTCACTTCTATCAAAATTGGAACGCAAAACTTGCTCACGGATTATTTGAGTACTTTTCCTTCAATCCTAAGCAGCGTCATAGCAGCTTATCTAAGGGCAATCAGAGTACATTCAACATGATTATCGGCCTTGCTGCCCGTTGCCCGCTGACAATTTTTGATGAACCGACAAGCGGGATGGATTCCGCTGTACGAAAAGACTTTTACCGGGCTTTGCTTAAGGACTACCTGGAATATCCTCGCACTATAATCCTTTCCAGTCACTTGTTGAGTGAAGTGGAGGATATTTTGGAAGATATTCTTCTTCTCAGGGGCGGGACTAAATGCCTTCACCAATCTGTCCTTGAGCTTAAAGAATATGCTCTTGGACTTAAGGGGCCAAAGCAAAAGGTTTTAGAGCGGCTGAAGGGGCAGGAACTTCTGCATACTGAGGAGTTCGCCCAGGGGAGTTTATATGCAGTAATAAAAAAACAAGGGTTAACCTCTCAAGAGTTCCTTAAACAGGCAGATCTTGAACTTCTGCCGGTATCACTGGAAGACCTGTGTATTTACTTAACAGACAATAGCAAAGGGGGGATTGACCATGTCTTTAAGCAATAATGTATTATCGGTCGCTTCTCGACAGTATGTCTACAAGTTAAAGGCTAATACTTCCGGGGTCTATTCTTTGATCTTTATCCAAGTCCTGGCTTTGTTGTTTTCCCTCAGCGGAATTCAAAGTATGTCCAGTGCTTCTGATACTTTGATAGTCAACGTTAAATATTATTCCGGAGATATAATGATTGCTTTTACATTTATTTGGATTTTTTTTATGGCCTTAAGATTGACGTCAATCAATTATAGAACTATGGATTTTACTCTTGTTACGAATCGTTTATCAAGTCATTTGTCCAACGTGGGTCTATTGCTGACGGCAATAGTTTTCGGTGGCATATCATCATCTTTAATGGGCTTTGTGCTTAAAATCATTATGTATTTCGCTTTTGATCGCTCTCAGATAGGGGTTAACGGTTTCTACCCGGTTGTTTCAAACATTTTGTTAGGGATTATTACGACAGGTCTCTATATGACCCTAATAGCTTCCATGGGCTATCTGTTAGGAATCTTAATTCAGATCCATGTGCTCTTTGTAGTACTTTACCCCTCGGCTCTCTTCGGACTGGCAAGAGTAAATCCGCAAGTTTTAAAGCTATCCTATGATTTCTTTGCCTCCGAAACGTCACCGTTAATATTCGCAATAAGAATTATTCTTTCGTCTCTGATATTGTTTTCCCTCAGTTGTTTGCTTTCCAATCGCATGGAGGTGAGGAAATGAGTATCATTGGTCTTCCCATAGCTGTTGTCATATTGGTTATTGTAATTATGCTGGCGTCGAAACTTGTAACTATAGTTGTGACCTTTATGAGCTGGCGAAAAAGTGCGATTATAGCAGGCGTTTATCTCCTTGGCCTGATCTTATCCGTTGTGATTGCAGCGGTATTGCCCAATAATGGTTTTGGATTGATGGAGAGAAGCCATACAGGGGGGAGCATACAAAAAGGAGATGTATGGGTTACTACCTACCCCTCCATTAGAACTCAGAAGGATTTTGAGAGCCAGCCCGGACTGTATTTGAACAGTCGGCAGACGTTTAAAATAGATCAAGGGACAGTAAAACTTGGTTTTGCCCCGAACCCGGGACACTTTCAAATTTACGTTGAGCAGAAAGAGACGGATGACGGCAAGATTGATGTTTTGACCTACAGTACTCCCTTTTATGTTGGAGATATTGACTATACGAAACTGCTTCAGCCGCCCAAAGTTACCTTTCAAGATGGATTATTAGTAATAGAACCTGTTCGACAAACGTTAACACTTAAATTATTCAAGACGAATTTTACTCTGAGCCAATTTGAAGGAAAAAATGCGGTGAACTTGCAAAATGGTTTAAGCTCTAGTTTTGGTTGGAGTGACGTTTTATTGAGAGTTCCCAAGAGTACGGAGATTGATAAAGGGCAAAACTACTTGCAATACCTCGATAAGGATTAACAGTGATTCAGATCAAGGTTCAGATAAGATTCGAGTAAGATTCAGAATTATGATTGAGAATGATATACTCATGGAGGTCGAATAACGATTGCGCTAAAATCTATTTAGGGCGTTATTGGGTGTGACTTTTATCACACCAAAAGACTTGTCTTGGTCACAGTGTTTTCCCCTAATTTGCTTTAAACTAACTATTGTCAGGTTGAGTTAAGACAAAACTTTAAATAAAATTTAGGGGGAAATGTGAATGAGTATGTTTTGCTTTCAATGTCAGGAAACAGCTAAAGGAACCGGCTGCACCATTAAAGGAGTTTGCGGGAAGACGGAAAATGTTGCTAATTTGCAAGATCTTCTCATCTATACCTTAAAAGGAATTTCTATCTTTGCCCTTCAAGCACGAGCTATGGGGATTGTCAGACCGGAGATTGATAAATTCATTATGGAAAGCCTCTTTACCACGATCACCAATGCTAACTTTGACAGAAGCCGTTTCGTTGCAAGAATTGAGGAAGGACTAAAACTTCGCGACGAACTCAAGCAAGCCATTATTAAAGCAGGCGGCACCATACCTGCAGACTTGCATGATGCTGCAACATGGACAGCTTCTGCCGGGGAATTTGATCAGAAGGCAGCTCTCGTGGGAATTTTAACGACAGAAAATGAGGACGTTCGTTCCTTGAGACAGTTAATCACCTACGGTTTAAAGGGAATGGCAGCCTATGCGGAACACGCTTATACCTTGGCTTATAAAGACGATGGAATTTTTGCCTTCATTGAAAAAGCTTTAGCAGCAACTTTGGATGATACCTTAGCAGCGGATGCTCTCGTTGCCTTGACCTTAGAAGCAGGAAAATACGGCGTTGAAGTTATGGCTCTTCTGGACAAGGCTAATACCACAACCTATGGCAATCCTGAACTGACTAAAGTGAATATCGGGGTCAGAAACAATCCTGCCATCCTGATCAGCGGACACGATCTGAAAGATCTCGAAGAATTACTGATTCAAACCCAAGGTACAGGTGTTGACGTTTATACTCACGGTGAAATGCTTCCGGCCCATTACTATCCGGCCTTTAAGAAATACGACAACTTCGTAGGTAACTATGGAAATGCCTGGTACAAACAAGATAAAGAATTCGATTCCTTTAATGGACCGATTTTACTAACGACGAACTGCCTGATTCCTCCCAAGGATTCCTACAAAGATCGTCTCTACACAACAGGAGCTGTAGGCTTTGAAGGGATTAAACACATCTCTGACCGTGGCAACGGCCAAACCAAAGATTTCTCCGCCCTTATTGAACACGCTAAGCAATGCCCGGCCCCCACTGAAATTGAAACCGGAGAAATTGTCGGAGGCTTCGCTCATAATCAGGTCCTGGCCCTTGCCGATAAAGTTGTTGAAGCAGTAAAATCAGGTGCAATTAAACGCTTCTTCGTCATGGCCGGCTGCGATGGCCGCATGAAGAGCCGCGACTATTACGCCAACTTCGCCGAGGCTTTGCCGAAAGACACGGTAATTCTGACCGCAGGCTGCGCAAAATATAAATATAATAAACTCAATTTGGGAGACATCGGCGGCATTCCCAGAGTTCTTGATGCCGGCCAATGCAACGATTCCTACTCTTTGGCAGTAATTGCTCTGAAACTCAAAGAAGTCTTTGGACTCGACGATGTGAACCAGCTTCCTATTTCCTACAACATCGCCTGGTATGAGCAAAAAGCAGTTATCGTTTTACTGGCCCTCCTTTATCTGGGTGTAAAAAACATTCACTTAGGCCCCACGCTCCCGGCGTTCTTATCCCCGAATGTTGCTAAAGTTCTCGTTGAAAACTTTGGTATTGCAGGTATCACTAATGTTGAGGATGATCTGAAGATCTTCTTAGGATAATTAAATGCTGAATATAAGAGTTGCAGCGAACTGGAGAACCAGCTTGCTGCAACTCTTTTTTTCTTTAGGAAGCTATTAGCTATTGCCATTGGAATGCATTTTTAGGGGCAGGACTCTGGCTCCTTAAGTGTTAACCACAGATTTTACTTGCGTCTCTCGCCTTACGAGCATAACGTTCCGCGGTCTCATAGATTGCTTGAACTTCCCCTTCAGTGAGTTCTCTTACCACCTTCGCGGGTACTCCCATTAGCATGACACGAGGCGGATAAGTTTTATTCTCAGGGACAATAGTACCGGCGGCGATGGTAGTTCCTTCATTGATTACAGCACCATCAAGCACAATCGCCCCCATTCCGATAAGACAACCTTTCCGAATGGTACAGCCGTGAAGAATTGCTGAATGTCCTACCGTAACATGGTCTTCAATAGTTACAGGCTGATTGCCTTTGACATGAATCATCACTAAGTCCTGGATGTTAGTGTAGTCCCCAATGTGAATTTTTGCCAGATCACCTCGAATAACCGCATTATACCATACGCTGGAATGTTCTCCGATTTTCACATCCCCCAGGACTTTACTGCCATCAGCAAGAAATACGTTGTCGGCAATCTGGGGTTCTTTGCTAGTTTCGCTCATAAGGTCGCTCCTTTAAAAGTGAATAGAACTTTCCTAAGTAACCTTACCATATCTAAAAGCCATAAGAAGGAAGTAAAACTATTGTATATTCTCCATAAAAACCTATTTTCCTTGCATAAATTCCATATGAAACTTTTGTCATAATTGCCAGTTACTTTGGAGGAAAAAGAATTCTCACGTCGAAAATAACCTTGGATAGAACTTTAAATTTTATTTTAAAGGATCGAGGAGTGTTTTCATGTCGGAAGTGACTTTTTCTAGCCAAGACTGGGAGCAGGCCATTATGCAAATTAAATCGGTGATCGCTGCTCGTATTAATTTGAATAATCAAGGAGAAATCGAAGAAGTCCATGTTCTGGCTAATTCAGGAAGGCCTCCTAAGCAGGTTGTCCGAGATGTCGAATCAGTGATGGCTGCACAGTTTGGTTTAGAGGTCGATCATAAAAAGATCAGTGTGGCGCAAGTCGGGGATGATGAGGAAAACAACGCACTTGCTGTTGTTGAGTCAACCCGGCCAAAATTGGTCGGTGTGACCCTCAGAACCGTCAATGGTATGGCTGAAGTTAAAGTTGAGCTATTGTCTGGAGATAAGCTGATTGAGGGAATCGCGGACGGACCATCTTCCGCCTACAACAAACTACGCCTCTTCGTCGATGCGACCCTTAAAGCACTTGCTTCCATTACATTAAAAGACTTTTTGTTTGTAACTGAAGATGTAGGTATTATGCGGCTGGCTAAACAAGAGGTCGCTTTAGTTTCTATAACCTTGATAGCCTCCACAGGAGAGCAGTCTTTGACCGGATGTGCTTTGGTTCGGAGTGATGACCGAGAAGCAGTGGTCAAGGCGACTCTTGATGCAGTCAACAGAAAGCTGAAATTTCTCATAAACGATTAAACTTGCTAATTTTGGCCGACTTATTAATAATTAGATTTTGAATTCTGTTTAATTCCCTTGAGCGAAGCGGAAAAAACAGCGGAACGGATAAAGAGCGGAGCGGTTAAACTATACCTTTGAAAAAAATCAAGGAGGTTTACCGCAATGAGCAAATTGTTTAAAGTAATCACTGTTCTTGTAACACTCGTTCTTGCCGGCGGCGCTAGCTATAGAATTTAATTGTTAATTTGGTCGGCCATTAAAATGAGGTTATAAATGAAGGATTTGCCTAATAACTTTTCAAAGTTCTTTTACTTCATTACTATAGTGGCATCGATGATTTGCTTAGGGTCAATCCTCAAGATGGATTGGTCACTTCGAGCATTTCTTAGTGTACTTATATTTGGACTTTTGGCTTCTGCGAGCGAATCTCTGCCAGTTTCCCTGCCCAGAGGTGGCTATGTAACTGTAAGCTTTGCAGTGTTTCTATGCGTGGTAATTTTATTTCCACTGGGGATTTCCTCCTCTGTAGTAGCTATAGGGGGATTGTTTGTTTTTGGGAAAGAAGTAAGAGGCCAACCTCTTTATAAAAGAATATTTAATGCTTCTCAATTTGTTGTTTCAATTGGATTAACCAGCATACTAATTGAATTTGTAGGCACTAGAGGTACGTTTACGCCTCGGCTAATTCTTATTTATTTAGGTGCAGCGGTAGTGTATATGTTCACAAATATGACGATAGTTTCAATTGCCCTTGGTGAATTGCAAAATAAATCCCCGTGGAAGATTTGGTTGAATAATATTAGATGGTCTATACCAAATTTTATAGCTTTAGCACCTTTGGGCTTACTTATGGCCCTAATTTATAAAAATTACGGACCTTTCGGATTACTTTTGCTTTTCATACCACTATTAGTATCCCGACATTCTTTCCAACTTTATATAGATATGCGTGAGAATTACCTTAATACAGTTGAGGCATTAGTACAAGCACTTGAAGCTAAAGATACCTATACCAGCGGACATTCCGAAAGAGTTGGGAAATATGCCGTTGCTATTGCCGAAGGAATTAATATGTCTGAAGATAAAATGGAATTTCTTAAATATGCTGCTGTATTGCATGATGTGGGTAAAATCGGAGTAAGTGAGAATATTCTTAATAAGAAAGAAAGACTGTTGGATTCGGAGTGGGAATCCATTCGCAGTCATCCGGTCATTGGTGAAACCATTATCAAAAGCATAAAATTTATGTTCGATATCGGACAAGTAGTTCGCCATCATCATGAGCGTTATGATGGAAAAGGCTATCCCGATGGGATTCAAGGAGAAGATATTCCCCTGGAGTCCCGAATTATTGCTGTAGCCGATACTTATGATGCTATTACGTCAGATCGGAGTTACCGCAAAGGTAAGACTCATGAGGAAGCCATTGAAGAGCTGAAGAAAGTTGCCGGATCACAATTAGACCCTAAATTGGTCGAGGTTTTTTGTAAAGCCGTCACAACGGAATCAGCATCCCAGATAATGAATGCCGGGAAGGTTCAGATAGCTTAGTCCTACTGAGCACATTTGAATTTGACGGAAGTTGAGGTAAAGAATGCTTATTGAAACCTTGATTTTATCACTGATTATAAGTCTATTATGCGGAGGAAAACTAAGTCGTTTGGGTGAGCTGGCCTTGCGGGAGTTTTGGCTTGTCCCAATGGCTTTTTTATTGCAAGGCGTCGTTTATTGGGCGAGCCTGCGCCATATCGGCCTGGTTCCTGGTTGGCTAAGCGCGTTTCTTGATACCGGATCATATCTTTTGCTGCTGATCTTTACTTTACGGAATCGTTCCCTAAATGGAATATGGTTAATTGCCGGGGGAGTTTTCCTCAATACATTGGTAATAGCTTTAAACGGGGGGGCTATGCCCGTCGATCCCCTTTTTTTGCCGGAAGCCAGTCGAAAGGCCTTGTTGGCCGGACAGGGTACGCATGGATTAATGACTGCAGCAACTCATTTAAAAGTTTTGGCGGATCGGTTCTATTTGGCTGTTCCTGGGCTTCAGAAACAAGTGTTTAGTATTGGAGACTGCCTTATTGATATAGGATGCTTTACGTTGGTTTTCAGGACGACAAGGAGATTGGCCAACAAGCAAGAACAACAAACTACTTAATTTGTTAATCTCTACTCATTTCTTTAAAGATCACAAAATCACTATTTGGGGATCTTTAAAGAAATGAACTTTAAGAAAGCGGGGACTGAGTTTGACAACTTAGTCCCCGCTTTCATGTTTATGTAGATTCTTTGGGAAAGTTCCACTTGGGTAATGTTTTCAGGTTATGCATAATAAATAGTATCCTATATTATCTCATTAATAAATCCCGGACAACCTCTCCCGCTATGAGCAATCCTACTACCGATGGCACAAAGGAGATGCTTCCTGGAGTTTGACGCTTTTGCATCGTGATGGTTCCTTCGCTTTCAGAATTAATTGTCGTTGAATTGTCGGACGAAGGAGCGACCGGAGTGAATGAAGAAAGAGGGGCGATCGGAAGTTCAGAACTGGAAACGACCTTCACGCCACGAGTGATCCCTTCTTGACGCAGCAATTTGCGCATGGTTTTCGCCAGGGGGTCACCACTGGTCTTAGAGATATCACTGACTCGGTAATTTTCGGCAGTAAGCCTGTTACCGGCCCCCATACTTGAGATTAACGGTATTTCCCGTGCCAGACATTCTTTGACTAAAATGACTTTGCTGGAAACTGTATCGATGGCATCCACCACATAGTCCGGTTTTTTTTGCAGGAAATTATCAACATTATCTGCTGAAATAAATTCTTTGAAGGTTTCAACTTGAGCCTCCGGATTTATCTCTTTGATTCGGCGTTTCATAACGTCTACCTTCGCTTCACCAATCGTTGAGTGAAGAGCATGGATTTGACGGTTGAGATTTGAAATACTAATTTCATCAAAATCAACCATGATTAAATGGCCAACTGAGGCGCGCGCCAGTGCTTCGACGGTATAGGAACCGACTCCGCCTATTCCGAAAATGAGGACCGTACTCAGGCGAAGTTTTTCTAAGCCCTCACTGCCAATTAATAGTTCAGTTCTCGAAAATTTGTGTTCCATTGTGTCCCCCGTGTAGAGAATTATTTACTGTTATTGTAGCATAACCATCTCCAAATGAGCTAACCTTTGAGGTAACAGTGATTCTTAATCTATTCTTTGCCATAAGTAATTGACATCATCTGCGACCTTAAGGAAAACACCTACAGGCAAATACTATTTGCGGAACAATTAAGCAGAATTGACAATTGACGATAGAGTTTGGATTTGCACATGTGGCAAAGAGCTGGATCGCGACATAAATGCAGCTATTAATATCAAACATGAAGGCTGTCGCCTGTGGGGCATAGCCTAATCAATAACTTAGAACCGTTGGGCAAACGGGGATAGCCTGGTAATAATACTAGCGTTAGCGTAGGTGGCGGGAGTATGTCACCTATTAGCTGATAGCGCTATTACGGATAGAAAATTCTCTTGGGGGGTTACAATAGAAGTGAAATAGAGGAACCTACTAAATCTTAGGACGTTGAGTGAAGCTGGTATGCAGAAGTTCATGAGCCCTTTCGCCGTAAGGCTCGCCGATGTAGTTTTTGTACAGTTCTATAACGGCAGGATTTTCGTGAGATTTACGGCGGGGTTTGGAACGATCTTCTTCGTAGATGGCGGCAGCCCGAGCTTTAAGGATTTCCACATTGCCATGATGATAAGGCTGTCCTCCGCCGCCGATGCATCCGCCTGGACAGGCCATAATCTCGATGGCATCATACTGGGCTTCACCGGATTGTATCTTTTCCAGAATTGTGCGCGCATTGCCCAGACCATGGGTTACTGCTATTTTAAAATCCCGCCCTTCGATAGGGACAACGGCTTCTTTAATGCCATCCATGCCGCGAAGATTCTCGAACTCGACATGTTCCAGAGGTTTTCCTGTCAGCCATTCGTAAGCGGTTCTTAAGGCGGCCTCGATAACCCCTCCCGTCGTGCCGAAAACAACGGCAGCTCCCGTTGACTCGCCTAAGGGATGGTCAAACTCTTCATCGTTAAGCCGTTCAAAGTGAATCCCGGCTTCCCGAATCATACGGCATAACTCACGGGTGGTAATGACAATGTCCACATCCGGTGTGACAGGATCTTGACCGAGTTCCGGCCGGGCAGCCTCGTATTTCTTAGCGACGCAAGGCATGACTGATACAACGGTTATTTTTTGAGGATCAATGCCGTAGGTATCCGCATAATAACTTTTGGCTAAGACCCCTAACATTTCGTGAGGGGATTTGCAGGTCGAGGGGATATCCAGGAGATCAGGGAATTGATGTTCAAAGAATTTAACCCAGGCGGGGCAGCAACTTGTCAGAATCGGCAGCCGTCCTCCATGTTTCAAACGGTGCATAAATTCTGTTGCCTCTTCCATAATCGTGACGTCTGCCCCAAACTCAGTATCAAAGACACGGTCAAAGCCGAGACGGCGGAGAGCTGCCACCATTTTGCCTGTGACAATAGTCCCCGGTTCCAGACCAAAACCTTCACCCAGCGCAACCCTCACTGCTGGGGCTGTTTCCACAATAACATAGCGTGTCGGGTCGTTAAGAGCTTTCCAGACCTTATCGACTTGATCCAATTCCATTAACGCTCCTGTTGGACAGACAGCAATGCATTGACCGCAGAAGGTGCATGAGGTTTCATGCTGGGGTAAATCAAAAGCAGTTTTTACAACGGTCTCAAAACCACGCCCGACGGCGGAATAAACACCGACAGTTTGCACATCATTACACATCGTTTCACAGCGCCGGCAGCGAATGCATTTGTTAGGATCACGAATAATAGCCAGACTTGATTTGTCGATTTCAAACTCAGTTTCTTCACCCTCGTAGGAAATATTGCGCACTCCAAGATCGGCCGCGAGAGCCTGGAGGTCACAATCCAAATTCTTAGCGCAGGTTAAACATGATTTCGGATGGTCGGAGAGCAAGAGCTCCACCATGGTTCGTCTGGCCTGGATAGCTCGGGGAGTATCTGTTTTGACGACCATATTGTGAGATACCGGAGTTGAGCAAGCGGGGGCCAACGTCCGACGGCCTTCTACTTCGACCAGGCAGACACGACAAGAAGCGATGTGATTATTGAGCCTCATCTCGTGTAAGTTCAGATAACACAAGGTTGGGATATCGATATTAACGGTTCTCGCAGCATCTAGAATAGACATTCCTTCC
Source organism: Desulfosporosinus sp. FKB (assembly GCF_002196705.1). Taxonomy (GTDB): domain Bacteria; phylum Bacillota; class Desulfitobacteriia; order Desulfitobacteriales; family Desulfitobacteriaceae; genus Desulfosporosinus. Next base: position 11,793 of record NZ_NADJ01000020.1, read on the forward strand.
GGGACAGTAAGGGGTATGTCGTTAATCGTTAATTTTACATCCATAGAGAATCCTCCTTCTGGGGCCCTTAGTGGTGAATAATGGCGTCAAAACGGCATTTTTCCAAACAGGCCCCGCATTTTAGGCAGCGTTCCTGGTCAATGCTGTGTGGTTCTTTGGGTGAGCCTGTAATGCAGCCTGCAGGACAATTCTGGGCACAAAGAGTACAGCCTTTGCATTTATCGGTAATATCGTATCTGAGCAAGCTTTTGCAAACGCCCGCCGGGCATGTCTTATCAACGATATGAGCGAGGTATTCGTCCCGAAAATATTCAATCGTGGATAAGATGGGGTTGGGGGCGCTTTGGCCCAGGCCGCAAAGCGAAGAATCTTTAATGGTCTTGCCTAATTTCTCAAGCTGATCTAAATCATCGAGGGTTCCTTTGCCTTCGGTGATCTTCGTAAGAATTTCGTGGAGACGTTTCGTCCCCACTCGACAGGCTGTACAGCGGCCACAAGATTCGTCGACGGTAAATTCCAAATAGAACTTGGCGATGTTTACCATGCAATCGCTTTCATCCATAACAATCAGACCGCCCGATCCCATCATGGAACCAATGGCGATCAAGGATTCATAATCAATCGGAGTGTCCAGAAATTTTGTGGGGATGCATCCACCAGAAGGGCCTCCCGTTTGCGCGGCTTTGAAGGTCTTATGATGCTTAATTCCCCCGCCGATATCAAAAATAATTTGCCGCAGTGTCGTTCCCATAGGAACCTCCACCAGTCCTACATTGTTGACTTTTCCTGCCAAAGCAAAGACCTTGGTTCCTTTGCTTTTTTCTGTACCAATTCCTGCGAACCAATCCCCTCCCTTTAAAATAATCGGGGGAATGTTGGCCAGGGTTTCTACATTATTGACACAGGTTGGTTTACCCCAAAGTCCTTGCTGAGCGGGAAAGGGCGGTTTAACTGAAGGTTCGCCGCGGGTTCCCTCGATAGAATGAATGAGTGCAGTTTCCTCTCCGCAGACAAAGGCACCTGCCCCATATTTAATTTCAATGTCAAAACAAAAATCGCTGCCTAAAATGTTTTTGCCAAGTAAGCCATACTGCTTGGCCTGTTTGATGGCAATTTCCAGGCGATGAATGGCCAGGGGATATTCAGCTCGGATGTAGATAAAGCCGTGAGAGGCACTAATGGTATGTCCGGCTATCAACATGGCCTCTAAAACGCTGTGAGGATCTCCTTCCAAAATTGAGCGGTCCATAAAAGCTCCCGGATCACCTTCGTCAGCATTGCAAATAATATAACGATTATTCGCCTCATTGTTACGAGTCAGTTCCCACTTTAAACCGGTTGGAAATCCTCCGCCGCCGCGGCCGCGAAGACCGCTTTGCTTAATAACATCAATGACTGATTCCGGTGTCATGGCAAATAAAACCTTGGCTAAGGCCTGATATCCATCGACAGCAATATATTCCAGGATATCCTCAGGTGAAATCAAGCTGCAGTTGCGCAAGGCAATGCGCATTTGGCTGTGATAAAAGGGAAGGTCTGAAGCGATGCGTTCTTCAGTATTTGGATCTTGATAGAGAAGGCGTTCGAGGGGTTTCCCCTGAACGAAGTGTTCTTCAACAAGTTCAGGCACATCTTTGGGAGAAACTTCAAGGTAAAGAACGTTATCGGGGTGAACTTCAAGAATGGGGCCTTTTTCGCAGAAGCCAAAACAGCCCGTTTGCAGAACATTAATTTGTTCTGCAAGGCCGCGCCGTTGAAGCTCCGCTTTAAGCTCCTCGACAATCTGAGGGCTATTCGAGGCGTGACAGCCTGTTCCGCCGCAGACCATAACTTGTCTCGGCTTTCCTTGAGCCTCAGAGACAGAAACCGGTTGGACAGACCGTCGATTCTGAAGGAGAACCTGGTGTTGGGATTTTAGGTTGTTAAGATCGTCTCTGGTTTTTAGTTTCATGATGGTGTTCCTTCCTTCAACGCAGGTTCTCGGTCTCCAGCTAACGATTCACGGTATTCATCTAAAATCTGTTTGATATCTTCCGGATGGGTAAGGCGGCCGTAGACTTTGCCATCGACCATCATAACAGGGGCAAGGCCGCAGGCCCCGATACAACGCAGGGAATCAAGGGAGAAAAGCTCATCCTCCGTCGTTTGGCCGGTTTTAATTCCAAGCTGTTTTTCAATTTCTTGCTGCAATTTCTCAGCACCTCGCACAAAGCAGGCAGTCCCCATACAAACATTGACAACATGTTTTCCCCGGGGTTTCATTGTAAAAAAAGAGTAGAAGCTTACAACCCCGTAAACTTTGGCTGAGGGAATATCAAGTCTCGCTGCGATATGCCGCTGAACTTTATCCGGTAAGTAGCCAAAAAGCTGCTGGGCATGATGCAGAATGGCAATTAAGTTTTCTTTTTTATAAGGAAGGCCGTCAATGTAGCGGTCCAGCTGTTGATAAGGATTATATGGGGAAGGGTTGTCACACATTGGGAAACCTCCTTCTATTAGTACATAAAATTAGCATACCCATTGATAAAAAAATTACGTATTAGAAATCAAAATTTCTCAGCCCAAGTGTGTTAAAGGGACGGTCATATCAACACTCTTTCAAACTGTCAGTGGTGAGAAATGAGTTGAAATGGTTTTAGACCTCGTGAGAAAAGAAGTCTATCACCTCTTAGATGGGGGATGAATTGCCGTCTTTCGAAGAGTGTGTCAAAAGGACCGTCCCCCTGACACACATTGACCTGAACTATTTAGAAAGCTTATAATAAGCTTGGATCAATACTCTCTCGGGGTAAGGAGTGAGACTATGGTTCAGGATCAGAATTTAAAACTTATAGAAGAAACAGAGCTTTTGTTCAGAAGAGTCTGGAAAAAGTACCAGAATTTCTTGATGTTTACTTCAAGTGAGTTATCCATGCAGCAAATGATGTTCCTTAAATTATTGGAACAGAAAGGTACCTGTACTCCCTCAGATATTGCTCAGAAGTTCGAAATTACTTTGGGTGCTGTAACGAGTTTTGTGGATCGCTTGCATAAGTTAGGTCTGGTTAAGCGGACTCGCAGTGAGGAAGACCGCAGAGTTGTTCTCATTCAACTTTCTCCCCAGGGAGAAGAGGCACTCTTAACTTTTGCGAGGGAACGAAAGAAAAAACTTAGTTGTTTAATGCAGAGGCTCGATCCTTCGCATCTAAACAAATTAAATACGGCTTTGGAGCAATTGAATTCCGTTTTGGCTGAATTGGAAGCCAACCCTTTTACTGAATAGGTGTTAATGAGGGAATGGCTCTGTTGAATTTTTTAAAAATTGCAGATTTGGGGATAGCTAAGACGATGAAAAGGAAGAAGCAGGAGTTTTTTATGAGCAAAAAAAATATTGGGCCTATGGCAATATTGTTTATTATTCAATTCTTAGTCATGGTGGGGTTTGGAATCGTCGTTCCGATCCTTCCCTTTTTAGTCAGCAAACTTGGCGGAGGTGCCTTTGCCTTAGGGGTTTTCATGTCCGCATATTCAATTATGCAGTTCTTTTTTGCGCCGGTCTGGGGCAAGCTTTCGGATCGAATCGGAAGGCGTCCCGTTATCCTCATAGGACTTCTTGGCTATGGCGTGACCTTTTTAATGTTTGGCATGGTCAATAATCTTTATCTCTTAATCGTCCTCAGGGCTTTGGCGGGAATTGTTTCCTCGGCTACATTGCCCACAGCTATGGCGTACTTAGCGGATATTACCGAAGGAGCAGATCGTGCCAAGGGAATGGGGATGATCGGTGCGGCCATGGGGATGGGAATGATTTTTGGGCCTGCTTTGGGAGGGTTCCTGGGAGAATATAGCTTCTCCCTTCCCTTTTTCGTGGCAGGGGGATTGGCGTTATTACTCCTTCCCTTTACCTGGTTTTTCTTGCCGGAATCGCTTAAGGAAATGAATAAAAGCTCAGGCCGAAAGAGAGCCAGACTTACTCCTCAAGTTCTCAAAGACCCCTTATTTTTTCTCTTCGCTTTTAATTTCACCCTGAATTTTACGATGTCCATGTTCGAGAGTACCTTTGCTTTATTAGCCGCAGCAAAAGTAGGTTTTGGCCCTACGGATATGGGGATAACCTTTGCTATTATGGGAATCTTTGCTGTGATTGTTCAGGGAGGACTTATCGGGAAATTAGTCAAAACGTTTGGGGATGCTAAACTCGTCAACACAGGAGCGCTCTTATGTGCTGTCGGCTTGTCCTTGATTATTGCCTCGGCGGATTATAAAAGTATAGTTTTTCTGGTTGCCTCGACGGTTATCTTTATGGTAGGCAATTCTTTAATGGTTCCCACTAGTTCAAGTCTTGTCTCCAAACAAAGCAATCGGGGACAAGGAGCATCTCTTGGTCTCTTTCAATCCTTTGCCAGTCTTGGGAGAATCCTCGGGCCTGTGACGGGGGGAGCTCTTTTTGCCTTGTACATTGGTCTGCCGTATATGACGGGGGCGGCCATTTTAGTGCTTGTTGTAATACTGGCGGGACGTAAAATCAGCATTAACGTTTCTGAGCCTCTGGTACAAGATTAAAAAATAGAATAAACTAGGGAAGAAGTTTGTATCTTCAGCCAAAGATTTAACGAGTTTAATGTAGGTGGTTTTATGGTCAAGAAAATAAATAATACCCAAAGCGCTAATCTCACCCTAGGGGGAATTACCTTAGGGTTTTTGTTGAGTTATCCTTTTCATGCCACAAGCTTTTTGGGCGGACTTATCTCCAGCGGGTGCAGTGCGGGAATGATAGGAGGACTTGCCGATTGGTTTGCAGTGACTGCTTTATTTCGACGGCCTTTGGGAATTAGGCATAGCAAACTGCTGCGTACAGAAATTATCCCCAGGAATCGTGAACGGATATTCAACGCTCTGGCAGATATGGTTCAGCATGAATTACTGACGAAAGATGTCCTGAAACAAAAACTAGGGATGTGGGATTTTTCAGGGGACTTGCTTAAGGTCTTTCAACAGGATCAGGTTAAGGAATCTGCAAAACAACTGCTGGTTGACTTGACCGAGGAAATTAGTCACTCTTTGGACACGAACAGTTTATCCCGATCTCTGCAAGGATTACTGCAGGAGAATCTGAACAGCCAAGAGAACATAAGTAGGTTGGAGCTTTCTGCAACCGTAATTGCCGTTCTTGAATTTTCTCTTGAGCGCGGTCAAATTGATCTTTTATTGCAGGCTGTTTGTAAGGCAATGAAAGAACTGCTGCTTAAACTCACGGTCAATAGAGCACTAACAAATATGATAGAGGCGGCCTTAATAAGATATGGAGCCAATAATCCGACGCGCAAACTCGTTGGCAAGTTTTTGCCCTCACCGGCAATTCTTGCCCAAGGTATTATAGATAAAGGGAAGACCGCTTTGCAGGACGGAACGGTTGAGCGGTGGCTGAAGGAATTGGTTCAGAAGGGCATTATAAACCTGAAGACGAACCCGGAAATGCAGGACAAGGTCAATCAACGTTGTGCTAAAGCGTTAACCGCCCTTACATACACCGACAGTAATATACCTGAAGAGGCCGAGACGACCAGGGAAATGAGTTCTGATTTAGTGCCTAAAGTTATAGAACGCGGCTTGAAGAAGCTGCAGGATGACTGGGATCAAAATCTGGAAGCAATAAAGCATAAACCGGAGTTAAGGAAGGCCTTTAATCAAGAAATCCGAAGTTTCCTGGAAAAACAAATTGAAGATCATCATGATGTTATCGGACGAACGGTCCGCGAAGGCCTTTATCCCTTAACAAATGATAAGCTGGTTGCACTCATCGAAGAGAAGGCGGGCAATGATTTGCAGATGATACGGATTAACGGATCTCTTGTGGGCGGCCTGGTTGGGATGTTGATTTATGTACTGGGGATGGTGTTCCGATGAATTATCATAAGAAAGCCAACATCACACTTGCCCTTGTCTTTATAGGTTTTCTAGGGTCTGTTTTCTTAAAATACATCTACCCTGCTAGCGTTGGTTTGCAGCTTCTTAATTTCGTTCTTGAGGCAGCTTTGGTGGGTGGTATTGCCGATTGGTTTGCGGTCACTGCCATTTTTAAAAAACCGCTGGGCTGGGGGTATCATACAGAGCTCATCCCGCGCAACCGCGTGAAACTCATTGAAGCTGTAGCGGGGATGGTCCAAACAGAACTCTTGCACATGGATATAATTCGGCGGAAAATCTCCGAAATTGCTTACCTCGACGCACTTATCCAGTTTGTAGAAAGGCAGGGAGGGGCAGCCTATTTAACGGACAAAGCCGCTTTTTTCCTGCGGCACACGGCGAAAAAACAGGACCCCGCCGTCCTGGCAGAAAAATTAACCGGGTTTCTCCAGCAGAAAGCACAGACTTGGCCATTGGCTCCGCAGGTTGAGAAGGTAAGCCGCTGGGCGTTAGCTAAAGGCTATATAGATCAAGGCCTGGACCATTTCGCGGAACTGCTTTGGGAAAAGGCCTCAGAAGGAGAGACCCGCCTGCTCATTCTTAATTATTTGGAGGCCATTAAAGCTGAGAAACTAGGCAATGGCGGGTCAATTTTTCGGACTCTATTAGGTTTTGTGGAAATGTCTGACGGATTAAATATGGAAGAAGCAGCAGATGCCCTGCATATCGAACTTCTGCTTACCCTGCGCAAGTTTAATGACCCAGCAGATCCCCTGCGCAGAGCCCTAAGGGAAAGCCTCGTCAAGAATCTGGAATCCTTAACAGCAGACACAGACTTCCGAGCACAAGTTGAATCCTGGAAAAACGGCCTTTTGCAAGAAGAATTTTTCCAGGAACTCCTTACCAAAATCCTGAGCATTTTCCTGGAAACGGCTTCCTCCGCTGCCCCGGAAGTCCTAAACAACGTAATCGCTCCCTATATCCAACAAGGCTGGAACGACTTTCAGAACAATAAACACCTCCAAGACCAGCTTAATTCCTTAGTCATCGATATCTTGTGCCAGGTTATCCAAAATGAACATCACGAAATTGGCATGATCGTCAGAGAAACTCTCACAAGTTACTCAAATGAAGATTTGAATCAATTTGTCGAAGAAAAAGCAGGAAACGATCTCCAATGGATCCGTATCAATGGTTCAATGATCGGCAGCGTTGTGGGTATGTTTTTGTTTCTGTTCTTAAATTACATCTATGATCCTTATATTGGACCCTTTATTGTGCATGTAGCTCAGCTCATCCATTAAAGGCCCTGTATAATGCTTCGTTTTTGATCTTTTCGGAATATGGATTCGCAGTCAATTATTCGCAAGGGGCCGTTGCATGATGAATATCTATTCGCTTTTATAAATAGAATTCTGCATATGTGGAGGGTTTAAACCACTATTTATGCAGGATTTTGTTTAATAAAATGGGATTATGCATTTTGCATCAGTCCCTTGTTTGGATTGTAAAGGAAAGTGGACGCTGATCTTCGACCTGCTCAGGTTGGTTTTTCAATACCCCCTCCTTTGCCACTCTGATAAATAGACCTCAGAGGAAGGGAGCTTCGCCCACATAAGGGAACTCATTGCATGGAGAGGCGGTAAGGCCCACAAAGGTTGCGTGGGGAGCGGAGCCAGTGGTTCACATCAGGTATTACCCTGTGGTTCTGGCACGAAAGTGTCCAGTGGACATTTTCGCTCGAAGCGGCTAACTCCAAAGAATACTTATCCGCTGAAGATTGCTCCCGCGCAACCGAGTGGGCGAGCCTTGGAATGCTGAGTGAGCGGTGTGGGCGAAGATCCCCGACCCGAGGATTCCCCATATAATGCTCCATCAAGGGAATTGCTATCTGGAACCATCAGGTATACAAAATTCATACGCAATAGGGGATTGCCAAAAACCCATTTAACGTGCTAGAATACCAACCATAAGGTGTGCACAGCCGGACCCAATGGAAACTGAAGCAAAGCAATGGCGCTTTGAGTTAACTCTTTAATTGGAGTGAACTCAAAGCGCCATTTTATTTTTTAACGAGGAGCATTCCTGTAAGTAACAAAAAATGACCTTTGAAAAAAAGACGACCTCACGTTAATCTTTGAAAGGACGGACTGTTGGCCAACAGAATCCAATCAAAAATAACGGAGGTCATCCAGGTGA
>NZ_NADJ01000021.1 GCF_002196705.1 Desulfosporosinus sp. FKB
CACCTGGATGACCTCCGTTATTTTTGATTGGATTCTGTTGGCCAACAGTCCGTCCTTTCAAAGATTAACGTGAGGTCGTCTTTTTTTCAAAGGTCATTTTTTGTTACTTACAGGAATGCTCCTCTTAATTTACTAAGCATTTATTTCTTTAGGAGCAGATTTAACACCTAGCGTTGCTAATATTCCACCGATTAATGCTAGCGCCATGAATATAGCCACTAATGTACCTCCAAGAATTGCTCCCAAGATAGATGAGATAATGAGCAGTATTCCGGGAACCTTTCCTTTGGCCCCAATTGAAATAGCGCCAAGGATTATTACCAGGAAAGAAAACAGAACTCCACCTCAACCGAGCCCTACTACCGTACTCGATCCGCTGGCGTTGAATGCCGAGGCGGCTCCTCCAACGAGTAAAGTTACTCCAGCCGATAGGATGCCAAAGACGCCTGCGATTAAAGATATGATACCGCCTGCTTTTTGCATTTTTTCTTAACATCTCCTTCACAATTTTAAAATTATTTTCTATGTTTGTATGGTATTTCCTGCTTTCCGACATTCTTAATGGTTCTGCGACAAATATGTAAGAAAATAGTAAGACCCCGGCTGAAAAAAGCTAGGGTCTTATTAATGACGATAATCGGGCCAAAGGTAATCAACTTTTTCTCCAACTGCACCGGCGATCTCTTGAGCCGTAGATAGATATAGATCTTTACCATTCATGATTTGAGATAATTGATATTGAGAATAATCTGTTAATTTCGATAATCGATCTTGTGTTATGCCTTTTTTTTGTTATAACTTCATAAAGCCTACAACGCTTATGTCTTTTCAAATCTTCATCACCAAAGCTCTATTTTCTGAAAGAAAAAGCTGTTTTCCTTCGGAAGATTGACGTGAAGAAAATTATATACTAAAGTTAATAAATTGTTTTTATTTTAGACAATATTAACAGTAAACTGTTTTAAGAGAAGGGGATAAACGTTGGATTTTTTGGAAGAAAGAATATTTATGGGCGTTTATGAAAACATCAAGAATGACAAGGAATATAAAATGTATATGTATAAAGCTATTGAATTAGGGTACGAAATCAAAGAACATCTGGGTCCTAATTCTTCGCTATTTTTGGAATATGAAAGTCTCATAAATCTTGCAGAAGCAATTTACCTAGAAGAAGCTTATAAGACAGGGTTGCAAGATGGTCATGATCTATTTCAGCTAATGAATAGCTAAATTGTTTTGTCCTTCAAATTATTTGGTTAGAAATTACGCCCCCAATTCGTCCCCAAGCATTGTCTTCTATAATTAATACAATATAATAGATAATTGAAACAAAATATAAAAAGAAAAAACCCTTGAATATCAAGGGCTTCAGCATTTAAATTATGGTGCGGTCGAGAGGACTTGAACCTCCATGCCCTTGCGAGCACTAGAACCTGAATCTCTTATTTATAAAAAGTCAAGTTCGAAACCTTACGCTCTAACGTATATAAGGGTTATAGAGTTTTTAAATGATTGAAAAATCTAGTTAGGAACTATTTACCTGTAATTGTCTGTATAATATCACATAGTTTGTGTTATGAAAAGACAAGCCCTTGCTATTTTAAAAGGAAGACTTACTATGTGTTCTAAGAGTAGAGCTTGATGATTACAAAATCGCATCAAAGTTACGTATGATCTCTGATATCATTTAGCAAGCGACTGGTCATGAAAAGTCTGCATTAGAAAGGAGACGGTTCTTAAGGATTAGTGTTAAACTAAAGTTAATTAGTATCTATATTCAATTTTCCTTAATCGAGTGATCAGAAGAATCGTTGTTTTCTGTTGGGAATCCCTGTATAGGTAAAATTGTACTTACAAAAATTATTAGAAATATTATGCTAGTAAGAGTAATTCCCATGGTTGCTAATCGACCCAATTTGTCTGTAGGTGTAATATCGCCTCCAACTGTTGTGAATGTAACTACAACGAAATAAACTAACCTTCGCAGGTTAATAGTTCCTTCGGGCCCAAATGAATTGGGGTCAATCTTCCAGATTAACAAAACTTCAGCATAAAGAATTTGGATAATTGTTACAAACCAAACAAACATGCCAACATATTTAGCGTACCATTTATAAACTTGTTTATTATTAGGCTTGGGAAATAGTAGATAAGTCTTGCTAGATATTAGTAATAAACCTCTAATTACAATGATGTGACTAAAACCTAGTCCCACAGCAAATGGGAATATTAAAGATTTCAGGTGAACATTATTAAGATTAATTACTAAAAGGAATGTTATTAGAATAAGTGGTATTATAAATGCATAACTCAATATTTGCCAAGAATTATTGCCTAATATATAGTCTAAGAACCATTTTAATGACGATAATATTATTGTAATCATAATAAAAAGCAAAAGCATAGTAAAAGCCGATAAGAGGAAAGTATATATTATTGTTTTAAAATGAGTTAACACACCAAACGTATCAAGTATTTTGATATAGGCTGTAACTAAAACAGTTAATATAAAAAACACTAATAACACTATGTAAAAAACTTTTAGGAATAAGACATCATTCCATAGATCCTTATATGGTTTAGTGAAAATTTCTTTTAAAAACTTTAAGTTTGTCTTTCTTATATTTGATTTCAAGAAAAAGATTGTTGGAATTAAAACAAATCCGTAAATTAAAATGATTAGCAAATGATATTGAATTGAATTCAATAATACCACTAATAAAACCTCCTTGGTTTAACTCTATTTAAATTATCGAAAAGAGAACAATAATGCTCTATACATTCTCATATATAAATGGGATGAAATGAAAAACAAATTGGGCTTAGAGTCACAGAAACGTACCTGTAAGCGTTCTGAAACCGTCAGCCATATAAATTACCCTTCGACTCATTTCATGCAATCTTAAATGGAATAAGAGTAATTTTCTTCATGCATATTTTTCCATATGATGAAGGATTCTCTTTAATTCTGTCGAAGACTACTTAGATAAAAATATAGTAGTTCAAGCATTAGATAAAGAAAATATAGATACGTATGGGGATTACGTATGAAGAATATTTAAGTTGTTTCGCAGGAGGAATTGACGTGGGTGAGAAATATGAGGCATTAGAAATTCAAATTAGTAAGCATAGAAACGATATTGAAAGTATAAGAACACAATTAGATAATGAAGCCGAAATTGTAATAGAGGAAATTAATGAATTTATTAAGGAAAAATATAAAAACGATATTGAATTCAACGTTAAAACAAAAGTAGAAGTTACCAAAAGATTAGGAATTGAAAATCTAAAGGAACTTAAAGCTGACTTAGCAGAATTGATAGAAAAAACTCCAACATTAATAGAGGAATATCTTAACAATACGAATTGTTTTACATATAAAAATTATACAATAAGAAATATGCAAAATGAATTTGATCAAAAATATAATATAAAACCTAATTTTAATAATAAAATTGAAAGTGTTATTCGTCAATTGTATGGACATGAAGGAGTTCTATTATTTAAATATGAATATGAAAATTACAATAGTTCATCTTCTTGGGAAAAGCAATATAGATCAGAAATTCCAAGATATAAGTATGGATTTGGCTATTCAAACGGATTAAAGGATTCAATTGATTTGTATATTAAGTTATTTGAGCAATTGCATGACACATTAGTAAAATTAAATAAAGCTCTTAAGCAAAAAGAAGAACAAGAAGCTATTGACTTATGGGAACAGGCATAAAATAATGTGAGGTCAAATTAATAAAGACCGAAAGCTTTTAAGGAATAATTAGTTACCCACAATGGATTGAAACGTTATTTTCTTACCTATGAATTCAAAGTGTAAGCCCTAAGAATCGAACTTCTTAGGGCTTTAAGTTAATATATTAATAAATATACTTACGTCTTAGTCCAAATAAACGTATTTCTGCAATTTCTAGATTAACTAAAAATTTATTTAGAATACGTTTCCTACTCAAATTCCAAAAGAAAATATTATTATCAACAAAATTTATTAAGTTTATAACAGTTTCTTTCGAAATTTTCATCTTAGGTTTTGCAGCATGTTCAAGAACTAATGGATCGTTTATTGTATTATAAATGTTTACAATGGTTTTAAATAATCTAAAAATATCATTATCTATAAAATTTAATTTTTGTTGCTTACTATTAGTAATGTCTATATCGACCATTTCAATGTATTCAGAAAAAGAAATTAAAAAATCATTTAAAAAAAGGAAATTTAATTCGTCCCATGCTTTTGCCAATATTGTTGAATCTCTTGTTTTTTGAGCATCTATAATAGCTGCAATTCCAAGTTGAATTAATTGAGACTTGTTATAATATTCCTTCCTTGATTTTTGAATTTTATCCATACATGCTAATTTCTTTTCTTTGGTCTCAATATCTAATTTTGCTATTTCCCTTTTCAGCTTTTTGTTGCCAATTATCCATGAAATTACATATCCCAAAAGAAAAAAGACTATTAGCGACATCATTAAAATTGAATAAATACTCTCATAATGGTTTTTTTCAATGAAGTTAATAGTTGTTTTTACAGCGGGATCAGAAAATTTCTCTAACAACGAAATCATTTTTGTTTTTCCTTATCCCATTTAGCTGCTTCAATTTTCATTTGTAATAATAAATTATCAATGTTATCTAAGGAAAAAGATTTTTTCTCCAATATTGGTCTATGAATTGATTTCTCTATAGCTTCACTGGCTCTTTCGGCAGAAGTGGGTTTTTGTGAATTATTAAAGCTTTGTATTATCGCCTTTTTCTCATCTGGAGTAAGTGCGTACCCTTTCAATTTTTCAGCAATCATATAAATTGCTTCAAGAAAACTCTCATTTGACACAACAGTCACCTAGCCTCTCAAAAATGTAATAATTTTCATATTTCGCCACTTTGTTTTAAAATCCTTTAATTATTATAAATTTTGTCAAACTAGAACCGATAACATATGGCCCACTAATCTATTTTTGTTTGTCATGAGATACAGCCAAACCTTAGCTTTTAAAATATAATATTTTAGTTGATATAGTTGATTAATAATATATAAAATGGTAAAATTTTTTCAAGAGGAAATATTTTACATTACTTACCGGGGAGGGTTTAATGGTGGAAATTAAGATCAAAAACAATTTAGAAAAGAAATTGGATGAACTACAGAAAAATACAGGGATCATGAAAACTTTCATGGCAAAGGAATTAGGCATGACTCCACAGAGGTTGTACCATTTGTGTAAAGCAAGCAATGTGCAACTTGATACGGCTTATAAGTTTAGCGTCTATTTAAATTGTAGTGTGACTGAGATATTTGAGTACGAAGTCATTAGATAATAATGACTAATATAATAGCAAATATTGTTGACATATTGTTTGGAACTCCTTATACTTCAAGTGTAGGGCAAGCAAACCAATAGCCTTAACTAAAAGTAAAAGGGGTTTTTTATTTATGAGCAACATTAATAATAAAAGACTAGCCTGGGTAATCAAGGATTCACAGGGCAATTTCTGCCACGCCAATAGCATCGTAAAGTGGAACAAAACTGCATGGATTTATGCATCTTACAAAGAGTTTAGCCAAGAGTGCCGGGGATATTTAAATCTACAGCAAGCTAAACAGTATTTAGATGAGCTTAAATCCAAAGCCAAAGAAATAGGACTAGACGAATCATTTCATTTGGATTATGTGGATTTAAATAAACTCGTTAGACAATACATAGTGAGTGATGAGAAAGCTGAGAATATAATTCTGGTGGAAAAAGTTAAAAAACAGGTTGCATAAAATAAAAATACTCTTAGAAACTATTCTAAGAGTTGACATGTAAATCTAAAGGTGATATACTTGAAGCCCAGCAGGGAACACAAATGACGCTACTATATATTATAGGTAGCGTTTATTTCCTACTACTTTGGCTAGGTCATATTTTATTAGATCAAAGGAGTGATGTAACTTGTATTAGTTTTGTTACATAATATAGCCTTCGATGAATCTATGTTACCATAGAAGCCTATGTAACGCAAGTCTCAGAGGGAAAAAATAATATCCAGTTTAAAACAAGTGAGATGGAATTTGAAACTAGGGAAGATGTTTTAGATTGGATTATCACACATCAATTTGCCAGACGTAATATCAATGATTCTCAAAAAGCTTATCTCAGAGGGTTGCAATATGAGAATGAGAAGAGTAAAAGCCAATGGAGGGGAAATCAACATACTAAGATTGAGGCAGGGGAAGATTCTTCCCCTGCCAGAAATGATCAAAATGAAATAGAAAACACTTTAGAAGAAGAAAAATCCTTAAATAAATCACCTCATTCTAACAATACGGCAGAAAAACTTGCGGAAGTTACTTTTTCAATTCACCATTTTCTCTTGACGAATAGCCTAAAATGCTTTAATATAAGTGATTTCCTAAAAATCCCAAGTCCTACCCGTTATTAATGGATACATATCTGATTGATTGGATCAAGTAAACTAAAAATAAAACTAAGAAAGAAGAGTGAGATAATGAGAGCAGATGTACAAAAACATTCATTCGGAGATTATAAATTTGTACTGGAATTCGATTCCGGTGGTGATCCAGAAGTACCATATACATTATGGATATACAAAGAAGATGGCAAGATGCTTTATTATAAAGACAGCGATAGACAAGTTAGAAGAGATTTTCCTAAAAACTATAATAAGCAGCATTTAGTAAACTTCTGCAAGAAATTTGCTAGTGATGAAAATTACAGAAACGATTATTGTACCCTATAGCTTATAGAACTATAAAAAACAAAAGAAAGAGGGAGTGAAGTATTAGGAATCGAAGACATTCCTTGTGAGATTAGGATTTATGACTCAGAAGAGAAGGTTCTTAAGGATTTATCAGAAACAAATCTTCGTCAACGAGGTATTGGTAATACTAATCCTATTAAGTTAGCAAGATGTATTGTTGAGTTAGAAGGGATTTATGGAATACAAAGAGGTGGGGACAGAACAGCAAACCAGAATAATTCGGGTTTGAAGACACAGGGAGATTTGGCGAGAGAATTAGGTATGAATGATGATCAGTTACGCAACTACAAAAAACTCCTCACACTCATTCCAGAACTTCAAGACTTAACTGAAAACGGCAACCTCTCCCCCACTGTAGGGTATAAGATATTTGCCAAACTATCTAAAGAGGAACAGAAGAAGTTGATTAGTGACTTCGGAGCAGAATACATATCAAGTCTTACTCAAAAATGATTAAAAATCTAATAAATATTACAGGAGTGATTAAATGATTAACTTATTTAACTGCAATTCATTAATTCAAATTAACATTAACGGTGAGTACAAAGTAAAATGCCACTGGTTTTGCGTAGAAAGGACAGAACCACTGCCCTATGAAGAACTCATTAAAAATTATAGCCCCAATAAAGAGGATATTAGCATAGCTGAGAGAGGAGCGAATGAGTTTTTTACTGAAGAAGAGATTGAGCAATTAAAGACTTACCTCTCGACAAAGGGATTAGATCTTAAAGTAAAAAAAGCTGAACATTTGCCAGTTGATAGTAATTTTGTAGGACTGACAGATTTTCCGCTTGGAGATGGTACTGGAAATATTAAACTATCAGAACATGAGGGCTATCCTCTGTCATTCAAAGTTTGGGGCATTTATGACTATAAAGACGAAAGTGATTTAGTATGTTGACACTAAAAAGAATCAACAAATTTAACGCTGAAACTGACCCACATTATAAATAGTCTTATAAAATATAAGTGTTTTAGGGGTAGTAACGATTAATCACACTAAGTCGAGTGTAATAGCGTCTTGATGTATCAAAGTTTAACACTAAGTCTGATTTCTAATCAACTTTGTGTAATTAATCGTATGCTTCATATAAGTGCAATAAGAATATACTAATATTTAATAAGAACAAATAATAAATAATAAGATTAAAATAAGTATTTATTATCGTGAAAAGAATAATCTATTCTCAAATTTAATAATTCATTAATTTTTTAGTTAAGAAGGAGGACATTTTAAGTTAGTGGATAATATTTCTGAAGATATTTATGTAATGATCCCTAATATTGTAGTTCAAAATATTGCTTCTGGCGAAAACATAGACAATAGTTACATACAATCATTTGGTAAAAGAACGGTTGCATACTTAAAAAATTTAGTCGCTTTACAAAACGTCAATGGTTATATACGTTTTTCAACGGATATGATTCTTTGGATGCTAAACATTCAAAATAATATTGCCCGCGAGAGAAAGTATTTTAAAGATTTTATATCTCAACTTGAGCAAAATTCTTTAATTAGTATTCAAAACGAAGTTGATACGGAATCTCTGGGGTCAAGTGAGTTTATCCATGCAAAACTAAATATATTTGATTACAACGAGGAAGGTAAAACCCAAAATTATTTCATGCTTTTGGACTCAGAATACAACAAAATCATGAATTATTCAGGGGACTTGGATAGATTTAACCTGCTCAATCTTTTTTGTAACCTTAAGAGCAGGATGTGGAGAAATTCTAATGATATTTCCCCTGCTAAAAGAAGACCTGAAGTTGCTTATCCTAGCTATGAAACCATAAAGGATGATATATTCATTGAGTCAGATAAAACTCTAAAGCAATATATTGAGGTTCTAGTTGAATTGGATTTGATACGTTATGATAGTGCAGGAGAAAGGGTTTTCGTGCGTGAAGGGGATTCACTGATTGTGAGAAAATCAAATTTTACGTATACTCTATTTCACTCACAATGGGAAACCGATTTATCGGAAAGCATATCAGCATATAAGAAAAAAAAGGAAAGCGAAGGATGGGCTTTTCGAACAGCCATTCAAGAAATCTCTTCTGATAACAAAAGATCTATCACTCAAAAAATTCATATGCTAGAAAAAAAGGCTACCGAGAATACCTTAACACAAGCAGAGAGGAAGGATCTTGGTAAGTTAAAACGTCAGCAGGCAAAGTGGAAGAGTGAGTACGATAATGATGTTGATATTCACAAGCTTGAAGAGGATAAACTTAAATCTGAAAATGTTGCTGTACATATACCACATGAAAGTGCCATTGGAAATTCAAATCCATTTAACCCATTTATAGTTGAGGAGCAAAAAGTAAAACAAGAAGTTAGTGAAGCTGATAATGCCCAAGAAGTTCAAGATCTGGAGGCGAGGAGACGAGAATGGGAACAGGAAAACAACAAGAACGTCGTCAAAATAATAAGGAAGGTACAAGTAGAGAGGAACCTTGAATCTAAAACTAAAATAAAGGGAGATAAACTTAAACCTTTTGTTGAGGTTATTTCATCTGAACGTACTCTTGTATCTAAAAGTAAATTTTTAGAGGATTTGGAAGATAAAAACCCTGGGGTATTTACTCCAAATATCCCTGAAAAATTCTACGAAAAGGCTGCTGATGTCTTCATCCGAGAAAAGCTAAAAGCAGATGAACAGAAATATTGGAATGATAAAGTTGAGGAAAGTGGATTTTACGATCTTGATAAGTTAATTAAAGAAGGAAGTCAAGCAGTATGAGCTGACTAAAAGGGGATGGTTAATACCATCCCTTTTCTTATGCTATCAATAGGAGGAACTAAACAATTTTTGTAAAAGTGACGAGACATACACAATGTGCTTTCTTAAAATCGTACAGCAATTTACTTTCTATCATGCGTATTACGGCGTATCCAGATGGCTCCGAAGTATGTCTGTCGGATCTATATAATGAAAAGACCGCTTAAAAAAGGAATTTTAATGAAAATGTCTACCAATTAATTTATAATGAAAAAAGGAGTAATTCAAAGTATCATAGATTATATGCCAAAAGATGGTTTCTCCTGATTGTTACCATGGGAGGTTTAATTTTATTATGGCAGTAAATAAAAAAGCTTTATCTGAAGAAGACATAAAGATGAAGTACATTACTCCATCAATAATTAATTCTGGATGGGACTTAGAAAAACAGATAAGAGCAGAGTATTTCTTTACTGATGGAAGAGTTATTGTTCGAGGAAACTTAACTTCCCGTGGAAAAAGAAAACGTGCCGATTACATACTGTTTTACAAACCAAATCTACCTCTTGCTATAGTAGAAGCCAAGGATAATAATCATACTGTTGGTGCAGGTATACAGCAGGGAATTGAGTATGCTGAAATTCTTGATATTCCCTTTGCCTTCAGTTCTAATGGTGATGGTTTTTTGGAGCATGACAGGAAGAATGGTACAGAAACTGAGATTCCATTAGGGAAATTTCCATCTCCTGAAGACCTCTGGAAGCGGTATAAATCCATTCAAGGGATCGATGATAAACAGGAAGAAGTTATTAAAGAACCTTATTTCTTCCAAATGGGTGATAAGCAGCCTAGATATTATCAAAGAATCGCTATTAATAGAACTATCGAAGCCATTGCCAAAGGTCAAAATAGACTGTTACTAGTGATGGCAACAGGTACTGGTAAGACCTATACCGCGTTTCAAATTATGTATCGGTTATGGAAAGCAGGTATAAAGAAAAAAATCCTGTTCTTAACTGATCGAAATATCTTAGTGGATCAATCGATGCTCAATGACTTCAAGCCATTTCAAAAATACATGACCAAAATCGAAAACAAAAAAATGGATAGTTCCTATGAAGTTTATCTCTCACTTTATCATCAATTGTCTGGTGAAGACAATTTTGAAGTGTTCAAGCAATTTAAGCCTGACTTTTTTGATTTGATTATCATTGATGAGTGCCATAGAGGGTCTGCCAAAGAAGAGTCAAGATGGCGTAAGATTCTAGACTATTTCACTTCTGCAACTCATATTGGCTTGACAGCTACACCAAAGGAAACAACTGATACTTCAAATACTCATTATTTTGGCAAGCCAATTTACACCTATTCCTTAAAGCAAGGAATAGATGACGGTTTTTTAGCACCATACAAAGTTATTAGAATTGGCTTGGATAAGGATTTAACGGGTTATCGTCCTGTAAAAGGAAAGCTTGATGTCAATGGTTATGAGATTGAGGATCGTGAATATAACGTCAAGGATTATGATAAAAACTTGATAATTGATGACCGCACCAAGAAGGTTGCCGCCAAAGTTACTGAGTACTTGAAGAAGATAGATAGATTTTCAAAAACGATTATTTTTTGCATAGATATTGAGCATGCCGAAAGAATGCGGCAAGCAGTGATCAATGAAAATGCTGACCTGGTTGCTAAGAACTCGAAATATATCATGAGAATTACTGGTGATAATCCTGAAGGTAAGGCTCAACTGGATAACTTCATTGACGAAGAAAGTCTTTACCCTACAATTGTTACTACATCGAAACTGATGACAACTGGAGTTGATTGCAAAACTTGTAAAGTCATTGTGCTCGATAACAATATAACTTCAATGACAGAATTTAAACAGATTATTGGACGCGGCACTAGATTGAGACCTGACTATGGCAAAGAGTATTTCACAATCATTGACTTCAGGAATGCGAGTCGGCTGTTTGCTGATCCTGCGTTTGATGGTGAGCCAGTACAAATCTATGAGCCAAATGAAGAAAATGGGGATGATATTGTACCATCTGATATGCCAGATGAAGATACTAATCCCGAAGACCTCCAGGGGCAGTATTCTAATTCTGATGGTAAACCCGACCATGTCTTTGAAGATTGGACTGTTAATGGCTCTGATAAACCCAGGAAATATAGGGTAAATGATATTATTGTGAAAGTGATTTCAGAGCGGGTTCAATATTACGACAAGGACGGAAAATTAATAACGGAATCACTTATTGATTACTCAAAAAAGAACATTCTGAAGGAGTTTGCGGATTTAAATACCTTTCTTCGAAAATGGAGTGAGGAAGATAAAAAACAGGCAATAATAGAAGAACTAAAAGAGCAAGGTGTATTGCTTGATGCGTTACGAGAAGAATCAGAAAATGAGAATCTAGATGATTTTGATTTGATCTGTCATATCGCATTTGACCAGAAACCATTAACAAAAGCCGAGAGAGCAAACAATGTTAAGAAACGCGGCTATCTCTACAAATATGGAGATATGGCAAAGCAAGTATTGGAAGCATTACTAGAGAAGTATATGAATGAGGGTATTATTGATCTTGATGACACCAAAATTCTAGAACTTAAAGACTTCGAGCGGTTTGGGAGTCCTTTGAAAATCGTTAAAGCTTTTGGTGGTAAATCAAATTATTTGAAAGCAGTTAAAGAACTAGAGAATGAAATTTATTTAGCCTAATTACAGCAGATGGAAGGACAACTAAGAGATGACAATTAACACGCTAGTAAAAAGATTACAAGATATCATGCGAAATGACGCAGGTGTAAATGGTGACGCTCAGCGGATTGAGCAAATGGTGTGGATTCTGTTCTTAAAGGTGTATGACGCTAAGGAAGAACTATGGGAGTTTCATGAGGATAATTATACCTCTATCATCCCCGAAGAATTACGGTGGCGAAATTGGGCAGTCGATCAAAAAGACGGTAATGCCCTTACAGGAGATTCTTTGCTAAATTTTGTTAATGGAGAGTTATTCCCTAAATTAAAGGAAATAGAGATCGATGAAACTACTCCTCAAAGAAAGGCAATTGTTAAATATGCTTTTGAGGACGCTTATAATTACATGAAAGACGGTATTTTACTTCGCCAAGTTATAAATGTAATTGATGAGATAGAGTTCAGTGATTATCAGGAGCGGCACTCATTTAATGAAATCTACGAAACGATTCTTAAGGACTTGCAGAGTCAAAGATCGAGCGGTGAATTTTACACTCCTAGAGCGGTAACTGATTTTATGGTAGAAATGATTCAGCCAAAGCTAGGGGAAAGAATTGGTGATTTCGCATGTGGTACAGGTGGTTTCCTAACTTCATCCTTGAAGTACTTAGAAAAGCAGGTCAATACCGTAGAGGATAAAGAACAGTATAATAAATCCGTATTTGGTATTGAGAAAAAGGCGTTACCCCACCTTCTATGCGTAACAAATTTACTTTTGCACGATATTGATGAGCCTCAAATAATTCATGGGAACACTCTGGAGAAAAATGTAAGAGAATACAAGGAAGAGGATAGATTTGATTTTGTGTTGATGAATCCTCCTTATGGTGGGAATGAAAAAGACATTGTAAAGATGAACTTTCCCGTAGAACTGAGAAGTTCAGAAACTGCTGATTTATTTATGTCGGTCATAATGTATCGTTTAAAGAGAAAAGGAAGAGCAGCCATTATATTACCAGATGGTTTCTTATTTGGAACTGATAATGCTAAGACTGCGATTAAGAAAAAGTTGTTAGAAGAATTCAATTTGCACACGGTTATCAGAATGCCACATAGTGTTTTTGCTCCCTATACTTCAATCACGACGAATATACTTTTCTTTGATAAAACTCAGCCGACTACAGAAACTTGGTTTTACAGAATGGATATGCCAGAGGGGTATAAGAACTTTTCTAAGACTAAACCAATTAAGTTTGAGCATTTTGCTCCAGTGGTTGAATGGTGGAATAACCGTCAAGAAATTAATACTGATGGTTTTGATAAGGCAAAGAAGTTCTCTGTAACGGAACTAGCCGAAAAGAATTACAATATTGATTTATGTGGATTTCCGCATGAGGAAGAAGAAATATTAGAGCCAGATGAATTAATTGCTAGTTATAGGATGAAGAAGGAAAGTCTCAATAACAAAATAGAAGATATATTAACACAAATACAGCGATTATTGGGGGTTGAATAATGAAAGCCTCCTATTTAAGAAACGCTGTTCTACAACTAGCTGTTCAAGGAAAATTAGTGCCACAAAATCCTGATGATGAACCAGCTATTAAATTGCTGACAAAGATAAGAAATCAAAAGGAACAACTAATTAAGGAAGGGAAAGTAAGAAAAGGAAAAGCATTACCTACAATTACTGATGATGAAAAGCCTTTCGAGATACCTGATAGCTGGGAAATGGTACGAATAGGGGAAATAATCAATTTAATTGGTGGATATGCTTTTAAGAGTACATATTTCTCGGATGAAGGTATTAGAGTCCTTAGAATCTCCGATTTTGACGAAAAACTTCTAAAAGTAGATAATATGAAAAAGTATCCCTATTCAAAAAAACTCGAACAATATAGAGTTCAGGAAAATGACATTGTTATTGCCATGACGGGTGGTACTGTAGGTAAGACACTAAAGATCAAAAGTTTAGAATATAACGATATATATTTAAACCAAAGAGTTGGCAGAATCAGGTCGTTATTGCCGAATAAAGAACATATAAATTATTTGTTTAATATTATCTCATCACAATATATTAAAACTTATATAAAAGGTAATGTGAATTCAACAAATGATAATATATCTAACGAGTTAATTTTAAATACAATTGTCCCCTTGCCACCTCTTGCTGAACAACAACGAATAAATTCAAAGATAGAAGAAATATTACCTAAAATTGATGAGTATGAGAAGCTTGAGCAGGAACTTTCATTACTTGAAGGCTCTTTTTCTGACAATCTTAAAAAATCTATCTTGCAGTATGCTGTACAAGGTAAGTTGGTTCAGCAAGATTCTAATGATGTACCTGCAAGTGTTTTATTAGGAAAAATTAAAGCAGAAAAAGAGCAACTAATTAAGGAAGGAAAAATAAAGAAAGAGAAAGAGAAAGCTTTACCTGATATTACGGATGATGAGAAGCCATTTGAACTTCCGAAAGGATGGGAATGGGTACGGTTAGGGGGAATTATTAAAGAAAAACCTAGAAACGGATACTCCCCCAAAGCTGTTGAAAAGGTTACTAAGGTTAAAAATCTTACGCTGACGGCGACGACATCTGGGAAATTTAAACCTGATTGTTTTAAATATATTGATGAAACTATTTCAGATGAGTCCTATTTATGGTTAGAACCTGGAGATATCCTTATACAACGAAGTAATTCTTTGGACTATGTTGGTACTAGTTGTATTTATACGGGTCAACCAAAAACATATATTTACCCGGATTTAATGATGAAAATTCAACTTTTTGAATGCATTCAACTTCAGTATATACAGTTTGTCTTATCGAGCAGTACCGTTCGTGAATATTACCGAAGTTCAGCTTCAGGAACTTCCGAAAGTATGCCCAAAATTAATCAGTCTATAGTTAATAATACGCTTGTTCCACTCCCTCCGATTGCGGAGCAACAACGGATTGTAGATAAAGTTGAGAAACTGATGTCACTATGTGATATGCTTAATTTTGGTTAGGGTTAAAGGAGGATTGCTGAAACTATCAGCGGTCTTCTTTTTGTATGAAAATCAATATGAAGACCGAAAATGAGTAAATATCACTTATATGAATGGCGTAATGTTATCGCATACGAACGATACGAGTAATTATTCTAAAAAGATAATTAGTCATGGTTGAATATCCAATAAAATAGGAGTTTTATTACTTAAAATCCTAAAATAAAGGAGAAAGTGAATTAAGCAAATATGAGTGGTAGTTCAGCTATTCGGTTTCAGGTAAATAATAACGTAGATGCTGAGATTTATAATGAGGAGTACAAAAGTTTATCTAGCAGAACTGGAGGAAGTTCGAAAGAAGAGGCTGGAGCATGATAAGGTAAACGATTTGCAGGATGGCCTTAAACTGGGGTTTGATGAAATTGTACAGACGCTAAACGACAGGGAATCGTTGCTGTAAGAATTGAACAAATATTTATGCGTGGATTGAGAAGATTGAAGTTCTCACACCAACGCATTTTGTTTTTGTTTTGAAGAGCGGGATGAGGCAAGCGTCAAGCTATAGGCTAGGTTGTAGTAAGGCTTTAGCTTATCAATTTAATGAAAAGTAGTAGTAGTCCTAACCCTAAAGAATTTCAATTATAAGTGTAAACTTTTATTGGGAGTGGGTGGCGGTCCTCCATTTCTTTTGCAAAAAAATAGTATTGCTCTATAATATACAGAAATGAAGGAATTTGAAGGCGAAGGTAGAATTAAAAATATGAAACGACGGAGATAAGAAAAGCAAATATAAATACGGCATACTAGTATCTACTGATTTGTTTGTTAACTTATCTTAATTGAAGAATATTTATGCCTTATTGAAAAGTTAATAATTATCCTACCAACACTTTTATTAGGGGAAATAGAGCGATAGATTATTATGGGGGGCCAAAATGGAGGATATTGATAATGTAAAAGTGCTGTTGCTTGGTACAATTGTACAAAACTTTTGGGATAAAGAAGGATGGGCAAGTAGTTATAAGAGGAAATTTTTAAACAATTATGAGTTCAAAGCAATTAAAGAGATTGCGTGTCCTTTATATGCTATTGGTTTTTACGTGCGAGATTATTCGAATTATAATATAAAGTTACTAAAAGTAACCGATAAAAAATGTGATGATCCTAATAATATATGTTTTAAGTTTGAACCAGTAAAAACAATGGCGATAGAAAGTGAATATCTATATAAAAATGTGTCATGTATTGATGCTCATAAGATACTCTCAATAGATAATAATTATGAAATTTATAATGCTTTAAGAAATTTGTGGGATTCGTCGCTGAACGTTATACTTGATCCTCCTTCGAATGTCTTATCTAATACTAACTTAAAAATATTTATGGCTAGTTCTACAGGTAAGAAGGATCATTTAGAGCAAATTGGAATGATCCTTAATGAACTCAAATGTGAAGCAGTTCCTTGGTATGGCAATAATTCATTTCCTCTGAGTGAATTTACGTTGGAAAGCTTAATAAAAATGTGTGATAATTGCCAAAAAGCAATTATCTATTTTAGTGAAGATGATAAAATCCAAGATGATTCTGGTCGCCAAGTTGGAGTGCCTCGTGACAATGTGGTTTTCGAGTGTGGACTATTTGTGGGGAAAATGGGAAGAGAAAATGTTGCTATAATAAAAGAAAATTCGAATGTAAAACTCCCCTCAGATATAGCTGGTTTGACATATTTGCCTTCTGATTTTAGTGGATCTAACAGGTTCGTCTTCAAAAATAATTTAAAAAATTGGATTGAATGTAAAAAATGAGACATTTAATAAGATGCAAATGAATACAAAGTTAAACTCCCGTTTGGCAGCAACTACATAAAACTAGTTTCTGCCAAACGGGAGTTTATCCATTAACACAAAACTTTTTACATTCTCGTAGCATTCAAAAAAGCTCAAAGCCCTGCAATACAGGGACTAGAGGCTAAATGAACAATTTGCCAATGTGTCTGGGTTATTGAACTTTTGGAAGAGAAAAGTCAGTAATTATGCTAGTTTGGGGTTTCATATATGAAAAGAACCGCCTTACACAATACCCTCTAAATTTTCATTCCAAATTACTTAAATGTATTTTCTATTAATTGAAAGTGTTTTCTTATTTCTTGTTTTTCTTCCCATTTATGTGATGTTAGTAATTCATTGAAAGAAGCAGTCGATCTATCGGGGTTAGTAATAGAAATGATTGATGAAAACTCTGCTTTTAATTTTAGTCTATCATGCTGTAAATAATTTGATAGATTACCACTATTGACTATTTCTTTAATATATTGATGAGCAGACTCCACAACAAAATTATCTTCTTCACAAGTGTTGGCAATAGCTTGAATCAATACAGTTTCTAATGCCCCCTCACTTTCAAAAGGGATTATGATTGGTGTAACATTAATTTGATATATTTCATTCTCAATTTCATATTCATATAGATTTGCTTTGTTATTTGATAATGACATTGGCCATCGATTAGCTTTAAACAAATCCTCAATATTTTTAATCACTATACTTATATCGTCTTTATCACGATCTGAAAAAATTATCACTTCTTCAAACCTTTCTTTGGGAAAGGTGGTATTTAATCTACAAATGGTTTTTATAGCATAATCGTAGGTGTCTTTCCCCCCAACACACCAAATCGCAATTTTGTCATCACCGCGTGTATATATTTCAATCTTTTCATTCCTATTTTGAGGCCTTATTTTAAAGTTATTAGATATATTAGCTTTTTTATCAAAAAGCCACTTTGGATCATTTGATATTTTGTGAATAAAATATCCTAAGATTAGAACATCATCAATTCCTTCACATAATATTACACTGTTCATATTCTAAGTTCCATTTCATAATTTTTTCTATCATCTAATGCATCATAACCTAATAGAACTCTGGCGGTTGTTTTATTTAATTTTTCGTTCTTTTTTAAAGTAATAACTCTAATTTCATTAAGATTTCCATAGCTTTCTGAAGTGAGTAACAATTTATCTAGTGCTTCAATGCTATGTGTCGTTGAAAATAATTGAACGTTCATTTTTTTACAAGCTTTAATTAAAAAACTAAATACTTCTTGTAAGGCTAATGTATGTAAAGCTGTTTCTATTTCGTCTATAAGTAATACTCCGTCTTTAGCCATAACTAATACTATGCTCATTAATAAAGCTTTTTGCATTCCAGAACCATAAGAAAACAAAGGCATTGTTTCTTTATTTTTATGATGAATCCAAATCATTTCTTCTATAATTGAAATATCGTTAATATCTTTATCGAATATTTTTAATACCTGAATAAATAAATCTTTCTTTTCTGTTTTAATTACTTCAGGGTATAAAGTTACACAACTATTATAGAGATTAACATTAACAGGCATAAAAACACAATTATAAAATTCTTCTGTTGTATCTACATTGAATCTTGTTCTAGAATCTAAAGTGAAAATATTTGTTGATTTAACAGTATCATTCGTGACCCTTAATGTTCCGTTAATTAGTGAATCAAAATCCAGATTATCATCAGAAAAATCAAATTCTTTCGATAACTCACTAAAAATTTCAAGAGAAATCCATTTATTTTTAAGAAGACAAGAAACTTCCAAAGTATAAACGTCACGCATATTTTTATTATCCTGTTCATTTGGAACTTCTTTTTTAAATATGGTCAAAACAGTATCTATAAAATCTTTTGGCTTTATTTTATTCTTTCTATTAAGTGCAACTTTAATAATGCTCCCAATATCATTTGGTTGCGATAATATTTTTAATACTTCTAAAACGCTGGTTTTGCCACAATTATTATCACCAACAAAAATATTAAATTCGCCAAAATCTTTTATCTTTAAGTTACTGATTCCTCTATATGTCTTAATATTTAATTCAGTTATGTGTTTTGTCATTTTTCCACCACCTTATATATAGAATGTAATATTTATCAAATATTTAATTTCAACAGTGTAGCGAATATTCCTTTACGTATGATAAAATAAAGTCCATAAAATTCTAATAGTATAATCTGTTAATTGTATAATTAATTTTTGTTCTTCGCAAGATGCTGTATGTGATAAATTGAATGGTATCAAATCAGTTATTAGTTTCTTAATCATAGGAAATTATATATAAGTGTCAAAAAAACCTAAACTCAAATTTATAATTGAAATGATAGAAAGGGAGCCAGTTGAGGGGCTCTTCTTTATTTTGCGTAATCTGATAAATATTGACTTTCACCTTAATTGTTATTCTTGGTAGTTTTAATGTCGATTATAAATTATTTATAACGAATACTATACTTGAATATATTAACATTATAAAATTAAAATAAATTATTGTAAATGTATTTTTGAATTATAACTTAATTAAAATATTAAAATATAAATATACTATTTTTGTGTTATTATTATTTATATACTAGAAGAAAGAGGTGAGATCTTGTGGCGAAAACACAAAAATTGTTAAGGATACTGCCTTAAGTTAGAATTAATATTGAAAAAAAAGAATATCGCGAAGTACTGGGCAAGATGTGACTGTGAATATGCACTTTTTTATATCCACAGCCCATTGAAAGAATCTTTGAGATCTTTGTAGGTAAAGTTTTTTCTCTTATCTTCAATTCGATCCTGACGGATGACAATACATTTTAAACCCACTTGTAGCATTTAAAGAAATGTAGCGTGTTTCATTAAAGATTTTATTCCGACAACACTTGTAGAGGGAGTAAAACGAGTGAAGTTTATTAATGAAGGTAAATATTGTAATCTTCTTGGTATTTATAAAATCACACAACTTAGTACAGGGAGAATATATATTGGTCAGACTAAATATAGATTTATTGAAAGATATTGGCATCATGTGTGGAAATTAAAACACAATTCTCATGATAATAAATATCTTCAAAATGTTTGGAATAAGTATGGTGAAAATGATTTTGAATTTGAAGTTGTTCACATTCTTAAAAAAGACGAGGATCTGAATGAGCTTGAAATCATGTACATTAAGACATATGACACTTATAATAATGGTTTTAATTTAACGATTGGTGGTGATGGGAAAAGAGAATGTCCTATGTCTGAAGAAGCAAAAAAAATTGTTGGAGAAAAAAATAGGATACATAATCTTGGAAGAAGACATAGTGAAGAGACTAAACGAAAAATGAGAGAATCAAGTCCTCATAGAAAAATGACAAGAGAACACGCAAAGAGAATTCTTGCTATTAGGACTGGGTTTATCTATTCAGAAGAATCCAGGCAAAAAATGAGAGATGCCCACATCGGATCTAAAAATATGGTTGCAGTAATAGATGAAGAACAGGCAAGTGAAATTAAAAAAAGATTAATGCAAGGTCAAAGAATTATTGATATTTCAAATGATATGAATGTTAATTATGCCATTATCAGGTCTATTGCTAAAGATAAAGTATGGAAGCACGTTTATATTGATGGATGGGAAAGATTCGTTGCTATCTACAAAAATAGAAAGAAAAAGTGAATATTCCGCTGAGAAAAAGCACCTAAACCGCTGAGGCTGAACATCTCTTCCGCTTTAATTGAACAGTCCGAACGGAGTAACTGTACACCTTATGATTCTCTTGAAACAATTCTCGGAATCCTTACTACAGACTAAAGACTTGACATGGGGGCGACGGATGCTACCCTCGACCCATTGAAGCATCCGACGCAGGGTCCCATGTCAAGTCGCCCCCAGAGAAAAACATGTGTCTGAAGGGTGTTCATTTTCAAACGGAAACACTGTTCAATCTCAGCGGTCAAACTGAACAGTTTGACCCGGAATATTCAAAAGTTACTACATGACGAAGAAGTACGGAAAATTCGTTCATTGCTAGAGTTGGGATATACAGCAGAAAAAGTCTCTATCCTGTGTAATATTGGAGTCCAAGTGGTTTATGGAATTAAACAGAATAGAACTTACAAAAATGTTGAGTAACTGGAACTAATTGAACCTGAACGATTTAACAAAAAATTACCTATGAGCCTAATTACTTAGTTCTTAAGGAATCGGCGATTATACTTTTGGAACACTTAGTTGAGAAAATCCCAATAAGAACGAGCCCTCAGATAGACCATAATTTTCTATCTGAGGGCATTTTGTTTATCAATTTGGAGATAAAGAGTGGTTTTGAAATATCATCAAACACTCCGACAAAATTTAAAAACTAGGATGTAAAAAACTTTGTGTAAATGGGTAGAATTACCAAGGAATTGAACATTTATGCAAAGTGATTACCAAGAAGCTCTTAAAGAGTAAGCCAAAGAATGCCGTACAATCGAAGATATTCAAGACAAGCTTAGAGATATTTTAAAAGATACGCTTCAGCAAGTTTTTGAAGCTAAAAATGTCTCACCTCATCTAGATCCCAACACCTTGGAGCACCGTTGTAATGGTAAAATTACGGTTTTAACGAAATTGAGTGAGAGCCATTAAAAATATGGGAATTGTTTTTTTTATTCTCCCTGGAATAAGTGAATGATAAAAGAGAAATTAGGAGACAAAGGACTAGGAGACTACTGATTTGTATCCATCCGGTATAAATGCTAGATTAAAGTCTCTTAAATGAATGTGAATTTCCCCTTTAATTTCTTTCATGCTCTCTAGTATCCATTCGATCTTGACAATGTGACTGTATAACCTGTTTAAAATACTTTTCGAATGTCCATCCTTCAGAATTTTTTATTTCTTTTTCATAAACCCTCATCATGAATTCATACAGCGGTTCATCAATTTCAAGGAGCATTCCTGTGAGTAACAAAAAATGAGCTTTGAAAAAAAGACGACCTCACGTTAAGCTTTGAGAGGATGCACTGTTGGCCAACAGAATCCAATCAAAAAATAACGGAGGTCACCCAGGTGAA
>NZ_NADJ01000022.1 GCF_002196705.1 Desulfosporosinus sp. FKB
AAATGCTTGATAAAGCTTGTTAAACAGTAAAATTCCAATGGAATTGTCTGAGTTAAGATGCAAGAACTCAAACTGGTGACCAAGTTTCCGCCGGGAAATAACTCCTATCAGGGTGCGAAACTTAAATACGTTACTTCTGCCCAGAGAGTGGGGTTCAGAGGTAAGTGCGTATATCCCCTTTGGTAGTGGTAGAATCATAAAAGTCAATCCCCCTGCCCTAAAATCCAAGTAAGAACGACATCAGCTTCCTTGGCCGCCGCTATGCTGACTCTTGGGGACATAGGCGGTCGATGCTGAGCCACTTCGGATGTTAAATCTCCAACGATGACCAGCTTGGAATTAATCTGATGAATTCTTAAGGCGTCTGAATTCCCCCAGCCGGCTATCCCTGAGGCACTGACAACTTTTTTTCCAAGGGTCACCGCCGCTTCGACAAATAGTTTTTTTACTTCGGCGCGGTCTAAGGCTTCAAGCCAAAGATCACAATCTGCAAATAAGTACTCGATATTTTCCTTGCCGATTTCCTCTGTCTCTATCCGTAGATGCAGATCAGGATTAATGCGTTTTAGATTTTCCGCTAAAGCTACTACTTTAAACCGTCCTACTTGATCGGCAAAATAAAATTGCCGGTTAAGATTGCTCGCCTCTATACGATCAAAATCCACAATCGTTAGGTCTTGACACCCTGATCTGACAAGATGCATAGCTGCATTTGAGCCTAAACCTCCTGCGCCTGCGATCCCGATCTTTGCGCCTGTGAGTCGGGAAAAGGGCTTTTCGCCTAAGGTATTTTTTAAACATTCAAGCAAAGGATTCATGGTTTATGCCCCTCGCCTGTCACGCAGGTTAACCCAGTCGCAGAATACTGGTTGGTACCCTTTTGACCGAAGCATAGCTACTACCTCTTCAACTGAACGTTCATCCGACACTTCAAATTGAGCGCTTCCTGTTTCCGTTGACTCAGCATAACCGCCCACAGAAGTCAGAGAACCTGCCGAGAGCTTTGTAATACCTAAGGGCAATAATGCATCGCGCATGGGGGCGCTTTCTCTCGTTGAAAGAGTAATCCCCCCTCGCGGCATAAATAAGCGATAAGCCAGAAGAATTTGGACAAGTTCAGCATCAGTAATCGGATATTGAGGTTTATAGGAACCGGCATGCGGACGCATCCGTGGTGCAGATACAACAATTTCCACGTCAGGATAGGTTTTTTGCAAGTAACTTGCATGCAATCCCGTAAAAAACGCTTCTTTTCTCCATTCCCCTAAACCCAAAAGAGCCCCAATAGTTACACCGCTGAATCCTGCTTCGCAGGCTCGTTCAGGAGCTTCCAAGCGGTATCGGTGAATACGTTTGGGTCCAGCCAAATGTACTGAGGCATAAATATCTTCATCATAAACTTCTTGATAAATCGTTAAGGTGTCAATTCCGGCCGCATAAAGCTCCCGGTACTCTTGAGTTTCAAGAGGATAAACCTCAATTCCTAAGGATGCAAAATAAGGTCTGAGAATTCTTGTGCAATCGGCGATATACTCCGGGCTGCTAGCCTGACGAGATTCTCCCGTTAATAGGAGCAAATGCTGGAGTCCCTTCTCCGCTATAGCTTTCCCTTCTACCTCAACTTCGGCCAAACTTAACTTCCGGCGCAGGATTTTGTTCTTAATATTGTAACTGCAGTACACACATTGATTGGAACAAAAGTTTGCTAAATACAAAGGTGTAAAAAGGAGTATGGATTTGCCGAAATTTTGCAAAGTTAGTCGATGAGCTTTTTGAGCCATGGGCTCTAAATAAAGTTTCGCCGCTGGGGACAGAAGAGCTAAAAAATCCATAAAATCCAGTCGTTCATGACCGAGGGCTCTTTCCACATCACCCTGAGAAACTTGTTCAAAAGAATAATGAGTCAATTCTTTTTGCCAGGACTTAAATTCATCAAAAAACATAACTACTCCTCCCTTAAAAAGCCTGTCAAAGGAGAAGAAGCTTCTGCTTGGTCGCGTCGGGCGCCCAGCCCTGCAAGATAAGCACTTCTGCCGGCTTCCACGGCCAAGCGGAAGGCATGAGCCATTTCCAGAGGCTGATCAGCAGTAGCTATGGCTGTGTTGACAAGTACTGCTGCAGCTCCCATTTCAAGGGCTTCTGCCGCTTCCGAAGGACGCCCTATTCCTGCATCAACAATGATGGGCAGGGATATTTCTTCAATCAAAATGCGAATAAGTTCTCGGGTTTGCAATCCCCGATTGCTTCCTATTGGTGCTCCTAAAGGCATGACTGCAGCGGCTCCCACGCTCTCCAACCGCCTGGCTGTTCCCAAATCAGGGCTCATGTAGGGAAGTACCACAAACCCTTCCTTTACCAACTGTTCGGCGGCAATGAGGGTTTCCGGATTGTCGGGCAAAAGATACCGTTGATCCTGAATAACCTCGATCTTAATCCAATTTCCACATCCTGCAGCTTTCGCCAACCGGGCAATTCGAATTGCCTCCTCCGCCGTACGAGCTCCTGAGGTATTGGGCAGCAATGTAATACCCTTAGGTATGTAATTAAGAATATTTTCTTGAGGGTTTCTCCAGTCCAAACGACGCAAAGCCATGGTAACAACTTGTGTTCCGGAAGCTTCAATGATTTGCGGAACTAACTCATGGGATGAAAATTTACCCGTACCTGTAAACAAACGACTTCTGAGTTTTTGGCCTCCGATCTCAAAGGGATCATTAAGCAGTTCACAATTTACTTGCTGCATAATCTGTCAATCTCCTTTCTCTTCTAACCCTTTCTTTTAACTTTTGTTTTAAATTATCTTATAACTCCTCTTTTGGCTATCCTTTAGACGTTTTAACTCGATCGGGACAAATCAGCCTCCGCCAACAAATTTCAAAATCTCTAATTGATCTCCCTGTTTCAATTCGACATACCCCCAACGTTCTTCTGGAATGATCTCCCCGTTATATTCAATTATTACAGTAGTATGGGGAATGTTTTGTTCTTCAACCCATCGTTGCAGACTAATAGTATCTCTTAGTTCTGCCTTTTCACCATTAATCATTATGTTCACAGGCTATCCTCCTTTTAAAACCCATAAATTAGGTTGAGCTGCCTATAAATAGTTTAAATAGTTCCTCTCTTGAACATAAGTTACGATTCACTAACCAATTTTATCTTTTTGCGGCGTGAAGACCCCTATCCATAAAGCATAGTTACCTCATAGTCAGCCCGCCGTCGACATAAAGTGTCTGCCCGGTAATAAAGGATGCTTCCTCCGAAGCAAGGAAAGCAACTGCTCCGGCAATATCCTCTGGCCTGGCCAGCCTGCCAAGGGGGGTAAGGCGGATGATTGATTCGCGGACATCCTCCTGGGTATCCCGGCTGGAATCTGTGGGATAAGTGAGACCAGGGGCTACACAGTTCACCGTGATATTAAAAGGCCCCAATTCTTTGGCCAGACTGCGGCTATATCCTAAGACAGCGGCTTTGCCAGTGGTATAGTCATGATACGGGACTATAGGGAAATCGATCAAATTGGTCACCAGATTGATCACGCGGCCGAAGTTTTGACGCTTCATCAGGGGCATAACTGCTTTGCAAGTATTAAATGTCCCTCTCAGGCTGCCATCGATCTGAGTCTGATAATCCTTCCATTCTAATTCCCAGGCTGTTTTGCGCAGTTTAGGATTAAACGTGTAATGACATAAAGCATTGTTCACTAACACATCAACAGTTCCAAAACTATCAACGATTTCTTCAACCATCCTTCTAACCGCTTCTTCTTGAGTAACATCCCCTTGCAGTGCAAATCCCTGCCCCCCAAGTGATTGAATATCCTCAACAACTTCTTCCGCCAATTGGGAATTTCTCAAAAAGTCCACAATGACGATTGCCTGACGTGAAGCAAAGTGCTTGGCGATTGCTCTGCCGATTCCACGACTGGCACCTGTCACTAAGACCACCTTATCCTGCAAAATAGGTCCTCCTCTTCACTCAACGTCTGGGTCGTATAATTCAGCAAGTTGTTCGGCGCTCCGCTCAATATCCACAAAGCGAACCAGATCTGCTAAATTAAAACGTGCATCATGATGCCATCCCGCCACTCCTAAGGTCATCTGACCGATTGCTGTAATCCGGCTTACTCCTTCTTGCGCCAAGCAATGAGCAAGGGCCTCAAGCCTCTCCGGAGCGACTGCTATTCCTGCACTCTGCAAATAAGAGCGATAGGGCCGCAAGTGACTAAGAGCCTCCTCAAGACATTGACAGGCAAAGACTTGGATCGTTCGATTGAGTGGAGAACCTTCAAACCCCGGTCGTCCATGATAGACAACTGTCCACTCTGTTCCTCCTCCGCTTGCATAAACATCAATCTCTGAATTACTGATTGCCATCGCTTCATAGCGATTGCGCAGAGAACGAATGGCATGGATTTCAGCATCACCTAGCTTGGCCCGCGGACGGCGTTTCTCGTAGCGGTCAAGTTCAGAAGCAAGGAGCTGGGCAAATTGCCGTGGACTGATAACGCCGCCTCTCTCCACGAAAACCAACTGCGGGGATAAACAACTCTGTTGGTCATAGACCGAAACATCATTAGCCAGACGATGCACGGTATCCTGATAGCGGTCGGCTGTCAGAGCTTCTTGACCGACAGCGGCGAAACTAATTTTATGACCGTATCCAAGAACGGGAATCGGCTGTCGTACTTTGTTCTTTATTTTTTCTACCGTTTGACTTGAGCCATAGATCACGACCGCATCTGCCCTTTCAAGGAGAAGGTCTTCAAATTGAGCACTGCCACCTTTCCAGGGAAGCACAGCCAAACATTCAGCCAAGTTTTCATCAACTTCGGCTAAGGATTGAGCAAACAAAACCGCCATTAAAGGTTCGGCGGAGGACGTTTTCCCGATCCCGGCAGATTTAAGAAGTAAACCCATGATCATACTCCAAATGGGTAATCCCGGCACATTACCGGAGAAAAAATGGAGGATAAGTTCCGGTCCATAGACTCGAGTAAAGCCTCCAGATTTACGGGGACGGAAATTGTCTAACATCCCTGGGTTATCAAACTCCTCGTCAAGAAATCGATATAAATCCTTTTTGCGAAATCCCCTCAGAAACCGTTTGAGTTCGAGACGGACTATCTCTGCATCATAAGCGGTAATCATGGGAAGCAAGGTTTCAGCTAGTTTGCGCAATGGGTATTGGGGATTTAACCATAATTGAATAGTTTTATCAATAATCTCAACAATACGCTCAGTTTTTAAGTTTGCTAAATACTTGCCGCGGTTCAAACGCAGGCGAGTGCTGAGCTCCATAACCTGAGCGCTGGACAGATTCGGAAATTCCAGGATGTATTCACCGAAGGTATGCTCCTCATGAATGTCAATGCAAATCCCTTTGGGAACAAAGTAAGCCAAAATGTGCTGTTCCAATTACTAACACCTCTTAGTTAACGGCTAGTTTGCTCTGCCAGCATTTCATCAATTGCAATGGAGCATCCACGTGCTTCGGAGCCTTTAGTTCGTCCCAATAAAACAAAACCATTCTTAGTCTGATACCCTAGGTCTTCGGTCAAGACAGCAACCGCAGAATTCCAATTGGCTAAATCATAATGTGCAAGCAATCCTGTTTCTCCAAAAGAAACGGGATTTAAAGTGTCCGGATTCAACACTTGAAGCCGTGTCCAGGCAGGTCCTATTTTTTCCATACATACCTGTCCCCCCTTAACCTTTGTCGCAATTGTACGATCATAAAGTTGAGAGCTCAACTCCGTCATTCCATACATATTGATGCTAAGTTCTCGTTCAATACTAAAATAATCCTTAAACCAACTGTATAATTCCTCCATTGTAACCTCCCTGGCTTGCCCCTTTAACCCCCCTGTGTCGAAAATCCTGCTGCTATCAGGAAGATTAAAGGCTAACCCCTCCGCCCGGCAATAATCCAAAAAGTGTACATAGGCAAAAGTAGCACCCATCAGAAGCACTGGTTCACCTTTAGCTTCACTTTTACGTAAAGCAGATACTAAGCCTGCCATATCAAACCCAGCCTCTTTACTGAAGAAAAAAGCACTGTCCCGAGTTCCATAATGCTTGACGGCCAGGGATAAATACCTGGATAACGAGGAATTTTCATTGACATCTTCAGCCGGCGACAGAACATAAATCGTCATTTGGTCCCGATCAGGGAGGACATAGTGTTTAAAGGGAGGTACCATGGATGCATCCCAAACTTCAAGAGTCGGATGATAATGACGTCCGCGCTTTTCTTTGTTGGTACTGCCGCTGGTCATAAAAACTGCTTCTGCCTCCTCAATAGGCTCGCAGGCTAGAACTGTTTCTTTAAACATCTGAAAGGGTATCGGGGGGATATCTTCCCACCGTTTAACGGTTAACGGAGATTTGTGACGACGCTGACAGTAACGTTTATAGTGGGGATTCCCTTGATATTGAAATTTAAAGATGTTCAAGGCAAGATCATTAAATTCAGGATCAAGTTCAGCCTCAAGGCTGTGGCAATCTGAGTAAGCATGAATAAACCCTAAAATTTCCTTTACTAGTTCTTCTGACCAACCTTTCATTCATAAGTCCCCCTTTCATCCTCTTTTCCTCAGCCAACCAGGAATCATAACTAAGATAATTTGTAAGATGATGGCCGTTGAAGCCCCGATCATAATTCCATTGGATAAAAAATCTCCCAGATGACCTGTCATTCCTTTTACTGCACTAGGTAAGGATACAGAAAGCAGTATAGAAAATCCCGCAATCATATAATTGGCCTCTGTTTTCTCCATGGTATTAAGTGTAGAAAGGCCGGTATAAATTAACGAAACAGCAGCAGGCAAAAAGATCCCGCCCACAACAGCATCGGGAGTTACGGCCAGTAACGCCCCTGCTTTCGGTATAAAGCCAAGTACCAGAAAAATGGCCCCGGCTGTCATAACCGTAAAGCGCGAGCCAACACCTGTCAGACGAAGGAGCCCGACATTTTGGGCATACGCTGTGGTCGGGAAACCGCCTATGAGAGTAGAAATCATAGACCCTGCAGCCTCTCCGGCAAAGCCATTGCGGATGCGTCGGGCGTCTAAGTTGATCTCCGCCATTTCTGAGGCGGCATGATAGACTCCCAGTGCTTCAATAACGGCTACAATATAACCAATGAAAAAGGTGACAAAGGCCGTCCCATTAAGTGTTAAAGCGCCATAAGGAAGTAATCTTGGAAATCCGAACCAGGCCTTCTCGGCAATGACCGAAAAGTGAATCTGCCCTAAAGCTGCAGCGATGATATCCCCAATTACAAGGGCAATCAAAAAAGCGTAAGTCCGAAAGTTCCCTTTGCCAAAAAGCGACAGAATCGTGACAACAAGAGCCGTCGGAATTGAAATCGCCAGAATCTGCGGGGCAAGGAAGGTAGACATCCCTTGCGAGCCTCCCAAAAATTCATAGAGAGTAAATCCCGAGAGGGCGATTCCCACGGCAATAATAACTGACCCGGTAACGGCTTTGGTAAATAAGGAACGCAGACGCTCGAGTACCCCAGTAACGGCCAACAGAAAAACAATGGCCGCACTCAACATAATACTTCCCCCGGCAGCCGGAAGACTGTTGGCCTTACCCGCGTTAATCATCAAAGTATCAAACGCCGCCGATGGACCTTGGACAATAGGCAAACGGGCAAGTCTTGTTGCCTGAGTAAGTGTGACCAGCCCGGCGGCAATAAAAATTGCATTAACCATATTAGCGGCTAGAGCAACTGGAAGACCGATCATAGCGGCAACAAAGATGGGGTCAAGCCAAACATTAGAGACAAAAACATGCTGCAGCCCATATAAGACGTTACGCAAGGGAGGTAATCTTTCCTCAACACCAATCGTCAAAACAGGTATAGATCGTTGATCCTCAGATTCATGATTTTCCACCAGAAACTCTCCTCCATTTACTAAGATCAAAATCCTTTACTTGGACAACTATCGGCCAGATAAGTTTCTATGGGCAAATAAAAAACCGCCCATTAGGAAATGAGCGGTCTACATACCATTAATCATTCAATCATCACTTCCCTCCGCTGGCATTACCCAGATCAGGTTCAAAGGTCGGCAGTGGTGTCAACTGCCCTCTCAGCTTACTTCCTTAAGCTCCCTCTTTGAAATTGTATTAATTCTGTAATGAAGATATCACTTTTTAGCGTAATGTTCAAGAGTGAACAGAAGACAAAATTACATGATTAGCCGTTAAATACTCTCACAGCTAAATTCCAGTGCTATAATTATATTGCGCAAAGATCACTTGCTAAACTAAGATCATTTAATATCTTAATCTCAGATGTTTCACATGAAAGGAAAAGATCATGAATACTATGCCTGATACTATGCCTTATTCACCCCCCGAAAAGCCGGGGAAACTAAACGTTTTATGGAAAATAACTCGACCTCACACTTTAACTGCATCCTTTATTCCCGTATTTATCGGCACATCCTTATCCCTAGGTTATACCGCTTGGCATAAACTCCTTTTCGGGGCCATGCTCATGAGCTGTCTGCTCATCCAAATAGCTACAAACTTGTTTAACGAATATTATGATTTTAAACGCGGCTTGGATACGATAGATTCTATTGGCATCGGTGGAGCAATTGTCCGGGAAGGATTCCAGCCCAAAACTGTGCTGCGGCTCGCCTTGGAATGCTACGGTGTTTCCATATTATTTGGCATTTACATTTGTGCTCACAGCAGTTGGTGGTTAGCC
Organism: Desulfosporosinus sp. FKB; assembly: GCF_002196705.1. Classification (GTDB taxonomy): domain Bacteria; phylum Bacillota; class Desulfitobacteriia; order Desulfitobacteriales; family Desulfitobacteriaceae; genus Desulfosporosinus. Next base: position 8,728 of record NZ_NADJ01000022.1, read on the forward strand.
TTAATCGGACTTGTTGGAATGCTGATTGGCTATTTATATACTGGCGGGCCGTTGCCCATAGCCTATACTCCCCTAGGCGAAATTTTTGCCGGCTTACTAATGGGGACTTTTTTTATTCTTATATCATTCTTCATCCAAACAGGATATATCAACGAGAAAAGTGTCCTCGTTTCCATACCTACCGGTATTTTAGTCGGTGCTATTAATATGGCCAACAATATACGCGATCTTGATGGGGATAAGGCTTCGGGCCGAAAGACAATAGCTATTTTAATTGGACATAAACATGCCGTTTTCCTACTCGGAGCTATGTTCGCAGCAGCTTATCTTTGGGTCATAGGATTAGTTATTAGAGGGTCGGTCACCCCCTTGCTTCTGATTGTCTTATTAAGCATTCCCAAAGCCCTACAAGCAACAAAAGGTTTTATCGGCAAAGATCTGCCCTCTCAAATGATGCCTGCAGTTCGCTATACAGCTCAAACCAATACAATGTTTGGACTTTTGTTATGTATAGGATTATACTTTACGCAAATTTAGGCTATATTAACTAGCCATTTTGGGCACTAATATTGGGAAACATACAAAAAACACTGTTCCTCTAGGATTACTCTTGAAGTTGATTGTCGCGTTATGACGATTAGCAATATCGTAACAAGTACTTAACCCTAACCCCGTTCCATTCTCTTTCGTTGTAAAAAACGGTGTTCCAATATCATTTAAGTACTCTATTGGAATGCCGCCCCCTTCATCCTCGATACATAATACCACCTGACTATTCTCGACATAGGTAGACATACACAATGTTCCCCCCGCTTGCATAGCCTCTAAACCATTACGACACAAATTAAGCACTAGCTGCGAAATCTCATCCGGATTTAGTAAGATCTTAGGCGTGTCTCCGGGTAGAAACTCTATTTGTTTATCCTGAGAAAGAGAATCTGCTTCAAGTAAAGGATACAAATGTCTTAAAATCTCATTGATATTTAGGTGATCTTGTTCTTTGGGAGAATTACGTGAAAGGGAGAGAAAATCCGAAATAATTTTGTTTGCACGATCAAGCTCATTGATCATGAGCATAAAGGTATCTCCTTGTAATTGAAACTCTGGTTTGGAGCCAAGTAGTTGGAGAAATCCCCGTACCGTTGTAATTGGATTCCTGATTTCATGGGTTATTCCAGCTGCCATTTGACCTACTAAATTAAAACGTTCCAGATTGACCATTTCTAGATGTAAGCGTGTCAATTCCTGCTCAGCTTTTTTTCGCTCCGTTATATCATAAAGTGTTTTAATGACAAGCCTTGTTCCATTCACATCCATAAACGGTTGAATTTTAACCTCGTAAATTTTACTATTATAAAAAATTTCCTCATCTTTTATGGGGCGCCCTGTAAAGAACGCTTCCTTTATTCTACAGTTCTCACATGGGCTATTCCTCTTGAGCATGTTATAGCAAAACTTACTGTTTTTTTCACCAAATTCCAAAAGGTAATTACGATTCACAAAGTGTACTTCATAATTTTCTCCTACAACAATCACTATTCCTGGGAGACTGTTAAACAAATCAAACATACGTTGATGATCTTCTTTTATAGCCTCTTCTCTTTTCCTTTGCTCATTATGTATCCGTATAAAGAGGCTGCCGGTAAACCAACCCAATATTATCCATAGCCAAGAAATTCTTAAAGAGTGATTATGGGAATCTAGCCATCTGTCAAACAAAAAAAGAATGAATCCAATACTTAATCCTATAAGCACATATTTTCTTTCTTTCATAATTACTCCCTCAACATCAAAGGACTCAATTTTAATTGGGGCTAGTTCCAAAATATATATCTATTAACCTGTATCTTGACCTTTTCGACCAACAAAACCCGGAATTAAAATCAATCTTAATTCTTTCACAATCATTTCCTCCCCAAATAAAAAACCTGGTTTACTTAAAAACCAGGCCGGTTGCGCTACTCGTTCCACATGTATAAAGCGCCCAAATTATACAATACATGCTTCAAAACTTCCTAATTATGTATTAAATTTGCAAAAAGGTCTTAATTATGTTGAAAATTTTTTCATGTGTAGTATAACATAGATATACTGTATAATTTGTCACAATTTGTATCTGATGTTAGAAAAAGTTTTCTAATATTTGCAAGGCACGGCGTATTAATAAATTAGATTAATACACCGTGCCTTAAATATCTTGCTATATGTTCATCTCAATGAATAATTATTGATAACTATAGCTTGAGTTTGAGTAACTTACCCTAATTAGAATTTAATCGTTTTTGGATTATCATTCATAAAGGTTGCAGTGGCATCTGCAAGATATAATACCTCAAAAATTCCATCATCAACTTTGTACATTTTGGTAAGATTAGGATTTTGGTCAAGCATTGCCTGTTTGGCTTCAGCTCTCTTATCAACTATTGCCTTTGCTTCCAGGCGAAACCAGCCGCCCTCTTTGTTCAAGGCAGCAATTTCAATATTGGTGTTCTTTTCAATCTGCTTGAAAACATTTTTAGTATTGTTCGTACAAATATACAACTTGCCGTCAAATTTTGCGACTGCTCCAAAGGGGCGGTTCTTCGGCTGATCACCATCTAAGGTTGCAATAAAAAATACCGGATTGTTTTTAAAAAACTCATAGACTGTTTCCATTTAATGATTGCTCCTTCCAACTTGAACCTCTATAATGTATTTTATGGTGGTAGCATAATTTATACAAGTACGATCTTTTGTGATAGTATATTTCATTTAGGATACTATAGAGGGAGGAACCATGGAAAAGATCGAAAAATTAGTTGGAAAATGTCCTTACGTAACAGCACAGAAAGTTTTGTCCGGCAAATGGAGTCTGCTGATTTTACATTATATAAGCGAAAAAACTCTTAGATTTAATGAATTACAACGATTAATGCCTGATCTAACCCAAGCAACCTTGACCAGACAGTTGCGGGCCTTGGAAGAAAACGGACTTATCCTTCGTAAGGTCTATCATCAAGTTCCCCCAAAAGTAGAATATTCATTAACCGAGATTGGAAGTGAATTTAATGAAGTTCTGGAAAAGTTAGAAGTATGGGGGAAAAAGTATATTAATTATTCCAGAAATAAAAAACTGCAGGACACGTTTTAACTCATCTAGAGCACCTTTTGTCCTGCAGTTACTGCTATCGTTTTTAGCTTATAAATACTCTTAAACAGACCTTTGCCTTCAAAATATGGTAACTACTTCTCAAGAAAAGTCATGCTATAACCTAAAAGGTCCCTTTGATATACCATAAAGACTTAAAACATAGTTTAGATTATTTAATGCCTATGCGCAGGCGATAACAGAAGTCAATACTAAATTCAGTATTACCGTAGATCTCTAATATTTTCTCCTGAAACCTTATTAAGTAAGGATTAATCCTATCCTTATCTTCTTTGAGAATAGCTTGTAATCCTCCTTGGCTTAAGGCAAGCTTGATTAATCTCTGAGCATTACAGTTTTCGGAATTCGAAAATACGATCTCCCTTACATAGCGGAATTCTTGACTATTTTTTATGTTCGTAAGATGGTTGTCTTTGTTCCATCTCACAAAACTATCTTTTAGCTTTGGATGGTTAGACTCAATTTCCGCAACCTTTTCAAAGAGCAGGCTGTATGCCAGCTCGGCTTCCCAGTTACAAACCGGCGGCCAATCATAATCATAAACTGCAAAAACGCCGCCTATCGTCAGCAGCCTCGACACTTCCTTCAATGTTTGGTGAGGGTTCATCCAGTGAAATGACTGCGAACAGGTAATGATATCTACATAATTATTCTCCAATCCTGTATCGTTGGAAAAGGCAGAAATGAATTTAATATTGCTAAGATTAGCTAGTTTCTCTTTAGCTATCCTTTGCATATCCATACTAGGCTCTATTCCTATAACCTGACGACTCACATCGCTCCAGATTGCTGTGGAGAGGCCTGTGCCACATCCCAAATCAATAACCTGCGATGGATTGCGTCCTAAATAGTTTAATAAAATTTCTTTTACTTTTTCAGGACTTTGGGGACGTGAGTTATTATAAATATCAGCAAATCCCAAAAACCTGTCGGCATTAAGCTTTACGTTTTCTGGCATATAAAGCCTTCCTTTCCAAGTTGATAATTCACATACTTTCAGAATGAGTTCACTTGCCAGTGCCGGTTAACCCGGGCAATTGGGAGCAGATGCTTCATATTGTCCTTTACTCGTTCTGTAAACCCAAAAAGCATTGATGAGAAGTAATATACTTGTAGAAAAGAACACATAATGGAAACCCCAGAAGGCTGCCATCTGACCCCCTAATACAGGGCCCACGACGTTACCTAAATTTTGAGCTGCATTATTATACCCAAATATTCTACCTGAAATTGTTTCCGGAATGTTACTTTTCAGAAGCGAATTAATCGATGGCAAAAAGCCGGCAGTTGCCATACCCATTATGAAGCGTAAAATAATAAGCTGCCAGGCATTTCGGACATATGCTTGAGGAATTATAATTACAGCTGCCCCAAGGAGGCAGACAAATAGCACCGAATATGGCCCTACCCTGTCCGATAGTTTACCCAGGAGGGGAGCAATAAGTACATTAGCCAATCCCACAGCAGAAACGACTGCTCCAGAAATAATCGCTATATGATTAGCGTTATTCATTAAAAGCTTGACGTAAATGGTAACAATGGGTTCAATCGACATACTGGCTAATTGAAGCATAAACGAAGTTATAAACATTGCTATCAGGACTTTGGGTTTGTCAATAGTTCTCCAAAATTCTTGACCGGACAACCGAGCCGAAATGTTCGGTACAAAGTCTTCATGGATAAACAGTAAAGCGATCAGAAATGCCAAAAACAGAAATCCCCCAGTGACATAAAAAACATGGCGCAAACCGATAAGTTCAGATAATGTGCCACCAACAAGAGGACCAATCAAGGAGCCTCCAACTGACCCGGAAGTAAGAGTACCCAGAGCCCAACCGGCACGTTCTTTGGGAGTTTGCGAGGAAACAAGGGTTATCGCTGCCGGTACATAACCAGATATGGCACCCATTAAGAGACGGAGGCCAACAAGTTCATAAACATTATGAACGAATCCGATTAAAACCATAATCACAGCCATCCCCAGGCTTGCTCTTAACAACATCAGCTTGCGGCCATGTATATCGGCCAGTTTTCCCCAAAGCGGGGAAACAATAGCGGCGGAGAGAGCAGTTGCACCAAAAGCAACACCGGACCACTCTTCAACTCTGGCTATATTATGAACACCTAATTGTTGGATGTAAACGGGAAGAAAAGGAATTACAAGGTTCATACCAGCCATCGTGGCAAAAGAGCCGAACCAACAGATAATTAAGTTACGCTTCCACATCGTCATAAGTTGTTAGTTGTTCCTTTCAATGTTTAAGTTACTTATACCTAAACATTTTAGCGTCATTTATCTAAAGATACAAATGATATATCCCTCAATTTTGCCGGTAATCGGATTGGTATTACCTACAATTCAAATAGTCTTAATTTCTCCAGAAATTCCTCAACTGCTTTAGAACTTGCCGGTTCTTGGCTGTGCAGAATGCTTAGTTTGCGGGAAAACTGGAGTTTTTCTTTGGTCTTAATCGGTATTGTTTTAATTACCTTAGCAGCTATTTCTTTGTGAACAACAAGACGGGATACAATCGTAATCCCAAGGCCATTAATCACTGCTTCTTTAACTCCCTCATTGCTGCTAAAGACAAAAGAACGGTTCATCTTTACTCCCAAGGACTTCAAAAGATCATCGCTGAAAGAACGGGTTCCTGAACCAGATTCCCTTAGAATCCAAACCTGATCTTGAAGATCTTCAGCGGAAACTTTGCTGAGCTTACTTAAAGGATGCCCGTTAGGAACAATTAAAAGCATGTCATCATGCATAAAAGGTTCTTCTTCAATGCCGGGAAGGCTCACTTGGCCTTCGACAATCCCAATGTCCAGTTGGTTTTGGTGGAGCAATTGAGCAATTTCTTCTGTATTAGCAATTGTTACCGATACCTCAACATTAGGGTAATTTTCCGAAACTTCCGCTAAAAAACGGGGTAAGACATATTCACCGATTGTAAAACTGGCGCCGATTTTCAAAGCTCCTGTAACGACATGACGAAGATCATTAATTTCACTTTTTGCCTGATCATAATGACTGAGAATCTCTCTGGCATGCCGAAATAAGGCTTCTCCGGCCGGAGTAAGACTGAGACGCCTTGAAGAACGATGCAGAAGTTTGGCACCGAACTCATTTTCTAAGTTGCGGATATGGAGACTAACGCTTGGCTGGGATAAAAACAGCTCTTCAGCAGCCCGAGAAAAACTGTTTTGCTCAATAACTGTCACAAATACTTTAAGAGATTCCGTAATCAAGACCCATGACCTCCTTAAAATTGACCTGAAAATTGCTGCCCTGGTTTGAGATGGGTGTACATATTAAATAACCAAATGATTAACATTAGACATCTAGATTGTAAGTCTAAATTGCAGCCTTTATATTTAAGTGCAGAAACCTGAAATCAACGTCTTTAATAATGAACCTGTTCCGGAACAATAGGTTAAAAGCTTTCAGGAAATTTTGTATGGTATGGAAGGGTTGAAGAAATGTCTCATAACAGCGAAATTCCAGCGGTAACATTACAGAAATCGAATTCTATCAAATTATACGGCGGTGTTTTATTTACCTTTGTTATTGCAGGAATCGGTACAATAGCCTCGGATTTACCTGTCTTGGACCGGATAGGAGCTATGCTCACTTCAATTCTGATTGCAGTTTTGTATCGTAACCTTTTCGGTTATCCAGAAGATATCCGCAGTGGAATACAATTTTCCGCCCATAAAATCCTTCGCTTTGCAATTATTCTTTATGGCTTTAAGCTCAACATTGATGTTGTTTTAAACCAAGGGGGCCTGCTTTTAATTCATGATGCCTTAAGCATCATTGTTGCAATCAGTGTGACATTGCTTTTAGCTAAACTTTTTAAAGGAGAAAAAATGCTCTCCCTTCTTTTAGGCATCGGGACAGGTGTATGTGGTGCTGCTGCTATTGCTGCCGTTTCTCCGATCGTTAACGCCGATGATGAAGATACAGCCCTCGGAGCAGGTATCATCGCTTTAGTAGGCACTCTGTTCGCGATTGGCTACACCTTAATTCGCCCCCTACTTCCAATAACCGCAGTTCAATTTGGCATTTGGAGCGGAATTAGTTTACACGAGATAGGCCATGTTGCTGCGGCTGCGGCAACGGCAGGACCGACAGCCTTAACGATTGGCTTATTAGCTAAGCTGGGTCGGGTTTTCTTACTCATTCCTCTAAGTATTATTCTTTCCCTGTGGACACGTAAAAATGGTCAGGAGACTGCAAGGAAAGCGCCCTTTCCCTGGTTTTTACTTGGATTTCTCGTTACGAGTATCATCGGTACCTATTTTCCTATTCCTAAGTCTATTTTATCCGTAATTTCAAACGATATTGGTCCTTTCTTATTGGCTGCCGCCATGGTGGGCCTAGGTCTCAATGTTCATTTATCCAATTTACGCAGCCGGGCTTTGCGGCCGGTTTTGGCCATGCTTATTGCATCAATTGTCCTTTCAGCATTTTCATATTTTACACTTTGGTTTTAAGGCGGCTTCAAATCAATCTTTTTAAGCTTAACAAATTCTTAGAACCACAAAAATATAAATCTTATATGTAATGTATTAGAAATTACTATTCGCAATTCATCATTGTCTTGCCCTGACTTTACCATTAGAAAGGGGCGTAGAAACCTTTTTGGTCTACGCCCCTTTCTCATACCATCCCACTGTTTATGATTTGCCATTTACTCAATGTTGGAAGGCTCTTTTTAAGCAATCTCTTTATCAGTTTCAATTAATGAATTTTCCAGGGTCGTTAACAAAACATCGAATAGATTCCGGCCATCATTCACCCGAAAACTATTCAATAAATCGCAGTAATTACTGCATTCTCTTTTCCTCAGCAATTCTCCTTCACTTAAATCTTCAATATCTAAAATAATATCTGTTGTTTGGATGTACTTCAATCTCTCACGTATATCTTTAAGCTCACCTATCAATTTCAACACGTCAATCCAATCAAGCTTTCCATTATAGAAGTGTATTAGTAAATATGGAAATTCTGTTCCCCAACCTGTAGGCTCAAGATAGTAGCTAATAGTCGAGCAAAACGAATGAAACAAATCGCGATGGTTGGCCCGATAGGACAAAAAGTCAATTTTAAAACCAATTGCCATACTAATCACCTCATTAATTTTAATTAAGCTCAAAATCCCTAAAAACATTCCCTACTTTCCATAGTCATTACCTTCTTCTTCTCATAAGCACCGGAATCTACACTTAACATCTGAATTTGATTAAAAGGATTGGGTTGACTTTGGTTCCGAAAAGTAGTTACCAGAATTGGCATAGTCTGCTTACTTATTAAATAAGTTTATAATACTCGGATAAAAAACCTTTAAATAGTACCTTATGGCACGAAAATTAATGCAAAAAGCACAAATTGCTGAGCCTTGGAGAATAAGAAAGACGCTTTTCCGCGCCATACCAAAAACTAATTTTTAGATTAAGTGTTGCAGCAAATCAACGTGGTTAAAAAGAGCCCCCAATGCCCAATACCCTCTGCACATCACTAATTTTATTGAGATAGGAAGAGCGTTTATCCTTATCCTTTATTTTTCCTATCTTATTTTGAGCATCTAAAAAAACAGCATCCCTATTCTCTTGTGAACTTTGAGGTGTTAATGATTCCAGAACTGCTAGAGCAGCGTCGGCATCTTGTTCAGCTTTTGTCTCTTGATCCTCTGATTGGAGAATTTGATTCCCTTCAGGGGTTATTACTCGGTCGGTTATAGTTGAACTGTCTTTTGCAGACTGCGCCGCGTTCACGTCGGCCTGCCCACCTAAGCCCTTCTCTAAGTAAGTTTTAGAAAACATATCCTGAGTTCCTGTGTCAAAGTCCGTAGGATTACCCCGCCAATCAATAGTTTTAAAAACAATTCCCTGTGGTTGGAGAAAATCTGCTTTTGGGAGACCTTCATGTATCTTGGTCATAAAGTCCAACCAAATGTGTCCGGGATAGGTAGAACCGAACAAATTGTTAACTTCCTTGGGGATATCATACCCGCACCATACAACGGTTGTATAGTATGATGAATAGCCGCAAAACCATCCATCTTTACTGTTTTCCGTAGTACCAGTTTTCCCGGCAACTATTTGGCCATCAATTTGTAAATTGTGCCCAGTGCCATAGTTCGAACTGATAACTCCTTTGAGAATATCTGTCATCATATAGGCAGATTCCGGTGAATAGATCTTTTTCGCTTCTCGGCTGTTTTTATAGATCGTTTGCCCAAGATCGTCAATCTTTTTGACACAGCTGGGCTGAACATACCTTCCGCCGTTTGCTAAAGTATAGAAACCCCCGGCTTGCTCAACAGGTGATACTCCTTCAGTGAACCCACCAATACTCGCGATGGGGATATTATCTTCAGGATGAAGCCCCGCATATCTCATTGCCTCTAAATAGGCTAACCCTGTTTGAGGTTTTATTTTCGTCAATACCTGATAAGCAACGGTATTAAGAGACATTTCCGTCGCCAATCGAATACTTACAGGCCCGTAGTATCGGTTTTCTTCGTTTCGAGGACCATTAGGAATATATTGATCAGTTATCCGAGACAGAGGATGATAACCTAATTCGAAGGCAGGAGCATAATCCAGTAACGGTTTAATTGATGAACCTGGTTGCCGATAACTCAGAAAGGCCCGATTATAAACATCCTGATCGCCTCTTCCCCCGACAATAGCTACTACATAACCCGTTTTATTATCTATTGAAACCGCTGCCCCTTGCATACTGAATTTATTATTTGTAGGATTTATGTCCGTAAAATCTTTTAAGCCATTATCCAGGGATGATTGCAATAAGGATTGTTTGGCAACATCAAGCGAAGTGTAAATTGTGTACCCGCCGCTGCGGACTCGTTTATCATATCGGGAGTAAGTTTCTTTATATTCAGACTCATAATTATTTCTTTCATCATCTGTCTTAAATGTATAATTAAATTGGAAGCCATCTTGTTCCATCAACGCTCTCACGGTACAATCAATAGCGTAGCTTGTCATATAATTTTCAGGTGTTGCAACGGGTTTGTGAATTGCGAGGGTTAACTTAGTATCCTTTGCGTCATCGTACTGAGCATGCGATATTTTTCCTTGCTCCAACATAGCATTGAGGACTATATTTCTTCGTTGTGTCGCCTTTTCCTGATTTGTAATAGGGTTAAACAGAGAAGGATTATTAGACATTCCACAAAGAGTTGCCGCTTCTGCCAGAGTTAACTTAGAAGCAGGTTTTGAAAAAAAGTATCGGGCAGCACTTTCTATTCCATAGCATCCTTCACCATAGTAACAATTGTTAATATAAAACTCCATAATTTGGTCTTTCGTATATCGTTTTGTTAAGTCGAAAGCTATGAATATTTCAGTTAGCTTGCGTGAAACCGTTCTTTCTTGTGTAAGCAGAACATTCTTGGCAACTTGCTGTGTAATTGTCGAACCGCCAACAGTTGCTTTACCTCTGTTTAGCAAGTACAAAATTCCGGCCTTTATTGTTTCTTTAATATCTAAAGCTCCTTCTGTAAAGAAGTTCTTATCTTCAACCGCGATATACCCTTGAGGCACATAATCAGATACATCCGCTAGGTCTACATAGTTATAACCGCTTAAGCCTAACTTGGCAATTGGCTTATTGTCCTTATCCAATATCAAGGTGCTGCCAGCTCTCTTAAAGGTTAGCTGATCTATATTTCTCACTTTAATAATTGCTTGTTCCTTGGCTGAATCTATGGTAGGTTTATATACTAAATATAGGACTCCAAGAACACATGATAATATGACGGTCAAAGTTAACAGAGCAAAAAAGGAATACTTAATAATTCGACCAATCCGACTGCCTTTGGGGTTTTCAATTATAACCATGATTTATGACTTCCTTAATAGATGTATTTGTTGAAATTCTATTTCGTTAAGTATAAGGATTCCAGGGAAAGCAGACCGACAAGGACTAGAGATTTGAATCTCTGTTGAATATCAACACAATTTAATCTTTATGCGGTATCCTTCTTATGTATTACTATATACCAAATACCTGGAAATATTTGGCTTAATTTGTATGGCAAAACATTACTTTTATTTCGTTTTTTAAATAAATTTGTCAACTGAAAACAATAAAACAGCAGCCTCTAAGATATGCTCCCCTTGACAGGGAACAGTTCTCTAAGGCTGCTGTTTAATATTTATGTTCAAAGCAAGAACTATTTAATATTTATCGTCTGAAAAAAGCTATGGCCACCCTAAATGGACCATGTTTATTGATCCCGAATATATTGTGGGCTCCCCAATTTTACCGCATCGCATAATTGACCAATTCATTGAACAAAAAATCTATTCAACCCTTCCTTGTCGGTGTTTGACTTTCCAGAAGGATAGATAATGCGAAAAAGCTTTAGTTTGTTCCAAATATGCTTGTTACAATATCCTTTATTTCTTTATTTTCAGCTATATAATCTACTCTTTTTTGTTCTATTAGACGTGATACCTTAAGCTCATTACCATCAATTTCACAGTTTATGGAATGCCCATCTTTTAGGGCAAAGAAAACATTAACATCACCTATTGTATCAAGTTTATTTACCCGAATAATTTTACTATTATTGAACTCTTGGATAATTGGAGCCCAATCTTTTGCACGAATTTTCTTTTCATTATAATTTATGATTATTCGTATTTCTTTTATATCGGCCTCATTAATAGCAGTATGGTAATTTGGTATTTTGAAAAATCTATTATAAATTAAACTACCACCAATGAGGAGTATTAGAATTGTTATTAATATTGCTAATACTCTTTTAGTCATTATTTTCACCCCTTTTCAGTGGTATTAAATTAAGAGACGCAGAACTACTATTTATTGGACTCATCTACATATGTAGCTAAGTCTTTTTTAATTTGTTTATATTTATTAATTACATTATCGGCATCATATTGTTTAAGTTCTATATTCTTAATTTGATTGGAATTTTTCAGAAGTACCAAGTCGTAATTATTTATTTGATCAATCGGAATATACGTGTCACCATAATCAACTTTCATTATTTGAGTATCCTTATCTAAAATAAATTTTCCATAAAATATAGATGATGGAACAAAAGATTTCCTTCCATCTTCGCTCTTGTATTGATACCATGAAGGTTTTATTATATCTTTTAGAAAGAGAACGTATTCTTTATTCTTTTGCATAGGGATATATCCACTATTAGCATAAAGCATTTGCCCCCTAATAATTATTGGCTCAAAAATATTGATTATATCTCCTTGTTTTAAATGTTGTTCACCATCCCCTTTGAAAACTTTCAAAATTTGTACTGTATCTCTCAAGGCCATAGAAAATTTAGTTTTATCTTCCGAGGTAAGTTTTACAGAAATAATATATGGAGATATCTTCTTCAACTCATTAAAGTTTTCAATAGAATTATCAAAATCGCCATTAAGATCAAACAAGTAAGTAAATTTTAGATTATTATAGTTGGTATCATTAAACAACAGATCATTTGCAAAGGTGTTTTTAATATATAGACTAAATAATGAACTAATTAAGATTATAAATGTAATTATTATGATAAAAATTCTGTTACTAATCTTCAAGGTTCTTACCTCCAATATAACTTTTGTAAGATTTAATGTTCTATAAAAAGGCTTAATCTTCCCGAATCCATCTTATATTTAGTATCAGAGAGAAGCTCAATATCTTCCTTATTATGACTTGCGATAAGAACAAGTGCCCCTCTATTCTTTTCTTCCAATAAGATTGTTCTTACTAGGTTAATTCCTTGCTCATCTAATGCGTTCGTTGGTTCATCTAAAACAATCAGCTCGGGTTTTTCCATAATGGCCTGAGCTATTCCAAGCCTTTGTTTCATACCCAGCGAGTATTTTTTAAACGTTCTTTTATCTTCAGGATCTAAGCCCACCCTATTCATGGAAAGCTTAATATCTTTAACAGAAATTATTCTTTTAATAGAAGCTAATATCTTTAAATTTTCTAATCCAGTATAGTAATCCCAAAAGCCCGGGTTTTCGATAATAACACCTATACTATTTGGAAAAGACATATCTTTATGTAATATTTTTTTATCTATCATTATATATCCTTCAGTAGGTTTAATTAGCCCTGAAATTGCTCGAAATAGCATTGTTTTTCCTGAAGCATTTCTTCCAAAAAAACCATAAATTTTGCCTTTTTCAAGAGACAAATTAATATTTTGTAATATTGGTTGACCCTTAAACTCTTTGCATAAATTCACCACTTCAAGATAAGACATTTTTTATCTCTCCTTTGTCCAATTTACATAATATCCTTTTTCTTTATCCAGCTAGAACCTAATATAATAGGTATTGTAATAGTTACTAAGTAATAAATTAGTGACCACCATAATTTGAACCCTGGAATATAAATCTTAAGCAATTCATTTTGTCTGGGAATATAATCTAAATCATGTAAATAAAGCAAACTATGTATTGAGGGTAATATAAATAATAGTTTATTTCTAGATATTGAAGTAATTAAATAACTAAAAATGTTACAAGTAAAGACAAAAGTCAAGCTATAAATACTATTATAATTTAAAGATAAGACATTTACCCAAATAACAAGAAGCAAACAGTGAAAGAATACTAAACATTCTTGACTAACAATTAAAAGCAGCAAATTGTTGTTATCTAATATCGGCAAATTAAGTAGATGCCCGAATAATAATTCTATTAAGATCAAAAGGAAACAAAAAATTCCAGTGCAAAATATAATTATAAAAATTTTTTCCAAAAACCATTTCACACGATTATTTGTTCTGCTAAAAATATAAACTGCTTGTTTATTCAAACTTTGTTCTATAAGATTAAATAAAATAAACATAATGAAAAATTGAGGAAAAACATAAAACAAAATATCATTAATGTTATCTAATCCAATATTTATATTGAGATATCCATATGTATAAATCAAAAAAGCTTCTAATGATTTAGTGTTAAATTGCGATAAGGACTTTATACACAAAAATACGATAAACAAACTACCAAAAAAGATTTTCAAAATTTCCTTACCATTAAACATAAATATATTGGATTTATAAAATGAATTCATACATAAACTTCCTTCTATATTAAATCACTTTCATTTAAGAGCTTTTTAGCTGTAATATTCGAAAGAAACAATAAAGCAATAAACCAAATATAGTTAATTAAATTAGATTTGCTATTCAAAAACATATACATTTCAAATGATTGAGCGTTTTTTCCAATAAGAATCATATAATAAAAAATATAATGCATTAAAATAAAGATTGTTGAAGTAATTAAGAAACTATAAATTTGATTTTTGGTTATAATTTTTACCGAAGTAAAAATGTTAGCTATTATTACAAAACCATTTATTTGAAAATATATCGAAGTAAAAAAATAAATTAAAAAACTGTAATCTATCTTAGATTTAAGCCCAGCTAAAAAAACAAGTATAATTAATAAAACATTTAATATTCCAACATAAATTAATGTTAATGATAAAATTGAAATATAGTATACTTTCCACCACAATTTCAGATCTTTGTACCTGCTTACTATGGCAGTTTTTAAAAGAAGGTTTGTTATTAGATCAACTAATAAAATAAATAATGGAAATAATAGCAGAACAGAAAAAGACGGATTAAATACTTTATCATGTATGTATATTACGGGAGATTTTAAAACAACATTTAATCTATCATCATTTATATTTCGAAACATTCTCTTTAAAAAATAACCATTTACAGTAAACCAAATTATAAATAAAATGATAGTAACAATCATCCTTTTAGAACCAAAAACAATTTTAGTAAGATAAATGTACAATTTTTTCATTTATATCTCCTTAAGCTATATATTTTCAGATACTATATATAACTGTCGTAAAAGTAGAATTACACTTAATAAAAGAATGACGAAAATGCAAAGAAAAAAATAGGATGCACTAACAGTAGTAGTTGGTAGAGCCAAATTAGTTAGCTGATAGTGAAATCCATTAGGTAATAAAGAAATAAATGTATCTATAACAAGATAAGCTAACATTACAAAAGCTATAGGAATCAAACCATTTCTTCCAAAATTCAAAGATATTGCATATCCTAGCAAAGCATAAAGTGAGGCAAATAAGCTAATTATAGCAATCGCAACCAAGCTAAAGACCAATGGATTTTGAATTCTCAACCAATTTAATAATTCTTCCGGATTATATTCAATTATATATGGGGGAACGCCGTTTGTTTCATAACTTATTGATGGAAATGTAATGATTGAAAGAATAACATTAATCACCAACGGTACGTAGAAGGTTATAAAAGTAGAAACCACTACTGCGATTGCTTTTGAGATAATATAAACGTTTTTTTTAGATCTGGTCGTTATGTAAATATAAATACCTGATTTCACATCAATAATGTAGGAATCTGAATATATTATATTTGCAAATAAAGGAAGTACAAATAATATAGTCATAAGTATGGCCTGTCCATAAGGGTGTTGCAAAATTGACATTTCATAACCTGATCTCAGGCCACTTAAACTCATTCCTTTTACAATTAATCCCGTATTAATGAAAGAATAAATAACCAGCAGTAATAGCACAATAAACATAACTTTAAATTGTTTCCTATTCAAACAATTTCTTAACTCCATCTTAATAAGTGTTATCATTTTTATCCCCTTTTAAGTTTAATAAGTTATAATCCCGATACACACTCATCGTTATTTGAGGGTGTATCGGGGGCGGCCTCAGGAATGCTTAAATAAATGCAGCCATATTACTTATTCTAAGAAATCGACATATCCATCAACATATGCACCGCTTGAAGAGCTATAATAATTCATCATCCCTAAGCATACGTACTCACCTACATGGCTTTTATTATCCGAGAAGTAGAGCCACTTGTTAGTGCTATTAGCTACAAATGAAATTGTCGTCGTGGATAATGCCGTATGATCTGATTTTGCAGCCCATAAGTAACATTTATCTGTATTGGTTAACTTATCAGCCCGAGCGTAAATCGCGGCTGTTGACTGATTATGCTGATAACATGATGTATAATTAAAACCTTGATATTTGGGAAGAAGATATCCAGAAAATGCTCTACTACTTGCTAAAGCGGTTGAAGAAAACACTGGCAATAATAAAGAAACCGATAGCAAGGCCGTTAATAACTTTGTACTCTTTTTCATATTTGATTACCCTCTCAATTCTTAACTTCTATATAATTAAAAAAACCACTAGAATACTACCAAGTAATATGGAACAAGCTTTGGTTGACCATTAATATTGAGCTTCTCTTAAGAATATTTTTGGGGATAATAAAAATATATATTCTTTTTAATATGAGGATAAAACAATTTTCCCTCCTTAACTTAAATTCTCCCTTCACAAACATCCCCAGTAGGTATAATATAAGGATACTTACATTTTTGTGTAGGGGCATACGCCTTCAGGCTAAATGGTACTTTGCTGGTATAGTTGACCTGAAGGCGTCATTATTCAAGTGGCAGAAACCACCTAAATACATAAACCTAATACTTAAAATTAGTTTAATCGCCATTCCAAATTGTAGTTTCGCCATCTAAAATTAGATTATCGTAATTTTTCAACATTGTCCCCCGTAATTTTACTAGGTATCTATGTAATTTTGTCTACTGTATCTCAGAATTTATGATATATAAATATATAATTCGGGCCATTCTTCCAGAATTATATAAATTACGAGCTCAGCTAAAGACTTCAATACAAAGATGGAGAAACCTACGAATTACTAATTTGTAGAGCAAAGCTAAACTTTTATTTCATTTTTTAATAAATTTATCTACTGAAAATCTATAAAAAAGCAGCCTCCAAGATATGCTCCCCTTGACAGGGAACAGTTCTCTAAGGCTGCTGTTTTATGTTTAAGTTCAAAGCAAGAACTATTTAATATTCATCGTCTGGAAAAAGCTTATAATTGATATACTCGTACCTATTAAAAAGGAAGTCATAGCAATCCACGTCCATATCTTCTTTAACTTTCCAGACTCATTTACAGAAACAAAATAACTGTCAATAGCCAAACGATCGGAGAAAGTTTTATCCGTTTCCTCGATGCCCTCAATATCCTCCATAAAAATCACCCACCTTCGGACTATATCATCTCATATTTTTTCTCGGAAACAAAGGTATTTTTAAATAGACGGTCTCTCATCAATTGAAAGGTCGCCTTAGACAAAACCATCTCTTATTTTTATTAACGGACTCATCACTATTGGCAACGATATCATTTAGTAGTTCTTGAACGACTTTCATTGTTTCTGGTGTTCCATCAAAAATACGATAAAGTTCCTTGAATATGTTTTCGACCCAACTCTTATCAATATATTGGCTGGGTGATAGGTAATAACCTATTTCGTTCTCGCTATATTCCAGTTCTTCCAATACCCTTATTGTACTATCTATAATATAAACTTTTAGTTCATTGGCTATCGTTAACCCGCCAAGAAACACTTTAAAGTTATTGTCCGTAATGATATATTGACGAACACCTTCAAGCCATTCTGTTATTTCGTATTTTTCCTTCAATAACCCTCGTTCTAAGATAGATTGCTCTAGGCTTGAAAACTCAATAAATTCTTGTGCATCTTCCACTAATCCGGCCATAGCCATAAAGGTATTGTCAGATAAGTAGAAAATTTTCGGATAGTCCTCACTTTTGACCTTGTTAATCGTTCCGTCAGAATTCAGTTCACTTGTACGGCTATCGGCCATTACGCTAACAAAAGAATTCGCTATTACTAATGATACAAAGCTCATTTTATAACCATCCTAAATAGACCAAGTTTATTGATCCATAAATTCCAAATTAGACCTATTCGTTTAACTTCATTTATGGCAATGGAAATTACCCATAGGGTAAATTTGTCCTTAGAAATTAGTTGATGAGGATAAAGCTATGCTTAAGACTTTATTCTAATTTAACAGATCCTTTTTTATAATTGAAATGCTTCAACAAAGGAGTAGAGCCTCCTTTGGGTGTTTAACCACATTGGCCTTATATCTCAAATAAGTATATCCTAATTCTTCAACATTGTCTCCCATAATATTACTAGGTTTCTGTGATTCCGTCCTCTTATCTCTGCATAAACATTCATGGACCCTTTCGGTTCACAGAGTAGGATTAAAATGTATTTTCGTAGAAAAGTACCTAAAATAAAATATGGAGAACTCAATTTTCATAGGGGCTAATGACTGGAGTTTTTGTTTCTTGAAGCGTAAAGTTTTCAACTAGATTGTTCCATTGCACAGTCACATCAATATGATTGACATCACCACTGCCAATACGATTCCCTAATACTGACCCATTCTTGTCAAGGAATTTTTCAACTTTGATGACTCCACTTTTAGATCCAAATAAAGCTTTCACTTTACCAATTGCTTCAATATCAGTCTCTCTGTAGGTTAATTTAGCGATTTCATCATATTCATTTAATGCACCTTTTATTAAATATACCGCACTCCAATGTTCACTTTCACCTTTAAAATACTTGACATAAGAGGGTTTATTAGTAGTGGTGCAACCATTAATTAATAATAGAATAATTAGTATAAAAAATAATTTTATTTTAAATTGATTCTTCATAAAAATAATCCTTTCGGTCATTATTATTAAATCAACTAATTCTTTATAATAATTCTGTCTATCTAGCATTAAAATTTAAAATGAAAGGCACTTGGGGGAATCGTCTAGTTCACTGGTAATTTATAACTATTTATATGTTCGAACTTCTGAACCACAATTTTCTCAGGGCTTATACTCATAGAATAGAGATGATTATCAATACAATTATCGTCGTTATCAGAGAAATTTAATTATCTGCTGTTTATTCATGCAGCCACCTCAAATTTATCTAGTGATGAAGACCTTGGCATCAAGCTTAATCAAATTCAAATTATAATTTATTTATGTTTCATAATCCGTTCCCATGACGAAGAAACTTATTATAAGATTATCGTAATTCTTCAACACTGTCCCCCGTAATTTTACTAGGTTTCTAGGCAATTCTGTCTCCTTTATCTCTAAATTTATGATATATTTATATCCATTCCGAACTTTCTTCTGAAATTGTAGGGATTTCAAGCTCAGTTAAATAATACTTAATTTAAGTTTCGCACCCTGATAGGAGTTATTTCCCGGCGGAAACTTGGTCACCAGTTTGAGTTCTTGCATCTTAACTCAGACAATTCCATTGGAATTTTACTGTTTAACAAGCTTTATCAAGCAT
>NZ_NADJ01000023.1 GCF_002196705.1 Desulfosporosinus sp. FKB
CTCAATTTTGGTAGATTTGTACGCAATCAAATTATACCAAAACCCTGTGTTCATGCGGAATTTTTATATCTGTTTGACCCAATTAAGCCGGAATTAGAGCTGATTTATTAGGTGCGAAACTTCAGTAGTTATATAAAATCTGTAAAATGGGATGATT
Organism: Desulfosporosinus sp. FKB; assembly: GCF_002196705.1. Classification (GTDB taxonomy): domain Bacteria; phylum Bacillota; class Desulfitobacteriia; order Desulfitobacteriales; family Desulfitobacteriaceae; genus Desulfosporosinus. The sequence goes on from NZ_NADJ01000023.1 coordinate 158, forward strand.
TCATTATTGATGTGGAAAAGTTTATAGAAAAAGCTTATGAAATTCAAGAAAATATTGATAGTTATGAGATAACCAAGGAAGTTTGATTTAGAATTTTTATAAATTAATGTGTGCGTAGTTCAGTACTTTAAAGTAAACGGAATGATACCCAAAAATGGTTTATGGCTGAAAGTATTAGTAATTATAAAATTTTGGTTATGTTTGTATAAATATAAAGAAATTACTACAGCACTATCCTGAAATGGGAGGTGCATTGGGCTTTTGGAAAAAACCAGAACCAATTCACCATGAAAAGTATTTGTCATAAAAATATTGATTTAAAGAGTACTAATGGAGTTGAATTTCACGTGGCGATAACTCCTTGTCCTTTATAATATCTGATGATGCAGGGGTTTTTCAGAAGAAACATTACCGGTAGAAGAGATATTTTAAATGGGTTAGCAATTATTTGGGTTTTGTACAGACAGTGAGGGGTGAAGGGTACGCCAAATGTCGGGATTTACAAAACATATGTATACAAAAGAACTTGAGAGTATTAAAAAAGATCTCAGCAATTATGTGAACAAAATTAGCGTTGTTTTGCCAAGAGAATATGGCTTAGAAACAATAGTGTCATTAATAAAAAGATATTATCCTTTTGAGTGGCAAATATTAAACGAAAAATACTGTTACTATTGTGCTAAAGATCGAAAGCTAAAAGCATTAAGAAAAAAAGTTCGATATGCAATGATGGAACCGATCTTATTAATTGAAAGCTTGAATATAACCAGGAAGCTGTTTTCAAAAGAGTATATTTATTCACATAAAAATGGCTTTAACCATGGGATGCAAATATCAGCTGAAGAGAAGTTTAAGAACGAAAGAGATCCTAAAATTAGAAAGAGACAAGAGAAAATTTCGAAAGCAAAAATAAAAGCGCAAGAAATTGAACCATTTTTTCTTGATGAATTGATGGGATTATATGATAGAAAAACAACATCACAAAAAGATAGAGTTTATATAATTAAAGAACTACAAAAATATTATTGCCCTAAAGTAGTTGTATTTTTCAAAAAGAAAGTAGAAACAGAATATAATAGACAGTTACGAGAGATGGCCTTTTATCATTTGCAAGAACTTGGTCATTATACAGTATTAAGAAAACAGAAGTATATGCGTATTCCAAGTAAGAATCAGAAACGACGTAAATTATTAAAAGATGTTTATATGAATGAAAGATTCAATATTAGTGAAATACCTGAAGAACTTGAATATAGGATTCAAAACTCTAAAGAACAAAGAATAAAGGCTTATGATTTTTTTATTTCGCACAGTAGTATTGACTTTAATGAAATCCAATGCTTGATCAGAGAATTAAATAGCAGGAAGAAAAATGTCTATTGTGATTGGATAAATGATAATGACTACTTAAAACGTAATTTGGTTGGACTAGCTACTAGGAAAGTAATAGAAAAACGAATTGAACAATCGGAAGCAATTATACTCGTTCTATCGGAACATTCTATGAAATCAAAATGGGTAAAATATGAACTAAATTACGCCTATCAATCAAATAAACCGATTTATGCAATTAGTAAAGAAGATATTTCAATTAATAGTTATTCCATAGATAAATTAAACGATCTATGGTTCCAAGACGAGAATTATAAGAACATAAAATTGTTTGAATGTTCATGAAAATAATGTAATCTGCTTAGCCATAGTTCACTACAGATGTATATGGATATGGTAAGAAGGATATAAAAAGATGTCAATCTAATATAACTATAAATGAGAACGATAGTCAAAGCCGTACCCAGCGACTCTTAGGAAACGAGGAAATCAATAGAGTAATTGTGAAAGGCCGATTTTTGCAGTGATATCGTCTAGAAGCTAAAGCTGAGGTTTTATGAGTTGCCTTCCTGGCTTATCCAGGTCACATCTCCTTTGACAAATCCCGCTAGACCCCAGCTATCCTCAACCCCAAATCTCCATAACCCCCAGCCCCCAGTCATCCCACCGAACTTCTTCAATCCCGCAGGATGTAATGTGGTTGCCTGGTGGATAACCGAACCGGAGAGCCGTAGGGATGCGTTGGATGAGAGTTAACACACAGTGGAGTGTTTTGAACTTAGGCTGTAAATTGGTTGATAGCAATCGTTAGGAGGTTTCTTGTTTGCAATATCTTTGTAGTAGGTGTGGTGAAACTTTTAAGATCAATTTTCTCCAATATATTCTAGGGCTACATATCATGGGAGGTTCCAAATTATTAAAATGCCCATACTGTGGTAAATGGTCTTTTTGCCCAAAAGTATAAAGACTTTTTGCAACAACCTCTAGTTGGCTATTTTGGCATATTTCCGATTTTAAAGGCCCTTGCACCCCAAGCACTTCCTCTGCCCTCAGCCCCAAATCCCTATAAACTCCAGCCACCGTCAAACCCACCGAACTCCTTCAATCTCGCGGGATGGGATGTGCTTTCCTGGCTGGATACCGGGGAGATAGAGGGATTGGGTAATAAATTTTCCGGTTACAGAATCTTGAGGAGAAAATAAAAATGGATAAAAAATTGTTCTATATATTAGGGTCAGTATTTTATTCCCCAAAAATAGCCTATCAATAACCTGTCAGGCTAAAAATATGAAACTATCTAGATTAGAAAAGGTGTAGTTAAATGCAGGTTTTTCATGCCGATATGTTGCTTTTATTAATAATTGTTATTCTGTTTTTAAAGAATTTTATCATCAAAAATAAGGAAATTTTTATTATATCTTTAATGATGATAATAATTATTGCGATAAATTACAAAGTTTTTATTTATATGATGCAAACAATAAGAACATCAAAATTATGGATGGTCCCAGGTTTAATTGGATGTTTTCTCATATTTATAAAGATAATAAGAATTGAAGAAAAGAAAACAAGAAGCTATCAAAAAGTTTTTTTAAAATCAGTTGAAAAATTAATATGCGATTACTTATTAATACCATTTAGTGTTTACTTTGTTTTTTATATTTTCGCTATTGTTAGTAATAAATGTGAAATATATTCCTTTGCTTTTCTTAAAATATACATTTTCTTTTTGCTAATATACGTATTAGTCTATAGACTTGTTTTGAAGTTAGACTTTAAATTTATGCTGTTTGTAATAATGTTATGGTTACCTTTAATAACAGGAAACATTAATGTTGGTGTCTTTCCGAAAATAATTTTGAATCATAGTACAAATTTAGCTTACTTTAATATAAATCTGACTTGGTTATCATCATTCATTTTAATCGCTTATATACCGCAATCATTTAAATTTGTATGGGAAAAATTATACGTGAGATATAACTTATGCGAATATAATATAAATAAGGAAGAGAAAAATAAATATGACAGGAAAAAGTTAACCCGAGCAACGGGAATATTGTTAATGGTAATTGCGATAGGGCTATTAGCTTTAGGTTTTTCAATAATTGATGTTATCACCTTTTTAATTGTTATTTTTCTTTCCATAATCATAACAATTATTTACATGAATAAATACTGCTTGAAATCTGACTATGATAGAGAACTATCTGAAAACGATAAGCAGAAGCTTAATAAAAAAATTTTATTTTAATTGGATCTGTAATTATTATAGCTTTCATAATTGGAATTTCATTATATTTAGGCAGTAGCCCCCCTGTCTATGCTGTTAGCAATGGTAGTTTAGATATTTCTACACTATGTGGTGAAAACGTGAAACTAGCGGATATTCAAAATATACAATTAAAGAATGATCTTCCGGTGATTAAATCAAAGATTAATGGATTTGATGGTGTGGGTTCTATTCTAAAAGGTGAGTTCTCTTCAGATATTGGTAATGTAACTTTATATGTTGACACTTCTAAACCACCATTTATTTATATAAAGACATCATCTGAACTGATTATTTTAAATGGTCAATCTAAATCAAAAACGGAAACCCTATTTAATGAACTGAATTCAGATATTAAGAAATAGATTTTCTAAGCATATAATAATGATTCAAGAAGGCTGACGTTGAGTGAACTCATGGATTATAGCTCTTTTGCCAGATTTGCGATTTCGATGTAATTATCAGATTCATCGCCGTCAGCCAAACCTGGACAACCCAAATCAGCAGTATTCTTGCATAATCTCTGTTATCAAATCCCCCCACGCCACTTGCACCACCCAGCTATCCCTTCATCCCCAAAATCCCCATAAACCCCCAGCCCCCCGTCAAACCCCCCGAACTCCTTCAATCCGGCAGGATGGGATGTGGTTGCCTGGGGGATAGGGAGGGAAGTGTGTGGATGGGGAAGAATAGTGATGAAGTGTATTGAAGATGTCTATTTCTTGGGGTGAAAAGTGCAATGAAAACAAAATCAACTTCTGTAGTCATTCTTACTTCGATAATTATCTTAATCTTATCTATGAATACAAAAGCATTTATAGCTGCAGATGGAACACTACTGAAAATAGCTTTCCCATTTAAGCCGATTGCTGGTCAATTATTACGAACCATTAATTTTCCGGTTTATTTGCCCTCTTACCTTCCTTCTCCTTATCGGGGCAAGAAGTGGCACCTTAATCTCGAAACAAGCAAGAATAAATTTACAATAGAAATCGACCAGTGGAGTCCAAATCAAAGAACCGGTACTGGTATGTGGGCCGGATTACTTTCCGGTAACATCGGAAATCCTCCGGAACAGCCGTTAGAAAAGCAGTTTACCACGGAAAACAAAGAAGTAAAGACCATCAACTTTCCTAATGGAGTTGAAGGAAAGGAATATATTATCGATCCTACTGTTAATGGCGGTACCGGAATCTCATGGAAAATTGGCCAGTGGAGTTACTTTGTAGCGGCTCAAGCTGGCAATGGAGTGGATAGCACCATAGGCTCCGCCACTCAAATCACTGATATTATCGGGAGAAATGGACAAGCTCTTACGGACTTCCCAGGGAAACTATATTTTCTTTATACTGGTGCAAACCATCCTATTACAGAAATCTTCTGGCAGGTGAATAATTCTATTTGGTATCGGCTTGAATGGCAGGACAATCCCAGTGATGCCATCAAGATCCTGCGTAGCATGAAATGTATTGCTGTTGGCAGACCAGAATAAATGTTTTAATTCCGTCTCCATCCCCTAATCCAAATTTTCACGTCCACTTCTTCGCTACCCGTTCCCCCAAATACCCGCCTCGTCATAAACCCCAGCCCCCCATCAACCCCACCGCACTCCTTCAATCCCGCAGGATGGGATGAACTTAGCTGGTGGATAGGGGAAGGTGGGAGGGGGGCTGGTTTTGCAGGTTGGGTGGTAACTTCGATAGAACTTGGATGAAAGAAATTTCTTACCGGAGCGCATGGTTGAGTTCCGGTTTTTTGTTATGTAAATTTTACAAATCAAGAGGAATATTCCCAAAGGTGTGGAATTGGGAATGAGAAAGATGTTTTTTTTTGTTCGAACTGTTAGAACCAATTCAGGATTAAGGGAGTGAATTAGATTATGAATGGTATCCAGTTTGGTGGGCCTAGTCCGACGACTTTTGATTTTGGATTAATGGGCGGTATGTTTTCAATGTTACTTGCATGGATTGTGTTACTGTTTGTATTTAGTGGTGTTCTCATGTGGCTGTGGAATATAACAATAACAAGGATTTTTAATATCAGGGAAATTACATATTGGGAGGCATTTCGCTTGTTAATAATTGCTGCTATTTTATTTGGCAAAATTGGATTTAATAGGTAATTGCACTAATTGGCGAGGACTATAACATTTGGCCTCAGCAAAGAAAAGCAGCATTGTTTTCCATCCATGCCATCCTTCAGCCACCAAATACTCTCAACCCCCAATCCCCAAATAAACTCCAGCCGCTTATCAACCTACCGAACTCCTTCAATCCCGCAGGATGGGATGAGCTTGCTTGGTGATATCGGGGAAGGTGGTGGGGATGCATAACATGAGCGATTTTCTAGAATGGAGCAAAAAAATGAGTAACATAGTTTTGTTAGTGGTAGATGTGCAGAATGCTTTGATTGATGAGCATCCTTATAACGAGCAAAGGGTAATAGAAAATATAAAAAACCTAATCATAACCGCAAGAGATAACCAAAAAGAAGTTTTGTTCGTGCGACATGATGATGGAAAGGGTACAGAACTTGAGAATGGGACACATGGATGGCAGATTTATGATGAAGTGTCACCTAATGGTGATGAATTAATCATCGAAAAACATTACAATAGCGCTTTTCGCAGAACTGGTTTAAAAGAATATTTGGATAAGAAGAATGTTGATACAATAATATTGGTTGGGCTCCAAACAGAATATTGCATTGACGTTACTTGTAAAAGCGCTTTTGATTATGATTATAAAATAATTATACCTGAAGAAACAAATACAACATTTGATAATGATTATCTATCCGGTGAGAAACTTTATGAGTTTTATAATTACAAAATTTGGAATAAACGATTCGCAGAAGTCATACCAGTTGAGGATGTTAAGAGACTATTAACCATGCCAACTTGAAAGTCACATTCTGGAAATCAAATTCAACCCCAGCTAACTATCAACCCAAATCCCCATAAACTTCAGCTACCGGTCAGACCACCGAACTCCTTCAATCCCGCAGGATGGGATGTGGTTGGCTGGTGGATAGGTGAAGTGTTTAGGGATGAGGGATGGAAATAAACGTTACGGATATAAGCTGGTATTATCTTCGAGACTTTGGGAGGAAAGTAAGTGGTTAGAAAAGAGTTAACCAATAGTGAGGTTGCCGTGTTAGATTTCTGGGAAACAGAAGAAATAATTATTAGAGACACAATCGTTGAGGATATAGATAGCCTACAGGAAATATATATCCAATCTCAAAGTACGGAAGGTTGGACAAGAAACGAAGAATTCACAAATGATTATATACATAATGCTTTTAGCAAAGGGAATTTACCGCCAGGTGGAATGAAAAAGTATTATAAAATACAATCCATGATTCATAAGAAAAGTTCAAAAATCATGGGGTTTTTAGAAGTTTATCTTGGTTATCCTCAAGAAGACGTGGTCTATATAGGGACTCTTTTGTTTTGTGAAGATTACCGAAACAAGGGCTATGGGCAAGAGGTTATGACTGAATTCTTAAAACAAATAGTAGAATTAGGTTTTTCTAAAGCAAGACTCGGAGTAACACTTAGAAATTGGAGTGGAATTTATTTCTGGAATAAATTGGGGTTTGATAAAATTACAAAATATGTTGGAGATAAAGTGTTTACCAATGACTCATTTGCTATATTAGAACTTGAGAGAAATTTGATCGTGTAAGGTCTTATTTCAACTCTGCTCACCTCAGCCCCCCAACACTGCAGCTACCCATCAATCCCAAATCCTAATAAACCCCAGCAATCAACCCACCGAACTTCATCAATCCCGCAGGATGGGATGTGGTTGCATGGTGGATACCGGGGAAGAAGGTGGGTGAGGCATGTAGTTGGATGCAGGGTTACCAAAGGTCAAATGGATTAAAATACAAGGTGGTCATAGTAATGGATGGAAATAATCGTGCAAATATCAGGCAAGGTACACACGTTTTTATAGTTCAAAAACAAGATCAAAGATCGGAAAAATTAACTGAAGGTGTTGTTAAAGACATTCTAACAAATTCGCCGACACATCCTCATGGAATAAAAGTTCGCCTTGAGAGTGGAATAGTGGGTCGAGTAAAGCGAATTCTCACATAAACGTTTGCCTAATTCTAACCGGTCAATGATAACATTAACCTTATTGCTTGCGCACCGCTAAGCTCAGGAAGAAACAGTTGCATTGATAGGCATACTTTATATTTGTGACAGGAGGATATAATATGATTCATAATGAAGTGCTCGATTGTATTCGTACTCGGAGAAGCACACGTAATTTTCAGGAACAGCAGATTAAAGAAGAAGAACTAAAAGCTCTGCTGGAAGCAGCTATATGGGCGCCTAGTGGAAGTAATAGCCAAAGCTGGCTGTTTACCGCAGTTCAGAACAAAGAAGCTCTGTTAAAAATTAACGAATTGTTGAAAAAAGGATTTCAACATTGGATTCCTGATGACGATTATCCAGGCAAGCTTGGAGTTAAAGCTATGGCACAAAGAGAAGATTGCCATTTTTTTTATCATGCACCAACGCTCATAATTGCTTCTAATCGTCCGAATTATGAAAATGCCATGGCAGACTGTTCACTTGCACTTGAAAATATTTTCTTGGCTGCGCATTCGCTTGGGTTGGGAAGCTGTTATATTAATCAGTTGCACTGGTTGCGGAATGATCGTGAATTGCGTGAATATCTCTTTGAGTTGGGAATTCCAAAAGAGCATACTATCTGCTCTTCGGCTGCAATCGGATATATTGATAAGGAATCAAGCGCCTCACCGCGCAAGGACGGTACTATTCATATTATAAAATGACTTAAGAATCATGCCTCCATTGCTAGGGTAAGACTAAAAATCCCCACCTGCGAGAGCGGGGTTAAAAACTAAACGGCTTTGCGGGGAATGTAATCCAGGGCGTGTTGCTCTGGATTTTTACTTATATAGGCAAAAACGGGAGGGGTTGATATCTTTCGCAACAATTTGTCCTGATGCAGTAGTATAATAAAATTAATGATTAATTCTACACAATTTCGCAATTGATATTTAAGACACAGAGATAGGACAAGAACTGTTCTAACAGGAGAAATTCGCAACGAGGTTGATAAAAGGAGAAATACGCGTGAGTGAGGTAGATATTGCATTAAATAAGGTTTATCCAAGCTTAGTAAACGATTGTAAATTTAAGGATGATTGCATCGAAGGCTACGGAAGAGTACCTATACAAGTTGGACAAACAGTGGTTTGGGCGGATTATGTTTGTTATTATTTTAAATCTAATATAAAGATACCTTTTTGCGTAGTTGAAGTAAAAGAATGTGATGATACCTCTGTTGACTTTGCTATACCACAGGCCGAATCCTATGCACAGAGAATTAACGCTCCTTTCTTTTGCTGCACAAATGGGAATATATATAATTGGTTTATGACTGGAGTTGCGCAAGGAGACTCACTAAAATTAGAAAACAAACCAACATTACCACATTATGAATTCCTAAAAAGACCCACGAAAGTTAGTATTACCCCATACTTATTCGAGGCTATAAGGAATTTTGAAGTAAGTATAAAAACAAAAGGCGCAATTTATGAAGATAGCCTTTGGCACAACGTATCTACAAATGCCCTTAACGTAGCTTTTTGGGATGATAGTAAAATAAAGGATAAGGACTTTTTAATGGGAACTATTGATAAAAATACTATGAATTCAAGAGGAAAAACAACACTATTGTCAAATATCTCGAAGGACTACAATAAATTTAAAAAATTGCTAGCTTGGTTAAAGGATGACACAGTAACCATTGAGGAACGTTTAGAAAAGGCAATAGGTAAGAATTCCCAGCACGGCGTTGAGTATGGCGGATTCTTTTTTATAACGCAAATAATATCAGGATTGTTTCCAAATGAATACACAGTTATTGAAGATAATGCTATTAAGTCTATGCTCAGATTTGAACTTATTAATATTAATTTAAAAGTTGAAACGGTTAGAGAATATTTGTTTTTCAATAAAGTTTGTACTGATTTGTTTCCTTATTTTGAAAACCCTTTTAAATTCAATTTGTCATATGTGCATAATTTTCTTTGGCATTATGAAAAAGAATATTTTAAGAATGGTAAATGGATGTAGTTATGGTAGAGGGACGGTGACATCAACAGTATTTCTAGCAAAAAAATGTTTATAGCGTTTCGTGACTTTATTCGACCAATCTCATTGATACCATGTCCCTCCCACTTGCGCCTTGCTAAGTTCAAGAAGGTTTGAAATAACCGCCCTGACAAAGCCTAGCCAGTGGTCAAGTCTGAGTAATGTGTGATGGGTTACTGGAAGGTGGCACTTATAGCTGGAGATGGAATTCCTCCGGCCTACCTGGCGGTGTGGTGGTTTTTTAAGTAAATTTCCGAAAAGCTTGGTGTGGGAAATTGGCATTCTGTAATCTGTGAGGGTATGCCGGGTAAGAGACATCTCTACCATGGCGGAAATCGTTTAGAGTTCTGATGTAGTTCTTTAAGGAGAGAATAAATAAATTGTCCGATTTAAATTCAATTATAAGAAAATACAAACGTCATAATGGTGAAGAACGATTCAAAACATTATTGAATGTACTTCATCAAAAAGGTATACCTCGCGATATTATTGAAGATATCTGCAAATCAAAACATTGTAGAAATAAATATCATATCGGCATGTTCTATTTACTTGGAGGTAGATTATTAGAAGCATCTTACTATTTCCAGCTACATTTACTAAATAATAAAGATGACAAAGAAGTATGGGTTAAATTACAGTACACATCTGCTAAACGCGGAGATTTATGGACTTCATCTGAAGCAATTAAGGAGATATGTCGCCTTGGGAACGATAATGATATTAACCGCGCAATTGCAATACATAACTTAGCTAGCGGCTACATATACAAAGCGGAGAAAGCGGCTTTATTAATAAATAATAATAATATCGATAATTTTACAATTATGATTGTTTTAGAAGTAGCCTTAACTAGTAGGAATTGGATATTGATTTCTCGCGTGTTTAGCACGGAAATAGGTAAGCAATTTCTAACTGAGTTTAATCCGCTAGATAATAAAATTGCCAAACAAATATGTATAGAAAGACTAATCAATGCATTAAAGTTTAGAGCGGTGAATTATGATGGATAAATTTTTAGTAACAAGGCTTATTGGGGATAAAAGTATAGTTCTTCCTGCATCTAAAGGATATGGAGATGTAGAAATTCGACCTGGTCGTTATGATTTTCCAAGCGAAACACTGCTATTAGGGCAATCATGTGAAGCGTTTGAGGAAAAGATTGGTCTTGACTTAGCGCAAAGAATTACTGTCATAACAGAAGCAGAAAATCCTTTTGAAGCGGACGAAATTGCAGAGGTAAAGTTTGAGCAGGTTTTAGATTGCGTAGACCGTTGGACATATGGTCAAGCGCAGACTCCTCTACGGTCTGCCGGTTTCATTAAAAACCTAGTAACTGACTGGGAGAGTCCACGCTTACCGGCGCAGTCCTTTGGGCCCTCCCCTATATTTGCCATATTCAATAGAGATATTGAGAATATTGACGAACCTCAAGCGTTATTCACTTTTCCTGACTCAGAGCTTAAATTAGCTGTATTTAGATCCAACCATTGGTTAAGAAGAGCTAGATTAGAAACTGTTTTACAGCTTAGATGCTTATTTCGATGGTTTGCATTAGAGACATTAGCTAAGGTTGAAGAAGAGAATATTACTGGGAAACTAATGCAAGCGGTTGGTTTTCCATACGGAAGAGTTGGAATATTTTTACCAAGGGAAACTCTTAATAGAATAAAAGACCATACTAACTATGAATATGGAAGAAGGTATTTCGAAAGTAAATTTGATGAAATGAGGGATTATAGAAATAATATTGTTCATTCAGGCTTCAGGCAGTGGGATATTTCACAAGACAAACTTTATGAATATGAGCAAGTATTGACTATAACAGTTCCCAGGTTACAAGGATATGCAATAACTGGTTTGTATCACGGAATACAGTCTACAAAAGAATTATGGGAGTATTTTCCGGTGATTTTTTCAGAAAATAAAAATATTACTACTGATTTACATGGTAATATTCTTTACCAAATCGGACAACAAGGAATAGATCTTAATGAACATAAGCGTGTTAATTTTAATATGTAGTACGAATTTGCAGCAACATATTCACAGTTCGTCCTGGCAGGTCGCACGTTCCAATAGGGAAGATCCAATGGGGGTAAGATCTAGCCAACCGCCCCTTATCTAGTTTCGGTATGAATCATAATGGTGAAAAGGCTGGTCTCCCAAGAACGATTCGAAATGCAGAAGAAGGAAAAATATGTCTATACACAACATGCTTCCCAAATGAACCGGAAATTAATCGCGTAATATTTGGACTCTTTCGGATATCTGAAGTTAATCAGGTAGATGCTGATTATTCAGGTAATTTGAAGGCGGACAAATCTCTAAGAATTGCACTTTCAAAAAAAGAATTGCTAAATTTCTGGGACTACTATAACAACACAAATTCACCTGAGAATGGCCAGTGGGGATCTGGTTTATTTAGATATTTAGATGACGTTACAGTTGCCCAAATATTATTAGATATACAAAAGAGAGCAAGTTGGAGAAATAAAAGAATAGTAAAAAAGATGAGTGCTGAATTTTGTAGCGAAGCGGGGTTAGATTGCACCAGTCTACCACTACCAAATGGTTATCGCATTCGGCACGGTCTAAAGTAAAACATGTATTCGAAAAATGGTTACTAAATTGTTCTAAAAGGGAAAAGGTGTAACTCAGTTTTTGTTAGGAAGCGATTTCATATGAAGATGTACGTTGGGATTACCGATTATGGCTGGTTTAAAACTTTGAAACAAGCAAATTGCGATGAAGTGAACTTCTGGAAGCCAGGAGGTCGTGCGAATTTTAAGGCTTTGAATCAAGGTGATATTTTTTTGTTCAAGCTTCACAGCCCCAAGGATTATATTGTTGGAGGAGGATTTTTTCTTAAGTTCTCCCTTTTATCTGCTTCATTAGCTTGGGATGCTTTCGGTATTGCTAATGGTGCCAATAACCTTTTGGAATTGAATAACCGAATATATAAATATAAAAAGACGAACCGCTTCTCTGATCCTGACCCATTCATCGGATGTATCATTCTTTCTATGCCATTCTATCTTGACGAGCAGGACTGGATTCCAGTCCCTTCAGATTGGAGTTCAAATATTGTACAGGGTAAAACATATGATACCGCTGAAACAATCGGTTTGGCTCTATATAAACAAGTACAAGAAAAGCTTAGGCTCCTAAATATAATTCAATATAGTGTTAAGGAAACCAGTATTCAAAATCGATACGGAAAAGAGCAGATTATAAAACCACGAATAGGCCAAGGAGCATTCAAAGTACTAATTACTGATGCTTACCAGCGGCGATGTGCAATCACTGGAGAAAAAACTTTGCCGGTTCTGGAAGCAGCGCATATAAAACCATACAGTATGGACGGTCCTCATGAGATAAATAATGGATTGCTTCTTCGAAGAGATTTTCACACTTTGTTTGATAGAGGATACATTACAGTCAATAAAAATTTAACTATTGAGGTTAGCCATCGGATAAAAGAAGACTTTGGTAATGGAAAGGAATACTATGCTCATCATGGTAGCAAGTTAATTATTCTGCCGGAACGAAGGGAGCAGCTACCTGATCCTAAATATCTCGAATGGCATAACGAAAATGTTTATTTAGGTTAGGTTTATATGGGAGAATTAATGCCAGACATCAAATTCGAAATCAAAGAAACAATCGGTGTTCTCTCAGAATCAGCAAAGGGCTGGAAAAAGGAACTTAACCTTATAAGCTGGAATGATAAAGAACCGAAGTATGATATCCGCGAGTGGTCACCCGATCACACTAAGATGGGCAAGGGTGTGACACTTACCAAAGAGGAACTTAAGAAGTTTAGAGATGTGTTGGATGGGATGAATCTGTAAGTCGCGGGGGAACCAAAATGATCCTAGAGATACATATTAAAATCCAAAAGCATGATAAAATGATTGATATAACGGCACAAATACAAAACTTTGTGACTACCCAAAATATCCAGGACGGTCTAGTTGTAGTTTATTGTCCCCACACAACTGCTGGAATAACAATTAATGAAAATGCCGATCCGGATGTGCAGAAAGATTTTCTTCGGCGACTTGATGAGATTTACCCATGGGATACTCCAAAAGATCGTCACATTGAGGGTAACTCCGCCGCTCACTTGAAGGCGGGTACTGTTGGGTCATCTCAAACTGTGATTGTTAATAACGGAAAGTTGCTCCTAGGCCGGTGGCAAGGCATATATTTTTGTGAGTTTGACGGTCCGAGGGAGCGGAATTGTTATGTTAAGTTGCTGGAATGGCAGGATTCCGATTATGACGTTTGAAATGGCTGTTTTCCTGGGAGTGTTGGCGGTTTAGTAATCAAGCGAAAATTCAATCGGTGGGATGTTATCCGGCTCTTATTAGGGTGGGTGAGGATAAACGAGGATGGAAGAAATGTTGACTATTATTATAGAACTTTGAATTAACACCAGCTGAGTAAATAATGTTTTCTCACGAAGTTGGAGGTACAAAATGGAAAGCTGGACAATCATTGGAGCTGTTTCTTCAATTGTGGGTGCTATTGCAGCAATAATTGCAGCATATTTTGCTTTTATTTCGAGTCCAAAAATGGTGAAAGATATTAACCTAGAAGTTCAAACGGTAAAAAATCTGAATGATAATGAATGGGAAATTGAATTTAATATCAGAAACGAAGATAGAAAAACCATTTTGCAAGATGCAATGGTATGTATTAAAACAGAAGGGTTAAATCAATTTAAGGCTCAACCAATTACTGGTGCTATAGGAGCATTATTATACATACCGACCATACACTTTGAAGGAAATTCAATAATTATTTCTATCGAAAAACTTAAACCTCGAACTCGGCAAGTGTACGTGATTAGATTTAAGGCAGAGCCAAGGATATATTGTTTTGAGTGGTCTGGATATAGTCCTAACTTTAAAGAGAAAAAAGGTTATGTGACATTAGATTTAAAAACAAAGTATGAAGAAATGGGCTTAGAAAGAAGTTAACCAATATGTAGTGCTACAAGCAATACATCGTCACAAGATGGCCAACCTGTCCGTCCATGGCCACTCGACAGGCTAGCATAAAAGTTCATGTCGTTGCGGCTAATCATCTGGAAGCGCTGAACCTTTCGGGGCTGAAGAAACCGGGAGCTTTGATTAGTGTAAATAGATTAGATGAGAATTTTAAATAATAATGATAACGGGGTGACTGGTATCAATAGGTTACTTAGTATCGGTTGGGTTTCAGCAGTATCCCTGATAATTTCCATTATCGTATTGGGTATAGCGAGTTTATTCTTTCATATACCATTAGCATTAAGCCAATTAGGACTAGCAGGCTTGGCTACAATCGTAGGTGGTTTAGCGACTATTGGTGGTATAGCTACTGGACTTATCGGATTATACTCACTAACTTCGATTAATGAAAAAATAAATAAAGCGATAGCAATGGAAAAAGAAACTTGGCAAAAACAAATGGATGATGAGATGTCCAGGAACTTACGCGCATTTTCTGAGTACAATGAAGGATTAGAAAAAAGCGATATACGTGAAGCAGCCGAATGCATGGAAAATGCCTTAAGGATTCAACCACGGCTACCACTAGCAGCTGAACGCATAGGTATGCGTTTTTCAAAAGCTACATGTGAATGGGCATGGAGGATGATCGATCGGAGCAAAGAATTCGAACCTACTATTTTTAATTATCGAAGCTTGAATTCACCTATGCCGTCGCACAATGAAAATAATGATTATCGGCATGATGCAATTACATGGCTCCAAAGAGCGTTAATCATTACGGAAAATGTGCCTTTAATCAAATACGAATTGGCAAAACTATATTTTTTGATAAACGATAATAAAAGAGGTATAGGTTTATTAAAAGAGGCAATTGAGCAAGATAATCGATTAACAAAGAATTGTAGTATACATGACTTGGGATTGATTCTATGGAATTGCCGAGATTATGAAGAAGTTCAAACAATCTGCAATATGTTGGAAAAACCTGCATTATTAAGTTTAACAGAAACGTCTTTAAATTATTTGCTTAAAAATCCTCTTGGTTATTCAGGAGGTACAATGATACCAATTTTAGCAGCACGTAGGAATAATCCATCTTTAAGATTTAAGGATTTCCACCCAATCTTATATTATATAGGGTCTCGAACGTCAGCTAACGGGAATATCGAATTTCTTATTCAATGGTATGAAGATCAGGTAATAAGATTACCGAGAGAGAATGAAGAGCCCTGGGACTCAAAAAAACTCTTAAAAATAGTAAATGATGCATTTATTACGATTGGGAGGTTTACATAATGAAAATGGATTTCAATATGATATTAGAACTTGATCGAAAAATGCTGCTTGACTTTTATAGCCTAGGTGCTTGGGTGCATCAATATACGGCAACGGCCCTTTATCATGAGGCGCAGCGAATAGCTAATGACACAAGGGTTGCATTAGATGATCGTCCACGAATACAAATGGTTCTAAGGGTAAAGATACTTGTTGAAGTAGTTTCAGCAATGGAGACTCTTGGACGTTTTTGTTTTTCTATTCGAAACCGTGAAAAAGATGGTATAGCTACTTGTTACATTAATATGAGAGATAATAAGGCAAATGAATTTTATAACTTGTATAAATTAGGAAACCCTATATTGCCTGAAATTTTATACTTACCAGAGATAAAAGATATGGAGGAAATTGTCGATAACGGCGATTTACAACTTGAAAGTATGAATGAGTTAATAAATCGAATTGCCGTAGCATATTTGGATGATCAAGGTGAAGATTTTATGAATCGAAAACTTAAACGAACTTATAATGCCATAAAACATGGTAGTCATATAATAAATAATATTAAGGAGCTAGTTCCAATACCGGCTGATTTTGTAATTGGTGAGGTTCCGATTGTAACTAGGTGGCCTTATCGTAATGAAGCGATCAATAATAAAACTATGATTTTTACAACAAGAAGCATGTCTGAGGAGGCAGTACTGGAAGACTTAAAATTGATTGGCGAAATTTCAATAGTTCTATCGACTTTATCACAACTAATCATACTACTTATTGATAAGGGACTTCTATCGTATGGAAATAAGGTTATTTGATTAACTATTGTCACCCGCTCAGCACACGGCTTGTATGGGATGCATAAATATGTACCGCAGACAGTGGGGGATAAAGGTGTGGTGAGGGATAAGGATGAAACGTGCAAGTATCTGATCGGCAAAAGGTATGAGATGAATAATAAGAGGTTAGGCCCAAAATGTTGGCCGAACCTCCTCTTCTTATCTTGGGATATTTTATTAGCATTTTCGTCAAATATTACATAGAAACCATAATCTTAATCTAAGGTATAATATTTCTTGACAACCGCCCAAATCAATGCTCTCACTTCGGTGGGGGCATTGTCTGCTATTTAAATAATTTGTGAAGGCGACCTTCAGTTTGTTCAGGAACCTGCAAATATCCCCAAAAAATTTAAAAGCCGCCCCACAGCAAGGGCGGCTTAATAGATATCACACTAGAATAAATAAATCTGGTTGTTTTATTTGGCAAAAATGCCAACAGTGTTCTTCTCATCTAGGTATTGATTTATACTGAAACCTGACCCCACTCTTTCATTGAATATTGACCCCCTCGCAATAAAAAGATATCCTTTCTCGGTCAGCAGGAATTACATAGAGAAAGGATATCTAGGGGGAGAATGAAAGATGTGCAAGACTGGATCGCAGTAAAACGACTATACCGGAGCGGCATGAAAATCAAGGCTATATCAAGACAGTTAGGGATGTCCAAAAATACCGTCAAAAAGCTTATTAAACTTGATGAAGAACCCAAATATATGAGGTTTGTAAACACGACAAAAATCGACGGCTATAAAACTCAGATTAGAAGGTGGTACCTAGAACCAGAATTTAATTTCATTGGAACTCGGATTTTTCGAGAGCTTAAACTTCTAGGTTATACCGGTAGCATTGGTCCAGTTTACAGATACCTTACTATTCTTAAGGATGAAAAGCGCAAAATTAATAGCATTGCTACCGATAGAATAGAAACACCTCCTGGGGATCAAGCTCAGTTCGACTGGGCTGAGTACACTATTGTAGTCAACCATCAAATTACAAAAGTCTATTGTTTTTCGATGATCCTTTCATCAAGCAGGGTAAAAGACATCGTGTTTTCACTTACAGTTGATGGAGATGCTATCTACGAAGCCATTCAAGATCTTTTTAGCTCATTTGGAGGCGTTGCAAAAGAACTACTGATTGACAACCCAAAGGCTCTAGTCATCGAGAATAAACAAGGTCTTCCCCCAAAATTCAATATTGATGCCTTACGACTGGCCACCCATTTAGGAACCGAATTAAATGCCTGTAACCCCTACAGGGCTCGAACGAAGGGTTATGTTAAGACTTTTGTTATGTAAAGATTTACAGGTAAAACCTTGCAGCAACGAAAGCCTTAACAAAATTTCTTTACATAATCATTTTCGATTAAACGTTTTTAACCATTGTCTTAAATCCGTATTGTTATCCCATTCAGCTGCCTCTAATGGAACAATTTCTTTGCTGGCAGCTTCAATCGCTTCACGTTTTCGCCTTACATCAGCCTTTGCGTATACTTCTGTAGTTTTAACACTGACATGGCCAAGTAAATCTCGTATGTAAATCAAGTCTACCCCTGAATCCACGAGACCCATAGCAGTTGTATGTCTCATTTTGTGCGGACTGAAATCCTTTGGGATTATCTCCGGATTGATTTCACGAGCACGTTTCGCATATTTACTGACGATATAATTAACACCCTGTCTCGTGAATTGTTGATTCATATGATTCCTAAACAACCATTCGTTCAGCTTTTCTTGCTTGTCATATCCCTCTTGAGTCAGGTATTTCTGTATTAAAGGAACGATATTTCTCATAAGGGGGACATAACGACTTTTTTGCCCTTTTCCGTGAACTAGGAGTGTGTAGGGTACATGAAGGGAGAGGTCTTTTACCCGTATGTTTATGAGTTCACTGACACGCAAACCTGTCGTATAAAGAAGAGACAACATGACATAATCGCGCAGACCGCCTGATGATTTAACATCCACCTGAACCATGAGCAACCTAACCCCATCTGTTTTCATGTAGGATATTTCTTTCTGTGGAGCTTTTTTTATAGGAATCCCAAGAATACGCTGGTATTCATCTAAGTGCTCCGGAAACTCGTACATAAGAAATCTTACAAAGCTGTTAATGGCGGCTTGCCGTTGGTTTCTTGTCGCTATACTATTTTGCCGCTGCTCCTGTAGCCATTCTAGGAAAAGTAAAACATTCTTATAGGTCAGGTGAGCTATTTGTATCCTATCTGCAGATATACGGCGTTCTTCGTACATGTATGTCAAGTAAAGTAAGAACGCGTATCTGTATGAGTCAATGGTCATTGGCGTGCTACCATTTTCGTTGGGCAGATAAACCGTAAAGTATTTATTCAAATATACGGCAAAGTCAGTCGTTTTCATGGCTTCCCAGCCTCTCCGAAGACTTTGTCCATTTTATCTTTAAAACGTTCTTCAATATACGGGTACAGGCTCATTGTTAACCTAACATACCGTTCAGTGGCATAGATCGTCTTATGTCCAAGATATGTTGATAGGATTGGGAGTGCCACATACATGTCTAGCCCTGCATCGATCATCTGTTTGAAGGAATGCACAGAAAAAGTATGACGCCAGTCATGCAGCCTTGGTCCTTTACCTCCACCAAGATAAGGGATACCCGCCTTCTGAAGGAACAACCTATGGTAGTCGTAAATAACATCACCACTCAATCTGCCTCCATTGGATGTTGTGAATATATATTCCTTATCATCAAGAAGATAAAAGCATTTTTCTGCATATTGCCGCATCATGGCTGCTAACTCATCACTTAAGACGATATAGCGTTCGCAATCGTTCTTGGTTTCAAACAGTCTGATTATGCCGTCTTCAAGATCCACGTCCTGTTTTCTAATGCCAAGTGTTTCATTAATTCTTGTCCCACAACAGTACAGAAGTCGGAACAGAATTGGAAACTGAATAGCATCTTTGCGATTACGGGACGATTCATATGTATCGACAGCATGAAAATACTGTGCTATTTCATCTTCACTATAGATGTGTGGCTGGAAATCGGTCTGTCTAAAATTAACGTCTCTCGTTACAAAAACACTATAACCCCTAAGGCTGAGATAAAGCAGAAAGTGTTTAACTCTGTTGATCCGGGCATAGTGCGTGGTGCTTGCTTCATTCTGTTTTCTCTCTATCCATTCTACTGCATGCTGACGAGTAAAGACCGGCTGGAGTAGCTTGTGTTTAACACAAAATCGGTCAAACTGCCGTAAATAATTAAGATAACTTATCTCCTTATGTCCGGATGCTACCATGTAGTCCAGATATTGATTCATTTCTATTGAAAAAACGGATTTGAGTTCGCGTTTTCTCATGCTTCCTACCTCCCTACCTTGTAATGCTTTGAATACATCGCTGGTATGGAAAGCGGACATTGACGCAACTTTTCCGTATCAACCTTCAAATAAATTTTGGTGCTCTCGGTATTCTGATGTCCAAGGACGGTACTGATGATAGGCATGGAGATATTCTTTTTCAACATATTCGTTGCCAAGCTGTGCCGAAGAGAATGTGGATCGTGTTTCTTGGATTTCCAGTTCTTAATATGTGCCTTCTTCATGTATTTCGTTACAATGGAATGTACAGTCGGCGTGGAAAGTGGCCGGCCCTTTTTTGCAGATTCTGCCGATACGATAATTTCTTCTGAATCAGTTAGAGGACGCCCATGCTTCAAATAGTCAATAATAGCGTTACCAACCGAAGAAAGCAGTGGATACTCTACAGGTATATCGGTTTTGTGTTGATTGAAACGGATGACATTTTTGTCCCAGTCTATCTGACTAAAGCGGAAATTCACAATGTCACTGGATCGCCATCCGTATTCAGCCGCAAGTAACAGAATAAGGTAATCCCTTTTCCCAGTGGCGGATGAGCGTTCTACGGACGAAATTATCCTGCGAATTTCATCTTCCTCGTATGTTGTGGGAATTTTACAATGGTGTTTGTAGTTGTCTTTCAAGATAAATACAGAATTATCTTTTTCAGTAATGCCATGATCATGGGCATACCGAAAATAAATCCGTAGCGTTGAGCCGCAGTTATGCCTGGAGGCGAGGGAATAATCCAACGTGCGAAAAAAATCCTCCATGATTTCAACACTAAGATTTTCAAGCGTTAATGAATGCTTTTCTAGGTAACAGAAAAATTCGTAGAGATACTGTTCCTTGTTTCTGATTGTGCTCTCGGAAAAATGCTGCACATTACGAAGGTAGGATAGGTACAAATGCATGTTACTACCTGTATTACCGAGAAATAGCCTTTCAATCCTCGGCGTACGAAATTCAAAATCCCCGTCTTTCTGATAAGAAGTTAGCATACGAATTGCACGGAGTCGAATTTTTTCATCGTGATTAAGCCTTTCATTTGATATATGGGTTCCCAGGGTTTCATCACAGTACTGGAAACCAACCGACTCAGAAAAATCCGTGAAGTTATGTATTTTCATCCAGCTAATAAGTTTTTCCCATTCCGCTTTGATTCTGCCGTACAGAACAGCAACATACCCTCTACTGACTAACTCATCATCGCATAAAGAAATTAGTGCCTGAACGTCTGTTACCATAAACCAAACTCCCTTTTAATGTTTTGATTCATGAGTAACACTTCCGGATTATTATGTAAAGAAATATAACACCAAAACAGAGCATCTCTGCATTTGGAATTAGATTTCTTTACATAACGAAAGTCTTAACATAACCTTTGTTACGTAAAGATTAACATAAGAAGGGCAAGGTAGAAAAGCCGTTTCAGTACATCGAAGAACAATTCATCAAAGGAAATTCCTTCACGTCAATGGACGAACTTAATGCTAAAGGAAAAGCCTTTATGAAGGAATGGTGCAAGGTAATGCATACAACCACTCGGAGAATTTCTGAAGAAGCTTTTCGAGAAGAAAAAGAATGTCTTCTCCCTTTACCGGCAAAACGTTTTATGAGAGTTCAGCCTGAACCACGTAAAGTAAGCCCGGATTCATTGATTAGTGTAAAAGGTAATAAGTACAGTGTTCCCGTAGCCTATGTAGGAAAAACGGTTAAATGTCGTATCGTCTATGGTTACAAGCTCCTCATATATGACAAGAAAGATCATTTCATTGATCATTATGAGTTAAGGTGGGGAAACCATGAAGTCGAACGTAATGATCTTCACTATAAAGAGATTCAAGCAAAGGTTCCAAAGTCTATCCCAGAGATTAGAAGACGATTTGTCACAACCTTCGAAAGGGGCGCGGAATACCTTGAAAAATCAGCTTCGGTGATCGAACAATCCAGTTATCATGCGAGGCAAATCTTAAAGCTACAGGAGCTTTACACAATACCCATACTCAATCGAATCCTTGATTACTGTATCGACCATAATATTTATGCCATTGATGGGATTAAAGAAATCTTAAAAAATAAGTCTCTAGAGATTTTAGTTGAAAGTATGGGTTGTGAGGTTGCAGCGGCTACCACGGAAAATCCGGGACTGACAAGAGCTTTATCCTACTATGGAGGGGTCAATTGTGAATCTAGCAATGGATAAGGAGGATCAGTACATTTATTCCATACTCAAGCAATTTAAACTGGTAGATATTCGTGAGAACTACGTTGATCTCATTGAAGAGGCGAAGAAAGAGCAACTGGACTATAAGCAATTTTTGCTCCACATTCTTCAGCATGAGGAACAAGGAAAGAAACGTCGGATGATCGCTAAGCTTATTAGAGAAGCTCACTTTGAGAAAGAGCAATCCTTAGACGAATATGACTTTAGTTTTCACAATTTCCAACATATGAGGAAGATACAAGAGTTATCGACTCTGGAATTTCTAGATCGAAAAGAGAATATTATCCTCATTGGTCCGCCAGGCGTTGGAAAGAGCTGCATTGCTACAGGACTTGGAATAAAGGCTTGTGAAGCCGGAAAGAGGGTCTTATTCGTTAATGCTGTAGAATTATTCATTGCCGAATTAGCAGCCCAAGCAACTCAGGGAAAATTAAAGCTTCTATTTGAAAAGCTTGCACGAATTCCTTTAATTGCGATCGACGAGCTAGGTTACCTAAAAATGGACAAAGAAAAAGAGAGCTTATTCTTTCAATTTATCCGCCACAGATACGAAAAGAATGCTCTCATCATAACGACTAACTTACCGTTAGACCATTGGGACGAAGTATTTACCAGCCAGCTTGCAGCGACTGCAATCTTAGACCGATTAGTCCATCACTCCCATATCGTCAGTATAACGGGTGATAGCTATCGTGTAAAGGGAAAGAAGAAAGGGATTAATTTAAATGAAAAATCTCGCTAACACCCATTTCGATCAATACGTTGAGCTATTTAATTCCCAAGGTAAAGGGGCTGCCATCGAATATATAACCCAGGAGTGTAACATGGATTATTTAGCATTTCAAAGGAAACTGCGAACTAAATCCAACTATGTTTATGATCGGGGTACCAAGAAATATCGAGTTCGAGACAACGAGAATCAATTTATGAGTTTAGAGGAGCATTCCTGTGAGTAACAAAAAATGAGCTTTGAAAAAAAGACGACCTCACGTTAAGCTTTGAGAGGATGCACTGTTGGCCAACAGAATCCAATCAAAAAATAACGGAGGTCACCCAGGTGAA
>NZ_NADJ01000024.1 GCF_002196705.1 Desulfosporosinus sp. FKB
CAATTTTGGTAGATTTGTACGCAATCAAATTATACCAAAACCCTGTGTTCATGCGGAATTTTTATATCTGTTTGACCCAATTAAGCCGGAATTAGAGCTGATTTATTAGGTGCGAAACTTCAGTTATAACTGCGCTCTTCAGGAGAATGATTATCTGCCAAGAACACCCCTCCTGTCAGATACAGTAATATACTTCTTTTCCGGGCAGTTTGATGTTCGGAATCCAAATCTGCCTGCTATTCCATCCCTTATCTTTGTTTCCGGTGATTTTATACATTGTAAGTACAGCCTCATCTTTAATAGAATCACCCAAAGCACGATCGGTCGGCGAAAGCAATGTTCCTGTACCTTTACCTATATCCCTGTTGCGCCGCACAATTAGTCTGCCTTGAGCGGAGGGATTTTCAGTCCTGATAGTTTGTATAAATCCCTTGAAGTCCTCTGGCTCCCAGTCATCAGACTCTGAGATAATGTTTTCAAGAATTTCCTCAAACAGCCGGAGGTTAACGGAATAGGTATCTTCTCCGAATCGTTCAAGAATCCCATCCAATGTACCGATATCCTTGTTTTCAGGGTAAAACGGGAAGTAGTTAACTCCGCCTGTAAATGTTTTAACAACCCCCTCATCAAGTACATTTTTTCTAGTTGGGCGGAGTTTTTCGGGATAGTGAATATTCACTTCTTCCGGGCATCCTTTTTCAATTTGAGAAATTATACTGTTGTTTGCAGCATTAATTTCCGCAAACAGCTTATAAAGCACCGGCGGAATGAAAACCCTCATTAATCCTAAGTCACGGTCATATCCGAACATACGAGAATGCTGCCACATTGTGTCAGCTTGCGGGCTTTTAGCAACACGGCAATAATATGTGGTTTGAAGTTTCGGAATTGTAACACCGCGTCCGAGGCTGTTACCTCCGACAATGATGTTCACCCCTGACTCATATTTTACATTATCTTCGAAAGAATTTCGTGAGTTTATGACAAGTATATTTACTCCGTCAGTTTCAAGCATCAGAGTTATATTTTCCATTATCACATCAAATGGGCTGATACTCGGCTTTGTTACTGCAAGGTCATTGTAGACCGCTGTAAACGCATCATAAACAAATGGTTCATCAATTGACTGATAAATTTCATTCAAATAATCTCCAACTTTTTCGGCAAACTTTTGATGCTGGTCGGTTTTGACACTCGGATGTATTAAAATGTTTGAAACCGTTCCACCGTTCAAAAAAATCTCAGCAGATGAAACAAGATGGTATAGGACAGCCTTTTTAAGACCATTCTCCGCAAATTCGTCATCCTTGAGCAATTCTGTTGCTTCCTCATTATCGGTGAGAATAACATAAGGCGGACGATCATAAGGGAATAATTCATTTCCTCCAATATAGCCTTTACCGGGCGAAAAATAGTGAGTAAAATACGGACGCCACCCGCTTTGATGTGACTGCAGGAGCAAAGCTTGAGGGGTTCCTGTAACCTGTATATAAATACTGCTCGAAGCAGTTTTTTTAATTTCCTCTAAATTTTTATTGACTGAGCTTTGTTTGTTTCTATTAATCAGCGTATTCAAACTTGCGGCATCTGCCTCATCATCCACGATAAACAATGGGTTGCCTTCGCAGAAGTGAGAAGAAGAAAAGTTATTCTTCCAGCGCTTCAAAACTTGGCTGTTTTTCTTAAGCACAATTATAGCAGGACGCTTCATATTGTTTGTAAAGAAAGAGTATTCATCAGATTCGCCGCAAACACAGAAATCAGGCAAATCCTTTCTCACACGATAAAGAGTCTGCTGTTGCAAAAGATTATTATCCGTAGTTAGAAGGACAAATAGTTTGAAGCCCTCGTCGGCGGCAGAGCAAATGAGTCCGAAGAGATGGCTGGTCTTTCCGCTTTGAACATTCCCTTCGAGTAAACTCACAACGTGATCTTTGTATGAAAATGTCGCAATGTAAGCCGGAGTAATCTTGTCAACAGTATCCCTTACTGCTTCAGCAAGCGCAGGATTCCCGCTCTCCGACAAATGGTTGAGATAATTATCTACGTAACTCATTAATGATTCACCCCAAAATCAAGATACCATGAATTTCCCGAACCCATTTTTGTGAGAGAAAAGTTATCCCTTCCATATTGCTGAAATGTTTCGGGGGTAACGGGTTGTCCAACTTCAAGCACTCCTGCATTTTCTAAACGGCCTTTTATCCATTTGCCGAGTATTTTCAAATCATCTTCCGAACGGAAATTTTTGCTGTAATCCCCACTGACTTTACAGGAGAATTTCCATCCGTCGTCTGTTATAACGTCAAATACTGCTCCCGGTGTTTCTTTCTGCGGATATCCTGCCAAGGATGTTACGATGCTCGGAACAATTAATTCCACTTCGTACCAATGCCGAGGCTGAATCACTCCGGTCCGTGTCACCAATCTTCCTTTGCCAAAAAAGACATTAAGATTGCTTTTTTCAGGAACTCTTCCGTCTTTAACAAGCGGGATTACGAAGCGAGTATCCGTTAACGAACTGACACAGTCGGCTAATCGATCATGAGGAATCTTCTCAACATGCTCATGATTTTCTAATAGAAGATTATTTTGTCTGAAATCGCTTATTTCGCAATCTGCAAGGTTGTCTGTAGCTTTCACGGAGAGTTCTTCAATGAAGCCGCGCATTTTTTTTGCATACTCCGGCTCGCGAAAGAGCGAAGAAGCTTCGTAAGTCCGGCTCCCGCTCTCAACAATACTGCTCAGGTTATTAGAGCCTATTATTCCTGCAAATGCACCGCTTGAGTCTGAGTAACAATACAGTTTTCCGTGAAATTTAAATGGCGTAACTAAGCGTACTTCCCCTCGTCCTTCTCCCCGCAAATAATCATTCAAATCACTAGCCGCGTTGTATTCAAGCTTAGTAAATTTGTCCCAACGGTGCATTCCAATAAGCAAATTAAGCGTTTCAATGTTTGAGTTATAAGCTACAGTCTGTTTAAGTTCAGCCAATGAATCTGCAGTTATGTAACCGACAGCAATATCCATCCGTGTTGCTTCGGGAATAAGCGAATAAAATGTGTCGGCAAATGTATGATATGCTGTATTAAGAGGCTTGTAATTGGAAAAAAGAAATTCCATAGAGGTATCCTCCGTCAATTCATCTCTGAGGTTACATAATCCAAACGCTCTTTCACTGTCATTTTTGACAGCTTATCAAAAATATCATTTAAATCAATATGTTGATACTCGCCAGTAAACAATGGCAATAATCTGCGTGCCGCGGCACGTACTCCTTCCGGCGGTACGGCATTACCGATTTGTCTCCGGACTTCAGTGATATTTCCGATGAATTCGAAATCATCCGGGAAGGATTGGAGCCTAGCGCGTTCTCGATTGGTCAGTGCCCGTGGTTCGGGATAATGATATCCCCATGTACCTCCGCCTCCAGCAGCAATAATTGTTTTAGCAGGTTCGCTCCGATTGATTCTTCTGTATACATGGCTTATCATGCCTTTAACATATAGTGGATCATCTTTAGGGATATCTGTAAAATTACCTCCTTCAGGTATACGTTCAAGCATTTTCCTTGTTTTCGGAAGAGAATTGATAGGCTCATTATTAAATTGAACTTTTTCAACTCCTTCAAGAGCCTTGCCTGCCGTAACATACGGATGTGCCCGCCCTTCTCCATGAGAAGGAAGCGGATGGATGAAATCAAATCCCGTGTCTTTGCGCACACCGACGATTAACAGTCTCTCACGGAACTGCGGTACGCCGTAATCAGCAAAATTGTAGAGATGAGGCTTTACAACATAGCCTGGTTCTATGGATTCAAAATCCTTTATAATTGTCTCAATTGCCTTTCTCTTGTTAGCGGTCAGCAGACCTTTAACATTCTCCGCGACAAAGGCTTTAGGCTTTTTAGCATCAACAAATTCAAGGAAATGCCTGTATAGTCCTCCGCGCTTGCCATTCAGCCCCGGCTGTTTCCATATTACTGAGAAGTCCTGGCACGGGAAACCGCCGAGCACGATGTCACACTCAGGGATAGATTTATCCTTATATGGATTGATTTTTGTAATATCTTCAAGTCTTATTACATCCCCGAAGTATTTTTTGAATGATGCTACAGCCCATTCGGAGAAATCGTTCGCCCAAATAGTCGTGTATCCTTCAAGATGGAAGCCTAAGTCAAGACCACCACAGCCCGAGAATACCGATAGGATTTTCGGGGAAACGGGTTTCTTCTCATTGTCATTCATTGCCAAAACTCCCTAACTAAATAAATTTTATTCTGCTTCTTATTCTGCTTCACATTTGCTAAGTATTAAGAGTTCATTGACATCGCATTTGAACAGACAACATAATCTCAGCATGGTCTCGTAATCAATACGGGTAGCCTTATCATTATAAAGGCTTGAAATAGTATTCCTTGATAATCCAGTTTTTTCATGAACGTCCTTGATTGAATATCTATACTTTCCCATTAAAGTTGAAAGATTGCTTTTAAGACGCAAAGATTCGTTCGCGCTCATGTTTAGGCCACACTCCTTAATAAACCACATCCTGATTATTGTAACAAGGATATTTAGCATGGTCAATAGGATAGTTGCCGCAAATTGTTATTTTTGTTATTTAACATAAAACTTAAAGCATAAAACTTAGGCGCATCAAACACAAATAAAGCCACCTGCAATTCTTAATAAGTCAAATTGCAGTCATTTTTTAAGGAGTTTTCATATATTAACCTGTCAATTCTGCAAGTGACATTGAGGATTTTATTTTTAATAGCTATTTATCTTCAAGCAGGAACAGCTTGTTGGCCGTTCCTGCCTTGATTTAATCATAGTATGAAACCCGCTGATTTACCACGATTCCGGATTTGAATTGGATCTCTATCAGATCGTCCTTGACAGCCTTGATGCTTTGCTCCTACCAGGTCATTGTCAAGCTTCCAAACCTCGTAGGTAGTTTTCCTCAGGTAGGAATCCATATCATTAATCCTTTGAGGAAAATTGCGGCCAGTTTTACTTCTGTACCAGTTTCAGTTCTATTGTTTTAAACACGGATCTATTCTGCTATCCTCTGATACTGCTCGTCTAAACTTTAGTGAGATCTAAATATATTTTTCATCCAATCAATAAAGCCTTTCGATTTCGAACTGCCTCCGATATGTTTTTTCACTTCCTCTTTATCATTTCTTATTACTTTATTCATTTGATTATTAGTGATCTGGCCTGCCCATACCACATTATCATTAGTAATCCAGTAATGTGACTTACACCCATGGCTCCAGTTTCCAATCGAAGGATAAAGAGATACCGTTTCGCCATCATAGGTTAACTTCCATCTTGCCGGTGATAAAGATGTTACAATATCCGCTCCGCATCCACAGGGGCATTTATGCTTCGCAACATCGTATTCAATGGAAATATAAAGTATATCTTCTTCAATTTGTGATGGTATATATTCAACGAATTTATGTCTCATTTTTAATTTCCTCTTCATCAATTATAAAAGTTGAATTATAAAAAATATCCTCTGTTAAGTAAAAACCGTTCAACTTCTTCCAAGCTATAACACCCATGATTGCATTCAAAGCATTTAATTCTGAAATCTGAATATTTTGAGAATAAATATCTTCGCCTGTTGCTTTTTCAGTAGAAATCTTATTTAGGTAACCGCAATTTTCTGGTGTTATAAGCGTTTTCCTTATAGATCCCCGTAATGAATTATTAACAACACTTATTCCAATACCCAAATCCACGAACGGAATTTTGGAGGCCATGAGATGTTCAATTATTACCCTTTTAGCCTCCGAATTATCAATAGCTACAAACACAAAATCATGCCCATCCAGAAGAGCTACATTCGAATCATCAATAAATACATCATGGTCTATAATACCGTCTCGAAACTTCTCATATTTCTCCTTGAAATAAGTGACTTTGCTTGGCTTTTTTTCTAGCTCATCCAAAGTCATAGTGCCAGGAATCCTGAAAGCGTTATGATTAAGCATGTGGTCTCCATCAAATAATGATATTTGCTTAACCGGGGTTTTGCTGACAAAATCCAATACAAAAGAACCTGTCCCTCCCAAGCCTACTATAGCTAGCTTTTGATCTTTTAATCTCTCTGATATATTAGACAACCCTGCTCTGGCTGTAAAAGTATCAGGATATTTAAAAACACTGGAATCATTATAGGATTCATATTCAAAATTTTGTGCAGAAACACTTTGGTCAATAGATCTTGCAGGTGCAGATAATAATTCAATATACCTTGTCATCTTTGTATAGAAGTCAGGATAGCTTCCATTCTGCGGTTTTGAAGAGAAGTAATATGATCCAATAATATCTGCAGTCAAGGTATGCTGTTGAGCACTATTCACGAAAGAATTAATTTCCGTGCCAAATTGATTACTGGGATGCTCTCCCATAAATCTTACGGTATGATCCTGAGGAGGTACAGTTTTTTCCCCCGATAAAGTCAACGGGCAGTAAATGGCGCCAAATAGAATCTTTTTATCTTTATTTACATAAGGTATCCCTTTAATCACTAAATTCCCGCTAACTATGGAAATATTGTACCCTTCATCCTTAAGCCTTCTCAAGTCGTCATTAAGATCTATTAGTTGAGTCGACATTTATTCTCATCCCATCTTTCATTTTAATTTGGTCACCTAAAGAATATGATATTTTATGTTTATCCCCATCATCATTTTTCCTGGTTGATACCATAGTATAAGATTTCTGTGAATCATCATAACTTCCAAAGGCAAGCGTAATTACCTCCTGGAATGAATAGCTTCGCTTTTCAACTTCTACCGGCTGACCATTAATTATTACCGTTATTACATTGCTCATTATCGCTAACCTCCTTAAAATTGTTTATATCATATTGGCAATTTTTATTATAACAATTGTTATAGTAAGCCGTCAATAACATTAGATAATTATTTTTATAACATTTGTTAAAAATAATTGTAAAAGATGTTTTCCTCATGTTATTATAAATTTGAAAAACATATTGTAAGGAGGCATTGTTGTGTCCGTATCTGAACGAATTCTAAAAAAACGCGAACAGTTGGGGTTAAGCCAAACTGAACTTGCGAAAAGGGCTGGATTGCAACCACCCGCAATAAGTCAATACGAATCAGGATTAAGAAGTCCTTCATATGAAGCGCTACTTAAACTTTCCAACGCATTAAATGTTACTACTGATTATTTGATTTCAGGGAAAGAAGTAAGCGAGAATGTTATAAACGATCAAACTATAAGCTTATTATTAAAGATTGCTCAAGGCTTATCGGTGCAAGACAAAGATAAGCTTCTTGAGTACGCAGTTTTTCTTTCTGCTGATTATCCTAGGAATATTCCAATGCCTATTGAATCGGACTTTGCCGAATGGGTTCTGAGGAATCACTCGAATGGCACTCTTCCAATTGACGTACACCAAATCGCAGATAAATTAAATATTTTAATCTACGAAGACGAACTGGATGAAGAAGGGGAAGGAATACTTTTTAACGGATCTCAAAAAATTATTGTGTTGAACTCAAGAATAAAAAACAGTCAAAGAAAAAAATTTACTACAGCTATATTGATAGGGCATGCGGTGATTCCTTGGCATCTAAAACAAAAATATTATGTAAGGAAAAGTGGTTCATCTACTTTACTTACAGAAGATATTCAGGAAATGGAAGCTCAAGATTTCGCTGCTAAACTAATTATGCCTCAAGTTCATCTAAATAAAGACTTCATCAAAACAAGAGCAAGCATAGAAAGTTTAAAGCAGCTTGCTCTAGAAAAATACGATGTTTCACTCTTTGCATTGGTAAATAGGTTGGTAGAATATGCTAAAGACAAATACGCCGTTATTCAATCTGAAAACGGGGGGATCATTAAGACGTATCCTGGCAATAGGCCATTGAATCCAACGATAGATCTATTAAGCATAACAGCCACGTTTTTCGATAATCCGAGCAGCACAGAGGAGATACGTCAAGGAGATGTCCCAGCAAAATACTGGTTTGCAGATGCACAAGCTGATGAAGTGGTACATGAAGAATGCATATATAATCCCGAATATGGGAAAGTATTAACACTTATAATCAGAAACTAAGCCGTTTTATTTTTATCAACTAAATCGTAAGAATCTATTGCTAATATTTTTAAAGACATCAAATTACCACCGTAGTGAAAATGCTGCAAATATTAAGAATAAAGCTCTCAGTTTTTTGTGAAATCTGAGAGCTTTATTCTTAATAGCTATTTATCTTCAGGCAGGAACATCTTATTGGCTGTTCCTGCCTTGTGTTAATCAAAGTATGAGAACCGCCAACTCATCACCTATTCTCCCCTCATTCCATTCTCATTCCGAATTGCTCGTCCACGTCATTTGATTGCTCCGACTGATCCGCCTCAGTGAAATTGACGTACTCACCGATGATATTCAGCGCTTCCCCGTAACTGTCGGAAGCAGTGATCCTCTGATACATTTGGTTAGCCTGCTCCCGCATGCCTGCCACTTTTAATGTGCGTGAAGCAATCCCCATCAAATTGAAGATGTTTCCGTTGGAGCCGATGAGCGGAGCATCCGGCTTCTCAGTCCGTGTCTGCACTGGCTTTGGTTGTGAAATAGCGGAAAAGCTGTCCTCACCGGGAACAAGAGCAAGGGTTCTGCCATTGTCCCAGGTCATTTGAAGCTGACCAATGTCATCTACAAAATCCACTGTCCCTGTCAATCCTGAAGGCATATCCAGTTCTCCGGACATTGCAGTTAATCGAATGTGGGTTCCTTTAGGATACATTTCTTTAAGCCGTTCAACCTTATTTCGTTCATTTAGCATGTTCTATTCCCTCCTGTGTTTTTTAATAAAAGAACAGGGATGACCTTTTAGCCGTTCCTGCCTTGTGTTCAATCAAAGTATGAAACCCGCTGATTCATCACGATTCCGGATTTGAATTGGATTTCTATTAGATCGTCCTTGACGGCCTTGATGCTTTGCAGCAGCCTCCTTACCAGGTCGTTGTCAAACTCCCTGACCTCGCAGGTGGTTTTCTTCAGGCATGCATCCATATCGCCAAGCCTCTGCTGAAAATTCTCCGCCATTTTCTGCTCCCGCACAAGTTCCAGCTTTTTCTGCTTAAGGTCGTTGATCTGCTCCGCGATTCTCTTATATCTCTCGTCAAAATCCTCTTTGATAGAGCCTTGCTTGGCGTTTTCCTCTATCAGGGCCAGCATCTCGCCCTGCAGCTTTTCGATCTGCCCGTCTAACTCGGTGGTCACATTTTTAGTGGAGTAGCTGCCGATAACTCGTATTACGTTCTCGCGGAAGGCACCGACAAACTCGCCGCGGTTTTCTACGACGCTGTTAATGGCAGTCATTATCGCTTCATGCAGGATATCCTCTTTAAACGTAGGGGAGTGCTTGCAGTTCTTGGTTCCGTTCTTCAGACGGTTCTCACACCGCCACACAGCGCTTTTCTGACCGTATTTAGACCATACCTGCCTGCGGTATGGCTGACCGCATTCCTTGCATACCATGATGTCAGTCAGTGCAAATTTGGAGCTGTATTTGCTTTTCTCCTTCTCTTGCTTTGCCCTTCGGGCTGCCGCAGTTTTACTAAGGCTTGCCCGCCTCGCTTTTTCCTCCTGCACCTGATAATAAAGCTCCTTGGGGATAATGGCTTCATGGTCATCCTCTATGTAATACTGGGGGACGATGCCTTTGTTCTTCACCCGCTTTTTGGTGAGAAAATCTATGGTATAGGTTTTCTGCTGGAGGACGTCACCCATGTATTTTTCATTGCTCAGCATCTTATCGATGACGCCGGGACACCACTTTGTCAGACCTGTGACGGTGGTGATCCCTTCTGATTCTAAAATCTTAGTGATCTGTATGATACTGCTCCCTTCAAGGTAAAGGCGGAAAATGCGTCTGACCAGCTCCGCTTCCTCCGGTACGATGACCAACTCACCGTTTTTATCCTTGGTGTAGCCTAAAAACTTATTGTGGTTGACCGAGACGATGCCGTTCTCAAACCGTCTGACCAATCCCCACCGGGTGTTCTCACTTAAGTTCCGGCTTTCCTCCTGCGCCTGGCTGCTCAGGATGGTTATTAAAAGCTCGCCGGTTCCCTCCAGCGTATTCACGCCTTCTTTTTCGAAGAACACAGCGACGTTCTTTTCCTTGAGCTTACGGATGTTCTGCAGGCTGTCCACCGTATTTCTGGCGAACCGGCTGACCGACTTGGTGATGACCATGTCGATTTTTCCTGCCATGCAGTCCTCAATCATGGCGTTGAAGTCATCGCGCTTTTTGGTGTTTGTGGCGCTTTTACCGTCATCTGCGTAGATACCAGCGAGTTTCCAGTTGGGATTGCTCTTTATTTTTTCGGTATAATAGGAAACCTGGGCTTCGTAGCTGGTTTCCTGCTGTTCCAGCGTGGTGCTGACGCGGCAGTATGCCGCAACCCGCAGGGCTTTAAACTGAGGCTTTATACTCCTGTCATACTCCGGCTTGGAGGGTATAAGAGATATGCTTTTCTTTTTTGCTGTCGCTGTCTGCATCATGATTTCTCCTTCCTTGGTTTAGTATCCGGCTTCCATGGTTAATCCGTTTATAAATTCAAACACCAGCCGATGGTCAGCGTATACAGTGATTTGCTTTATCACTGCCAGAAACAGTTCCTCATCGAATTCTGTGAGAAGCTGTCTGCCTGAAAACGCCTGCTTCATCTTTTCGGTGTTATATTCGGCGTCATCTATTTTTGCCGTTTTGTAAAGGGCTTGTGCCCGCTTAAAAATAAGAGCCGGAAGTTCATTGGACGAATACCGCCCTTCTGCTTCCAGCTCCTTAATGCGCTGATCCAACATATTAAATTCAGGGTTATTGGGAATTGGCTCTTTCTTAGACTTCCGGTCGAGAATTTCTATCCGTGCCAGAATCCTATTGACTGCCTCGAGGAAGGCTTTTTCAATCTGTTCATCCGTGAGGAAACCGCATCGGCAGTACACTCGGTTCTTGTAAATATACCTCTTGCACTTCCAGAAGGATTTCTCAGACGTTCTGCCGCAGTGCTCGATGTATTTTCGGTAAACCTCGCCGCATTCTCCGCATCGGAGCTTTCCGGTGAATAGATACTGGCTGCTTGCACTGTTTGGCTGGATGCTTCGCCCCAGATGATCACAGCGTTCTTTGCGGCGTTTCTGCACCTGCTCAAACATCTCGGCGTCAATCATCGGCGGATAGAATTCATCCCCAAGGTATTTGACATTCTCCAGTATCTTGCCGATTGAGCCGTGATTCCAGGAGACTTTATTGTTGGCATTCGGAAATCCCATTTCGGTCAGCCGCTTGGCAAGAGCAGAGGTGGAGGTACCGGATAGATAATCTGCAAATATCTTTTTCACAACAGCGGTTTTGGGTTCATCAAGCTGTATTTTTCCTTCTGCCAGCTTATATCCGATGGGCATGTGCCTTTGCATCATCCTCTATCGCCTCCTTCCTGCAGGGTTCGGACAGCTCCAGCCTGTTGATGAGTCGGAAGGTAATTTGTCCGTTTTCCTGTACGATTACCTTGTCTATAGACTGTAAAAATAAATCCTCACGGTATTCTTCAATAACGTGAGGATTGTTTCTGATAAGCTCCAGCATTTGTTCTGTTCCCGCAATCTCTATATCGAAGCCGTTATTGTCCAGAAGCTGGCTCCTTTTCTTTTTCACAGCGGCAAGCTCTATAGTCAGGGCATTTTGCCGCTCTATAAATACCGCAGGGTCGATATACCCTTTCGATACAACTCTGCTGAGTATATGACCCTGCTCTGTCAGCTCCATGATTCTATTGCTGCATTCCCCGATTTCCTGCTCCTGATGTTCATCCATTCGGAGCTTTTTAAGCGTATCCAGCAGGGGAGTGAGGATTTCGTCATAATTGCTTACGAGCTTATTCCACATCACGGTGAAAGCCCATTGAACGTCATCCTCCCGGATTGCCTTCTGGCTGCATTTGCTGTTGTCCAAAATATGCTGGCGACAGCACCATTGGACCTTCTCATAGGGCTTGCCGATGTAGATTTTCTGCCTCCGCAGAATACCCCTGCATTCGCCGCAGAGGATTCTGCTGCTGAAGGCATATCGGCTTTGGTATTTCTGCAAATCGTCCATCCCCATCTGCATTCTACGGTATACAAAGATTTCCTTTACTGCCTCCGCCTGTTCATGTGAGATAATGGGTTCATGGTTGTCCTCAACCAGATACTGAGGAAGCTGACCTTTGTTCCTCTTTTTCTTAAAGGGCAGCACCTCTGTGGTCATGGTTTTCTGATATAGTAGATTTCCTATGTATATGGGGTTTAAAAGCATTTCCTTTATCACGCCATCGTTCCACTTTTCAGCCGAGCGTATTGTGGGGATTCCTTCCTCGGACAAATCCTTGGCGATTGCATAAGTGCCCTTTCCATTTAAGTACTCACGGAAAATGCGTCGGACTATAGCAGCTTCTTCCTCCTGAATTATCAGCTCGCCCTTATCATCCTTGGTATAGCCGTAGGCTGGAGTGCCGAGGATGAATGTGCCGTCTTGAAAACGTTTAACTGCTGCCCATTTATTGTTGGTGGAAATGCTTTCGGATTCGCCCTGCGCCAAAGAGCTTAAAATGGTCAGCATCAGCTCGCTTTTCTCTGACAGACTGTTGATATGCTCCTTTTCAAAATAGACGGCGACGCCAAGTCCCTTCAAACGGCGAATCGCCTCAATGCTGTCCACCGTGTTTCTGGCAAAGCGAGTTAAGGATTTCGTGATGATCATATCAATTTTGCCGTCCTCGCAGTCCTTCAGCATCCTCAAGAAGTCATCTCTTTTTGCAAGCTTTGTTCCGCTTCTTGCTTCATCAGCGTAAATTCCGGCAAACTGCCAGTTCTCTTGATTTTCAATCAAGGCGGTGTAGTATTCAAGCTGTGCGGTAAAGGAATTCTGCTGCTCACGGGAGTCAGTGCTTACCCGGCAATAGGCGCAAACCCGCTTTTTCGGCTGTAATTGCCGGGCGACCTGCTGCTTGACAGGGTCAATTTTTGTTATCTTTTTTGCCATGGCTTTCTCTCCTTTCTCTCGTTTTTGGCCTCCTGTCAGCAACACACAATACCACACAAGCTTTGAGATATCCAGGTGTTTTTACGCATATACCTTGGAAAGCTCCGGCGTGAAGGTTTGACGGTTCAATTCATCGATTTTTTTGTACTCGGCAGGGGAGATAAGGCCATTTCGGAGCATGATATCCAACAGCTTTATCGCTACCTTATACTTCACTTCGTTGGCTGCCTGATTTTTTGACATATTGCTCGCCCTCCTTTCACTGCAGAGAAAGGAAAGGGCTTTGACAATCCAACTGGATTTGACCCTCCAACGGCGAATAAAGCTCCACGCCCAGCTGTTCCAGCCCTCGTAAAAACTCCAGCAATTTTGCCGTATCCCGCCCCAGGCGGTCAACCTTCTTTACCAGCAATACATCCATTCTGCCATCACCGGCAGCCTTCATGATCTCTGCAAGGCCGTGGCGGTCAGAATCCAGACCGCTTCCTATATCCTCAGATTCGCCAACGATCACAAATCCTATCTGCTCGGCGTAATCCATGAGCTCCCTTTTCTGCCCTTTCAATACACCGTGGGTATCCTCCGGTGCATCGATTCTGCAGTAAATCCATGCTCTTTTCTGGCTTTCCCGGCTCAAAAAATCAAGAGCTTCATCAATACTCACAATCGGAATACTGAGAGGTTCCTTTTCGCCCAGCTGCATGGGTACCAGCTCTTTCGTGATCTCCTGCAGAAGCTTCTGATCCGGGCAGCGGTTAATGAATTCGCCGAAGGTATCCAGAACTAGCCTATCCATCGTATCTGTTAAAACCATCTTGTCAGCATGCTCTTTTTTCAGCATGATAAAGCTTGCAATGCTGGACGGGGATTTCTCAAAATAGAATTCCTGATATTCTCCGTCAAGCCCATACACATATCCGATAATTAGATCCTTCTTCAGTAATTGAGACAATGCTTCCTTTTCCATTTCGTTTTCCTCCCTGATATTTTGAATTTAATCTCAGAAGGATACGGCAGGACGAAAAAAAGACCGCCCTGCCGCATAGTTTCCGAGATCAAAAATGATCTGCTTGTTCTTCATTACGAATTGCCGCTTCTATTCGACACTACTTCCCGAAGCGAAAAAGCCTTACGGCTTTTAGGGCGACAGCATAGACGGTTTGCCGGTTGAGCAAACACCATAGGATTCTCACCTCTCCCAGGATCTCTGGAAGCCGCCCCCATTGCTTTAGTCTGTGGCTGGACGGAAGTAGCATTATCACTGTCCATTTCATTGCGAAACAGTCCACCACGGACTGTTTTATGACCGGGCGTTCCCGCTCGTCACCTTCGATGCCATCGGTTCGACGGATAAAATTCATCCGCAGGCAGTCTTGGCGCGCCCGTCAACGTCGCTGCCGCTTTTCACACGGCTGGACAGCTCATGTATTTATGCTGCCGGATATGATATTCTCAAAGAGCAACAAGGGAATAAAAAAATCCCCTCACTTCTTTAGGGAAAAAAGTGAGGGGTTGCACGGAAAAACTTTTTACTTTTCCATCATTTTTTTTAACTTTTTAAGTATCTTGGTTTTGCGGTCGTGTATTGTCATCGATGGAATACCGGTTTCCTTGGACAGCTGACGCTCGCTTTTACCCTGAAGATAAAGCTCTGCAATGACCATTCTTTCAGACTCATCTAGCATTTTGATGCATTGGCGCAGTTTTACGATCAACATCTCGGTTATGATCCTCTCCTCCATAGAATCCGTTGCGGCAAAGATTATGTATTCTACAGAGATGCCTTTCTCGTTGCATCCTTCAAGCGAGATATTGTTTTCCTCCGCAAGCTTGTCCAGGTACTTTTCCCTATCCCGGCATTGGTAATAGGCTTTATAGACCTCTTTGGTTACTGGGATGTGCTTGCCCCTAACGAGCAAGCAATAATTTTCAACATGGTTTTCCATATAGCTTGTCCTCCATTTCGTGAATTTGAAAATCCGGAAATGAAGAACAAGCGGAGGAGATCGGCAGCAAGCTGCTGTTTTGTTATTGCATAAAATAAAAGCCACTGGTTTTGCTCCTTTCTGGGGAGCCAAACGAGCAGCTTCTTCTGAATGCAGAACCGGCCGGGCCTGACGCATAGCAATAAAGCTACTCGTCAGGCTCGGCCGGCAGATTTATAATCACTCCGCTTTTATAAGGGGAGGATAGCGTCAAGCGCTGGAATCGAATATCGAATGTTCATCTATTTGGTTGTGGAGTTTAGCCTATATCAAAGAGTCGGAGATCTGCTTGCTCATATAAACTTCGCTATTGTCCAACATAATTGAAACCTGAGACTTGCACAGGTGACATTTTACTTTTACAACATCACTTTCAGCCTCACTCGTTTCAGCTAACATCGCCAGCGCTTCAGAATTTCCGCTGTAATCAGCAATTCGACGACCGCAATTCGGACATTTCAGTTTTATCTTTTTCACCATCTCGTACCCTCCTGCATCTTTTTCACCATCTCGTACCCTCCTGCATCTTTTTCTCTATCAACACGAACGCCTGCTCTTGAAAAGGGCAGGCGTTCGCAATGATCGGCAACCAGGCTGTCATAGCGTGACATACGCCTTAGACCCTCGGCTTTGCGTCCCTGCCTTTTGGCAGGTTTGCCCTGAACTTCGTTATATTTAGACGTCATAGTAAGTAAAGCCGTCTTACTTCTTTGCAGACGGTCGTTTTAGGCAATTCTGTTGATTTCAAGTCAGGCTTAACGTTAGTAAAAAAATACCTCTTGACACTATGTGCAACATGGATTATTATGAATGTGCAAGTTATCTGCATATTTGAATTATAGGAAATTAACTTGCACTTGTCAATAGGTAATATGCAAATTATCTGCTTAAACATAGGAGGGCGGTCTGCATGAAATTCGGAGAAAAAATAAAAAATGCCCGCGTCGCTAAGGACATGACGCAGGCGGAACTGGCACAGGCGGTTGGAGTATCCCTCCGCACGATGGTCAGCTATGAAAACGGAGATTGCTATCCTAAGAAACGCGGGGTTTACGGGGAGCTGGCGACGGCCTTAAGCCTGGATGTGAATTATCTGCTGACCGAAAACGAGGAGTTTATTAGCGAGGCCGGTGAAAAATACGGCAGCAGAGGTAAGAAATACGCCCAACAGCTCGTTACGGAGGTCAGTGGCTTATTTGCCGGTGGTGATATGGACGACGAGGATTTGGACGCCGTTATGAGAGCAATCACCGACGCTTACTGGATAGCCAAGGAGAAAAACAAAAAGTTTACACCGAAAAAGTACCGCAAGGCAGACAAGGTATAGTCCGTTATTTTAGACTGCTGCTGTGATAGAATTAGCATGGGGGTGAATTCATTGAACAAGGCGCATATTTATGAATCAGCTGAAAAATATGTCCGGCGCTTCGGAACGCGTGATCCTTTTGCCATAGCAGACGGGCTGGGCATCGAGGTTCTGTTCCGCAATGACTTCGCCAAGCTGAAAGGGCTTTACCGCGTGATTCAGCGCAACCGCTTCATTTTTTTGAATAATAATCTGCCGGAGCAGGTGCAGACCCTGGTTTGCGCCCATGAGCTCGGACATGACGCTCATCATCGGGATCTTGCCGATGATAGTCCGTTCCGTGAATATGTTCTTTATTCCATGAATACACGTCCTGAGTATGAAGCCAATCTGTTTGCGGCTTCACTGCTTCTTCCCGATAATGAGGTTCATGAATATGCCCGTGAGGGCTATGATGTTGTCCAGATCTCAGCCATGATGAACACGGATATTAATCTCATGCTGATAAAGATGGGAGATATGAACTCCAGAGGCTATTCGTTCAATACAGCTTATACCCCACTGTCAGATTTCTTAGGCCGATAACCGTTCTTTTTGAGGAGGATTACAAACATGGCTGATACCAAGGTTTATGTGCCTGTCATAGCCGCCTTTGGCAAGGACGGTTTATTATTACCGCTCGAACTGACCTGGGAGGACGGCTGTACATATATCATTGACCGGATTTTTGACATCCGGCCTGCGTCGGCAATGAAAGCCGGAGGACAGGGTGATCGGTATACAATCAGCGTCAATGGACAACAAAGCTTTCTGTTTTTTTGAGAGAAACGCCTCGATTACCGGAAATAATATCGGACGCTGGTTAGTTGAACGGCGATAAAGATAATATTTACGAAAGCCCTTCTTACACTATGTGAGAGGGGCTTTTATTTGAACGGTATTGTTATGTGCTTTCATTCGGATATCTCAACGATAGTATATCTGAACGCACATGCATTTAGATTTATTCATTTAATGAAATAATCTTTTTTTGTGTATATTTCCCCTTATTTTGGCTTAAAGTACTAGCAATATCTTAGCCTATAAGGGGGATGGATTCTATTGTCTAACGCGCGTGATCAACTTACTTTAGACGGTCTGAACTGTGCTAGCTGTGCCATCAAAATAGAAGATAGCATTAAAAGCATTACAGGAGTACGCGAAGCATCCCTAAACTTCGTGACCAAAACTCTCAAAATTGAAGCCGCGGATTCAGACCAGTTAGATCATGTTTTAACTGAAGCCCAAAAAGTGATTCGAAAACTCGAACCCAAAGTCATCATTAAAAACAAGGAAATCGAAAAAGCCACCCAAACCTTGATTTTGGTTGGGCTCACCTGCGCTAACTGTGTCTCCAAAATAGAAAAGGAAATTAAAAACATTGCAGGAGTCAAAAATTCAACACTGGATTTTGCTACTCAACGACTTACGATCGAAGCAGATAAACATGAACTCAACCGAATAACCGCCGAAGCAGCCCAAGTGGTTCAACGGATTGAGCCCGGGGTAAGAATTAAAGAGAGTCAAGACGCTGTAAAAGTCTCAAGTTTCAAAAATAAAGAGGATGAAGAAAAATCTGATCATCGCAATGAGTTAATCCGGCTGACTCTCGGTGCCGCCATTTTTGCCATTGGTTTAATCTTCCGGTTTACATACTGGGTGGAATTCGCTCTTTATTTTATAAGCTATTTACTGGTCGGATCTGAGGTCTTAACGAATGCTATCCGCAACATTCGTCGAGGTCAAGTTTTTGATGAAAACTTCTTAATGAGTCTAGCCACAGTGGGGGCCTTTGCCATCGGTGAATTCCCAGAAGGTGTAGCCGTGATGCTCTTTTATCAGGTTGGAGAATACTTTCAAGATTTGGCGGTAAACCGTTCAAGAAAATCGATCACTGCCCTCATGGATATCCGACCAGATTATGCCAACCTCAAGGTCAATGAGGAAATTACGAAAGTTTCACCAGAGCAAGTCACTAAGGGACAGACCATCATCGTCAAACCCGGTGAACGTGTTCCCTTGGACGGTAAAGTGATTGATGGAATGTCTATGATCGATACCTCCGCACTTACCGGGGAATCCGTTCCCCGGGAGATTGAGCCCGGTATGGATGTATTAAGCGGCTTCATCAATAAAAACGGATTATTAACAATCGAGGTAACCAAAGAATTTGCAGAATCAACTGTCGCAAAAATCCTGGATTTGGTCGAAAACGCCAGTAGCCGTAAAGCCCCAACGGAAAACTTTATTACCAAATTTGCTCGGTATTATACTCCGGTTGTCGTTATCATCGCTTTACTTATAGCAATTATTCCTCCCCTCGTCTTCCCGGGTGCGACTTTTTACCAATGGCTCTACCGGGCCTTAGTATTTCTAGTTATCTCTTGCCCATGTGCTTTAGTTATTTCGATTCCTTTAGGTTTCTTTGGTGGGATAGGCGGATCATCCAAACAAGGAGTCTTGGTTAAAGGAAGCAATTATCTAGAAGCCCTCAAAAACGCGGAAATTGTAGTTTTTGATAAGACGGGGACTTTAACTAAAGGAGTCTTCAAAGTCACTCAAATAAAACCTTCCCAAGATTTCACTGAAGAAAAGCTCTTAGAATTAGCGGCCAAAGCTGAGATTTATTCAAATCATCCGATAGCTGAGTCAATTTTAAAAGCCTATAGTAAACCAGTAAATAAAGAAGACGTACAAAGCTATAACGAAATACCCGGTCATGGTCTAAAAATTCAGAGTAAAGGTGAAGAAATACTTGCTGGCAATGCTAAATTAATGATCAAGGAGAATATCCCCTATGATGATCCGATCAACGTGCCAGGTACTATCGTCCATGTAGCAACAAACAAGAACTATGCCGGTTATCTAGTAATCTCAGATGAGATTAAAGAGGATTCCCCTACCGCGATCCGATCTCTTAAAGAACTCGGGATTAAAAAAACGGTTATGCTCACTGGCGATGCCCGTTCAGTAGCAGAAAATGTTGGTCAAGAGCTTAATCTTGATGAAGTTCATGCAGAGCTACTTCCTGATCAAAAGATAGAGCGGGTGGAAAGCCTAGAAAAACAAAAATCTCCTCAGGGAAAACTCGTATTTGTAGGGGATGGAGTAAATGATGCACCTGTTCTGGCCCGGGCTGATGTAGGTATTGCGATGGGTGGATTAGGATCTGATGCAGCCATCGAAGCGGCTGATGTGGTAATTATGACCGACGAACCTTCCAAAATAGCTACAGCCGTAAGAATTTCCAGAAAGACCTATAGGATTGTTTGGCAAAATATTATTTTTGCCTTTGGTGTTAAAGTTGTCGTCTTAATTTTAGGAGCGGGTGGACTTGCCACAATGTGGGAGGCCGTTTTCGCCGATGTAGGGGTCTCTCTAATCGCGGTCTTAAATGCCATGCGAGTGATGAAATAGACACTGCTTCTGCTCTACTGCTAATCCCATCAGGGTTGAAAATAGTTGACTACAAACAAACGTTAAGCCAGTCTAAGATTTAAATTGGGATAAACCTTGTGCTTTTGTCATCTCTAAATGTCTTTTCGTGAATTAACCGATTTAGCAAATAAGACAAAATAGGCAAGGAATATAGAGCCTGATACGACGAAAATATCTGCCGTATTGAAAATTGGATAGTTAACCAAAGTAAAATCCAAAAAGTCAACTACATAATTTAGTCGCACCCTGTCAGTAAGGTTCCCCAAAGCCCCGGATATAAAAAGGGTGAGGGATATAAGCAATAAATGGTTTTGTGTTTTATAATTCTTAATTAAGTAAACTACTAGAGCTATAGTAACAATAGACGTAATAATGATGAGGAATGCTTGCTTACCTTGTAAAATACTAAATGCCGCTCCAGTATTTTGCCCATAGGTTAAGTGAAATACATTCTTAACGATTGGCAATGTACCTACGGGTTTGAGAAAAGTTTGTGCCAAGTACTTGAACACCTGGTCTACAGTTACTAGCACAGCTATAATA
Source organism: Desulfosporosinus sp. FKB (assembly GCF_002196705.1). Taxonomy (GTDB): domain Bacteria; phylum Bacillota; class Desulfitobacteriia; order Desulfitobacteriales; family Desulfitobacteriaceae; genus Desulfosporosinus. The sequence continues at coordinate 20,393 of NZ_NADJ01000024.1, forward strand.
ATAAAATAATTCATTTCATACCTCCGATACTACTTGGATAATCGATATCACAAAGGCATAAACCACGAGTCCCAGTAAGGTATTCGTGGTTCATATTTTTATACGTTAACTGAAATAACCGATGCAATGGACCGATCCACAGCAACTTGTGTATATCCAACTTGAAAAACGTACGATAGGAATTTTTGAATGTCCCGGTAGAATTCCCATCGACATATGTCAAAGGAATTATTCTTTTTACAAGATCTTTGCAGTTATCATGATAAAAACTGAATTTTTAAGTCAGATCAATAACTTGGCCGGATAAGAATCGAATGGACCAGAACAATAGCAGCAGGAACAAGGCTACAAACACCGGGAGTAGTCCCATTATCGCTCGCTTTTTACTAGGAGCCCGATGTAACAAGATCGATGTTCCAAGTACCAAGCTCCAGATGAAGCCAATTCCTAGAAGGATAGCTGAGGCCGGCACAACGATATTAAAGAATTCCAGAGAATCGTCTCCCATAGTAATAATAGCCGTGGCCCATTCCATAGGTAGAAAACTATAACCAATGGTAGTGACGACTTCTCTCCAAGAGATACGTGCCAACGCTGAAACCAAATAACTCAAACCGGCATAAACTACCGCCGATAAACCCATAAACAAGGCGAGTGTCAGGAGAAACGGGTTCTGTGGCCATACAATTCCTTGCATTGTCACTGCCATATACATTCCTAACAACGCGGAGATATAAACCGCTTCTCCGAGATCCGGAGCGTAGGGTTTAAAGAGTTCGGCACCGGGAAAACGCAGGCCAACCCGCATCCCGCTCCGTTCCTTAGGGCAGTTCTTTACGCAGTTCCAGCACTGGAGACAGTGTTGACTAGATTCTAAACGGTTTGGCGCTAAGAAGACAGGGCATCTCTCTGCGCGTACCACTGGTGCAAGTGGAATTCCCCCCATAGCAGTGGCCGCTACTTCTTGGCTCACATCGCTTGGGACAGTTAGCGCCCTTCCTTGTAAGCAAGTTCGTTCAACGCAAGTCTCACAAGCGGATGTACGAGGGCGAACACCGAGAACACTTAAACGGGCAATACGAGCCAACCATCCTCCAATCGGACAAACGTATCTGCACCATGTACCCTTCCGGAAAAAGAGACCGATGATCAAAGCGGCAAATACGATTCCCAGGAAGAGATAGGCACCGTAGCGAGCTTCACTCTGAAAATCAAAAACACGCACAAGGATCGTAATCAAAACAAAGGTGCTTGGCAATATCCAGCCCGCCCGCAAATACGGAGTACTGGATGAAGGCCGCCCCCTGAGCCACTCGCCTATTTTACTTGCTCCTTCAGTGAGCAGACGGAGCGGACAAAGATTGCCACACCAGAAGCGCCCAAGAATAACGGCTGAAATCGAGATTAGAGGTAACCAAATTACCCATACTAAGAAGATAAACAGGTTGTTTTCTGCCTTAGCTCTGAACCACCCCCACTGAAGGTCCCCCTGTCCGGAAAAAGGCCCTACCGGTATCTTCCATAGTGCGATTACGAGCAGCGCTACAAAAACAAATGTTAAAAGGAGCATTGGCAGCTTAGGTATCCACCGGCTGCGTAAGAGACGGTACACCGGGTGATTGTAATCAGCGCCGATTGCCCGGAAAGGGTGGCCGTATTCCGAAATTGTGCTGGTCTCTTGTTGCCCTGATGCCCGAAAAAGATACAGGGCAGTAATTAAGTACCCCAGGTAAACGAAGACTTGTAAGAGAGTAGGACTGGAACTGTACCCTAGAACTCCGCTAAGAAGCGCCCCAATAGGTGATGATTCACTTACAATTCGACTGGTATCCCAAGCAGAAATTGTGCCGGGCAACCATCCTGCAGCCTGTAAGTCTGCCGTTGCCTTGCCCAGTATTCCGGACCCAAATGCAATCAACAAATAGGCTGTCCAAGTAAAGAATTTATGGAGATTCACTCTTAAAAGGCCCCGGAAAAGCAGTGCAGCTAAAAGCAAGGCCATCAAGATACCCAAAGCCGCGCCTGTAATGACTTGGGCCAACGGTGTTGTGTCAGCCGTTGAGACTAAGAACAAAACCGTTTCAATGCCCTCCCGTAATACGGAAAGAAAAGCCAATATGCCAAGACTCCATGACTGTCCGCTCGAAAGTGCGCTTCCAGCCTTTTCACGCAGTTGATGCTGTAAATCTTTGGCCTGTTCCCCCATCCAAAACACCATGTAAGTTAATAAGGCTACCGCCAGTAAGCCAGATATGCCTTCCACCGAAGTTCCGAAAGTTTTATACGCCTCCCCGAAAATCTGGGCGACTGCCACACTGACTAAGACGGCAACTATTGCGCCACCATAAACCATACTTGCTCCATACTTAGGTCGCGTCTTGTTTACCAATGAGATCAAAATGCCAATAATTAGGACGGCCTCAACTGCTTCGCGCAGTGTCAAGACTAACGCTGTAATCACCACTATTCTCCTCTCTTACTTTGATATTGATAATCATTATCATCATTCTACAATAAAAATACTTCCGTTGCCATCGATTGTCAAGGAAGGATTTATTTTTTTGTCTTGAATTAGCTAGCTACCCCATAACACACAAAAAAAAGTAGGACAGGCACCCACATTGTAAGCTGCCGGTCCTACTTCAGGCTCATTTTATTACCAGCCCATGTTACTAGACCAGTTACCGGACATCCGGTTCCCACCCCAGCTATTTCCATTATATCCACTGTTGTTGACACTTCCAGATTTTTGTACATTTTGGCGTTGTTGCATGGCGTTTTGCCATTGTTGCTGCATTGCCGCTTGATTCTGTGGATTCACTCCATATTGCTGCATCATTTGTTGATCCCACTGGATACAGTTGTTGACCATTTGGTTATAAAGAGCGTTTTGGTTTGGAGCAGGGGTTTGGGGAACGGGTTGCTGACTAGCGGGTTGTTGAGGTAGCGGCTGTTGGGGAGCGGGTTGACTTGGTGCTGGTTGCTGAGGAGCAGTTTGTTGTGTACTGCTCTGCGGCGTTTGATTTTGGTTGCCGCTATTTTGGGCCGCGTTTGTGTCAGCAGCCGTTGCAACTGGTGTACTGACTGTCGATGCAGAAGTGGCAGTTGCAGTAGTGTTCGTACTGGTGGTAGCTCCCGTATTAGATCCGGTATTCATGTTCATGACCATCGGATTAGGGTCATTTGTGACCCAGTTAGCGATTTTTTGCTGATAGTCCGTGGAAGTGGCAGCACTGACAACCCCCACTGCCCCGACCACTAAACCAAGTGATAAGGCACTTACCAAGAGCGTGTTTTTAATGTTTTTCAATGTAAAATCATCCTTCCCTTTTTAAACCTGTGATTACGACAATGTTTTAGATCAGTACCATCGCTTAACTTGCAAGCTTGTGTTAACCACTCTCTTCTTTCTTTTGACCACCCCCCGTTTTCATCCAGTTATTCGTTAAGGGTGAATCTTTTTTGAGGGGTAGGTGATATTTTTTTACATTTCCGGCTTTACAAGCATACCGTTATTAAAATGATTCATGGCACCAACAAAATCAACGACCGCCAAGATTTCAATCATCTGTTGTTCCGTAAATCCTGCATCGCGAAGTTGTTTAGCATACATACTGATGCAAAAGGCACAGTTATTAAGTGTTGAAACCGTAAAAGCAATGGCTAACTTTGTTCTCAAATCCAGAACATCGGAGCCCATCACAGCTTCCATCTTACTCAAAACAAGCTTCAGGTACTTAGGATGGTGAGCCATTGCTCGATATGGTGCAGGTATTTCACCAAACTTTTCCCTCAACTGGCGGAAAATTTCCTGAACTTCCGGGTTAACATTTTCTTCCGATAACAATTCTACATTTGGCATTTAAATATTCCCTCCTTAACCTATTTGAATTAAAATCATCTAAGCCTATGAAGCCTATTTTAACCTGAAATAATCACAAGAAGATTACGGGTTTTTAACAATTTTGTTAAATAGTAAAAAACAATCCCCCTGTGCTTAACCTTTAATTAATAAAAACGGCTATCCATTATCGGACAGCCGCCCTATTTGAATAAAATATAGTTACCGTAGCAATTCTTTCTTACGCTTTTGATATTCTTCCAAATCAATCTCACCACGGGCATAACGTTCATGTAAAATATCCAAGGCCTCATCTTGTCCGATGAACCCACGTATCGGAATCCGAGAACCTATCCGCCGAAATAAATATACCAAAAATCCAATTAATACTATCCAAAAAAGCAATTGGATTCCCATCCCAAGTATCCCCATCCCCCAAAATCCGCTGCCAAAAAATGGGCCACAGCCCCAACCGCCAAACATAAATCACTCCTCCTTTCCGTGAACTTTCCATTAAAAAACAATAATAAAGCAAGCTGGAGACATCGACATTCTGCACAAAAGTCTAGCGAACAGGTGTTGAAAAGGATTACGATGAAAATAAGACTCCATTTTAGGGAGTCTTATTGAGGCAAGTAAGTTTTACCAGCACCCCCAGCCGGACTGCCACATGTTCCCACCGTTCCAGCGGTTATTTCCCGGATAGTTGTACCAATCGTAATCCCGCCAATAATTGGGGTTCGTCGGTCCATACCAGTATCCATAACCGGGGGCATAAGAAGGACCTTGCTGCCCAGGTTGCTGTGTGTTCGGCCCAGGCTGCTGTGTATTCGGCACAGGTTGATTTGGGTCTGCTTGTTGTGTCGTCCAGTATATTTGCGGAGAAACTGGCGATGCCAAGACTTTGGCAATAGGTACCCCTACGGTAAGTAATGCAACAACTCCCAGAAGTACTAGGACTATTTTGGATAACTTCACTCTGTTCCCTCCTTTCAACATTGTTAAGCAAAGAATAAACTTGTCATTTTACGCCCACGTCACAGATTCTTAACATTTTTGTTAAAGTAGGCTGCAGGGCCGTACGTCTGGGAGAAAATCCTACTTTAAGTTGATAATTGCTGGTTATTGACTAGCCCCAATGACCATGATTTGAGTTCACTAGCTAGAATTTCCTCTATCTCGTCATCAACATCCATGAGCATGGTCAACAATTTTACTCGATTCTTGTTCTCTTTCCCTAATGTCTTAATGATTCTTTCTCTTTCCACACGTAAAATCTCTAACCTGTTCATGGTTAGATACCTCCTTGACTGTAACGAATGTTTGATTCATCCTTTTATTTTCTTTGTAACTGGTCGCAAAGAGAGCGTGCGCGGCAAAATCGACCCACACCATGATTACCACATAATGGACACTGCTTCATGAGAATCGTACCTCAGCGTTTATCGAATCTTTTGTGAGGCTTCTTTTCCAACGGTTAAAAATCTTCTGTCAAGTTGCTTAAGCCCGCTCAAAAAAGAGTGGGCATAAGAATAGTAAAATCCTTTGCTCAAGTCGACTGAACGAACTTTTCCATCCTCACGTTTACGAAATAGGACTACTCCACCTGCACACATTTTTACAACCTCCTATTATCAGAAAATAAAAACTGAAGCGTCTGAATCCGAGACCACAGAACAACAGTTATTCCTGACTCATTGAATAGATTCTATTCACTAAGCCATTCGTTTAAGTTTGATTATTTTTAGGGGTATGCCACCTTGCTCAAGCTAAAACTTTTTTCTTCCGTAAGGAAATAGTTCTTAAAATTACTTTGTCGTCCAATAGCGTCGTGTCCCTGCGCGGCAGCGGCACACACACCAACGATTGATTTAAATCCATCAGCATCTTAATTGCTTCATTGACCTCTTGCCCATTATCCATACTTGTTTGCGCATAGCGCTGGGCTTCCAAAACTATAACTTGATGGATTGCCGAGCGCACTGCCGTCAGTTGCAATAAAATCTCTTTAAAGGGTTGTTCTTCCTCAATCATTCTTTCTACTGCAGCAAAGTGCCCGCGTATGATCTTTACCCGTTTTAGAATTTGTTCTTGGTCTGTTGATTTAACTTTTTCCATAGGCTCTATCCTCCCATCTTATAATTAAAAACTCAAGGTACTGTTCAAAACCTACACCGCGATCGGCGGTTGAGTTATGCCTTATGCTTATACTATTTGCTATTTTAAAGAAAGAGTTTCACGGCAAAGTTACAGGTTTTTAAATTATTTGTTATAAATCTCTTAGTTTAAAGTTATTGTGATCATTCTAATCATTAATAGAAACCTGCGTAACTTCTGTACTTGCTGATCTTTTTGCTTATGTAACACAAAAGAAACAATAATGTGACAATGTTGTAACATTCTATACCTATAATGGGTATCGAATGTTTTTTTCTACCCCTCAAATATGCTTCAGTGTTACGAATGACTATTAAGCGGAGTGATTAAGGTGCAGGAACAGGTTTTGAGAGATACCTTAATATCAGCCAAGAGCGGGGATGCTCTCGCACGAGAGGAACTTATAAAATCTCATAAAATATTTATAATTAGGGTAAGCTCCAAGGTCTGCAACCGCTATTTAACCTGGAATAACGATGATGAGCTAAGTATTGCCCTTATAGCCTTTAATGAAGCGATCGACAACTTCGACCTGCATGGAGGAGCTTCTTTTTACAGTTTTGTTCAAATGGTGATCCGAAGAAGATTAGTGGATTACTTCCGCAAAGAAGGCAAACATCAGCATCTTGCCCTCTCGCCCATGAATCCCGAGGATGAAGAATTGAGTCGCTATGATATGAATATCTCCCAAGAGCAATATCAAGAGGAACAAAATAATACTCAATTTGCTGAAGTTATCGAGAATTATGTCCGGGTTCTCAGTGAATATGGGGTAAACTTAGATGACTTGGTTAAGGTTTCTCCCAAGCATCGGGACAGTAAACAAACTCTCATTCGTGTGTCTCTGACTCTGGTTCACTACCCTCACTTACTGTCCCATCTAAAAAAACAAAAGCTCCTCCCGATTAAGGAGCTTGAACTCTTGACAGGGATCAAACGCAAGGTCTTAGAAAAGGGAAGAAAATATATCATCGCTCTCGTTTTAATCCTTTCGGAACCTGAATTTTATGCCCTCAAAACCTTCTTACAAATCAGTTCAGAACTTACGGAATAAGGTGGTCGCGAGATGAAAAAGAGTCAAGGAATCGTTATGAGGACATCCAAAAAAACGACGGTTATCTTAACGGAAAAAGGAGACTTTCTGGAAGTTCCTACACCCAAAGCTCTCCCGAAGGTAGGGGATACGATTCAAGTCGATCTCAAACCTAAACAAACCCCGCTTCACTATCGATCTTGGTCCAAGTACACTGCATCAGCAGCCGCCTTGTTGCTTGTCATCAGTCTCACGGCGTTCTATGTTTTTGCCCTTCCCAACATGGCCGTCGCATCGGTTGCACTTGATATGGATCAAAGTAATGTGGATAAGAGCATAGAACTTCTTGTGAATAAAGACGGAAAAGTCATCGAAGTACGCGATATGAACGGTAGGACTTACACGCTTGATAAACGAACTCTCACAGGTCAAGATGCTTACCAAGCTATCGATCTCATCATTGAAAGTGCTGCAAAAGAGGGCAACTTAAAGGAATCTGACAACCTTGTTTTCGCTCGAATTATTCCATTGTCTAAATGGATGGATAGTAATCTCGATCGCGAAACCTTAAAGAATTCGATCCAAAATGAAATGTCGCGACTCAATCTCCACGGGAACTTGGTTGTTGGGGAATCTGATGAAAAAGTTCGTCAAGAAGCCCTCAATCATGGTATGTCTGTGAATAACCATTTGATTTATGAGCGTTGCCAAGAAAAAGGTATTGATCTTCCTCCTGAAGCGATCCAGGGCGGTAACCTTCAAAAAGCGCTCTCTAATGCCCAAACCAATGTAATGAGTCTTTTTCCAGAAGAGAGTATTGAAATCAAGTCACCTCAAAAACCGGGAGGAAATGAAACCCATGATCAAGAACACTCCGAACCTTGGAAGCCGGATTCGAATTCACCTGAGGAGAATCATATAAATCCATCGATGATGGGGCCAAGCAAACAAAACACTTCACCCATGAATGTGAACGGACAATCGAGTAATACAAACAATTCAGTAAATCCTCCCTCTATGAACATGAACGCACCCCCATCCATGCCTGAAAATCCCTCTCAACAAGAGAACCCAATGACTAATTCGCATTCTACAGACGATAACCAAAGCAGAGACTGGAATTCCGAGACAGGACATGATCGTGAGTATCAATCTTCCAAGCCTATGAACTCCTGGCAAGATTCTCCCTCCACTCAGGAATCGAATCAGGGCAGCTATCGTTCCTGGTAAACACGTAAAGGAGAAGGCGAGCATCATCTCGACCTTCTCCTTTACTTTGAATTAGCTATTTCCACCTAAACCAGCTATTCCGCTAACGGTAAATAGACGCTAAACATTGCCCCCTTTCCTAATTCACTTTCTGCTACAACCTTCCCATGATGCATTTCAATTATCTTCTTCACAATCGAAAGTCCTAAGCCGGTCCCGGTTCCTCGCCTAGATCTGGACTTGTCGACTTTGTAAAATCTTTCCCAGATATTTTCGAGCTCTTCGTGAGGGATCCCCGGACCCGAGTCCTTTACCGCGATGAAGGCCCCGTCTTTTTCTAGCCCAAGTTGAATTCTCACCTTCCCGCCGGATTCAGAGTGCTTTATCGCATTATCCACTAAATTCGTAAGAACTTGTTTCAGTCGATCACTATTGCCCCAAATCGTAACCTGTTGCTCCGGTATAATAACCTCTAATTGAATCTCTCTCGATTCAGCCAATTGCTTTAATCGCTCGATTGAAATCTGAACGAGCTTATTCAAAACAACATAATCCATCTCATCAAAGGTTTCGACAGCTTCTAATCCTTTGAGATCGAGCAAATCATCAACGAGGCGTCTAAGCCTTTCCGTTTCATCGATGATCAGTTTTAAGTAGTGCTGCTCTTGTTCTTTAGACTTCACTAATCCGTCTAAAACTGCCTCTGAAAACCCTTGGATCACGGTTAATGGAGTACGCAATTCATGAGAAACATCCGATAGGAGTTCCTGACGCAAGCGGTCATAACGCTCAATCTCTTCAATTTTTTCCTTAAGTTCGGCGGACATGACGTTAAAGGAATGTGCTAGACGTCCGACCTCATCTTCCGAGGTGACTTCAATTTGTCGGCCAAAATCCCCTTCCGCGATATGTTTCGCTGTATCCTCCATTTTAATGAGAGGCCGAATGAGCTTTCTGGAAATGAACATACTGAGTATGGTTGCTAATATAATTCCAATCAGTGCTCCAATGAATGCAATCCATAATAAGCTTTGAACATGTTGCCTAATCGATGATAACGGGCTACTGATAATTACTGTTCCTATAACTTGGTTTTGGCCTTTTAATGGAACGCCAACGAGAAAGGTTTCATCCGTTACTCCCGGAAGCTTTCCGGAGTAAACCACATTATTTCCGCTTAGGATTTTTCCTTTAAAAGCTGGCTCCAGAAGAATCCGTTTTAGGGGTACGCTTATTGGCTGACCCAATAACTGCCCTCCGTCAAGATTCACTATGGCGATATCCGCATTTAAGAATTTTCCAAGAATCTGAAACCTTTCATTGATAAGCGTACTCTCATCCGCTTTATAAGTATTGTATATTGTAACAACTTCTTCAGCCTCATAGATATAAAACTTGGCCTGCTGATTATAAATTAAGGTCCTAATCTGTTGAGCTTGAATTAGAATTGAAAATAAAAAGACACCCAAAACTAAACCAACAATCGTCAGCCAAAGTTTAAGGATAAGGCTTTTTTTTAATGACCATTGAATTCGAATCTGTACCCCACTCCTCTAACGGTTTGAATAAAATCACTGAAACCCACTTGACTTTCAAATTTCGAGCGTAAACGGTTGATATGTGTATCGACTGTCCTCGAATCTCCGCAATAGTCGTACTCCCAGACCGTGTTAAGTAACTGGTCCCGGGTAAATATCCGATTTGGATTCTTGGCTAAAACTAAGAGTAAATCAAACTCTTTCGTTGTCAGTTTCGCCTCTGTTCCCTCCACGATCACCTCGCGGGTGATCTGATTGATCGTAAAACCAGGGTATGTAATAAGATGTTCTTTCGTCTGTTCTCCTTCTAGTCTTCGTAGAACTGCTTTTACTCGTGCACTGAGTTCCCTTGGACTGAACGGTTTTACTACATAGTCATCGGCTCCTAAATCAAACCCGAGTACCCGATCATTTTCTTCTCCTTTAGCAGTTAACATGATAATTGGAATTTGAGTCTCTTTCCTCAAGATTTTGCATACGGTCCACCCATCTAAACCCGGCATCATCAAATCTAAGATAACAAGGTCGAATGCGCCATTGCGAACCTTCTCTAAAGCACGATTTCCATTTTCAGACTCTTCAATTTCATAACCCTCGGCTTCAAGGTATAGGCGAACAATCTCTCGTATCCGTTCATCATCATCTGCCACCAAAATTCTCATATCCAACCACTTCCTCCTCAGAAAAATAATCGAGTGTTAACTAAATATTGGGTTCAAACCTCTTCAATCTTCTGCTTCAAGTTGCAACGTCACGTGGTTAATTACGAAACGTTCCTGAAGGTTAATGCATTAAAAAAGCGGCTTTAGGCACAGTATTTATCATCAAATCCGAGATTATACCATTTAACTAGCTTCTACCAACACCAATCATCGTTTCTGTCATTCTCACATTGATCCTTAGGGAGAGTATACCAATCAAATTGAGGATTGTAATTCGGTTTCATTGGACTATACCACATCCCCCCTCCCCCAGCTCCATTTTCCACATTGGAGGATGGTTGAGAATTATTTTTAGTGACGGGTTCACTGGGCTGGGCAGCGGGTAGACTTTGAGTCCAAACCGAGGGGCGTAGCATCGCTATGGCCTTAGGGATGAACATCCCACTCAAAAAGGCCATGACTACGACTAAGATGACAATGATTTTACTTTTCATCCGGCTCCCCTCCGACTAACCCAGTTCTCTTTTCCTATACATTTTCCCATAACTCTCTTTACTGCTCCATCTGGGAAAATCGTGAATATTTGTACTCCCCTTTCTCCATCTGTCCACTCATGGTAGCACTCTGAGCAGTAATATCGATCACGCCCAATCTTTCCGATTTGACGCCCCTTGCATAATACACAACTTCTCATAAAACTTCGACCCCTCGTCTATTGGACATTACTTATGCCATCTTATCAAAAACATATTTCCCTCTCTTTGTATAGTCCCTCTAATGGAATATGTTAATTATAGGTTTTTTTTATTACAATAATCTAACATGAATTTAACAAATTTGTTAAAAACCCCGTACCACTCAATCGTGATACGGGGTGACTATTTTAGAGTTATTGATACTCATTCGTCGATATGCTCTAGCCCCTGGCGGTAAAGCTCTTGCACGTGATTATCCTGGAGGGAATAATACACCATTTTCCCATCCCGCCGGTATTTCACAAGATTACTATTACGAAGAACTCTCAGTTGATGAGAGGTAGCAGACTGACTTAAGTCTAGAAGCTCAGCTAAATCACAAACACAGAATTCCGACTTAGCGAGTGCGTCCATTATTCGTATACGTGTAGGATCTCCAAGCGTCTTAAATAAATCGGCAAGTTCAGTTGCTCGATCTAGACTTAAGATTTGATCAGAATACGTGCGAACCACATCCGGATGAACACAGACAATATCACAGATTAGGTTTTCACTATCATTATTATGCTTATTAGGCATCATAGTACGATTCACCTCATAATGCTAATACCTGCTGATTAGTAATATAACAGTAAATCTCTATTCTTACAAGCGGATTACAGACCAAGAAAAAATCCGACACAAACATGGCCTAAAATTAGTTTTTAACGTGCTGTTATTTCTTTCATCTGAGTGTTAGTATGAGCTTCTCCCTTTTCCGGGTTAGAATAGCGCCTTACGCGTGTTGCGTTTAATATAGCGAGCAAGGCTACTCCAACATCTGCAAACACAGCTTCCCACATATTGGCTACACCAAACATCCCTAACACGATGAATCCCAGTTTAATCACTAATGCAAAACCGATATTCTGCCAAATAATTTTCTTCGTGAAACGGGCAATATCGATTGCACTAACCAGTTTACTCGGTTGATCTTCCATGAGAACAACGTCTGCTGCTTCAATCGCCGCATCTGATCCTAAGCCTCCCATAGCGACTCCAATATCGGCTCGGGTTAATACCGGTGCATCGTTAATTCCATCTCCAACAAAGACAACCTTACCTTTTCCATTTTCTTTCTGCAAATATTTTTCAAGCCAAGTGACCTTATCTTCCGGAAGTAAATCGGCATGATACTCTTTAATTCCTAACTGCTCAGATACAGCCTTCGCAACGGTACTATGGTCACCTGTCAGCATCACTGTGGTAATTCCTACTTGATTTAAGTTGGCAACTGCTTCTTTGGCTCCCTCTTTTGCCCGATCCGAAATAAGGAGATTACCTGTATATTTGCCATCGACCGCGATATAAACTTGAGTACCCACTTCATTCATTTTCAATTCCGGAACCGAAATTGAATTCTGAAGCAAGAGGTCTTTCTTCCCTGCGAAAACTGCTTTTCCATTCAATACGGCACGGATTCCTTTTCCACTGATTTCTTCATAACTTGCGATAGAAGCCGTGTCAATCTCTTTACCCCATCGATCCCGAATCGATTTTGCAATGGGATGACTGGAGTGGGCTTCAACGGTGGCAGCTATTTCGAGAAGTTGCTCTTCTGTGTATTCATTCATCGCTTCAATCTTATTGACTTCAAACACCCCTTGAGTGAGTGTACCTGTCTTATCAAATATCACAGTACGAACATCAGTTAAAGCTTCTAAATAATTAGCTCCCTTCACTAAAATCCCGTGACGCGATGCGCCACCGATTCCCCCAAAATAACCGAGAGGTACAGATATCACCAGTGCACAAGGACAAGAGATAACCAGGATCGTCATGGCACGATAGAGCCACTCCCTAAAATCGCCTCCCATAAAGAACGGCGGAATCAGTGCAATCCCTAAGGCAACAACAACAATGGCCGGCGTGTAGTACCGAGCAAACGTCGTAATGAACTTCTCCGTCTTTGCCTTACGTGTACTAGCGTTCTCCACAAGGTCAAGGATTTTCTGAACCGAGGAGTCTGCGAACTCCCGGGTGACTCTAACAGTAAGAACACCCGAATTGTTTATCATACCCGCGAGAACTGTATCTCCAACTTCGACTTTTCGAGGTACGGATTCACCCGTTAAAGCCGAAGTATCTACGAATGAGGTTCCATGAACAATTTCACCATCCAACGGAACCTTTTCTCCAGGTCGAATTAAAATCTGTTGCCCGATATGAACCTCTTCAGGGTCAACTTTTTTTACATCTAATTGATTCACTAGGTTAGCGTAGTCTGGACGAATATTCAGCACCGCTTGAATCGAACGGCGTGAACGATTCACGGCACGATCTTCGAAATACTCTCCTACGGAATAGAAGAGCATGACACCTACAGCTTCAGGAAGCTCGTGAATGGCAATGGCTCCAATCGTAGCTAGGGCCATTAAGAAGTTTTCATCGAAAATTGATCCACGAATAATATTTCGGAATGCTTTCTCTAAAACTTCACGTCCGACCAATAAATAGGCCGCTAAATATACAAGATACTCAAGAATTTCGAACGAAGTATTGTGCCATTTTGATCCGAATATCAATCCTATAGCAAAGAGAATACCTGCAATCAAAATTGTTGTTAATTTTTGACGCGTTTCTTTTGCTTCCTTTTCTTCGTTCTCAACAGGACTCTTCGATTTACTTCTTTCAATCGGAACGAGTTTAACCCCTGGCTCAATCCTCTCCATGATCTCTTGCGCCTGACTCATCATCGAAGGAGGCAAGTAAACGGTTTTCGTCGCATAGTTAATCGCTGTTTCTCCGATTCCTTCCGTAGCACTGAGCGCCCGCTCCATTTTCGCAGAGCAGTTTGCGCAAAACTCCCCTTCAATACGGTATTGAAGTTTGTCTGAGGAACTAGCAGACTTTTTCTCATTCGCTTCGACAAGTTTAACTCCCGGTTCGATTTTCTCAATGATAGTTTGGGCCTGGTTAACCATTGAAGGAGGTAAGAAAACCGTTTTCATCGCATAATTGATGCTCGTCTCCCCAATTCCTTCGGTTGAACTCAATGCTCTTTCCATCTTTGCCGAACAATTCGCACAGAATTCGCCTTCGATTCTGAATTTCACACGTTCCTCAGATCGATTAAAATTTTTATCTACCATTTCTTTCCCTCCAAACATCTTTTGTATTTCTCTTATCTATTGCGGCCTCAATTCGATATATGAATATCTGTTCATATGTAGTATATCAAAAGAATTCAGTTTCTACAAGATTGTTTTTAGTATCACTCGCAGCTTATCCTGTAAATTTATCACCGTCTATCAATCAGTAGTTTAACCAATCATTCGCTAATGCTTAATTCAGTAAACTGTTATCATGAGAAGCTTAATTGCTTCATTTAAGTTTGCTGACATATCTACTTTTTATAGCCTATTCTCTTTGTTTTTTCTTCCTTCAAACCCCTCAGAAACCCTCCTCACGAATAAGCCTTGTCTCCTTGGCTAATGCTTCCGTGTTGTTACGGCACGAGGACATTAACCTTTGCAGATAAAACTGCCTGACACACAAAAACGGCTCTAATGAGCCGTTTTTTCCAACGAGATATATATTCTTTACCAGCAACCACCGTAATAACCACCAGCATTTGCTCCCCAGCCTCCGTAGTAGCCCGGTCCATATCCTAAACCTGGGCCATAACCTTGAGCAGGCGCTGCAGAACCAAACTGCTGGGCATATTGTTGCCTATACTGCTCTGAGAGGTCGATGTTAGCCTTAGTTGAATCCGCTTGAGCCTTAGTAATTTCTCCAGCCTCAGCGTATTTATCAACGATCTGTTTCTGCAACTCTGCGATCTGCTTGTTCAAAGCATCAATTTCTGTTTTCTGCTGATCTGTTACTGCAGCATATGTAGGAACTGCAACCATAGCTAGGATAAAGACAGACGCAAGAATTAGAATGAATTTTTTCCTTTTCATAAGAAGTGCCCCCTTTATATTTGTTAGCTACAGTTTACATGAAGAATTTTACAGATTGGTGACGGGATTTTAACATTTTTGTAACATTGAGAGCACCGATAATAGCACTTTTATATATGGCACTCATTCAGCCAGCGGTAGGTAAACTGTAAAAATTGACCCCAACCCCAATCGGCTGTCAGCCGAAACCTTCCCGCCATGCTTCTCCACAATCTGCTTGACAATTGACAGCCCCAACCCAGTTCCGGTCCCACGCCGGGATCTGGACTTGTCCACTTTATAAAAACGCTCCCAGATATTATCCAACTCTTCCGGAGGAATTCCGGGTCCATCATCTTTAATGGCTATATAGGCTTGAGCATCCTTGACCCCCAATTCAACAATAACCTTACCACCGGAATGATTTAAGGCATTATCGAGCAGGTTTGTGAGGACTTGTTTCAAGCGGTCGATATGCCCCCACACCGTAATTGTATTTTCGGGTACAAGAATATCGATATTTATTCCTTTGTCAGCAGCGAGTGGTTTAAGTCGTTCCACCGAGACACTAACTAATTTGTTCAAGACAACGTATTCCATGTTGACAAAGGCTTTGTCCGTATCCATAGTTTGCAGCTCTAGCCAATCGTCTACTAAACGCTTCAAACGGGCTGATTCATCTGATATATTTTGTAAGTATAATTTCTGTTGCTCCTCAGAGTGGACTAGCCCATCCAGAATCGCTTCGGAATATCCCTTGATAACTGTTAGTGGAGTACGGAGTTCGTGCGAAACGTCGGACAGTAATTCCTGTCGCTGCTTGCTTAGCTGTCCGATAGCTTGGATTTTCTGGCCCAATTGTTTAGACATGCTGTTGAAACTGCTTGCTAAGCGTCCTACTTCATCCTCTGACTCAACATGTATTTCACGTCCAAATTCACCGGCAGCGATATGCTGGACGTTTTCCTCCATTTTTACTAGTGGCCGTACTAATTTCCGCGAAATAAATACACTGATTACCGTGGCCAAGGCAATACCGAGCAATGCACCGCTGAGAGTAATTAATAGCATGCTGTTGATATGTTGACTGATTGAGGTGAGCGGACTACAAATCACCACAGCTCCCGTAGTTTTGCCATCTTTGACCATCGGGACTGCAGCCAGAAAAACATCCTGATTAAAACCGTTGACCTTTCCCGCAAAGACTACGTTGCTGCCGCCTAATACTTTTTTCTGAAAATCGGATTGATCGAACAATGTAGATTGAATCTCACAGGTATTTCCTTCGTATAATTTGTTGCCGTTGGCATCAATAACCAAAATGTCGGCATTGAGAAAATTACTAAGAACAGCCAATCTGTCTTTAAATGATGTATCGTCAGTTGATTGGCGACTATTAAAGATCGTTACGACCTCTTCCGCCTCATAGATAAAAAAACGGGCTTGCTGGTCATAAATATCTAAACGAATTTGGCGGGCCTGAATGGCTACGGATACCAAAAATACCCCTAAAACCAAAAAAACCATCGCCAACCACAGTTTCGTGATTAGACTTTTACGGAGCGACCATTTAACTCGAATTTGTACCCCACCCCTCTAACTGTTTGAATAAAATCACTGGAACCAGCTTGTTCGTCCAGCTTAGACCGCAGCCGGTTAACATGAGTATCCACTGTACGGGAATCACCGCAGTAATCGTACTCCCATACAAGATTTAGCAGTTGATCCCTGCTGTAGATGCGACCAGGGTCTTGCACCAGACAGAGCAACAGTTCAAACTCCTTGGTTGTTAGTTGTACACTTGTACCGTTTACTTCTACTTCTCTCCTGATTCGGTCAATCCTTAGTCCCTGATAAGTAATCGTATGTTCAGAGGATTGTTCAACATCAAGCCGCCGTAGAACAGCTTTAACCCGGGCTGCCAACTCACGGGCACTAAACGGCTTCACAACGTAATCATCCGCCCCTAAGTCAAAGCCCAATACCCGATCGTTTTCCTCACCTTTAGCAGTTAACATAATGATGGGGATCTGTGTTTCCTTCCTAATTATCTTACAGACGGTCCACCCGTCAATTTCCGGCATCAATAAATCTAAAAGAATTAAGTCAATGGAATGGTTACGAACCAAATCGAGTACCTGTTTTCCATCAGCGGCTTCAGATACTACAAAACCGTCTGCCTCCAAATAGAGCCTCACAATTTCCCGAATTCGTTCGTCATCGTCCGCGATCAACACGTTATTCCGCATATGAGTTCCCCCACTCGTCCAGGTCTGGTTAAAAACAACTCCGCTCAGATTAATCGTGCCAGTAAGTTCCAGACCCACTGTTCCCGCCGCTCATACCATTTGCAGGATACCAACTATAGGACGGGCGAAAGTCTGGACCCATCGGTCTGCACCAATAACCCGGACCGCTCGGGTTCCCTGGGGTAGCCGTACCCGGTGTTGGTGTTACCACTTTAGGAGAAACCGACTGAATAGAGGCAGCCTGATTAGTTGTAGCAGGAGGAGCAGTTGAAGAAACATCTGGCTTAACTGGAGTGATTGACTGAGACGGAGTAGATGGAGAAACTGAAGCAGGTGAAGTCGAGGCGGGTTCAGAACCAGGAGAGTTTGATGGTGCTGGTGTCGAAGATACGAGAGCAGCCGGGGATTTTTTCGATGTCAAAGCCTGATCCTGTGCTGTGTTGGCTGGCCAAGATTGTTCCCATGGGGCCGGTGCGGCAATAGCCCTTACAATGGAAATACCAACAACCGCAAATACGGCAAGGCCGCAGATAACAAGCACATTTTTTAGTTTTCTCACAAATTCTCAACTCCTAGACTAAAATGCAATTATTCTTGACTGTTTTCTAACACCTATTATACCCCTAAGCTAAAGTTGTGGCTGCATGAGGATTCTAACATTTTTGTTACATAAGAAAATCAGACAATACCGGTAAGACATGCAAGCTAGTTATTTCAGAAAAAAGACAAAGGTGATTTTTTCAGTAAACACCTTTGTCAATTATTTTCTTTATCGACAAGTTACTTTTGTATTACTACAAATAACTTTACTCTTGCTGAATACCACAATTGGAGCAAAACTTTGCTCCGACCGGTACAGCGCTTTGGCACTTGACACAGCGCCTTTCCCTTCCCATTGCCGTTCCACACTGGATACAGAAAAGCGCTTCGGGCTTGCCCGGACTACCACAGTTCGGGCAATATTTGGCTAATGTATTATAACCTTCTTCACCAACGTTCAAGCTATCATTAGAATAGTGGTTGTACCGATCCTCTCTTTTATGGTGTGAGTCGTGATGACCACCGTGATGTCCACCGTGATGTCCACCGTGATGTCCACCGTGATGTCCACCCTGACGGCGGAAAAGTCCCTCCAACAAATGATCAAAGCCCAATTTATTTCCTCCCTCAATAAATTAAGATTTTCTCGCTAATTCTTGCATTTTTTGACTTTCGCCTTACAAATTTCAGCTCATATATTATGGTTATCCACTGCGTCCAAAAGTACATATGAGTTGCCTAAAAATGAAGACACGTCACCGTGAAAATACCCCCCTTCCCTAGTAAAGGTTGCTGACCGCTCCTTGTTTGGTCGCCTTTGAGCCGCTTACTTAGCTGAACTTCCACTCAAAACATTGATTATTTTTTTCTCACTAACATTGCCCGTTTGAGGTGCCAAATAGGTTCTGACCCTGGTTGCATTGAGGATAGCCAGTAAAGCCACACCTACATCGGCAAAAACTGCCTCCCACATATTTGCCACACCGAAAGCCCCCAGGATTATAAATCCAAACTTAATAACCATAGCAATAACGATATTTTGCCAAATAATCGCTTTTGTGTAGCGGGCAATGCTTATAGCGCTTAACAGTTTTTCAGGTTGATCCTCCATGAGTACGACATCGGCAGCTTCAATCGCGGCATCCGAACCTAAACCTCCCATAGCTACCCCGATATCGGCCTGTGTCAAGACCGGCGCATCGTTTATACCGTCGCCTACAAAGACTACCTTGCCTTCACCTTGTCCCTTTGATTCCTCAATAAGTTTCTCCAACCAAGTTACTTTATCTTCTGGCAACAAGTCAGCGTGATACTCCGCAACACCTAATTCCTCAGAAACGGCTTTAGCTACGGACTGATGGTCACCAGTTAACATTACTGTTCTTACCCCGGACTTGTTTAGAGCTTGAACTGTCGCTTGGGCACCGGCTTTCGGTTTATCTGATATCAGTAAATATCCCGCGTACCTGCCGTTGACAGCGAGGTGAACCGTCGTACCAGCTCTATTATCAGCCTCGGTTAGAACATCTACCCCTGCCTGTTCGAGTAACACGGCCTTGCCAACCAGAACTTCTTGCCCACGCAGGCGCACTTGTATCCCTTTGCCGCTTATTTCTTGATAACCCTCAATTACTCCAGAATCGATGTCCTTGCCGAATTTATCCCGAATCGACTTGGCGATAGGGTGGCTGGAGTGAATCTCTGCGGTTGCAGCAATCTCCAAAAGTTCGTTCTCAGTAAAACCATGCGCCGGATTAATTTTCACGACCTGAAATACCCCTTGTGTCAAGGTGCCTGTCTTGTCAAAAACTACGGTGCGTACTTTGGTCAACGCTTCTAGGAAGTTCGCTCCTTTAACCAAAATCCCATGCTTGGAAGCGCCGCCAATACCCCCGAAATATCCTAAAGGAATAGAAACTACCAGGGCACAAGGGCAGGATATTACCAAAATGGTTAAGGCACGGTACAGCCATACTTTTAATGCCCCGCCAAAAAATAACGGAGGTAAGAAAGCAATCGCTAACGCCACGATTACGACCAAAGGAGTATAGTATCTGGCAAATGTCGTAATAAATTTTTCGGTGTTCGCTTTACGGGTACCGGCGTTTTCGACCAGGTCTAATATCTTTTGTACAGAGGATTCGGCAAACTTACGGGTAACACGGACAGTAAGGACACCAGATTGATTGATTGTACCCGCCAAAACCGTATCTCCGGTATTAACTCGCCGGGGTACCGATTCTCCAGTCAAGGCGGAAGTATCAAGGAATGAACTGCCGTTCAGAATTTCTCCGTCCAGCGGAACTTTTTCACCAGGGCGCACCATGATATGTTGGCCAATTTCCACATCTTCCGGATCGACCTTGACCACATCCAACTGGTTAATCAGGTTCGCATAATCCGGCCTGATATCCATTAAATCTTGAATGGAACGGCGGGAACGGTCAATTGCCCGCGCCTGAATATATTCACCGACAGAATAAAACAACATAACGCCAACGGCTTCGGATAACTGGTGAATCGTGATAGCGCCAATTGTTGCAATAGCCATCAAGAAGTTTTCATCAAACACCGAACCTCTGAGAATATTTCTAAAAGCCGTGCTCAGCACTTCATAACCGACCAACACATAAGCCGACAGGTAAACAACGTACTCAATCGGTTCTAATGAGGTGCCATGCCACTTAGAACCGAAAAGCAAGCCAATAGCCAAAAGGATGCCGGCAATGATAATGCCCGTTAGCTTTCCGCCAAGCAGAGACTTCTCAGGTTGCTGGTTGCTGCTCTTGTCTCTTTGGTTTTCCACGGCTACCAGTTTTACTCCGTGTTCGATGTTTTCCATAATACGCTGGGCTTCTTGGACCATACCAGGTGGCAAAAATACGGTTTTCGCGGCGTAATTGATACTGGTGGGTCCAATCCCATCCGTTTCACTCAAAGCCCTCTCCATCTTTGCAGAACAATTTGCACAGAACTCGCCCTCGATGCAGTATTTAACCCGCCCATCAGACCCTGCTAACTGTTTCTTTGCTTCCACCCGAACAAGCTTTACCCCAGGCTCAATCTTTTCCATGATTTCTTGGGCCTGTTCTTCAGCGGAAGGGGGAAGAAAGACTGTCTTCGCGGCATAATTAATCACGGTTTCCCCGATTCCAGCGGTTGCACTCAATGTCCTTTCCATTTTAGCCGCGCAATTAACACAGAACTCGCCTTCAATTCGATATTTTACACGTTCTTCAGCTTGGTTTATATCTGACATTTTCTTTTTCCTCCAAACATTTGTTGTAAACATTTCTATCTTTGACCAACTTCTAATCATTACTTTTCATTGATATGCTCTAATCCTTGGCTATAAAGTCTTAACACATGGTCGTCATCTAAAGAATAATAAACCATTTTGCCTTCGCGACGGTACTTAACTAAGTTACTATTCCGCAGAACTCGAAGCTGATGAGAGATTGCCGATTGGCTCATATCTAACAGTTCCGCTAAGTCACAGACGCAGAACTCGGCTTTGGATAGGGCATCCATAATTCGGATTCTTGTCGAATCCCCCAGGGTTTTGAAGAGATCGGCGAGATGATTGGCTTGAGCAGAAGTTATAATCTGATTGACGTAAGTTCTGATTAGATCAGAGTGAACACATTGCACTTCGCAAACTGGGTTTTGCTCTATGTCTTTAGGATTTTCTACTTCCATAAGTTCCACCTCAATTTTATATATGAATATTTGTTCATATGTAGTATATCAAATAAGATTATTCTTGACAACATTTTTTCCTTCTCCAACTTTAAGATTTGCATAAAGGAATAAAGGTTAAATATTTCTTTTTTATGTAATGCTTGTTAATGCTTGAACTTTTTCTCCATCCAAGATACGAAAACCGTATAAAATGTCGATTCAAACTGACACTATATCTATGCATAAATAGGAAATCTTCTAAAGAAAAAACTAACAGCAAATAAAAGCCCCCCGGCGCACAAACACAATCACGTTTGTGCCGCACCGGTGGGGCTAAATGGAGGTTAAAATGAATGGAAATTGGTTATCAATTATTCCTGCCTTAATAACGTTAGGAACCGCTATCCTAACTAAACGGATCATCCCTTCTCTTTCACTTGGGCTCATAGCCGGAGGAATCCTGGTTACGGGCAACCTATTTTCAGGTATATTCAAAACATCCGACTACATCATAGCAGCATTTTCAAGCCCTGAAAACGCTTACATCATCTTGTTTCTCTTTTTATTAGGTGCACTTACTGAAATCTTTAAAGTTGCAGGCGGGATTAAAGGTTTTTCTTCTCTGGCAAGTCGTTGGGTGAAAAATGAGAGAGGTGCCCTCCTCTCCGTCTGGGCTGTTACCCCTGTTACTTTTTTGGACTGTTGTTTCCACGTCATCGCAACAGGAACCGTCTCTAATCCTCTGATTGAAAAAGCTAACGGGTCCAAAGAAAAGCTTGCTTTAGTAATTAACGTGACTTCCTCTCAACTCATTGTTTTAATCCCCGTAGCAACCACCTATGTCGGTTATATTCTTGGCGTTATTGCCTCAGCCATAAAAAAGGCCGGAATATCTGGCTCACCCTATACACTCTATCTTAAAAGTATTCCATATAACTTTTTTTCCATAGGCATGATTATCATCAGTTTTTTAATAATCTTCCTTGGGCTTGGATTTGGTCGCTGGCGCTTCAAAGGAGATGGAAAATTAGCGGACGGAGTTCATAATAGTCATGAAGCCCACGAAGAATCAGAATTTGAGCAGAAGTTTCCCCCGAGAGCAAGCAATCTCTTCATCCCTTTAGTCCTTTTAATCAGCCTGATTATTTTTCTTTTTTGGTACACCGGACAAGGCAAAGGAAGAAGCTTCCTCGAAGCGCTTATAAACGCCCAAGTTGAAAAATCTATTTTTATCGCAACTTTGGTAACGCTTCTTTTGACGACTCTTTTATATGTCCTGCAAAAAGTTCCGCTGTCTGAGATCGAAAGTTTCTTTTTAGCCGGTGGAACAGAACTCCTTCCTCCAATCGTCATTCTCATTTTGAGTTGGTCTCTATCCAGTGCTACTCAAGATTTGGGATTTATTGAATTTATCTCACGTACAGTAGGAACAACAGTCCCAAAACTCTTCATCCCGGCGATTGTATTTCTTGTCGGCACTTTTACTTCTTACTTCATTGGATCCTCGTGGGCTACATGGTCTTTAATCATGCCGATTGGTCTACAACTGGCCATAAGCTCCGGGGCAAATATTCCTCTCATTGTAGGTGCAGTGTTAGCCGGAGGTTCTGTAGGAGACAACGTCTCCCCTCTTGGCGAGACCCCGGTTTTAACAGCTTCTGTTACTGAAGTGAGCATTATCGATCACGTTCAGACCACTTTACCTTATGCTTTAGTGGTAATCGGACTTTCGACTATACTTTTTATAGTTACTCAAGCTTTGTTAGGATAATATAGCCAAAGTACGGATAACTCACGGTAACAAGGAATTGTTACCTATCAATGTGGATGGGGATGGTCTTCAATGGCGTGGTGCCCACAACATTATCGACACACCAACTAAACAAATAGCAGTTCCTATCCAATCGTATGTATCAGGTACTTTCTTATCAATTCCCCAGCCCCATAAGACTGCAAGAAAAACGAAAACTCCTCCATAGGCTGCATAAACTCTGCCAAAGTTCGGGAATTTCTGCAAGGTGGGTATGACGCCGTAAAGAATGAGGATTAGTCCTCCTAGAATCCCATACCAAAATGGCTTTGCTTCCCTCAGCCAAAGCCAGATTAAGTAACCTCCCCCTATTTCGGCTAAACCAGCGAGAATAAATAGTATAATTGCGTTAAACACGAATTAACCCTCCTTAGTAATTGACTCTAAAAGGCGTTTTATGTTACCGATGCAACAAGAACCCTCTGGGTTATTTACCTCACAGCCACAACGACCTGCCTTTGTATGTACGATTATCTCCTCTAAGGCAGTAGTTCTGCCCGTTTCCTCAAATTCTTGTATCACTCTTTTCTTAGTCCATCCGAAACAGTAACAAACTGGGCAGTCTTCGTCATCACTTTTTGTGTATACTTCAACTTTCATGTCTTTCGTTTCAAATACATCCTGTTTTTCGCTAAAATAAACAACGGAACATGCTTTGTTGGTACACATTTTGTAAGAAACTGAAGGTTCTAGTTTGGCTAATGCACTTGGCACTAACAGGCTTTTTAAAGTAATTATTTTCATCGGTCTGCCCTTATCGCCGCACTCCGGGCAACTATACCCAAAGTCAAATTTTATTGGTTCAATTTGAATAGCACAACAGCCCTCCATTTTTTCTCACCATCTTCCCAAATAATTGTATTTATTATATCACATCTGGTAGGCGTGAGTTTTAGAGCCTCATTAGAATAATAACCTACGGCTCCACATGCCGGTTCCAGGCAAACATATTACCCAAAAAATAAATTTACAATGAAGTAACGCCAACGTGCCCGGACCCTGCACAATGTCGTAAAGTGTCTCGACAGAAAACACAGCGAGACTGTTAAAATGTCGGTTTTGAAAACTCTTGACAAATTGACGGCTAGCCGTATAGAGCGAAAAACCCTCGGGCTAAATGTTTACCCGAGGGTTAACTTATAAATACTGTTGAAAACTTTGATAGAAGGCACCCAGTTCACCCTTATAGTTATCCTTCCATGGCTTATTCTTTCCGCAATAGTGAATAATCACTGTGTTTCGACGAATCCAATCTAAATCTATTTTACATTCCCTGTTTTTAGGGTGGAGGTTATGGATAATAAAATAACGTTCACTAAGATTGTAGACCTTAGGATCAACGATAATTGTTCGGCCACCGTACAGACCATTAATAACATCTTGGTCTGGGAAAATCAAACGATTCTTATACTCTTGAATATAATCAAAGACCTCGTCAATATTTTGCTGCTCCCGCAGCAGGGACAAATTCAGCATCATGACACCTGAGTTCACATATGTGCTGTTCTTTGGCATTTTGAGACGAACCCTATTGAGCCTTTCGAGAGGTTCATAAACATCAGTCGCAGCGGCAAAAAGATTTTCCTGAAAATCAATGTTATAAAGTTCATTAAGAGAATTGATTGCCACTACGTCGGGATCGAGATATAGAATGCGATCCAGTTTCTTAGGTAGAAACTGGGCAGCGAAGATACGGTAGTACATTTCTTTGGGATATCGCCTGGTAATCGGCGCATCACTGAGCAAATCATTTGGTATTTTAATTTCCGCAATTGTACAGTTTAAGGTATCTACGTGTTGGTTAATAAACTCAAAATCCCGACCGGTCATTGAGGTATGGGCGATATAAACGATGAAGTGTATCCCTGGGTTCGACTGTATTAAGGATGTAAGCATAACTGCCAACTGTTTTAAGTAGTTAGAATTTAAGGTCACGAGAACATTCATCTGCTGCCCTCCCCGTAGTGTTAAAAAATCCCCATAACTTTTCCTCCGATAATTGTCTCCATTCTAATACAGTAATTATGCATTTTCAGATAATAGTTTGTTCCACTTAAAAGCACGTCAGTATAAACGATTGAGATTATTCATTGGAATATTGACCAAATTCGTATACAAAAAGACACATTAAAGCCAAAAGTCCACTCACTGTCAAGCTCATAACCATGGTGCTCGGGGGATGAATTCGCAGATAAACCGGGCTTAAAGCTAAGAAAAGCAAGAGGAAAAAGTCGGCAATGACAATTAGAAGTTGAGTAATCCAAGTTCTGTGTCGCCCCAAAAGATAACCAAGCACAGCGTAAAAGGCTAGAGCCGCGAGGAGAAATCCCTGGCTTGGGGCCTGAAATGGTGTGAGATTTTCAAAAATACTTAAGCTATAGCCTTTAAAAATGAAACGAAACAGGTAATCGATGAGAGTACCACCAACCCAAGCAAGGGCCAGAGGAAGTACATGTGTCCAGTGTTTTGTCGAGAGCCGGAGTATCACCACAGCGATTACAAAAACAACCAGAATAAACAGTTGAGTCCCTATGGCATTAATCTTTTGCATTAGCAAAACAAGGAAAAGAGGTGTAGAACCTGCTAACCAATCAACCACAAGGCCGTCAAATTGGCCAACTTCCTGGGCCACAAAATCTTGGATTAAGCCCATTAAGACAATAAACAGTGTCAAAAAGAGCAACCCGGCAACAGTCACGAAAAGACGCCGCTTGCCCAGGGACATGTAGCGTTCTGGCAATCGCTGCAATTGACTATACAGCCAAGGCCCCAATCGTTCATGATTTTTATAGAATAGATAGATAGCCAGAAGCAGTACTGCTGCCGTTACTCCCAAAATCAAGGCATACCGGTGAATGATTGGGAGAATAGCTTCCCAACGGCTCCCTAATAACCGTCCTAGAATAACCCATAGAGTAACCCATATAATTGCTCCGAGATAAGCAAAGAAGGCGAAACTTCTGTACCTTAAACGGCTCATTCCGGCAATGTAACCCGATAAGTGGCGGACTCCTGGGATGAAGTATCCAATCGTTAATAATTTCCCGCCATGCCGTTGATACCAATTAATTACTTTCCCCAGACGAGCGCTTCCCGCATGTTTTTCCAGATGGGTCAATACCTTTTGCTCGAAAAATCTTCCCAATAAATAGGCAATGGTAATCCCGCTTATGCTTCCACTTGCTGCTGCTAAGACAGCTAAAAAAGGGTTAAGTTTTCCTTCGAAAGTCATGTAACCGATGAATACCATTAAAGTCTCATCGGGAATGGGCAGTCCTAAAATGGATATTCCCAAAATTACATATAAGCCCAAATATCCATATTGGGTGACATAGGCAATAAGATGTGCTGTGGTCATAGAATCTCCTTTCGGTCGGATGTTATTTAATGTTTGGCGTTCGACGCTTACGCTCTTTGAGATACATCCAGAAAGTGGTTAAGGCTACTCCTAAACCTGTGAAAGCTACACCAAGAAGAACAATTACGCCGATAAGAGGAAGATTAGAAACCGAAACCAAAAGTAGGGCTAAGATAAACCATTTGCTTAAGGCCGGATATTCCAGTAAACGTGGAGATAGGGTTTCTTTTCCGATGTACTCCATAACTGGTAGGATTCCTAAGAAAATGGCTGCTATTCCTACAATGAAAATCAAAATAGCCAAGGGAATACCAACTACTGTCAAAGAAAGCAGAATCATTAAACCAGTTATCATCAACGATGCTGCTAGACCGATTGCAAACAGGCGTAAAAAAGAGGTCGATAGCAGATTTTCTCCTTGTTGCAAACGTTTACGCAGAACAAAACCTAAACCGGTAAGTAATACGATACCGAAAACACTGATAATTAATCTGGCCAGCCATAGACCTAAAATCATAGCTAACCCAATAAATAATTGATTAACAAACTGCGGGGTCAAACTTAAGCGGAAAACGCCGGTTTTCACGGTTACATTTGCGGGGTTAAAAACCTGCCCGCCTAAATCAATCACCAGATCAGTCTGAGCCGTCGGCTCAAGATAAACATCACCATTGATCACTAAAACGACCTCTCTGACCGATCCTGCAATATGGGCATCCGTACTCAGGGCAAAGACGGATTCCACTGAATGTCCAACCGGGACCACCAAGGGGTTCCCGCCAAATTGAGCTGATAATTCATCGGCTAGCGCTTGACCGGGGGAAAGAAGAAGCAAGGCTATGACTAAAAGTATACTAAGTTTCACCTGTGGCTTCATAGGACCACCTCGTTAACTTCAAATTTGGTCAATAGCGTTTTAATAATATAAAGGCCCATGACCATCAGAAATAAGGATATAATTCCCATTGTCACCGTAACCCAAGGAGAAAAAAGCGTAACAAGGGTCATGAGTGAGCGCCAGAAAGCAGACCCTGTGGCATAAACTAAGTGGAACACACTGGAGAAAGTGCGCGAGAAAATGAGTAAAACTGGGCTGGCGAAAACTGCCAAGAGAATGCTTGTCAGCCATATGTCTTTAGCAGTATTATGCTGCTCCTTCTCAATAGCGGAAAAAATCCGTACCGTTAAATTAGTAGGAATTGGGATGCTGGCGATACTCAGGTTAATTTCTTTGCTTAGAGCCGCTAAGTCGTCCATAACCTTACGGCAATCAGGACAACACTGTAAATGCACTTCTATATCTCGGTATTTGTTAGCATCCAGTTCCCCGTCAAGATATTCTGATAGCCGTTCCATACATTGCAGGCACTCCATAATGGTCCCTCCTCCTTGGCCTAATCTGAAAGTATTGTTCTTAAATGCATTCTAGCGGTATGGAGCCGTGATTTGACCGTTCCCAGCGGAATTTCTAAGAGTGTGGCAATTTCCTGGTAGCTATAACCTTGCCAATCATAAAGAACAACTATTTCCCGTTCCTCCTGGCTAAGCTTACCGAGAGCTTCCCGGAGTTCAATCTGGCGATCCCAATGGTCAGGTGTAGTGGTCGAAACAGATTCAATGTTACTGTCAGGAACGAGATCTAGTTGTTTACCTTTCATCCGGTCCAAGCAGACCGTAGTAATGACTTTTTTCAACCAAGCCGGAAACGCATGGATATCATTAAGTCGATGGATTGATCGATAAACTTTTAAGAAGATTTCCTGAGAAGCGTCTTCTGCCTCTGACTCATTGTGAAGAAAGGCAAATGCCGTACGGTAAACGTAACCACTATAATTCAAGACGAGTTGTGTAAAAGCCTTTTGGTCCCCCGCCTGAGCTTGCTCAATAAGTCTAAGATCTATCTCCATCACAGCATTTGCCCCCCTCCTTTCCTTAAAAATCTTGTAATGCTTTTCCAGGTATCAACTTGTAATTATTTTTTCAAGGAAGATCGGTTTTTCACGTTATGAATATAAACAAGAATGAGAACTGCACCCAAAAATATGCCCCCAGGAATAAGCAGATGCCTGATCTTCGTTACGGTACTCTCCCAGTATATACCCAAAAACATTCCCATCGTAATAAAGGTAGCGGTCCAGAGGATGGCACCCACTCCGGAGAATGTTGCATACCGCATGTAGTTTATCTTACTTATTCCCCCAAAGTAAGCTATTAAATGGCGCAAACCCGGAAAAAAGTATCCTACGACAACCATTTTACTGCCAAACCGCCTGAACCAAGCCTCTACCCCGGATAGTTTGTTTTCTGTAAGGTGCAGATATGGGGCAATGCGGTCTAATAAAGGCTTTCCTACCCGTCTACCGATCCAATAGCTTAGATTCGTACCAATAAAACTGCCGAGAGCTGCTATAAGTAGTGTTTTGCTGAAACCCATGCGCCCAAGGCTAACTTGGAAACCGCTAAATGCCATCACAAATTCATCCGGCACAGGTAGCCCAATCATTCCCAAAGAAAGCAGCAGAAGAAGCGCAAAATACCGGTATTCAAAAACAACACGAAGCAACAGACCTTGTATATCGTCCATCTTCTATACCTTTACCATATTAATAACGCTTTAATATCAAATGTTGTTTTGCTTTTAGGAAATTAAGAATTCCAGGTAAAATCGAGATGAAAATTATAGCCAGGATTACTGTGGTGAAATTGTTTCTGACTATCGGCAGGTTACCAAACAGATAACCACCAAAGAGCAAGATCGTCACCCAAGCGATTCCTCCAATGAGGTTATACGACAGGAAGCGCAGGTAAGTCATCTCCCCTATTCCGGCTACAAAAGGAGCAAACGTACGGATTACCGGAATAAACCTCGCGATAATTATCGTTTTGCCCCCATGTTTTTCATAAAACAGTTGAGTTCGCTCTAAATGTTCCTTTTTAAAAAGGCGAGTATTACTTTTGGTAAATACTTTGGGACCGACAAAATGACCAATTTGATAGTTGGCTGTATCTCCTAGGATAGCAGCGATGCCAAGCGTAATAAAGAGCAAGACTACATTTAACGAACCGCTGGCGGAGAATGCACCGGCAACAAAAAGGAGTGAGTCCCCCGGTAGAAATGGAGTAACGACCAATCCTGTTTCGAGAAAAACAAGGATAAAGAGAATTAGATATGTCCACATGCCATAACCTTGAATTACCAATTCTAAATTCTTATCTAGGTGAAGAAAAAGATCAACTAGCGTTTTAATGAAATCCATCAATATTTCCTCCTTAAGGTGCTTCCATATTAAACTCTCTAAACATAAAGACGACGTACTTGGAGTAAAAGTTCATGGGTTTATAAAATATTTCCCGTTTGTTAATATTTTTTAAACGGTCGAACTTTTACCAACATTCTCTCGTCCTAATAATTGAGTATTGTTTTTGGGAGAAACAGTTTTTGTTACTTTTTGAAAAAGGACAGGAGGAAAGGACAGAATGAATTCATTTGATCTTTTTGGGTACCATTTCATCAATCAATGGGCTGGGCATCATCCCGTGCTCGACAAACTAATGGCATTCTTTGCCCAATATGCTCTAGAGTTATATGCGGTGTTGTTTTTATTGGCTTGGTTTACCTTACCCAAATCCGATTCCGATAAGCGTCATGCAATGGTTGTGGCCGGATTTTCGGGTGTACTGGCATTAGTCTTTAACGCTATTATCGGGCAGTTCTTCTTCCGTCCACGACCCTTTGTGACTCTTCCGAAAGGGACATTTACCCAGCTCATTCCCCATTCGTTTGATACGTCATTTCCCAGTGACCACACCTCAGGAAGCTTTGGTTTTGCTGCAGGGTCCTGGAAGAAAGCTTCATTTTGGGTCAGATGGAGCTTTACAATTTTAGCTGTTCTCGTAGCATTTGCCCGTGTTTATACAGGAGTGCATTGGCCAACTGATGTACTTGCAAGTGTTATCATAGGTTTCGTCAGTGCTAAAATTGTATGGCTGATTAACCCCTTATTTAAGCCTTTGACAAACCTAGGGCTGCGGCTATTCCATTATGGGAAATACTCAAAGGAGACTTCAAAGTTAGTCATCAAAAAATACGCAAAGTAATAAACAGGTGTTGAGTACTCAGTCGGTTGGATATTGAGGAGTGTGCGTTTTATGTTTAACGTAATGCTTTTTGGCATTGTCAGCTTGTTAACAGACATAAGCAGTGAAATGGTTTATCCCTTACTCCCAATATTCCTCTCTACTGCGTTAGGAGCAAGTCCGGCTATTATTGGCATCATTGAAGGGATAGCTGAAAGTTTAGCCAGCTTACTTAAAGTTTTTTCCGGATACTTAGCCGATAAAACGCAAAAGAAAAAGGAACTCACAATCACAGGTTATAGTGGTTCCTTGTTAGGTAAGTTAATCCTCGTTTTGGCCGGGTCTTGGGGAGGGGTATTGTTTTCCCGGATTATCGACCGTTTCGGCAAAGGAATACGCACCGCCCCTCGTGATGCTCTTATTGCCGACTCAACGCAAAAAAGCACCCGTGGTCATGCTTTTGGTCTGCACCGGGCCATGGATACTATGGGAGCGGTTATCGGGGTAATTATAGCTTATATACTAATTAGAGGAAACATTACCGATTTTAAGCGTATTTTCTGGTTTTCGACGATACCGGCCCTATTGGGAATAATAGCCCTTCTCTTTGTTAAAAGGCCAAGTAGGGATAAATCTGTAAAGAAAGAATTTTCTTTTGCCTGGTCAAAACTGGACACAAAGTTAAAGCAGTTTTTAGTATTGGCTTTTATTTTTGCACTTGGTAATTCGTCTAACCAATTCCTGCTCTTAAGAGCAAGCAAATTGGGCCTTTCAACTCCTAATGTTTTACTCCTTTATTTGGCCTTCAATATTAGCTATGCTTTGGTATCTTTACCTGCCGGAAAATTATCGGATTTGATTGGTAGGAAACGTGTTTTGGTGACGGGTTATTTTATTTACGCTGCCGTCTATTTCGGATTCGCTCGGGTTACACACACTTCAAGCTTATGGCTGTTATTTATTGTTTACGGTCTATATTCCGCCTTCACAGATGGCGTGGAAAAAGCCCTCCTGTCCGATATTGCACCCTCGGCCTTAAGAGGTACGGTAATCGGTATGCATGCAGCTTTAGTTGGAGTTGCTCTCCTTCCAGCTTCCTTTATTGCCGGAATCCTTTGGGACAAATTTGGTGCCCAAGCCCCGTTTTATTTTGGAGCCGGGATGGGGTTATTAGCTGTTATAGGTCTATTGTTTATATTTAAAGATAAAAAGACAGGTTCTAAATAAAGAATACCTAATCGCAGGAGGTAATTTGTGCTTGCATAACCCACTTCTATTATCAGCTTTGCTTTCTACAATAGCCGCTCAAATCCTGAAAATCCCGGTATACTACTGGGTTCATCGTTCGTGGAATTGGCGGGCTGCCTTAAAACCGGGAGGAATGCCTAGCTCCCATACAGCCCTTATGATTGGCTTAACCACAGCAACGCTGCTTAAATACGGTTGGAATAATCCCTATTTTGCTATTACAACATCGGTTAGTATGATTGTGATTTATGATGCGGCAGGTGTACGTAGGCAAGCAGGGCAACATGCGATAGTCCTTAATGAATTAACGGCAACTATTGAGACTCTAAATAGAAAATTAAGCACGGAAATTTTTATTAAGCCGACACGCCTCAAAGAGGTCATTGGGCATTCTCCGATTGAAGTTCTGGGTGGAATAGTTGTCGGAATTGTCGTCGGATTATTCATTGTTCGCTGAGTATAATAGGTAATTTTTCCTACATTGGTTATACTAGGTAAATGAGGTATAATATTTTAGGTATCCATTTAAGAAACAGCCAGTTCAACGATGGATCGAAAGGTTGAGGTAGATGCGGAAAAAAGGGTTGGTTCTAATTTTGCTTGTTGTAGGATTGCTGGTTACAAGCGCCTTTATCTTACATAGCTACAAGAATTTCAAGATCCAACAAGGTTTTGTGCCCCTGCCGTTATCTTTTGACCCTTACACTTCGATTTCCTCCTATGACTTGAACGGAAATACTGTAAGCATTCAAGGCGGATTTGCAAAAGGAAAAATAGCAGAAAACAGTAATCAAGAGAGTTTACTGCTTCATTCTCTTTCTCCAACGCCGGTAATAACCCTCAAAAGCACGACTGAGAAATCATATAGGCTAAGGTTGGAAAACATAAGTCCATCCAAAATCACTACCAGTGACGGAATCGCTAATCTTAAGGTTATTGACCCGCACACGATTTCATTTACGGTTGACTTAAAGGCAAACCAAATTAAGGCTATTCAATTCACTTTAAAACCCAGCGAGAATCCGGAAGTCGTGATGTTGGGAGATAATAGAAACGGTTATGGCACGTTTGCTCAAATCATTAGCCAAGTTAACGGAATTAACCCTGCCTTTGTCGTTGACAACGGTGATCTCGTGTACGGAGGAGAACCGAACAGATATAGGCTTTTTTATGAGACCGTTTCCAAGCTTCAAGTTCCGCTTTACACCACTTTGGGAAATCATGACATCCGGGAAAATGGCCGTAAGATATATACGGAGCTTTTCGGGCCTCCCTACTATTCTTTCGACTATTTAAACAATCATTTTATCTTCCTGGACAGTTCAAGAGGTTGGACAGAGAAGACAGCTATTCCTGAAGAAGAGTATAAGTGGCTGGAAGCTGACCTACAAAAAGCTCAAGGGAAACGCATCTTTGTTGTTTCCCATATTCCTCCTACTGACCCCAGAGCTAATCTGACCCCCAATACATATCCTGAATTAGCTCAATCACAAAAGAACAGCTTATTGCAAAATGAAATGAATAAGCTTAGTGGTACCAGCAATATCGACCATGCCTTCCATGATAAACAAGAAGCTGCGAGATTTGAAAATCTTATGACTAAATATAAGGTAGATACTGTTTTCTTATCTCACATCCACAGCTTTTTCAGTTTTGTTAAAAATAACGTAAGATATATCATTACTGGAGGAGCAGGTGCCGAACTTCTTACGGAGGGAAGCTATTATCATTACATTCGTGTTCATATTACTAATTGGGAAAATTACCTTGAGATTGTACAATTACCATCCCCACCGAATCAGATCGTCGATAGATATTTAGCCGCAGGGCAGATGTTTGCTAGCTCTATTTATAAGGAATATACAACTTTAGTTTTAGCCATCGCTGTTTTTCTAGCTTTAATTATTGGCTGGATACTCTGGATATTCCGCCAAGGATGGTGGTCATATCTCAAACGGTTAGGGCTTTGGTTTTATGAGGTTGCCAAACTTTCCATCCTCAAATATAAAGAAATCGTTCGAAAAAGTTAGTGTCCTTAAAAAATTGAACTCTCGGAAAAATGAGTTCGACCAAAGCTTTAAACTTGTACGCTTTAATAAAGCCAGTTAAAGTCATCTTAACCTCGACCGGCATTTTACTGATGATACTTATAAACCCAAAAAACTATTTCTCATAGCCATACCTTTGGCAATCACCGATTGCACTACGGATGAACATCAGCCACCGGCAGGGTTTTTCGTGAGGCATTCACATCCAGTATTGGCCCCTGTATGTCTCTTTATATCGTCTAAGGTAGAGCAACATTGTGCTACTGCTACATGCTGTAAAGCCTGTATAGAAAGCGGTTATAATGACATGCCTCTGGAAAGCCGTATTTATACATCAAATCATCTCGTGCCTAGCAATATCCTGCGTGGTCATAACATACTCCTGTTTTACATATATAAAATTCACTGGTGTGTATATGATATTGTTCATGTTCTTTTTCTGGCGTTATATATTCTTAGAGTGATAGGTTCGCCTTCTCAGTTCATCATGAACCCTTCCATAGTCCATTGATAGGGCTGACCTTCCCCTTGGCGGGGAAGGTCATTTTTTTAACCAATTAGCTGGAATTAGGTTGCGCTAAATAATACAGATTGCTGCTCTTGCCGCCGTTCTCGCGCCACCTTTGCTCCTTACGCAGACGGCCGCTTTTTTCAAGGTCAGCTATGGCGCGTTTCACGGTGCTTCGGGACAGCTTCAGTTCCTTGGCGATGGTACCAATCGCTGGGTAGCATTTGCCTTCCTTATCTGCGCGGTCATGTAAGTACATAAATACAGCCCTCGCGCGATGCGGAAGCTCCGAGGAATAAAGAGAAGAAAAGTAACCCACAGCTTCACCTCCTATTCAATCCGAACAGGTGCTTTTGTCCTGGTCGGCGCTTCCGGCTCCTGATTCGGCGTATGGAGTAATCCTCTTGATGCGGCAGCTTCAGCTTCATCTTCCTCCGGCACATCCACACAGGCAGAGTGACGGCGGATGATTTCTTCCTCCACTCTGCGCCTGTCGGCATACTCCACTTCTCTGGCTGATTGTTCGGCAATCTCATAAGGCTTGCCGAAGGTAATGCCCCATTCCGTGAATAGCTTCAGCCAGGTGCGCATTGGGTATTCTCCGGTCTTGGTAACGATAAAATGGCCCTTTGGCATGGACTTTAACTCGTCGGGAGTCATCAATGGCCGCTCGATCATCTGCAGACTCTGCGACGGGTCGTTTTTACCCCGGCTGATCGAACCGCTCATGACGGTCTTGCTGCCCATGGCTTTTGACAAAATCTGTGCCGATTCACTGTTGGGAGCAAAACCGCCGAACACAGTATCCTGACAGTTGTCTATAATGATGGCCGAACCCTCTCGGCCATAGTTTTTCTCCAGCTGTGCAAAGCTCTGTATGATGGCAACGATAGACACGCGTCGGGAGCGGGAAGCGGAAAACATCATCTCTGCCGACTCAATTTTAGGGATGGTACCGATCTCGTCGAGGAACATCATTACACGATTGGGGAGCTTGCCGCCATGCTCGTCGGCCACCGACAGGATCTCGCGATAGAGCTGCTGTACGATCAGGCTGATGATGAAATACTTTGTGTTATCTTCTTCCGGCATCACCAGGAAGATTGCGCTTTTTTTGGTGCAGAACCTTTCCGCATCGATTGCCGTGTCAAAGCATAGAATTTGCTCCAGCTCGGAATCCAGGAAAGCGTTCAATCTGGATAGGGCAGTTGAGAGGACACTCTGCATGGCCTGCTCCGCCGAATTGAGTGCCGCCCCGGCGAACCACTTGGTCTTGTGCTCATCCGGCAGATGAGCAAGAAGCAGCTGAAACAAAGTCCTACCCTTGACGCCGCTGGGCGCCAGCAGATCCTGTATGAGCTTGAATACCGACACGATGTGCCTCTGCCTCGGCTCACAGTATTCCGCAATAAGCAGAATCACGGAAGTCAGCAGCCCTTCCGCCGCGTCATAGAAGAAGGCGTTTTGTCCAGCCATCGCTGTATCGAAGCCACCGGAGGAGATGATGGTCTTGGCGGTGATCTTGGCATATTTCTCCGCTCTGGCTTTAAACGCAAGGTTCTGAGGATTATTAAGATATGCGTCCATATACCGGTTGACCAGATGGAGCAGATTGTTTCCGTCCGAGCGGGTGGGGTTTCTCAGGTCAATGACAGCAACATCGTATCCGTATTTGTCTTTTGCGATCCCGGCATAATTGCGGTAGAGGTCGCCCTTGGTGTCGGTGGTCACAAAGCTCATGCCGCAGGCACAGGCGTATTCCAGATTCGGATAAAGAAAGTTAGCGGTCTTGCCAACACCTGCGGCTCCGATCATCAAGCAGTGGATATCGTCATCGTCCACCAGCGCATATCCGTTCGGAGCGGTATTGTCAAACAGCGATGCCTTCCTCCAACCGACTATCAGTCCCTGCGCTTTCGGAAGGCTTTCGCCCTTTCGCCACTTCTCCGGCTCGTAGGGAACCTCGGTATATGTCTTTTTTATCTCCCGTTTTGTTGCCCAGCGAGCTGTACCGTGCTGACCGTCGCCGACTGTTTTGGACTTGATGCCGTTTAAAGTGTAGTAATGCGCTATGAGAGATAACAAACCGATAACGCCAAACATGGTCAGGCCGGCAGCAGTTAAGATTATGATTTGGGATGTCTTCAATTCGATCCCTCCTTTACATGGTCATAGAAAAATTTACTGCTTGCTCCTGCACCGGAAGCATCGACGGCAGCTCCTGCTCAACAAACATCATGATTTTGACGCAGTCCAGCGCAAGGCGTTGATAGGAGGTCAGGAGCTTATTCATATCCTCCAGTGTGCGGATACCCGATGCCTGAAGCTGACGGCTGATATCCGAAACATCCTGGCGCAGCTGTTCAGCTTTGGTACGCAGCCAGCCCCTATCCCCATGGGGACGGTAGCTGTCCTGCAGCTTTTGAATAAGCTGCTCTATTGTCACAGGCTGTTCTATCTGGCGGAGCTGCCTTTGCATGGCAGCAAGCGAGCCAGCCGCCATGCACTGCAGGCATTCACGAACAGCTTCCGTATTCAGTGCTGCTGTTTTGCCGGAGGCAAGAAGCGGCTCTACCACCTCGGCGCACTCCACGAGGAAGGCGTCAATATCTTTATGTGTTGCAAGGGCTTTGCACAAATCGTGCAGCTCACCAACAACCTTCGGCAGAAGCTCCAGCTTCGGATGTTCCCGCGCCGGGATGGGACTGACGCCGTTTCTGGCTTTAAGATCCTCATTCCAGTCCTTGTACTGCGGCTGCATTACGGAAAAATCCGCATAGCACTTTCCCGACAGGATATCCTTCAGGCGACCGACAGCTTCAATGCCTGCCTCGTCATGATCCAAGCACAGCACGATGCTTTTCAGATGAGGATTCAGCTCCAGCTGACGAAGCAAGGCGTGTTCCGATACTCCGTCCAATGTGACATAGCTGTGCCGTTTCCATCCATCCTGATGCAGTGTGGTGAAGGACAGCATATCCACCGGCGCCTCGAACACATAAAGAGTGTCGCTCTCTCCAATCCAGTGAAAGCTGTATTTCGGATCGCTGCCCTCCGCGTTTCCTTTGTAGGGTTCGCCCTGGGTGTATGTTCCGCGCTTATGAGCATGGCGGGGGACGCCTTTTTCATCCAGCCCAACAAATACCGCATTGTGATATTCCTTGTCTTCGTATATCAGCTTTTCATGAGCGAAGTGAGACAGCACCTCACGGTCTATGAACCTTTGCTTTATCAGATATGCGAATACCCGGCGCATGTCAGGATTAGCCTCCGGAAGAGCGAACTCCTTGCGTGGAGCAGGGGCACTCTTGACCGTCTGATTCCACTCCACGCCGGAGTCCTCTCCGAGCAGATAGCTCACAGCTTCAGGAAAGCTCATGTCATAAAACTGCTGAACAAAATCAATAGCGTGACCGCCTTCCTTCCGGCTGTGGCGAAACCACTGATTGCCGCGCACAGTAACGCTGTCATGACGCTTCCAGCGCCACTCTCGGCCTGAGCGCACAAGCTGCTCTCCTTGACGATGAAGGAAATCAACCAGGTCGACAGAGTTTGCCTGCCGCTTTTGCTCGTCTGTAAAATGAATATATGCCATACCATAGAACCTCCTTAGTCAGTGTTTACGCTTACCGCACCGGCGAAAAAAAGCCACCCGCCGATGAGCGGATGGTTTGAGAGACGCCGTATTGAGTTTGCTGGGAAGCGGTTCTTTTTTCTGTTGATATTTTGGTTGAGGCTTTTGCATGGAAACCCTCCCTTTGCATTAATAGGTTGTATGCCTGAGCTCATGATCGTCCGGAGCATGACCTTGGGCAATTTTCTTTTCGCGTATCTTACGTCGGAGCTTGCTGTCTGTCTGCATGCCTGGAGCGCCGGAAAGCCTTTTCTGCTCGTCCCGAAAAATCCGGCTCAAGTGGTGCAGGAGCCTTGTAACTGCAAGAGTCAGAAAGGGTTTGCTTAAAAAGTTCATATGGTCGAGGAAATACCGCGCATAGACATTACCCTGTTCAGCAGACAAGGTGAACCAGCGCACTGCGGCTTCCCGGTCACTGGGGACTTCTTCTCCAATAAGAAACAGCTTGCCGAGAGCATATTGCGCATATTGATTGCCTTGCTCAGCAGATGCAGTCAGCCATTCGACAGCTGTTTTCACATCCTTTTGAATACCCTCTCCTATCAGATAGAGCTTACCGAGCTGATACTGAGCGAATGAATTGTTCTGCTCTGCTGCTTTCGTGAACAGCTCTACCGCTTTCACCGAATCCTTCTCCACATGACTTCCGTCACGGTAGAGCTTGCCCAAGGTATACTGTGCCATGCTGTTACCGCTATCCGAAGCCTTAGTCAGCCACAGGACAGCCTCCTCCGAATTTTTGTGACCACTGTCCGAATCGAGGTAAATCTTACCCAGCATGTACTGTGCATGGACGTTACCGAGCCGGGCAGCCTTTTCAAAATATCCGATGGCCGCTTCCACATCCTTTTCTGTTCCGGTTCCGGTGTAGATCATCTGCCCGAGGCGGTATTGGAGCTTATCGTCATGGCTTTTTTCTTCCAGTCGCTTAAAGCCGTAAAAGGCTTCTTCAAAATTCAGCTCCGCTTCTTCGGCACCCTTCTCCGTACCGATACCGTCCCGATACATCTTCGCCAGCTCGTAACAGGCATACGGAACACGCTTTGCTGCAGATTTACTGTAGAGCCGGAATGCCATTTCGTAGTCCTGCTCTACGCCCTGCCCCCGGTAGTACAAACCGGCAAGAGAATATTGGGCATACTTGTAATTTCGTGAAGCCGCCATTTCAAACCATCCGGCCGCTTCCTCATAGACCTGATCTGTGCCAAGCCCCGCCGTATGCATTTTACCGATGCGGTATTCCACATACTGGCTTTTCTTGTTTGCCTCAATGTCCATGAATGCGGTGAAGGCTTTATCGTACCAAGTAAATGCGATATCTGCGTCCATACTGACGCCAAGCCCGTCAGCGTACATCCTGCCGAGGTCATGCATGGCGAGAGCGTTGCCGCATTCGGCTTCCTCCAAAAACAAACGGAGGGCCTGCTCAAAGTC
The DNA here is from genome assembly GCF_002196705.1 of Desulfosporosinus sp. FKB. Lineage (GTDB taxonomy): Bacteria > Bacillota > Desulfitobacteriia > Desulfitobacteriales > Desulfitobacteriaceae > Desulfosporosinus. The sequence continues at coordinate 60,038 of NZ_NADJ01000024.1, forward strand.
AGGCTCCATTTCATCGCTGCCGTAAAGGAAGGCACGAGCCCTCCAGTAGCGATCACTCCATTCGATATGCGGATTGATGTTATCAGCCTCATCGTTATCCGGCGCTTCATCCATGACCGGCAGATATTCATCCTCCAACAACAGGGGTTCGTATTCTACTACTTCTTGTAAATCCTCTGCTAACTCATCGCCCTCGAAGGTGAAATGATGACCGCCGATATTCACGGTTTCCGCGATCACCATATTTCTAATGTGCTTAAACTCTTTTTGCTGAGAGAGAGGAAGGGGATCAGGGAGCTTATCCTTATATGTGCGCAGCACTTCGTTGCGAAGCTCCTGCCATTTTGCATAGGCTTCCGCTACCCGCACATCCTTCGCCAGTTCATCCACAATCTGATCCACGACTGCTTTCAAGGGCGACTTGAGATAGCCGTATTGCTTTTTCCCGGATGTGTGCCTGAGACGCTCTGCCAGATGTGAGAGCAGACTTTCAATGATACCGCTTTCACACACACCGCTCATTCTGCCGATGATTTCTTTCAGGGCTTCACGGCTCTGTTCGGCAAGCGTATTTCTCTGTGCGGTCTGCTCGGAATATATCTGAATGAGATCCTGCTGAAAGATTTCCTTTGCCAGACTACTCCGCATCTTTTCTAAGGCTGGCTTGGTGACATACCCCTCACGTGGATTCACCGAGTAAACCAGCATATGACAGTGAGGATGATGCCCTTCGTTATGAAAGGCTGCATACCAGCGCAGGTTTTCCGGAGCGATCTTCATCTGCTCGGCAAAGATATTCCGCTGTTTGCGGATGAGTGCCATCCACGCAGCGGCATTGTCATATCCCAATCGGGCGGCGTCCTCCCGCCGCAGAGAAATGATGGGCGTCCACACATTAC
>NZ_NADJ01000025.1 GCF_002196705.1 Desulfosporosinus sp. FKB
ACGCTCCCCATCCCCATTTGCGATTCTCCGGATTACTGTCACTGACCTCTCCGCGCAAAGTCAGCATCACTGCGAAAACGACCATAATCGATACGGCACCGGTATAGACGAGCAATTGAACAGCTGCGAGGAAATCTGCGTTCATCAGGACATAAAGCACGGCTACTCCCGAAAAGGAAAGTGCCAGATAGAATGCGCTATGAACGATATTCCTGGAAGTGACGACCCCCCAAGCTGCGGCTATTGCCAAGATAGCAAAGATAAAGAAAACGATCGTGCCCACGTTTACCCCTCCTTCCCACTTAGCTTGTTCGATCGCTTGGACCGCGCAATCATATCCCATTGTAATTCTTCGCGATGGTAGACCGCATTTTCAAACTCTTGGGAGAGTCTAAGAGCACCAGTCGGGCAGCTTTGCGTACATAACCCACAAAGAAGGCAGCGACCAATGTTCATATGGTAAGTCTTTAATACTCTCTTATTGTTCCCATCCTTTTCGCTCGTTAGATTGATGACTTGATTCGGACAAATATTTACACAGAGCCCACAAGAAATACACTTCTCAGGTTCTAGAGCCATGGAACTCCGTGTACGGGGAGGAAGGTTAGGCTTTACTTCAGGATAATACTCTGTAAGATTTGGTCCATAGAAACGTTTAAGCGTAATGCGCAAGCCCTTTATTAAACCATTACCAAACACTTTTTCACCCTCCTATCCGCGGAATGAATAGCTGGTAAATATAAATACCTAGACCTGTTAAAAAGATGTTTGCCAGCGATAAAGGAAGCAAGATCTTCCATGCAAAATGCATAAGATGATCGACTCTCATCCGGACAAAGGTCCAACGGACCCACATCATTATAAAAATTACGAGCCATATCTTAAGAATAAACCACAGCCATCCAGGCAGAAATCCCGGGCCGTACCAGCCACCCAAAAACATCGAAACTGCAATGGCAGATGTTGCGACCACGTTGCCGTATTCAGCAAGCATAAATAGCCCCCACCTGAGTCCGGAATACTCCGTAAAAGGTCCGGCTACAATCTCCTGCTCCCCTTGAACTTGATCAAACGGAGCCCTGTTAGTTTCAGCTATACCGGCTATTAAATAAATCAAGAAGGCCAACGGCTGCAGGAATATGAAGGGAATGGTTTTCTGAGCCTCAACAATAGAAGAAAGGTTGAAAGTCTGAGTAATCATGATGACACCTAGCAAAGAAAAGAGCAAAGGTATTTCATAACTTATCATTTGAGCTACTGCTCGGAATCCGCCTAGTAAAGAAAATTTATTGTTTGATGCCCACCCGGCCATCAAAAGTGCCAACGTTGAAATTGAGGAAACTGCCAAAAAGTAGAATATACCTAAGTCAAGATTAATGGCCACCATTCCCTTACCGAAGGGAATAACACCATACGCCATTAACGTAATCCCTACGAGCATCATTGGAGCAATCTTAAAGAGGAAGAGATCCACATTAGCTGGGTAGATATCTTCCTTACCCAACATTTTTACCGCATCAGCAATAAATTGAAACCATCCGTGTGGACCGAGGCGATTGGGACCCGATCTTTGTGATACCCAGTGGGCAAATTTACGTTCCACTAAACTGAGAAATAGAGCTGCGACAACCATAATCAAAAAGAGCATGATAAATACTATAATATTAATCGCCAAATCAGCGCTTAAAGAATGCGAATCCGCAAATAATCCGCGGATATAGGCCGCTATATTCACAAATATATTGTTTAAAGCGTCCATCTTCTTCTCCCTTCATTGAGGATTTTTACTTATCCACTTCCCCTAAGACGAGGTCCATGGAAGCGAAAATAGTCACAAGGTCTTGAATCTTCCAGCCGGTCACTATAGCTGGAAGCATTTGAACGTTAACAAATGCTCCGGTACGTATACGTACCCGGGCTGGCTTCGTCGTCCCATTACTAACTATGTACCACCCCATCTCTCCTTTTGGGTTCTCAACTCGATGATAAACTTTGCCGGCTGGAGGCTTAACCACTTTCGGAACCTTCGCCATCACAGGCCCTTCTGGAATATCTCTCAGTGCCTGTTGAAGAATTTTTCTGCTCTCTTGAATCTCAAGAAGCCGAATAAAGTGTCGATCATAGGTATCGCAACCATACAATACCGGTACATTAAAATCAAACCTATCGTAAATGCCGTAAGGTTCGGCTTTGCGTACGTCATACTGTACTCCGGATGCCCGTAGATTCGCTCCCGTGATTAGCAGGTTTTCTGCCAATTCTTTAGGGAGGATACCCACACTTTTCATACGTGACTGCGCAATCTCATTACCGAAAAAAATGCCATAATACTCCTCAATCATTTCAGGCATATCATCGAGAAAACTCTTAAGTGCAGGAATAAATTCGTCTGGAACATCATGGCTGACCCCACCAATTCTGAAATAATTTAGAGTCATACGATTACCCGCAGTCATTTCAAATAAATCGAGAATACGCTCGCGATCACGAGTACAATAACTCCAAGGAGTCCAACCACAAATATCCAAAGACCCACTCGCAATCATAAACAAGTGACTGGCAACCCTCCCCAATTCCGCAAATATAACGCGGAGGTATTCTGCACGTTCGGGGACTTCTATACCCATCAATTTTTCAACGGCTTGGACGTAACCTAAACTGTTATGCGGCCCTGCCAGATAATCCAGGCGGTCAGTGTACGGAATAAACTGATTATAAGTACGACTTTCTGCCATTTTTTCCAGACCACGATGCAGATATCCAATTTTAGGTTCAACGTTAGTAACAACTTCTCCATCCAAATGGACCACCATACGGAACACACCATGCGTACTTGGATGTTGGGGACCCATGTTCACAGAATACTCTTGAGTTCCATCAATCATCATTGTTTCCCCACCTATTCCCCTTCTTTTCTTATTCGCATTACCGCTCGTTGTTCATGACTCTCAATAACATAATCTTTACGCATCGGATGTCCTTCAAAATCGTCCCACATATAGATACGCTTCAAATTGGGATGTCCCCTGAATTGAATGCCGAACATATCGAAGGCTTCACGCTCTAAAAAGTCTGCCCCCTTCCAAAGGGGAGTAGCCGAGTCAATCACGGGATTTTCCCGTTCAATTGTAGCTATAATACGTAAACGCTGTGGACCGCGCAGACTGGATAATTGGTAGACAACCTCGAAGTGATCCTCCAGATCCATTCCGGCTAGGTCATGCAAAAAATCACACGGGACATCCGCGAAATTCTTAACACGCGTCAAAACTTCCAGCACATATGGATAATTAATAGTTAATTCGAGAACGCCAAGGCTCTCTTCAACTTGTCCATTAACCTTATCTGCCAACTCGGATACTCGCGCTCGCAAAATTTTATTTAACATGCTTAATTAACCTCGCCTTAGCAGGATTTTGTATTTTCTGCTTAAGATGCAACATCCCAAAAATCAAGGATTCCGGTCTTGGTGGGCAGCCAGGAATATAGACATCAATCGGAACAATACTATCCGCCCCCGGCACCACAGCGTAAGAATCTGCAAACGGCCCCCCTGAGCAGGCACAATTGCCCATGGCAATGACCCATTTGGGCTCCGGCATTTGATCATAGATACGACGAGCAATAGGGGCCATTTTCCGTGTCAAAGTTCCCGCCACGATCATTAAATCTGCTTGTCTCGGTGACGCCTGAAACACCTCATAGCCGAAACGTGATAAGTCATAACGAGGATCTCCCGATGATGCCATCTCAATAGCACAACAAGCCAGACCAAAAGAGCAAGGCCAGAAGGAATGAACTCGACCCCAGTTCAAAAACTTCTCGACACTGGTAAGCAGAATATTCTTCTCAGCCGCAGCCTCAGCATCACGCAGTTCTTTCTCTCTCTTTACATCCACTCCAAAGCACCTTCTTTCCAAGCGTACCAAAAACCAACTATGAGAATGATCATGAAGATAAACATTTCAACAAAAGCAAAAGTTCCTAATTTGCGGAATGTCAATGCCCAAGGATACAAAAAAATTGTTTCTACATCGAAGGCGGTAAAGACAATAGCATAAAGAAAGTAGTTACTTTTGAATCCAATCCACGCCCTGCCAATTGGCTCATTACCGCATTCATAGGTTGTTAACTTTTCCTTATGCGGCTTATGGGGTGCCAATAGATGAACAACAGCCATGACAACGATAGGTAAACCTATTGCAAACGCAAGCAGCAATCCTACTGCAGCAAAATTATCTGTCATTTTCTTCCCTCCTTATTTTAATATTCTGAAGATCTCACCATTTTTCTCATATATTGTTATTATTTTACAACTATTAGCTAAATACCTATATCACGAATCCCTTTATCAAGACACAATTTTAGAAATGTAAATTATCTCCTTTCCACTTTATTTTATTTGTTCTTGCATTAAGGGTTTGTTCTTAAGTAATAGTGAGATATTCTCTGGGATTGGCCTGACATGGGACCCCATGTCAGGAAAGGCTTAACCCAATCATCTCATAACTTTCCCGCAAAGTAAGGGGAAAGCTGTCTAATAAGGGTTTGGGACTAATATAGACTAAAAGAGTCATAGAGACTTCATCCACGAAGTCTCTATGACTCTTTTCCAGGTATCTTTTGCTTATCAACGAACAAAATAATTTTCTAAATATTTCCGATTAATATCATCTTTGGTGTTTCGAGCTTTATAATACAAAGATTTACTCTTGTTGAAATTCATTGTAGAAGAAAAATAAAGGAATCGTTGAAATACTAAATGTAAGATATCCTTTTCGGATAATTGTTAGTTTTACTTTCATTGCTAGGCGATTTCATCGCCTTCAATGCTTGCCACTGAAAGCGTCGTTTTATTCTTTTTAGCTTCTGTTGACCTTAGGCTTGCAATATTCATCAATTGCTCCATTGTATTCCACGGATCAATTGCACGCTCTCCACGCCGCCGTCCCCCGATTACCCCTGCTGAAATACTTATCTCAATCTCGCGAACATAACGATGTCGGCTTATAATATCTGCCAAACGATAGGCTAAGGCAGTCCCCTCATCTAAGTGTGCAGGTAATAAAACTGCAAATTCATCTCCGCCAAAACGACATAAAAAGGCATTGGAAGGTGTATTTGCACTTAACAGTTTACTCACCTCGGTTAATATGATGTCCCCTACTGTATGACCGTAGGTTTTATCAATAACTCCAAAGTTATTTACGTCAAAAAATACTATACAGATTTCTTGTTGATTTTTCAGGAGTCGTGCACCGTGATAATATATGTAATCACTTTTATAAAGGCCAGTTAACAAATCAATATGCGACCCTAAGCGCTTTTCTAGTAATGTACGGGATAGGATACCTGATAAGTATCCATTCTCCTCTACTAAGATGACCTCCGATTTGGTTTCTTCAAAAAGTTCCTTGGCTTGCCAAAGCGACATTTCTGCAGAAACAATAACAGGTTCCTCACATGCTACATCTGCAATAATTCGATTAGGATGCGTTCTTAACAAATTTTTATATGTTATTATACCGATTAAATTACCTTCATTCATCACAGGGCAACAGGAAATGTCCTTATCTAATAATAACGCCCTTACCTTGGAGACCCCATCCAAAACATCCACTACAGAAAATTCTTTAGAATAAATATTCGCAACACGCTCAATATTTATCATAAGTCAATAGATTTGCTGACATGCACAGTTATATCGACATGTGCCTTTATAATCGTGCTTTCATCAACAATCTTTTCCCCCTCTTCTAATATAAACTTGCTTAATTTTTCTTCTGGGATCATATTTATGAGAGCATTTCGTACTACTATGGCCTCGATGACCGGATGATCAACTCTGATGATCTTATATTGGTCCGGACTGAGAACATCAACCATCCTTTTCAATGCCTCTGGACCTATAGGTGCATTACGTCCAACAATAACAACATCTTGCATAGGCGGCATTTCAAATTCAGTCAAGTGCATTTGAATTTCTGCTTTTTTGGCTTCCTTCATAACGCTCACGGTTAGACCTCCAATTTATTTGACGAGTTGACCGATGTAATCTTTAATTTCTGCAAAAGCACCATCTTCTTGCGAAAGATTATGGCAATAACCCATCTCTAAAATTATACAAAATTTCTACATTCATTAAAAGTAATCCTATATGTAAAATTGCCCCCATCATTATTCGATGAAACCTTTTATACCGCCTCATCGAATTCGACGTGACTTATGAAATACGTTAGATTTTGCATCAAATCCACATAAATCTCTTCATTAATAAATTTACCATTTCTGTCAAATAATAAGCGAATAAGAGGACGGGTGGGAAAATGTAAAGGCACTGCCAAGACCACTCCTATTTCCCCTGTATTGAGAGTAACAACTGCATGTTCAGGATACAAAACAAGAGATTCCTTAAAGGCCTGTACAACTTTAGGGGCAAAGTCCCTACCCGACCAAGTTAGTATCATTTCCAGTGCATGATAAGGAGGCAAACTTTTACGGTACGGCCTATCTGCAGTTAATGCATCATAAACATCGTTTACAGCTACGATTTGAGCGTCAGGATGAATGTCGTGTCCTTGTAATCCATAAGGATAACCTTTTATATTCCATCGTTCATGATGCTCTCCAACGATCGCTGTTATACTTGGTGATAAACGAACATCTCTCAACATTTCTACGCCATACTGTGGGTGTTGTTTCATGACGATATATTCATCATCTGTTAAACTACCCGGCTTATTCAAGATTTCCTTCGGGACCCTAAGTTTTCCTATATCATGAAGCAAGGCACCTAATATCAAATTCTTAAGTTTCTTATCAGTGTACCCCAAGCGCTTACCCGTCATTGTTGATAATAACGCTACATTGACGCTATGAACAAATGTTCCATAATCATTTTGCTTAAACTTCTCCAAATCTATTCGTGAAACCTCTAAATCTAAATATATTTCGATTTGCTTTAGCTCATTAAAAATTGTCTCCACAAGGGTAACTGTTTTTTCGATCTGCTCTGGTTGAATAAGTTTTGCTTCATGGTAAATCCCCCATAAAGAACCTACTAGTTTTGTATATTTATCTTTGGGAAATGCTTTTGGCCTTACATTTGAACTTGTCTCCTGCTTTTTCCATACATAAACTTCACGTTTTTGCAGCAGTTTACTTATGTCTTCGGTTATTTGTTTTCCCTTGCACAATAATAAAACTCCAAAGCCATTAAAAAGATCGACGTTTGCGGTCGTTCCAATAGTTAAGTTTGGTTGCACTCGTTCTAACAACCAATTCATTGTTTAACCTCTCCTTTGTTGTACATACTACATCAAATTGGTGACCATGTTAAAAATAAATGCGGTTAGTTGGATATCAAAATTACAGTTCAAATGCGATTGTGAAATATATTTAAATATCTTGTTTGTATTTGTCGCAGAGCTTTTTCTAACGAATTACATTTATAATTTTCAGTTGTTACAATGCCATAATTAAACAATTATCGACATCTATTTCTAATTCTAATACTGATAGTAATACTTTTCAATAATTTACTATAACTTTTAGTTTATAAGTTCTATTCGGGAATACCCTTACAATTGTTGTAAGGAGCGTGATTAAAAATGGAAGACATAATTAAGGATAGAATAAGCAAGAATTTAAAATATTTCAGGAAACTAAAGGGTTTAACTCAAGAAAAATTAGCAGAAAAAATTGAAGTGAGTCCAATGTATATTAGTTACTTGGAACGTAGTTCAAAAATCCCTTCCTTAGTCATTTTATTTAAAATTGCAAACGCTCTTGATATTGATCCGGGCTTATTAATACAAGATGATGATTCAAAAAATATGGAAATCAATAAACTTCTGGGAATAATATCCGGTTTGGATAAATCAACAATTAAATTTCTTAGTGAGATGATTATTGCTTTTATCAAGTTCAATAATTCAAAGCCTGTATCTTAAGTGGATAGATTTTTAAAAAACAATTAAGTAATCAGATTTTATTGCAATTACATTGTCGCGAATCTACAAATAACTTTTTATCGGTGGATACGATCGTACTAATTTGCAATGTATTGACTAAAAAATTATGAAGCTCATGGTTTTATGCTTTCAACAACAAATCCAGCCAGTTTACCTCGAATTAGATAAACTGGCCAAATAATAGATAAAAACTAAATAATCAGTTAAAGTCGGCTATGCAATCAGTAAATATCAGTAGACTTCAAGAAAGTCCCAATAGCTAGATTTCAAGTCTCTTCACTTCACTTAGTTTCCTAGAGCACTGGGTATCCCCCGTCAACCCCAAAGAGAAAATCTCCGTAGCCATTGCTTTGGATTGCCGGGAATGACGTAAAAATTCCGCCGGCCCTGGATGGATTAATTGAAGCTGTCCTATATCCGTTCGGTGTTACAGAAAGGGGATCAATATTTGACTGAACGTACAATGGAGTAGCAGTAACCCCGTTCCAACTGCCTGCACAAGTGACCGTTTTGCAACACCCTCTTTTAGGAGACAGACCCGTTATTCCAGAACCTGCAAGCTCATCTTGTAATCATAAATCAAATCATTTTGTTCTTCCGGAGACCCGTTTTCTCGAATAACAGCAATGCTTTTTGGAGCAAACGTTTATGTACTCCTTCTCGAGTAATTAAAAAGCTGATCATTTTCTTCATAGTTAGGATCTGTCGTTGATTCCAAAGCTCTTGTCCAAACGACTTGTGGCGGATAAACGGGATCGGCGTTGCTTCTGCGATCGTGCAAAATGTCGATACAGCCTTTCCTGGGAAGGTTTATTGTAATAAGGTACTACCGCAATTAATCCGTCCAAATCAGCCTCTATGGCCCGAAGTGCCATAGCGACACTTGCTTGGGTAGAATTTGACCCTACTCCTGCAATTACTTTAGACTTAGAGCCAACTGACTTTTTTACGACTCTAAATAACTCAAGCTTTTCCTCAGTGGTCAATATAGGTGATTCTCCCGTCGTGCTGTCTACGACTATTCCCTCGGAGCCATGCGCGACCAAATGTTGAGCTAATCTACTTGCCTCTGCGTAATCAACTTCAAACTTTTCATTCAGAGGCGTGACCATCGCCGTTAATAATCTTCCATAACTCATTTGGTTTCAACTCCGTTCATAATCAGGCTGCTTGGAAACACTACCACAGCCGGCTAGACTAAAAAGGACAAATATATTAAACAAAGTAAAAACAAACCCTCCTTCATTAGAACCTTGAGAAGCGTAGGCTATAAATTCATAATAAAAAATGCGATACAAATAACGAATTATTTTTTGTAAAAAATCACAACAAAAAGGTCTTATCTTTGTATAAAAATACAAAAATAAGACCTTTTTGTTATTCTAATAATTTAATCTCCTTGGTTCTTTATAATAGACAGATGGATTCGTCAATCGTAACCCTGGCAGTGGTGCCGTTAGACGAATTAGCTGATCAAGTGATATAGAATGTATTTCTTGACAGAGCAAGGCTCTTGTTGGACATGCTTTAACGCAATAGGGCGTCATACCTAGATCTAAACGATCATAACAGAGAAGACATTTGGTTGCTTTCCCCGTTTCAGGATGAATCTTGGGAACACTAAAAGGACAGGAAGCTACACATGATTTACATCCCATGCATTTTGAAGAATTATGAACCACGATACCATCACGGCGTTTAGAATAAGCACCAGAGGGACATACTCGCATGCATTCCGGATTTGCGCAATGATTACAGGCACTCGAAAGATAAAATCTTCTTTTCCCGTCTGAACTTTCATCCTCAATTTTTCGTATGGTTCTCCATGTCAGAGTCGGTGGGAGGTTATGATTGATCTGACAGGCTTTAAGGCAGGCTCCGCAGCCTAAACAACGGTTAGCATCTAATATAAAACCTATTTGCTTGAGCATATCATCACCTCGCAGCATCGTTGATTTTTCTATAATCACAATAATTACGTTTTCACTAGAAGCTGCGTTCGGAAGGAGTTAATTTTCTCAGACTTACAAACGTCTCATTGATCGCAAGTCCCTTACCTCCAGCGGCCACATCGCCCATATCGGATAGGTTTGAATTTAACAGGGCATTTCGGGCTTGAGCTCTTTGTTCTATAGCCTGTTGATAAATGATGACTACATCCTCAGGCAGACTCATGTCAACTTTCACTTTAACCTGTAAGCTGGCATATTCATTCCAGATTTCTGCGGTTTCTCCAATTTTCAGGCCGTAATTTTCAAGGAGTCGAGGGTTAATATAGAGATCGTAATAATCAGATAAGGCATCCTGATAAGATTGAGAATTGATCATCATCGAATGATGCGGTGTCAATAAACGCAAGGGAGTCTCCTTTGAGGGTAGCAGAGCGGGTTCAAAAACAGGGAGAGCCGGTAATCCGGCTGCAAGAGCACGCGAAGATTGGAATTCATAACGTTTGGATGGGGTTACAAATTCGTGATTCTCCCAGGCGGTTGGAGGGAATTTTGCCTTAATCGGTCGATCAAGGATTTCTTCCGGAGTGTTTAACCCCAGCATACGAAGCATATCCGGACCAAGTTGCTTTAACGCAGTTTCTCTTTCCGATCCAGAGGTTGGAAAAGAACAGCTGCCTTTTTCAAATCGATTCAATTTTGCCGAAAGATTCCAAGCGATCTCCAAATCAGACTTCGCTTCACCGACTGGATTGATGGCAGGTTCATTAATTCCTACCCAATAATGCCAATAGCTTGAATTAAGATCCCAATGCTCATAATGGGTTGTTGCAGGCAGAAAAATATCAGCTGCTTGAGCGGATTTCGTCAAAAACAAATCGTTGATGACGATCAACTCAAGTTGCTGAATAAGCCGATGCCAATGTTTAAGGTCGGCATCTTGCGCCAAGGGATTTCTTCCGCTGAGCCATAAAACTCTTAAAGGAGGCTTATCACATGCCAGTGCTTCGCGTGCAAATCGGTTAATATTGAGTTGTCTGTTTTGCTGCTCTGGTAAACCAGCACCTGCAAATTTCCACGTCTCAAAATGACCATAGTGAACTCCCCCGCCCTTTTCCCCAATATGACCTGCTAATGCGCCTAAAGCATCAATGGCACGAAGGGTTTGCCCTCCGTTTGTATAGCGTTGGAGACCAAAACCAACCCAAATACATGCTGGGCAGGTTTGTCCATATTCAATGGCTAGTTCGCGAATGATCTCAGCCTTGACTCCGGTTATTTCTGCCGCTTCCGTCAAATCGATTGAATTTGTAAGGTAATCAATAAATTCTACTAGTCCCAAAGTGTAATCGTATAATTTGTCATCCATCAGATTTTCCTCGCAAAGAACCTTACACATAGCCAATGCAAGGAGACCATCTGTACCTGGTTTAACTTGTATAAACCGGTGGGAACGTGCGGCCGTATCACTGAGGTAGGTATCAAAACAAATAACTTTGCTTCCTCTATCCATGGCATCAAAAATGATGGGCATTTGATGAACCGCTGTCCATGCCGGATTGACCCCCCAAAGCCATAATAATTTGGCATGCCCCATTTCCCTGGGTTCGGAGCAGAAAAACTTACCGAAATCATACGTCTGAGCATCAACACCTGCGGACCAACACGGTGAACCCACTGCCCTGGTCGTAGGACCCATTCCGGAAAAAAGCCATTCCATCGCATTATGCAGGGCTCCGAAATTTCCTGAGTACTTGTTTAAAGCTAGAGATAACGTGTTTCCATCGTGTTTTTTACTATCTATTATTTTCTGAGCAATCATGTCTAGGGCTTCATCCCAACTCATCCGTTCCCAATTTCCGCTAAAGCGTTGCCGTTGTCGCATAGGATAACGGATGCGTGAAGGATTGTATACTTTTTGGATATCATTCATTGCTTTTGGACATAATTTGCCTTTGGTATAATCATGAGCGGGATTGCCCTCAATGGAAACGAGTACACCGTTGACTGTGGTACTGATTATACTGCACGTATCATAACAATTTCTCGGACAAACATGATAATGCTTTTCTGGCAAATGATGACATCCTTTCTGAGCATTTGTAACATTGCCGCCCTAAAAACACTTCGCTAAAAGGCAGTCAAATCCTTTAAAAAGTAAACCATAATTATTTTGCGTACCCTTAAACATTTTGATACAAGATCCTGGTAATGTAAACACTTTACTTCAGAGCGGTGATGCTGATTCCGACAGCACTGAGATAAAAGAGGGCACGCCCCAGAAGTTCCCCAATGCTACAGGCGATAAACAACATTATAACTAAGTTGGCATTAATTGTTTTTTGCTTCGAAAAGTATGTGACAAGTAATATTAACGGCAGAAGCCAATTAGCCACAACTCGAAGCCAAAACAGCGGGCTGGCTAGTAAAAATTGAACTGTGGACATTCCTTCCATGCCTGCTGTGTTAAGCATGGACAAATAGATGGCGAAGGAAAGAATGCTGACCAGTACACAGGTGAAGACGATCAATAAAAGCTCCTGAAGCTGGGACAACTTTAATGTTTTTCGGCCAAGAACAAGGCACGTTAATCCACCGAGTAAACCCGTTGTTAAGAGGAAAAAGAGCGGTGTTTGCACGCTGTCCCAGGCAGGCACACGTGGTAAGACATAAATCATAGAGCTGCTAAAAATCCCTAGTAACCCAAAAGTACTGGTAATACCTGCCGCCAAGCGCCGCTTTCCTTTTGGTTGTCGCACCTGAGAATAGAAATAAAGCCAGGCAACAGCAGCGAATAGGAAACAGAGGATTTCCCGGCTAAGCCAAGAAGTGGATAAATGGGAAACTGCACGATAAGCATATTCCGGCCGACCAAGGTGAAACAAAGAAGCAATTAGCGCAAGGGCCAAAAGTAGACCCGACAACAATGCTGCTTTCTTATAAAAAATAGGGTCCACCTCTGCACGGTCTAACCACCATAAAACGAAGATGATACCAATAGCTGTTTCTCCTAAAACAGTAAATAATACGAGCGGCCATTCCATAGTTCCCATTCTAATCCCTCCTAACTTGCTTTCCTTGTTTTGGTCCGACAAAACGTATTGATGGATTCGTAATCGAAGGACTTGGCAAACCGGGGAGTGTTTTTAGTACTCCCGTCTTCGCGTCGAGACTGGAGTTGATCTGGACTAATTCAAGCGCTCCTGCTACACAAGAGGCTACACAAGCCGGTTTCTCTCCCTTGTCCACTCTTTGATAACAAAGATTACACTTTTGAACAATGTTTATAACAGAATTAAATTGCGGACGACCATAGGGGCAGGCCATAACACAAAGACGGCAGCCGATACAGCGGTTATCATCATGAATGACGATGCCATCGTCTCGTTTAGTATATGCGCCAACTGGACAGACCTTCATACATTGAGGTTCTGAACAATGATTGCAACCTATCGAAATAAACATCCGACTGGGGAGCGGATAGGCATTTTCATCAATTTGAAAAACCTGACGCCAACGTTGGGAAATATCTGTTTGATATAAATTCTTACAAGCCATTTCGCAACCACGGCATCCGACGCACTTCTCAGAATTGTGTAAGAAGCCAAGTTGTTTATTCATCTTTCATCCCTCCTCATACTTTTTGCAAGTCAACAAAGTTGTCATGAAAAGCGAGACCGTTATTGCCCGTGGCCTGTTTTCCCATGTCACTCGGAATAGCCTTCACGGTATAATTCACGTTGTAATTTGATTTGTTATACCATGCCTCATAAGATACAACGACATTTTCTGAGGTTGTTCGCGTTAAATGCGCTTTCAAAGTTATATCACCAAGATCATTAAAGACTTTGACCTTGTCGCCTTCTTGAATACCATACTTTGCAGCTAAATTCGGATGAATCTCCAACTTCGGTTCAGGATTTGCCGCCATCATCCAGTCAAGATTTTGGAACTGTGAGTGTAAACCTAGCTGAGGATGAGGGGTCATTAATCGTACCGGATATTTTTCCGGCGCTTTCATTTCCTCCACCCAAATCGGCAGGGCAGGCAGACCGTTTTTCTCTGCTTGGTTGCTGTGTATTTCAATTTTTTTGGAAGGGGTGCGGAATTTTCCATCGGACCAAGCTGCCGGAGGCATTTTAACTTTACGCGGTCCATTGCTCAGTTCTTTATAATTCGAAATTCCTAAGGATGCATTGAGAGCAGCATTAAACTCTTTAGCCAACCATTCTTGCTCGCTGCCACTGGTTGGATAGGTGCATGAACCTGCTTCAAGGGCATTCATTTTCTTAGAAAGAAGCATGGCGATTTCCAGATCTGATTTTGACTCATACATCGGTTGGATCGCCATCTCATTGATCCCAATCCAATAATGCCAATAACTTGCGTTAACATCCCAATTCTCAAAATGTGTTGTCGCCGGCAAAACAATATCTGACATTTGAACGGTTTTGTTAAAGAAGGAGTCGACTGAAACGACAAATTCCATAGAAGCGAACATTTTTTCGATAGCATGGGTATCCGGGTCTTGACCTCCTGGGTTACGGCAAGCAAGCCAGAGCATTTTAACCGGGGGATCTTGCTGGGCCATAACATCATGGGCAAAGTTGTTGATGTTGATGGAACGATCCCCTTCTTTGCCATTCGCCCCTACTATACCACGCGACCCTTTTGGTGCCGAATATGACATCGCCCCATAATTGAACCCCCAAGTTTCCAATTGGCCGTAGTTAACTCCTCCACCGGATTTTCCCACATTACCCGTCATTACGCCCAGGGCATCAATAATTCGGACATTTTGCCCGCCGTTTGTATGCCTTTGCATCCCATACCCCACCCACATACTGGCTGGTTTGCTTGTGGCATACTCGCGTGCAATTTCCATAATGATCTCTTTGGGAACTCCTGTTTTGCTTGCGGCCCAATCTAAGGTGACATTGTTTTTTAAATAATCAATCCACTCATCAAAACCAACGCTGTTAGCGCGTGCGTAATCCCAATCCACCCAGTTATTATCGAGAATATACCGTGCCATGCCCAAAGCCAAAGCGCCGTCTGTGCTCGGCTTGATCTGAATATAGAGATCAGCCTTCGAAGCCGTAGAAGTTAAGATTGGATCGATGACTACAAGTTTAGCACCATTTTCACGAGCTTTTTGGGCAAACGGAAGGGAATGAATGGCGGTCCAGGCTAAATTTTGTCCCCAAAGAATGAGATATTTGGTATTAACCATATCCTCAGGGTCATTATTATAAAGCGTTCCAAAGTCGTAGGTTTGAGCATCAATCCCGGCTGGCCAACAAGGCGTCCCTACAGCACGTGTTGTATACCCAATACTGGACATTGTTCCATCGGCTGCATAATGGAGGATGCCAAAGTTTCCGGAATATTTATCAAAGCAGATCGGCAGCGTTGAACCATAACGCTTTTTTAGATCCAAAATCTTTTTAGCGATCGTATCCATAGCCTCGTCCCAGCTTATTCTTGTCCAATTACCTGAACCACGCGGCATTTGTTTCATCGGATATTTAATGCGATCAGGACTATAAACACGTCGAGTATAGGTGTATCCCTTAACGCATAGCCTGCCGTTGGTATAACCATGCTTGGGATCGCCGTCCACTTTCTTTAACATGCCGTCCTGGACAAAAGATATCTGCCCACAGGTGTCATAGCAGTTGCGTGGACACACATTACGAAATTGCTTCGTCTCTGAATTATCAGCTGCAGCAGAAGCTGGATCAAGCTTTGTCAGCATTTCAAAACTAAACAGACCGGCACCCGCAGTCACAGCGGCAGTTGCCCCTAGAAATTGTCTCCGGGAGATTTTCATCATACGTTCCTCCTTTGTTGTAAAGGCAGTTCAATAGTACATAAAAGCACATCCATAAGCATTGGGAAAACCGGATGATTCGCCTTTTGATGGACTCTTTCCACAAACTTCGGTAGCCATTTCCTGAGGTGTTCTTGTGAAAATTCCGTGTAAAGCTCGTAATATTTCAGACGATTCAAGCCTTTGTTTTGCATAGCTTCCTTATCTGCGTTTCTTAAGAGGTAAGCTGCAAATTCCAGCTCCGTTGCCATAAAGTCATCCGGATTTTTTCCTTGCGAAATCACCATTAGATTCTCATCTTGGTACAAACTACGTACTTTAACAGTTTGCTCCTGCATAACTAATTGATCCTGAGATAGGTAAACTGATTCGTAGGGTGGAGCTATTGGAGGCGTGGGACCGATGAAGAGACGATTGAATTCAAAACATAGCTGCTGTTGCTCGATCTCATTCAATAAACTATGGTTTTCCAACTCTGCACTCATCGATAAAAGTTCAGGGTAATATTCACCAAGTTGATGACACGTTTTAACCATCATTGGTAAAGTTTTATCCAAACTTTCACCACCATGACTAAAAACCCGACTCAATGCCAAGAGAACAGAAGCAATTTCTTTAAAGTGTGCTACACTCTCATTTGGTAGGTCAATCCTTAAGACCTCAGTCACTTAGTATCCCTCCCTCACTGTTCAGGTTGTGCAAGACTTCACTTAAATAAAGTATAAATTAGGTTATTAAAACTGTCTTTGGTATAGGAAATGAAAAGAATATATGATTTTTGTAGTAAAATACAATAACGCCTCTCTTCCTATTACTGGAAAAGAAGCGTTATCTAACCTTTCATATAAAGATCGTTTATTCTGACCAAAGGGCCTGAAGTTGGCTGATTTGGAGTGCAATGAATAAATTTACTTGATTATCAAAACGAAAGATATCCTTGTCAAGTACTTCGGACGCTTTCTTAAGCCGGTACCGCAAAGTGTTCGGATGAAGGAAAAGTCGTTGAGCCGCTTGATTCAGATCACCATTACAAAGAAAATACGCAAGGAGCGTTTCCTGAAGCTGCAAATTTGCTTCCGAATCAAACTCCAATAATGGTTTTAACGTCTCCACACAAAAATCCTCAAGCTCCTGATGATCCAATCGTTGCAGCAAGCGCATAATTCCCAGCTCAGCAAACGATGTATAGAGTTTGTCTGGAAAAAGCAAACGTCCAAGTTCAAGCGCAGCTCTTGCTTCTTGAAAACTGCGATGTATTTCGCGCGCTGTTGGATAGAGATTTCCTAATCCAAAAGAAAGTTTGCGGTTGTCGATTACTGACTGTGCCGTTTTCTTAATGATCTGTAGATAATGTTTGGCAATCCCTTGACACTGAGATGGACTAATCTTTTCAACCGGCAAAAGAATAACGATCTGTTCATTTCGATCCAAACAGATGGAACCCGGTAGAAGATTACGAAAAGTTCGTCCGAAGTACACGATGAGTTCCTCCAAGAGTTGACGCTCCATCGGAATGGAGGAAAGGTTCTCAATCTCACCGACTATAACCAAATGAGGCTTGTTAAAATCCCATCCCCATAGCTTTCCGCGTGAAATGATTAAGTCCAAAGAATCAAAGTTATTGTAAAGGAGGTCGAAGAGAAAATCGCGGTGATGAAGGCGTTCATTTTCTTGTACACTATAATTCTTTAACAACTCTAATGTAAAAAGAGAAACTGCTTTGTCTAAAAAAAACTTCTCAATACTTTTAATCTCTAAAATTGATACGGCTAACCCGAGATAGCCCAAGAGGCCACGTTGGCTAAACATAGGGTACCAGGTTAGAGGAAGATCTTTCAAGGCTTCATCCTTCCAATAGCCTCTCCTTAAGTTATCCCAAACAGGAGATGATTCTGTTTCTGCTTGCCGGGTGAATTTAGGAATCATAAAGGGAATGGGTTTTAATGGCCATTTTTCTCCCCCTGCCCACTCCAAGACATCCAATTGATTATCGAGCAAAAAAACATCATATCCTAATATCGTTTTTAAAGCAGAGATCCCAGCTTCTCTTTGCTGATTTGAGAGACTTCGGGTCAACATTTGAAAGCATTCTTCACAGGCCACCAAGACGCGGCCAAGTTCCATAGCCAGCCAACCTTCTACGTTGAGGCAAAAATCCGGCCAAGTAAAATTTGACTCAGCAAAAAATTGCTTGGTTTTCAAGGAAACTGTTTCATCGTGGTACAATTGTCCGGTGATTTCAAAGACGATACTTTGATGTACTTTGTTAAACGGTTTGATTTGGATAGTGCAGCCCACAAACGGAAGGACATGCTCTTCTTTTCCTTCTAGATTCAGAATCCCTATAGACAAACCTTCGACACCCGGAAGTGAATCAATCGGTTCTATAATTTTCAACTGAAGGGAACAAATTAAATCTCCGATGGTAATCCCTTTCGGTAAATCATTCTGCATTCTTTTCACCTCCATGTAAGTATGATACTAAACGTTTAAACAATGTACAAAAAGTTTATTCGAGATTTGTAAATCGTTTCAAAGGAGTCTAACCAAAAGACGAGAAGAATGCAAAAGAAAAATGGAGGTGAAAGTGAATGGCGCTTGCCAGAAGCATCTTACAGAATTCAGCACTTTTAGCAGATCTCGCACAGAAATCCGGAGGGATTGCCACATTTATAATGGCACTATTGATGGTGCTTTCAGGGCTGAGATGGGTTTTAATCGATTTTAGCCGCAACGAATCTCTGCCTAATGTAAACTATCGAGTTTTAGAAAAAATCCATTTCATTTTAGGTTTAATGATTTTCATTTTAGTGACTTATCACAGCATCTATTATTTTTTTACGTATTTAGTTGAGCACACCGAAAATTCTTTAGTAGTGACAACGGGGCTTGGAGCATATATTTGTCTATTGGTCATTTTACACTTGGGACTAAAGTTACGAAGAAAGATATCTGCCAGTAAAGATTATCATTTGCACATATTACTGCTAATTGTCTTAATCCTGTTTATACTACTTCATTTAAACTTCAGCTAATTAACACAGTAATTGCCGACTCGGCTATAACGAACTAGACTGATGAGGTTGTCGGTGTTGCAAAACAACTTTCTGAACTTGCAAAAGTAGATGATATTGCGGCAATTTCTTCAATTTTTGATTCTACTTCTATATTTTTAAAAACGGCAACAACAGCCACTACCTCGTTAATATCGTTAAAGACTGGTGTGTGAATCGCACAAGCAGATCTTGCAATGAGTCCGATAATTTTCATTTCCTCCCTAAACAACGATTGGTTTTGTATGTCGATTGATTCGATATATATTTAAAATTCCGAAAAGAATAGTTTTATGTTTCCTTGAAAATCATAACTATCCTATTAATTTATTGTTTCATTGTCAATAATAAAAAAGAGCTGTATCCTACAACTGAATGGTTCAGCGTTTTGATACAACCCCATTATTCAAAATCATTTCGATTTGCTATATCTACACCTTGCTTCTTTATTTATGCACCCAAATGCCCACCATACTTTTCCACGTTGCTAAGCATGATATCAAATTGTTCCTCGGTTAACTACTCAAATACGACTTTTTCCCACTCTCGAAACTCTTTGCGCAGTTCCTCATAGACTTTGTTAATTACTTTCCCTTGCTAATAAACCTTCATTCCAAAACCTGCAGACTCATCTTGTAATCATAAATCAATTCATTTTGTTCTTCCGGAGACCCGTTTTCTCGAATTAACAGCAGTGCTTTTTGGAGCAAACGTTTATGTACTCCTTCTCGATTAATTAAAAAGTTGATCATTTTCTTCATATTAGGATCTGTCGTTGATTCCAAATGTTGTTGATACAGTAGGGCGGCCCTGGTTTCTGACTGAATATCTACCTGCAGCATGGTAATATAGTCAGCATTTTGATCAATATAATTCAAAACCCAGGGAGCGCCTTGAGAATTCACACAAGTAAGCGGCGGCCCCCCTAATTTGCTAATAGCTGCAGCAATCAATTCCATATGCCCTAATTCTTCCGCTGCTATTAATCCCAGTAAATCCCGAACATACCTATTTGGCATGTTCGAACGCTGATTTAAGTACTGAATCGACGAGGAAATTTCACTATTTCGTCCGGCATAATGTTCCAGCAAGAGTTTGGCAAACCCGGGATCTTGCCGTTCAACATGTACCGGATAAAACAAATGCTTTCGATAATGAAACACCTTCATCCCCCCTTTTTATCGAACCTTGCCATTATTATATGGGGGGAGACTCTTAGTGGTCACTCAAATCTCCAGCTCAATTCAGACCTTTGACACCAATATCCCGCCGAAAATGTGCTCCGGGGAAATCAACGGTCTCCGCAAGAGCATAAGCTTTAGCGCGAGCCTCCTGCAGAGTTTTTCCCGCGGCCGTAACGCCTAACACCCGGCCGCCGCTGCTCTCGAGCATTCCATTTTTCCTTTCCGTACCGGCATGAAAAATTACTGAATCCTTGTCCGTCGTCTCCGACAGGTGAATCGGGATTCCTTTCGGATACTTTGCAGGATAACCAGGTGCAGCCATCACAACACAAACGGCAGCTTCGTTTTTCCACTCCAGCTTAACCTCAGACAACTGACCTTCAGTACAAGCCCATAATATCGGTAAAAGATCGCTCTTCAAGCGCTTCATTACCACCTGGGTTTCCGGATCGCCGAAACGAACATTGTATTCCAGAAGCTTTGGTCCTTGTTTCGTAAGCATTAGTCCCAGGAAAAGGACTCCTTGAAACGGAGTTCCTAATTCAGCCATAACCTTAAGCGTCGGATTGACAAGATTCCGCATTACCGATTCTTCAAGCTCAGTTGTCCAAATTGGAGGAGGACTGTATGTTCCCATACCTCCGGTATTAAGACCTTTGTCACCATCTAAAGCACGCTTATGATCCTGTACGGGAACCATTGGGCGGGCTGCAGTACCGTCCGTAAAACAGAGCAGACTAACTTCTTGCCCTTCAAGAAACTCTTCAACTAAAAGTTTTTTCCCTGCTGCCCCAAAATTTCCATCCATGATTTCATCAACGGCCTGAAGCGCAGTATCTAAATCCATCGCCACGATGACACCTTTTCCTGCCGCTAAACCGTCCGCTTTTAGAACACAAGGGGCTCCAAGGTCCTTAATATAAGCTTTGGCCTGATCTGCATTTTCAAAGACTTCCCATTTAGCCGTGGGAATTTCAGCCCGTTCCATAATCATTTTCGCGAAGGATTTACTCCCCTCTAACTGAGCCGCGGCCATAGCAGGCCCAAAAATTCGCAGTCCGGCCTCTTGAAAAGCATCCACGATTCCTAAGCTAAGCGGATCTTCAGGGCCAACCAGAGTCAGGTCAATGTCTTCTTTTAAGGCAAACTCCACCAGACCTGAAATATCTTGGGCCGAAATAGGGATATTCCAAGGTTCAGTTCCGGCATTTCCGGGTGCAACATAGAGACGTTCCAACGCCGGGCTTTGCAAGAGTTTCCAGGCAAGGGCATGTTCCCGCCCACCGCTGCCTATGACTAACACTCGAAGTTTATTCATATTCTCACCCGCTATCAAAAGTTACCTTCCGGAAAATTAATGTTGAAAATGTCTGCGATGCGTAAAGACCATGATAATATTTAAACGATTAGCAGCCTCAATCACTTCGGGATCATGGATAGACCCCCCTGGCTGAATAATTGCTCGAATTCCTGCTTGAGCAGCAGATTCAATCGAATCCGAAAAGGGGAAGAAGGCATCGGAAGCTAAATATGCTCCTTTAGTTTTTTCACCGGCTTGTTCAACGGCAATCTTTACAGATCCAACACGGTTCATTTGTCCCGCACCGACACCTAATGTTTGCCGGTGATCAGTTATGACGATGGCGTTTGATTTAACGTGTTTAACAACACGCCAAGCAAAATCAAGAGCCTTTAAATCGTTCTCTGTAGGTTTCTGCTGGGTAATAAATTCCCATTCATCAATAGGAGTTGTTCCTCGATCCACCTCTTGAACCAGATACCCGCCGTCAACGCTTTTCAGCATCACGCGAGGAGTCACTCGGTCATTCTCGCCTCTGCCAACTGCAAAGAGCCGGAGATTTTTCTTGGAACTTAAAATGTCCTGAGACTCCGGACTAAAATCCGGCGCCACAATCACCTCATAGAAACACTCCTTAATTGCCTCAGCAGTAGGACCGTCAACTACTCGGTTTAAAGCAATAATCCCACCGTAGGCCGAAACAGGATCTGAAGCCAAAGCACTTTTGTAAGCTTCTAAGGGCGTATTTCCTAAGGCCGCTCCACAGGGATTGGTGTGCTTAATGATGGCTGCAGCACATGAGTCAAACTCGCGTGCAAGTTTCCACGCAGCCTCCATATCTACCCAATTGTTATAGGAAAGTTCTTTTCCCTGAAGCTGTTTTCCTCTTGCCAAACTGCCTAGGGCGGCCTCAGAATTAATATAAAAAGCGGCCTTTTGCTGAGGATTTTCGCCATATCTCAATTCTTGAACCTTTTGAGCAGTTAGACGCAGCGTCCTGGGAAAACCGCCGACCGGTTCAAGCTGCCGTTCTAAATAACCTGCAATCAGACGATCATATTCCGCTGTATGGGCGAAAGCCTCCGCCGCTAATCGCTTGCGCATACCGGCGGAAACAGTCCCTGTTTCACGCAGGACATTTAAGACTTCTTCGTAGGATTTAGGATTGACCAATACTGTAACCCTGCCATGATTTTTAGCTGCGGCGCGAACCATGGTCGGGCCTCCCACGTCAATGTTTTCGATAGCTTCCTCAAAGCTCACTCCCGGCTTGGAGATTGTCTCCCGAAAAGGATATAAATTCACGACCACCAAATCAATAAATCCTATGCCATTTTGTTCCATCTGCTGGCGGTGTTCCTCAATATCCCGAGCCAGAATTCCGCCATGAATCAGCGGATGGAGGGTTTTAACCCGTCCGCCTAGTACTTCCGGAAATCCTGTGACCTCACTAACATATTTCACGGGGATATTGGCTTCATCAAGAGCTTTAAAAGTCCCCCCCGTCGAAATAAGTTCAAATCCCAACTCAACAAGTCCTTGAGCAAAAGTGACAATTCCCGTCTTGTCTGAAACGCTGATAATGGCTCTTCGCTTCATTCCAAACCCTCCTGTTGCAATATCTGAACTCGACGCCCCACCCGTTTAACGCTTCCAGAAACTAAGAGCCGGACGGCTTTAGGGTAAAGACGATGTTCTGCTTCTAAAATTCTCTGAGATAAACTATCCTCTGTATCCGCTGTTAAGATAGGTACAGCCTCCTGTAAAATAATCGGTCCGCTGTCTAAACCTTCATCGACAAAATGAACCGTACAGCCGCTTACTTTGACTCCATATTCCAAAGCTTGGCGCTGGGCATGAAGCCCGGGGAACGACGGAAGGAGAGACGGATGAATATTCAGAATCGGAAAATTGGCCTGTTGAATAAACTCTGATCCCAAAACCCGCATATAGCCTGCTAAGAGCAGAAGTTCAACACGATGTTTCCTCATCCAAATCAAAAGTTCCTCTTCTTGGGCTTGACGTTGGGGATAGTCCTTGATCGAAAAAGCCCCAGTTGGAATCCCATATTCCTTTGCTAAGCCAAGGGCAGCAGCTCTCGGCTGATCGGAACCGACTGCAACTATTTCAATCGGTAAGTCTTCTTTTTTTGAGGCCTCAAGCAATGCTTTAAAGTTGCTTCCTCTTCCAGAAGCTAATACTGCAGTTCTCAATAGGTGACACCTACTCCGTGAACAACTCGTCCTATGACATGACTCAATTCACCCATCTCCTTGAGTTGCTGACGTATTGATTCTTCATCTTCCGCACCGACAATGATGACAAATCCTATCCCCATGTTAAAGGTCCGATACATCTCGGGCCAGGCAACATCCCCTAAACGTTGAAGCAAATCAAAAACTGCCGGACGTTTCCAAGATGTCGGATCGATCTGAACCCCCAGTCCTGAAGGCAAAATACGGGGAATATTCTCCGTAAGTCCTCCCCCTGTAATATGAACCATACCCTTAATATTCTGTTTTGCAAGGAGCGACAGAATAGTTTTAACGTAAATTCGCGTGGGCCTCAGCAGGGTTTCCCCCAAAGGTTCTCCCAATTCCGGCAGAACCTCCTCTAAAGAATAGTTTTCAAACAATTTGCGAGCTAAGGAATACCCGTTGCTGTGCAATCCAGTGGAAGGCAGGCCAATCAGAACATCCCCGGCTTCAATGCTCGACCCATCAATCAGCTGATCACGGTTGACCACTCCAACGGAAAAACCGGCAATATCATAATCATTCTCAGCATAGAAACCTGGCATTTCTGCCGTTTCTCCTCCGATTAAGGCACAGCCGGCCATTTCACAGGCCCGGGCAACTCCACCGACAATTTCAGCAACTCTTTCCGGATTCACTTTGCCAACGGCAAGATAATCGAGGAAGAACAAAGGCTCCGCACCTTGAACCAAAATATCATTAACACACATAGCCACAGCATCTTGTCCAATAGTATCATGCCGATTCATCTGGAAGGCAAGACAGAGCTTTGTTCCCACGCCATCCGTTCCGGAAACCAAAACCGGATTTGAATACTTTTCCAGATCTAACTTAAAGAGTCCCCCAAATCCGCCAAGTCCGCCTAATACTTCCGGACGGAGCGTTCGGGCTACTGCCGGTTTAATACGTTCAACTGCATTATTACCGGCTTGTATATCAACACCAGCATCACGGTAAGAGTATCCCACATTAATTCCTCCTAATTTTTCGCCCATCATTTTAGCCGCAGGAATTCTTTCCGCGGTTCAAGTCTGAAACAGGAATAGGGTAAGAGCCATTAAAACAGGCCAGGCAAACATTTCCTGTACCGAGGGCCCGCAACAAACCTTCTTCTGAAATATAATGCAGCGAATCAGCTCCAACAAACTTGCGAATTCCTTCCATATCCATACGATTGGCGATTAGCTTTTCCCGTTCAGCTGTGTCTATTCCATAATAACACGGATAGGCCACAGGGGGCGAACTTATCAGAAAGTGAACTTCTTTAGCCCCTGCTTTTCTCACCATCGCCACTAATTTTGAACTTGTAGTACCACGGACAATGGAATCATCAATCATAACAATTCGTTTATCTTTAAGGACGCTCGCATTAGCGTTCAGCTTCAAGCGAACGCCTACTTCTCTCATTTCCTGAGTCGGTTGAATAAAAGTTCGTCCGACATAACGATTTTTTGTTAAGCCTTCAGCAAAAGGCAAACCCAACGTCGTGGCATATCCCAGAGCCGAAGCTGTTCCTGAATCGGGAACAGCAATAACAAGGTCTGCATCTATTGGACATTCACGAGCTAATTCAATTCCCATTTTCAAGCGGCTTTCCGAGACATTGATCTGATCGATGGTACTGTCCGGACGCGCGAAGTAGATATATTCAAAGGCACAAGAAGCACTTTTGTGTTTCGTTAAACCTGGACGGGAGTGCAGCCCATTTTCATCAATAACAACAATTTCACCGGGTTCTAAATCCCGAACGAACTCGGCGCCGACGGTATCAAGAGCACAGCTTTCTGAAGCCAGGCAATATCTCTCACCTTTCTTCCCAATACAAAGAGGCCGGACTCCATGGGGATCTCTTAAACCAAAAAGTTTATCCTCTGCTAGAATGACTACCGCATAAGCCCCCCGCAAATCCATCATGGTTTTGACAAGGGCATCCTCAAGAGATTCCCGGCGATAGCGCGTAATCAGGTTGATAATGACTTCACTATCTGTCGTTGTCTGAAAGACGGCTCCGTTCAGGCCTAATTCTTCCCGCAATTCCGTGGCATTCGTTAAATTTCCATTGTGAGCTAAAGCCATCATACCCTTTTGATAATGAACGACGAGGGGCTGGGCATTGGCCAACAAACTGGAGCCTGTAGTTGAGTAGCGAACATGTCCAATTGCCATCTTTCCGTGTAAATTCTTAATAATATGGTTAGAAAACACTTCCGAGACAAGGCCCATTCCTTTATGAACTTCTATTGCACGTCCATCAGAAACAGCAATACCGGCGCTTTCTTGCCCGCGATGCTGCAAAGCATAGAGCCCATAATAGGTTAAACGAGCCACTTCTTGATTGGGCGCATAAATTCCAAAGACCCCGCATTCCTCATGCGGTTTGTCCAGGCTAAAGTCGAACAATTCTGTCCCCCCTTTAATTAGTGAGACAAGGCGAAAAGCCTTTAACTCGTTAACTTATAGGTTAACTGGATTAACAAGCTCTTCGCCGCCCTCCTCAACAAACAGAATACCTTTGTCGTGACCTTACAGGTTTTGAAAATTTCCCTTAAGCGGATGCCAGAACCTCTTTAACCCTGCGGAAGACTTCCTGATAGGCCTCTTCAACTTGCCCAAGGTCGCGGCGAAAACGATCCTTATCCAACTTTTCCCGAGTTTTTATGTCCCAATATCGACATGTATCCGGGGATATCTCATCACCTAAAAGGACTTGTCCGTTGCTTATCCCAAATTCCAATTTGAAATCAATCAGATCAATGCCTGCCTTGACGAGAATATTACGCAATATTTCGTTGATCTTCAGCCCCATAGCCTGAATCTCCTTGGCAACCTCCAGCTTTGCCCATCCCATAGCCGCAACATGAGATTCGTTGACCATCGGATCTCCCAAAGCGTCATCTTTATAATATAATTCCACAACAGGTTGAGAGAGGACAAATCCCTCTTCCACTCCGAGACGTTTTGACAAACTTCCTGCCACAATATTGCGGACAACAACTTCGAGGGGAACCATATCCAAACGCCGTACGAGCATATCCCGCTGCCCAAGCAAACGTACAAAGTGAGTAGGAATTCCTGCTTTTTCAATTTCCGCAAAGAAAAGAGCTGAAAGCTGGTTGTTAACTTCTCCTTTATCCGCGATCTGTCCCTTTTTTTCACCATTGAACGCTGTGGCATCATCTTTATAAGCCACCCAAAAATAATCCTTTTCATCCGTTTCATAGACTTTCTTAGCTTTTCCCTCATATTTCAGCGCTAATTTTTCCATTGTTGTTACCCCTTTTCAATTTTTTTATTAGATAATAAGCCAACACTAACAGGTGCTTTGCCACGATACATATTCGTTCCCTTTAAACGAGCCCTAAACGTGCAAATATATCTCCTACATGTTTGGTGTGATAGTCATAGTCAAATAAGTTATCAATCTCTTCTTCACGCAGATATTCTCTGATGCCTTTGTCCCGACCGACTAAATTTTTAAATTGTTCCTTCGTATTCCAAGCTTCAAGGGCATTGCGCTGAACCATTGCATAGGCGTTTTCACGGCTAACTCCCTTTCCCACTAAAGCCAGCATTACACGTTGTGAGAAAATCAATCCAAATCCTTTATCAATATTGATTTTCATTTGCTCGGGGAAAACTTGCAAACGATCGATTAACTGAACCATTTTATGAAGCATGTAATAAAGGGCCAGGGTACTGTCCGGCAAAATCATCCGTTCCGCCGAAGAATGGGAGATATCCCGTTCATGCCACAAGGCAACATTTTCCAGGGCCACTTGAGCATTTGCCCGCACAACTCTGGCCATACCACAGATCCGTTCCGGAGTAATGGGGTTCTTTTTATGCGGCATGGCTGACGACCCTTTTTGCCCTTTGCCGAAGGCCTCCTCAACCTCATGAACGTCCGTTCTCTGTAAGTTGCGGATTTCGGTAGCCATCTTGTCAAGAGAACTGGCAATCCCCGCCAGAGTCGTCATATAGAAAGCGTGACGGTCACGCTGAAGGATTTGAGTGGAAATCAAGGCAGGTTTTAAATTGAGCGTTTGGCAGACATGGGCTTCAACTTGTGGGTCCACATTGGCAAAGGTACCAACTGCACCCGAGATTTTCCCAACGCGAACTTCTTCACGAGCGATACTCAAGCGGTTTTTTTGACGCCGGATTTCATCATACCAAAGTGCAAACTTCAAGCCTAAGGTAATGGGCTCAGCATGAATTCCATGTGTTCGTCCCATCATCAGAGTGTCCCGGTGTTCGATTGCCCTGCGGCGGAGAACTGTCTCCAAGGCCTCCATCTTAGATAGCAGTAGATCCGTTGCTTCAACCATCTGCAGGGATAAAGCCGTATCGAGAATATCGGATGAGGTTAAGCCCAGATGAATATACTTGGCTTCATCGCCTACATTCTCAGCCACATTGGTTAAAAACGCCAAAACATCATGTTGAGTCACTTCTTCCAACGCTTGAACCCGTTCCCATGTGAAGGATGCCTTTTCTCGGATTACCTCAACAGCTTCATTAGGGATCCTGCCAAGTTTTGCCCAACCTTCACAGGCGGCAATTTCGATGTTCAACCACAGAGAAAGTCGGTGTTCGTCTGTCCAAATTTCTCCCATTTCAGGAAGTGTATATCGGTCAATCAAAGTGGAATCTCCTTTCTATTTCTCTACTTCAACCTTCGATTAATTTCTTTTGCAAAGCCTCATCCTTGGCTGCAATATCCGCTGCCATCTTCGCCCGGTAGTCCTTAATCTTTGCTCTTAAAGCACTATTTTCTGTTGCTAATATTTGAACTGCGAGCAAAGCCGCATTTCGAGCAGCGCCAATTCCAACGGTGGCAACCGGTATTCCGGGAGGCATCTGAACAATGGCATAGAGAGCGTCGACGCCATTCAAGGGGCCGCTGTTCATTGGGACACCAATCACGGGTAAGGTGGTTGACCCCGCAATCACTCCAGGCAAATGAGCTGCCAACCCTGCACCTGCAATAATGAGTTTCCCTCCTTGATTCTCAAAAACTTTGACCCAATCAAGAGTTCGTTCTAAGGTTCTATGAGCTGAAGAAATCTTTACTTCAAAGCCCACCTCAAATTGCCTTAGGATTTTAAGCGCATCTTCCATCACCTTGTAGTCTGAATCACTTCCCATAATGACTCCGATCAGATTCAAAGAAATCCCTCACTTCCATGAAAATCAAAGCCCAGTCGAGTAAATTTCCCCCTTAAAAAGAAAGAGTGAAACCTACCCGCCTGGGCTTTTATCCCTTCGGTGTAATTTGATCCTGCAATCAAATCTGTACCACTCGGACAATCTGATTGCCCTAGGTACACTTTCGCTCATAGTCAGACCATTTACGGCAGTCTGGTAGAAACTTGCGGACCATATCTCCGCTATTATATGAACTCGTATGTATTTGTTACGTTCATTGTACAAGAAGGAACTATAAAGGTCAATAACAAATTCGAACAATATTTAATGTTTTGTATGTAACGTTCGAATTACACGTTTTGCTTAACTCTTTTTCCGCAGCAATGTTCAAATAAGTTGAAAACAGACCATCTGTCAAAGAACCGTAAGAAAGCAAAGAAGCTGCACGACTTTTAAAAAGTCAATTACAGCCTCATCTAACCTTAAGGTTTATGCCCTTATTAACTATCTCTTTTATAAATACTATCTTTGCAACTTATCGTAAATTCTCCGTCTTTATTTATAATCCTGGCAACGTGTTTTATGGGAATCTTGCATTGATGACAATACCCATGAGCAAAATACTTTTTAGATTTACTCGCTTCCTTGATTTTTTCCACGCTATTTCCACATTCAGGACAGTAAATGACTGTTTGACTTAGTAAGCCTTTTAATTCATTAACCTTTAGTTCATTTTCCCGCTGTACCTTTTCCCAATTAATAATAGCTTCTTGAGAAAAATCATAAACCTTTCTGAAAATATCCACTGTGTAGGCAGCATCACTAAACGCATCATGGAAAGGCAATTCCTTTGCGATTTCTAAGCCATCCACGGCGCTCTCCAGGCTCGGTTGTTGATGCAAGCCTTCAAACTTCATATATATTTTTTGAATGTCTATATACTTATTGAAGAATTTCGCATCGACACCAAAAAAGGAGCAATTTTCTCGTAATCCCAGGATATCATCCTGCCCCCAAGAACATAAAACGGCTTCATTTCCGACCCAGGCTTCAAAGCTTTCCATGGCTTCCATAAAAGGCCTTCTTGGAATGATTTTGCTTGTGTTGATGTTTGTCTTTCTCTTTACATAAGGATTTAATCGTTTATAAACAAAGGGCTTGATTAATAAGTTAAACTCATCAATTTTCTCTAATTGATCATTCAGTTTTAGGGCACCAATCTGTATAATTTCATTTTTTAAAGCAGGGTTTGCTAAATCTCCCTCTTTAAAGCGAAAAAACATATTAAATTCCAAATCAAAAACAATGTAATTCATACGCCCCTCCTGCACTATAACTCTATTATAATCCCTCCTTACCATAAACGCACTCACGTAATCTTACCAAATCTGCAAAAGTTAAATCTTATTCTGCGAAATAAGTACCATGGCTCACAAATTAATGGCCATGAAGAAGAGGTCAAAACAAAAAGCCATCAAAAAATGACGGCTCAATTGTGAACCTACGCTAACGCTTAGAGATGGGAGACTTCTTGCCTCACCAGGTTAAAACTATAACTACATTTCAGACCATAATTATATAACTATAACTATATAACTATAACTCTAGCTATGGCTGTGTATTTACCAAAAACTAAGCTGTTCCATAGAAGTAATCCGCTGGTACTGGTTCAATAATCTATCTAATTGCTGACTAACCTCGACAACTTCACTATCAATTAATTCCCGATTGAGACCAAATTTGTTGAGTCTTCTGCGTAAAACCTCAATTCTTTTCAAAAGTTTCTTTTCCACTTGGATTCCTCCCGAAAAGTCTTTTCAGTAAGAATTGTATTGTTTTTTTGCTGAAATGACAAGAATAAATTATCCAATTTTAGGTAAATTATTGTCGAACGGATAGCTTAATCTGTTGTTTATCCCAACTAATGGTTACATGTTTTAGGAACCAAAAATGCTCCCTCATAGTAGGGATGTTTACCTGCTATTAAGGAGCATACTATAGGATCATATATTTCAGCGAGAAGACTCCCATCCTTCTGCGAAAACAGTGTTTTCGTTCTAAACGAAATGTAGGTGGGGGAGGTTTACTACTTATTCAAAGAATCTAATACTTGTTGATACAATTGCTGTGGATTAAATGTACCTCGTTGCCCGCCGGCTTTGCGTTGGGAATTCGACCCATTAGCAGTACTGCTTTGGTTATTTTGAGTTTGGCTTTGACTATTTGCGTTTTGATTGTTCCCTTTAGAAGGTCTTTGCGGAGCCGATTTTAGTTCGGTTTTTTGTTGATCAGTAAATACAGCATTGATAGCATCAGCTTGCTGCTGTAAAAAATCCTGACTTGGACTCGTAGTCTTAATCAATTCTTGCAGAATGGGTTTGAGTTTATTCTTCTGGTCACTCGTTAATGGGTTTTGTTGGCTATTTTCTAAACGACGAATTTCCATAGCGGCCTGTTGAGCAGGATTAATCGTTCTCTTCGTTTGAGTAGCTTGACCTTGACTTGTTTGGCCTTGAGTTGATTGGGACTGTGTCGTTGACTGATCAGAATTTGACGAACTTGCAGTAGTTGAACTGCAGCCGCTTACTCCAATCAGTGCGGCCAAAAGTAATACCCCAATTAATAATGATGGTTTTTTCCAAGCTTTTTGGACTAGGAATCGTTTCTGCATAAACTTAATATCCCCCTATTCATACAAGTTTTTCTTTTCAGCGTGGTCTTTGTTTTACGAAATTCTATCCGGCCCTATCAACCATGATATAGCATACATCGAACTTTTAATGAGATTGTGACCAAGACTTTAAGATTTTATGAAGATGAAAAAAATGTTTAAGAATAAATTTTATGGTTAGAGTAACGTTTAGCATTGTTCTTTGTAGAGGGGGCTTTAAAATGACTCGCACAGTAGCTGCCTATTGCAGAAAGTGCAAGAAGTCAACAAATTTTAGTTTCAATGGCGGTGGTTGGGAATGTCCTTCTTGCGGTTCTCATAATCCAGTAGGCGGACACGATAACTCCGAATTTCCCTATAACATTTTCAGAGATTACTAAATCTCTTTTTCATCAATCGTGATAAAGCTAAAAGACGCCTTGTCGGGCGTCTTCTTTTTGTTCCTTCGAATCAATTCATAAATGACTTTAACCAAGTTACTAAGCAAAGGGAGAATAAAAACGCAATATATGTTAATAATATTCAAAAAATATTTTTCCTATTTGGAGGAATCATGGTATTACGAGTAGTTATGGGTATTATTTATAGTTTTATAGCCTATAAACTTGGAAATTTCAGAAATTGGAGAAACTATTACTCAACAATTGAGTTTTGGATCATAGGTAATTTAATCTCTTTATTTCTTACATATAATTATCCTCTTTGGGAATTAACGTCTCCCGGAGAAAAGATTACGTTTAATGAACTAATTTTTTGTGTATTTGTCTTTCCATTCGCAGGACTAATATATTTAGCAAATTATCCCCAAAAGGCAATTTGTTTACAACGAATTTGTTATATTATCTTTTGGATTTCATATTTCTCTGTATTTGAGTTAATTTTAGGCTTTTTCGGTTATCTTAAATATAGTCATGGATGGGACATCGTCTGGTCCGTTATTTTCAACTCTTGTATGTTTCCATTAATGCGGATTCATTATAAACATCCGCCTTGGGCTTGGGGACTTGCAACAGTAATAGGCGTCAGTATTATTATTTATTTCAGAATCCCAGTCAGCGCCATGAAATAATCGAAACAAAACTATGAAATCTACTTAACGAGGCTTTTTTGGGATTTGTAAGACATTTTGAGAGTGAAGAAAGGAGAAGATTCTATGAATAATTCAAGGCTGATAAAACTTTTCAAGTTTATAACAAGAGGCCTGCAACTCAAGGATTCGATAGCTATAGGTCTCTTTGGAGGTTTAATCGGAACACTATTTATTGATGTATCCAATTTTATCTTATGGAAAAAGAATCGGACTGAAATGCTTTATGCCCATTTAGGTGCCTCCATGTTTATGAGGCCCTACCGAACAAACCAGAAAAAGAACATAATAATCGGTCAATTTTTTCATTTGATAACAGGAGCAACTTTAGGTTTACCTCTATTTTATATCCTTAAAAAGACCGGCAGGGATTACCTGATTCTTAAAGGTGGTTTTTGCGGTTTGTTGACATGGGGAACCTTATATTCTTTTGGCATAAAAAAAGGATTCTACTCAGCTAAACCTCATTTAACGAAAACACATTATTCCTACCTATTTCACAACTTTCTTTATGGTATAACATCCGCTCTCTCAATGGTGTGGTTAGCTCATCCATCAGTATTCCCTTCTGCTCAGGCTAAACAAAACGAAGATAAAATACTCTCCTCAAATTTTACTGATTCGTTATCAATTCCATCACATTTGCTTACCCAACCTTCAACAGATGTTGAAAATCACTGCGGTATTCACTAGAACATTAGATATACATTTTAATCATGAAATCTAATTTGCCGTAAAACTATAAGAACTACCCATGTTCAAAGGTAGTTCTTATAGTTTTCTTATTGTTTTACTAATTTGCTTAATAGCGGACACCGCTGGCCTTTGAGGCTAAAATTTGCTTCATAAGGCTGGCTAAATGTGCTCCAGCTTCTAGCGGAGGAATCCCTCCACGGTGGATGTTCGAAATAACGGAACGTTCCGATTCGAGCATACTTCGATGTGGTTTATAAGCCATATAAGCACTTAAGCTTTCAGCAGTACCAAGTCCGGGCCGTTCGCCTATTAATATAACCAAACTTTCGGGATGGAGTATTTCGCCGATTTCATCCATACAAGCTACTCGTCCGTATTTCACGAAGATTGGTCTTCCGATAATGAATCCATAATGGGCTAGTCCTTGCATTAAGGCAGGCAAGAGATCGGGGATATTGGCCCCAATTGCTTTTGAACTTAGACCGTCCGCAACGACAACTTGAACCTGACAAGCTGCAGTACCTCCCTTAGTTAATGTTTCTCTGGCTTCAAGGCTTAGCTTCCTGCCCAAATCCGGCCGAGTCAAATACTGCTCTTTATTCTCCACCTGAGTCTGAATTGGAAGCAGGCCATGAGCAGAGGCAAACTCTTCCGGAACCATACCCAACACAGAATCCTGGGCCAAAGCATGATCAGCCCGAAAACGCAGCATAGTCCTGGTGAGAGGCCTAGTCCCAGTGCGCCACACCCCGATACGTGCCGGAGTGAGGTGCATCATTTCCCGATAAAGGGATTCGTCTGCAGGCTGCGGAACCAACAGCTGTTCTTGAATATTAATCTTCGCCAGATCAGGCAAAACCTGATCTATCTTTTCTCTTTCTTCCTTTCTTTCCTTGAGCAAGGCAACAGTCTCATAAGGATTTTGCATGACATTCTCCTCCAAAATGCTGTCAATATTTTTGGGCTGTGTTATTTTAGAAAAAGGCTGGCATCGCCGGCACGGGCAGTGAGTTTTCCATTGACCATGATCTCATGTTTTTCCAGCCAAGCTTCAAATTCCGGCAGGGGGTGCAGGTTAAACATCTCCCGCAAGCTGGCGACATCATGGAAGCTAGTACACTGGTAATTCAACATAACATCGTCACCCATGGGAATTCCCATAAAATACGCACAGCCGGCAGCGGTTAACAAGGTGGCTAAATTTTCGATGTCATTTTGGTCGACTCTCATATGATTGGTATAACAAACATCAACGCCCATCGGCAAGCCGGTAAGCTTACCCATGAAATGATCTTCCAAGCCTGCCCGGGTCACTTGACGGGAGTCATATAAATATTCCGGCCCGATGAACCCGACTACAGTATTGACCAAAAACGGTTGATAATGACGGGCCAGTCCATAACAACGGGCTTCCAAGGTAAGCTGATCGGCACCATGGTGAGCTTCCGCCGAAAGTTCACTGCCCTGACCGGTTTCAAAGTACATAATGTTGGGTCCTTTTGCCCGCCCAAGTTTACGTCCTAAATCAAAAGCCTCATCGAGCAGGCCTTTGTGAATACCAAAAGCCTGATTTCCCTTTTCCGTACCGGCCAGACTTTGAAAAAGCAGGTGAATTGGGCTTCCTTCACAAATAGCCTTCATCTGTGTCGTCAAATGGGCCAGAACGCAGATTTGCGTGGGGATCTCCCATCTCTCTACAAAGTCATACAACGTACTAAGGGAACGAGCGGCAGCCGGCAAAGTATCCTCTACTGGATTTAAACCAATGACTGCATCACCGACACCATAAGATAAGCCTTCCCGAACGGAAGCGAGAATACCCTCTGGGCTGTCGGTCGGATGGTTAGGCTGCAGCCTGGAGGCCAGACATCCTTTTTGGCCAATCGTTACATTAGCATGAGCCAGATTTTCCATCTTATTGCTTGCGAGCATTAGATCAAGATTGCTCATCAGTTTCGTCACCGCAGCAACCATCTCACTGCTTAATCCGGTTCCTAATACCCTGAGTTCCACGGGCCCGACATTAGAACCAAGAATATACTCACGCAGTTCCGATACCGTCCAGCTCTTGATTTTCTGATAAACCTCTTCACGAATATCGGCGTCAATAATACGGGAAACTTCATCATCTTCTAAAGGAACGACGGGATTTTTTCGCAAATCTTCAAGGGCTATTTCCGCTAATACTTGTTTAGCGGCAAGGCGCTCAGCAGCCGAAGCAGCGGCGATTCCAGCTAACATATCACCGCTTTTTTCTTCATTGGCCTTTGCTAATACTTCTTTGACTGTGTGAAAAGCGTAAGTTTGTCCTAAGAGCCTCGCATTCAGTCTCATGTCGCTTCTCCTTTACTATACTTAGTTCAGTTCTTACTGTCCAAAGACCAGGGTTTTTACGATAAGGGGCACGGCTTCCTGACCGGGCAAAGCTTTGTTGATATCAATGTAGTCTCCGTTCTGCACAGTGATTTGGTCCAGACAAATAAGATGAAGTGGCAGGTGCGTGTGAAAGCGGATCGATTGACCCAATGCTTTGCCGATGTCGTCTTTCGTTAAAACTATCAGTGGGTCTTGGGGGAATTTAGCCAGCAGCAGAAGTAGATCTTGGGCTAAGACGTTGACTTCAGAGAAGTTCGGTTGGGGAAGAGAAGGGAGCCAATAGGCGACCGTTTCGTTTGGCGGGTATCGTAAACGGAACTCAGCCCATTTGTCGAAGCGATCCCGGCAGTCAAGTTCCAGAGGAATGACTGGCAAATTTCGCAAAGGTAAACAATGGTTATCAAAACTTGTAGTACTTCCGGAAACCTCCAGCGTATGGGTTCCTGCACCTAAAACCGTGGCATGAAGTGTTTCCGCCGCAGGAAGGAAGAGGTATTTCTTCAGAACCCGCGCCTCCTTTAAAGCCTCAGCCAAGAGCGGCCCCAGATCTCCGTGGGCAAACCAGTCTTCACTTCGAGTATTGAAATATGTTCCTACTCCTCCGCTGAACATGATTAAGGGTTCCCGTAAATCCAACCTAAGCGGAGCGGTCATCAGCAAGCGGGAGCCAAGGTAATCAAGGTCTTCAGCAAGGAGAACCTGGTCCAAAATATCTACCATCCTGCGCACAACCGGCATGAGGCGTTCTTTGTCTACAGGATCACCAACCTTGAGGGGGTCGCCGAGGTCCGAGAGAATTGCAGCCGCAGCAGGGGCGATATAGCGGACTTTATGGTTATAAGGGTCTATTTCAATCAATCGTCCCCCAATATTCAGACATGAAGTGCTTTGAATCCGTTCCCGCTCAAAGACTACAATATTGGCCGTACCACCGCCAATATCGACATTAATCACGCACCTGCCCAAGGTCTTGGCCAATTGGTAAGCTCCCGACCCTTTGCCGGCGATCACACTCTCCAGATCAGGTCCGGCAGTAGCGGTTACGAAATCTCCTGCGTATCCGGCCAAAGAATGAATAATTTCCTCGGCATTTTCCTTTTTAGCAGACTCTCCTGTGATAATTACCGCTCCGGTATCAATCTCTTCCGGCTTAAAACCGGCTCGATCGTACTCCGTAGCTACAATCTTGCGCAAGGCCGATGCATCTACATGCAGCCGATCGACGAAAGGAGTAAAATAGACCGGACTAATAAAGATAGGGATCTTGGCTGTAATACAAAAGTGCGGAATCGCGGTAAGCGGAGCAGTATTTTCAATCGTCAGGTGACTGATTACAAGCTGGGTTGTGGAAGTCCCGATATCGATGCCAACACTTAAAAGGCGTTCTGAGTTGTGAATCATGGCTGGCCTCCTTTATGCAAAGAAAACTTAGCTGGCGCTCGAAGACACTGTCTTCGCACGAATTAACCCTTCTT
This sequence comes from Desulfosporosinus sp. FKB, assembly GCF_002196705.1. GTDB lineage: Bacteria > Bacillota > Desulfitobacteriia > Desulfitobacteriales > Desulfitobacteriaceae > Desulfosporosinus. Next base: position 37,001 of record NZ_NADJ01000025.1, read on the forward strand.
GCAGCCTCTGGCGAAAGCGGCAGGTTAGTTGCGCTTATGCTTATTTACCCAAGCTATTTCTTTATATGGGCTATTCCCTCAGTTAAAGAGATGATGCCCGAGGTCCGGTTTTAAAGCTTCGTTCTTTGCGGGAAAGAAGCTTAAGAATTTCATCGGCTACCTGATAGAGAGGTTTGTTTTTATCCATGGCAAGTTTGGCCATGCGCCTGTATCCGGCGTCGTGGGAAATTCTCAAGCTGCGGGCATAGGCGGCACACGCCTTTTCTATGATTTTACGCTGGATCAGGGCAGTACGGGCTGTTGCCACTTCTTGATGCAGCGAGGCTATCCGTTGATGCAGGGCAAAGGCCATTTCAATGGCCGGTAAAAGTTCCCTTTCTGATACCGGTTTAACCAAGTAATTGATGGCGCCCACCTTTTTCGCACGTTCAACCATTTGCAGTTGATTGAAGGCTGTAAGCAGAAGCACGGGATAACCCAGGTCTGTAATGGCTTTCGTAGCTTCAATGCCATCCAAAACAGGCATTTTTACATCCAACAGCACCAGGTCGGGCTTCGCAGTCTGCACGAGGTCAATGGCCCGCTTACCGTTGCCTGCTTCCCCAACAACCATGTGGCCGGCATCCTCCAAGATTTCACGAATATCCATCCGGATGATTACTTCATCATCCGCGATCACAAGGCGCAGTTTGGGCATAACCTTTGACCTCCTTTACAATTCTTTAGGGAACCTAATGACAGCACATGTTCCTTGTTGCTGTTTAATAATATAAAAAGATCCATTCAATTTTTCTTCGGCGAGGATTTTCACAATTTTCAATCCCAGGTGTCCTTTTTCATCCATTTGGGGTGAAAATCCAACGCCGTCGTCTTTTATTTGCAGTTGGATTTCCGAACCACAATCCTCAATTCCCAGATAAATACTGCCATTTTCCCGTCCGGCAAAGGCATGTTTAAAAGTATTGCTGATCAGTTCATTAAGCATTAAGGAGAGAGTTGCAGCCTGGATGCTGGGCAGGATAAAAGAAATACCTACGATCCGCCAGTCAATCTTACACTCCTGTGAGCAGAGACCAGCAAAGCTCAGTTCAATGATTTTCGCACAAAGTTCTTTCAGATCCACCTCATCCATACTTTGATTGGCTAAAACGTCATAGACCATGGCCATGGAAAGAATCCGCCGAATACTGTCCGCAAAGGCATCTTTAACTAACGGATGATCGAGGCGACGCATTTGCAGGCGCAACAAACTCGCTATATTCTGCAGATTGTTCTTCACTCGATGGTGGATTTCCTGAATGGCAACGGATTTCAAAATTAGTTCTTTCTCTTTTAGCCGCAAATCTGTAATATCACTTAAAATAATTACCGCTCCCTCAACATTTCCCCTAGTTATGAGAGGAATACCTTCAATTTTTAAATATTTTTGGGCGAAGGTAGCTTCACGACTCCAAGCTCGATTATGGTCCGGAATCTCCAGAGATTCTCTGAGTTGTTGTGGAAGCGCCTGTAAGCGACAGGGAATTTCCGTTGTACCGACGGCCACCTGCAGGAGGCCGTCCGCCATATGGTTCATATATTGAATATCTCCTTGGCCATCTAAAACGATAACCCCTTCGCGCAGATGATCGGGAAAACTCGTTTTATTGACCGACACGCCCATTAATGTCCGCGCCAAATGTTCCGCCGTCTCGCTTAATAGTTCCACTTGCGCCTCCTGATTTACTTGCTCAGTGATATCACGCTCCATAATTAAGGCAGCAATGATATTTCCATGAGGATTACGAACAGGCACAACAGTTTGGGCAATGGGAATGCGTTCCTGACTCAAACCTCTAACTCCAAAACTTGGTTTTCCGGAAACAAGAGTTTGATAAACCGCCGGTTCATTAAAAGGGTGTGCCAGTTGACCAACAACAGAATGTGTATAAAGTGACCCGTTCTGAGGTTTGGCCCATTTTAAGACGACGGAATCGTAACCATTAACAGTCAAAGCATTAATAAAAATGTCGGATTCCGTCAAAGAGGCGATATAATCCAAAATTCCGCAGAGAGTTTCAATGATCTCCATATCGGCTGCCGAGAGATGAGTATGCACCTGCAACATTTGATTTAAAGAGAGACCGTTGACCTCAAGCATTTCTCCGCCTCCTGCTCATTACACTAGCTCTGAAAAAACAAAAGCCTTCAAATTCTGAACATCGTTACGGTCTGTTCAGAGTATTGAAGGCTTCGCTGCCTAAGTTTGATAATAATTTAGCGTAACTCATCCGTTGTGTCAACTTAATTCCTTCTTTATTACTTGGCGCTTACTGCTTGGGATGCGGAAGAATCCAAATCTTCGGAGTCATCAAAAGCCGACTTCGGCCCTTTGAACCAGCGGCGGACACTGATGAGATACCATGGAATGAGCAAAGCCCAAACGATTAAGAGTACAACACCGGTAAAGTTAAAGTTGGCAAAGGTTATGGGAGATTGTACAGGCAAAACAAACAAAACGCTGGCAAAAAGGACCCAAACAATAGCAATCCAGCCGACAAGTTTGCTCCAGTTACCTAAGTTCCAAGGCCCTGGCGTAAATCGTTCCGGGTGAATGTTCTTTAAAAAGACGGGGATCACATAGGCGATATAAAGACCGATAACAGCTATAGAAGTGACCGCAGCATAGACGACAGAACTGAAGAGAGCCGGAAGGGCGAGAATAAAAGCAGCTGTGATAGAAGTCAGCAGGGCGTTAATCGGAACATGTCTTCCATCGAGCTTGTACAAAAACTTGGAACCCGGCAAACCACCGTCCCTGGCAAAGGCGAAAAGCATGCGCGAGTTTGAAGTGATCGAGGCTGTGCCGCAGAAGAACTGAGCAACTATGGCGATTAGAAAGAGCAGCGTACCAAGGGTTGACCCTAAACGGGTATTTAAAATATAGAGCACGGGATTCGTGGAGTTAAGTGTATCCTTCAGTTCCGGCATAGCCACCAGCAGCGCCATAAGCAGCAAATAACCGGCAATGGCTGAGATGACGACAGCCATTAAGATCCCCCGTGGTGCCGAAAGTTCGGCTCCTTCAGTTTCCTCCGAAACGTGGGCGGAAGCATCATACCCTGTAAACGTATATGATGCCAACAATAATCCTAGAGCAAAACCATACCAGTAGGGAAAGCCTGTACTCGTGAATCGAGTAGTGAACATGAAACTGATGGGATTGGCGTGGTGTGGTGCCAAAAACATTAAAATGCCAACAATGAGAATTACACCGCCAATATGCCACCAGGCACTGATATTATTGAGCAAAGAGACCAGTCGAATTCCTCGGGAATTGATATAGGCTTGGGCTGAAAGAATTATGGCATAAGTAATCAATGTGGCAACGGAACCAGCCACTCCATCCGTAGGCAGGGCAGGTATATATTGGTTCAGCAAAGCATTGACAAAAAGCGCCAAGCCATAGTCAATCCCGGCAGTGACGGCAATTTGCCCGATCACATTAAACCAGGCTGTAAACCACCCCCAACCGGGCCCGCCCAGTTTTGACGCCCAGTAATAGAGACCTCCGGCAGTGGGGTATGCAGAAGCAATTTCCGCCATAGCAGCAGCAACCAAAATAGCGAAGAGACTGACGATGGGCCAACCGTAGACCATGGCACTGGGCCCGGCTGCACCTAGGCCAAAACCGAATAAAGTTAAGGATCCAGCCAGAACTGAAATAATCGTGAAGGAAATTGCAAAATTAGTAAACCCACTCATGGAACGGGCCAATTCTTGTTTATAGCCCAATTCTTTTAGACGCTGAGAGTCTCTTTGCAGTATCTCATTTCTTGATAATTTAATCGTCATATTTTTCACATCCTAACCTTTGAATTTACACACGTCGCTAAATTGCTTTTAGAAGCCTTCTCTTTTCCACCTCCACTTAAGTTAAATATTCTCCCATTTCAGAACTCACCTCCCTTAAATAAAAAAAGCCGCTTAATCCCGGCGATAAACCTAGGAAAAGCAGCACCTTTACTACTATTACATTGTATACAAGAACAAAAAAAGCCTTACACATGCTTTAGCACGGTAAGGCCTCATCGCCAATCGTTTATTTAATAAGCTTATTATATAGCAGATTGTGAAAAAGCGCAAGATTTTATAGCTTATAATGACTATTTTAAATGTCCATCTACTCCCACTCAATCGTTCCGGGTGGTTTGCTGGTGATATCATAAACGACGCGGTTTACCCCGCGGACTTCATTGACAATCCGTGAGGAGATGTTGTGGAGAAGGTCATAGGGCAGTCTGGCCCAATCAGCGGTCATGGCGTCTTCACTCGTCACCGCTCTTAAGATTATTGGATATTCATAAGTTCGGCCGTCTCCCATTACGCCAACGCTTTTGATGGAGGGAAGGACGGCAAAGCTTTGCCACAGATCCCGATATAAGCCTGAGCGGCGAATTTCCTCGATAATAATGGCATCCGCTTCTCGCAGAATATCTAGTTTCTCGCGGGTTACCTCACCGAGAATACGGATTGCCAGACCAGGTCCCGGGAAAGGTTGACGCCAAACGATTTCTTCACTCATGCCCAATTCCGTCCCTAATTCGCGCACTTCGTCTTTAAATAACATGCGCAGCGGTTCAACCAGCTTAAACTGCATATCCTCCGGCAGGCCGCCAACATTATGATGGCTCTTGATAGTTTCCGCTGTCTCCGTGCCGCTCTCGACAATGTCCGGATAGAGTGTCCCCTGCACCAGAAAGTCAACTTGACCGAGTTTTGCAGCCTCAGCTTCAAATACTCTAATGAACTCATTGCCGATCGCCTTACGTTTAACCTCGGGCTCAGATACTCCTTCAAGCTTGGCCATAAATCGCTCGCGAGCATCCACAAACACTAAATTAAGCTGAAACTGCTCCGTGAAAACTTTTCGGACTTGTTCCGCTTCGTTCTTGCGCATAAAACCATGATCGACAAAAACGCAGGTCAATTGGTCACCTACAGCTTTATGAACTAAAGCGGCAGCTACTGAAGAATCAACACCGCCGCTCAAGGCGCAGAGGACTCGTCCCTTTCCGACCTTAGCCCGGATCTCAGCTACTTGCAGTTCAATGAATGACTCCATAGTCCAATCCCCGGCACAGTGACAGACATCAAACAAAAATTGCTCAAGCATTTTTTGACCGTCAGGAGTATGTTTAACTTCAGGATGAAATTGAACGCCATAAAAATGGCGCGCAGAATCCATCATTGCTGCGATAGATGTATGCCCAGTATGGGCAGCAATCTCAAAGCCTTCAGGCAAAGACTTAATAGAATCGCCATGGCTCATCCAGCAAGGACGCTCCCCGCCTAAACCGGCCCATAAATCGTTTGCTTTGTCCACAGTAAGCATGGCTTTACCGTACTCACTGGCTATGGGACGTTCCACCGCACCTCCCAATTGCAGGGCCATAAGCTGCATGCCGTAGCAAATCCCCAGGATAGGAATTCCCAAGTTATAAATTTCGGGGTCCACTTTTGGAGCATTCGGCTGATTAACACTGGCAGGCCCTCCGGAAAAGATAATGCCTTTAGGCTGCCGTGCCTTTATGTCCTCGATAGACGTTTTATAAGAAATCATCTCAGAATATACATGAGCTTCACGTACTCGTCTTGCAATGAGCTGATTGTATTGCCCTCCAAAATCCAGAACTAAAACGACTTCCTTTGTCACGTTATTTCATCACCATTTCTTTGTTAATTAACTTCATAAGCTTCCTGTTTCAGAACTCCTACGTAGGGTAAATTCCGATATTCTTCATTAAAATCCAAACCGTAGCCCACAACAAATTCATCGGGAATAGCAAACCCGTTATAATCAGGAACTACTTCCACCTGCCGGCGGGCAGCCTTATCGAGCAGGGTAACCACCTTAACACTCAAAGGGTTACGAGCTTTGAGATTTTCTTTCAAGTACTTCAGGGTTAATCCGGTATCGACAATATCTTCGACCACCAAAATATGAACGTCATCCACACTACGTTCCAAATCTTTAAGAATCCGCACGACTCCAGAAGATTTTGTTGACACACCATAGCTCGATAAGGCCATAAAGTCGTAAGCCAATGGCAGCTTGATCTCACGAATAAGATCCGCCATAAAAGGGACGGCTCCTTTCAAGATCCCTAACACTAAAAGATTTTTACCTTCGTAATCCCGAGTAATCTGTGCTCCCAATTCGGCAACGCGTTTTGCTAACCCCTCCTTGGAAATCAATACCTTCCCGATATATTCTTCCACAATGGACCCCTCCACACAAAAAATCAATTAAAACTTATTTAAAAACTATACCAGAGCCTTGTCATTTCTGCAAGCGAACCTCTCCTACCTACACTTCGTTATCTCACCAGTCTTCTCGCCGCAAACAGAAAAATAAAAGCCAGGAACACCTCTCGGGTTTCCTGGCTTATGTCCTTGACTCTTTCTAAACTTTATTTTATCGCTCTTTTAAAGAGTAGGGGCCTGTATCGTTATCTTCTTTCCAATATCCCAAAACTCAAGTGTCATTGTCATAGGGTCAGATTTGGCTTTATTTTTGGCTTCGATTGTCGCTTTTACCAACGTTTTATCCGACTTTCGAATATAAAGTGTGTACTGGAAATCGGTCCAAAATTCCTCCATCATTTTATTTTGCACACTGGGCTTTAACTGGCAAACCCAAACTTTTTGTTCGTTGACCTTCCCTTGACCGCTAAGCACCACCTCACCAAGTTCTTTCATTTGTAATGAAGATAGGGGGTCGAGCTCCGCCAGAAAGACTTCTTCTGCAGCCTGCCCGTTAGCAAATTTAATCCATTTTTTGCTAAAGGGATCTTTGCTGAACGTTGATTTGCCGATTTTGATCAGCTCAACTTCGCTTCCCGTCAATTCTCCTAAAATCCTAGTGTTTCCTCCGGTTTTTTCCCCCTGTACTCGGGCAAGAACCCGATCTTTTCCTTCAACCCATTGATGCTGGGTCAAACTGTAGCGAAAAGAGGGCGCAGCATTTAATTTTTCCAAGCCGTGTGTTACCAGCTTAGTAGGGTCTGGCGGCCAATTAAGCCATCCTATGATACCCCCCAACAACACGATACTGATCCCAATGAGAAACCATAATCCCCTTTTCTTCATAACATGCCCCCCTGGCGGAGTTCTTACCTACTAATATGTAACTTCAGCTTGCCTTATTCCTAGGCATTAAGAATTCCCACTTTTTAAAATATCAAGAATCCGCTCAAGTTATCAGTCAGAGGCAAAGGCTACTCAAGGGGAGATTTTATCCTTTTTCCTCTTGCTAAGGAGGCAAAGGTACCGATCAAACAAAGAAAACTAAAGACAATGAAACTGTTTTTCGAGCTTTTTAGGAAACTTGTCACGTAATACGGGGAATCAAGAGTCATATCCTTCATGTCTAAGGAAGTAATTAAAGCCACTATGGTCATACTTAATGTTTGACCCAGCAACCTCATGGTTCCCAGAGTTGAGGAGGCTACTCCATAAAGGGACCGTTCAACAGAGCTCATTACAGCATTAGTATTAGGAGAGGAAAAGAGGGCAAAACCGAGTCCGATGAAGGCCAGATTAAGAACAATAAGCAAAATAGACGTATTCTTAAGCAAAAAAACGAATGAAAACAAGCCTAAGGTTGTTATACCCATGCCTAAAGAAGCGAGGATCTGAGAATTGATTCGATCCGATAAACGGCCAGCCAAAGGAGAAAGAAAAGCCATAATAATGGGCTGAGACAAAAGAATTAAACCTGACTGAGATATTTCAACGTTTTGGACATTTTGCAGATATATTGACATGAGGTAAACCAAAGCGAACGTCGCGCTGTAGTTAATAAGGGCAGCAAGGTTGGAAAAGGTAAAGGAACGATTGCTGAGAAACAAGCCCATGGGCAGAAGAGGATATGATAGTTTATTTTCATAGATAACAAAGGCAGCCAAAAGCAGAAGCCCGCAGGCAAAGGCAATCATATAGTTGTATCCTGCAGCAATATCAGATAATCCATAAAGGAAAAGCAAAATGCCAAGTATCCACAGAATACTCCCCCATTTATCCAGGTTTTCATGATCTGCTCCAATCCATTCCCCGGATAGTTTGGTTAAAGTCAAACCAAGAATTACCAAAGAAATCACAAAATTTAAGAGAAATATCCCGCGCCAGCTGATGGTGCTGCAGATGAATCCTCCCAGGACGGGACCTAAAGAGAGGCCAATATAGGTAGCTGCTGCACTTAACCCCATTGCCTTTCCCCGGTCTTTTGCCGGGACGACAGATGTTAAGATGGCCATCGAAGTACCAAAGATCATGGCACTGGCAATTCCTTGAAAAACCCTAAATACAATTAAAACGGGAAAAGAAAAAGCCAATCCGCAGCCCAAAGATGTTACAGCAAAAGCAATCATTCCCAGAATAAAAATCTTTTTGCGGCCGACAAGATCAGCTAAACGGCCAAAGGGTAATAAAAAGGCTGCCGTGGCCAACAAGTAGCTGGTTACCACCCAGTTCAGCCAGGATTGATCAACCCCGTATTCCAAAGCAATCTGGGGAATGCCAAGATTTATAGCATTACTCATAAATGGGGTGATAAAGGATGTTATCATGACGATAACCATAGTAAGCTTTACAATTGATTGATTTTCTTCCATACATAATCCCCCCAAATAGTTTTAACTATGAAGCATTATGCGGCTCCATTGAAAAATATTAATGCAATCCAGCAACGAAATTATGCCCCCGACAGTTACGAAAAATCTGCTTCAAATTGGAACCCAACAAATAAAGTTTCAACATTTTTTTGAAATATCCTACTAATTTAAACAAGGGTTATTACATTTTATATCCTGGTATCTCAAATACGGCTCTCTCTAAAAATAACAACGCTAAAGTAAGGAAGAAAACTTAGCTGGCATTCGAGACACTGTCTTCGAATTTGTTATCCTCCAACGAAAGTGGCAGGTTAGTTTGTACCTGACGCTAGAGGAATGTATACAACCGAAGTATTCGAAAATAAGAAATAACAGCCCTTTCGAGCTGTTATTTCCGTTGTATTGCCGTTATTTTAGCCGCCAAAACAAATAATATTTCTATCTAATCAATATCTCTAACCGCGTCTTTCATACTTCGAACATAGTCATAAATATGAGGACCGGCCTCTTCACCATACTTCTCAACAATTTTGACAATCGCACTGCCCACAATCACCCCATCGGTAATTTTGGCAATTTCCTCAGCCTGTTTTGGCGTATTAATACCAAAGCCTACCGCCGTAGGAACAGAACTTGATTCCCTTATAACCCCTATGATCGAACTCAAATCTGTTTTAATTTCACTTCTCATACCTGTGACACCCATGGAAGAGACCACATAAATAAAACCTGTCGCCTCCGCGGCAATCTGTTTAATGCGTTGTTCCGAAGTGGGGGCGATTAAGGAAATCACGTCAACTCCAAAACCAGCGGCAATTTCAGTCAGCTCACCTTTTTCTTCATAAGGCAGATCAGGGATAATAATGCCGTCAACCCCGACTTCAGCACAGCGTTGAAAAAAGCGGGAGTACCCATAATTAAAGACGGGATTCAAATAGGTTAGAAAAACGAGAGGCACCTTAGTCTTTTGGCGCACTGAAACCACCAAGTCAAAAATTTTGTCCACGGTTGCTCCGGCTGCAAGGGCCCGGATGTTCGCCTCTTGAATAACCGGTCCCTCAGCAATGGGATCAGAGAAAGGAATACCAATTTCCACTAAATCAGCACCGCCCTGAACCATTGCCAAAATGAATTCCTCACTCTTTTCCAGTGAAGGATCTCCCCCTGTGACAAATCCGATAAAGGCTTTCCCGTTTTTAAAGGCCTCTGCAATATTACTCATAGATACTTACCCCCTTGTAGCGCGCAATCGCGGCAACATCTTTATCTCCTCGTCCTGACAAACAGATGATGATGATTTGATCCTTACTCAGATTTCCGGCAATTTTCTTGGCATGAGCCACAGCATGAGCACTTTCAATCGCACAAATAATTCCTTCAGTTCTGGCTAGATACTCAAAAGCTTCTACCGCCTCGCCATCAGTAATAGGGACATATTCCGCCCTGCCTGAATCGTGAAGATTGGCATGTTCCGGTCCTATCCCCGGATAATCGAGACCGGCGGAAATCGAATAGACCGGGGCAATTTGCCCATATTCATCCTGACAGAAGTAAGACTTCATGCCATGGAAAACCCCTAATTTTCCTTTAGCGATGGTAGCAGCATGCTTTTCCGTATTAATTCCGTGTCCCGCCGCTTCACAGCCAATTAATTTAACGCCTTCGTCAGCGATGAAATTGTAGAACATCCCCATCGCATTACTGCCGCCGCCGACACAGGCAAGCACCACATCGGGAAGTTTGCCCTCAAGTTCCAGAATCTGTTCTCTGGCCTCCTCACTGATGACGCTTTGAAAATCACGGACGATCATGGGGAAAGGATGAGGACCCATCACAGACCCTAAAACATAATGAGTATCATGAACACGTGCCGTCCACTCACGCATTGTTTCGTTTACAGCATCCTTCAAGGTCATAGTGCCGCTGGTTACCGCATGAACCTTGGCTCCCAGCAGCTCCATCCGGTAAACGTTAAGCGCTTGCCTGTCCGTATCTTCCTTACCCATAAAAATCTCACACTCTAGGCCGAGCAGGGCTGCCGCTGTAGCAGTGGCAACACCATGCTGTCCGGCCCCAGTTTCGGCAATAACGCGTGTCTTGCCCATTTTCTTAGCCATCAAAGCCTGCCCTAAAACGTTGTTGATTTTATGGGAACCGGTATGATTCAGGTCTTCACGCTTTAAATAGATTTTGGCGCCCCCTAAGTCTTTGCTCATTTTCTCGGCATAATAGAGCAGCGAAGGTCTTCCCGCATACTCGTTCAGCAGCTTTTTAAGCTCTGCCTTAAACTCGGGGTCATTCTTAAAATGTTCGTAAGCTTTTTCCAGGTTGATGATTTCATTCATCAGAGTTTCCGGGATATATTGCCCCCCGTGAATGCCGTATCTGCCTTTACTCATATCGCATTCTCCTAACTATTTCTAGAATTTTAGCCTTGTCTTTCTTCCCATCTGTCTCCACTCCGCTGCTGAGATCAACGGCAAAAGGCTTTGCTGCCCTAATTGCCTGCTCAATATTATCTGCCTTTAGTCCTCCGGCCAAAAAAAAGGGTTTTTTTACTTCTCCGACCATACTCCAGTCAAAAGTCTGACCGGTCCCGCCTGCTCCGTGATCGAGGAGTAAAAAATCGGCCGCGCTGTCCTGCATCGCCTCAATATCAACGTGTGTTTTCACATGAATTGCCTTAATTATTGGTTTAGAGGTCAAGGTTTTTAATTCCCGGATATAGGTTTCACCTTCGTTCCCATGGAGCTGAGCCATTTCAATAATATTATCATTCAAAAGTTCAGCGATCTTGGTTAACGATTCATTAACAAAGACACCCACTGGTGTGATTTCCGGACTTAGTTTCGGCCGCATGGCCTTTGCCCATTCCACAGGTATCTGTCGGCGGCTCTTGGCAAAAACAAAACCGATAAAATCTGGTTTAGCCTCATTGACAAAGTCAATATCACAATTTTGAAAGAGTCCGCAGATTTTAATTTTCATAGCTTAATTGTCCCCCCGCAGCAGGGCAAGCTCTTCTTTTTTATGACGGCTGCGCATCAAGGTTTCCCCGATCAGAACGGCGTCGGTCTTATTGGCCTTTAAGACAGCCACATCCTCCGGCAATTTAATGCCGCTTTCCGAGACAAAGAGAATGTCTTTAGGGACTAATTTACGCAGCCTGATACTGGTGTTCAGATCAACTTCAAAGGTTTTAAGGTTACGGTTATTGACTCCGATCACTCTGGCCCCGGCCTGCAAGGCCGAGCTGACCTCCTCTGCAGTATGAGCTTCCACAAGGGCACTTAAGCCCAAACTATGAGCAATTTCCAGATAGGTTTTGAGTGTATCCGCAGCCAACAAAGCGCAAATGAGCAGGATAGCAGAGGCCCCAATGATCTTGGCTTCGTATATTTGATAGCTGTCCACAATAAAATCCTTGCGCAGGAGAGGAAGCTTTACTTCCTGGCGAATCTCCGTGAGATAGCGGTCCTGACCTTGAAACCAATAGGGTTCCGTCAGCACGGAAATCGCTGCAGCGCCTGCCGCTTCATAGTCCCTGGCAATCTGTAAATAGGGAAAATCTTGAGCAATAATTCCTTTAGATGGTGACGCTCTTTTTACCTCACAGATAAAAGATAGTCCCTCAGCTCTGAGAGCCTCTTCAAAGGGAAAGCCTGTATTGGGATCTAAAGCCTTGGCTTCTAAAATAATTTGCTCTTCCGTTTCTTTTCGTTTCAGTTCAGCGACTCGCTCCACGGTTCGCTGCGCTATTTTCTCTAAAATCAATGTCCCAGCACCTCGTTGGAAAGTCCGGCAAATTCTTCAAGCTTGCTGAAAGCTGCGCCGCTGTCGATAAGATCTTGGGCAAGAGGGACAGCAGCCTGAATCGTCGCAGCCTTGTCAGCCAGGTACAAACAGAGAGCAGCATTGAGAACGACAACATCACGTTTGGCACCCCGCTCAGAACCGTTTAAGATATTGCGGGTTATCTGAGCATTTTCTTCAGCATCCCCTCCAATGAGCTCCTCCAAATTACAATAATTAAATCCTAATTCCTGAGGGTCCAGATAATAACTTTTAAGGTTCCCATCCTCTATTTCACAAACCTTCGTCCTCGTGGTCAGCGTTGCCTCATCTAAGCCATCACAACCGTGAACCACCATGCCCCGCTTGACACCGAGATTGGAAAGCACCCTTGCCAAAGGTTCCACAAGTTTCTCGTCATAGACACCCATTAACTGCCGCTTAGCCCCGGCAGGGTTGGCAAGAGGGCCAAGGATATTGAAGATTGTGCGGACGCCCATCTCACGCCGTACAGGAGCACAGTGTTTCATTGAGCTATGATAGGTTTGAGCAAACATAAAACACAAATTAATAGATTCTAAAATTTTGCGGCTCCGCTCAGCAGAAATAGCGATATTAATGCCCAACTTTTCTAATACATCGGCTGCTCCGCTTTTACTGGAAACACTACGGTTGCCGTGCTTGGCTACAGGGACTCCCGCGGCAGCAACAACAAAGGCTGTCGTTGTCGAAATATTAAACGTCCCCGCCTCGTCTCCGCCGGTGCCTACAATATCCATAACGTCGTGAACCTGATCAAGGTGCAGGGCTTTTTCACGCATGGCCTGAGCGCTGGCGGTAATTTCATCAATACTTTCGCCCTTCATCCTCAGGGCGGCGAGGAAAGCGCCCATTTGGGCATGGGTAGCGCTCCCATCCATCATTTCCCCCATAACCGTCTTGGCCGTCTCAAAGTCCAGGTCTTCACCTTTAATGACCTTGTATATTGCTTCGGTTATCATGCTTATTCCCCCTCAAAAAATTTTCCATAATGGTTTTCCCCTGTGGTGTGAGGATCGATTCCGGATGAAACTGAACGCCATAAACCTTGTAATCCTTGTGTTTAACGGCCATTATTTCCCCGTCATCCGTTCGGGCGATGACCTTTAGTTCCTTGGGTATGGTTTCTTCCAGAGCGGCCAGAGAATGATAGCGCGCTCCTGCGATAGTATCCGGCAAGCCTTGGAAAAGCGAACAATCCGTATCTATCTTTATTGTCGATTGTTTGCCGTGCATTAGCTCTCGAGCATAGGACACTGTGGCCCCGAAGGCTTCGCAAATCGACTGATGGCCTAGGCAAACCCCGAAGACAGGGATTTTGCCTGCGAAATATCTGGAACTCTCAATACAGACGCCGGCGTCCGCCGGTTTACCCGGCCCGGGAGAGAGAATAATTGCTTCAGGTTCCAAAGCCTCGATTTCCGGTATGCTTAGTTCATCGTTGCGAATGACCTTAATATCAGGATTGATGGAACCAATAAGTTGATAGAGGTTATAGGAAAAACTATCATAATTATCGATTAAGAGAATCATCAGTCGATAACCTCCTCAGACATTTTAAGAGCTTTCATGACAGCTTGGGCTTTGTTGAGGCATTCTTGATATTCCTTTTCCGGCACACTGTCGGCAACAATACCGGCTCCGGAACGGACAAAGATCTTACCGTTCTTTTTAAAGACAATGCGGATGGCAATACAGGTATCTAAGTTGCCGGTAAAATCGATATAGCCAATGGCTCCCCCGTAGATGCCGCGCTTATTATTTTCAAGTTCATTGATAATCTCACAGGCTCTGATTTTAGGGGCCCCAGAAAGCGTGCCGGCCGGCAGTACAGCATCAACAGCATCTAAAGCTTTTTTATCCTCTCTTATTTCCCCTTTAACCGTCGATCCGAGATGCATAACATGTGAGAAACGCTCGATCGACTGATATTTTTCAACCTTAACGGTGCCAAATTTGCTGATTCTGCCCAAGTCGTTTCTGCCCAAATCCACCAGCATATTATGCTCGGCCAATTCTTTAGGATCGGAGAGCAAATCTTTTTCGTTCTGAATGTCCTCCTCAGCATTTTTTCCTCTTGGTTTAGTTCCTGCCAAAGGAAAAGTGAAGAGTGTTCCATTTTGAAGTTTAACTAAGGTTTCCGGAGAAGCGCCGGCAATTTCCAAATCATTGCTGGAGATATAAAACATATAGGGAGATGGGTTTAAGGTTCTCAGCACACGATAAGCATTAAGAAGGCTGCCTGCAAAATCTGCTTCGAAACGATTTGAGAGCACGACTTGAAAGATATCCCCTTCATGGATATAATGCTTACCTTTGTTTACCATCTCGCAATATTCGTTTTCCTTAAACAACGGGCGAAATTCGGAAGTGACTTTACCAGGTTGAGTTTCTCGATAGACCCCGTGTTTGATGAGGTCAGCCATGGCTTCGATTTCCTTGACAGCCTTGCTATAATTTGAAGCAAGTTTATCCGTTCTTACATTGGCGATAAGAATGATTTTTTGTTTCAAGTTATCAAAAGCAATGACCTTGTCAAAGAGCATTAAATCTACATCTTTAAAGCCTTCCTGATCTTCCGCATCCAGTTTGAGGGAAGGTTCATTGTATTTGATATAATCATAAGAAAAATACCCTACCAAGCCGCCGGTAAAAGGCGGCAGGTACTCTAACCGCGGGCTTTTATTGTCATCAAGGATCTGTTGAATATACTCTCGGGGGTGTTCCGTGGTCTGAGAACTGATTTTCGATAATGATTTGGTAGTGATCGTTCCGTTTGTACAGGTTACTTCCAGTTTGGGATCAAAACCTAAAAAGGTGTAACGTCCCCACGTTTCGGCGCTCTGAAGACTTTCCAGCAAAAAACAGTGACTGCTGACGCCTTTCAGGATTTTCAGCACTTCGATGGGAGTCCTGATATCCGAGTATATTTCACGGCTGACGGGAATCAGGTTGTAATCTGCTGCAATTTCTCTGGCTTCATCTAAGCTTGGTCTGTACATAATTACCTCCTTTGAACATGCTCTTCGTTCATGGACGGGAGGGCCTTGTTTTCAAACGTCAAAAAACCCGTCCAATGACTATAGTCAAGGACGGGTTGAATTCAATACAATACCCGCGGTGCCACCTTGCTTCACGGAAAAAAATTCCGCACGCTTAACAGAATACCATCATATTCCTGGCAACTGACGTATGCCTTCACGTCGCGAAATACTTGGTCAAAGCCTTTGATCGCGCCCTCCGTGGTCCATTTAACAATCTGCGTTCTGCCGGTTCACAGCAACTCCGGCTCTCTGGAAGTGCACGATTTGTTTTTATCTCCACTTCAACGGTTTAGGGTGAGTTATTTAATTACTATGTATCATACTCATCTTGTTTGGATTTGTCAACCGCAAATCATCAAGAATTTTACAGAATTTCTCGAGCTTTTTCATGCAAATTTTCAAAGTCATGAACATCTGCTGGACATGCTGAATAGCATGTATTAGGAATCCTCTCGCACTTAAGATTAGCACAAAATAAAGGAGTGAACTATATGATTATAACGGCATTGATTATTATAATTGTCCTGTTGTCAATAATCATCTGGGAACTGTGGGTATTACGCAAACTATTGAGACCTCATGTGCCACCCCAACCTTTCCATTTTTAGACGGTTCGGCCTAGGTGCAAAGCCTAGGCCTTTTCTTTTTTTACCTATTCTTTCGGTGGATGCGAACTGGCCCCTGCATTATAATGACACAGAAAGATGTTGAAATAATTCTCTGCAATTTGCTGCTGCTCTATCTCGCCTGTAATTTTCAGGATTTCCATTGCTGCTTCAATAGTGCACAAAGTTCCTTTAATTCTGCCTCTCCACAATAGAAATCTCGATTCCCGAGAAGGCTTGATCGAAACTACAGGAAGATCGTTTAAGCAGCTGCTCTTTCTGACAATTTTTCTCGCTTCTTTCCATGCCCCATCTATTAAAACAAATCCCTTCTCATCTTTCGGAAAATCTTTAGTAGTATTTGTGTCAAGATCCTCATTCTCATTAGGAAAAAGCAAATATGCTCTGCCACTATAATCTTTTATATTTTCTAGCAGCTTTCATATAACCGTGTTATCTTTTTAACCGTAAGATTCTGCTTCATTCTTTTTATAACATCCAAATCAATGACCTATTTTAGCTAATGCTCGTTTACCATAATCAATGCTTTGAGTTAGAGCATTTTGGAAATTTGTTTGAGCTTGCTTATAATTAATGGTTTTAAGTTTCTGAGTAACATTACCGATCCCGCTTTGCACTGTAGTTTGTACTTTACCATTAGTAATGTTTTTTAATGGTGTTTCCTGAGTCAAGTTCAGAAGTAGGAATAGGGCCAAAGCTAACACTGCCAATAAAAATATTCCTTTAACTATAAATCGTATAAATTTTACAACTATAAATACTCCAATAACGATAGCTGCGATAATCAAGATCATGTTTGTTGTCATCGTTAACCTCCAAATATAGGTCTCCTTTAATATCCTTGTTCTTGCCCATATAATACGTAACACGTAATACCGTAATCAGTTTCCTCAAGACCTTGCCTGTTTATCTTGGCTTTCAACAAACCAATCAATTAATCGCCGGGCTATGCTCCCTGTTTTTGGTATTAAAGGCATATTTTCTATAGCAAACCATCCGGCATCGATGATTTCTTTATTATCAATTATTATGTCCCCGCTCGCATATTCAGCAGTAAAACCGACCATTAATGAATCGGGGAATGGCCAGGGCTGACTGCCGAAATACTTGATATTTTTGACCTTAATGCCTACTTCTTCCCTGACTTCCCGTTGCACACACTCCTCAAAGGTTTCCCCCGGCTCCACGAACCCTGCTAAAACGCTATAGAAACCGCCTTGAAAGCGGCTTCCCTTGGCCAATAAAATTTCATGTCCTTTAATAATCGCCACAATAATTGCCGGAGAGATTCGTGGATAATTGACAAACCCACATGAAGGACAAATTTTAGCTCTTTCATCGTACTTATTCTCTGTTTGACCTCCGCACCGGCTGCAGAATTGATGGGTATAATCCCAGAACAATAGTTGGGAAGCTTTTCCCGCCAAAAAAAATAATTCGTCTGGAATTTCGCCCAGTAACTGTCTAAGATTTATACATGTCATCTCCTCCGGTAAAACCGTCTCCTGACTGAGCTCCGCAATATTTAACAAATGCCCGTCTGCTCCTTCAATTTGCTGGCTTCGAACTAAATAATTTTTCAATTTATAGGACTCAATTTCTGAAGGACTAAATTGCAGTTTCCTATCTAGAGTGACAATTTTGTTCCCTTTAAATAATAACCAAGTAGCTGTTAAATTTTTGTCTGGTTCAGAAAAATATCCCGCTTCAAAATGCACTTGCCATCCTCTTTTCTTCACATGATTTCATAACGTTCTCACATTGGCTATCTAATAATTTAGTATTATCATTTTTCTACTTTACAAGCCTTAAGCATTTTGTTAAACTAGTCACACTTTTTAGTCTTAATGTAAGAAATGCTCCATTTTTATATAATCATAGTACCGTTAAGATGCATTGTCACGTTAAAAAGTATAATTAATCTGTTTTAGTTACAGTTATTAAGAACTCAACAACAGAAGATTAGAGAGAGGGATTTGCGAATGATAGCAGAATTTACTATTATTAATGACCCTTTACGCCCAAGTATTTGTACCAATCTCTGTTCAGTTTGTTGCCGAAATGCTGCAAATGATCCTGAAAAATTAGGTTGTTGCTCTTATGAACCAGAATTTTGTCTTTTCGATTTAGTATTTTTATATCTAAATTATCCAGATATCTATACCTTAATCTTAAATGAGGGTCAAATAATCGAAGGCTATAACGGAATAATGGTGGAAATGAAATCTAGTTTTAATCATTGTCCCTTTGCAAGTAATACAGGTTGTATTTTACCCAAAGACGCCACGACACCACTGTGCCGTTTATATGTTTGCCGGGAAGCAGCTAAATTTGGACCGCCGCAAATTGAAGCAAGATTTGATGAATACTTTTCAAGCAAAGAATATCATTTCAATAATTATTTAAATAGTAAACTGGTTTATGAAGAGGGAATGACTAGCTCGAGTTTAGATAACTTTATTAAGGAATGTTCTCAAATCATCAAGGCTATGCTATCGGGAGTCAATAGAAATAACCCGCCAACAGAAACTTTTACGAAGGAAATACCAATTGAAGATTTCAGGTTATTTTAAAAGGGACTACCACTTTTTTAAAGTGATAGCCCCTTTTGACTTGATTTCTATGAATTTTTCCCAGTATTCTTATCCATGACTAGTCTTTAATTGCTGAGGTTTAATTATATAATTGTGCTTACTGAAATGCCTGCGAATCAGTTTCGAAATGTGATAACAAGAAGTAGCAATTACTACAGCGCAGGCCCCAAGAAAAATAGCTAACATTATCATCGAAATCCATGCGAACATATACAACGCCTCCTTTATAGCTTTAATTCAAGGTCTTGAAATAGCATTCCCTAAGGAAAAAATCTTAATTAGCTGGGGGATAAGTGCGGCCTACTGAGTTATTATTTATGAGATAGTGTTTACAT
Organism: Desulfosporosinus sp. FKB; assembly: GCF_002196705.1. GTDB lineage: Bacteria > Bacillota > Desulfitobacteriia > Desulfitobacteriales > Desulfitobacteriaceae > Desulfosporosinus. The sequence continues at coordinate 56,085 of NZ_NADJ01000025.1, forward strand.
TCACATTCTCAAATACATTTAGATGCTTATACTTTATTAATATCTTTCTCACCATTGATCTTGTGTAAAGGATAACATTCTCAAAGTCTAAAGTCTATAGTTAATCGCTATCTTACCAATTAATATTTTTAATAATCATTGGTCTGGATAACTCTCTTTTTTCAGTAAACATAATAGCACTAAACTCCATTTGCGGAGTAGTGCTATTTGAGACAAGCCTATCCTCCAAAGGTGTTGCTCCTAACTCAAATCAGCAAATCATGATTTGAAATTATTAGGTTCTTTGCCGATTGCACTTTTTATTTTCTTCTTTAATTATAGAAATAAAAGAAAGCTGTATTAAAGGATGTGATCACACCCTCTCTACAGCTTTCCTCTTTTCTTATATACTACTCTTCAATAGAAATACAATGTGCAGGACAACCCTGAGCGGCTTCTTTAGCAGCTTCCTCACATTCGCTGGGGACTGGAGTTGTATAAACTTCTGCTAACCCATCATTACCCATTCTGAATACCTCAGGACAAAAGGCAGGGCAGGATTCACACCCGATACATTCATCTTGATTTACTTCAGCAATCATTAATATAACCTCCTTAATTTGTTCTCCCTGAGTAAAAAATAATAGTTACCAATTACTACTATATAAGAATTAGAGCCTTTTTTCAAATCTTAATGGCCACATTCGTTATGTTGCATATGTTCATTACAAACAGCACCGTTAGTTTTGAGAGTACCTTGCAGATATTGCTCTGCAACGCTCTGGGCATGTCCCCCGGCGCCTGTTATCACTTGAATTCCCTTTTCATTAAATATTTCTATTGCGCCACCGCCCATACCACCTGAAACAATAACTTCTACTCCTAAGTCATTTAAAAAGTTGGGTAAAAAGCCAGGCTTATGCCCAGGGTTTAGTAATGATTCGACGTTAACAATTTGATTATTTTCCACAGAAAAAATACTGAAACTACGGCAATGACCAAAATGCTCGGCAACCATACCATTATCACTGGCAACTGCAATTTTCACTTTAGAATACCCCCTTATGTTCTTGCAGTAATTCTTTCTGTGTCATAAATTTGTCAATGTTCTGGTCTACAGGATTTGCTCTGTTACAAACCCCGGTTTCTTTTCCCCTAGAGAGTCCTCGTGTCCTTTGCCCCATCATATTTTTCCCTGGCATTCGGATTACCCCCTTCTTATTATTGACATATACCTTTTTGGTCAATTATACTTGATTTTGAACATATGTCAATAATGATTTTGACTAATTCTTTTTCCTCTATTAATACTCGATAGAATTAGCAAAATCGCTTGAACATAACATTGCCATGGAAAGGAGAGGATTATAATATGCTTTCCTGAAGATCCAAAGGATACAGGAATTTTTGTTTATGAATTTCCAGTTTCCAGTCCTACTTTAACGTTATCTGCTGAGGCAATAAAAATAGCACTCAACACGTTTAACGACCGCATATTTAAAAATTACAAACTTCAATTTGAAATTGTGAATTATGGAACTGACACAATTTGTTTAGAGGGCCCAACAACAGTAGAACAAACTCAATTTTGTTTTCATTTTTGTAATACAAGACAGGGTATTTATTTGGAGCGGCTTATATTACCCTCACAGTATATGAGAAAGAGAATTGGGTCTTTTTGTGTTCAATGGCTGCAAGAATTTGCTCGTGATTTTGGCTTCAAATACATTGTTCTCGGTTCAGTTGCCGAAGCTCGCTTTTTCTGGACCAAAATGGGATTTAGATCTCTTACAGCAAAAGAATTATATAAATTCCCTGGTTACCAAGGACGATACACTCACTAGCATAGACCAGCAAACGTTATTTACTTGCGGTGGTCTAACAAAGTACTGAGTAATTATGTGACATAAAGCTTAGCAGGAGACAACTCTGTTTCGACCTTTAGACTTCGCTTCAAATAATGCTTTATCCAGCCTTATTATAACTTGGTCAGTATTTTCGTTTGGTTTATATTCCCCAACTCCTAAACTAATGGTTATTTTTTGTCCTATTCCAAAGTCATGTTCTTGGATTACGCTTCTTATTTTACCGGCAACCTTTCTCGCGTCCTCTAACTCCGATCCATTTAGAATAATGATAAATTCTTCTCCGCCCCAACGAAATAAGCGATCTGTTTTTCTAATATTCATCAATACTAAATCAGAAATATGCCGTAAAATAAGATCACCCATTTTATGCCCATAACGATCATTGATCATCTTAAAATGATCAATATCAAAGAATATCAAGGAAAATGAGATGTTATGATTTTCCTTATCCTTAATGACTAGGTTAAGATCATCATTAAATTTTCTGCGGTTATATACCCCAGTCAAGGCATCCAACGTTGCCATTTTTTCAAGCTTATTATTCATAACCTTTAGCTCATTAATATAAGTTTTCAACTGACTTTCATACTCTTTTTTTTCTGTTATATCACGGGTTGTCCCTATGTAACCGATGAATCGTTCTTCTTCAAACATCGGCTTAGAAGATACTTCAAACCATTTGACAAATCCGTTCTTACAAACAAATTGGACATCATATAAGATTATTTCTTCGGAATCTCCATCTATTCGTTTTTGGACACGCGGCATGGACTGATTGATAAACTGATTTCTAGACTCTTCAGCCAAAAACTCCGGCATTTTATGTCCTATTAAATCACCAGCATCATAACCTGTCATCTCCTTAACGTTTGGGCTTACAAAGGTAAAAACGAAATCCTTAGTCATTTCCCAAACTACATCTTTAATATTTTCAATGATATACTTATACCGATTAAATTGATGGTGTTGAAAATTCATATCCTCTTCCATTGACAACCCTCTTTAATTTCAGTATCTTTTGCAACAAATCAACCCTGCTTGCTTATCTCATTTTAAGTTATTCCTTGAAATTACAAATTTCAATTCAACATTTTTCCTAAATATTCCTTCTTGAATGTCCAATATGTAACAAAAAAGTAACATTCTCAGGAAAGTATTTTAGTCTTCTCGAGAATTCAGACTAAAGCAGGGTAACAACAAAGGAGCGCTGCAAACTGAATCCTTGGGAAGCTGACTTTTGATGTATACAACGCTAAAAAAGCCCAATATAAATGATTTTCTTCGAATTGCTATCATTTTTCTGCATATTAATTGTATCTTACAGTTTAGCTGGGAAAATAATTTTGACTCTAAGAAGCGAAAAAATAACGTCTATCTTTTAAAGACGTTATTTTTTCGCTTCTTGATATATTTTCTTTTTCAAGATCAGGCTGTTTGCTGAACGCAAAGTCTAGGATACCTAAACCCTGCATCTTTGGCCATAGCCAAAAATAGATCTTTGTCACAATCAACCGTAATTTTAAAATAGGACAATTCCTTAAAGTGAGTATCTGTACACTCTCGAATATCGACCTGCCATTGAATTCCCAGTCCTTTAGTAAAGGTCAATATCCTCGCCAAATATTCGAAACTTACACGAACCATACCCAGGGGAGTTACATCCTCATCATTTTGAGCAACAATTTTATTAATTACTTGAATCTCCATTTTTTGAGGTATCTCGCCGCCTGTTTGAATAAGTTTTGTAATTAGATCATTATAAACTTGTTGATACTCTTGGAGTTCCTCTTCTCTTAGTTCTCTTACACAACTGTCTTGACCCTTTAACGTAAATCGTTTTATAAATTCGGCACATTTTTTCATAGAAAGTCCCTCCTTGTTAAAGTTCTAACATTCACATGATCTTCTCGAAAAATCTAAAATCTATATGTGATTTACTATTCCTTTTTTCCACCTTGATCTTACTTAAATGGTACCACCGGAAATGGTTTCGTGTCTATAGTATCGATTTATCTTGACAATCAATTATTTATATTCCAATCCATTGTGTTCTTCTCAAATATAGCAGCCAAAAACTTATTAAGCCATTGACGGCCGAGTGTCCCTTCTCGCCGTCAATGGCTTCAGGGACACTCGACCAATCCACACTACCTATTTTCATTCTTCCTATAGCGTATTAAGCGATATGAGGAGTCTTATCAAACTTTCTTTTTCAAGATGCTGCTTAACCTCATAATAGTACCGTGAATATCCTCACTGCCAACAATCTCGGTAACTAAGGCCACAGTCTCAGCGCCGTTTTTGACTACGTCAGATAAATTATGCTCCTTGATTCCGCCAATGGTAACAAAAGGAATATTCAAGTTTTCAACCACATAACGCAGGTATTCTAAACCGACGGGAGCACAGACGTCGGTTTTCGTCTGAGTTTTATAAATTGGACCAACACCAATATAATCCGCTCCTTCCCTTACTGCAGCTTGGGCTTGTTCTGGGGAATGAGTAGACAGACCAATTATGCGATTCGGCCCCACAATCTCTCGCACAACCTTAACAGGCAGATCGTCTTGGCCAACGTGAACCCCGTCAGCATCAACAGCTAGGGCTAAATCGAGATGATCGTTGACAATAAATAAGGCTCCAGCCTCACGAGTCATCTTTCTTAAAGCCAGACATTCTTCATACATAGCCTTCATCTTTTTCGATTTTTCCCGATACTGCAGAATTTTTACACCGCTCGTAAGAATCTGCTTGCCTACTTCTACGTTACTGAAGTTTCGCACCTAATAAATCAGCTCTAATTCCGGCTTAATTGGGTCAAACAGATATAAAAATTCCGCATGAACACAGGGTTTTGGTATAATTTGATTGCGTACAAATCTACCAAAATTGAG